>NZ_CP060828.1:0-1288750 GCF_014489635.1 Streptomyces roseirectus | reverse complement strand
ACCGGTCCCCGGCTACCACGCCCCCGACTCCACCGTCCCCGCCGCCGCCCGCGTCGGCCTCCTCCTCATCGCCATCGCCCGAGACGCCCACCACGCGCGCGCCCTCGCCGAACCGCCCCTGCCGCCCGCCCTGCGCCCCGAGGCCGAACGCATCGCCGCCGACCTCGCCCCCGACCTCCCCCCGGGCGCCGCCGCCGCCCTCATCGCGGCCTGGGCCCAGCTCTACGGCCTCGTCGGCTTCGAACTCTTCGGCCAGTTCCACCGCGTCGTCGAGGACCGCGAACCCTTCTTCCGCGAGGCCGCGACACGCCTCGCGCGCGGGGTGGGGTTCCTGGAGCCGGGGGCGGCCTAGGCGCGCGCCCGCACGGAGCGAGGCCGGGCAGGACGGCGGCATCACCCCGTACTCCCCGGGAAGTACGGCCGCCCGCTCCGCCCGGCGGACGCGCGGCAGCCGCCCGCCCGTCTAGCGTGACCGCATGGCGGAGCGGAGGACAGACGGGCGGTGGCCGGAGGGGGCGCTGTGGGCGCGGGCCTGGGCGGACGACGGTCGGTGGCCCTGGCGGTCGACAGCGGTGATCACCGCGTTCGTCCTGCTCGGCTCCTGGGCGCGCGCGACCGCGCCCAACTCGTCGTCCTGGCCTACGAGTCCGGGCTCGTGCGGCCGGGGTGGCTCGGCTGATCCCGGCGGAACGCGAGCAGGACGCTCACCACGCGCGCGAGGAACACGACCGGCACGAGCCCCACGCCCGCCTTGAACAGCAGGCTCTCCGCCGGTTCCGGCGGCTCGAAGAGCAGCGCCGGACCGGCCACCGCCCCGAACACCACCGCCGCCGCGAACGCCGCGCTGAACAGCGCGTACCCGATCTCCACTGTGATCGCGTCTTTGTCCGCCTGCGTACGGCGTCCCCCGTGCCCCGTCATCCCCTGAGTCTCGCACACGGTCAGATGCCCGAGCGCTCCGTCCACAGGGCCGCCAGCGACCCGTCCCCGCGCACCTCGGGGAACGGCACCCGGTTCCACAGCGCCAGGTACAACACGCGCGCGGGGCCGGTGAGTTCGCAGTCCGCGTCGCCGGTGTCCGCGCGCTCCGTCACCGCTGGCTCGGCGGACAGCCGTACGGTCCACACCGCGTCGTCCACGTCCGTCGCGCGCACGCGCAGGACGCGGGGCCGTTCGGTGCGGACGCGGCTCTTCGCGCGCGCGTGGAAGCCGCGCAGGATCTCGTCGATGCCGTCCGCCGCGAAACCGGCGTCGACCGGGGCGGGTTCGGCGCCGGTCGCCGACTCGGCGTCGTAGCGGTGCACGGACGTCTCGTGGGCCTGGCGGCGAGCCCAGAAGGCGAGCGGCGCGGGCGCGGCGGGCAGGAAGGTGAAGCACTCGATGCCGGCCGGGGCGGCGGCGAGGGTGTCCACGAGCAGGCGGTGCCCCTCGCGGAACCACTCCACCAGCTTCGGCCCGTCGAGCTCCGGTGCCGCCTCGCGCGGGCGTCGCTCGGGGATGCCCTCGGCGACATACGCGCGCGCCCAGCGGTGCACGGACCCCGTGTGCTCCAGCAGATCCCTCACGCGCCAGCCGGGGCACGTCGGGACGGCACTGTCGACGCCGGCCGCCTCGGCGGCGTCGGCCAGGGTGCGCCCCTCGCGGTCCAGGACGCGGATGAACTCACTTGTTTCCATGGGGACGAGTGTGACGGTTCGGCCGGCCGCACGGCGCCCCGCGCCCGCTTCAGCCCGGCGCACGGCGCTCCGGGTCCGGTTCAGCTCGACGCACGTGCCGCGCGCCCGCTTCGGCCTGCCCTGAGGCGCCTCGCGCCCCGCTCAGCCCGTTCTGCGGGGCCCCCGCGCCTGGCTCCGCCCGGTGGCCTTTCGCCCGCTTCTGGCCTGCCCCAAGGCGTTTCCCGCCTGCTTTCGACCTGTCCCGAGGCGTCCCCCGCCGCGCCAGCCTGCTCCAAGGCACGTCTCCCGCCGGCATTAGCCCGCCTCAGACGTCCCCGCCCGCACGTCAGCCTGCCTGAGGCGCTTCGCGCCCGCTCAGCCCGCCCCAGACACCCCCGCCCGCGCCTCAGCCCGCCTGAGACGCCCCGCGCTGAGGCACCCCACACCCGCCTCAGCCCGCCGCCCCCCGCTCAGCCCGCCCGGTGACCGTCCCGATCAGCGCCGCGAGGCCCGCGAGGACGGCGACGCTCGTGAGGGCCGTCGGGAGGGAGAACCAGTCGGCCATGAAGCCGATCGCGGGGGGACCCAGGAGCATGCCGCCGTAGCCGAGGGTGGAGGCGACGGCGACGCCGTGGGGACCGGCCAGCGCGCCCGCGCGTTCCACGGCGACCGGGAAGAGGTTCGCGAGCCCCAGGCCCGCCACGGCGAAGCCGATCAGCGCCGCCCAGTACGCGGGGGCCAGCGCGCCCAGCAGCATCCCGGCCGCCGCGAGAGCCCCGCCCGTGACGACGGTACGGGTGCGTCCCAGCCTCTCCAGCAGCGTCGTCCCGGAGAGCCGGCCGACCGTCATGGCCAGCGCGAAACACGAGTACCCGACGGCGGCGGCCCCGGCGGACGCGTCCAGGTCGTCGCGCAGGTGCAGCGCGCCCCAGTCGGCGAGGGCGCCCTCGCCGTAGGCCGTGCAGCAGGCGATCAGACCGAAGACGAGCACGAGGCGCCGGGCGTGCGGGGTGCGCCGCCCGGGCGCGGCCGGTTTCGCGTCGTACGCGTGCGCGCGGGCCGATGCGCGGGGCCGGGCCGGAGCCGCGACCGTGTCTCCCTCGCGCGCGGGCGCCGGCCCCGCGACCCCGTCGTCCCCGCGCGCGTGTGCGCGTACCGGCTCCGGGCTCGCCTCGCCCGCCTGCGCACGCGCCGGTGGCAGCCGCAGCAGCGTGCGGCCCGCCACGGCCGTCACCAGGAGGCCGACGGCGCCCAGGAGGAGCAGGTGCCAGGTGGGGGAGAGATGGCCGGCGACGAGGGCGCCGAGGCCCGCGCCGAGCATGCCGCCGAGGCTGAAGGCGGCGTGGAAGCTGGGCATGATCGGCCGGCGCAGCACGGTCACGAGGTCCACGGCGGCGCTGTTGAAGGCGACGTTGATGCCCCCGTACGCCGCCCCGAACAGCAGCAGGACGGCGCCGAGCGCCGGGACGGAGTGGGCGTGCGGAGGGAGGGTGATCGACAGGGAGAGGAGGACCGCGCAGACGACGGTGACCGGATGGCTGCCGTAGCGCTGGCAGAGCCGGCCGGTGAACAGCATGGTCACGACCGCCCCGGCGGAGACGCACAGCAGCGCGAGGCCCAGGGAGGACGCCGAGGCGCCGGTCTGCTGCTTGATGTCGGGGATGCGGACGACCCAGCCGGCGAACATGAAGCCGTCCACGGCGAAGAACGCGGTCAGTACGGCCCGCAGGAGGGTGAGGCCGTCGCGTCGCGCGTCGTTGCGCGAGCGGAGTTTGTTTATCAGCGGCACAAAACCAGGCTAGGGAGAGCGGGCCGCCGGGGGCAAGGGAGTTGCCGGTCACTCGGGGACGGTGGCCCGCCCGGGTCGGCCGGAAGCGTCCAGGTCGGCCGGAAGACTGTGCTGCCGCCCCCACTTGGTGTTTTAAAGTTGCTCTCGCTTTTTGTGATCCGGCGGAATCGGCATACGGGAGGACACACGCGTCATGGCGACCGAAACGTTTGAGTTCCAGGTAGAGGCCCGTCAGCTTCTCCAGTTGATGATCCACTCGGTCTACTCGAACAAGGACGTGTTCCTGCGGGAACTCGTCTCCAACGCCTCCGACGCGCTCGACAAGCTGCGCCTCGACAAGCTCCGCGACGACAGCCTCGACGCGGACACCTCCGACCTGCACATCCGCATCGAGGTGGACAAGGACGCCCGCACGCTCACCGTCCGCGACAACGGCATCGGCATGTCGTACGACGAGGTCGGCAGGCTGATCGGCACCATCGCGAACTCCGGAACCGCCGCGTTCATCGAGGAGTTGAAGGAGTCGGACGGCGAGGAGGACCAAGTCGAGGGCCTGATCGGGCAGTTCGGCATCGGCTTCTACTCCGGGTTCATGGTCGCCGACGAGATGACGCTGCTGACCCGGCGGGCCGGCGAGAGCGCCGGGACCCGCTGGTCCTCGCGCGGCGAGGGGACGTACACCCTGGAGCGCGTGGACGACGCGCCGCAGGGCACGGCCGTCACGCTCCACCTCAAGGAGGCCGACCCCGAGAACCAACTCCACGACTACACGGCCGACTGGACGGTCCGTCAGATCGTCAAGAAGTACTCGGACTTCATCACCTGGCCGATCCGCCTGGGCGCCGAGGACGAGCCGCTGAACTCGATGAAGGCCCTGTGGGCGCGCTCGCGCGACGAGGTCACCGACGACGAGTACCACGAGCTCTACAAGCACGTCAGCCACGACTGGCGCGACCCCCTGGAGACCATCCGCCTCCAGGCCGAGGGCACCTTCGAGTACCAGGCCCTGCTCTTCCTGCCCGAGCACGCCCCGCACGACCTGTTCACCCGCGACTACCGGCGCGGCCTGCAGCTCTACGTCAAGCGCGTGCTGATCATGGACGACTGCGAGGCGCTGCTCCCGCCCTACCTGCGGTTCGTCAAGGGCGTCGTCGACGCGGCCGACCTCTCGCTCAACGTCTCCCGCGAGATCCTTCAGCAGGACCGCCACATCCTGATGATCCAGCGCCGCCTCGCGAAGAAGATCCTCTCCTCCGTCAAGGAGATGCGCACGAACGCGGCCGACAAGTACGCCACGTTCTGGCGGGAGTTCGGCGCCGTCCTCAAGGAAGGTCTGCTGAGCGACGTCGACAACAAGGACGCGCTGCTGGCGGTTTGCTCCTTCGAGAGCACCGACTCGGCTGCCGGGACAGGGGAGCTGACGACGCTTCAGGAGTACGTGGAGCGGATGAAGGACGGTCAGGAGGACATCTACTACCTGACCGGCGAGTCCCGCGAGAGCATTGAGAACTCCCCGCAGATGGAGGCGTTCTCGGCCCGCGGCATCGAAGTCCTGCTGCTCACCGACCCCGTCGACGAGGTGTGGGTCGACGCCGTCCCCGAGTTCGAGGGCAAGCGGCTGCGGTCCGTCGCCAAGGGCGAGATCGACCTCGACGCGCAGGACGGCGAACAGGCGGGCGAGGAACGGGAGAAGCAGGCCGAGGAGTACGCCGGGCTGCTCGACTGGATGAAGGAGCGGCTGGCCGACGAGGTCAAGGACGTCCGGCTCTCCGCGCGGCTGACCGTCTCCCCGGCCTGCGTCGTCTCCGACACCGGCGACATCACCCCGGCGCTGCAGAACATGTACCGGGCCATGGGGCAGGAGGTCCCCGACGCCAAGCGCATCCTCGAACTCAACGCCGGGCACGCGCTGGTGCGGGGCCTGAACAAGGCGTACCAGGAGGAGGAACGGCGCGAAGGGCTCGTCGAGACGGCCGAGTTGCTGTACGGCCTCGCCGTGCTCGCGGAGGGCGGACGGCCCAAGGAGCCCGGCAAGTTCGTGCGGGTGGTGGCGGAGCGGCTGGAGAAGTCGCTCTGACCCGTCGGCCCACCCCGACCCGCTGACCCACCCGACCGGGCGCGCACTCCGTACGAGGAGTGCGCGCCCTGCGCATTTCCCCACATAATCCCCCCATCCTCTGGTTGCTTAAGTCAATCAAGCGGGCGTACATTCGTCGACGGCGTACCGGCCCGACATCCCCCCACGGAGGCCCGACCATGTCCCACGCCCAACCCCGGTCCGTGGCGACGGGGGTGGAGTCCGCACCCCGGGCGAACCTCGTCGTCGCGGTGCTCGCCTTCGGCGGGATCGTCGTCTCGCTCATGCAGACCCTGGTCATCCCGATCGTTCCCGAGCTGCCGAAACTCCTGGACGCCTCGGCCTCGGACGCGACCTGGGCCGTCACCGCGACCCTCCTCGCCGCCGCCGTCGCCACCCCCGTGATGGGCCGCCTCGGCGACATGTACGGCAAGCGGCGCATGCTGCTGGTCAGCCTGCTCATGCTGGTCACCGGCTCGGTCGTCGCCGCGCTCAGCGACACGCTCGCCCCGATGATCGTCGGCCGCGCCCTCCAGGGCCTCGCCTCCGGCGTGATCCCGCTCGGCATCAGCATCATGCGCGACGAACTCCCCGCCGAACGGCTCGGCTCCGCGACGGCCCTGATGAGCGCGTCCCTCGGCATCGGCGGCGCGCTCGGCCTGCCCGCCGCAGCCCTCATCGCCGACCACTTCGACTGGCACACGCTGTTCTGGACGTCCGCCGCGCTCGGCGCCGTCGCGCTGCTCCTGGTGCCGCTGTGCGTGCCCGAGTCGCGGGTGCGCACGGGCGGACGGTTCGACCTGGCCGGCGCCGCCGGGATGGCGGCCGGCCTGATCTGCCTGCTGCTCGGCATCTCCAAGGGCGCCGACTGGGGCTGGACCAGCGGGACGACGCTCGGCCTGTTCGCCGCCGCCGTCGTGATCCTGCTCGGGTGGGGCCTGTTCGAACTGCGGGTCGCCGAGCCGCTGGTCGACCTGCGCACCACCGCCCGCCGCCAGGTGCTCGTGACCAACCTCGCGTCCATGGCCTTCGGGTTCTCCATGTTCGCCATGTCCCTGGTCTTCCCGCAGCTGCTCCAGCTGCCCGAGGCCACCGGCTACGGGCTCGGCAGGTCGCTGCTCGACGCGGGCCTCGTCATGGCGCCGACCGGGCTCGTGATGATGGCCGTCGCCCCGCTGTCCGCGCTGATATCCAGGAAGTGGGGCGCCAAGGTCACGCTGATGGCCGGCGCGGTGATCGTCGCCGCCGGGTACGGGCTCGGCGTTGTGCTCATGTCCGAGGTCTGGCAGCTCGTCCTGGTGTCCTGCGTCGTCGGCGCCGGTATCGGGTTCGCCTACGGGGCGATGCCCGCGCTGATCATGGGCGCGGTCGACCCGTCCGAGACCGCCGCCGCGAACAGCCTCAACACCCTCATGCGGTCCATCGGGACGTCGACCGCCAGCGCCGTCGCCGGAGTGATCCTCGCGCAGCTGACGACCGGGTTCCACGGGGTGGCGCTGCCCTCGGAGAACGGCTTCAAGGTGGTCATGGCGGTGGGGTCGGGGGCGGCCGTCCTCGCGTTCGTCGTCGCGGCGTTCATTCCCCGGCGCAAGGAGACGGCGGATGCACGTGCGGGCGCACCGGCATCGGACGGGGCGGATGCGGCGGCATCCGCAGACGCCGGGCAGGCCGGGGTGCGGCACGCGGACGCCGGCCGGCGGGGCGCGGACGCGGACCAGCGGGCTGCTGACGCCGACCGGCAGGCCGTCGGTGCCGCCGTCGCTGTCCCTCTGTCCCGCGCCGTCGCCGAACTCGTCGCGTCCGTGCCGAACTTGGGCGACGGTGTCCCCGGCGGCGCGAGGCATCCGGTGCGCGGGTTCGTGCGGGGCGCCGAGAACGTGCCCGTCGAGGGCGCCGCGGTGACGCTGATCTCGCTCGACGGACGGCAGGTGGGCCGCGCGGTCGCCGAGGCCGACGGCGCGTATGCCGTCCAGGCGCCCGGCGAGGGCACGTACGTCCTGCTCGCCGCCGCCGACGGACTCCAGCCGCAGGCGACGACCGTCGTGGTGGGGCCGGCCCCGGTCGCGTACGACGTGCTCCTGAGCGGGACCAGCGGGCTGGCCGGGACCGTGCGTGCCGCCGACGGCGGGGCGCCGGTCGCGGGCGCGGTGGTGATCGTGACCGACGTCCGCGGTGACGTGCTGGCGACCACCCGGACCGACGGGCTCGGGGAGTTCGCGCTGACCGACCTCGTGCCGGGCGCGGTGACGGTCGCCGTCAACTCGCCCAAGCACCGGCCCCTCGCGCTCCCCGTCGAGATCGCCGGCAACGGCGTCACCCGCGTCGACGTCGAACTGCGGCCCGGCGCGCACGTGCGGGGGACCGTGCGCGGAGCCGGTCTCCCGCTGGGCGACGCGCGCGTGACGCTCGTCGACGCCGCCGGCAACGTCGTCGCCACGACCACGACCGGCTCCGACGGCGCGTACGCGTTCTCCGACCTCGACAGCGGGGAGTACACCGTCATCGCGACCGGCTACCCGCCGCGCGCGACCGGCGTGAGCCTGGCCGGGGACATCGACGGGCACGACATCGAACTGGCCCACGCCGAGTAGGAGTTCACGGGGGCCGCGCGCGAAGTCCCCCGCGCGCGGCCCCTGTTCGCAGCGCAACCTTTCGCCGGGCTGCGTCGTCTTAAGCCCCAGCACAGTCACACCATCCGCACAGGGGGAATCAATGCGACGCACAGCAGCGGCAGTTGCGGCACTCACCCTCGCCGTGACGGCACTCGGCACCGCGGCGACCACCGCGACCGCGGCCACGGGACAGAGCGTCACCGCCTGCCCCACCGGCTGGGGGAGCCTCGACAAGGACGCCGCCTCGGTGAACTACGCACCGCTGACGAACGCCCGGACCGGCCGGCACGACTGCTACGACCGCATCGTCTTCGACGTACCGGGCGGCGGCACCGGCGTCGGCTACCGCGTCGGCTACGTCGACGCCCTGTACCAGGACGGCTCCGGCGACCTCGTCCCGGTCTCCGGCGGCGCGATCCTCTCGATCCGCCTCGTGGCGCCGTCCTACGACCCCGAGACGGGCCAGTCCACCTACCCCGGCCGCGCCCGCCAGCCGCTCCCCGGGGTCGATGTCAGCGGCTACACCACCTTCCGCGACACCCGCTACGCTAGCAGCTTCGAGGGCGAGACCCTGGTGGGGGTCGGCGTGCGGGCCCGACTGCCGTTCCGGGTCCAGCAGTTGACGGACAAGATCGTCATCGACGTCGCGCACACCTGGTGAGACCACGCCGGGGGCCGGCCGTCGAACGGCGGTCCCGGCCGGGCTCCCGCGGGCGGGCTGATTGACTGTGCACCAGCACGTGCACGGTGAAGGAGGACCATGCCCGACCTGCGGATCGGTGGAACCCGGCTCCACTACGACGACGAGGGGAGCGGCGAACCCGTCGTCATGGTGATGGGGCGCGGCGCCGCGGGGCGCGTCTGGCGCCTGCACCAGGAGCCGGCACTCAAAGCGGCCGGGCACCGCGTCGTCACCTTCACCAACCGGGGCATCCCCCCGAGCGACCCCTGCCCGCAGGGGTTCACGATCGACGACATGGTCGCCGACACGGCGGGCCTGATCGAACAGCTCGGCCTCGGCCCGTGCCGCGTCGTCGGCACCTCCCTGGGCGCCTACGTCGTCCAGGAACTCATGCTCGCCCGGCCGGAGTTGGTCAGCCAGGGCGTCCTGATGGCCACGCACGGCCGCACCGACGCCTTCCGCCGCGCCGCGATCGACGCCGAACTCTCCCTGCACACCGCCGGATTGACACTCCCCGCCCCCTACGCGGCCTGGAACCGCGCCCAGCGCAACCTCTCCCCGGCCACCCTCGACGACGAACAGCGCCTCCAGGACTGGCTCGACCTCTTCGAGTTCGCCGGCGAGGACACCGGTCCCAGCAGCCGCGTCCAGCTCGAACTCACCGCGCCCGACGGCCGGTTGACCGCCTACCGGCAGATCAGGACACCCACGCTGGTGATCGCCTTCGCCGACGACGCCGTCCTCCCGCCGAGGCTGAGCCGCGAGGTCGCCGACGCGATCCCCGGCGCCGTGTACCGCGAGGTCAAGGACTGCGGCCACTACGGCTACCTCGAACGGCCGGACGCCGTGAACCGGCTGATGCTCGACTTCTTCCGGGGCGCGGGCACTTCGGGGTCCGCCGGCAGGTGACGCGTTTTTGAAGCCGTGAGCCGGGCGGCCGTACCGTGCGGGAACGATCGTCGCCGGGGAAGGGCGGGGCATGACCCACGTCGAGGACGAACTGCTCAGCCAGCCCGAGTGCTGGACCCGCGCCGTCTCCCAAGCCGCCGACCACACAGCCGAGTTACCCGCCCCGGGCGAACGGGTCGCGATCGTCGGCTGCGGCACCTCGTACTACATGGCCCAGGCCGCCGCCGCCCTCAGGGGCGGCGAGACGGACGCCTGGGCCGCCTCCGAATTCCCCCACGACCGCGCCTACGACCACATCGTCGCCCTCACCCGCTCCGGCACGACCACCGAAGTCCTCGACCTGCTGCGCCGGGTGCGCGGACACGCCCGCACCACCGCGCTCACCGCCGACCCGGCCGCCCCCGTCACGACGGCCGCCGACGCCGTCGTCACCCTCGCCTACGCCGACGAACGCTCCGTCGTCCAGACCCGGTTCGCCACCACCGCCCTCACCCTCCTGCGCGCCCACCTCGGCCTGCACCCCGACACGGCGATACCCGACGCCCGCACGGCACTTGCCGAACCATTGCCCCAAGGGCTCGTGGACTGCGGCCAGTTCACGTTCCTCGGGCGCGGCTGGACCGTCGGGCTCGCGCACGAGGCCGCGCTGAAGATGCGCGAAGCGTCCCTGTCGTGGACCGAGGCGTACCCGGCGATGGAGTACCGGCACGGGCCCATCAGCGTCAGCACGGCCGGGACGGCGACCTGGATGCTCGGCGAGGCCCCCGAAGGACTGGCCCAACAGGTGCGCGGCACAGGCGCGTTGTGGGTGGACGGTGCGCTGGACCCGCTGGCCGAACTGGTCCGGGCCCAGCGGCTCGCGCTCGCCGTCGCGGCCGCCCGGGGGCTCGATCCCGACCGGCCCCGTCACCTCACCCGCTCCGTGATCCTCACCCCCTGAGCAACGGCCGTACCTCCCCGAGGAGTTGTGCCATGCCCCTCACCACGACGGCCGACCTCGTCACCCGCGCGGCCCAGGAGCGCTCCGCCGTCGCCGCCTTCAACATCATCACCCTGGAGCACATCGAGGCGGTCGTCGAGGGCGCCGAGTCCGCCGGGGCGCCCGTCGTCCTCCAAGTCAGCGAGAACGCCGTCAAGTTCAGGCGGGGACACGTCCTGCCCCTCGCCCGTGCCGCGCTCGCCGTCGCGGGACAGGCTCGCGTGCCCGTCGCGCTGCACCTCGACCACGTCCGCGACGACGCGCTCCTGAAACAGGCCGCCGACGCCGGGTTCAGCTCGGTGATGTACGACGCCTCGCACCTGCCGTACGACGCGAACCTGGCCGCGACCCGGGCCGCCGTCGCGTGGGCGCACGGCCAAAGGCTGTGGATCGAGGCCGAGTTGGGGGAGATCGGCGGGAAGCGGGGCGCACACGCGCCCGGGGTGCGCACCGACCCCGGCGAGGCGCGGACGTTCGTCGCGGACTCCGGGGTCGACGCGCTCGCCGTCGCCATCGGCAGCACGCACGCCATGACCAGCCGCACGGCCGTCCTCGACCACGCCCTGCTGAAACGGCTCGCGCTCGCCGTCGACGTCCCCCTCGTCCTGCACGGCTCCTCCGGCGTCCCCGACACCGAACTCACCGCCGCCGTCGCGGGCGGCATCGCCAAGGTCAACGTCGGCACGGCCCTCAACATCGCGCTGACCGACGCGGTGCGCGTGCATCTGGACGAGCATCCGGACGTGGTGGACGCACGTGCGTATCTCGGCGCGGGGCGGGAGGCGATGGCGCGGGCGGTCGCGCGGATCGTCGGGGGGATCGTGCGCGGGTGAGGTGCGGACGAGGCCCGAGGGTCGGGGGATCAGTCCTTCTTGACCGCCCTCAGCACCACGAACTTCGGGTTCCCCGCGACGAGTTCGCAGTTCCCGAACAGCTTGCGGAGCTTGACGTGGTACCCGAGGTGCCGGTTGCCCACCACCCACAGGTCGCCGCCCGGCCGCAGCACCCGCCGCGCCCCGCTGAACATCCGCCACGACGTCGAGTCGGTCGTCGCCTGATGGGAGTGGAACGGCGGGTTGTTCAGAACGACGTCCACGCTCGCGTCCGGCACCCCCGCGAGCCCGTCCCCGACCCTGAACTCGGCATGCCCGGGTACCCCGTTGGCCTTGTACGTCGCCTCCGCCGAGGCCACCGCCTGGAACGACTCGTCGGTGAACAGCACCTCCGCCTCGGGATTGGCCAGCGCCACCGCCGTCCCGACGACGCCGTTGCCGCAGCCGAGGTCCACCACCCGACGCACGCCCCGCGTACCGGGCAGATGCGCGAGGAAGAAGCGCGTGCCGATGTCGAGGCGGTCGGCGCAGAAGACGCCCGCGTGGCCGACGACCGGATGACCGGCGAGGACCCCGACGTCGTCCGGCAGCGTGTAGCCGTACGGCCACGGGTTCGCCGGGCGCTCCAGCGCCGGGTCCGGCGTGCAGAAGATCAGGCGGGCCTTCTGGCGGGCCAGCGACGTGCGGGTCGGGCCGAGGACCCGCTCGAACAGGCGGAGCGTGGAGGTGTGGATCTCCTTCACCATGCCGGTGCCGACGACGACCGTGCCCGCGTGGACGGCCGGCGCGAGCCGCAGCAACTGGTCCTCCAGGAGCGCCAGGCTCTTCGGCACCCGCACCAGCAGCACGTCGACACGGGCGGGCGGCGGATCCTGCGTGGTCAGCAGCCGCACGGCGCCGGTCGCGACACCGGCCCGCGCGAGGTTCGCCCGCGTCGCCTCCTGCCCCAGCCAGGAGTCGGTGATCTGCGTCGGCCCGCACTGCGCGAGCGCCGTGACCAGCGCGCCCCAGCGGTCGCCCAGCACGACGACCGCGCCGGTCAGCGGCACCGCCTGCTCGTGCAGATGCGTCAGCAGATACGCGTCGGCGGCGTCCCAGGCACGCAGCCGGTCGCGCGGGTCCTCGGGGAAGCGGCTCAGCTCCAGCTCGCCCCACGGCGTCGTCATACGGTCGTTCATCGTCAGCCAGGCTAGCCGAACCGCAGCTCAGACCGGGTGCGGCAGGATGGACAGATGGACGCCGAGCTGTTTCCCCGCGAACGCGCGCAGGTCGCGCCGGGTGCCGTGCACGTACCCGACTGGCTGGACGCCGACGCCCAGCGCGAACTCCTCGAAGCGTGCCGCGCCTGGGCACGACCGCCGGCCGGCCTGCGGACCGTCCGCACACCCGGCGGCGGCACCATGACCGCGCGCCAGGTCTGCCTGGGGTGGCACTGGTACCCGTACGGGTACTCCCGGACGGTGTCCGACGGGGACGGGAGCGCGGTGAAACCTTTTCCCGCGTGGCTGGGGGAGCTGGGGCGCAGGGCGGTTCGGGAGGCGTACGCGACGGAGGCGGTGCGGGGGCCGGTGCCGGTGCGGCCGGTGGTATGTGATGCATCACTGGCCCACTCGGTAGTGCGTGATGTACCACCGTCCCCCGCAGTGGTGTGTGACACACCACCGGCACCCTGGCCGCCCTACGACATCGCGCTCGTCAACTTCTACGACGGCGACGCCCGCATGGGCATGCACCAGGACGCCGACGAGCGGTCGGACGCGCCGGTCGTGTCGCTGAGCCTGGGGGACCGGTGCGTGTTCCGGTTCGGGAACACCGAGACGCGGGGGCGGCCGTACACGGACGTCGAGCTGCGCAGCGGGGACCTGTTCGTGTTCGGTGGTGCGTCACGTATGGCATATCACGCGGTACCGAGGGTGCTCCCGGGGACGGCGCCGGCCGGTCTCGGGCTCGTCGGACGGCTGAACGTGACGCTGCGCGTCAGCGGTTTCGCGCACGGCCACGGCGCCGAGCGGATCATGGGAGACTCGCCCTCATGAGCGGCAAGGCGGACCCCCGGTCGGCGGGGGAAGTGACCACCTCACGGGCGCGGTTGGACCGGGGGCGCGGCGCGCTCGGGCCCGCGCTGGAGCTCGTGCACACCGGGCGGGCGCCGACGCGCGCGGTCCTCACGGCCGAACTCGGTGTGACGCGTGCCACCGCGGGCGCGGTCGCTGCCGAGCTGGAGGCGCTGGGCCTGATCCGGGTGGACGCGCACCCGACGGCCGCCGCGGGTTCCCAGGGCCGCCCCTCGCACCGCCTCGAACTCGCCGAGGACGGACCGGTGGTGCTGGCCGCGCAGGTCCACGCGGACGGTTTCCGGGCGGCGTTGGTCGGACTCGGCGGGCGGATCGTCGCGACGACCCCGAGCTGCGAGGCGGTCGACGCGGACCCGGCGAAGATCCTGAACGCGGTCGTCGAGGCGGGCGCGGACCTGCTGCGGACCAGCGGACGGCGCTGCGTCGGCGCCGGACTCGCCGTCCCGTCGGCGGTCGCCGAGCCGGAGGGCCTGGCCCTCAACCCCCTGCACCTGGCCTGGCCGGTGGGGGCCCCGGTGCGGGAGATCTTCGCCGAGCGGATCGGCGCGGCGGGCGTCGAGGGTCCCGCGTTCGCGGCGAACGACGTCAACCTCGCCGCGCTCGCCGAGCACCGGCACGGCGCCGGACGGGGCGCGCGCGATCTGCTGTGCGTGGCCACGGGACACCGGGGCGTCGGCGGCGCCCTCGTCCTCGACGGCCGTCTGCACACGGGGAGTTCGGGCCTCGCGCTGGAGGTCGGCCACCTCACCGTGAACCCTGAGGGCCGCCCCTGCCACTGCGGAAGCCGGGGCTGTCTCGACGTCGAGGCCGACCCGCTGGCCCTGTTGACGGCCGCCGGACGCGAACCCGGGCCCGAGGGCTCGCTGTTGCACCAGGCGAACCGGCTGATCCGTGAGGAGTACGGCGACCCCGTGGTCCGCGCGGCGGCCGAATCCCTCATCGACCGGCTGGGGTTGGGGCTCGCCGGGCTGGTCAACATCCTCAACCCCGACCGCATCATCCTCGGCGGTCTGCACGGCACACTCCTCGACGCCGATCCGGAGCGGCTGCGGGCCGTCGTCGCCGACCGGAGTCTGTGGGGCCGCAGCGGTGGCGTGCCGATCCTCGCCTGCTCCCTGGACCACAACAGCCTTGTCGGGGCTGCCGAGTTGGCGTGGCAGCCGGTGCTGGACGATCCGCTGGGGGCGTTGAGCGGGTGACGGGCCGGGACCGCCGTCCGGATGCCCTGCGCCGTCGGTCAGAGGGACGTGCCGCCGTCGATCACCAGGTCCGCGCCGACCACCGGAGCCGCGTCGTCCGACGCCAAGTACAGGACGGCCTGGGCGACTTCATCGGTCGCGACGCTCCGTCCGAGCGGCGACTGCTCCTTCATCCGCGCCGCCCGGCCCTCCTCCGTCTCGCCCGGCAGCAAAGACATGGCGGTCCGAGTGACGCCCGGACTCACGGAGTTGATGCGGACGCCGTCCGCGATGTGCTCCAGGGCGGCGCCCCGGGTGAGGGAGGCGACGGCGGCCTTGCTCGCGGAATAGGCGGTGGTGCCGGGTTTCTGGGTGTGCGCCCCGAGGTTCGAGGCGACGTTGACGATCGTGCCACCGCGCGGCTGGGCGCGCATCTGCCGTATCTCGGCGCGCAGGGCGAGGAAGAGGCCGGTCAGGTTGGTGTCCATGACGGAGTGCCAGTCGGCCAACTCCATGTCGGCGAGCGGGAGTCCGGCGCGGATGACGCCGGCGTTGTTCACCGCGACGTCCAGCGAACCGAACCGCTCGACGGCGGCCCGGACGAGTGCGTCGACGCCGGCGGCGTCCGTCACGTCGACGGCGTGCGCGAGCGCGGTGCCGCCCGCCTCCTCGACGAGCGCGACGGTCTCGTCCAGGGCGGCGCGGGTGCGTCCGGCGACCACGACGTTCGCTCCCTCGGCGGCGAAGGCGAGCGCGAGGGCGCGGCCGATGCCGGAGCCGGCACCGGTGACGAGCGCGGTGCGGTGGGTGAAGCGCTGGGGAGACATGAAGGTCCTTTCGAGAACGTTCGGTCTTGAATTTGGGCAGGGCTGAGCTTTTGGGCAGGGCCGAGCTGGAGAGGGGCCGCCCGAGGGGGCTCAGTCGAGAAGCGTCAGCGCCTGTTCCACCGCGTCGCGCAGCCGTGCCGTCGGATCGGTCGACGCCTTGCCGACCACCCGCAGCCCCTGGAGGAAGACCAGCAGCATCCGGGCGAGCGCGCGAGGGTCGCGGTCCGGCGTCAACTCACCCTGCGCCTGGGCCCGTTCGAGCGCGGCGTGCAGCAGCGTCTCCAGGTGTTCCCAGCCGAGGTCGACGCGGCGGGCGGCGGCCGGGTCGTGCGGGGCGAGTTCGACGGCCGTGTTGACGACGAAACAGCCGCACGCGCGGCCGGGTTCGGCGGTGGACTCGTCGGCGAACCGACGCACGACGGCCCGGACGCCAGGCAGGGCGGGACCCGGCGCGGACAACTCCCGTACCAGCACTGGGTGGTGAAGCTCGCCGTAGCGGTCCAGGGCCTTCAGGTACAGGTCGTGCTTGCTGCCGAAGGTCGCGTAGATGCTGGCGCGTGCGATACCGAGGTGTTCGACGAGGTCGGCCATCGAAGTGGCCTCGTAACCGCGTCGCCAGAACAGCTCCAGAGCTGCCTGGAGAGCGGCGTGCGGGTCGAATTCCTTTGTCCTCGCCATGCGAGGAGGCTAGGTCATTCAAGAACGACCGGTCAATTAAGTGCGGTGAGGCTCCACGGCGCCGCCATGACCAGGCGCCGTAGCCGAGGGTCACCAGCGCCAACATCCCTTCGTGACCGTCGAGTTCACGGACGGCGCCGTCCGCGCTGTGACGCCAGCGGGCCGCGTCGATTCGCGTGAGGCGGGCGTGAGCAGGGAGGATGGGCAGGACAACCCGCACCGCATCAGGAAGCTGACGCCATGACCGAGAAACTCACCGTGACCGTCCTCGGCACCGGCATCATGGGCGCCGCGATGGCCCGCAACCTCGCCCGCGCGGGACACACCGTCCGCGCCTGGAACCGCAGCCGCGCCAAGGCCGAACCGCTGGCCGCCGACGGGGTCACCGTCGTGGACTCCGCCGCCGAGGCGGTGCGCGGCGCGGATGCCGTCGTGACGATGCTGTACGACGGCGGCGCCGTGCGGGACGTGATGTGTGATGCGGCACCGGGGCTGGGGGAGGGGACCCTGTGGGTGCAGTCGACCACCGTCGCGCTCGACTCGGTGGCCGAACTCGCCGGCTTCGCCCGTGACCACGGCCTGGTGTTCTTCGACGCGCCCGTCCTCGGCACCCGGCAGCCGGCCGAGGCGGGACAGCTCACGGTGCTGGCGGCCGGTGATGCATCACACCGCACCGCCGTCGCCCCGGTGTTCGACGCGGTCGGCGCCCGCACCGTGTGGACCGGCGAGGAACCCGGCGGAGCGACCCGCCTCAAGCTGGTCGCCAACAGTTGGGTGCTGGCCGCCACCGCCGCCACCGGCGAGGTCCTTTCCCTCGCCCAAGCGCTCGACGTCGACCCGCGGGACTTCTTCGCCCTCATCACCGGCGGCCCTCTCGACATGGGCTACCTCCACGCCAAGTCCGCGCTCATCCTCGAAGACCGCCTGTCCCCGGCCCAGTTCGGCGTGACGACGGCCGAGAAGGACGCCCGGCTGATCGTCGAGGCGGGACGGACGCACGGCGTCCGTCTCGACGTCGCCGAGGCCGCCGCCGAACGACTGGCACGCGCGGCTGCCGCCGGACACGGGGACGAGGACATGGCGGCGGCCTACTTCGCGAGCTTCGAGCCGGACGCTGGTTAGAACTCCGGTGCCGCGAGCGGCAGTTGGCCGGCCCGCCACGCACGGATCAGCGAGGGTCGGCCCTCACCGCCACTCCACGGAGAACGCCCGCCCCGCGTTCTCCGTCACCATCCGCCCCACCGCCTCCGCCCCGACGACCGCCGCCAACCGCTCCCGCACCCGGCGCAACAGATACGGCATCCCGGGCCCGCCGTTCACCGACCTGGCACCGGCGGTCGTTGTATCACCCCCGAGGAGCAACCGGTCCCCGAACCCGGCCTCGACGAGGGCGAGTACGGCGTCCGGCATCCGCCAGTCGGTGGCGTGATGAGCACGGGACGGGCCGTCGAACGCCAAGTAGCAACCACTCGCGGCCACATGACGATGTGTCAGAAGATCGGGTGCGCGGTTGAGATGCCCCAGCACCACCCGCTCCGGCGGCACCCCCAACTCCCCGCACAACAGGTCGAGCACGTCCGGCGCGCCCGTCCCCAGCTCCAGATGGACGGCGATCGGCGCGCCCGTCGCGTGGTAGGCCTCGGCGGCGGCCGTCATGGTCCAGCGGGCGTGCCGATCCAGCGCGTGGAACCCGCCGGCCACCTTCACGAACCCGGCCCGCACCCCCGACAGCCCTATCCCCGTGGTGAGTTCGGCGACGAAGAGTTCGGCGAGCCGGGGCCCGCGCACCGCCTTGAGGATCGCCTCGTCGTAGTGCTGAGCCTGGTGCAGCCCGGTCGCGGCGACGATGTGCACCCCCGACTCCCGTGCGAGCGGCGGGAGATCGGCGGCCCGCCGGCCCATCCGGTACGGCGTCCACTGCACCACCGCGCCGCCGCCCAGCGCCCGGAACGCGGCCAGCTCCGCCCGCGCGGCGCCGACACTGCGCAGCTCCTCGCCGGGGAGGCGCGGGCTGCTGAGGAAGAGGTGGTCGTGGGCGTCACAGACGCCGAGCCGGTCGGGTGGTACATCACCCACCACTGTGCGGACGGCCCTCACCACTGGCGCCCCCGGGGCAGCCGCGTCAACCCCGGCGTCGACAGATGCAGCACACGAAACACCTCACCCTCCACGCCGGGCGCGTCATGCGCCCACACCGAGAACCGCAGGATCTCCCACCGCGCGGTGTCCACCCCCGCGGCGGCCGCGATCACCCCGTCCCGCTGGGCCAGCTTCCCGACCGCCTCGGCCTCGCCCTCCATGACGTCGGCGTACACGACGCCGTCCGGCGGCACGGGCACCCGCTGCCGCACGGCGACGGCGGCGGGAGAACCGACGGCGCCGCCGACCTCGTACGCCACACCGCTCCACTGCCGCACGGCCGGCCGCCCGAAGTCGTCGCTCAGCCCCTGGAACGGGCCGCACCAGAGGAAACGATTCATGCCCCGCGTGGTGTCCCACAGGTAGAACGGGGCGTACTGGTTGACGGGCGAGCCGTCGGTGCCGCGCTCGCGCAGGAGGTACGCCTTGAGGCCGAGTCCGTCCCAGTCGTCCAGGAGGTGCCCGACGCGGGCCACGCGCGCGTGGATGACGCGCATGTCGTAGTCGGCGGGGAAGGTGAGTTCGTACTGCATGGCGTGCATGAGGGCTCCTCGGGCCGGTCGGGCGCTGCGGTCGTGCTGGTCACCGGCGCGGGGGAGCGAGCAGGGCGAGCAGGCCCCGGACACCCGCGTCGAACGCGTCCGGCGAACCGGAGGCGCGGGCGAGGACGTAACCGCCCTGGACGGTCGCGACGACCGCCGACGCGATCTCCCCGGCGTCCAGCGTGGACGCGAACTGCCCCTGCTCCTTGCCGAGTTCGACGATCTCGGCGATCCGCGCGCGGATGCTGGCGAGCGTCGCGTCGACGGGGGCACGCAGGTCGGGGTCGGCCATGACGTCCGGGTCCATCGTCAGACGGCCGACCGGGCAGCCGCGCAGGACGTCACGCTCGCGCCGCAGGTAGGCCGCGATCCGCTCGTACGGCGTGCCCGGCGAGTCGAGGACGGCCTCGGCGCTCGCCAGCAGCTCCTCGGCCGTGCGCCGGATCGCGGCCAGCGCCAGGTCGGGCTTGCCCTTGAAGTGGTGGTACATGCTGCCCTGCCCGGCGCCCGCGCGCTCCAGGATCGCCTTGGGGCTGGTGCCCACGTAGCCGCGCTCCCACAGCAGCTCACGGGTCGACTCGATCAGACGCTCCTGGGTGCTCATGGCGGCACTGTACATACCAGTAGGTACAGAGCGCCAGACGGGTCGGACCGGTCGCCGGGGGAGTGGTGCGTGGTACATCACATACTCCCCGGGGAGTATGTGATGTACCACCGACCGTGCGACGCCCCGGACACCCTCCCGGCGGCAGCCTCGACAGCGACGAACCGACCGCTGCCGAAGGAGATGACCGGCGATGAACACCTTTGCGAACGGCTACGGGGGCCCCGGCCCCTGGATCCTGCTGTTCCCCCTGCTCTGGGCCGCACGACAGGCCCCCGACGCGTGGACCGCACCGCGCGCCCCCTCGGTGACGCGTCCCTCGCCGTCCTCGGCCGCCGCTTCGCCTCCGGCGACATCGGCGAGGACGAGTACTGGCGCCGCCTGTCCGTCCTGGAAGAGCACTTCGGGCGCAAGGGCGGTGATGCGGCATGACGGCCACGACCGCCGCGCGGGTCACCGACGCCGTGAAGGTGTACGGCGCCGGTGACACCAGCGAATTCGCCTTCGCCGTACCGGGGTTGAGGCTCCTGGTGGTGGCGTCGGTCGGGGTCGCGGCCGGGGTGCTGGCGGCGCTGCGTCCGGCACGCAGGGCGGCACGGCTGAACGTGCTCGGGGCCGTCGCCGCAGAGTGACACCACGTCCGGCAGACGCGGAGTGACACCACGCCAGGCGGACGCGGAGTGAAGCCGTGCCCGGTGGACGTACCGGCCGCGGCCTTCTCCGGGAGGCCGCGGCCGGAACTCAGACCGGCTGCCAGGGGTTGGTCTCGTAGCAGTCCAGGAGGAGGTTCGTGGCCGCCGGGTCGACGGTCAGGTCCATGCCGTCGACGCTCGCGACGGGCAGTGCCGGCGAGATCGAGTTCGTGAGGAAGGCGGACAGCGCCGGAGTGAGGTCGCCGAGCCGGATCTCACGCCGCTCGCACGGGACGCCCTTGGCCTCCAGCCCCCGGCGCAGCAGCCGCATGGTGATGCCGGGCAGCACGGCGGCCTCGGGCCAGACGACCCGGTCCCCGTCGTAGAAGCAGACGTTCCAGACCGACGCCTCGGAGATCCGGCCGCGCCGGTCGGTGAACAGAGCGTCGTCGTACCCGGCGAGAGCCGCCTGCCGCCGCTGGTGGACGAGACCGAACGTCCCGGCGTGTTTGACATGTGGTACATCACGCTCGTACTCCACCGAACGCAGCCGCAGCGGACCGGTCTCCGCCTCGGCCGGAGCGCCGACCGCCACCGCGATCTCCGGCTCCACGGCCTCCCCGCGCGACACGGCGTCCATCCGCCGGGCGAAAACGGTGATCCGGACCGACACCGCGTCCGGACCCCCGGCCACGGCGTGCCGCAGGCACGACCGCACCCGCTCGGCGTCCAGCCCTCTGCCGAACAGTTCACGCGCGCTCTCGTCCAGCCGCTCGACATGCAGGTCCAGCCCCCGGACCGCGCCGCCCCGCACCTGCATCGAGGTGAAGTGCGCGTAACTCGTCCTGGCCAGCAGCCTCAGGTCCGCGCCGTCCGCCTCGACGCCGTTGACTTCCACCCGGTCGATGACGACCCCTCCCTCACCCGCCCCCGGCCCGACGTCCGGGACCTGACCACCCTAGGCGTGCACCGGAGGCTTGGAAAGCGCCCAAGTCCCTTCTGACAAAGGCCCCTAGACCCGCGCCGCCCAGCGCTGCGGCTCCGCGACGCTCTGCGGAGCGGCGAGTTCCCGCAGTGGTACATCACCCATCACATTCCCCCCGCCCCCCACCGCACCCGGCACCGACAGCGTGAACCACACGACCTTCCCGCTCTCCCCCTCCGACCGCGCCCCCCAGCTCTCGCTCACCGCGGCCACCAGCGCGAGCCCTCGGCCGCAGGTGGCGAGCGCGTCGATGTCGCCAGGGTCGCCGGTGTCGTCGGCCCGCGTCATCACCGGCAGACGGGGATCGCCGTCGTGCACCGAGACGGTCAGCGCCCCGTGCAGCAGTTCCATCTCGACGACGCAGGTCTTGTCCGGCCGCGCATGCCGGTGGACGTTGGCCAGGAGCTCCGTCACACCGAGCGCGGCCCGGTCTATGAGCGGATCGAGCTGCCAGTAGCGCAAGTGCGCGGTAACGATTCTGCGGACCTGGCCGATCCGCGCCGGCAGGGCTTGCAGCTCCACCGTGCACTGCCTGTTCGGGTTGCTGATCACGGCTGCGACTCCCCGGCGTGAGGTCCGGAAGAACACGGAGTTCGGATCGTTTCGGCAGCGCGTCCCGCGCAGCGGCCGGCTGCTGTCGTGGCCGGCGGGCTGGTTCGCAGCGTTATCGCCGGTAAACCCAGAGTGACGTGATTTCAGGGTGGCTCAGGGGGCGCGGGGGCGCAACATATGTCACACACCACACCCGTCCGCCAGCTCGCATGTGATGTGTGATGTACCACCACGCCCGACCGCCGGCCCGTATGTGACATGTGATGTACCACCGCACCACCCCCACATGCCCACCCCCACCACCCCCTCACCCACCCCTCGCCCTCCGCACAGCCTCGACGAACCCCCGCGCCCCCGACGCCCGGCCCTCGCCGCCCCCGCCCCCGTCCCCCGGCTCACCCGTGGCTAAAGTCAGCGAGTACCGCGTGCCGTTGAGCTCGGCACGGGCGCGGGCGTCCGCGCCGAACCAGGACCGGGAGACGCGCACCGACCGCGCAGGCGCGCTGTCGATCTCACCGCCGCGACTGTTGAGCAGTTCCACCCGGCCGTCGCCGACCCGGACCTGCCCGGCCCTGGTCAGCGACCGGAGTCTGCTGCCGATGCGCACGCCCGTCGCCGTGAACTCCGGCTCCGTCATGCCGCTTCGCCCCCTCGCCACCCGTACGTGATCGTCGCCGTCCGCCCCCGGTGCCGTGCAGTCTGCCGCGCGGGCGCGTGGAGCACCAGGGTGTGCGGCGGGCCCGGCGCGCTCGCCCGGAGCACTCGCGCGAATGCGCCCCCTGAGGGTTCCTTTGGGGCGCTCAAAGGTGTGTTTATGCAGGTGGGAAGCGTGTGACGGGTGTCTATGATCGAGGCGACGGCCGCCTGAGCGAGCGTGTGAGGAGCCCCGCCGTGACCACTCCCCAGGTCCCCACCCCCCAACAGTCCGAGACGCTGGACACCGACCGCAGCGACGACGCGTACCGCGGATGGCTGAAGGACGCCGTCCGCAAGGTGCAGGCCGACGCGAACCGCTCCGCCGACACACATCTGCTGCGTTTCCCGCTCCCCGAGGAGTGGGGCATCGACCTCTACCTGAAGGACGAGTCGACGCACCCCACGGGCAGCCTCAAGCACCGCCTGGCCCGCTCGCTGTTCCTGTACGGCCTGTGCAACGGCTGGATCCGGCCCGGCCGCCCGGTCATCGAGGCGTCGAGCGGTTCGACGGCCGTGTCGGAGGCGTACTTCGCGAAGCTGATCGGCGTCCCGTTCGTCGCCGTCATGCCGCGCACGACCAGCGCGGAGAAGTGCCGTCTGATCGAGTTCCACGGCGGGCGGTGCCACTTCGTCGACGACCCGCGCACGATGTACGAGGAGTCCGCGCGGCTCGCGGCGCAGACCGGCGGGCACTACATGGACCAGTTCACGTACGCGGAGCGCGCGACGGACTGGCGCGGGAACAACAACATCGCCGAATCCATCTTCCGGCAACTGGAGTTGGAGCGGTTCCCGGAACCGGCGTGGATCGTCGCGACGGCCGGCACGGGCGGCACCTCGGCGACGATCGCCCGGTACGTGCACTACATGCAGTACGACACCCGGATCTGTGTCGCCGACCCGGAGAACTCCTGTTTCTACGAGGGCTGGACGACCGGCGACCCGGACGTCACCTGCGACTGCGGCTCCCGGATCGAGGGTATCGGGCGTCCCCGGATGGAGCCCAGCTTCGTGCCCGGCGCGGTCGACCGGATGATGAAGGTGCCGGACGCCGCGAGCGTGGCCGCCGTGCGCGCGTTGGAGGAGGCGATCGGCCGCAAGGCGGGCGCGTCGACGGGGACGGGGCTGTGGAGCGCGCTGAAGATCGTCGCCGAGATGGTGGCGCAGGGCCGGCAGGGGAGCGTCGTGACGCTGCTGTGCGACCCCGGCGACCGCTACCTCGACAAGTACTACTCCGACGCCTGGCTCGCGCAGCAGGGGCTGGACATCACGCCGTACCGCGAGGCGATCGAGACGCTGCTCACGACGGGCAAGTGGCAGGACTGACCCGCCTCGAGCCCTGCGCCTGCCGGCCCGCGACCTGTACCTCGCGCCCGCCGGCCCCGCGACCCGTGCCCCGCACCCGCCGGCCCCGCGACCCGCCCCCCCCGCGCCCGGCGGCTCCGAGCCCCGTGCCCTGCGACCCCTACCCCCGCTCACCGCACCAGCCGCCGCTCCAACTCCCCTACCGCGTCCCGGAACGCCCGCCCGATCAACGGCCGCGCCCCCTTCAGCACCGCCCGCAGCGCGAGCGGCCCGTCGCAGGCGAACGTCCACCGCACGCGCGTCCCGCCCCCCGAGGGGAACAACCGCCACTCCTCGACGAGGGCCCGCAGCAGGGGCGCGTTGGTGGTGTCGACCCGGTACGCGTACACCTCGGGGGAGGTGGCCGCGAGGATCGTCTCCTCGAACCGTGTGCCGCCCGTGAGACGGACCTCCCGCCGCGCACCGCCGTCGAGGGCCCGCGCCCGCTTCACCTGCCCGAACCACTCGGCCCAGCCCGGCACTTCGTGAGCGAGGGCGTGGAAGACGGCCTCGGGAGACGGGGAGATCTCGCGGGCGAACACCAGCCGCACAGGCGCCGTCTCGGCGAACTCGAGCCCCGCTGGGGCAAGATGACGCTCCACGGACAGCCACCTCCTGCGAAAGGCCGGGCGGCACACCCTAGTTGACGGTACGTCAGAATCACATGTCCAGGGCCCGGACCGCTTCCCCGGCCACCACGACCCGCAGATGCTCGGAGATCTCCGCCCGCGCCGCCGACGACAGCCCCGAGTCCGTCACCAGGGAGTCGACCTGGCCGAGCGTCGCGAACGAACTCAGGCCCACCACACCCCACTTGGTGTGGTCGGCGACCACGACGACCCGCCGCGCGGAGTGCACGAGGCGCCGATTGGTCTCCGCCTCCGCGAGGTTGGGCGTCGACAGGCCCGCCTCGGCCGATATCCCGTGCACGCCGAGGAACAGCATGTCGAAGTGGAGCGCGGCGATGGCCTGGTCGGCGACGGGACCCACCAGCGAGTCGGAGGGCGTGCGCACCCCGCCGGTCAGCACGACGGTCGAGGCGCCCTGACGCGGCCCCGCGGTGCGCTGCGCGACGTGGAAGACGTCGGCGACGCGCACCGAGTTGGTGACGACGGTCAGGTTCGGCACGTCCACCAGGCGGTGCGCGAGCGCGAAGGTCGTCGTCCCGCCGGAGAGGGCGATCGCGCTGCCGGGGGCGACGAGCGCGGCGGCCGCGCGCGCGATGTCCTCCTTGGCGGTGAGTTCGAGCCCCGACTTGGCCTCGAAGCCCGGTTCGTGGGTGCTGGCCTCGACGATCGGGACGGCACCGCCGTGCACCTTCTCGATGACGCCCTGTCGGGCGAGCGCGTCGAGGTCGCGGCGGATCGTCATGTCGGACACGCTGAACCTGCGCGTGAGTTCGTTGACCCGGACGCCGCCGCGCCGGCGGACCTCGTCGAGGATGAGGGCGCGGCGCTGCTCCGCGAGGAGGTTCTGATTCTCGCTCACGTACGCTCCGGTCCTTCCCGCGTGGAACCCGCCCGGTCGGGTCGGGACGGTCCATCCTCGCACGTCGCGGGCGTCGTCGCCGGGTGCTTCGGGCGTGCGCCGACGCCACGCGCACGCGCGACTGTTCACCGGCTCGTCACGGTTGCCTCACGGAAGGGGGAGATTCCGTGACAACAGGTGTGCACAGGGCCCGCAGCGCGCCATCCTGGCTCGGGACTGAAAGATGCCGACGGCGCGTCAGCGGGGGAAGTGCGAACAGTGGAACGTCTCATCGCAGGCGGGGTGCCGAGCCCCGCGGAGCCACCCGAAAAGGCACCATCCGAAAAGGCACTGCCCGGCGAAGGCACGCCGCCGCAAGGCCCGCCCGCACAGCCGGTCGCCGCCCTCGAACTCCTCGTCCACGGCGTCGGCGGAACCACCCCCGAGAAGATGCTCGACGACCCCCGCACGGTCCGGATCACGGGCGACGACACGGCGGCCGTCTACCGGCGCGCGGACGACGTCGACGACGCGGGCGACACCGCCGACCCGGACGGCGCCGGCGCGCGCCCCCACGCGCGCGCCGACCGGCCCGTCCCCGAGGCGTACGTCTGGTCCAACCTGACCTCCGGCAACGGCACTCGCGCGCTGTGGCTGTTGCTGCTGCCGTTCATGGTCGTCAACCTGGCGCACTGGATGCGCCCCGCCGCCCGCGCGGGCACGCGCGCGGTCCGCCTGTACGGCCTCCTGGTGCGGCTCGCCGCGCTCTCCCTGACGGTCCTCCTGGTCGCCGCCGCCTGCGAGGTCGCCCTCGACCTCACCGCCTGGCAGTGCGCGGGCACGCACGCGTGCGTGGAGCGCCACACCTGGCTGGCGTTCCTGGACGGCGGCTGGTGGGGCGTCCCCGGCCGCCGCCTCGCCCTCGCGGCGCTCGTCCCGACCGCCCTCGTCGCCCTGCTGTGGTACCTCTCGCACCGCACCTGGCGCGCGTACGAGTCGCAGGAGCCGCTGCCCCGCACGGACGGCGCCGACACGGTGACGACCCTCAGCCGCCCCGGCTTCTGGTACGGCCGCCGCCTGGTCTCCCGGCTGCGCGCCGCGCACACCGCAGCGGGCCTCCTGACGGTCGCCGCGACGGTCGGCACGGCCGCGGCCCGCCACGACCGCGAACGCGGCGGAGCGGCCCTCCTGGACGTCCTGGGGCACGTCCTGGAGGTCGTGCTGCTCGCCGGCGCGGTGTGCGTCGTGTGGGTGGTGTGCGGGCGGGGCCGCACCGAGGAGCGGCTGGACCACAAGATCGACCGCCACATCGTGCGGCGCCTGCCGCTCGGCTCGGCCGCCGTGCTGGCGCTGAGCCTGGTGTACGCGGCCTGGTCGCGGCCCGGATGGACGTCGTCGGGACGGCTGCCGGGTGACGTCACGTTCGGCGGGATCGCGGTGGTCCAGGGGGCGGTCGCCGTCGCCCTGGCCGTCGTCGCCCGCAAGCTCTACACGTGGGACCCCGAGCACCGCTCCGCGCTGCGGGGCCTCGGCGGGCCCGCCGTCGTCATGCTGGCGTGCGCGCTGGGCGGCGTCATGTCCGGCGGTGTCGCCCAGCGCGTCGCGGACTGGCTGGACGGCACCGGTGGCGTGCTGCCGGGGCCGCCCGTCCTGCTGACCTGGCAGGCGTCCGTCATCCCGGCCGTCCTGTTCGTCGTCCTCGCCCTGTGCGCGCTTCTCGGGCGGCGGGCCCTGAGCCGGGCGAAGGCCCAGGAGAGCGCCGTCGAGAAGGAGTACGGCGTCGAGCGCGGCGATCCGGGGCGTACGCGCGCGATCGCACGCGCCCGCGCGATGGCCGCGCTCACCGACCGGGCGCCGCTCCTGGTCGGCGTCACCTCCGGGGCGACGCTGCTGCTGGGCACGGCGGCCGTCGTCGGGGCGCTGGTGAGCGGGAAGACCCCGGTGGGGGCGGCCGAGGGGACCTACGCGTTCGTCGAGGGCGCGGCGCGCGTGGGGCAGGCGCTCGGGTCGTGGCTGATCGGGTTCGCGTTCCTGATGTTCGTCACCTGGGGCCGGCGCGCGTACAAGGACCCGCACGCACGCCGGACGATCGGCATCCTGTGGGACGTCGGCACGTTCTGGCCGCGCGCGGCGCACCCCTTCGCGCCGCCCTGCTACGCCGAGCGGGCCGTCCCGGACCTGACCTGGCGGATGACGACCTGGACGCGCGCGACGGGCGGCCGGCTGGTCATCTCCGGGCACTCCCAGGGCAGCGTCCTCGCCGCTGCCGCCGCCTGGCAGCTGGAGCCCGCCGACCGGGGGCGCGTCGCCCTGCTCACCTACGGCTCGCCGATCGAGCGCCTGTACGGCCGCTGGTTCCCCGCCCACTTCGGCCCCGACGCCCTCAAGGCCCTGCACGAGGACGTCGACCGCTGGCGCAACCTGTACCGCCTCACTGACCCCATAGGCGGCCCGGTCCGCCTCCCGGACGTCGACTGCGTGCCCTTCGCGGACCCGCTGGAGTACGGCCGCACGACCCTCCACCCGCTGCCCGCGCCCCTGCTGGGCCACTCCGACTACCAGGCCGACCCCCGCTTCGCGCGCGAGCGCGCCGACCTCCTGGCCCGCCTCGGCCTCGGCGCCCGCGTACCGGGCCAGGCCGACCCAGCCTGCGTGCCGAACGAGGCCCAGGCGCCCTAACCGCAGACGACGTCCCGCGCGGGCCGCTCGCCGGTCACCAGGAACCGGGTCACCAGGCGGTCCCCGCAGGCGTTCCCGGCGTTCAGGTAGGCGCCGTGGCCGCCGCGCTCGACGGTGACCATCCGGGCCCGGCCGCCGAGCGCCGCGCGCAGTTCCAGCGCGCCCGCGTACGGGGTGGCCGGGTCGCGGCGGAGCTGGATCATCAGCACGTTGGACGGGCCGTCGCCGGTGATCCGGACGGGCTTCGCGGCGGGCGCGTCCTTCCAGAACGAGCACGGCGTGATGTTCGCCGGCATCCCGGCCGTCAGCGGATACCGGGCCCGGTTCGCGGTGATCGAACTCTGGTACGCGGGCACCGAGTGCGGCCAGCGGACGTCGTTGCACACGACCGCCATGGTGACGGCGGCGTCCTCGTCGGACAGCGGGCCCGCGACGTCCGGGGGCAGCACGGGGGTGGCCGCCGGGTCCGTCACCTGCCGTATCAGCAGGGCGAGTTGGGGGAAGGAGGCGTCACTGTAGAGGGTGGTCTGCATCGCCTGGCGCAGCCGGTTCCCGGTGAGCGGCACGCCCGGAGTGGTCGTCTCGCGCGGCTGCCGGTCCAGTGAGGCGGCGAGCGACAGGAACAACTCCCGTACGTCGCCCGGGTGTTCGGCCAGGCGCAGGTCTCCGCGCGCCGGGTCGGCGGCCCAGGCCGCGAAGTCGGGGAAGCGGTCCTCGGCGCCGCGCGCCATGTACGCGAGCCAACCCCGGGCGACCCGGCGGGGGTTGGGGTCGTCGTTGCTGTCCAGCACCCAACGGTCCGTGCGCGCCGGGTACTTCTGCGCGTAGACGGCTCCCACGTACGTCCCGTACGACACCCCGTACGCCGACAGCTTCTGCTCGCCGAGCGCCTGCCGCAGCCGTTCGATGTCCTGGACCTCGGTCGCCGTGGACAGGCTGCGCAGCAGCGGACCGCCGTGCTCGGCACAGGAGTCGGCGGTGCGCCGGGACCTCTCGACGTTCTGCGCGATACCGCCGTCCGGCGCGGGCCACGACCGCAGGGTCACCAAGTGCCGGTCCGCTTCGGGCAGTCGGCAGCTCGTCCGTGAACTGGCGCCCACGCCGCGCGGGTCGAAGCTGACGAGGTCGTAGCTGCCGCCCAACTCCCGTTGCAGGGCCGGGCCTTGCTGGGACAGGCGGCGGATGCCGGAGCCTCCCGGACCGCCCGGGACGACCAGGAGGGTGCCGCGCCGGGCCTCGGGGCGGTCGCTGGCCAACCGGGAGACGGCGAGGGTGATTTGGGGGCCGTCCGGGTCGTCGTGGGAGAGGGGGACGGGGAGGTCGGCGCACTCCTGGCCGGCGACGCCGCACGGGCGCCAGTCGAGGCCCGGGGGCGCGGCGGTCGCCGCCGAGGACGGGTTGCCGGTCAGGGTGAGGGCGGTCGCGGCGGCCGTGAGCATGAGGGCGAGAACGCGTGAAGTCGTCATGCCGATCATGCTGTCCGCCCGCCGGACGCGTCACCATCCGGCGGGCGGCATGCTTGGGGTGGGGCTGTCCCCCGTATGAACTGCCGTGCCCGTCAGGGGAGTTCGGGGAGGTCCACCGCGTACAGCAGGGTCAGCTCGTCCGTGCTGGGCTCCACGACCTGCGCGACCCGGCTCGCGTGCCGCTCCACCATCGCCTCGAACGTCTGGCGCGCGGTACGGCCGTTGCCGAACGCGGGGCCCTTCGGGATCTCCGCGAAGTACTTCAGCAGCGCCTCCGGGGCGCCGCCCGCGAGCCGGTACTCGTGGTCGTCCGCCTGCTGCCGCACGATCCGCAGCAGCTCCTCGGGGCCGTAGTCGCCGAAGGTGATGGTCCGTGAGAAACGGGACGCCACACCGGGGTTGACGGCCAGGAAGCGCTCCATCTCGGCGGTGTAGCCGGCGACGATCACCACGACCGCGTCGCGGTGGTCCTCCATCAGCTTCACCAGCGTGTCGATGGCCTCCTTGCCGAAGTCGCGGCCCGCGTCCTCCGGCGACAGCGCGTACGCCTCGTCGATGAACAGCACGCCGCCGCGCGCCCGTTCGAACGCCTCCTGGGTGCGGATCGCCGTCGACCCGATGTGCTCGCCGACCAGGTCGACGCGCGACACCTCGACCAGGTGGCCCTTCTCCAGGACGTCCAGGGACGCCAGGATCTCGCCGTACAGGCGCGCCACCGTCGTCTTGCCGGTGCCGGGGGAGCCTGTGAACACCAAGTGGCGTTTCACGGACGCCGCCTTGAGGCCCGCGCGCTGCCGGCGCCGGCCGACCTCGATCATGTCGATCAGCGCCCGCACCTCGCGCTTGACGCTGTCCAGGCCCACCAGCGCGTCGAGTTCGGCCAGCACGTCCTTCGGCGCCTTGATCTCCATCGTCCGCTCGGACACCGACGGCTCCGGCGCGGCGACGGGCCGCTGGTCCGGGATCGTGCCCAGCAGCCCGGGGGAGTGCGTGACGGTCTGCACGGCCGTCTCGCGCGGCGCGAGCGCCGGGGCGGCGGGCGTGCGGACGCCGCCGCTCTCGTCGCTCGTGCAGTCCTCGACCAGCGGCCCCGAACCGGGCGCGGCGTCCGGCGCCTCCGCGAACTCGTAGCCGCCGCGCGCGCACCGCTCCGTGCGGCACTTGCGCAGGGTCGTGCGGCTGCCGTCTATCACGTGGAAGCCGTAGCCCCCGCTGCCCGTGACCCGGCAGCCGACGAAGGAGCCCCGCCCGCCCGCCGACACGTAGAACCCGGCCTCGGCGGGCGAGTCCACGGTGCACCGCTCGACCGTCGGATCGGCGCCCTTGGTGACGATCACACCGGTCTGGACGGAGTCCACCGTGCAGTTGTTGAGGGTCCCGCCGCTGCCGTGGTCGCGGAACCAGGCGCCCGTCGCGGCCTCGCGGATCCGGCAGTCGTCGAGCTGCGCGGTCGCCCCGTCGCTCACCGAGACGGCCGTGTTGCGGACCTGGCTGAGGTCACTGTCGACGACGTCGGCGCGCGAGCCCCGGTCCAGGACGAACAGCGCGTCCGGGACGTCGTGGACGCGGCAGGAGTCCAGGACGGCCGTCGCGCCGTCGCTCACCCACACGGCCGGGTAGTCGCCGGTGCTGTCGAAGATCTCGCACTGGTTGGCGTCCACGCGCGTGCCCGGGTCCCACACCGACAGGCCGTTGCGCCCGAACTGCCGCACTGACGTGCGCGTCAGCGTCAGGACGCTGCGCGAGCGCAGGTCCACGGCGTTCTCCGGGATGTCGTGGATACGGCAGTCCGCGAGCGTGAGCACCGCGTCCGTGTCGAGGGTGACGCCGTCGGCGGTCGTGCGGTGGACGTCGCAGTCGGTGAAGTGGGCGGTGGCCCGCCCGGTGATCTGGACGCCGCTGCCGCGCACCTCGTAGATCTCGCAGCCCACCGCCTCCAGCGCCGAGTTGTCGCCCGTCACGCTGACACCTGTGCCGGACGCGTGGTGCACGCGCGTGCGCTCCAGGCGCGGGTGCGCGCCCCCGCGCACGGCGACGCCCGCCTGCCCGGCGGCCATCACCTCGCACTCCTCGAACACCCCGCCGCCGCCGTCCAGGACGGCGATCCCGATGCCCGCCGGGTTGTCGACCGTGCACCGCCGCACCGTCGGCCGCGACCCGCCGCGCACCTCGATACCGGCCGCTGACCGCGTCACGACCCGCACGTCCAGCAGCTCCGGCGTGCCCTCCTCGACGAGCAGCGCGGGCGCCGCCGCGTCCTGGCCCTCGACGTGGAGGTCCTGGACGACGGCGGAGGCGCGCACGGTCAGCGGCACCCCGTCGACGGGGGCGATCCGCACCGAGCCCGGGGCGCCCTCGGGGCCGCGCAGGGTCACCGCCCGCTCGACGACGAGGTTCTCCCGGTAGGTGCCGGGCGCGACGGTGAGGACGTCCCCGTCGGCCGCGGCCTCCAGGGCGGCGGCGAGCGACGCGTACTCACCCGTGCGGCGCCGCCACCGCGATGTGCCGGTGTGCGTCACCTGGACCGTGCCCTGTGCCATGACGATGCTGTGCCCCCACCTCGTGATACGCGGGTCGATGCCGAATGAAGGTCGGCTGGTCCACCGTAGCGTGCGCGCGGGTGGTGAGTTGACCACCGGCGAGGCGCCCGCCGCCACGCCGTCAACTGCCGGTGCCGGTACGGCCCCAGTCGGGGCCCGCACGGTCCCACGCCTGGTCCCAGCGGGCGTAGCGGCGCCGGACCATGGACCACACGATCGTCCGCCGCGCGCCCTCCACGAGCCCCGCCGCGCACAGGGCGGCGCCGACGCCGGCCAGCACGGCGTGGGTGTTCGCCGTCGCGGCGTCGAGCGGGCGGCTCATCGGGCGGCCCTCGCCGTCGGTCCACAGGGCGAACCGGTCGCCCGGGTGCGGGGTGTCCAGGGCGGCCGTCACCGGGCCGTGGTGCGCGCTGCCGTCCGGGGCGGTCCAGTCGGCCTCGACGCGGCTGCGGGCGTCCCGGCCGGAGACCGCGTCCGGATCCGTCACGAACGCGTTCGCCTTGAGCTCCTTGACGACCGTCGCCGTGATCTCGAAGCGGGTGGACTGCTGGTCGCGCACCGACCTCAGGAGGGCGTCCTGCACGAAGGAGCCGACGACCGTTCCGGCCACCGGCGCGACGACCAGGACCAGCAGCAGGGCGCCGGCCGCCACCCACGCCTCGACCAGGTCCGTCGTACGGCGCACCGGGTTGTGCCGCCAGCGCCAGAGTCCGCCGATCGCTCGCACCGCCACCGCACCCCCTTCCCGCTCCGTGATAACCCTCCAGGCGGCCGTTCATCCTCGATCCCGGTCGAAGAGAGAGCGAAATCACCCGCTCCCGGGGTCTCTCATGAACTTCTCACGAAGCGTCAACGCCCGAGGTCGGGCCGCTGGTTCCCGGGACGCGGGAGGAAATCCCGGGGCGCTGTCAGTCCAGGATCCGCACCGGGTCGCCGACCCGGATCACGCCGCGGGTGAGCGGCACCAGGTTCTGGCCGAAGATCAGCCTGCCGTCGATGCGGCGGTACCGGCCGAGGGTGTGCAGGGGCTCCCGCCCACGCGCGGCGGTGGTCTGGTCGGTCGTGGTCACCACGCACCGGCCGCACTTCTTCGCCGCCCGGAACGCGACCTCGCCGACCGTCAGGCGCGACCAGCCGTCCTCCGCCCACGCCTCGGTGCCGTCCACCACCACGTTGGGCCGGAAGCGGTTCATCGGCAGCGGTCCCTCCGCGGCGTGCTCCCCGCGCGCGATGAGGGAGTTGAGGGCGTCCAGGGAGGCCGTCGCCGTGGCGAGCAGGGGGTAGCCGTCGGTGAAGGCGACCGTCTCGCCGGGCAGCGCGTACGCGGGGTCGACCGGACGGCGGGTCGCCGGGTCGTCCATGTGCACCAGACGCGCGTGCGCGCCGAGGAGGGCGCTGCACCAGGCGTCGGCGGCGGGACCGGCGGGGACCCCCTCCACCTTGTCGCGGAAGATCTCCACGACGACCGTCTCCACCGGCTCGGGCACCGCGACCTCCAGCGGCGCGAGACCGGGCGCGGACAGCCGGACGCCGCCGCCGGGCAAGGGCTCGGCGGCGGCCAGGGCGAGACGCGGCTGCTGCCGCTGTGTGACGACCTTCCCCCCGCTGTCGACCACCGCCCAGCGCCGGTCCCCGACCGGCCCCCAGGGCTCCACGACGGCCTCCCGGGGGCTCACCCCCCGGAACGCCTTCACCGGATGGACATGGATCGACAGCAGCCGCGCATTCCCCATGGGGGCAATCCTGCCAGGCGGCACGGACCGCTCCCGGGGACGCGGCTCAGTAACCGCGGTACTGCTGCTGGTTGTTGTACGGGTCCTGGTAGGGCGCCGGGTTCGGGCGCGGCGCCGCCGGGCGCATCGCCTCGTAGCCGGTGGCGCCGGCCATGGGGTTCATGCCGCCCATCGTCCCCATGGCGCCGCCCATCGTCCCGCCGCCCATCGGTCCCGGCTGGGGCTGCATCGGCGCCTGCGCGGCCGGGTACGCGCGCGGCATGCCGCCCTGCGGCGGCACGTACGCGGCGGGCGCCTGCTGGAGCGGCGCGGGCTGCTGGGCCTGCGGGTAGCCGTAGGCGGCCTGGGAGGGGCCCGCCGGGAGGGCGGGCAGCGCCGACGGCAGCGCGGGCAGGTTGCCGCTCGGCATACTCGGCACGCTCGGCACGTCGTAGGCGGCCGGGACCCGGATCGGGGCGATCTGCGGGGTGCCCCGCTCGGCCACGAGGGAGTCGTAGATCGGGGTGTCCGGGAAAGGGGCGGACGAGTAGTAGCCGCCACCATAGGTGGAGCGGGGGGAGGTCATGGCACATAAGGTAAGCCCACGATGCGCCGGTTGGGGAGACGGGTATGGGGGTTGTTTTCCGCGCCGGTTGTGGCCTCGTATCCCCAATACGAGCGAACATGGGAAAAAGGGGCGACAATGCTGGTTGGAATTGTGTAAAGAGCAGGTTCCAGCAGGGTTTCCGGGGGCCGAACGCACGTGTTCTCGTACTCCCGGCGGGAGTTGAAAGGGACACGATGCCGATGCCGTCTACGCCGTCGATGCCCAAGGGGGCGAACGTGCCGGTGCCCGCGACGGCACTGCGCATCGAGTGCGGACGCCGCCTCGGACCGGGCGTCCCGGACGTCGACGCCTCCGCCCTGCTCCTGGTCGGCGGAAAGGTCCGCTCCGACGACGACTTCGTCTTCTACAACCAGCCCGCGCACGCGTCGGGAACCGTCCGGCACGAGGGCAAGAAGACGTCCGGAGGGATCGTCACCGAGACCCTTCTCGTCGACCTCGCGCGCGTGGAGCCCGAGGTCGAGACCGTCCTGCTCGCCGCCTCCGCCGACGGCGGCTCCTTCGGGAGCGTGCCCGGACTGTACGTCGAGGTCCGCGACGCCGCCCGAGGCACCGTCGTCGCCCGCTTCGAGAGCAGCGGGGCGAGTGTCGAGACCGCCTTCGTCCTGGGCGAGCTCTACCGGCGCCAGGGCGCCTGGAAGTTCCGCGCGGTCGGCCAGGGCTACGACAGCGGCCTGGAGGGCCTGGCGACGGACTACGGCATCACCGTCGACGAACCCCAGCGCACCGCGCCTCCCGTACAGCTCACCAAGGTCACACTCACCAAGGCCGCCCCCGCCGTCTCGCTCACCAAACAGGGCGCCACCTCGGGCACCCTGCACGTCAACCTCAACTGGCAGACACCGCCCGGCACTTCGCAGGCGGGCCTCGACCTCGACCTGTGCGCCCTGTACGAACTCGCCGACGGCCGCAAAGGCGTCGTCCAGGCGCTCGGCAACGCCTTCGGCTCGCTGGCGCGGCCCCCGTACATCCACCTCGACGGCGACGACCGCACGGGCGCGCTGACAGCCGGCGAGAACCTCACCGTCAACCTGGACCACGCCACCGACCTCAGGCGCGTCCTCGTCTTCGTGACCGTCTACGCGGGCGCGCGCTCCTTCGCCGGTCTGCACGCCACGGTGACGCTGCGGCCGCAGCGGGGCGCCCCGGTCGACTTCTCGCTCGACGAGTGCACCGTCCCCTCGACCGTGTGCGCGCTCGCGCTCATCACGAACACCGGGGGCGAACTCGTCGTCCGCAGGGAGGCGCGGTATCTCGTCCCGGAGCGCGGGGTGAGCCCGCAGCGGACCGTCGACCGGGCTTATGGCTGGGGCATGAACTGGACCCCGGGCCGGAAATAGGAAACAGCCCTTATTTATTTTTCACACAGAGGTTCCTCTTCGCCGGGAACGGCCTGCGGGCGCGCGTACGTCCGCCCCTTCCACGCCGCCCCCCGCCCCCGGTAGTGCCGCACCGCCGAGTCCACCGTCATCAGCAGGTACAGGAACGCCGTGAACGGCAGCAGGGGAGCCGTCCACAGCGGCAGGCGGTAGTAGCGCAGCATCGGGGCGTACGTCGCCGTCATCACCGCCCACGCGCCCGCGCCCAGGACGCCCACCGGGACGCTGCCCAGGGCGATCCCCGCGACCAGCGCGAGCGGCGGCACCAGGTACACCAGCGCGAGCCCCATCACCGTCCCGGCGAGCAGCAGCGGGCTGTGCCGCAGCTGGGCGTAGGCGCTGCGCGCGACCATGCGCCACAGGTCGTGCAGGCGCGGGTACGGGCGCACGCTGTCGACGTGCTCCGCGAGGCCCAGCCAGATGTGCCCGCCGGCGCCCTTGACGGCCCGCGCGAGCGCGACGTCGTCGATCACCGCCTGCCGGATCGCGTCCGGGATCCGCGCCCCGCGCGCCGCCTCCGTACGCAGCAGGACGCAGCCGCCCGCCGCCGCGGCCGTACGCGCGCCCCTGCGGCCGATCCGGCGGAACGGGTAGAGCTGCGCGAAGAAGTACACGAACGCCGGCACCACCAGCCGCTCCCACAGGCTCTCCACGCGCAGGCGCGCCATCTGCGACACCAGGTCGTAGCCGCCCGCCCGCGCGGACGCCACCAGGCGACGCAGACTGTCCGGCGCGTGCGCGATGTCGGCATCCGTCAGCAGCAGGAACTCCGGCTCCCGCGCACCCGCCAGCGCGATGCCGTGCCGCACGGCCCACAGCTTCCCCGTCCACCCGGCGGGCGGCTCACCCGGCGAGGCGACCGTCAGCGGCAGCCCGCCCAGCCGCCCCGCCAACGCGCGCGCGAGGTCCCCGGTGCCGTCCGTGCTGCCGTCGTCGACCAAGAAGACCTCCGCGCGCCCCGGATACTCCTGCGCCAGGAGCGAGGGCAGGCTCTCGGGCAGCACGGCGGCCTCGTCGCGCGCGGGGACGACGACACAGACGTCCGGCCAGTCGACGGGATCCCGCGGGGCGGGCGGCAGGCGCACGTCCGTGCGCCAGAAGAAGCCCTGGCACAGCAGCAGCCACAGCCAGGAGACGAGGGACAGGGCAGCGATCCACACGACGGCGCTCACCCGCGCAGTGTGCCCCACACCAGGGGCCGCCACCGGGCCATCGTCTATCGTGGCCGGGTGAAGATCGCGCTCATGGACTCAGGAATCGGCCTGCTGGCGGCCACCGCGGCGGTACGGCGACTGCGGCCCGACGCCGATCTCGTGCTCTCCTTCGACCCCGAGGGCATGCCCTGGGGCCCGCGCACCCCCGAGGACGTCACCGCGCGCGCCCTGGACGTCGCCGAGGCCGCCGCGCAGCACGCGCCGGACGCGCTGATCGTCGGCTGCAACACCGCCACCGTGAACTCCCTGCCCGCCCTGCGCGCCCGCCTGGAGCCCGGCATCCCCGTCGTCGGCACCGTCCCCGCGATCAAGCCCGCCGCCGCCCTCGGCGCCCCCGTCGCCATCTGGGCCACGCCCGCCACCACCGGCAGCGCCTACCAGCGCGGCCTCATCCGCGACTTCGCGGGCGGCGTGAGCGTCGCCGAGGTGCCCTGCTGGGGCCTCGCGGAAGCCGTCGAGCACGCCGACGAAGCAGCGATCGACGCCGCCATCACCGCCGCCGTCGCGCTCACGCCGGACGACGTCACGACCCTCGTCCTGGGCTGCACCCACTACGAACTCCTCGCCGAACGCATCCGCGCGGCCCTCCAGCGCCCCGGCCGGCCCCCGATCGTCCTGCACGCCTCCGCCGACGCCGTCGCCGCCCAGGCACTGCGCCGCATCGGCGCCGCGCCCGCGCCCGACGCGCCGGCCACCGGCGGGCTCACGGTGCTCCTCAACGGGCGCGAGGGAGTCCTGCCGGACGCCGCGCTCGCGTACGCCGAGGGGCGCGCGCTGCCGATGGCCACCGTCGCGTCCTGACGGTTGTCCCGCGCGGGCGCCCGATGACCCCCGCCCGGACCAGTCACTCCTCGCGACGGACTCCCCGCGGCGGGAAACCTGAGTAACCTCGTAGGCATGAGGGACCACCCCCGCGACGAGAAGACCCCGCATCCGGACGTGTGGACCGGACGGGCCACCAACCGGTTCCAGTGGCTGCCCGCGCTCGCCGGCGCCGCCTGCCTCGCCCTCGGCATCGAACTGGCCGTCGACTCCGCCTGGACGTCCGGCGTCGTGTCCCTCGCCATGTCCGTCGTGGGCTGCATCGCCGCCGGGCTGCTCGTCCTCTTCGGCACCCTCGCGTTCCTCCACGTCGCCCTCAAGGTCGACCGGGACGCCCTCGAAGTGCGGTGCGGGCACATGGGGCTGCCGCGCCGCCGCATCCCCCTCGCGCAGGTCGCCGACGCCGACTTCGACCCCCACGTCACCCCCCGCCACTGGGGCGGCTGGGGCTACCGCTGGCGCCCCGAGCGGGGCACCGCCGTCGTCGTCCGCCGGGGCGAGGGCGTCGTGCTGCGGCTGTGGGACGGACACACGTTCACGATCACCGTGGACGACGCGGAGGCGGCCGTACGGGTCATCCGGGACCGGCTGCGGCCGACGACGCCCGGGGCGCCAGGGACGGCGCACTGACGCGCACGCGCGCGACGTCCGCCTGACCATGCGCGTGCCCTTGAGTCCACGCGTGCGCGCGGGTGTCACCCCGCCACGTCCTCCTCGTACGTCCGCACCGCCCCGTCCGGATCCCGTGCCTCCTGCGGCAGCGGGCGGGCCGTCGCGATGCCCGCGAGGAGGCCCGCGCCGGCCGAGACGGTCGTGAAGCTCAGGACGTTGCCCACGAGCGCCAGGGCCGCGAGGGCGGTCAGGGCGGCGCCCGCCGTGAGGGCGACCGGGGTGGGGCGCGGGGAGCGCCACAGGGCGTGCAGGAGCCAGCCGAACGCGGCCGCCAGGAGGACGACGCCCACGATGCCCTGTTCGGCGGCCAGCTGGAGCGGCGCGGAGTGCGGGAGGCCGTCCGAGAGGGGCGACTGGGCGGACGTCGGGCTCAGCTCGGCGAAGCTGCCGGGGCCCGCGCCGAGCACCGGATGCGTCTCGGCCAGGTGCAGCGCCTCGCGCCACAGCGCGATCCGGCGGGGCGTGAGCTGTCCGGCGAGGGCGTCGCCGAGACCCCCGCGCGGAGCGCCCGCGGCGATGGCCCACACCAGCCCCGTCAGCAGCGCGGTCGACACGGCCAGGCCCGCGACCCCCGTACCCCGGCGCGCGCGCCCGGCCGCCACCGAGGCCAGCAGGACCGCGCAGCACGTCACCACCGCCGCGACCGAGCCCAGGGCGGCGCCGGTCACCGCCAGGGCCGCCGTCCCGAGGCGCAGGGCGAGCCGTAGCGCCGCTACGGGAGTCGCCCAGGCCGCGCAGCACGCCGAGCCCGCCGCGAGCGTCAGGACGGCCGCCTCGGCGCCCGCACGGCCCAGCGGGGCCGCGCTCTCCGGGCCCGGGGACAGCTCCGGCGCCGCCACGGTCAGTGCCAGCCCCGCGAGGGCCGCTACGCAGGGCGCGGCCACCGGAAGCAGCGCCCCGGACATCCGGCCCGCCGCGTACCCGGCGGCGACCGCCAGCACCGCGAGCAGCGTGCCCTCCGCGCGCCCGTCGTGGGCGCCCGCCGAGACCAGCGCCCACGCGGCACACGCCGCGAGCACGGTCATGCCGAGCGCGTCGGAAACGTTTCGTCTGTCGCCGTCCGTGCCGTCGCCGCCCACGGACGCATGCCCCGCTGATCCCACCCAGCCCCCCGAACCCGGTCCCCCGACCGTCTCCGCCCCAGCCGCGCGCCTCACCGGCCGCTCACCAGGGCTGGGCACACCGTAACGGGTGGGCGGGGGTTTGTGGATGAGTTGTGCAGGCGGAGGATGCGGGCGGACGGGGAGAGGCGCACGCGCGCGAGGCGGACAGGGGAGCGTCCCGCGCGGGGCCTGTGAAGAACCTGTGAGGCCCCGCGGTGTGAGGACCGTCCTGTCGGCCGAAAGGTCACTCGCCGTACACTCCGGGAGTGACCGTCACCGCACCCCCCGCAGGGCCCTTTGGCCAGTTGGCGCCCGAGGGCGCGTCCGCTCCGCGTGGACGCCGCTACCTGCGGTTCGTCCCGGCCGTCGGCGCGGTGCTCTCCGGAGTGCTGCTCTACGTCAGCTTCCCGCCGCGCACCCTGTGGTGGCTCGCGCTGCCCGCGTTCGCCGGGTTCGCGTGGGTGGTGCGGGAGCGCCGGTGGAAGGCGGCCTTCGGGCTCGGCTACCTCTTCGGGCTGGGCTTCCTGGTGCCGCTGCTGAAGTGGACCGGCGTCGAGGTCGGCCCGCTGCCCTGGCTCGCGCTCGCGGCGATCGAGGCCGTGTTCGTCGGCCTGGTCGGCGTCGGTGTCGCCGCCGTGTCCAGGCTGCCCGGGTGGCCGCTGTGGGCGGCGGCCCTGTGGACCGCCGGGGAGGCGGCACGCGCGCGGGCGCCGTTCAGCGGCTTCCCTTGGGGCAAGATCGCCTTCGGCCAGGCCGACGGGATCTTCCTGCCGCTCGCGGCCGTCGGCGGGACGCCCGTCCTCGGCTTCGCCGTCGTGCTGTGCGGCTTCGGCCTCTACGACGTCGTCCGGCTGGCCCGCGAACGCCGCCTCGCGCGCGGGGTGACGCGGCCGGCCGCCGCCGTCGCCCTGCTGAGCGTCGCCGTCCCGGTCGTCGGCGCCGTCGCAGCGCGCCCGCTGGTCAGCGACAAGGCGGAGGACGGCACCGCGACCGTCGCCGCGATCCAGGGCAACGTCCCCCGCCTCGGGCTGGAGTTCAACGCCCAGCGGCGCGCCGTACTGGACTACCACGCGCGCGAGACGGAGCGGCTGGCCGCCGAGGTGAAGGCCGGCAAGACGCCCAGACCGGACTTCGTGCTGTGGCCGGAGAACTCCTCCGACGTCGACCCCTTCGCCAACGCGGACGCCGCCGCCGTCATCAACCGGGCGGTCGACGCCATCGGCGTGCCGATCTCCGTCGGCGGTGTCGTCGAGCGCGACGACAAGATGTTCAACGAGCAGATCCTGTGGGACCCCAAGCAGGGCCCCACGCAGACCTACGACAAGCGGCAGATCCAGCCGTTCGGCGAGTACATGCCGCTGCGCGGGCTGGTCGGGGCGATCAACTCGAACTGGACCGAGATGGCCCACGCGGACTTCGCCCGGGGCTCCAAGCCGGGCGTGTTCACCATCGACGGCACCAAGGTCGGCATCGCCACCTGCTACGAGGCCGCCTTCGACTGGGCCGTGCGCGACACCGTCACGCACGGCGCGCAGCTCATCTCCGTGCCCAGCAACAACGCCACCTTCGACCGCAGCGAGATGACCTACCAGCAGCTCGCGATGTCGCGCGTGCGCGCGGTGGAGCACAGCCGCACGGTCGTCGTCCCGGTCACCAGCGGCGTCAGCGCGATCATCATGCCGGACGGCCGGATCACGCAGAAGACCGGCATGTTCGTCGCCGACCACCTCGTCCAGAAGGTGCCGCTGCGCTCCTCCGAGACGCCCGCGACGGCGATGGGCATCCTGCCCGAGATGCTGCTCGTCCTCGTCGCCGCCGGCGGCCTCGGCTGGGCGATCGGCTCCGGGCTGCGCGCCCGGCGCGCCGGTGACGCGTAGCCGTACACCTGGCGTACGCCTCCCGACACCGGCCGGTCCGCCAAGATCGGCCGGTTAGGGTCGGAGCATGGCAACTCCTGAGTTCATCCGCACGATCCGGGCCTCCGCCGGCCACCAACTCCTCTGGCTCCCCGGGGTCACCGCCGTCGTCTTCGACGACGAGGGCAGGGTGCTCCTCGGACGCCGCTCGGACACCGGCGAGTGGTCGGTGATCGGCGGTATCCCCGACCCGGGCGAGCAGCCCGCCGTGTGCGCGGTGCGCGAGGTCTACGAGGAGACGGCCGTGCACTGCGTCGCCGAACGCGTCGTCCTCGTCCAGGCGTTGGAGGAGCACACCTACCCCAACGGCGACACCGTCCAGTTCATGGACATCACGATCCGCTGCCGGGCGACCGGCGGCGAGGCGCGGGTCAACGACGACGAGTCCCTTGAGGTCGGCTGGTTCCCGGTGGACGAACTCCCCGCCGGGCTCCCGGACTTCGCCGTCGCCCGCGTCAAGCAGGCCCAGTCGGACGGCCCGACCTGGTTCGAGAACTCCGTTCAGGTGCTGTAGCCGCCGTTCACGCCGGGCGCCTGGTCCGGGGCGGGGACGCGACGGCCTCCGTGACGTCCCGCGTCGCGCCGCGTCGGCGCGGCGGGATGCCGCGCCGGGCGGCGGCCGTCGTCACGGTGATGACGCTTCCGTTGCTGTCTTCGGACGGGGCGAGTGCGAGGTGGACGATGGTGCGCGGTTCGTCGTGCCCGGTACGTGGTGAGGGTGGTGTTCTTCCTCGTTCTTCCTCGGGATCGCGGTGTCGCCGGCGGCGAATGTGGCTGCCGTTCCAATGTTGGCGTGGAAGCCAGTGCTGGTGACCGGCCTCCGGTGGCGTTGCTGTTGGCGGTGGAATTTCTGGGGTGCCGGACTGGTGATGACACGGGATGACGGTGAGGCGGAATCGTCCGTGGACGACAGCGACCTCGTTGATCCGCTTCTGGCGCGTGCTCGGCAAGTGGACGCCCATCACTGGGAGTTGTATCAGCGGCCGGTGTCTGCTGAGTCGCTGTGCGAGGAATCGAGGGTCGGGGCGGGAGGGGCGCGGTAACTGATGGCCTTGGTGCGGGCGGGGCGCAACGGCCGTCCTGGGGATTGAACATGCGGAGGAAGCAGAACCCGGCGTACGGCCCGGCTCGTCTGCTTTTATGGCTCTGACCTGGGCTTATGTACCGGTCGGGGCTCGTTTCCGCCCCGGAGGGCATCCCGCTTCTACCTGCGAGTTCCCGGGAGTTCCCCAGAAAATATGCACTGATTGTGCACTGGGAACGGATCTTGGAGCCCCGGTCGGGACCGCCCCTGAGCCCTCTGGGCCGGGCGGCGAACGGGGCGGTGGTCACGATGAGTGACCCTGTGAACGGCCGTCCCGATCTCCAGCGCCGGATGGAGAATCTGGACGGCTGGGTCCGTACGGCGTGCGCTCTCGTGGTTGCCGGAGTCGCCGCGTACGCCTCGTACGTCCATCAGCGCGAGTTCGCGTTGCAGGGCGGGGCGGACCGGGTCAGTGCCTCGTTGTGGCCGCTGTCCGTGGACGGGCTTCTCCTGCTGGCCGCGGTCGGCCTGCTCAGGCCCGCTCAGACTCGTGTCCGTCGGGCGCGGGCGGCGATCTGGTCGGCTTTCCTCCTGGGGATCGTGGTCTCGCTCGCGGCGAACGTCGCAGCCGCTCCGGCGTTGGAATGGAAACCGGTCCTGGTGGCGGGCTGGCCCCCGGTCGCGTTGCTGCTGTCGGTCGAGCTTCTGGTGCATCGTCCCGGTCCGGTGGACCAGGAGGAGAAAGAGGAGACTGCCGATCCTCCTCCGGAAGACGGCGATCCGTTGCTGGCGCAGGCGCGGATGCTCGATTCCCGTCACCGGGAACTCCATCAGCGGCCGGTTTCGGCCGAGACCCTCCGGAAGGAACTGCGTGTGGGGGCTCATCGCTCCAGGCAGTTGGCCGCGGTTGTCAGGGGCAGTCTCAACGGTGGTGGCGCTGATTGACCTTCCATCGGTGATACGAGGCGCGGCGAGGGACGGGACGACCTGCTCGGCCAAGGGTGTAAGGAGAGTAGAAGTGAGGTAGCCGACCAGGACGCGCTTCGCGTTGGGGGAGAGGTACCTGTTGCCTTCTAGCTGTTCCGCCAGGACAGTTCGTTCGTGCCGGTGACGGCCTGGGGCTGAGCTGCACGTCCGCTGACCGGGGAAGCGGCGTCGGCGGTGGCGGAGGACTTCCCGCCAGTTCCCTCGATTTCCCGGGAGTTCCCGGCCTGTTGTGCAATAAATGTGCAACGGGCCGGGTGGGATCAGCCGTTCCGGCTGCACGGCTCGGGCGGTTCCGCATCGGGGGTTTGACCTGGGCTCATGGACGGGCCGGATGCTCTTCCCATGTCGCTGTGTTCTCCCGATCGGCTTGCCGGTACTTGGGAGTCGGCGGGTATGCACACGAGCGTTGGGCACCCACGCGGCCGGTCGCCGGGCGGTGGAAGCGGTGAGGGCACCGGCGAAAAGGGCGGTCTTTGGGAAGCGCGGCTTCCGGGTCGATGCGTGGGTCCGGCCGCTGTGCGCCCTCGTGGTGGCCGGGGTCGCCGCGTACGCCTCGTACGTTCACCAGCGGGAGTTCGCTCTCCAGGGAGGTGCGGACAAGGTCAGCGCGTCGTTGTGGCCATTGTCGGTCGACGGGCTGTTGTTGCTGGCCACCGCCGGGTTGCTGAAGCCCCGTGCGGACACCACCCGGCGGGCTCGGGGGACGGTGTGGTCGGCTTTCCTGCTGGGCATCGTGGTCTCGCTGGCGGCGAACATCGCGGCGGCGCCGGCCCTGGAATGGCAGCCGGTGCTGGTTGCGGGGTGGCCTCCCGCCGCGCTGCTGTTCTCGGTGGAACTCCTCGTCCATGGTTCGGAGCGGGCGGGGAGCGAAGCAGAGGTGGAGTACGGAGAAGAAGACGCTGATTCACTGCTGGGCCAGGCACGGATACTTGATGTCCGGCACCGAGAGGTTCACCAGCGTCCGATCTCCGCGGAGACGCTGCGCAAGGAGTTGCGTATCGGGGCGGGGCGCTCCAGGCAACTGGTGGCTCTCGTCAGAGATGCGCGGTCTGTTCGGAAGGTTCCGGGGGATGCGTCAGCAGGTTCGGGATGAGGACCTTTTAGGAAATGCGCCGGGGAATTGGTCGGCAGCGAACCTGAGTGCCGGCTCACGTGCGGGTCAGGGCTTCGGCGTAGTCACTCGACGTCCGATTCGTGATGATCTGCGAGCCCGGTGTAGTTCGAGGAATGTGCCTGTCGACGCATTATTGGCGATTCCGCCTGTCTTTGACCAACTCCACGAGCATCGTGCGGTCGTGCCCGAGGAGGTGCCGGACCTGCTGGAGCGATTGGCCGAGGTGCCCGACCCGCGCGGTGTGCGGCACGCTCTGGGTCGTAGCGCTTGAGCTGATCGCGTGCGCGGCACTGGCCGGAGCAATCTCCCTGCCGGCGGGCGGCGAGCGGATCGTCGATGCCCCGTCCGCGGTCCTGGAGTGTCTGGGCGTACGGCCCGATCCGCTGTGCCCGAAGCGGTGTCTGTGTGCGGAAACAACTGTTCGGCGACTGCTGGGCCGCATCGACGGCGATGGGCTGGACCGGGCGGTGGGCTGCTGACTGGCCGACCGACGCGGTTGCACCAGCGGTCGGCTGCGTGGTTTGGCGATCGACGGCAAGAGCCTGCGCGGGGCGGCTAGGGCCGAGGGCCGGAAGATCCACCTGCTCGCCGCTTGCCTTGCGACCACGTCCGCGGCCTGGTACTGGCCCGGCTCGACGCGGGTGAGGAGACCGACGAGTCTTTGTATCCGGCACACCAGACGTCGGCGCAGCCGTGAAAATGAGGCTGTGTGGAGGCTGCCCACCCGACGCCGATGATCTGTGGGCGTGAAGCTCGAAATGAGTGACCTGGGCGAACGTATCGTTCTTGCGCAGGTGGACCAGCGTGAGCAGTGCCTGGTCAAAGCAGCGGAGCTTCCGCAGGCAGGCGACGTGCTCAACGAGCTCGTGGCCGCGCCGCTCATGCAGCTCTGCTTCGCGCGGAGCACGCCACGGCTCGGCCAACTCTTCGGTCAAATCGTCGAGATGTTGGTGGGAGATGCCATTGATCTCACTCGAAAAACCCGCGCGGCCGTCCGCATGTCACGGACGGACCTCGCTCAGTTATCGCCAGCAGAGTCATAACAACAGAAGAGTCGGTTGTTCTCAATGTCTCACGAGAGCCCGTCAAGGAGGGTTACACGAACGGATGAAATCGCGTGGAAGGCCCGGCGGTTGAACAAAAAATAGCGACCATTACGCTACGTTATCAAGGGTGAGGGTTAATTGCGCTATTCGGCGCTTTCCGCTTGAAAAAACGCCTATAAGATCTCTGTGTGGAAGCCAGTTCGGCTACGGTGCGTGTCTTTCTGCCATCAGTCCCACACTCGCGCAGGTACAGGACCCCTGGGAGCTGTCCCACACCGCCGTGAGCGCACATGCTTCCCTCGTCGCCGCGTCGATGATCGTCGCAGGGCTCGTGTACGACCGGTATGCCGCACATCTGCCGCAGCGGACCGTCCTGCGCGCCGGAATGGTGGCTGTGGCGGGAAGCGCCGTGCTGTTCTCCCTGGCACCGGGACCTTCGGTCCTCCTGTCGGCCACCCTGTGTGTGGGGTTGACCTCGACGTTCGTCCAGACGGGAGGTCTGGCCCTGCTGACGGGGCAGCAACCGGCGCAACGCGCACGGTCGATGGTGGCCGGGACCCTGTGCGCGAGTGTGGCCTCGCTGCTGGTACCCGCCTCCCTGCTCGCCGTGTCGGACGTCTCCGGGGGATGGAGGTTCGTGTGGTGCGCGGTGGCACTGTTGTTCCTGGGACTCACCACGCTGGTGCCCCGCGATGAACAAAGCGGGGAGAGGGCCGCTGTGCCGGACGGCGACCGCCGGGCTCCGCTGGGCAGGCGGTTTGCTCTGGTCGCCGGTGCGGTGGCGGTCGGGGTGGGGGTGGAGATCACCGTCGTCTACTTCTCCCCGGCGCTCATGAAGCCGGCGGGACTGGTTCTGGTGGCCTACTACGCCGGGGAGTTGTGCGGACGGCTCGAAGGGATGCGGACCTCGCAGCGGGGCGACGTCCAGGCGCTGATGCGTTCGGTCGTGCTGGCTTGCACCGGGTTCTGCGTCTTCTGGCTCGTCGCCGAACCCGGTGTCGCGCTCGCCGGTCTCGCGCTCGCGGGCTTCGGCATCTCCCGGTTCTTTCCCCTGGGTCTGTCCGCGGCGGTCGGGGTGAGCCGTGCCTCGGGCGCTCGGTCCGTGGCGAGGGTGCATGTGCTGGTGGGGCTGGCCGCGTTGGTGGCGCCCCTGGTGATCGGGACGGCGGCGGACCGGATCGGCTTGGGCCACGCACTCACCGCCGTTCCCGTCCTGCTGGTCTGCATGGCCGTCTTGCTGGTGGCCGGATGCGGAACGTCGGTCGTGCGGCGCAGGGGGGTGTGGGCGGCATGACCGGTCCGACCGAACTGTTGCTGATCCGGCACGCGCAGGCGTGGTGCAACGTGGAGGACATCGTGGGCGGCCCGCTCGGCTGCCGGGGGCTGACCCCGGTGGGCTGGGAACAGGCCGAGCGTCTCGCCGCCCGGCTGGCCGCCGAAGAGCACGCCGACGTCCTGTACGCGAGTCCGCGCCGCCGGGCCCGGGAGACCGCCGTCGCCGCCGGCCACGCGCTGGGACTGCCCGTGCGGATCGAGGAGGGGCTGCGCGAGCAGGACCTCGGCAGTGCGGACGGCGTCCCCCGATACCAGCTGCACCAGGGACTCGGCGTGATCCCGGCCCATCTGCCGCACCGCCCGCTCGCCGACGGCGCCGAGTCGTGGACGGCGTTCGTCGAGCGCACCGGACAGGCCTTGCGGGAACTCACCCGCCGTCACCGGGGTGAGCGCGTCCTCGCCGTCTGTCATGGCGAGACCGTCAACGCCGCCCACCACTTCTTCCTCGACCTGCCGATGGGGTGGCCGGGGCCGCTCGGCGTCACCGTCGACAACGCCTCCCTGACCCGCTGGCGCGAACAGCCCTGGGACCAGTACCAGCCCGAACTGGGGCTGCGCTGGGACCTCCAGACCCACAACGACACCGCTCACCTCGTACAGAACGGCACGCTCCCATGCGCGTCCTCATGATCTCCGACCACGCCGATCCGCTCGCTCTGCCCGGCTCGAACTTCCACGGCGGCCAGAACGTCTACGTGCGTCAGTTGGCCACCCGTCTGGCCGCCTCGGGCTGCCACGTCGACGTCGCGACCCGCGCGGACGCGCCGGACTTCCCCGCCTGGCAGCCGATCGCGGAAGGGGCCCAGGTGGTCCGGGTCGAGGCAGGGCCGAGAGCGCCGATGCCCCGCGACCGGTTCGGCTCGGTCCTGGACGCCTTCTCCCGTGGCGTCGACGACCTCTGCGAACAGCGCGGCGGGTACGACGTCGTCCACAGCCATTACTGGTTCTCCGGCGTCGCCGCACTCGGCCTCGCGGCCCGGCATGGACTGCCGGTCGTCCACAGCCACCACTCCATCGGCGCCGTCCGACGGCAGAGCCTCGACACTCACCAGCCGGTCACGACCTCACCGGAGCTGTTCGACGAACGGCATCAGCAGGAGTGCCGCATCGGCCGTGAAGCGGCGGCCGTCGTCGCCAACTGCCCAGCCGAGGCAGCCGACATGCAGCACCTGCTCGGTACTCCGGCAGAAGCTGTCCACCTCGTTCCGCCAGGAGTGGATACGGCGGTGCTGCGGCCCTTCGACCAGACAGCGGCCCGCGAGCGGCTCGGGCTGCCACTCGGTGTACCGCTTGTGCTGTTCGTCGGGCGGCTTGAGGCCCGCAAGGGCTGCCTCGACCTGGTCAAGGCGTTCGCGAGGGTATCCGTGGTTCTTCCCCACGCCCGGCTCGTCGTCGTGGGCGGCACGGCGCACGAGACACAGGTTGTGCGTGACCTCGCCGCGCAGCTCGGCTTCGGAGACCGTACCGAGTTCCGCGGATCCGTATCCCACGAACTCACCCCTCTCTACTACAGTGCGGCCGACGTCACCGCCGTCCCCTCCCACTACGAGCCGTTCGGTCTGGTCGCCATCGAGTCCATGGCCTGTGCGACACCCGTCGTCGCCACCCGCGTTGGCGGCCTCGCCTGGAGCGTCGTCGACGGCCGCTGCGGCGCCCTCGTCCCCGCCCGCGAACCCATCTCCCTCGCCTGCGGGCTGCTGGACGTCCTGACCGCAGGCCGCGACCGCTACCGTCGCTCCTGCCTCGACCAGGTTGCCCAGCACTTCACCGTCGACCTGTGGAGCCGGGGCATCCTGGACGTCTATCGGGCCGTGAGCAGCCCTGTCACGACGTAACCCTCCATTGCCTGGCTTCGTTCACTTCAAGTGGCTCTGGCTCAATGGTCAGAGCGGCGAGGACGGCTGCGTGGTCGCGGCGTATACCTGCGGCCAGGGTGCGGAATTCTCGTTGTCCGTCGAGGCGGACGTCGGCGAGCCAGATGTCGAGGGCCAGGTGCTCGCTGCGGCGTTCGCGCACCATCGCGGCCAGGCGCCGGGCGTACTGGGCGGTTGTGGCCAGAGCGGGGCTGCGTTCGCACAGTTCGTCGAGGCACTTGCGCTCGGTGTCGGTGAGGCGCTCGGGTCGGCGCATGATCCAGTCGGTGACCCGGCGGACGGTCAGGTGGGGCAACGGCGCCTCGGTCGGAATCGTCCCGGTTCGGTAGGGCCGCAGGTGGCGGCGGACCGTGTTGATGTCGCCGCGACAGCCGAGCTGCTGGATCTCGCGGGTGAGCGCGGCGGCATTGGTGCAGCCCTCTGTCCAGCGGTGATGGAGGGAGAGCCGGTAGTCGTCGATCAGGCTTGGGCGGTGGGTCGCTGCGACGAGGAGTTGTTCGACGTCGGCGGCTCGGGCGAAGCGGAGGACGGTGCCGTGGCTGAGATGGAGTTCACGGGCGATGGCGCGCAGGCTGTCGCCGCGTTCGATGCGTTCGTGGATCTGCTGGTGGCGTTCACGGGTGCGGGCGACCAGCGGCCGGGGCCGTCCGTGCACGTCGAGTTCGCCCGGGGAAGCGGAGTGGACGTTGTCGTGCGCCGGTGCGGACGGTGAGAGGTTCGTGCAGGTCGGTGCGGTGTCGGCCGACGACTCGTTCGACGGCCTCGGCGAGGTTGTGCGGCAGGTGCCAGGCATCGGCCACCTGCCGGGCCTGTGGTGCGCCGGCGTGGGCGCCGTCGCGGAAGGAGCCGGCGCGGTCGCGGCAGACGGTCCGCACCTCAGGATGCTCACGCAGCCGGGCGGCGAAGGTGCGCGCGGCGCGGTCCGCGAGGACATCGACGGGACGGTGGGTGCTCATGTCGACGAGGATCGTCGCGTAGGTACGGCCGCGGCGCACGGCGAACTCGTCGACGCCGAGACACGGGACGGACTGCGGCTGTGGAAGGGGCAGGGCGCGAAGGAGACGGAGCAGGGTGTCCTTGCCTGTGCTGACAGCCATGCGTCCGCACAGGCCGGCGCCGGCACGTCCGCCCAGGAACAGGGCGATGTCGGTGAGATGAGCGGTGAGCGCATTCGTGCGGCGTGCGTGGCGCCGTGTCAGGTCCGGGATCTGCCCGGCGAACGTCCGGCGTTCGCAGCTCTTGTGGCCGCAGACGAGACGACGTGCACGCGCGAGGATCTCCAGCCGCATCCCGGACAGGGGGCGGCCTCCGCCGTGGACCGCACTGCAAGACGAACCTCGGCATCCTCAAGAACAACCGCATCTATCGTCACACCGGCCTCAGGGAGAAGCAGGGCAGCGAGACAAAGCACATCCCCCACGCACAGGTGATGCCCGCCTGGTCTTGATCATCACCCACCCCCAAATCCGCGACAGAGCCCGGAACTTGCGCCAGACCCCGAAAGAAACCGCCCTAGCCACCGCGCCCTCCGGACCGACACCTTCGAACGCCTCGGCCACGGCAGCGAGAACGGCACCTGGCGCAACTTCTACCTGATGGGCGCGGCAGAACTGCGCCAGGGAATCCTGGGCACCCCCACCCGCTCCGCCCCCGACATCGTCGAGGCGCGCACCCCCCCCGGCAGGTCGCCGAGACCTGGACGCTGCTGCTGTCCAACGGTGCCCTCACCCCGATGCCCGGCGACGCCCCGCGCGGCGAACGGCCCCACGTGACGCTGTGGCTGTCCCGGACGGCCCTCTGAACGGCGTCCTCGCCCGGACCACCACGTTCCTCGACGAGATCACGGCGGGCCGCGTCACGCTCGACGGCGACGCCACGGTTCTGGCCACGTTGGGTGGCCTGCTGGAGGCCCCGGACCCCGACTTCGCTCTCGTGACGCCCTGAGGAAGCCGCACCGATAGAGGTGAAATCTCCCTAGATAAAACCTTTCACCGCAAATGCGCCCTTGTTCTGCGCCCAGCAGACCGTGATGCGATGTCCGCGCACACGCGCTGCACGACGACAGAACCGCCTGGAGGAGCGCATGGCGCGGACCCGAAACCCCAACGCACGCCTGCGGGAGTTGCTCAACGAAGCGAATCTGACCCAGGACATACTCGCCCGCGCCGTCAACGCGGCAGGCGCCGAGATCGGCCTGACCCTGCGCTACGACCGCACCTCGGTGGCGCACTGGCTGGCCGGCAGCCGGCCGGCGGAGCGGACCGTCCCTCTCGTGTGCGAAGTGCTCAGCCGGCGTACCCGCAGGGCCGTCACCCCGCAGGACGCGGGTCTCACCACTCGCGTCCCGCAGCCGACCGCGCGTCCGTCCGGCGAACCCGACCGGCGCCTGCGCGAGCTGGCCAGCGGACTGTCCGTCCACACCCCGTACCGGCCCGCCGGCTCGCTGCCCGGGCCGGCGGCCAGGAGCGAACTCCACGAGCGTCTCGGGCGGGTGCCACGCGAGGAGGCGGCTGGGCCCCTCGGCGGCGCCGTCACCTTCTTCACCCGCGCCTTCCTGGAGCAGGGCGGCGGCTTCGCCCGGGAGACACTGCGGACCTACCTGACGGAGGCGGTGGCTGAACGGCTGCGTACCGCCCGCGAAGCCGAACGGCGCCGGCTCTCGCCCGATGCCTCACGGCTCACCCTGCTGCTGGGCCGCATGTACGCCGACGACCTCCACCACGGAGCGGCCCAGCACTGCTACCGAGAGGCGTGGCGGCTGGCGGCCGAGGCCCGGCACCTGGAACCCGCGGTCATCGCGCTGCGCACCCTGAGCGCCCAGGCCCACCAACTCGGCCAGCGGCGGATCGCCGGGACCACCGCCGGACTGGCCGCCGACGCCGCCCGCAAGGCACCCCCGGCCGTCCAGGCGTTCACCCAGACCCAGCTGGCGGTGGTGGCGGCACACCGCGGCGACCGCGCCGACGCCCTGTCCGCCCTGGCCAGAGCGGACAGGGCCACCGGAGACCGGGCCGACGAGCCGTCCGCCGAACGCTATGGCAGGGCGGACTTCGAGTATCAGCGCGCCGAGACCCTGCTGGCCCTGCACGACGGCAGCGCCGCCGTCCGCGCCTTCGAGGACGCCCTGTCCGCCCGCTCCCGGGACGACCGGCGGGGTGCCGCCATGACCCGCCTGCGCCTGGCCGCCGCCCTCCTGTCCCAGGGGCGCGTCGACGAGGCGCTCCAGCACGAACGCCCGCTGAGCAGGGAATGCGCGGAACTGAGGACAGCGGCGCTGACGGTGCCGTCCGCCGCGCTGCGCCGCTCACTGGCCACGAGAACCGCCCGGGACCGCGGGAAGCGGGTGGTTCAGGGACGGCGGGAGGCGGGTGCTGCCGAAGAGCGGTGAGGACCAGCACGGCATCCGCCGGCCGTTCCGGCAGCATCGAGCCGACCCGGTCTGACTGACGCCATGCCGCGCACCGGCCGAGGCACGCTGCGGCCGGTGAAGATCCCGCGGGCCGGTCCTCTGCTCAGGGCGCGGTCGTCGGCCGGTGTACCGTACGCGGCTCCGGGGAGCCGTCGGGGTTGCGGCCGGTGGGGTGCTCGCCGGACTCGGGGCGATGGACAGGCGGCGGCGGAGGGGCGTGCGGGGAGAGGACGGGTGAGGGGGACACGTCGAACGGATCGATCATGGGAGGCAGCCTTTCCGGGGAGGGATCGGGTTCTTCACGGGACGCGGCCGGGACATCGCTCGGCCGCCTCGGTCACCGCGTTGATCAGCCGCTCGCGGTGGGCCGGGGTCAGGTTGGGGGAGAGCGGCACCTCGACGAGTTCCGTGAGGCGGCGCCGGGTGCGGGGGAGGGCGTCCTCGGGGAGGTCCAGGAAACGCCAGTTCCAGTAGGCGCGGGCGTTGTAGCCGGGCCCTTCGCCGGAGTAGGTGCGGGCGGGCACGCCCCGCTCGCGCAGGCGCCCGGCGAAACGCGCGGCCAGCGGAGCGTCGGCGTCCACGACCCGGAACAGCAGTTGCTGCCCCGAGCAGGCGTCCGGGGCCACGGGTCTGCGGACCGCGATCCCCTTCACCCCTTCCAGGGCCCCGGCGATCCGGTCGTGGTGCGTGCGCTGGAGGGCGATCCGCTCGGGCAGCCGGTCCAGGGACGAGACCGCGAGCGCGGCCCGGATCTCGTCCATCCGCCAGCCGTACACCGGAAGCGACCGCTCGTCGACCGCTGGCACCCCGCCGGGGAAGTGCCGGGCGAGCCGTCCCTCGTACGCGCCGCAGTGGATCACCGCACGGGCGTAGGCGTCGGGGTCGTCGGTGACGAGGAAGCCGCCCTCACCGGTGTTGACCGGCTTGTCGGCCTGGGTGGAGAACGCGCCGAGCCGGCCGTGGGTGCCCAGAGGCCGTCCCCCCAGGGAAACACCCAGCACGGGCACCGCGTCCTCGACGACCGGCACCCCGAACTCGTCCGCCGCCGCGCACACGGCCGGCATGTCCGACGCCATGCCCCGCATGTGCACGACGACGACGGCGGCGGCTCCGGCCGTGAGGACCCGGCGCAGGTCGGCGACGTCCAGGTGCAGGTCGTCGTCGCACTCCACCAGCACCGGACGGTGGCCCGCGAGCAGGATCGCGCTGGGGGTCGCCGCGAACGTGAACCCCGGGCAGGCGACCGGGGAACCCTTCGGCAGGTCCAGGGCCAGCAGGCTCAGGGCGATCGCTGTCGTGCCGCTGGTGCAGGCCAGCACGTGCTGGGCGCCCAGCAGCCGGGACAGCCGTTCCTCCAGCCGTCCCGCCCAGGTCTCCTGGAGCGGGCGCGCGTCGTAGCGGTAGTACCGGCGTCCCAGTACCGCGCGGATCGCGGCGGCCTCGTCGGCTCCGGTGAGGAAGGTGTCGCCCTCGTCATAGGTGGGCCAGGAATCAGCGGGACTGGTCATGCTGCCTCTCTCGCCGGACAAGCGGCCCCGCCGGCCGCTGTACGCGGACCGGGGACCGGGGATGCCAGTCTGGCCGTCCGGCTCCGGGCGGGGCATCTCCGTGTCCCTGTGCCGACTGCCCCCGCACCCCCGGCGCCCTGTCCGTGAACCCTGGACGGCCCGTTCTGACCTGCGGGTTCGAGTGCCGTCCGGGGCGTGGTCGCCGTACAACACGTTCAACATCCGCTGAGGCGTCTCCCGACGGCACGGACGTCACGGCACGCCGTCCGAGCCGATACGGGCCGTGTCGAGGCCCGTCCGCGGTCGGTCGGCAGGGTGCTCAGCTCTCCGTCGTCCGGGCCCGGGACCGCTGTGTCACCTGCGGGTCCCGACGCGGCACACAGGGCCGTGGGCCGTCCAGGAGTCGGTGGACGGCGTTCAGCAGGGTGTCGCGGTTCTCGACCGGCCAGCCGCGGCTACGCGCCACACGGTGCAGGACCGGATCGGGTTCGAAGGCGAGAGGCAGGCCGACCTGTTCGAGGGTCTCCACATCGCTGGAGGAGTCGCCGACGGCGAGGGACGCGGCCCAGTCCACGGTCATCTCCCGGCCGAGTTCGGTGAGAACCGCGCCCTTGCCGCCGGGCAGAGCCGGGCCGCGCAGCAGACGGCCGGTCGCGGCGCCCGCGCACAGTTCTGGTACGGCGCCCCAGAACCGGTCGACACCGAGGTCGGTGGCAGCCGGCGCGATCACCTCGACGGGACTGCCGGAGATCAGACAGGTCACCAGGCCGTGCGCGCGCAGCGCCGCCACCAGCGGGCGCGCGTGCGGAAAGAGAGCGGCCCGCTCCCGCTGCCAGGCCCGTACCCCGGCCTCGCGCAGCAGCGGGGCGCGCAGGCCGTACAGGGCTCGCGCGTAGGCCGCGTAGAAACCCCGGGCGCACGCCTCGTGCGAGATCTCCCGGGCCGCGTAGCGCCGGAGGTGCTCCAGCGCCGCGTTCGCCGCGGCGTGGTCGGCGCCCGGGAGGGTGCGCAGCTCCCGGACCATGGTGCGGGCGAGGAATCCGGGGTGGAGGGTGCCGTCCATGTCGAGGACGGCGACGGGGATCTGCATACCGGCGGCGCTCCGTTCCTGCGCGCGAACGCCCGCGGCGCGGGCACGACGGGCCCGTCCGCGCAGCCGTGTCGTGGGCCCCAGTGTTCCCAGGGCCCGGCCGACCGCACAGGGCGCACCCGGTTGCGTCAGGGGCGACAAGTGGGGCGGCGGAGCGTGGAAGGCGGACGGAGCGGCCGGCGCCCCGCCGTGCGCACGCCGGGTGTCCCGCAGGGGAACCTCCCGCTCCGGACGGCCCTCCGCACGCCCCCCCTCACACGGGTGAACGCCATGCGTAACCACCGGGCCGCGCGGCCATGTCACCGGGGACGGCAACCACGCCGACCACGAAAGGCCGCCGACGACATGACGCCGGATGCACCACAGGCGGGCGGGGTCGCCGCCGCCTACCGGACCCTCTTCGACGCGTTCGACGACGACAGGAGCCAGACCCTCTCGCGGGCGGAACTGGTGAGGCACCTGGGGACCGCCGGGATCAAGGAGGACGACCCGCGCGTGCGCACGATCCTGGACGCGGCCGGCGAGGCGGAGATGGACTTCGCCGCCTTCGTCGCCCTGATCCAGCAGCACAGCGGCCTGATCCAGCGGGCCATACAGGGCACCCTGGCCGTCCCCGACTTCCCGGGACTGGCTGCCGAGGTGGACCGCATGTACCAGGAGATCCTGCCGATCCGCTCCGGCCGCGTCGCCGACTACATCCCGCAGCTGGCCCGCGTCGACCCCGAACAGCTCGCCCTCTCCCTGTGCACGGTCGACGGACAGCGCCACGACCTGGGCGACGCGGACACCCCGTTCTGCGTGCAGTCGGTGTCGAAGACGGTCAGCTACTGCCTGGCGCTGGAGGAGCACGGCGCCGACATCACCCACCGGCACGTCGGCCGCGAACCCAGCGGGCAGAGCTTCAACGAACTGACCCTCAACCGGCACGGCCGGCCGCACAACCCGATGATCAACGCGGGTGCGATCATGAGCTGCTCGCTGATCCGGCCGGGTCTGCCGCTCGCCGACCGCTTCGACCACGTCGCCCAGACCTGGCAGCGCCTCGCCGGAGGCCGCCGCCCCGGATTCAACAACGCTGTCTATCTCTCCGAACGCGACACCGCCGACCGCAACTTCGCCCTTGGCTACGCGATGCGTGAACGCCAGGCGTTCCCACCCGGCACGGACCTGCGCGAGACCCTGGAGTTCTACTTCCAGTGCTGCTCCGTCGAACTGGACGCCCGCATGCTGGCGGTCGTCGCTGCGACCCTCGCGGCCGGCGGGGTGTGCCCGCTGACCGGCGAGAGGATCTTCGGCGAGACCACCGTCCAGCACTGCCTGTCCCTCATGACGTCCTGCGGGATGTACGACTTCTCCGGCGAGTTCGCCTTCACCATCGGCCTGCCCGCCAAGAGCGGCGTCTCCGGCGCCCTCATGGTCGTCGTCCCCCAGCTCATGGGCATCTGCGTGTGGTCACCGCGCCTCGACGAACTCGGCAACAGCGTCCGGGGCATCGAGTTCTGCCGCCGGCTCGTCGAGACCTTCCAGGTCCACCCGCACGCCGCCCAGGAGACCCGCGCCGCCCGCAAGGACCCCCGCAAGCGCCGCAACCAGAGCGCCGTGGAGAGCGTCGTCGCCCTGTGCTGGGCCGCCAGCCAGGGCGACCTCGACGAAGTACGGCGCCTCGCGTCCTCCGGCGTGGAACTCGGCGCCGCCGACTACGACGGCCGCACGGCCCTCCACCTGGCCGCCTCCGAGGGACGCCTCGACGTGGCCCGCTACCTGCTGGAACAGGGCGTGCCCCAGGCCCCCGTCGACCGCTGGGGCGGTACCCCCCTCAACGACGCCGAACGCGAGGGCCACGAAGCGGTCGCCCGGCTGCTGTGCCCGCCCGCCGTACCCCGCCAGAAACAGCCCCGTGCGCGAGGCACGCTCCGGCCCACCGGGAACGGCACGGACAGCGGACAGGGCGGCACGCCGTAGAACCACGGCCTCCACGGGGCACCGGACCGTCGAGGACAGGCCCGGCCGTCCGCCGAAACCCGGTGAAGAACGCCCCCGGAAAAGTCATGCCACACCGCCCAGGACTGACGCACGTATCCCAGGGCGGGCGACAGGTTCGGCCCCCACGCCCGGAAACGGATGGCGAGTTCGCCCTGCGCCATGTTCGGCAGCATCATCGGCACGGCCGGCGCCGACACCTCGCCCGAGGACAGGTGCCGGTGATGGTTGGCCTCCAGGGCCGGCGTCCCGCCGTGCGCGCTCCCGCACACCACCGCCGTCCGCCGCGCGTCCCGGCGCACCGGGTCGAGACCCGTGTCGGCGATCGCCTCGGCAGCGGCCACCAGCACGAACCGCGTGCAGCGGCCGGTCCGGCAGGTGACCTTGCCGCCGAGCAGCCGGACGGCGTCGAACCCGGGGACCGCACAGGACAGGGCGACGTCTCCGCCGACGAGCCGGGGGTCGGCGGCGGTCGGGGTACCCGCGGCCCCCCGGCCCAGGACACCCCGGTACCGGTCCCGCCCGGTGCCCACCTCCTCGCGATGGAGGTCGGCCCGGCCCGCGTGGTCCAGGACGGGCCGGGCGTGAACCCGGAGTTCACCCTCGTCCACGCCCTCATGGGGCAGACCCTCCTCACCGACACCCGGTGGTCGGCGGCGCTGGACCGGGCCGGCTTCGACACCCTCACGGCGAGAGGGAGCGGCTGAGGCCCGCGCACGCGGGCGCGTGAGTAATGGAGGGCATACGCGCTCCGCCGAGCCGGTGCATTTGCGCGGGAAGCCGTCCGTGCCTGACGCCTCGTCCCGTTGGGGACGACGACGGGACACCGGACGGAGGCAGGAATGAAGGACGTGTGGTTGTTGCTGGGGCCCGGGGCAGAGGAGCAGAACGCGACGGGTGAACTCGTCACCGCGTTCCCCCGGTTCTTCAGCGACCGAGGTGACCGGGCCGAGGTGCGGCGGACGGCGGAACTGCTGCCCGGCGTCCGGGGAGGCCGTCTCGAACTGCGGGGACTGGACGGCGAGCCGGTCGAGGTGCCGCGGGTGGTGTACGCCAGGCTGTCCACACCGACGCTCTCCACGGACCGGGAGATCACCCTGCTGCGCCATCTGGAGCTCATGGGCGCCGTGCTCGTCAACCCCGTCCGGGCCTTCCTCACCTGCGTCAACAAGTTCTGGCAGCTTCAGGAACTGGCTCGTGCGGGGCTGCCGGTGAAGGACACGACCACCTATGTCGACGCGCCCTGGGCGAGTGTGATCGACGCGGGTGTGCCCGAGCCGTGCGTGGTGAAGCGGGTGCGCGGAAACAAGGGCCAGGGGGTCTTCCTCGTTTCGTCGGCGGCGCTGCTGCGTGATCTGGATGGCAGCCTGCGGGACGGGTGCCCGTACGTCTTCCAGACCTACGAGGAGTATTCGAGGGGCCGTGACCTGCGGGTCGTCGTCGTGGACGGCCGTCCCGTGGCCTCGGTGGTGCGCCGTGCCCGGCGGGACACGTTCAAGGCGAACATCAGTCAGGGCGGCGAAGTGAGCGTGTGCACCGGCCGTTTTCCCGATGCCGAGAAGCTGGCCGTGCGTGCTGCGGCGGCGGTGGGGGCGGACGTCGCCGGGGTCGACCTGCTCTTCACCCCGGACGGCACGTTCACCGTGTGCGAGGTGAACGCCAACATGGGCTGGCGGCCCGAGATGACCGAGGTGACCCCCGCCGTACTGGCCGCGTGCGCCGCCCGCCTGGATGCCCGGGAATGAGCGCGCCGCTGCGTGACCCGGTCGTCCGGCGGCTGGTCGCGGCACAGACGGTCTCGTTCTGCGGCAGCTGGATGCAGCGGACGGCACAGAGCTGGATGGTGCTGCACGTTCCCGGGGGCGGAGCCGCGGCCATGGGCGTCGTGCTCGGACTCCAGTACCTGCCGCTTCTGCTGTTCGGACTGTGGACGGGCGCGCTGTGCGACCAGTACCCCAAGCACCGGGTGCTCACTTGGGCGCGCGGCATCACGGCACTGCTCGGGATGGGGCTGGCAGCGTGCGCCGCACACGGTGCCGGAGCGCTGGTCGTCTACGGGTTCGCGCTGGTCCAGGGGTTCGTCACGGCGGTGGAGCGGCCGGCGAACGAGTCCCTGTTGGGTGAGATCGTCGAGGCCCGTCTGCTGCACGGGACGCTGGCCCTCAACGGTGCCACGTTCAACGTGGGCCGCCTGACAGGGCCCGCCCTGGCCGGGGTGTCCCTCGCGCAGGTGGGTGTGCCGTCGACGATGCTGGTGAGTTCCGCACTCCTCCTGGTCGCGCTGCCGATGCTGCCACGCGCCCGGCGACGCTCCGCGCGGGATTCCGGCGTGACCGAGGAGAGCGCTTCGGCCGGTGCCGTCCTGCGCCGCGTGCGGTGCGACAGCGGCCTCACGGGCGTACTGGTCCTGGTCGCGCTGGTCACCGCGTTCGGCCTCAACTTCCCGATCACGTGCGCCGCCATGGCCGATGGCGTCTTCCACCGCTCCGCCACCTCGTTCGGAGCCGGCCTGACCGCGCTCGCGGTCGGCGCACTGGGCGGCGCCTTCCTCTCCGCGCGGCTGGGCCGGCCGCGCGACGGCCGCCGGGTCGCGGGCGCGGCGGCCGTCTTCGGCGCGCTGGAGGCCGTCTGCGCGCTGGCTCCGACGTTCGCCGTGTTCGTCCTCGCCCTGGTCGTACTGGGCGTGTCGATGGCGCACTTCACGGCGTCCGCCCGGTCGTACGTCCAGCACCGGGTGGACGACGACATCCGGGGGCGGGTGATGGGGCTCTACCAGATGGCCGCCGTCGGCACGACCCCACTCGCCGCGCCGCTGGTCGGCTGGATCTCCGACGCCCTGAGCCCGAGGGCCGGACTGCTGGTGGGCGGGCTGGTGCCGGTGCTGTGCGCCGCCGCCCTCGCGCCCAGGTTGGACCGGGCTACGGTGTCCGCCGGCGCGGGCTGACGATCGGCGGGACCGGTGTCAGCCGGTGCGCGGCGGCCGTACCGCCTCCGACAGCTCCCGGGCGAACGCGCGGAGCGCGCGGGCGGCACTCAGCGTGTCGTCCGCCTCCGCGACGCGGCGGACGAAGGCGGTGCCCACGACGACGCCGTCCGCGTACCGGGCCGCGCGGGCGACCTGGGGGCCTGTCGAGAGACCGACGCCGACGCAGACCGGGAGGTCGAGGGCAGCGCGTACGCGGTGTGTCAGCTGTTCCACCCGGTCGTGTACGACCCGTGGATCGCCGGTCCTTCCGGCCGAGGCCGTGACGTACGCGAAGCCGCTGCCGTGGGACCGGAGCAGGGCGAGCCGTTCGGTTCCGGTGCCGTGCGGGGCCAGCAGGACGCGGTCCAGGCCGTGTGCCCGGAGAGCGCCGGCCCAGCCTGGCACGTCCTCGGGCGGTGCGTCGGGGGTCACCAGGCCGCAGCCGCCCGCCGCCGAGAAACGGGCGCAGAAGCGTTCGGTCCCGTACCGGCGCAGCTCACGCCAGTACGTCATGCACAACACGGGTACACCGCGTTCCGCGAGGGCGGCCGTGGTGCGCAGCAGGTCGTCCGGCCGCCATCCGCCCCGCAGAGCCGTCTCCTGGGCCATGCGGATGACCGGCCCGTCGAGGGCGGGGTTTTGGGCAGGCCAGCCCAATTCGATGACGTCGACGCCGCCTTCGGCCATTGCCTCCAGCAGGGAGAGTGAGTCGGTGCGGTGGGGAAACCCGGAGGGGAGGTAACCGATCAGTGCTGTCCGTCCCTGATCGCGGGCGGCGTGGAGCACGCTCTCCAGGACGGACGTCGGGCCGGTCAGCGACGGCAGTGCGGCGGACGGCATGGAGATGCCGGTCAGCCGAGGCGGATCAGGAGCCGTCGCGGGCGGCGGGCCACGACGCTGGGGCGCCACTCCAGACGGTCGAGGGGGGCGACGGGGGTCAGGCGGGGGTGGCGGCGCAGGAGTTCGGCGAGGGTGGTGCCCGTGACCAACTTGCTCATGCGGGCGCCGAGGCAGTAGTGCGGGCCGTCGCCGAAGGGGAGGCGGGCGACGTCCGGGCGGTTCAGGTCGAGCCGGTCCGGGGCAGGGTAGCGGTCGGGGTCACGGTTGGCGGCGCCCAGGGACAGCATGACCTTCGCGCCTGCCGGGACGGTCGTGTCACCGACCCGCACGGGGAGGAGCGTCCGGCGGGTCACGAGCTGTACCGGACTGTCGTACCGGGCGAACTCCGCCGTCCCCCGCGCGACCAGCCCAGGGTCGGAGCGGGCCTGCTCCAGTTGCTCCGGGTGACGCAGCAACGCGTGGACGGACAGAGCGATCTGACTGACCGTCGTGTCCGTGCCGGCCATGGCCAGCATCACCGTGTTCGCCACGAACTCCGCCTCGCGCGGGCCGGTCTCCTCGCCCAGGAGACCGGCGGCGATCCCCGACAGCCGGCCCTCGCGGGCGAGTCGGCCGATCTCCGTACGGAACTCCGCCATCGCCGTCTCCGCCCGCTCGCGTACCCCGGTGCCGGGTACGGGGCCGGTCATCCTGGCGATCGCGGATGACCACTCCAGATACCGTCCGCGGCGGTCCGCAGGGAACCCGATCAGGTCGCACAGGACCTCTGCCACCACAGGCTCCGCCAGGCCCGTCACCACGTCGACGACCGCGCCGGGCGCGAGCGCGCCGAGGGCAGCGTCGACGGCGTCCGCCACTCTCCGCGCCTGCCGTTCGACGGCCGCCGGTGTGAAGTGGCGATGGAAGACGCCTCGGATGCCGCGGTGGTCCTCCCCGTCCCGCAGCAGCATCCAGCGCCGCCCGTCCTCGACCGTCACGCTGCCGGGCCCGCCGTGGCGTGTCACCCAGTCGGGGTCGTCGGGGAAGCGCACGCTCAGCCGGGAGTCCCGCAGCAGCGCGGACACCTCCGCGAACCGAGTGACGACCCAGGAGCCGTACGGGGTGCGGACTACGGGCTCCGCTTCCCGCAACTTCCGGTAGACGGAGTACGGGTCGTGGTGGAAAGAGGGAGCGGTCAGATCGAACCTGGGGACGACGCGCATGATGCCCATAGCTCCTATGGGAGACGGCCGTGTCGGACTTGATTACACAAAGTAGTCGTTATGGTGCCTGTTGTCATGGCGGTATTCCGCCCCTCGCACCGAAGGATGATCACATGCCTGGAATCACCAAGTACTCACTGACAGTCACCGCCCTCGGCGCGCTGCTCTTGTCCGGGGCGGTGAGCGCCCCGGCGGCCCACGCCGAGGCTGCACGCGCCGAATCGGGCAGCTTCCTCGTCAGGAACGACGGGGGGTACGTCGCCACCTTCGACGTTGCGTACGACCTCGACGGCCGTCGCACCACCGAGAAGAGCGGAAATTTCACCCTGGGTGTCACCAAGGAACTGGAGGTACCGGCCGGTGCCACGAACATCGACCTGAAGGTCGAGGAGTACTGGCTGCCCGCCCTGAAGACCACCATCTTCACCAAGCATTTCGAATCCCCTGTGACCGAGTGCTACTCGATCTGGGGCACCACCCTCGCGCCCGCCTACCGGCAGATTTCCTGCTGACGGTACCCCGCAAGTGAGGTCGTCGCGGCGACTCACTCGATGTGGTAGACCGCGTCACGCGTGACCGATCCGGCCTGCCGTGGACTGCCGGGCCCCATGGCGTGCGGCACGTGCCGTACCACATGGCTCGGGAGGTGATCGTGAGGGCGAGATGTCTCGGGCGGAGCGGGTGACAGCGGGCAGCGGCCTTCCCTGCGGACAGGAGGGTGCGGGCACCGCCGGGCAGCAGGTCTCGCAGCACGGCGTGCAGCCCGCAGCCGCAGAATCGTCGAATGGTCTTCCGGTTCGACCTTGTGCAGGTCGAACCGGAGGGACGGTCTGGACGGATGCACGTGTCGGCGGCGGCTGAATCGTTTTCAGATGACGCCGAGAGCAGCCACCTCAGGATTTACACCAGCACCCCCTCGGCCGCCGCTCTGCTGATGACCTTCTCGCCCACCTTGATTTCTCCCACGCACCGGACCTCTTCGCCGTCCAGATCCATGGAGACCGTCAGTGTCGCCCGTTCACCGGCACGGGCCATGTCGTCGGCGGACAGGGACACCGAGCGTGGCGCCCAGCGGCGTTCGCGAGTTTCGGGCAGGTCGTCGAGGAGGAGATCCCAGAGTGCGGTGAGCGCCTGGGCGGCGAAAGCGACGGGGAGCATAGGGGCTCCTTCGAAGTGACCCGCGCACAGTTCAGGGACGACGTCCAGTTCCGCCGTCATGGAGTCCGGCGCGCAGAACACCGTCCGTAGGGGGAGGGGGCTTCGGTACGGGTTGTGCGGCGGAGACGGTGTTCGGTGACCGGGCGGGGAGAAGAACCGGCGGAAGACTCGCTCGGTCAGTACGTCGTAGCGCACACGCATCGTGGCGAGGTCGATTCTCCCGGTGCCGACGACATGCGTGTCCGCGACCGCGCGCCTCGGCGTGAGGAACTCGGCCCGTGCCTCACCTTCCGCTTCCCTCATCTTTGCCGGCCATTCACAGGGAGGAGCGAAGGTCGCCCATGCCTCGCGGGCCAGGTAGTAGCGCCGTCCCAGACCGTCGACGAGGCCGGCCGCCGCACACAGCCCGAGGATGGCGAGATGACGGCCTGTCTCGGCCACCCCCAGCGGTACGGCCTGCCGTCCTGTGGGCATTTCGACGGGGAAGCGGGCGACGGCGGTGCCGGGGGCGGGGCTGTGCAGGCCGTCCAGTGCGAAGTACGGGGGTGACACGCAGATTCGGGACGTCAGGTCGTGGGTCTGCGGATCGCTGAGGGACCGGTTCACGGAGTCTCCCGTTGTCGGATCGGAGTCATGTCTCGGAGAGGGACACCCGGGCGTGGAGGCGGGTGAGGAGCGGAGGCGACCACCAGTTGGCCCGCCCTGCCAGGAACATGAAGGCCGGGACGAGGAGCATCCGGATCACGACGGCGTCCAGCAGGATCGTGACGACCACACCCACGCCGAGTGTCTTGAGCGGAGTGATGGTGGAGGTCGCCTGGCCCAGGAAGACGACGGCGATCAGGACGGACGCGGAGGTGATGAGGGGGCCGGTGCGGCGCAGCCCTTCCGAGACGGCCGTCGTGTTGTCCCCGGTGGCGACGTAGCGTTCCCTGATCGCCGACAGCAGGAACACCTCGTAGTCCATGGACAGGGCGAAGGCGATGCAGATCACGAGGATCGTCATGCTGAGGTCGGCGGTGCCCACCACCGTGAACGGTCCGACCAGGTCCCGCAGATGGCCCTCCTGGAAGACGTACACGATGGTGCCCATGGCCGCCGTCATGCTCAGCGCCGTCAGCGCCAGGGCCTTGACGGGGATCAGCACGCTGCCGGTGAACGCGAAGAGCAGCGCGGACATGGCGAGGGCCACCAGCGCCACGGCGAACGGCAGCCGGTCGGCGAGCGCGGCCCGGGTGTCCCGCAGCAGCGCGGTCGGGCCGCCGGTGAGCGGGCGGGCCGGAGCGGGTACCGATTCGACGGCGTCGAGTGCGCGCAGTGCCGACCTGTCGAAGGGGGCGCCGTGCACGGTCACCTCCACCCAGCTGCCCCGGCCGTCACGGGCAGGCGTGGCGGGCTTGGTGACACGGCCTGCGGCATAGGTTCCGGCGGGTCCCGTCACCCGCTCGACGTCCGGCAGCCGGGAGAGCCGTTCGCTGTAGCGGGCGAGTTCCGCGTCCGGGCCCCGGAAGCCGGGCAGGGCGACGGGCAGCCGGGTGGCGGCAAGGGCGGGAAAGTCCGCGCGCAGGGTGTCCGTGGAGGTGCGGACGGCGGCGCCGGCGGGCAGTGCGCGGTCGTCGAGGAGGCCGAAGGACACCTGTGTGAACGGGGCCGCCATCAGGCAGACCAGCGTGGTGGTCGCCAGTGCGACCGTGACCGGCGCTCGGCGTACGCCCCGCAGGGCACGGTCCCACAGAGCCTCGCCCGCGCGCCCTCGGCTCTCCGTGGCGGCGGGCCGGCCGCGGCCCAGCACTCCGGTGCCGGTCAGCCGGGAGGCGAAGAGCGCGAAGGCGGCCGGCAGGACGGTCAGTGTCGCGGCCACCGACACGGCGGTGACGAGGATGCCGCCGTACGCCATGGACCGCAGGAACATGATCGGGAAGACCAGGAGCGCGGTCAGGCACAGGGAGACCGCGAGGCCGGAGTACAGGACCGTGCGGCCCGCCGTGGAGAGGGTGGTGCGCACAGCGGCCGGGACCCGCGCCCCCTGGGACACCTCCTGGCGGAACCGGGTGAGCATGAGCAGGCTGTAGTCCACGGCGAGTCCGAAACCCAGCGCGGTGGTGATGTTGAGGGCGAACACGGACACCGGGGTGAGGAGCGCCAGGGCGCCCAGGAGCGCCGAGGTGACGGTGGTGGCCATCGCGCCGACCAGGACCGGCAGCAGCGCGGCGGGCAGGCTGCGGAAGATCACCACCAGCAGGAGCAGGATCAGGGGCGCGGTGAACAGTTCCGCCCGGAGCAGGTCCTCGTGTGCCTGTGTCTCCAGGGCTTCGTGGACGACGGGCTGTCCGACCGCGGTGACGGTGGCGGCGGCGCGCTCGCCGGCGAGGCGTTTCACGGCACGGCTCACCGCGTCGTGCACGGTGTCGTCGTCGCCCTCGAACTTGGCGGCGACGACCGCACCGTGGCCGTCGGCGGAGCGCAGGCCGGGGTCGTGCGTGCTCCAGTACGAGGTGACGTAGTGGGTGCGGGCGGCGCCCTGGACCGTGTCGGCGACGGCCGCGCCGACGGCTGCCACGGCCGGGGTGTCCGCGCTGTCGCGGTCGTCGCGGGCCCGCACCATCAGGATCAGGTCGGGTGTGCCTCGCTCGAATTCCCGTCCCAGGAATTGTTCGGCGCGCAGAGCGGGCGCCTCGGGAGGGAACCACCCGTTCGCCGTCAGCCGGTCGCCCGTCATCGCCCCGAACAGACCGCACAAGGCAGCCAGAACGACGGCGGCGAACAGGGTTACTCGATTCATTTGACGGGATGCGGAGAGTTTCTCGGGTCGAGGGATCTCCGACTTGGTCGAGGGATTGCGCATGAGTGCTGGGTGCATGGTTCGCGAAAATTAGCACAGCGGGTCTCGCGAATGCGTTTCCGGACGGAACGCGTGACATGTGGTCGATGGACGGAAACGATTCTTCCTGGCGATTAATTGATTAATTCGAGCGGGTGGGTGATTCGTTTTTGACTTGCGCGTGAATGATGGCCACCATCTCCCGTGTTCTCTCCTGAGGGGTGGCTGAGTATGTCGCTGTTTTCATGTGAAGAATCTCCGGACAGAGACAGGCGATCATGACGGCTCCAGAGGAAGTCGTCGTCACCGGACTCGGGCTGGTCGCCCCGTCCGGCATCGGTGTCGAGGCTGCCTGGGAAGGGCTCGTCGGCGGCTGGCCGACCGCTGCGCGCGACCCCTTGCTCGCCGGTATGCCGGTCGACTTCAGCTGCCGCGTGCCGGGATTCGACGGTGACGAGCGGCTCGGCCGTCAGCTGGCCCGCCGACTGGACCGTGGCACCCAGCTCGCCTTGGTCGCCGTGCGGGAGGCGCTGGCTGACGCCGGTCTCGAAGACCTGGGTAGGAGTTCCGTGCGTGTGGCGGTGGTCCTGGGGGTGGGCAGCAACAGCCTGGAGCGGTACCCGGAGGCGTTCGGGCGGCTCGCCGACGGGAGGCCGGAGCGTATCTCCCCGCTGATGATCACCCGGAGTGTGCCCAGCATGGTGCCGGCGGAGATCGCCCTCCGCATCGGGGCTCGTGGTCCCAACCTGGCCGTCTCGACCGCCTGCTCCTCCGGAGCCTCCGCGCTCGGCGTCGCCCGCGACATGCTGCGCTCCGGAAGCTGTGACATCGCCGTCACCGGGGGAGCGGAATCCACCTGCGGTGCGATCTACACCGCGACGTTCGGGCAGATGAGGGCGCTGTCCACCCGCACGCACGACCCCGCCGGCGCCTCCCGGCCCTTCGACCGGGACCGGGACGGCTTCGTTCTTGCCGAGGGCGCCGGAGTGCTGGTGCTGGAGCGCGCTGCCCACGCGCTCGCCCGTGGCGTGCGTCCCCGTGCGCGGTTCGCGGGCTTCGGCAGCTCGTGCGACGCCCACCACCCCACCGCTCCGCACCCCGAAGGACGGGGAGCCGTGCAGGCGATGCGGGAGGCGATCCGTGACGCGGGGCTCGCGCCCGGGGACATCGGACACGTCAATGCCCACGGCACGTCGACTCCGCTCAACGACGCCGTCGAATTCCGTGCGTTGCGCCAGGTGTTCTCCTGCCCCCCGGCCGTGACCGCCCCCAAGAGCGTGCTCGGCCACGCGCTCGGCGGAGCCGGAGGGATCGAGGCCGTCTGTAGTGTGCTCAGCCTCGAAAAACAGCTCGTCCCGCCGACTGTGAACCTTGATTGTCAGGACCCTGAAATCGACCTGGACATCGTGACGAAAGTGCCGCGACTGATGCGGTTCGACGCGGTGATGAGTAATTCGTTCGGGTTCGGCGGTCAGAATGCGGTGACGGTGTTCACCCGGACGTGAGTTCTGCTTCCCTTTCTTCGGAGGAGTTTCCCCTTGGTATTTTCAGATGATGCCGTAGCGGTGGTCGGCGCCGCATGCCGGCTACCTGGCGGGATCGATGACCTCGCCGCGTTCTGGACAGCGCTCGTCCAGGGCCGCGACCTGGTCACCACGGTGCCGCCGGACCGCTACGACGCGGACAGGCTTCTGCGCCGAGGGCAGTTGCGCTCGACGGCCGGGGGCTTTCTGGACGACCTCGCCGGATTCGACGCCGAGTTCTTCGGGGTCTCCCCCCGCGAAGCCTCGCGTCTCGACCCGCAGCAGCGGCTGATGCTGGAGCTGGCGGTCGAGGCCGTGGACGACGCGGGCTACGACCGTCGCCGGCTGGCCGGCTCCGGCACGGCCGTGTTCGTGGGCGTCTGCGGACACGATTACTTCGATCTCCAGACTGCCGACACCACTGGTATGAACGCGTACACGGCGGCGGGCGGCGCCGCCGCCAACACGGCCAACCGGGTCTCGTACGCCATGGACTGGCACGGCGAGAGCCAGGCCGTGGACACCGCCTGCTCGTCGGCGATGACCGCCTTGCACCGGGGCTGCGAACACCTGCGCGCCGGCCGGGCCGGGGCCGTCCTCGTCGGCGGGGCGAACGTACTGATCAGCCCGGCCACGCAGATGAGTTTCACGGCGGCGGGCCTGATCTCGCCCACGGGACGCTGCCGCGCGTTCTCCGCGGGCGCCGACGGATACGTACGCGCCGAAGGCGGCGGAGCCGTGCTCCTCAAGAGGCTCGCCGACGCGGTCGTCGACGGCGACCGGGTGCACGCGGTCCTCCTGGCCACCGGCGCGAACAGCGACGGCCGCACCGCCGGGCTCTCCCTGCCCAACTCCGCCGCTCAGGAGGCCCTCCTGCGCGAGGTGTACGCCAGGGCCGGTGTCGGTCCGGACGACCTCGGCTACGTCGAAGCGCACGGCACCGGGACCCCCGCCGGGGACCCCATCGAGTGCGCCTCCCTCAGCCAGGGGCTGGCCCGGCGGCGCTCCCCGGACGCGGGGCCGCTGCCGATCGGCTCGGTCAAGAGCAACCTCGGCCACCTGGAGGCGGCGTCGGGCATGGCCGGGCTGCTCAAGGCGATGCTGGTGCTGCGGCACGGCCGGATTCCGCGCACCCTGCACGCCGAGACGCTGAACCCGAACATCCCCTTCGAGAACTGGTGCCTCGACCCGGTGCGCGAGGAGCGCGCCCTGCACGCCACGGGCCGTCCCGTCGTCGGGGTCAACTCCTTCGGCTTCGGCGGGGCCAACGCGCACGCCGTGCTGACCCTGCCCGACCCCGACCCCGACCCCGACCCCGCGACCCGCGTGCCGAGGCCGGCGCGGCGTGTTCCCGTGACCGTCTCCGGCCGCACCCGGCAGGCGGCGATCCAGGCGGCCGTCCGCATGGCCGAGCGGCTGGAGTCCCCGGACGGGACCGGGACCGGGGACTTCCACGACGTCGCCTACACCTCCTCCTGCCGCCGGGGCCACCACGAGCACCGCGCGGTTGTCCTGGCAGACGGTGCCGAGGACGCCGTCCGGGGGCTGCGGGCGCTAGCCGAGGGGCAGCCGACCCCGGCCACCGCCTTCGCCGAGGCCGTGCCCAAGGGACGGATCGCCTTCGTGTACTCCGGCAACGGTTCCCAGTGGGCCGGCATGGGCGCGGACCTGATGGCGGCGGAACCCGTGTTCGCGGAAGCCGTCGAGGAAGTGGACGCGGCCCTGGCCGCGCACCTGGACTGGTCGGTCGCGGAGACCCTGGCCCGGGAAGCCGACGACCCCGGCCGGCTCGCCGCCACCGAGGTCGCCCAGCCTCTCCTGTTCGCCGTCCAGGCCGGGCTGACCGCCCTGCTGGCCTCCGCCGGGATCACCCCCGCACTGGTTCTCGGCCACAGCGTCGGCGAGATCGCGGCGGCCCACGCGTCGGGAGCCCTGGACCTCGCCTCGTCGGCGGCGGTCGTCGCCGCGCGCAGCCAGGGCCAGGCCCTCACCGCGGGGCGCGGCCGGATGGCGGCGGCCGGCCTGTCCGAGACCGACGCCCGCATCGAACTGGCCGCCTATGCCGGACGTGTCGAGATCGCGGCGGTCAACAGCCCTCAGGACGTCACGCTCGCCGGTCCCGAGGCGGACCTCCTCCACCTGGGCAGTGTCCTGTCCGTGCGCGACGTCTTCTTCCGGATGCTGGACCTCGACCACGCCTTCCACAGCCGGTTCATGGCCCCCGTCGAGGAGCCGCTGCGCGCCGCCCTGGCCACCCTGCGGCCCGCCCGCCCGCACCTCCCCTTCGCCTCCACGGTCACCGGACGCCTGCTCGGCGACGACGAGAAGCTCGACGCCGCCTACTGGTGGCGCAACGTCCGCGAACCCGTCCGCTTCACCGACGCCGTCGAGGCCGCCCTCGACGACGGGTGCGACCTGTTCGTCGAGATCGGCCCGCACCCGGTGCTGACCACCTACCTCACCCGGCTCACCGCGCCGAGCGCCCTGCCCACAGCCGTCGTGTCCACCGGCCGGCGAAACAGCGACGGACCAGCCGCCGTCCAGGACGCCGTCGTCCGACTTCTGGCGGCGGGCGCCCCCGTGGACCGGACCGCGTTCTTCCCGCAGCCGCGCCGGGTCACCGACCTGCCCGCCTACCCCTGGCAGCGCGAGCACCACTGGAACGGCGACCCGTCGTGGTGGACCCGCACCGGCACGGCCGGACAGCCGGCCGCGCACCCGATGCTGGGCGACCGGCTCCCCACCGCCGACCCGGTCTGGACCGGCCCCCTGCGGCCCGCACAGGTGCCGTGGCTCGGCGATCACCGGGTCGAAGACAGCGTCGTCGTCCCAGCCGCCGCCTATCTGGAGACGGCCTTCGCGGCGGCCAGGGAGAACGGTGACGACGGGCCCGTCGAAGTACGGCACCTCACGGTCACCAAGGCCCTCCTCGTGCCCTGGGACGAACCCTCCGGCGACCTCCAGGTACAGGTCTCCCTCACCGGGAGGGGCCGACACCTGAGCATCGCGGGCCGGGGAGCGGACGACAACGACTGGCGGGAGCACGCGGCGGGACAGGTCCGCCGTCTGTACCGGCCGCGCCCGGCCTGCCCCCTCGATATCGCCGCGCTCCGAGCCCGCCTGGGCCCGGCCGTCGCCCCGGAACGCGGCTACGCGGCGGCAGCGGATCTCGGCCTGGCCTACGGACCCGTCTTCCGGGTCCTGACCGAGCTGTACCGGGGCGTGGGCGAGGGGCTCGCCGCCTTCCACGGCTTCCCCGGCCGGGAGAGCGACGCCGACGGATACCGTGCCCACCCCGCCCTCCTGGACGGCATCCTCCAGAGCGGACCGTTCACCACCTCCCACAGCGAGTTGTCCGACGACGTGCTGATGCTGCCGGCGTCGATCGACGCCGTACGGCTGTGGCACGACCTGCCCGCCCGGGGCTGGGTGCACGCCCGCTGCCGGGAGGCTTCCCCGTTCGAGGCGTCCTACGACTTCACCGCGACCGACGAACAGGGCCGTGTCGTCCTGGAGATCGAAGGATGCCGGCTGCGCCGCGTCGAACGCGTCACCGCCCGGGCCCAGCGCCTGGAGACCGTGCTGCGCGCGGCCCCCGTCCCCGGGGAGCCCTTCGCCTCCGCCCTGCCGTCTCCTTCCACACTCCTCGAGGCTTCCGCCGAGGCTCGCGCGGCCGTCCTGGCCCGGCACGCCGGGGCGCCCGCCGCGAACCGGCGTCACCTGCGCCTGCTCCAGGCCCACTACACGGCCCAGGCCGTCGCCGGCCTGCTGCCCGGCCGCACCGAGTTCGCCTTGGCCGACCTCCTCGATGCCGGAGTGCGGCCGACGTACGCCGGTCTGTGCCGGCTGCTGCTGTCCCTCGCCACCGAACACGGGCTCATGGAGCCAGGCGGTGCGGACCGCTGGCGGTTCCTGGACCGGGGCCGGCCCGAGGAGGCGCCGCGCGCCGGCCGGCACCAGGACCCCGGCGCGCTCGCCCTGTACAGTCACTGCGGCCGGCACCTGACCGACGTCCTGTGCGGGCGCGAGGAGACCCTGCTGGGCGAGAGCGACCGCCACCTGATCGACAGCGCCCGGACGGCCGACAGCCGCCTGTACCACGAGACAGCCCGTGAACTGCTGCGCGCCGCCGTCGACGCCTGGCCCGCCGACCAGCCGCTGCGCATCCTGGACCTCGGCGGCGCCCTGGCCGAGACCCTCCTCGACGTCCTGCCGCCCGAGCGGGCCCACTACGTCCTCACCGGCACCTCGGCGGCCTCCCTGCCCCGAGCGCAGGAGCGGTTCGCCGGCCACGACTTCGTCGAGTACGCCACCCTCGACCTCGACCGGGACCCCGCCGAACAGGGCTTCACGGACGGCTCCTTCGACCTGGTCGTGGCCTCCGACATGCTGCACACCACCGCCGACCCACGCGTGAACCTGGGCCATGTCGAACGGCTCCTGGCCCCGCGCGGCCAGCTGCTGGCCGTCGAGTCGCACCTGCCGGACGGCTTCCGCTCCCTCTTCCTCCATGACACCGGCCCGCGCGACGATTTCCCTCAGCTCACCGCCCCGCAGTGGGCCGAGCTCCTGGCCGAGTGCGGCTTCACCGACGTACGCCACACCGGCGAGACACCCGACCCGGCGGCCCTGGACCGGTCCGTGGTCCTCGCCCGCCGGTCCGACACGGTCCGGACGCCGACCGGAGACGGTTCACGCCTGGAACCCGCCGACTGGCTCCTGCTCGCCGAGAACGCCACGGGCGGCCTGGTCCGGGGGCTGGCCGACGCTCTGAGCGAGACCCCGGGGACGCGGGTGTCCGTGGCCGACGTCCGCTCGGCACACGGCCGCGTCCACGAACTGGTGCCGTGCGAGGGCCAGCCGCACGTCGTCGTCCTGCTCGACGAGGACCCGGACGCCGCCGCCGACGCGCGGACGGCGCTTGACGAGGCCGTACGAAGGCTGGGCACACTGACGGAACTCGCGGCCTGCGCCCACCTGGTCGCGGCCCAGGGCGCCGCGCTCACGGTGATCACCCGTCCCTCGGGCGCTCTGCCCGTACCTGAGGCCGCCACCCACGTCCGGGACGCGGCGGTGTGGGGAGCGGCCCGCACCTTCGCCAACGAGCACCCGTCCGTGACGGTCCGCAGAGTGTCCCTGGAACGGGGGAGCGACGCGGCGCACGACGCCCGGCGGCTCGCCCGGGAACTCACCGGACCCGCCGACGAGACGGAAGTCGTGCTCACCGCACGAGGCCGATTCGTCCCCCGGCTGGTCCCGCTGCGCACCGTCACCGAACCCGCGCACGGACCCTACCGGCTCGAACTGCGCACACCCGCGCTGACCCCCCGGCTGGCCTGGGTACCCGCCCAGCTCCCGACGCCCGGACCCGACGAGGTCCTCATCGAGGTGCGGGCGGCCGGACTGAACTATCACGACGCGCTGTCCGCCGCGGGGTTGATGCCCGCGGGCGCGGACGCCGGCATCCCCGACGCCCACCGCCTCGGCCTGGAGTGCGCCGGGGTGGTCACCGCCGTGGGCAGTCACGTCACGGAGTTCGCTCCGGGTGACCGCGTGTTCGCCAACGCCGTCGGCTCGCTCGCCTCGCACACCCTCGCCGACCAGCATCTCGTCGGCCGGATGCCCGACGGCATGGCCTTCACCGCCGCCGCGACCCTGGCCGCCGTCTACCTGACGGTCCATCACGGCCTGCGCTCTCTGGCTCGTATCGCCCCCGGCGAGACCGTTCTCGTGCACGGTGGCGCGGGCGGGGTGGGCCTCGCCGTCCTGGAGGTCGCTCGTGCGTGCGGCGCGCGAGTGATCGCCACCGCCGGCACTCCGGCCAAGCGCAGCATCCTGCGCGCGCTGGGCGTCGAGCACGTCTTCGACTCCCGTGCCCTCACCTTCGCGGACAATGTCCGGCGGGCCACCGGAGGCAAGGGCGTCGACGTCGTCGTCAACTCCCTCGCGGGCGAGGCACTGACCCGCAGCCTCGAACTGCTGCGTGCCGGAGGCCGCTTCGTCGAACTCGGCAAACAGGACGTCTACGGCAACAGCCCGCTGCCGATGCGGCTGCTGCGCGACAACATCAGCGTGTTCGTGGTGGATGTCCTGCGGCTGACGGCGCTCACCCCGAAGGCGGCCGGAATCCCCGTGCGCGAGGTGACCCGCGATGTCCACGCGGGTCTGTATCCGCCCCTGCCGCACACCGTGTTCCCGGCCGTGCGGCTGGACCGGGCCTTGCACACCCTTCAGCGCTCCCGGCACATCGGCAAGATCGTCGTCGACCTCACCGCCCCGCCTCCCGTCGAACGGCCCTCCGAACCGGCCCCGCTCGACTCCGACGCCACCTACCTCGTCGTCGGCGGACTGAGTGGACTGGGCGCCGAGACCGCACGCATGCTCGCCTCGCACGGGGCACGCCATCTCGCGCTCGCCGGCCGACGTGGCACCCGCACCCCGGGCGCCACCGAACTCCTGGCCGATCTCGACCGCCTCGGGGTCCACGCCCGCGTGCACACGGCGGACGTGACCGACGCGGAGGCGCTGCGCCGGATCGTCAAGGAAGCCGACGCGCAGGGGCACCCCGTACGCGGCGTCGTCCACAGTGCCCTGCACCTCGACGACGCGCCGCTCGCCGACCTCACCGAGGACCGTGTCCGGGCCGTCCTCGCGCCCAAGTTCCTCGGGGTCGCGCTGCTCGACGAGGTGACCGGCCCGCTGGACCTCTTCGTCGGGTACTCGTCGGTCTCCGCCGCCGTCGGCATGATGGGCCAGGCCGCGTACGCCGCCGGGAACCTCTTCATCGAGGCGCTCGTACGGCGCCGGCGCCGCGAAGGCCGGTCCGGTCTCGCGGTCGCCTGGGGAGCCCTTGGCGAGACCGGCGTCGCCGCCCGCGACCGGCGGATCGGCGACCGGCTGAGCCACACCGGGCTGCGGCCCCTGGCCCCGGCCGAGGCATGTGGTGCGCTGGGCGAGCTGCTGGCCGTGGAATGGGAGAACGTGGTCGTCGGACACTTCGACTGGGCCCGGCTGCGGCAGGTCATGCCGGCGACAGACACGGCACGGTTCACCCAAGGCGTCGCGCACGATGTCCGGGACGATGACGGCGACGGCGTGGACCTGCGGAAACAGGTTGCCGAACTGCCTGACGGCGAGGCGCTGACCATCGTGGCGGACGCCCTCGTGACAGAGACCGCGCGCGTCCTGGGACTGCCCGCTGACCGCGTCGGCCGGTCCCGCCGGCTCGGCCAACTCGGCTTGGACTCGCTGATGGCGACCGAACTCGTCGTCGCCGTCCGCCGGCGGTTCGGCTGCGATCTTCCGTCGCTGGAGGTCATGACCGCCACCGACCTCGACGATCTGGCCCGGCGCACGCTCCCCAGGCTCAGACGCCGGCCGTCCTGAGCCGACCGGTGCGGATTCCCGTGCACCGCCGTGGCGCAGGGGAATCCGCACCGACCCACTTTTCCCACCGTCCGAAGGAGCCGCTCTCTTGTGCGTCCCGACCTCCCCTCCCCTGCCCATGGACTCGGCCGACACCGTCCGCGACTTCGTCTTCAAGGGCTATCCGTGCAGCTGCCGGGTCTTCGGGCGGCGCACGCCCGTCGCCGACCCCGTGGTGGTCGTCGGAGGGGCGCTTCAGAACAAGGACTCCTGGTGGACCCACCAGCGGTACTTCGGCCCCGACGCCGACGTCGTCACCGTCGACCTGCCCGGCTCCGGCAGCGCCGGCAGCCTGCCCGCGCGCTACGGCCACGACTTCCAGGCCGACGCGCTGGAACACGTGCTCGCCGAGACCGGGCTGCGGCGGGTGAGCCTGGTGGGCATCTCCTACGGCAGCCTCGTCGCCTACCGGCTGGCCCGGCGACGCCCGGACCTGGTCGCCCGCATGGTCCTCAACGGCGTGTTCGACGGTGTCCCCACCCTCATGCGGACCACCTACGAACTCATGGTCGAGCTGATTGACGCCAGCCGCACGTTCGAGTTCGCGGAGGCGATGCTCTCGCTCATGTCGCTGGGCGCCGACAGCGCCGACCCCGGCCGCAGCGAGGCGCTCAGCCAGATGCTGCGCGCTCAGTTCTGCCGTATGTCGCGGGACGAGACCGACCAACTGCTCCAGAACGCCCTGCGCAACCTGCGACACCCCCGGCTGCGCCCTTTCGAGCACGCCGCCGTCCCCACCCTCGTCGTCACCGGGGAACACGACCGCTGCACTCCGCCGGAGGTCGGACGCGATGTCGCCCGCATGATCCCCGGCTCGGTGTGCGTCACCTTCGACGACGCCGGCCACGTGGCATTCCTGGAACACCCTCAGCGCTACGTGGAGATGCTCCGGCACTTCTTCGCCGGCCGCCCCACGGCCGGACTCCCGCACTGCACCCCCTTCTAGCTTCCGGAACGGAGCCCACTGTGCCCGCACGCCCCCTCGTCGTCACTATGGCGGCAGCGCTCGCCCTCGCCCAAGGAGCCCTCGGTGCCTCCGCGGCCGAGCAACCGCCGTCCCCGGCCGGTCATCTCGCCCTCTCGGTCCTGCCCGCGATCACCTCGGTCGAGGTCGAACCCGGGGTACGGCTGCGGACCGAGGTGTACGAGCCCGCCGGCCCCGGACCGCATCCGCTGATCGTCATGCCCGGTCCGTTCCTCTACCCGGTGGAGGCGTATCTGCTTCAGGCGAAACGCCTGGCCGAGGCCGGTTACGTCGTCGTCGCCTACCAGCCGCGCGGCTATCTCGGCTCCGGCGGGACCTGCGGCTGGGCAGGCCCGGCCGACGTCGCGGACGCGTCCCGGCTGACCTCCTGGGCCCTCGCCCACACCACCGCCGACCCCCGCAGGGTGGGCATGGCCGGGGTCTCCTACGGTGCCGTCGTCAGCCTGCTGGCCGCCGCCGAGGACCCCCGGATCAAAGCCGTCGCCTCCCTGGCCGGCTGGGTGGACAAACAGGACGTACTTTACGGCGGCGACACCCGGCGGCTTCAGACCTTCCTCACGCAGAAGACCATCATCCGGGCCGAGGCACGGCCGGACGCCGACCTCGAACAGATCCTGGCCGAGTACGCCGAGAACCCGGACCCGAGCCCCCATTTCGAGCAGTGGGCGCGCACTCGCTCCCCCCTCACCCGGCTCGACCGGCTGAACGCCCACCACCCGGCCGTGTTCATGGCGGCCACCTGGTTCGACACCGCCCAGACCCCCAACCGCATCGCCGACTTCTTCGACGGCTACACCGGACCGAAACGGCTGGAGATCCGCCCCGGTGACCACGCCACCCGCGAGATCGAGGGCTTCACCGGCCTCGCGACCCTCCCCTGGGAGAACACCCGCCGCTGGTTCGACCGGCATCTACGGCACACCACTGGCGACCCCGACATCACCACCCCGCTCGTCCTCCAGCCCCGTAACGGCCTCTTGTCCGAGCCTCAGGACGATGAGCACTACGCGACCTGGTCCGCGATCTCCGCCCGCACTCTCACCCCGCCCCTCACCCCGGTCACCGGACAACACCCGACGGTCCTCACCGCCCTGGACTCCGGAGCCGACGCCGGATTCGAGTTCGGCGGGATCACCGACGAACTCGTCGGCCTGCCCCCGCTCGCCGCCGCCCCTCTGCTGCCGCCGGGCTCCGCCGCCGTCTGGAGCGCACCGCCCGCAGACGGAGTCCAACGCCTGCGCGGCATCCCCCGACTGCACACCACGGTGACCCCTGGCACCTCCCAAGGCACCTTCTACGCCTACCTGTACGACGTCGGCCCCACCGGCCTCGGCAGACTGATCACCCACGCCCCCCACTCCTTCCACGACCGCGCCCCTCACCACCCCTTCCCGGTGGACCTCGACCTCTCGGCCACCGCCTACGACCTCCCCGCCGGCCACCGCCTTCAGTTGGTCATCGACAGCCGCGACCCGCTGTACGTCAGCCGCAACTCCCTTCTGGGCTCCCTGACCTTCGACAGCGCTACCACGACGCTCCAGGTGCCCGTGCGATGACCGGACGAGAGAAGGCTCCCCTGCTCTACCGGTTGATCCGCACCTGCTTCAGCCCTCTCTGCCGCGTCGTGTTCCGGCCCAAGGTCGAGGGCCTGGACCATGTCCCCGGCACTGGCCCCGCGATCATCGCGGCGAACCATCTGGCGTTCTGCGACTCCCTGCTGCTGGCCATGGTCGTCCGGCGGCCCCTGACCTTCCTGGCCAAGAGCGACTACTTCGACCGGCCCGGCCTCAAAGGGCGAGCCATGGCCGCCTTCTTCCGAGGCACCGGCCAACTGCCCGTCGACCGCGCGAACGCACGCGGCGCCGTCCGCGCCATCGGCTCGGCCGCACGGGTCCTGGACGAGGGGAGGCTGCTCGGCGTCTACCCCGAGGGCACCCGCTCGCCCGACGGCCGGCTCTACCGGGGGCGCGTCGGGGCCGTCGCGATGAACGCGCTCACCTCCGGCGCACCTGTCGTACCGGTCGGCCTGACCGGTACGGACCGCATCCAGCCACGCGGCACCCGCGGTATCCGGCTCGCCCGGCCCACCGTCCGCATCGGGGCACCCATGACGTTCACCCAGGCGGTCGACGGCTCGCCGGACAGGGGCGAACTGGAGCGGGTGACCCGCGCCGTGATGCGGCGGATCGGGGAACTGTCGGGACAGGAGTACGTCGACGTGTACGCGTCGAAGGCACGGAGCGGGGGAGGGCGGGGGAGCGGCGAGGACAGCGGGTCCGGTGTCGCCGCCGCGTTCTTCGACCTGGACAAGACCGTGACGCTGAAGTCGTGCACGCTCGCCCTGGCCCCTGCCTTCCGCAGGGCCGGACTCATCCGTCGCTCCACCATGCTCCGCGCCGCCCTCGGCCAGGCGCGGTTCCTGCTCAAGGGCGCCGACGACCAGGACGTGGAGCGGCTGCGCGCCGTACTGTCCACGCTCTTCAGGGGCTGGCCCCACGACCGGGTCGGGAAGATCGTCGAGGAACACGTCGGCACCGTCCTGGCACCGCTGATCCACCCCCGCGTCCAGGCACTCATCGACGAACACCGCACTGCCGCCCGCCCCGTGGTGCTGGTCACGGCGTGCAGCAGCGTCATCGCCGAACCTGTGGGCCGTCTGATCGGCGCGGATCACGTGATCGCCGCACGGTTCGTGGTCGAGGACGGCCACTACACCGGCGCCGTCTCGGACTACCCCTACGGCGCTGCGAAAGTCCCGGCGATGGCCGCTCTCGCCGCCGAGCACGGTTGGGACCTGGCGGCGAGCTACGCCTACAGCGACTCCCACAGCGACCTGCCCATGCTGGGCATGGTCGGCCGGCCCCATGCCGTCAATCCGGACACGGCTCTGCGGCGTCATGCCCTCGCGCAGGGGTGGCCGGTACTGCGTCTGCGCTGACAGGCAGTTGAGTTGCCCGCGACACCCGGAGCTTCATCGGTGTTGAACATGTTGAAGGGAGATCCGTGAATCGCGGTGAGCAGAACCGTTCCGGGCAACTGATCAGCATATCGGGATTCACTCGGAGTGTTGAATGTGCCGGGACCTTGAGGGGATCTCCGATGTGTTCATTTCATTTTCGGTTGCCCGTAGAGAAGTGGGGATCCATGACCGGGCGGAGGGAATCGGTAACTATTTTCCCGTCGCTTGTATGCGACCGAAAAAGTCCGCCGAGAAATTCCTGGAGTTCTCCGTGCCCCGTCTCTCCGACACCGTTTCGATGACCGACTGGATCAAGTACCCCCGCTACGACCGCGGCATCCGCTTCTGCGGAGAGGACGGCGGATGGCAGCGGTTGACCTACGCGGAACTCGCCACCGACAGCCGCGGCCGGGCGGCGGCGCTGCGCGCCGCCGGGGTGGGCCCGGACGACGTCGTGCCGATCGTCATGCCCACGGGCCCGGACCTTGTCACCGCCTTCTACGGAACCCTGCTCGCGGGTGCGCGGCCCGTGGTCCTGCCGCTGCCCTGGGCGCTGAGCGGCCGAACCCCCTACAGCGCCTACCTCGCGGACCTCGCCGCCTTCTGCCCGCCCCGGTTCGCGGTGGCCTGGCCCGAGTACGCCGACGCCGTGACGGAGGCCGCGGCCGCCTGCGGCTGGGACATCACGGTGCTGGGTCCGGAATGTGACGCACAGCCCGACGGTGCGGTGGAGGCCCACTGCAACGGCCTGATCCAGTTCACCTCGGGATCGCGGGGTCTCCCGCGTGCCTTGCTGGTGTCCGACCAGGCCCTGCGAGCGCAATTGCTTCTGCTCTCCTCCGCTCTTCCCGACACCGGGTGGTGCGGGGTTTCGTGGCTGCCCCTTTATCACGACATGGGACTGATCGGTAATCTGCTGCTTCCCGTGGCGAAGCAGTGGGAACACGCCCTGATGCGCCCCGAGCAGTTCGTCCTGAATCCAGGAGCCTGGCTCACCGAGTACGGCCGCAGTCCGTATCCGATCATGACGATGCCGAATTTCGGGTTCGAGCGCGTCCACAAACATCTGGACCGGATGAACCTGGAGGGTCTGGACTTCTCCCACGTGCGCACGGTCATCACCGGCGCCGAACGCGTCGACTCCGCTGTCCTCGCCCGTTTCACGTCCCTCCTGGAGCCGTACGGATTCGACCGTACGACGGTGGCGCCCGCGTACGGGATGGCCGAGACGGTCCTCGCGGTGACCTGCGGGACCCCCGACGCGACCCCTGCCCGGCTGATCCGGATTCCCGAGGGTGCCCGGTCCATCGGCCGGCGGATGCCGAACGACGGAGAACGCCGGCTGTCGGGCACACCCGTCGACGAGCCCTGGCTGTGGCACACGAGCTGCGGCCCCGCTCTGCGCGGCGTACGCATCGACATCGTGGACCAGGAGGACCGGCCTCTGGACGACGGTTCGCTCGGCGAGATCCGGGTCACCTCCCCCGCACTCGCCACGGACTACCTCGCCGGGAACGTCGGCGGCACCGCCCGGCTGGCGGGGGACGTTCTGTACACGGGCGACGCCGGTTTCCTGCACGAGGGTGAGCTGTACGTCGTCGGTCGGCTCGCGGACACGCTGCGTCTGGACCACGGCACCGTCTTCATGGAAGACATCGAACTCGGGCTCGCTGGACGCCTCGGCATCGGACCACGGCGTGTCCTGGCCGCCGGCGGCGACGAGGGAGAACCGGCCCTGCTCGTCTTGACGACCTTCGATCCGGCACCGCATCTGCACCAGATCCAGGAAGCTGTCGGGCTCTTCACCGGCGGCGAAGTGGCGCTGCACGTGCTGTGGGTCGGCCGTGGCGGCATTCCCATGACGACAAGCGGCAAGCCACAGCGCGCCACTGCCTGGAACCTGTACCGCAAGGGCGAACTCCACCACAAGGCCGCCTGCTCGCCCGGAGAGTGAGGAGAGGAGAGGGACGGAGACCGGACAGGGTAAGCACTCCGGTTCAACCCGTTCAACCCGCTGGAGCGGTCCGGCAGGTGGTGCGATGCGGCGGGTCCCCTTTCTCATGGCTGAGGACAGGAGACAGCGGCACGTTCAAGGCCCCGTCATTTCCCGGAACAGGAGTGAGCATGTCCCAACCCGCTTCGACCCAGGAGAGAGACGGCCGCGAGCCGTGTCCGGTGGACAGCGCGGTGGACCGCGCCACGGCGGCGCTCGCCGCGTTCGAGCGGATGGGCCAGGAACTGGTGGACCGGATCGTCGAGACGGCGGCGCAGGCGGTGCTGCGGCGCCATTCCCATCTCGCCCGGCTGGCGGTGGAGGAGACGGGACGTGGACTCGTGGAGGACAAGGCGGCGAAGAACCTGTTCGCCTGCGAGCGGGTCGCCCGCCACCTCGACGGCCTCAGAACCGTCGGCGTCATCGGACGTGACGACATCGACGGCGTCGTGGAGATCGCCGACCCCGTCGGGGTGATCCACGCCGTCGTCCCGGTCACGAACCCCACCTCCACGGTGATCTTCAAGTCGCTCATCGCTCTCAAGACACGCAACCCCGTCGTCTTCTCCTTCCCTCGCGCCGCCCAGCGCTGCTGTGCGGAGACCGCACGGATCCTGCGGGAGGCCGCCGTCGCCGCCGGGGCACCCCTGGACTGTCTCCAGTGGCTCGACGACCCGTCACGGGAGAACACCGACCGCCTGATGCGCCACCCCGGCGTCGCGCTGATCCTGGCCACCGGAGGGAACGGCCTGGTACGGGCCGCCTACTCGGCGGGCAAACCCGCTCTCGGCGTCGGCGCGGGCAACGTCCCCGCCTACCTGGACCACACCGCCGACGTCCCCCGTGCGGTGCACGACATCGTGCTCTCCAAGACCTTCGACCACGGAATGGTCTGCGCCTCCGAACAGACGGTGATCCTCCACGAGACCATCGCCGACGCCGCCCTGCGCGAGTTCCGGCGCCTGCACGCCCACGTGACCACCGCGCAGGAGACCCGGCTGCTCACGCGCTACCTCTTCGGCAGCGACGCCGACGGCACCGGGGACTCCGAGACGGCCCGATCCTCCTGCGCCCCGGGCGACCTCAACAGCGACGCCGTAGGCCGCTCCGCCGCACAGATCGCCGAGGCCGCCGGCTTCGCCGTACCTCCCTCCACCTCGCTCATCCTGGCCGAGGTGGCCGCCGTCGGCCCCCGCGAACCCCTCACCCGGGAGAAACTCTGCCCCGTCCTGACCGTCGTGCGAGCCGCCGACCGCGAGCACGGTATGCGGCTCGCCGAACAGACCGTGGCCTTCGACGGCCTCGGGCACACCGCCGCCGTCCACGGCACGGACGACGACCTCGTGGCGGAGTTCGGACGACGCGTCAAGGCGGCCCGCGTGGTCTGGAACTCACCCTCCTCCCTCGGCGGCATCGGTGGCTTCTACAACGCCTTTCCGCCCTCCCTCACCCTGGGCTGCGGCACCTACGGCGGCAACGCGGTCGCCGGCAACATCCAGGCCGGCCACCTGCTCAACGTCAAACGCGTCGGACGACGCACCCCGCGCCCGCGCCGGTTCACCGTGCCGCCCCTCATCCACACCGAGCCCTACAGCCTCCGCCGCCTCGCCGACCTCCCGGACCTGCGCCGCGTCACCCTCGTCACCGGTCCGGGCGCCCGCGGCCGAGGGCACGTCGGACGCGTCCTCGACGTCCTTCGCCGTTGCCCCGCACCCGTCGAGACGGACGTCCTCGACGACATCGGAGCGGACCCCGCCCTGCCCGCCGTCCGGCGCGGCGCCGACCGGCTACGCGCGTTTTGCCCCGACACCGTCGTCGCCCTGGGCGGCGGTTCGGCCATGGACGCCGCGAAGGTGATGCGGCTGCTGTACGAACGGCCGGACGTCGACCTGACGGCGCTGCGCCAGAAGTCGATGGACTTCCGCGAACGGGTCACCGCACCGGCCACCGGCCCCCGGGCCCGGCTGGTATGCGTGCCCACGACCGCCGGATCGGGCTCGGAAGTCACCCCCTTCGCGGTGATCACCGACCCCGTCACCGGCCTGAAACACCCCCTGGTCGACCCCACCCTCACCCCCGACGTCGCCCTGTGCGACGCCACCCTCACCACCGACCTCCCCCCGGCCGTCACAGCCGACTCCGCCTTCGACGCCCTCACCCACGCCATCGAGGCGTACGTCTCCGTGCACGCCGGAGACCTCACCGACGGACTCTGCCTCACGGCGATCCGGCTCGTCTTCGGCCACCTGGAGCGCGCCGTCCGCAGCGGCCCGCACGACCCCGAGGCCAGGACCCGTCTGCACCACGCCGGCACCGTCGCCGGCATGGCGTTCGGCAGCGCCTTCCTCGGCGCCGTCCACGCGATGTCCCACACCCTCGGCGCCACCTACGGCATCACCCACGGCCGCACGAACGCGCTGCTGCTGCCCCACGTCATCCGTTACAACGGCACCGTCCCCGCCCGGCCGACCGCCTGGCCCGCGTACGAGACCTACCGCGCCCCCGAACGCCTCCAGGACATCGCCCGCCACCTCGGCCTCCCGGCGGACGACCCCCGGCAGGCGGTCGGCGCGCTCGCCCGGGCCGTGGAGGACCTGCGCGAGAGCGCCGGCATCGAGTCGTCCTTCAAAGCGCTCGGCGTACCCGAGCACACCTTCCTCGACCGGCTCCCCGAACAGGCCGCCAACGCCTACGACGACCCGTGCGTCTCCACCAACCCGCGCCTGCCGCTGCGCACGGAGCTGGAGACCCTCATGCGCACCGCGTACTACGGAGACGCCCGCCTCGACTGAACCCCCCGGCCACCGGCCCGAAGGCAGCACACCCATGCCCGCGACCGCCGTCATGTTCCCCGGCCAGGGCGCCTACCTGCCCGGTTCCCTCAGCGAACTGCACCGCGACGCCCGCGCCGCCGAAGCGGTCGGCGACGTACTGGACCAGGCCGACCAGGCCGCCACCGAGGCCGGGACCGCGTCCGTGTCCGCGCTGCTCACCGACCGCCTCGCCCCCGACGCCGACACCCTCGTCCGCGACGAACCCGAACGCCTCCACCTCGCCCTGTACGCCGCCTCACTCGTCTCCTTCAGGCTCCTGACCGGCCCGCTCGGACTCACCCCCGACCTGGTGCTCGGCCACAGCGTCGGAGAGCTGACGGCGCTCGTCGCCGCCGGCGCCCTCACGGTGGCCGACGGAGCCCGGCTCCTCACCGCCCGGGACGCCGCGCTGCGGGCCGCCCCGCCTCCGCCCGGCGGCATGTTCGCCGTCCCGCTCGGCGCCCGCCGGATCGCCCGGCTCCTCGAAGGGTGCGGGCTGACCCGTACGCACGTCGCCGCCGACAACGCGCCGCGCCAGACGGTCGTCTCCGGACCCGACGACGAACTCGACACCCTCGCGGCCACCCTCGACACGCTCGGCCTGCGCCACTTCCGGCTGAGCTCCGCGTACCCCTTCCACAGCCCGCTGCTCGCCCCGGCCGCAGCCCTCCTGGGACCGGCCGTCGCCGACACCGCCGTGTCCCTGCCCGCGCTCCCCGTCCACTCGCCCACCCAGGGCGGCCACCACCGCGACACCGAGTCCATCCGCTCAGCCCTCGCGCACCACCTCGTGCAACCCGTCGACTTCCGACGGGCCGTCACCACGCTGTACGGCGACGGCGTCGAGCGCTTCGTCGAAACCGGCCCCAAAGCCACCCTGGCCGACCTCGTGGAACAGTCCCTGCCCGCCGCCGTGTGCGTCGCTCCGCTGCGCACCCGCGTCGGACTCGACGGCCTGCGGGCGGCCCTGACGGGCGACGCGCCGGCCTTGCCGACGCCGGGTAAACGCGCCGGAGGTCTGCCCGAACGCGCCGCGCTCATCGAGGAGTTGAGGACCCTGTACGCGGGGGATCTGGAGTACCCGGTCGACGTGATGACGGCGGACGCCGATCTGGAGGCCGATCTCGCGGTCGGCTCCGTCAAACAGATCGAACTGTTCTCCCGCGCCCTCGACCGCTACGGGCTGCCGCAGCCGGACGCGAAGCTGCGCGTCACCACCTACACCACCCTGGAACGGGTGGCCGGCCTCCTCGCCGACGTCGCGGGAGACGCCCGGTGAGCGGTCCGTTCGCCGGGAAGACCGTCCTGGTCACCGGCGGGGCGCGCGGCGTCGGCAGGTTCATCACCGAGGAGTTCGCCTTACGCGGCGCCCACGTCGTCGTCAACTGCTTCCACAGCGAGCCGGACGCCCACCGCCTGGTGGCCGGCCTCGCCGCACGCGGGCTGTCCGCGCAGGTGATCAAGGCGTCCGTGGCCAGGGCGGAGGACGTCACCCGCATGATGACGCGGGTGGGGGAGGAGCACGGCGGTCTCGACATCCTCGTCAACAACGCGGCCCGAGGGGCGTTCCTGCCCCTCGCGGAGCTGACCGAGGAGGACTGGAGGCGCACGCTGGACCTCAACCTCCATGCCGTGCGCCACTGTTCGCTCGCCGCACTCGACCTGCTCGCGCGGCGCCCGGGCAGCAGCGTCGTCAACGTCTCCAGCCACGGCGCACGGCAGGTCGTCCCCCACTACGGCGTCGTCGGCGTCACCAAGGCGGCGATGGAGAGCCTCAGCCGGTATCTCGCCGTGGAGTTCGAGCCCCGGGGGGTGCGGGTGAACGTCGCCGGATGCCAGGTGATGGACAACCGGGTCGGTGACATGTTCCCGGACGCGGAGCGGATGAAGCGGACGACCGGGGCCGCGACGCCGTGGGGGAGGTTGCCGACCGAGACCGACCTCGCCCGGCTGGTGGTGCTCCTCGCGAGCGAGGAGGCGGGGTTCGTCACCGGACAGACGGTGCTCGCCGACGGGGGGTTGTCGTGCGGGGCGGCACTGCACGCACCCCTCGCGGCGGGGCTTTCGGTGGGGCTCCCTGCGGGGGGGTGCCCCTATGACTTCGGTCAAGGGGCAACTGGGGTTGGTGGTTGGTAGAAGGTGCCGTCGCGGAGCATCGCGAAGAGCACGTCTGCTCGGCGTCGGGCGAGGCAGAGGATGGCCTGGGTGTGGTGCTTTCCCTGGGCGATCTTCTTGTCGTAGTAGGTGCGGGAGGCCGGGTCGGCCAGTGCGGCGAACGCGGAGAGGAAGAAGGCCCGCTTGAGCTGCTTGTTTCCTCTCCGTGAGGGCTGTTCGCCGCGGATGGACGACCCGAAGGCCGGTAACTCCGTTGCGGGGCTACGAAGACGGTAATGGGGGGACGCGCGTGATGCCTCCTGAGAACGCCGAGCCCCCGCTGGAGGACCGGCCCGCCGATGGCCGACCGCCTTCCATCGACGCCCAGGCGCGCCTCCTGCTGCTCATCGATGTCTTCTCCGAAACCAAGGGGAGCAAGGGCATCGAGGGACGGATGAAGCTTGCCAAGCTCGACTTCCTGCTGCGCTACCCAGGGCACTTCCGCAAACTTCTGTCCGCGCGGCGGCCCGGCGTCGATGCCGGCGAGGACCCCTGGCTGACCGGTGCGATCGAGCAGAGCATGATCCGGTACCGCTACGGACCATGGGACCCCGCTTACTATGCCCTGCTCGGCGCGCTCACCGGCAAGGGCCTGATCGAGCCCAAGCACGAGGATGCCGTCGCCACCTACTGCACGACCCGGTCCGGCCACGACGTCGCGCGTGCTCTTGCCGGGACCGAGAGCTGGCGGCCGGTCCGCGACCGGGCTCGGCTGCTGCGCCGACATTTCGACTTGACCGGCACGACTTTGAAAGACCTCATCTACGAGACGTTCCCCGACATCGTCGAGGCGGACTGGGGGACTCACCTGTGAGACTGCGCATCGAAGAGCTGACTTTGGTCGGCACCAGCCGCACCGTGCGCTTCGAGCCCGGCATGAACGCCATCGTGGGTTCCATGAGCGGGGGCAAGACCGCAACGGTCAGCTGCCTGCGAGCGCTGCTGGGCGCCGAGGGGAGCGTCGTGCCTGAGCTGAGGGGGCGGGCCGTCTCCGGCACCGTGCTCATAGGCGATCGCCGGTTCCGCATCGTGCGGCAACTGGTCACCACCACCGACAAGGTCGACATCGCCGAGATCGGCGGTGAGCAAGAGGTGTGGCGTCTCCCGGCCGGCCAGTTGCAGGCGGGCTATGACCAGACCTTCCGTGACTGGTGGCCGGCCATGCTGGGACTGCCCCGCATCCGCGTCCCGCGTGCTCCCACCGATGAGACCAGTCCCCTGGTCCCGGTCACCATCAGCGACTACCTCATGTACCGCGTTCTGCGGCAGAAGGAGATCGACACCTCCGTTTTCGGGACACCGGACAACGCGCAGAAGAACATCAAGCGCAAGTACGTCTTCGAGATCCTTTACGGTCTCTACGATCCACAAGCCGCAGGACTACGTGAACGCCTCCGCGCCGTCACGACCGAACTCAACGCCCTGACGGCGGACGCCACCACCCTGGAACGCATTCTGGACACCACCGCGTTCGCTTCCCGCGCGCGACTCGAAGCGCAACGGCAGGAAACCGAAGAGGCGTTGGCGCAGGTCCGGCGGAGCGACCTGAATCTGACGCGTGAACTCACGGATTCCGCGACCGTCTCGTTGCGTGCCCGGATCGGCGACGCGGAGGCTCAACTCGCCCACATCTCGGACGCGTCCTCCGCGGAAGAGGTCTCCGTCTCCCGCCTTCGGGAACTGCGCGACCAACTCATCGCGCAGAGCCGCCGCCTCACACGGGCCCTGGTCGCCGAGCGGCTGCTCAACGACTTCGAGTTTCACACCTGCCCCCGTTGCGGCGCCGGAGTGCCAGAACGAGGGGACGACGACACCTGCAGGTTGTGTCTCCAGACCCCGCCACAGAACCCGGCCCCGTCCACGCTCGCCGCCGAACAGGACCGTGTCATCGAACAGGTCGCCGAGACCGAGGAACTGATCGAGCGAAGCGAACGCCGTCTCGACGAACTCAAGGCCGCCCGCGCCGACCAGACGCGCCACCGCGTGGAACTCGGCGAGCAACTTGACCGGGCCACAGCCACCTACGTCACCGACCAGGCCGAACGCATCCGCGCAGTCGCCGCTCAGCAGGCCCGGCTGGAGGAACACCTGGCCCGGATCGACGACGCCCTCGCCCTGCACGATCGTCTCCAGGGACAGAGCGGACGGATCGCCGAACTGGAACGCGAACAGGAAGACCTCAACGACCGTATTGCCGCCTCTCGACACAGCAACCTGGCTGTCCAGGACAGGCTGGACAAGCTCGACGAAGCCTTCGAAGCCACGCTCCGAAGCTTTGACGCACCGTGCTTCGACACCCGGCCGGGATCTCGCGTCAACCGGGAGACGTACATGCCTGTCGTCGACGGCCGCTCCTTCGCCGACCTCCAGTCACAAGGGGTCGAGGTGCTGGTGAACGTCGCGCACGTACTCGCCCACCAGAAGGTAGCCCCGCATGACGACGGGGTTCCGCTCCCGAACCTTCTCGTCATCGACGGCATCAGCGGCAACGTCGGCCACGAAGGCGTCGACCTGGAACGGCTGCGCAAGATGTACGCCACCCTCCTGGAGATGGCCACCGAGAACGTCGATCGGCTGCAGATCATCGTGACCGACAACGACTCGCCTCCTATCGACGGTGTTCACCGAGTCCTGGAACTCTCCGACACGGACCGGTTCGTTCCCGTGGCGGAGACGCAGTGAAGCGTGCCGTCGTGGATGGGTGAGAGTGGAGGATGCCGGCGGAGGCGGGCGTGCCGACGCGCAGGACCTCGTCACCGTTCGCCACGGAAATACCCGGCCGCATGAGCGCGGTGTTCCGCCTCTGCGGGGGCGCTCGCGCGGCCGGGAGGGGCTTTGATCAGGTGGATTCAGGTCAGCACTTCTTGCCCGAACACACCTCCCCCCGCTGGTTCTTGAGGGGGACGACCTTGCCGGATCCCTTGCCCGCGTCGGCCGCGGTCAGGACGTACGGCCCGGTGACCGGGTTCGCCGGCCGCTTGTACCCCTCGGGGACGGCCGTCTCGCGGAGGTAGTACGTACCGGCAGGCAGGCCGGTGTAGGAGCAGCGCCCCTTGGCGTCGGTCGCGCAGCCCGCGCCCTGGCGGGTGTCCTTGGCGGTGCCGGAGGTCTGGAGCCCCTTCTTGCCGTTGGTGTCGCGCCATAGTTCGAAGACCGCGCCGGCGAGTGCGGAGCCCGACGTGGCGTCCTTCTTGGCGACCGTGAGGCGCAGGTCGGGCTGGTTGGTGAGGGTGATGGTCCGGCCGGTGGTGGTGAGGGTGTAGGGGCCGAAGGCGGTCGTCTTCGGCTTGCGGTAGCCCGTGGGGACGGTCGTCTCCTGGACGTAGTAGGTCGCGTCCGTGTCGAGGCTGTTCGGGAAGGCGCACGTGCCGTACTTGTCGCTGGTGCAGGTGCCGACCTTGGTGTCGGTCGCCGTCTGGAGGCCCGGCGTACCGTTGCTGTCCTTCCACGCGGTGAAGACGGCGCCCTGGAGGGGTTTTCCGGTGACCGCGTCCTTCTTGACGATCCTCAGCGGGGCCTTGGGCTGGGCGTGGATGCCGGCGTCGATGGTGTGGTCGACGTAGCCGGGGGAGCCGACGGTCCAGGAGGTCCTGCCCGCCGGGTCGACGTTGGAGTCGATGTAGGTGGAGGACTGGGCCCGTGTCCTGGCTGTCTGTTTGGTCCAGCGCAGGTCGTCCATGTTCGGGGAGCCGGGGAGGGTGGTGGGGTCGATGCCGTTGTAGTCGAAGACGAGGTCGTAGGCGGTGTTGGGCTTAAGGCCCTGGGCGGTGCCGAAGTAGTACTCGCCGTTGGAGTCGGTGGTCGTCGTCATCGACTTCGTCGGGTCGGCCTTGTCGGTCGCGGTGACCTTGATGCCGGGGACCGGGGGTTCGGCCGGGTCCTGGAGGCCGTCGTGGTCGGTGTCGAACCAGGTCCGGTTGCCGATGTGGACGGGGGCCTGGTCGCAGATGATCTCCAGGTCGGCGAGGCCGTTGCCCTTGCCGAAGAGGGCGCTGCTGAAGTTGGTGGTGCGCAGGGCGATTCCGCCGGTCTGCCGACCGGTCTCCGATCCCCACTGCCGGACGCCCTGCTCGAAGACGTGCTGGTCGAACGGGTCGAAGACCGTCCCCCACAGCTTCTTGTAGTACGGCTGGAGGACGAGCCCGCCGGTGCCGATCTGGTCGTGGTGGGCGTCGGAGAGGATCACCACGTCGTCGTAGAATTCGCCGCCGCCGGGGCCCATCGCGTTGCCGGGCAGGTTCCCGGTGAGCGCACCGCAGGAGCCGTCGGACTCCAGGGCGTACGTGCCGGGAGAGGTGACGCAGGCCCGGATCAGCTCACCGGCCGCGATCGCGTTGACCATCGGGGTGGTGGTGCCGTACGCCGGGGTGGCGTTGCCCTGCATGTCGGCGAAGCGGTCGCGGAAGCCGAGGACGAGGTCGCCGTTGTCGGCGATCTCGATGTTGGACAGCATCGGCTGCGGCGCGCTGACGAACCGGTGCGACTCCGGGCTGGGCACCCGCTCGTTCCACGCCTCCCAGTCCGCGCTCATCACCGCGCCGACCCTCGTCGTGCCGTCGCACCGGTAGGCGGTCGCCGGGGCCCCGAGGAAGCGGTACGCGCAGCCCCGCTCGTAGCTGAGGTCGGTCGTGCTGAACAGCGGCGTGAACGCCGATCCGGTGAACGTCAGCACGTGCGCGCTGAGCTTCGTGGGGTCGCCGTACGGTTTCGCGGTCGTGACGGTCGTCTCCGCGCCGCACACCCCGCCGACGACGACCTGCTTGCCGCGCACGCCGATGCCGTACGGGTGCCAGTCACCGACACAGCCGGCAGGGGTGGGGATCGCGTACGGCGCCGGCGTGCCGGCGGTGACCTTGTCGCCGGTGCCCTCGATCGGGACGACGTACAGCTTGGAGTCGTTGAGGTTGACGGCGTACAGCGTCTTGCCGTCGGCCGAGACGTCGACGTCGCCGATGCCCTCGCGGCCGACCTTGCTGTAGACGGTGTCGTCGTTCAGGTAGGCCGGGGCGGCGGCCGTGCCCGGATCGTGGGCGGTGAGGGTGCCGGGCAGGGTGACGAAGGTGGAGACGGTGCCGGGGGTGGTGCTGGTGGTGCGGTAGATCGCGTTCACGGCGCCGGCCGGGCCGTACGCGACGTGCCGCTTCACCGATGTGCCCAGGAAGACGTTGCCGCTGCGGTCGGTGCCGATGCCGAAGACGGCGCCCTGCTTGTCGTTGGTGGTGAGGGTGGTGGCGGGGCCGCCGGGGTGCGTCGTGTTCAGGTCGCTGCCGAACGTGACGACGCCCATCTGGCCGGTGGTCGTGCCCCGTGCCGTGCCGCAGGTGACCAGGTCGGGGTTGGCCTGGCAGTACAGGCCCGACTCCCAGAAACCCGTGGTGTACGAGGCGTCCTTGCCGCCGCTGACGTCCACGAACCCCGTGATGCTCCGGATGACGTCCGCACCGGTGCCCAGGCCCGCGATCGCCGGGCCGTAGGTGTCCGTGTCCGGGTTGATCGCCTCGATCCGGTACGTGCCGCCGGTGAGGGCGGAGGAGGCCGGAGTGAACGTCGCGACGCCGTCGGCGTCCGTGGTGGCGGTGATCCGGCGGCCGGCGTTGTCGATGAGCAGGACCTGGACGCCCGCGATACCGGGTTCCAGGACGCTGTCATACGTGCCGTCGGCGTTCACCTCGGTGACGACCTTGACGGTGACCTTCCCGTCGCCGGAGCCCTTGGTGGGAGCGGGGGTGGCGGTCGCCGCGGTGGTGAGGCCGGCGGCGGTGAGGAGGGCGAGAGCGGTGGTGAGGAGGCGGGGTCTGGATCTGGGGACGGCTGGGTATGCGGGCACGTCCTTACTCATTTCTCGCGGGGCCTGGTGTGCGATGTCTGGCCCGGTCACGAGTGGTTCTCGCGCTTCGGGAACGGGATTGCCTGTCCTGGCGGACGAAGTGCGTACATCCGTGTGACGGGCGGGGCTTCAGAGAGCGAGGTCATGGATGGTGGCGGTGCCGGAGCGGACGATCCAGGTGCCGCTGCCGGGGTGGGTTTCGCGGGAGCGGGATTTGAGTCGTTGCTGTCGATGTCCGGGGGCCAGCGGGTGGTGTGCTCCGACCAGCGGACGCCGCTGAGATCGATGCCGGTCAGGTCGGCCGTCGTCAGATCGGCGGTGGTGAAGTTGTCCAGAAGGGCGCGGAGGGCGGGTTCTTCGAGCGTGGGGGTTGGCTGCTTGAGAGCTTGGCCGATGGCTCGGCGGAGTTCGGCGGCGCGGATCTCGATGAGGGTGAGGCAGGTCGTCTGAATCATGTGCTGTTCGACCTCGGGAGCATGGACGAGATCACAACCCATATCGAACGTGTATACGAGGTCGCGGGTGAGATCTTGGGCGAGAAGGAGAGAGTCATCGAGGGCGAGTTCGAAATCCCGATCGAGAGCTTCAGGCAAGCGGGCGACTTCGAGGACATATTGATCGATATCGAAGGCGCAAGCGCGGGTGTGGGTGCGCACGAGGTCGAGGTCGAGAGCGAGTACGTGGACGAGGTCGACGGCGAGTTCACGGACCGAGGCGAGGAGTAGGCAGCTGAAGGCGCGAGTCCGTCGGTGGACAGACCTGTGGACGGCGGCAAGGGCTCGACTGGCTTTCCTGACATCGGGGTGGTTGCGCAGGGCCATGCGGTCTGCGGGGCTGGCGCGAGAAAGGGGCTCACCGTGTCCGTGGCGTCGGCGCGACTTGGCGGGGCTGTTGCTGGACCGAGCAGGATGGCGGTAAGGCCGGCCTCGGTGTCGAGGACGTGGGACAGGGCACGCGAGTGCTGGGTGAGCCAGTGGTGCACGGCCCGGGCAGGACGGCGGGTCACTGTTCCTCCCCTCGTGCTTTCAGGCGGTCGGCTGCGGCTCGGCGTGCCTTCTTCAGGTCTGCGCGAATGTTCTCGGCGGACAGTCCCAGGTGTTCGGCGATGTCGGTGGGGGTGAAGTCGGCCAACGTCCAGGCCATGACCTGGCGTTGTCTCATCGGCAGACTGCGCAGCAGGGGTAACGCGTCGTACTGGGCCTCCCACTCCGCGATGGCGTCGGGGCGGGGAATCAGGGAGGTGGGCTCGGGGACTTCGTCGACGAGATCTTCGACGGAAGCGATCTTGCGTACCAGTGCGCGGGACGCGACTTTGTAGACCCAGGCTCTTGGGTGGGTGACACGGTCCCAGTTCCGGTAAGCGTCGGTCATGGTTTCCTGGGCGATATCCGCAGCTGCCTGCACTCCGGCACCGTGGTTGATCAGGAACCCGGTCAACGGGCGGATGGTGGCGCGGTAGAAAGCGGAGAATTCCTCGTTTGTTCGCTTCCGGGCGAGGTCATGCAGACCGGAAGGCGCGGGTACGGTCGTCGGCCGGTCGGTGCCGTCAGCCGGTTCGTGGTTGCGCACGCGGTCTGGTCCTCCCCGGGCACCGGAGTACGGGTGATCCTCACCCGCAGGCGGTGTCCGCCGTCGTCCTGGTCGTCGAGTTCCACTTGGCCGTGCGGCACCACCGTCCCGGAGACCCGGAGAAGGTAACGCTGCCGCTGCTGTTCACGCCGCACCCGCCAGCGCAGGCGTAGCCAGAGCGCCAGCAACGTGAACGCCTTGGCGGTGACGGTCGAGATGATGACGACCGTGGCCGGATCCATCAAGAATCCCCTTCTGCTCGGTACTGCGGGCCAGTCACGAGCTAAGGGGGACAGAAGCCCGCGAGCGTGAACTCGCGGGCCGGACAACTTTTCTCATGTGGGTGTCGGGGGCTGTCCACGGGAGGTGTGCAGGGCCCACGACGACTTATTGCCGTGGGGTTGCGGCAGGGCAGGGATGGCTGGTGAGCCTGGTGGCGACGGCTGTGGCCTCGGCGGTGAAAGCGGGGTCGGATCGCTCGGGGTCCTGGTCCAGGACGGTGCGGTCGCGGGAGATGAAGTCTCTGGCGAAGCGTCCGTAGACGGGGGGTGCCAGGCGGGCGAGGGCGTCGTCCGCCTCGGTGGTGAACGTGTCGTGACGCGCCGCGTCGGTCACCAGGAGGAGACCGGTGACCGGGATTCTGTCCAAGGGGACGTAGCGGAGGCTCTGTTCACGCCACAGCAGGGCCGCTTCCGTGGGGGTGAGGGGCACGCCGGAATCACCGGAGGCGTCGTGGCGCGGACGGCTGACCGACAGGCTGGTGCGGTACCCGGGGTCCTCGGTCACCAGCAGGTAGTCGTCGGCGATGCCGTCCAGGAAGTCGGGGCAGGTGCGGTGGTCGATGGAGTCGGCCAACAGGACCCAGTCGAAGCGTTCCCGTGCGTGGGCGACGAGGGTCTGAAGGGAGTCGAGGTCGTGCGAGGCGCTATGGACGTGGAGAGTGCCGGATCCGGGCACCATGCGCATACGCTGCCAGGGGGCCTGGGCCGCGGGCGCCTCGGGTAGGCGGGTGCGGGGCCAGTCGCTGAGGTGGTCGCGTTTCCAGCTGGTGTACGGGGTGAAGACGTCGTGGATGACGAGCACATGGTCGCCGCGCAGCGCCCAGGCCGCGCCGAGCTGCTGGGCGAGCCGCCATGGTGTGCACGGGTGCCAGGACATCGGCGGACACTCCAACTGGAGCACACGCCCCCGGGCGGTGGGCGGGACAGGGGCCGTGGGGCCGTCCGGCGTCTGGGATTCACCGAGAACCGCGAAGGGCCTGCCACGGCGTACCGGAGCGGGAGAGACCTCCGTCCGAGCGTGCGTGGTGGTCACGGTCAGGATGCCGTCCCAGCCTTCGTCGTTGCTCCGAGGAACGAAACGCATGTGACACGTGGTGGGCAGACACGAGTGTGCCCGCTTATCCATGATGAGGTCGGGTCCGGCCAGCGCGTCCATGAGCGCGGCGGCCAGCCGGTCGTCGTGGAGGGGGTGTCCAGAGGCCACGGTCCGGTGGACGTGCCAGTCGAGGCCGTGGTCGGCTTCGTGGGTGGTGACCGAGAGGTTCTGGTGGCCGGTGAGGCGTTCCCACAGCCCGGGGCGGCGCAGCAGCGCGCTGGCCAGGTAGCGGGAGGTGCGCAGCCGTACGGCTGCGGTGATCGGGACGGGCTTCTTCGTCGAGCGGCGGAAGGGGCGGCTTCCGCCGCGTGGCGCCCGGCGCGGAGTGCTGTGCGTCCACAGCGGACGTCGGCCCGAGGCGACCACCGAGGCTTCGTGCTCGCGGAGCACCGCGCCCAGGTCCGTGCCCCGGCACCACACGCTCAACAGGGCTTCCGCCTCCCGGTGGTCGAACGAGACGTGCACGGCGCCGCGTCCGGCGGGCCGGGCGAGCAGTCCGGAGACACCGTGGACCACCCGGTCGCGGTCCCGGGAGGGGAGAAGGGCGAGGAAGGGCACGAGCGCATCGGGGTGGGTGAGGTGGAGGTCGAGGCGCTGGGGCTGCGGGATGGATTCGGCGAGGCAGAAGGCGGCGGGTCGGTGTCCGGGGCCTGCCAGGGCTTCCAGCGCGAACGACTCCAGCAGCGCCTGCGTGGAACCGGCCGTGGGCAGCAGCCGGGAGAAGGTGGTGAGTTCGGCGGTTCTGGCGCGAGCGCCTTCAAGGGTCTCCTTGGTGAAGTCCGCCCGGGCAGTGGCGAGTTCGTGCAGCAACATCGCGTGTCCTTTCGGTGGTGGCGCCCCCGACCGGGCACTGAACAGCGCGGTGTTGTCGATGCTGAGAGAAGGCGGGAACGGCTGACGCGGCGAAAGAAGGTTCTCCGTCGGCGTCCGCAGGTCGGATGAGACGCCCGGAACTGGCCCATCGCTCGGGCCAGGCTGCCCACGACCGTAGTGCCTCCCTCATCCCCTTCTCGGCCCCGGCGCCTCGATTTCACCCTGCCGGGTGAGTCGTCAGGGACCGCGGGGAGCACCGGGCGGACCCTGTTGGTGCGGGCAAAGGCGCGTCGTACAGCCGGAATTGAGGTACGCGGTATGCCGAGATTCGCTGACTTCGATGCGTCCGCCCTCCGCCGTACGAGTGCTGTGGAGGGAGGTTCCCCGTGCGTGGCCAGACCATGGCGTGGACGACCTCAAGGCGGCGCGCGAAGAAACGGACTGAGGAGCCGTGAGAGAACGGTGGGCGGCGGTCGGCACAGGGGCTGTACTGTCGTGGCCGGCTCGATTCCAGTCGGCTTCCGGCGGACCACGGGCCGTCCCTGTTGTGATGCCGGGTGAGGAGAGCGCGTTGGCCGGGCTGGAACCGCCGGAGAGCTGGACCGATCGGGACCGGGAGGAATTCCTTCAGCAGGTCATGCGGAGCGGTTGGTCACGGATGCGGCCGCATGCGCTTCTTTTTCTGCTCATGGGAGCCGGAATCGCCGAGAACGGTGCGACTCGGGGCGACTTGTGCAGGAGTCTCGGCCACCACGAGAACCCGGAAAGCGCCCTGGCGGACTCCTGCTGGCAGGACCCGGAAGACCTGGACGAGGACGAGCGTGCCGCGCAGCCGGCGCTGATCGCCGCCGCCGAACGCTACGCGGCACGCTACGGCCGTCCTTCCCTGCGGACCCACGCCGACGTCCTGGATCTCCTCCTGGCCGCGGGGGTCATCTACGAGGTACCGGACGCGCACGGGACACCGCGGTTCTATCCCCGGACTCCCGCACCCGTGCCTGCCGACGTGTTCGACCTCACCGAGGAAGAGGCCGCCATCCAGCGGAGGCTTCGGATCGACAGCGCGTACGAGGCCGACTCCTACCGGGTCATCGACCTCTTCGAACCGGACGGCGAGCGCCACGAGGAGGTGGTCACCAGCCTGGACCGGCTGGCCCGGCTCATCGACGGGGACCCGCACGACGCGCGCGAGGCCGTCCGTCTCCTCACCGAGGCCGGCGACTTCACCACCAGCCTGGATCTCACCGGTCTCCCCTCCCACAAGGTCTTCCGTATCCGGTGCGACTGGGAGCACTTCGACCGGGCGAGGATCGGTATCCACGGCCTGACCGAGGACGGCCGGCTCGCGGTGACCCTGCCCGACGACTTGTGACCGCGCCGACTGCGCCCTCTGCCAAGTCCCCCGCCCGGACTGCGACGACGCAGACGGTAGGCCCGCGCGGGAGCGGGCCTACCGATCATGCGGCACAACGCGAGCCGGGGTCCGTCAACGGTCGATCCAGTAGTGAGTGATCGTGCCGCTGCCGCAGATGGCGTGCTGGTAGCGTGCGTCGGCCACCCAGCCGCTGTAGTAGTGCCTGCCATCAGTGCACTTCACCCCGACGCGCCAGTCGGTGCCGGCCGAACACCATCCGCGAGCTACCTTGCTGCTGATCTTCTGAGTCGAGCACGCCAGGATGCCCGCTTCACCGCTCGGTGCGGCGTGCGCCGTGCCGGCGAGGCCGGCTCCGGCGAGCGCGCCGGACAGGGCGACGGCGGTGAGTGCGGCGGCAATACGCATGTCAGTCCCCTTTTCTGGATGCCTGTGAGGCTCCGCCATCCTCGCCATCCGGTGCTCGGGCCGTCTTGAAGAAATACGAGGGTGACCGGCTATGGCCGGTTTCGACCGTCTCTCTCACCGTCCCGCCGTTCAGACCAGAACGCTGCTCACCTGGCCGCTGACCCGGTCCAGGGCGGACGGTTCTTCCCGGCTCTTCCCGCGTACGACGGTCAGTTGGGGACCTGTACGGCCCGTCATCGCGCGGATCTCCCGGGTCAGATGGGACTGGTCGGAGAAGCCGCAGGCCATGGCGGTCTGCGGAAGGGGCCGACCTGCTTCGAGCAGCGTGAGAGCCTTCTGCAGGCGCATGATGCGCGCCGCCGTCTTCGCCGTCGCACCGATCTGCTCGCGGAACCGCTGCTCGAACTGCCGCCAACTCCACCCGGTGCACTCGGCGAGGTGGCGAATGGGTACGGCACCGGACGTGCGGCAGAGTTCCCGCCACGCCCACAGCACCCGGGGAGAGTATGCGGGGCCGTCGGCCCTCCATCGGATGAACGTCTCGTCAAGGAGCGCGAAGCGCTCCTCCCAACGTGGCATCGCGGTGAGCATGTCGTTCACCACGCACATGCGGTCACCTGTGAGCAAGGACGCGTCGACGATCTGCCCGGCCCAGTCGTGCATGGCGACACCGAGCAGGTTGTAGGCCGCCCACGGTTCGAGCACGACTTCGATGCCGCTGAGGTGGCCGTCGTGCCGGCCGATCGTCGCACAGGGCCGCACCGCCGAGACCAGCGACGAGTACGCGGTGGCCTCGCAGGACACCGCCGTTCCGGCGGCGCGGCCACGCTGGGACACGTCGGTCAGGAGCAGGCGCCCCTCGAAGCCGAAGAGGAGCGTGACCGTCCCGGTGGGAAGCTCCAGTCGGCTTCGCGGCTGCCCCAGCCGCAGGTGGTACCCGCGATAGCTCAGCACCCCGGGCCGCAGTCGACGGTCGGGGGGCCTCCAAGCCAGCTCCCAGCCCTCCCCGCGCCTGACGCCGCACGGTCCGTACACCTCCATGCCTCCACGGTCCAGTCGTTCGACGCGGCTGGATGAAGTGCTTATATTGCGCTTATAAGTTCATTTATGGAGGTTTCGTCTCCGGGCTTCCTTCGACGAGCACCACCGTCGTCGGCACGCTCTTGGCCGTGAACCGGAGCACTGCGCGGAAGCGGGAAAGGCGTCCGCGATGTCAGTGCTTCTCACCGGAGCGACCGGCTTCCTGGGTTCCAGGCTCTGCGCGTCGCTGCTGCGCCGTAAGGACCGGGAGATCGTCTGTGTGGTACGGGCGCCCACGGTCGCGCAGGCGGACGAGCGGGTGCGGTCCCGGATCCGCGAGCAGGACCCGGACGTCGCCGGTTCGGCCCGGCTGAACTGCGTGCCGGGGGACATCACCGAGGCCGCCGTGTCGTCGCCCGCGACAGCTGGCGCCATCGGATACCCCGCTCGAAGGCGGAGGCCGAGTCATACAGAACTGGAGAGCAGGTCTCATGAGGGGAAGGCGCCCCCTTCCCGCTGCCGATGAAACGAGGCAGGAACTGCTGACTCGATGCATATGACTACGAGACGGCCCGCTACCCCAAGCGTCCGACGTGAAGGGCAGCGGGCCTGGTCTTTTGGCTAGTGGAATCAGGTGTTGAGTCCTGAGACGTACCTCGTGAACGCGGCGAAGCCGGCCGGGGTGAACGCAAGCGACGACCTGGCAGGGGCGCGTACAGATGGTTGCAGGGCTGACCAGCGGTTCCCTGTCGGGAGGCTTGTGGTGGAGGGGCGGTTCCGTCCTGCGGCGTGGGGCGGGGCAGTGTGATGGGCGGCTCGGAGGTGAGGGCTGCGCCGCCCCTGGAGCACAGGCCTGTCGATCTCGATGTGTGGTTGCGGCGTGGGTGTGCGCTGTTGGTCGCGGGGGTGGCGGCGTACGCCTCGTACGTTCACCAGCGGGAGTTCGCTCTTCGGGGCGGTGCGGATGAGGTGAGCGCGTCGTTGTCCGCTGTCGGCCGACGGGCTGCTGTTGCCGGCGACGGCTGGTCCGCTGAAGCCGTCCGGGGGTGGTCGTCGGGTGCGGTACGTCGTGTGGTTGGCGTTCCTGCTGGCCGCCGGTCGCGTTGCTGCTGTCGGTGGAGTTGTTGGCACACCGGCAGGGGAGCAAGGGTCCGGTTCGATGCAGGGGAGGGTGATACCGGAGCCGGCGATGGTGAGGGTCTCTGGGAGATCCGCTGCTGGATCGTGCTCGGCGTGTGGATGATCAGCGTAGAGAACTGCATCAACGTCCGGTTTCTGCTGAGTCGTTGCGGAAGGAGCTGCGGATTGGTGCGGACCGGTCGAGGCAGTTGGCGGCGATGGTGCGGGCGAATCGAAACGGAATCGGTCGGGACCTGGACGACCAGCGGTTCTGGCGGGCGACGATGCCCGGGGCGGAGACCGGCACGTACGGGCCGCTGGAGGACATCGCCCGCAACCGGATCAACCTGAACAAGGTGATCACGCACTGGCCGGACATGCTGCGGGTGGCCGGTTCCCTGGTCACCAACCAGGTCCGCGCGTACGACCTGCTGCGGATGCTCGGCCGCGAGGGCCGCCCGACCCCGCTGGGGCAGGCGTTCGCCGAGTACGAGCGGATCGCCAAAACCCGCCACCTGCTTGTCGTGGTCGACCCGGTCGACGACACCTACCGCCGCCGGATGAACCGGCAGTTCACCGTGCAGGAGTCCCGCCACAAGCTCGCCCGGGACGTGTGCCACGGCAAGCGCGGCACCATCCACCAGGCGTACCGGGACGGCATGGAGGACCAGCTCGGCTCACTCGGCCTGGTCCTCAACGCCGTCGTGCTGTGGACCACGAAGTACATCGACGCCGCCGTCGCCCAGCTGCGCGCCGAGGGCCACGAGATCCGCGACGAGGACGTCGCCCGCCTGTCGCCGCTGAAGTACAGGAACCTCAACGTGCTGGGGCGCTACAGCTTCACCGCCTCCACCCCCGACGACGGAAGGCTGCGACCGCTGCGAGACCCGGACGCGGCCGGGCTGGACGACGAGGAGGGGGGCGGAGCGGAGGACTGGCCAGTGCCGCAGCAGCCCGACGCCCTCCACGGGCCCGTTCGCGCAGTTCAGAACAGCGGAACGTGGTGATCCCCTGCGGCGAGGACGGCGTTCTGGCGGGGGCGGACGACGAGTACGTCGGGACCGGCGTGCTCGCGCGGCAGCTTCTCCCAGTCGGCTCTGGCGGGCCGTCCATGGAGTAGGCGGCATGCCGTCCCCGCCACTCGGCCGGGGCGACCGAGCTGTGGTCAAAGGCCGATGTCGGCCAGCCACTGGCCGGTGGTCCGGGGGGTGACGCCCAGCAGCTTCTCGGCGGAGGTCTCCGGCGTGATCGGCCGGCCCGGCATGGTGCTCATCGCCTGGTAGGCCCCCGCGACATCGGCGGCCGCGCCCTCCCCGATCACGGGCGCGACCGAGGTACGGAACTCCTCGGGAGTGATCGGCTCGAACACCACGTCCCGTCCGAGCCGGGCGGCGAACGCCTCAGCCAGATCAGGTCCGGTCATGGCCGGGTACTGGCCGACAGGGACGACGCCGGTGACATCCCCGCGGTCGAACAGGGCGAGGGCGGCGTCCGCGATGTCCAGGTGGGAGGCCCAGGAGACGGGGAAGTCGCCCCGGATCGGATAGGGCAGGACCCCCCGCTCGCGGACCGAGTCGATGACGTACGGCATGAGCAGGTTCTCCAGGTACAGCTCGGGCGCGATCACCGCGTGGGACACGCCGGCCTCGGCCAGGCCGGCGGCGAGGGTCGCAGCGGCGCCGCCGATGGCGGGATCGACGGGGAAGCCGCTGGTGGAGAACACCACGCGGTCCGGCCTGGCCTCCCGGACGGCGATGAGGATGTTGCGGGCGTAGGTCTGACGGTCCTCCTCCGAGGCCACCGGCAGGTGGACGAAGACGCCCTCGGCGCCTCGGTAGGCGTCGGTCAGGTCGGCGGCGGAGGAGTAGGCGGCGGTCACGACGCGCTGGGCGCCGGGCACGACGGCGTCGGGGTTGCGGGTCACAGCGGTGACGGTCTTGCCCGCGGCGGCGAGCGCGGCGACGACGGGGGCACCCTGGGCGCCGGTGGCGCCGTGAATCACGTAGGTCATGGCGCCATTAGTGCACACGATGCACCAGTTACATCAACTGCACTAATGGGGTACGGTGAAAATCGTGACCGATCCCTGTCTGCCCGAGTGCGGTGTCGCCCGGTTCCTCACGCTGCTCAACGGCCCGTGGGCGACCCTGATCGTGCGCGAGCTGCTGCACGGACCTCACCGCTTCAACCAGCTGCGCGAGGCTCTGCCCGGCATCAGCCCCCACACCTTGACCAGTCGCCTGCGCCAGTTCGAGCGGCACGGCATCGTCACCCGCACGACCTACGCGGAGGTCCCGCCGCGCGTCGAGTATGCGCTGACCCCTCTCGGGGAGGGGCTGCGCGAGGTCCTGGAGGCCATGGGGACCTGGGCCATGGCGGTGCCGGACCCCGAGGCCGACGTCACCGCCTGACACGCACCCCGCAGGGCGGCACGGTCAGGACGGGGAGTCGAGCCGCTGGCGCAGGGCGTCGTTGTCGTCGTGATGGACGACCTCCTCGAACCGCAGCCGCAGCCCGTGCTTGTCCAGCAGCTCCGCCACGATCACGTCGAGCTGCTCGCGGTGCTCCTTCGTCCGTGCCTGGACGTACGCCTCGCGGACGTCCTCGGGCTGGTCGGCGAGGACTTGGTCCATGCGCTCGCGGATGTACCGCTTGAGGTTGATGTGCTCCATGAACACCTCGTCGACGCCCGCCTCGACGAGCCGGGCGAAGAGTTCGTCGAGGAGCTCGGGATGGGTGGCGAAGTGGGGCAGGAGCGGGCCGACGAAGGCGTAGGTGTGGATGCCGGCGCCCTTCAGCTCGGCGAGGGTGCGCAGGCGGCGGGAGGCGAGCGGGGCGCGGACCTCCAGCCAGCGGCTGACCTTGTCGTCGGTGCTGGTGACCGTCATGCCGACCTCGGCGCGGGGCAGGCTGGTGAGCAGGTCGATGTCGCGGGTGACGACGGGTGACTTGGTCAGGATGCGGACCAGGCCCGGGTACTCGACCGCTTTCAGTTCGCGCAGGATGCCGCGGGTGAGCCGGTACTTCGTCTCGTGGCCCTGGTAGGGGTCGGTGACCGAGCTGAGCAGCATCGTGCCCCGGCGCTTGTCCTCGGGCATCTTGGCCAGCTCCTTGCGGGCGAGCTCGACCGCGTTCTTCTTCACGTACAGGTAGTCGCCCCACTCCTTGACCGAACGGCCGAACTGGCGCCCGGCGAAGCTGGCGAAGCAGTACGCGCAGCCCAGCACGCAGCCGGTATAGGGGTTGATGACGTAGTCGTTCGACGGGGTCTTCGACTTCTGGATGAGGGTCTTCGCCTCGATCTCGATCGGCTCCATGGCGTCCTTCCTTCCTGTTGACCCGCCACCCGTGACGGGCCGGGTTCCTGTGTCCGAGGGCCGGCCGAAGGCCGCCGAACCCGCACATGAGGAACAATAATCCACGGAAGTTGCTTCCATGGAATGGAAATGGTTTCCTGGAGATCGGGCAGGGCTCCGGCGTCCGCCGCTCCTTCATGGGTCCCGCGGCCCTTCCGTGAGCCTCCCGCGAAGCGGCGGTTACCGCCTGTGTCTGCCCTGCCTCACGGAGTCACATTTCTTCCCTTTTGGGAGTAAGGAGTGCGTGTCATGACCGTTCCCGCCTTCAACTCGGTCGCCTGGTTCGAGTTCGGTACCGACCAGCCCGAGAAGGTCAAGGAGTTCTACGGCGAGCTCTTCGACTGGAAGTACGTCCTCAACACCAACACCCCCGGCGTGACCTACCACTCCGTCATGACCCCGGGTGCCCAGCAACCGACCGGCGGCGTGTGGGAGTCGGAGGGTGCCTTCCCCAACTACGCGATCTTCTACGTCCTGGTCCAGGACGTAGCCGCGACCGTCGAGCGCGCCCGGGAGCTGGGCGCCAAGGTCCTCATGGAACCGCTCTCCGACTCCGCGGGCCTCACCTTCGCCCGGCTGGAGGACACTGCCGGTAACCACTTCGGCGTCTTCTCCGTACCCGCCCCGTAAGCCCGCCCACGGGCCCCGTCGGCCGCCCGCGGTCGCCGCCTTCTGGGGGGCCGGGCAGCCCCGTAACACCTGAGCCCCCTTTCGCCCTGCCTGGGAGCGCACCGCAGGGCTACGTGCCACCGTTCCCCGACCGAGAGGTTCCCCGATGTCCGGCCCCGGCGCCACCAGCGAGAAGATCCCCGTCCGCGTCTACGGCGGCCCCACCGTCCTGTTCGAGTACGGCGGGCTCAGGTTCGTCACCGACCCGACCTTCGACCCGCCCGGCGAGTACCTCATGCCCTTCCCGGGCGACCACAAGCTCGTCAAGACCGAGCCCTCGCCGGTCACCGCCGCAGACCTCGGCCGCATCGACGCCGTCCTGCTCTCCCATGACACACACGACGACAATCTCGACAACGCCGGCCGGGCCCTGCTGGCCGAGGTCCCGGTCGTCTTCACCACCGAAAGCGGCGCCGGCCGCCTGCGCGGCAACGCCCATGGCCTCGCCTTCTGGGAGACCGCCGAGCTCAAACGGCCCGACGGCGGCACCGTGACCGTCACCGGCGTACCCGCCCGCCACGGCCCCGTGGGCTGCGAGCCGATCTCCGGTGACGTCGTCGGCTTCATGCTCACCTCCGACGACCTGCCCTCCGTGTACGTCAGCGGCGACAACGCCGCCATGGAGCACGTCAAGGAGATCGCCGAGAAGTTCGCACCCGTCGACACCGCGATCCTCTTCCTCGGCGGCGCCCGTATGCCCTTCGCCTTCGACGGCGCCCTGCTCACCCTCGACAGTGCCCTGGGCGCCGAGGCCGCCAAGACGCTCGGCGCCCGTCGCGTCGTCCCCGCCCACTACGACAGCTGGGCCCACTTCCAGGAAGGCCGTCCCGAGATCCAGGCCGCCTTCACCGAGGCCGGCCTCGCCGACCGCCTCGACTTCGCCCGATAAAGACCCGACCCGATCCCACGGAGACCACGATGACCACCAGCAACCTCGACCTCGCCCGCGCCTACTTCCAGGCCGTGCAGAACGGGGACATGGCCGCCCTCGGCGACCTCCTCGACGAGCAGATCGTCTGGCACCAGCCCGGCACGAACCGGTTCTCCGGCGACCACAGGGGCCAGGGCGCCGTCTTCCAGATGCTCGGCGGCATGATGGAGGCCAGCCAGGGCACCTTCGCCATCGACAAGATCCACTCCCTCATGGGCAACGGCGACCTGGTCGCCGCCGCCATCCACTTCACCGGCCGCCGCGGCGATGCGTCCATGGCCATGGACGGCGTCGACCTCCTGCGCATCACAGGCGGCAAGATCACCGAGATGTGGCTCTTCTCCGGCGACCAGAACGCCGAAGACGCCTTCTGGGGCAACTGAGGCAGCTGACCCCCTCGTACGCCCGGCATCGCTCTCGAAAGGGCATCGCATGCGGAAGATGACCGACGAACAGTGGCGGGCGTTCGTCACGCACGGCACCCGCACCGGCAAACTGTCCACCGTCCGGGCCGACGGCAGCCCGCACGTCACCCCGGTCTGGTTCCTCCTCGACGGCGACGACATCGTGCTCACCACCGAGAAGGACGGCGTCAAGGGCCGCAACCTCACCCGCGACGGACGCTTCGCCCTCTGCGTCGACGACGACCACCCCCCGTATGCGTTCGTCATCCTCCAAGGACGCGCCGAGACCTCCGAGCCCCCCGACCAGATGCTGCACTGGGGCGGCCTCCTCGGCGCCCGCTACATGGGCGAGGACCGCACCGAGGAGTACGCCGCCCGCAACGGCGGCCCCGGCAACCTCCTCGTCCGCGCCCACATCGACAAAGTCATCGCCTACAACGGCATCTCCGACTGAACGACCACGGGCGCTGCGGCTCACGGCGTCGACCGGCCGGGCTGCTTCGGCGCCCGCATCGCCGGCACCGGCGCCTGACCCGCGGCCTTCCGCTCCGCATCCAGAGCACGGCCAGCCTCCCGCAGCGTACCGAGGACCTCGGTCACCTCCCGCACGGATCGCTCCGGAATCACTGACCCGATCCGCAGCTCCAGCTCGTCCTCGAACACCTTCACCGCTCCGTCCGCCAGCTTGCGCCCCTCGGCCGTCAGATCGACGATCGAGGAACGCCGGTCGTTCGGATTTGCGCGCCGCTCACACAGACCCGCCACCTCCAGCCGGTCCACCACCTTGCTCGTCCCGCCCACCGTGATCGAGAACTCCTCGGCGATGTCCTGGATCCGCCGCCCCGGCCGACGCAGCAACAGATGCAGCACCTCGAACGACGTCAGCGGCAGGTCGAACTCCGCCCGCAACCGCGCCTCGATGCCGTTCCACAGCTCGATCTCCAGCGAGACCAGCTCCCGGTACAGCATCTTCAGATCAGCCATGATTCATCTTCCCGAGAATTATATTCCATGGAAACTTAAGTATAGGTCATCGGTATCGGTTCGCTGTAACCCGGCCACCCTTGCGGCGCCCGCAAGCGGGTGGGCGAGATCGGATCACCGGCGCCCCGGCATGGCATCCCCCTTGGCTGACGCCGCTACGCTGTGCTCTCGCAGAAATGACCAGTTCCGAGAGTTCTGCGACAGGCCCGGAAGTCATTTTCTCGCAGGTCGCCGTTTGCAGAAAACCTCTAAGAAGGCGTTTGATCCAGGAAGATTGCCCCTTGCCTCCTGTTGAGTTCCTCGCCGGGTCGGGATGGTCTCGTCCGTTATGCGCTTGGCAAGGTTGTTGATCGAGGTGATGTGGATCATTGCCGCGGAGCTGGTGGTGAGGGTCTCGTAGTCGCGGGCGAGGCGGCGGTGCATCATGATCCACCCGATGCTGCTCTGCCATCCAGCGCCTTTTCACGACATGAAAGCCGCGCTTCTCGGGGTTTCTGTTGACGACCTCGACGTCGATTCCAAGGGTGGCGCCGTGCTCGACGACTGCGTTCTTGAAGCCGGTGTCGACCAGATTTTCGCGATGGTCGGGTAGGTCTGTTTCGCTTTGTCGAGGAGGCGTATTCCCATCGTGTCGGTCAGGATCCCCCGTTTCCTGCCGGCGATCTTCTTCGCGGCACCGGTTCCCTGGCCGGCCAGAGGTACGTCGGTGGAGGTCTTGACGCTCTGGGGGTCGATGACAGAGGCGGTGGGCTCGGGCTTGCGGCCTTCCTTCACGCGGGCGAGCCCGGTGAGGTCGTAGTTGAGCTGGGCGAAGATTCCCTCGTCAGGCCAGGTGACGCAGTGTCGATCAGAAACTCAAAAGAGTTCTCTTCGAGGGTGTAGCGGACATGGGGGCCGCCGAAGTAGCCGCGGACGATGTGCGGCTGGCGCTGGCGCTGGCGGTGGTGGTGGTGGTGGAAGAACCTGCGGATCTCGGCTGCGAGGTGGGCCTGGTTGCGGGCCCTGCTGCTCATGGCAGGCCTCGTTTGGGGTCGGCGTTGACGAGTTCGTCGGGGTTCAGTTCGGGCGAGTACGAGGGCCGGAAGTACAGCTCGATCCTGTCGGCGTGGTGGGCCAGCCATGTGCGGACCAGGTGAGAGCGGTGACCTGATCGGAACGGATGCCGGCCTGGTCGGCGAACGGTCATGCGGGGCAGCGCCGAACCGAGTCTGCGTCGCAACTCGCTCCAGCTGACGATGGCTGCTTGCGGGCGGCCTTCTTGAGCGCGCCGCGCACAGCAGCGGCAGCGGAACTCAGCTTGTCCGGAACCTGTGCGCCGTGGTCTGCGGAATCCCCGTCGGATGGCTTCGGTCCGGGCGGGCGGTTGGTCGAGGCTCGGCCTTCAGGACGTACGCCGGATGACGGCTTGAAGGCCGCCGGGCTCATCTCTCCTTCCAGAGAGGGGAAGAGGCGGGTCGGCCTCGCGGGGCGAGACCTGGCTGACGTGGCCGCCGGAACGCCCACGCCACGGCGAAGGCGCAGCAGTTCGTTCTCCTCCTCGGTTGCTCCCTCACGGGTTGCCGACTCCAGCTGGTCCAGGCAGCGTTGCCGCGATCCAGGGGCTCGTCCGGCAGTGCCGTAGGCGTTGTGGGCGCGGCAGTGCTCTTCGCGGTGCGGTCTTGTGCGCGCACCCCGATCGGTACGGTGTCGTTGCGGCGGCGGATCTCCGTCACGGCCGGGGTGGTCAGCCCGTCGGACGTCAGCTGTACGTTGTCCGCGGTGACGTCGTACCAGGTGACAGCGCCGTCGCTGGACTCGGTGCCGATCTGTATCTTCCGCTGTGCTCCCTCGGAGACACCCCGCACTCGGTTCACGTAACCCCGCAGGCGCAGCACCCGCTGACCCGGCTCGGTGTCCGGACCGAGGACGGTGTCGCCGTCGAACTCTCCGGGCGCGGGCAGCGCGGAGGTATCGAAGACGAAGCGCAAGGGCTTGTGCCCGCGGGGTTCCACGGTGACCTCGGCATCTCCGGGTCTGCCGCCCGCCGCGCCCTCAAGGCCGCCGCCACCGCGCCCCAGTACACCGGCACCGTCATCACCGCACGGCAGGCCCGACAGATCCTCGCCAACCCTCACCTGGCCGTCTACGACAATCCCCACACGCTGCTGATGTGCGTCTACAGGCGCGACAAGGCCCTGTGCCACCGCGGTCTCAAGGGCACCCCCAGCCTCGACCAGTGCGTCCCCGCCTGCGCGAACATTGCCCGCACCGATCAGCACGCCACCGGTCTCCGTCGCCGCGCCACCGTGCTTGACCAGCAGGCAGGCCGCGTCCCTGGTCCGCTGGGCGAGCGCCTGCGCGACAACGCCGCCCGGCCGCGCGACCTCGCCGACACCCACCACCGCACCCGCATCAGCCTCCAGGACGGCACCGCATGAGCCCCGCACCCGACGAACGCGACCGTATCCGCGCGGCCATGGACCGCATCCTCCAAGGAACCGCGCAGCACTCCACCGGCGCGCTGACGATCGTCACCCTGGCCCAGGAAGCCGGCGTGCCACGCAACGCGCTCACCCAGCGCCGCCTCGAGCTCAAGAACGACTTCTACGCGCAGGTCACGGCACGCGGGCAGACGCCGCACTCCGAGATCCGCCTGCGCCAGCAGATCGTCAAGCTGAAGGAACTCCGCGCCAAGGACCCCACCGAACTGGCCCAGCTGCGGACCGACGTCGAGCACCTCGTCCGCGCTGTCAACCAACTGACCGCGCACAACCGGCAGTTGCTCCACGCCCTGTCCCAGACCACCTCCTCGGTCCGAGCGCTGCCAACGCAACCGCACCCGGACTCGAGCCGCTGAGTTCCTGCGTGCGTGGTAAGCCTCCTGCCGCTCGGCTTCGACACCCTGCGAGCGCGCTGACCCGGTTCTCTCCTACTCGCGGCGGCCCCGCCACCCCTAGTCGAGCGCGGCCCGCTCGGCGGGCTACAGGTCGACGGCGCGGAAACTCCACCGGCACGAGCCGGCCCCGGAGGCCCAGCTCGTTTTACGGCACCCACACGGTGGACATTGACGGCGAGCCGGCCACGCTCGATGCCGACGGCTACCGGCCGCTGCGGCTACCCGCCCAGGGCTGACCTCTGGCCGCGCGGCCTACGGGGCCGGATCGTTCGGTCCTGCTGGCACGGGGCAGACGGTTCGGGCCCTGGTTCCCACGCCGACGAGCGTGGTGGAGCCGGATGCGGCCGGTGTCAGGTGGGGCGGCGGATGGCCTGCACGGCGGTGTCGTAGAGGTCGAACATGTCGGCCTGTCCGCCCAGGCGCACCCATTCCTCGTTGGCTGCCTGCAGGCAGACGATCGTTGCGGCTGCGATCGCGCGGGCCTGCAGGGTGCGGCGGTCGGAGTCGGGCAGCCGCGGCTCGATGTGCGGTGCGAACAGGTCCTGCCAGCGGGCTTGCTTCTCGGCGTGTCCGGCACGCAGGGAATCGTTGCCGAACAGCAGCGTGATGAACTCCAGGCGCCCTTCGGCTGTCATGTCGATCTCCTCGAGGACCTGGAACGCCGCGCGCAGCGCCGTCCAGGCGTCCTCCTCGGCCGGACGTTCGGCGAGGCGCGCGGCGATCAGTTCGCCCTGTTCGTCCAGGCCGCTGAGCGCGAGGTCTTCCTTGTTGCGGAAGTAGTTGAACAGGGTCCGCCGGGAGACGCCCGCGGCGGCGGCGACCTCATCGAGGGTCGTGTTGTCGAAGCCCTTGGCGCCGAACAGTTCGATGGCCGTGCGGGCGAGCAGGGAGCGGACCACGGTGCGGGTCTGTTCCCGGATGGGGGCCGGTTTCTGAGTCATGCACCGATGGTACGTCACTGCACACCATGCAGACACTTGCACTCAGTGCAAAGACGTGCGTAGAGTGAATGCCATGAGCGACATCGACTACAGCCGTCAGACCGTCATCGTCACCGGCGCCAGCTCCGGCCTCGGCGCCGAATTCGCCCGCCAGCTCGCCCGCCGCGGCGCGAACCTCGTACTGGTGGCCCGCCGTGCGGACCGGCTGGAGAGCCTGGCCGCCGAACTCACCCGCGCCCACGGCGTCACGGTGACCGCCGTCGCCCGCGACCTCGGCCGGCCCGACGCCGGCCGCACGCTGCGCGCCGAACTGGAGTCCCGCGGCATCTACGCCACCGGGCTGGTCAACAACGCCGGCTTCGGCACCCACGACGCGTTCACCGACGAGGACCCCGACCGCCTGCAGAGCATGATCGCGCTGAACGTCAGCGCGCTGGTCGACCTCAGCCGCGCCTACATCGACCCGCTGACCTCCGCCGACACCGGCCTCCTGATCAACGTCGCCAGCCTGCTGGGCTTCCAGCCGACCCCCTACATGAGCACCTACGGCGCCACCAAGGCCTTCGTCCTCAACTTCACCGAATCGCTGTGGGAGGAGGCCCGCGGCACCGGCCTGCGCGTCCTGGCCGTGAACCCCGGCGCCACGAAGACCGAGTTCTACGACGTCGCCGGCAGCTCCGCCGACTACGGCACGAAGCGGGCAACCCCCGAGCAGGTCGTGAAGATCGCCCTGGACACGCTCGACCGCAGGTCCGCACCCCCGTCGGTGATCACCAACGGCCGGCCGGTCGCTCTCCTCGGGAGGCTCCTGTCGCGCCGCTCGATGGTCCGGCTCATGGGCTGGATGGACCGCCGTCAGCGCCCCCAGCACCGCGTCCCCACCGCCCTCATCAACATCTGAGGAACATCGTCATGACCATCACCGACATCACTGATCAGCCCACCGACGCCGAGCGCTTCCATCACATACTCCAGACGCAGCGCGCGGCCTACCTCCGCGACGGAGCGCCCTCCCTGGAGGCGCGTCGCAGCGATCTGAGCAGGTTCAAGGCGGCGCTGATCGCCCGGCGCGGCGCCATCGAGGAGGCGATCGACGCCGACTTCGGACACCGCTCGCGGCATGAGACCGCGTTGATGGAAGTCGTGGGCGTCGTGCAGGGTATCGACTACCTGCACCGCAACCTTCGCCGGTTCATGCGCCCGACCCACCGCCACATCGACCTGCTGCTGCGTAACGGCAGCAACCGCATCGAATACCAGCCGCTCGGCGTGGTCGGCGTCATCTCGCCGTGGAACTACCCGGTCAACCTGTCGCTGATGCCTGTGGTCACCGCGATCGCGGCCGGCAACCGCGTGATGCTCAAGCCGTCGAAGCTGACCCCGGCGACGAACGCGGTGCTCGCGTCGATGCTCAGCGAGCTCTTCCCGCCGGAGCAGGTCACGATGGTCAGCGGCGACGGTTCCGCGTTCTCCTCGCTGCCGTTCGACCATCTCGTCTTCACCGGCAGCACCGAGGTCGGGCGAGCCGTGATGAAGGCGGCCGGCGACCACCTCGTCCCCGTCACGCTGGAACTCGGAGGCAAGTCCCCGACCATCGTGGCCAAGGGACACGTGCGGGACCAGGTCGTGTCCGACATCGTCTTCGGCAAGCTGCTCAGCGGTGGGCAGACCTGCATCGCCCCCGACTACGCCCTGGTGCACGAATCGGAGATCGACGCCTTCATCGCCGCCTACGACCGTCTGGTGAAGACTGCCTACCCCGACGGCCCCACCAGCGACGACTACACCTCGATCATCGACGACAAGCAGTACAAGATCCTCACCGGCCTGATAGAGGACGCCCGCGCTCACGGGGCGCGGATCGTCGAGGTCGGACACCGGCCGGGCGACGCGGCCCGCCGTCCGCACACCCTCGCGCCGACCGTCGTGCTCGGCGTCACCGACGACATGCGCATCGCCCACGAGGAGATCTTCGGCCCTATCCTGCCGGTCTTCGGCTACCGCGACATCGACGACGCCATCGACTACGTCAACGCACGACCGCGGCCGCTCGCGCTCTACTACTTCGGCGACAACGGCCCCGACCGGCGCAAGGTCCTTGACCGCACGACCTCCGGCAACGTCACCGTCAACGGCACCATCATGCACGTCGCCCAGGACGACCTCCCCTTCGGCGGCGTCGGCGCCAGCGGGATGGGCAAGTACCACGGCATCGAAGGCTTCCGCACGCTCAGCCACCCCAAGGGCATCTACGTACAAGACCGCTGGAACGCCACCCGCATGCTGCGCGCCCCCTTCAACAAGCGCACCGAAACCCTCCTCAACTTCCTCCTCCGGTGAAGGAGGCAGCGCCGGCGCCCGCCGCTCCTCAGCACCCCCTGCACAAGTCGGCCGTCCGTTCGGCGAGACCGTCAGAGGATCGGCGGAAAGGGTGTTCACCCCGAGCGGCGTCGAACGCCAGGACGCACTACCGCCCGTGCAGCGGCCCGGGTGGCTTCGTTCACTTCAAGTGGGCTCTGTCACAGATCTTGGGGATCGGTCGCAGAGGGTGACCTCGGTGTTCGATTGCGAAGACCGGGATTTGAGTGAGACCGCGTACGCCTTTCTGTCCGGCGGCCGTGATTGACGCTCCGTCAGGTGTGTTGTCTCGCGGCCGGAGTCGACCGTGGTCGGTGACGGTGCTGTTCATGCAGGCCGACACGGTGTTCTGGGACTCACTGGTGTTCGACGGGATCGACAACGTGGACGTCGTCGGGGTGACCGTCGCTTTCGGCACGGTCGACATCGTGGCGAGAGGCCGGGTGGACGGCGCGGTGTGTCCGGACTGCGGCCGGTTCTCCACACGGGTGCACGATTCCTACCGCCGCAGGCTGAAGGACCTACCGCTGGCCGGGCAGAGCGTCGTGATCCTGCTGACGGTCCGCCGTTTCCTCTGTGCCGCACCCGACTGCCCGCGCCGCACGTTCGCCGAACCGTTCACCCGGCTGACCACGCCCTACGCACGATTCACCGCGCGACTCGGCCACGTCCTGGAACGGGTCGGGCTCGCTCTCGCCGGGCGGGCCGGCGCCCGGCTGGCCGGCCAACTCGGTTTCCCCGTCGGACGGATGACCTTGCTGCGCAGGGTCATGGCACTGCCCGACCCCCAGCCCGTGACACCACGCGTTCTCGGCGTGGACGACTTCGCCACCCGCCGGGGGCAGACCTACTCCACCGTCCTGACCTGCGGAGAGACCCACCGCGTGATCGATGTGCTCCCGACCCGGGACTCCGGTCCGCTGGCCGGATGGCTGGCCGCCCATCCAGGCGTGGAGATCATCTGCCGCGACCGGGCCGGTGCCTACGCGGAAGGCGCGAGGATCGGCGCCCCGGACGCGATCCAGGTCGCGGACCGCTTCCACCTGTGGCAGGGCATCGGCCGGGCGGTCGAGACCTGCGTCGCGGCCCACCGCTCATGCCTGAATGCTCCAACTCCTGTGCCCAAAAAGGAAGCTGAATCACCCGGTGACACCCCGGCGCCCGCCGGACCCGACCCTGACGGGCGCCGGGCCCGGCGCAAGAAAGCAGCACACGCCCTCGTCCACGAACTCCTCGACCAGGGCCACTCACGCCGGGCGATCGCCCGACACCTGGGCTGGAGCCTCAACACCGTCCTGCGCTACGCACGCGTCCCGCACTGGCAGGACACCCTCCGCGAGAACCGGCCCCGCCCCACCCGGCTCGACCCCTACAAGCCCTACCTGGAACAGCGCTTCGCCGCAGGATGCACGAACGTCACCCGCCTGCACCGCGAACTCCTCGACCAGAACGCCCCGGTCACCTACCAGATGGTCCGCGCCTACATCGCCACCCTGCGCGCCGCGCCGGCGACAGCACCTCCTCCACCACCCACGGTCCGCCAGGTCACCGGGTGGCTCACCCGCCACCCCGCCGCCCTGAGCGAGGAAGAGCGCACCGCGCTGAAGAACGTCCTGGCCCGTTGCCCCGAACTGGACGCCGCCGCCGGACACGTCCACGCCTTCGGCGAGATCCTCACCAACCGCCTCGGCCACACACTCCCCGCCTGGATCGACGCCGTCGACGACAGCCAACTCCCCGGCCTCACCGGCTTCGCGCTTCACCTTCACCGCGACTTCGACGCCGTGACCGCCGGACTCACCCTGCACTGGAACTCCGGCGGCACCGAAGGCGCCGTGAACCGCATCAAAAAGATCAAAAGGCAGCTCTACGGACGCGCCGGATTCGAACTACTCCGCAAATTGATTCTGCTTCAGTAACCCTCTGCGACCGGTCCCCAAGATCTGTGACAGAGCCCACGACTCGTGAATAAAGCCACCCGGGCATGGCCGAGGCACACACCTCCGCAACGAGGCCCTCGATGGCTGATCACGACCTCGTTCTCGTCACCGGGGACACCTCGAACGTCACGACCATCGCCCAGGCGGGCTCCGAGCCCGCCTCGGCAACGGATGAGCACGCGATGACGGTCGCCGACCGTCGCAAGGATTGAAAGGAGAAGGGGAAGAGGTACCTGCGAGGGCGCCGTGTCCCCGACCGCCATGAACAAGATCGACTACCGTACCCAGACCACATTGATCACCGGGGCGAGTGCCGGACTCGGCGCGGAGTTCGCCCGCCAGTTCGCCGAGCGCGGCTCGGACCTCGTGCTGGTCGCCCGCCGCGCGGACCGACTTCAGGCCCTGGCCGACGAGCTGTCCGCGAAGCACCAGGTCACCGTCACGACGGTGCCGTTCGACCTCACCGTGCCGGCCGGGGGCGAAGCGCTGGCCAAGGAGGTGGCCCGGCGTGGCATCACCGTCACCAGCCTCGTCAACAACGCCGGCTTCGGCACCCACAGCCCGTTCCGCCAGGAGGACCCGGCGCGCGTCCAGCAGGAGATCGGCCTGAACGTGGCCGGCCTGGTCGACGTCACCAGGGCGTTCATCGGCCAGCTGACCGGCGTCCTGGTCAACGTCGCCAGCTCCCTCGGGTACCAGCCATGGCCGAACGCCGCCGTCTACGGGGCGACCAAGGCCTTCGTGCTGAGCTTCACCGAAGCGCTGTGGCAGGAATCGCGAGGGACCGGGCTGCGCGTGCTCGCTCTCTCCCCGGGTCCGACCCGCACCGAGTTCTTCGACACGGCCGGCTCCGACGACATGGCCCGCGGCGTCCGGCTGCAGACGCCGAGTCAGGTGGTCACGACCGCACTGCGCACGCTGGACCGGCGCAACCCTCCGCCCAGCGTCGTCTCCGGCACCTTCAACTGGGTGATGACCCTGACCTCGCGCTTCACCACCCGCCGAGCCAACGTTCTGGCCTTCGGCGCGATGACCCAGTGGCAGATGCGCTCAAACCGACCCGGCCACCGCTGACCCCCTCCGGGCCACCGCCACACCACATCGACAAACGCCCCCTCGACGGCCTCTTCGGCGGCGCGACCTCCATCTGACCGCAGGCGACGCCGATCGATCTTCATACGAGCACCAGCCCGCGCGAGCACGGTGCCCATCCCCTTACCCATGGCTCGCCGTGCCCGTCACCGAGCCGATCCCGCATGGGAATCATGGCCGGCCGTCCGGCGAGGACCGGTCGGCGACGCCGAGCACCAACACTGCCGCCCGTGCAACGGCCAGGACCTGGCCGGGGCGAACACCTCCGAAAGGAAGCCACCGATGGCTGATCACGACCTCGTCCTCGTCACCGGCGCCGGCGGCATGGGCCGCCTCGTCACCGAGCGGCTGCGCGCGCAGAACGTGCCGGTCCGCGTCCTGATCCGCCGCGAGGACGAGCGCGCGGCCGAGGTGAGGGCATGGGGCGCCGAGGTCGTCACCGGGGACCTGACCCGGCCCGAAACGGTGGCGGCCGCGCTCGACGGCGTCCGCCGGACGTACTTCGGGCTCAGTGTGTCCCCCGACCACCTGCTGGCGGCGACCGTCATGGCCACGGTCGCGAAGGCACACGGCGAACTCGACCTGCTGGTGGACATGTCTCAGATGACGGTGTCGCAAATGACCGCCACCAGCACCGCGGAATCTCACCAGCAGCGGCTGCACTGGCTGGCGGAGCAGGTGCTGGACTGGTCGGGCCTGCCCGTGGTGCACGTGCGCCCGACGACGTTCCTCGACAATCCGCTGTTCACCGCCCTCGCGGCGCGCTCGATCCGCGAGAACGGCACGCTGGCGCTGCCGTTCGGGACCGGACGCACCTCGCCAGTCGCCGCCGCCGACGTCGCCCAAGTGGTCGCGACCATCCTGCGCAACCCCGAGGAGCACGCCGGGAAGGTGTACGAGCTGACCGGACCGCGGGCGCTCGACATGACCGAAGTAGCCCAGGAATTCTCCAAGGCGCTCGGCCGCACGGTGACCTATCTGGACGTCCCCCTGCAATGGTGGCGTACAGAGGTACTCGCGAACGCGGGCCTGCCACAGCACACCGAGCAGCACATCGCGACCATGGCGCAGCTGCACCGCGCGAACCGTTACGACAGGGCGACTATCGACGTCGAGCGCATCACCGGGAAGCGGCCCCTGACGGTCGAGGAATTCGTCGCCGTCCGCAAGGACTTCTACCTCGGCTGACTGCCGCAGGAATCCCAACGCATACCGATATCCAGCAGCGCCCTCCTGGGCGACGGCCAGCACCAGATGTGCTGGACAGTGACGCCCCACTAACTCAACACGCTGGACTTGACAGGGAACAGATCTTGTCCGTGCAGAGCCTGGTCGTCAGCCGCCCGCCACAACCGCCCAGCCACTCTCCGCACCAGAAGGTACGGCCCTCGTGAGCGCGTCGGAACAACTCCAGGTCGGCTGCGTCCGTGGGGAGTTCGACGGGATCTTCGGAGCCGGCGTTGTCGAGCACCGCTGTCTGCACACGGCGCGTATCCCTGGCCATGGGCCCTCCTGGTTCGGACCGGTCACTCATCTTGAGTACCGAGCGTACGAGCGACCACTGACAAGCTGACCTGAGCAGGGCATTTCCTTGTCCGGCAGGGGGATCCAGAGAGACGTTCATGTATGCGAGCGCGCGCGTCACCCGACCGGCCGAACGTCGTTACCCGCTACGAGCACCGCGCCGCAGGGCGCGGTCGGGTCTGCGGGAGGCAACTGGTGGTCGCGTTCAGCATCGAGCGGGCGTCGTTCGACGTCGAGGGCGCGAAGCTGATGCCGGCGGCTGCGGCGTGCAACGTGCCCGGGTTCACGGCCCGGTTCGGGGACGCGCGGTGGTGGATCACACGCAGCACGGCTGACCTGAAGCAGGACGTCGTCTTCACGAACGTCCTGACGGGGGATGAGGAACGCCATCCGGTCAAGCGCACCGAGTCCTGCAGGTCCGCGCGGCCTTGTGGCCACCGGCCGTACGGCGGAGGCGATCCGGCTGGTCGAACACGGCGGCCCGGCCACTGCGACCGCCGTGGCCCCGCAGTGGCGCGTGATCCAGCGGATCACCATGGCGCACGTCCAACTCCTCGCCGCTGACGACACGGGTGCCGCCGAACTCCTGGAGGACGCGGTGCGCGAGGCGACGGCCCAGCGGCTGCCGGAGAGCCATGAATCCGCGACGCGGAGTCTTCGGCGGTTGAAGGAGGAGATGGCCGCCTGACGGCCGGCGGAATACAGCCGCACGGCGGGCGTCTCGCTGGGCGTCGCTCGCGCAGCGGGAGCGGAGGGGCTGGGGCATGGTTCCTCGGACGGTTGAGAGCCGGGGCGGCATGTGAATGGAAAGAGATGTTCGTGGACCCGCTGTCGTGCTTGTCCCTGGTCTCACAGCAGCGGGGATTCCGCGGTATCCGAAGGCGCCGCGGCTCGCTCGGAACTTCTGGAGCCACGCCGGCGGGTGCTCCGGCGCCTGGCGTGTCCCCAGGGCAGAAGGGCCGAGCCCACGTCGGGCGCCCGTGGGACGACGTTGGGGAGCGGCGTCCGCGCGGTGCCCGGGTCTCAGGCCGAACGACGGTCCGCCGACGCGGTTCGCTCGGCGGGCCTCGGCAGCCCGACTCGGGCGTGAACAGGCGGCGCGTGATTTCTCACGCGAAGGTGCGCGAGGCGCGAAACGGCCTGCGACAGCCCGAAGTCGCTGACGGGACGAGCGTCGTCACGCGCTTGGGCCGTGTGCGGGCCGGAGTTCGACGGCGGAAGGGTGAGGGTGCACCAGACGGTCTTTCCCGGACCGGTGGCGTTGGGCCTGGTGCCCCACTCCTTCGACAGCATCGTCACGATCAACAGGCCACGTCCGCCCTCCTGTTCGAGGGGTGGAACCGACAACTGGGGCCGCTCGTCGGCCGTGTCGCTGACCGCGACCTTCAAGGTGCTCTCGTTGCAGGAGAGTTGGGCGGTCACCCTCTCCGTTTTCGACGAACTGGCCTTGACGGCGTTGGTCAGGAGTTCACTGAGCAGGAGGCAGGCGGTTTCGGCGAGGTGGGTCAGCTCCCATTCGGTGAGTTGGGAGGCAGCCTGACGCCGTATGACGCATCCCTCGTTCGACGTCGAACCGCCTTCGAGGACTGCGGCCCGTCGCGAGCTGATGACTCCAGCATGGCTCTAGAATCTTCTGACTGCAACTACATACAGAAGATTCACGGCCCTTCTTCAGTCAGTGGAGGCTCCATGGACCCGGCCGATGCTCCTGCGCCCGCCCGTACGGCAAACTTGGGTCGCCGAGGTATGTCGAAGAGGGAGCAGCGCCGCATGAGCACCACTTCTCGTGGATCCGCCGGGAAGCGTCGACTTCTCGGCGAAAAGCTTCGGGAGCTGCGTGAATCTTCTGGTCTGACGCTCGTGCAGGCTGCTGCCGAGATCGGGCGGTCGAACCCTACGATCAGCCGTGTCGAGAACGGGAAACGCACCCCGCTGCTGATCGAGCTCAAGGCGCTGATCGACGTCTACCACGTGGACGCCGAGACCGCGAAGGCCCTGCTCAAGCTGCATGCCGGCATTGACGACGACGGCTGGTGGGACGCCTTCAAGGGCGTCATGCCCACCAGCCTCGCGAACTACGTGGCACTGGAGGCGGAGGCGGCGTCCCTGAACGTGTTCGCCCTCGCGGCCGTGCACAGCCTGCTGCGCACCGAGGACTACCTGCGCGCCATCTTGCGGGCCGCCGCGCAGAACGCCAGGGAGGTCGACAGGCTCACCGCTTTCCACCTGGAACGGCAACGCCAGGCTCTGGTGGAGTCGGAGACCCCTCCCGAGATCATCACCGTCCTGGACGAGGCGAGCCTTCGGCGCGAGGTCGGCGGCCGAGCCGTGCTGCGCGCCCAGCTGGAGCACCTGCTCCGCTCGATGGGGGCGCCCAACATCACCCTTCAGGTGCTTCCGTACGACCGAGGCGCCCACGCCGCGCTCACCGGCTCGTTCACGATCCTGGGCTTTCACGACCCGTCCGAACCGCCGGTGGCCTACGTGGACAGCCCCGGCGGAAACCTCTATCTGCAAAAACCGCCGGACATGCGGCGCTTCGAGAGGACGTTCGCCGCTCTCCGCGGGGCCGCGCTCGACGAGGCCGGCACCGAGCGGTGGCTGCGTACCGCACTCAAGGAGATGTGAGCCATGCCCACCCCCGACCTGAGCACCGCCGTGTGGCGCAAGGCCAAGATGTCCGAGAGCGCGCAAGGGTGCGTGGAGGTCGCCGACTTGGGCGGCGGACTGATCGCCGTACGCAACAGCAGCGACCCGGCCAGGGCCGCTCATGTCTACCCGGTCGGCGACTGGGAGGAATTCCTGGCGTACTTGCGTGGGGAACGCCCGAAGTCGACTCGTATTCAGGTGGCCATAACCGCGGACGCTGTCGTTCTCAGTGACTGCGCCGACGAGACAGTTCTTCCTCACACGTACACGAATCATGAATGGGAGTGCTTCATGAGCGGTGTGCAGAACAGGGAAGCTCAGTTGAGCGCGGCCTGACCTGTCGGCGCTAAGGGGGCTGGCAAAGTGGTGTCGGCCCCCTTGAGCACGTCTTTCGGTCAGTTCGAGATGTCTTCTCTTCGGCGTTGTTTGGCCCGGTCGCGGAGGGCTGCGTGTGTCTCGGCCCATATTGATCAGAAATGCATTGGGTTCACTCGTCGAGGATGTAGCGGACGTGCGCGCCGCCGAAGTGTCTGCGGGCGACGTGGGGTTGGCGTTGACCAGCTCGTCGGGGTTCAGCTCGGGTGAGTACGAGGGCAGGAAGTGCAGCTCGATCTGGCTCTTGTGGTCGGCGAGCGAGGTCCGGACGGTCTTCGAGCGGTGGGTCGAGTGCTGATCGACGATCAGGTGGACCTTGCGGTCGAAGTGGCCGACGAGTCGGGCGAGGAAGCGGCACATGACCTTCGTGTCGAAGGTGTTGGTAAAGGCCATGAAGTGCATCCGGCCGCGGGTGCTGATCGCGGACATCGCGTTCACGGAGAACCGGTTGCCGGTGCGGCGGACGACCGGCGTCGCACCTTGGCACCCCAGGTGCGGCCGGTGACCTGGTCCGAACGGATCCCGACCTGGTCGCTGAAGAGGACTCCGGCGCCTTCCGCCTTCGCCCTGGCCCGGATCGCCGGCCAGGTCTCCTCGCACCAGACGCGGACGGCCTCCGGGGCCTGTTCGACAGCCCGCTTGTCCGGCCGTTGGAAGGTCAGGCCCCACTGCTTGAGGTACTTGCCCATGCCGGGCTCGGTGAACCGGACCCGGTACAGCTTGGTGCTCGCCTGTGCGGCGGCCTCGCGGCCAGGACAGCAGCGCGTCCCGGCCACCCGCCTGCTATCTCGCCCACCAGTTGTCCACAGCCCTGACCGACACCTTGAACAAGGCCGCGACCTCCGACCGGTCCCTGCCCTCCACCAGTGCGGATACCGCCAGCAGTCGCGCAGCCTCCCGAGCGTCCGGCGACCACGTCCGCGTATCCCCCACCAGATCACTCACGCACAGCCAACGAGCCTGAACCCAAAGCGTTTCGGATCAATATCCATTCCAGGGCGGCTCGATTTCAGTGAGTCGCGGATTTTGACGGATCGATTGCCTGCTTGTGTCACCGACTCGGTTTCCGGTCTCACTTCCCTTCAGGGTTCCGATCCTGCTACCTCCTAGAGAGGTAGCTGCCCGATGCATCCTTGTTGCAGGTGACGGATGTATTGGCGGCTTCGGCGGGGGCGCAACTAAATCCCCAGTGGGGGACTGAGCAGAGGTGTGGCCGTGCAGTCCCGTACGGCCCCCTACCCCGCCGGGCGGGACGCCCTCTTTCTCGGAGAGGAACGGGCCATGTCCGTTCTGACGACAGCCGCAGTGGCCTTGCTGTACGACGCGCTGTTCCTGAACGGCGGGTTCACGGTCATGACCCGTCCGGACGGCAGCACGTACACCCCCACCGGCGGCTACGCGGTGAGCACCACCCCGGCCCCGTACATGATCCCCACGAACGCGAACGGGCTGGGGGCCGGCTGGACGATTGAGTGATCTACATCGACCCGGTCGAGGTGATCAGCGATCAGCAGACCGCCGTCGACGCCGGATTACAGCGCTAGCAGCGGGCGATCTTCGATCTGGGAACCGGTACGGAGATCACCCTGTAGAAGCGGCACGGGCGACAGGCTCACCAGATCTGTCCGCCGTGTCCGCGTGAGGGGCCGTCGGCAACGACGCGCTGCGGGGTGCACGGCGCCTCGAGGGCCCTCACCGTCCCGTTCTTTTCGGAGAGGAACCGGACTGTGCCCAAGCTTGCCACGCAGTCCTGGGCGGTGCGAAGGGCGTTGGCGTCCCGCCGGCCGTTCCGCACCCACGGCGCGCTCAGCGTGACCGACGAACGCAGCTACCGCGTCGGGTGGCTTCCCGAGACGCGATCGGCCGGTACCGGCCGATCGCCGATGCCGGACGCATCGCCTATCAAGGGTTCAGCTACAGCACTCCGATCGCGTGGCTGCCCGACGACGATACGGTCGTGGTCCCGCTGGCCTACTACCGCCCGTACCGCCCGCCGTGGGTGCGACGCATCCCGTATCCCCACCCCGCGCTTTTGAACGCGGTCTTGGCCTTCTCGACCTCCCCGGTATCACCCCCGGCCATCACGTACCGCAGCCCACCGACGGTCAGGAACATGGTCGCGAGCCCGGCGAGGACGCCCATGATCCAGTTGCGGATGTTGGTCAGCACCTCGTTCACCGACGCCGCCAACGCGAGCACGGCGTCTGACTCTGCCGCCCGTGCCGAACCCCGCCCCCAGCAGGCACACCAACAGCAGTACCACCGCCGCGACGAGCAGCCACCGCCCCAGCGGGCGTCGGTCGGCAACAGCACGACGTGCCCGGAGTCCGGGACGGCGGTGAAAGAAGCCCCGGTTCATCGGCGTCCCTCCGGAGCTGACGGGGACGCGGGTATGTCACTCCCGCACCCCAAGAAGCCGGAATCCGCGCCCTTTTTGGCCATGCCGGACGAAGAATTCACGGCACGGGTGGGAGAAGCGGCCGACGCCGGCGCCGTAGAGCGGCGGGCCGGAGCCTGCGGCGTGGACAGCAGCAGGTCCATCGCCGCCCGGGCGACCGGATCGTCGACAGTGGCATCCACCGCCTCGCCGCGCAGGAAAGTGGCCAGCTGTGCCTCCGCCCTGCGCCGTGTCTTGTAGACGGCGTTCGGTGTGAGCGCGTGCTGCTGCGCCCACTCGGCGACGGTCATGTCGTCGAGCCGGGTGGAGCCGATCAGCTCGGCCTCGGCCCGGGGCACCGCCCCTTCCCGTACCGCCCGCGCCAGCACCAGATCCGGATGCCCCCACGGCGGCTGCGGCGCGGCCGACCAGTACCCCGGGGCCACCGGTGTCGGCGCGTCCCATGCCTGCGCCCGCGTGGCGAACCCCCGCCGGTACGCCGCCCACCGCAACCGCGTCAGCACCCGGGGCCGCACCACATCCACCCGCGCCAGCCCGTCCAAGAACCCTGCCACCACCTCGGCCTGGAGATCGAACGCATCCCCCGCGCACCCCTCATCCAGTCGCCGCACCACCCCCGCCAACGCGGGCAACGCCATCCCCGCACACGCCAACGTCCACACCCCGTCCTCCCGACGCGCACGCCGCACCAGCAGCGCCCACACCGCATCCCGCGTCAGCCGCGGACACCCACGCCGCATCAACAGCCCACGCACCTCGTCCAACGGCACCGCCCGCTGCGGCAGCCCGTGAAAGGCACGCCCGTCCACCGACAACGGCTCCGGCCCCGAAACCAGCCGGACGAAACACTCCCGGACCGTGTCCAGCGGCAGAACACGACCCGCACAGCCCCGGTACTGACGACGAGCGACCATGAACGGACGCCTCCTCGACCTGAGAGGGAACAGGAACGCCCCTCACAGAGCCACACCGGCAACAAGAAACCGCCAGACAGGAACCTTTAAGCGCCCCTTGGCGCGCGAAGGCGGAAGGCCCGTTCACCAACTGCCGCGGCCGACGCGGATTTAACTCCGTTTTAGTGATGATCTAAGGGTTGCCCTGCAACCGCTGGTCACCGTGGTGCGGTGCGAAAGCGCGGCGGAGTCGTAGTGCGGACGCCCGTGGTGCGTCCCGCCGGAGGGTTGCATCCTGCCTGTCTTCGGGATCTCGAAGACGGCGGCGGCGACCAGGCACCGGGCTCGTCACCGTGCACGTCTGCACAACCGCGCCCTCGCCGGACAGACCCAGGTGCCATTGCGCAGTTGACCGCGACGATTCCACCGGATCCAAGGTCGTTACAGGGCGACCCTCAGACCCGCCCGTGCTGAAAATCTTGCCCGGCCCGTGTCCAAAACAGCTTTGGATTCCGGCCTTCTCTGATGTCGGCGAAGCCTGTGCCCCGCAGGGAGGGTGGAATGGCCCCACACCGCAGTGGCCGCGAGACCGGGCCGCGAGACGAGCCCGCACCGCCCCCGCTCTCGTCGGGCTCCCGCCTCGGAACGAGAAGCCCTTCCACCGGGACGAGAGCGGCACGGACGGCGAGAGCGCGGGCCACTGAGACTCCCTCCCGGACACGACCGCCCCGGCGGTCTCGATGACCCGGCTCCGTACACCGGCAGAACTCTCGCGAAACGAGACGCCGAACACCCGAGCCGGCGGCGAGACATGGATACGCCGAACCTGCGCGGTAGTGGTCGCGTCCGTGGCCGCCTACGCCTCTTACCTTCACCAGAGAGCCTTCGCCCAGCACGGCGGAGCCGACGCGACCAGCGCCGTCCTGTGGCCCCTGTCCGTCGGCGGGCTCCTCCTCCTGGCCACCGTCGGCCTCCTCCACCCCGCACGGCAGACGCGCCGAGAGCGCACCGTCGTCTGGACGGCCTTCCTCCTGGGCATTGCCGTCTCCCTCGCCGCCAACATCGCCGCGGCCCTCACTCTCGCCTGGCAACCCGTCCTCGTCGCCGACTGGCCTCCTGTCGCCCTCCTCCTCTCAGTGGAACTCCTCACCCACCGAGACCGGCACCAAGACCCCACAGCGGCGCGGCAGAGGCCACGAGACCAACGCTCCACCCGCGAACGGCCGAGACGCCACCCCGCTCCCGCCTCTCGCCCACCCGGACCGCACGGCGCCGAGCAGATCATGTGGGAGCACCACCAACACGGACACGCCGCCGGCCGCACCCCGACCGGAACCGACCTCGACCGAGTGGCCGGCACCAACAACTACGGCCGCGCCGTCCTGAGACGATGGCGCCGCATCGGCCGCATCCCCACCCCGCCGAAACCCTTTAAGAATCCACAGAGTCAGAGCGGACCCGGCAGTGGAACAGGATGAGCCGACCTGGAAACTGTGCAGGTAGGTGTGGTGATGGGACCTCGGCAGCAGTGCAGGCACAAGCCTTGTCGACCATGGAGTTGCGACGCTCTGTGATCACCGGGGAGACCTGCGCCGGTACTGCCATCATGGCTGACCGAGTCACCGCGGGTGCCGGTTCGCCGCCCTGCTGCCTGCACGATCGACCCACGTGCCTACCCATCCGCTGGGCTGCCACCGCCCACGCATCAGTGACCGAATCGTCTTCGACAAGATGCTGCAGCTCCTGCGCTTCGGCTGGGCTTCTTCGCCGAACTCAAGCAGATCTCCCTGAAGTCCTACGCCCGCGTCGCCGGCCTCGTCCTCGAGCAGATCGCCATCGACGACTCCCTCACCAAAGCCCCCGGCAGCGAGGCCACAGGGCGATCACCGGTCAACCGCAGCAAACAGGGCGCTGAAGCGCTCCGGTGTGACGGATGGTCACGGGATCCCACTGGGACGCGTTCTGGCCGGAGCGAACCGTCATGACTCCCCCCTGCTCGCCCCGACCCTGGACCGTCTGGACGACCTGGGACCGCTGCCCGACGACATCACCGTGCACCTGGACGCCGGCTGCGACTGCGACAAGACCCGCGCCATGCTCGACGAACACGGCCTGCACGGCCGCATCGCGCACAAGGGTGAGAAAGCGCCGATCCAGGCAAGTCAGGGGTGGTATGTCGAAAGGACCCGCGCCCTATGAGCGCCGGGCCACTGTCATCGACGTCTTCTTCGACCTGGCCGACACCATCATCACCGTACGAAGCCTGATCCGTCGGTCATGGACGACCCACCGCTGGGACGAACACCCGAACCGCCGTCCATGACCACACGCCTACCTGCGCGGCCTCTTGAGGTATCGGGTCAAGCCCCTGTCTCCTGCTTCATCGCCTCGATCTGCTCGGGCCCCTCCGTCGTCGTCCCGGACTCTGTCCGGAGTCGAACCAGGACGGCCCAATCGAACGGACGTACAGACGCAGGTAGGGTGCTTGATGCCGGGGCAGCACCGTGCGAGAGCGATGAGCGGTGCCGCCATGTGCCACGTTCCGTGCGTCTTCCAGGAGCTTTGCCGTGTACCGATCTGGCGGAAACCCGCATCGATTAACCCGTCTGATGGGCTCGCGAGTGGTTGCGGCACTCGTCGTGGTTCTGGTGGCGGCCGGCCTTATGACTTTCGTGCCGACTCCTCCCCCCGCGGCCGCGGTTCCTCAGGGCCTGATAGCGGGGTCGTGGAACATGCAGGGCCAGCACACGGGTACGGGCAAGGAACGGGAGTCGCGCTATCGCAACGCGATACAGCCCCGTTTCACCGAGGGCATGCAGGTGCTGGCACTGCAGGAGGCGGGGAACGAGCCGCCGCTGTCGGCGCGGGAGAGCGAACGAGTCATGCCCCGCCCAGGCGTACATGAGTTCATCTGGAACCTGAGCTCAACGCCCCGCGCCGACTACGTGCAGATCTACTACAGCTACACCGGCCAGCAGCGCAACGGGCTCGCGATCGTGACGCGTGACCACGCCCAGGACGCCGTGCAGCTCAACGTTCACTCCGCCGGAGGTTCCCGCCCCATGATGGGGGTGCTCCTGCGAGGGGTCTGGTACTTCACCGCTCACGCCTCCTCGGAGGGCGGCCGTCCCAACGACGCCGAGGACATCATCGAAACCGCGCGTCAGTTCATGGCTCGCAACGCGCCGAACAACAGCTGGATGGTTCTCGCCGACTTCAATCTCGACCCCGGCAGGATGCTGCCCCGTCTTCAGCGCACCATGGTCCGGCCGAATCAGCCGACGCATCAGGGCGGGTCGGAGATCGACTGGGCGTACACCAGCGACTCCAACCAGACCGAAGTCGACGTGACACGGCTCGGACTCAATTCGGACCATTGGCTGGTCCGGTACGTCTTCGGCGGATGCCGAGGTCTGGCGCCCCGTGCGGCCTCCACTCGTGAGGACTCGAGGTGCGGCGATCCCGTCCCCGGTCACGCCTACCGCCTCTACCTGACCGAAGCAGACAAACCCGAGAGTCTGCTCATCGATTCCGGCGCGGCCGAGGTGCCGTGGCTGGCGAAGCCGGACGACGCATGGACCGGAAACGAGGTCCGCGTCCTGTTCGCGACCAGGCCCGGCACGTACAAGCTGCGCATGGGGGACAGGTGTCTCGGGCGTTCCGGCAACTCCCGGGGCGCTTGGATGACGTTCGACTCGTGCGACCCCGGCAACATGAACTCCGACTGGTCCTTCTCCGACGGCAGGCTGTTGAACCCTTATGCCGACGCCCCTCTGACGGCGGGACCGGGAGCGGCGTTGGACGACCAGTTCCGCTTGGTGGGGATGGTCGACGCCGACTACAGGTGGCGCTTCGAGGAGGCTGAGCAGGACAGCCGGCCACCGCTCAAGCGGGATCTTCGCCTGATGCCGCTGGGAGACTCGATCACCGCCGGCCTGGAGAGCTCGGACAGCAACGGCTACCGCCAGACGCTCCACTCAGCCCTGCGCGGCGCGACCGACGGGGAGGTCGACTTCGTCGGATCGGGGCGCAGGGGCACGATGACCGACCCGGACCACGAAGGACACCCGGGGCGGCGCATCGACGAGATCGCCTCGGTGGCCGACTGCACCGTGCCGCGATACCGGCCGAACGTGATCACCCTCCACGTGGGCACCAACGACGCCAACCAGAACTACCGCCTCGACTCCGCCCCTCAGCGGATCAGGGAACTGATCACCCAGGCGCTGCAAGACTCGCCCAAGGCCGTGGTCGTCGTCGCCCGGCTCATACCGACGGGCAAGCCCGGTCTGCAGCCGCGCATCGATGCCCTGAACGCCGCGCTGCCCCGCCTCGTCTCGGATCTACGGGCCGAGGGCAAGCACGTCGTCCTGGTCGACACCAGCGACATCCAGGTCGACGAGGGCCTGCAGAACGATGCCCACCCCGACGACCAGGGGTACGCGAAACTCGGGCGCGCCTTCTATCGCGGCGTCATGCAAGCCGCGGACAAGGAGTGGATCGCGCAGCCGGAACCTCAGCGGCCCGACGCGGACTGCGAGCAGTCCGACGACCCGGACGACACGACCGCTCTCGGCGAGGGATGGCGCAAACTGGGCGTCATCGCGCCCGGTATGCACAGGCCGGACACCTACGGCCGCACCGAGATCGCGGAGATGAACGGCGACCAGCGGGCCGACTACGTACAGATCCGCACAGACGGATCCATCCGAGTCGGCATCAACACCCCGGACCAGCCGGGCCAGCCGACGTGGAAGCCGTGGGGCGGCGGCTCGGGAGAGTTCTTCCCCGCAGGAGGCCCCCCGGCCGCAGGTGAGTCGATCTCCCCGACAGACGTCCGCCTCGCCGACATCGACGGCGACGGACGTGATGACTTCGTCGATCTGATCGGTCCCTACGGCGACTCGTTCGTGGGCACGGCACGGCTCAACACGTCCCGTGACGGGGACTCCCCGGCGTGGGACGAGCAAGTCAACCTCGTCATCCCGACTCCGGACGCGAAGACGGACCGGCTGCACTTCGCGGACGTCAACGGCGACGGCCGCGACGACGTGCTGCGGGTAGGAGACGGCGGAGAGGTCCACGCATACCTCAACACCCCCACACCAGGCAGTAGCCAGCCCAGGTGGGAGGAGAAACTGAGCTGGGCACCAGGCGTGTCCGGAGCTGTCCCGGACGGCCTGCGCTTCGCCGACGTCGACAACGACGGGAAAGCCGACTACCTCATGGTCGGTGCGGACGGATCCGTCCACGCCTACCTCAACAAGGGCGGCAAGGACGCCGGCGGTTTCGAAGGACACCACCACTTCGCCAACGCCTCCAACTACGCACGCGAGTACGTCCAGTTCAAGGACATCAGCGGCGACGGAAAGGCCGACTACCTCGTCGTCTATGACCAGGGTGCGGTGCGCGCATGGCTCAACCGTGGAGGCAATCGCTGATCATCGCTCCGCCGAAGCGATAGTGGCGAAGGAGTGTCGCACGCTGCCATGCCGGGGATGTGACGGGGGTCCGGGCGCTCTGCCGCGACCGGGAGTTGCTGGAACGGGGCTGGCATGTGGTGGTCGACGAGCCGGCCTGCGTCGACGCCGGGGCGGTCGAACTGGCCCGGCGTTCGTCGCTCGTGCGCGTACAGCGCGCTCGCCCGGTACACGAGGGGGCGGACCGTCGTCGGGTACTGCGGGTTCACGGGGCTCTACCAGAACACGCTTCAGCTGCTCGGCAGGCGTCAAGTCATCCATGTGGAGCGGCCGTTCTCGATGCCGCTGGAGCTGGAGATCGAGGTGAGCGTGCGGGACGAGGGCGGTGTGCGGGTGGTGCGGGTTGCGCCGGCCGACAGCATGTGGATCTTTCTGGGACAGGTGCTGGGCGCGGTACCTACGGGGTCGCGGGAGTTCGATGAGCCTCTGCTCGCTGATGGGTGGATACTCGGACGGCTGCTGCGGGACAGGGGCGAGGCGTGGTCAGGGGTGTCGTGAAGTCCGTTTGGCGCGTAGGGCGTTGAGCAGTACGCGCAGGGCGCCGGCCGGGGGCGGGCTTGCCTCGCCCTGGAGGAGGGCGGCGCCGCGTTGGAGGGCTGCGTCGGCGGTGAGCAGTTCGATTTCGATGAGGGCGCTGAGGAGGGGGCGGAAGGGTTTCGGGGCCAGGGTGGGGAGTTGGGCGGCGTGTTCGAGGTCGGCGCGTGCTCGGGTGAGTTCGTGGATCACCAACTGGCGGATGTTGTCGGTGTGGTGAGGGGACGTCAGGTTCTCCGGGGTGAGGGAGAAGCGGTTCAGGGTCTGGGCGGGGACGCCGGTGCGCCCCTCGCGGACGTCCTCGGCGAGGTCGTTGACGAAGTCCAGCCGCTGGCTGCCGTCGATGAACGTCCGGCAGGCCGCGCGGAACGCCCCGTCGTCGTCCTCGGGGGCGACCAGTGTGGCGATCAGCATGAACGCGGGGAGGACGTAGGCGTCCACGTACGCCTGGTAGTCGGCCTCGTCGTCGAAACCGGTGAAGTCCAGTTCGGCCGGGGCGGTCGTCAGGTAGGTCTCGACGGTGTCCCGCATCCGGGGGTGGGTGGCGACGGTGTGTGCGAGCGCGCGCAGCAGGGCGTCGTCGCCGGTTCCGGTGCGCAGGGCCTCGCGGACCCGGTGTTCCCACGTCTGCCAGGCCGCCGCGGGCCGGTGTCGAGGAGGTTGTCGCAGTGGTGCATGAACGCGGTCGCCGCGAGGACGTGCGGGAGCACGTGCGGGGGCAGCAGCAGACGGGTCGCGATGTACGAGGTCCGGCGGAATCCGGCCACCAGGCGCCGTTGTTCGCTGTAGTCCCGGCGGAGTCCGGGGGATCGGACGTCGGCCGCGTCCAGGCATCGCTTCCATGTGCTCACGCGCTGATCGTAGTGGGCCCGCTGTGGGGGACCTGTGTGTGGTTCAGGCGATCGGCGGGCAATGGAATTCCCCGTATCGGCTGAAAGGCGGGCCGCGTTGTTAAAGGGGTGTTATCGGGGCGATGAGAATTCTCTTGGAGGCCCGGGTATTCGGGCGGGCGGGGGTGGGGTGTGGCGAACACTGCTGTGCATGGCTTCGACAGTCCCCGTCTCCACGGGCCCCGATTCCGCCGTGCCCCTGTGGCATGCTCCCTGGCGCTCTCCTGCCGGTCAACCCGGGTACGCCCGGCCCGTGTTGCTCGGGCTCCTCCTGCTCGCCGGCGTGCTCTACACCTGGGGTATCGACCACAGTTCGTACCACGCGTTCTACGCCGACGCCGCGCGCAGCATGTCCGAGAACTGGAAGGCGTTCTTCTACGGGTCCTTCGATCCGGGGAATTCCATCACGCTCGACAAACTCCCCGGTTTTCTCTGGCCGCAGGCGTTGTCGGCGCGGGTGTTCGGCTTTCATCCCTGGGCGTTGGTGCTTCCGCAGGTGCTGGAGGGGATGGCGAGTCTGCTCGTGCTGCACCGGCTGGTGTCGCGGTGGGCGGGCGTTGACGCGGCGCTGCTCGCGTGCGGGGTGTTCCTGCTGACGCCGGTGTCCGTGGGGTTGTTCCGTACGGCGGTCGAGGATCCGGCGTTCACGCTGTGTCTGCTGCTCGCGGCCGAGGCGGTGCAACGGGCCTCGCGGGACGGGCGGTTGGGGCCGTTGGTGGTCGCCGGGGTGTGGGTGGGGGTCGGGTTCCAGAGCAAGATGCTTGAGGCGTGGGCGGTGTTGCCGGCGCTGGGGGTGGTGTACCTGGTGTCGGCGCCGGGTTCCCTGCGGCGGCGGGTGGGTCGGGTGGGGGTGGCCGCGGTGGTGATGGTCGCTGTGTCGGTGTCGTGGATGGTGGTGGTGGGGCTGGTGCCGGCCAAGGACCGGCCCTATGTGGATGGGACGACTGACAACTCCGCGTTCAGCATGGTCGTCGGGTACAACTTCCTGAATCGGTTCTCGGCGTTGGGGGTCAGTGCGGGGGCCACGGGGAGTGTCAGCGGGGTGCAGGGGGATGCGCGTGCCGGAGGTGATGCACATGCACGTGCGGGTTCGGGTGGCGGTGCTGTGGCTGGTGCGGGTGCACGTGCTGGGGCTCGTGCGCGGGCACGGGCGGTCGGTGGTGGGGAGGACGGGTGGGGGAAGATGTTCGGGGCCTCGCTCGCCTCGCAGACCGGGTGGTTGTATCCGTTCGCGGCGGTGTGTGCTGTCTGCGGGGTGCTGTGGAGGCGGGGGCGGCCTCGGACCGACGGGGTTCGTGCCGGGTTTCTGTTGTGGGGCGTCTGGTTGGGGACGTTCTTTCTGGTGTTCAGCGCGGGGAGCGTGGGGGACCACACGTACTACATGGGGGTGATCGCGGTGCCGGTGGCCGCGTTGACCGGGGGCGGGACCGTGGTGATGTGGCGGGCTTATCGGAGTGGTGGGCGGCGGGGGTGGGTGCTGCCGGGAGCGCTGGGGGTGACGGCGGCGTGGGGTGTGTGTCTCGCGGGGGAGTTCGGAGGGTTTCTGCCGTGGCTGGCGGGGGTGGTGGGGGCGCTTGGGGCTGTGGGGGTCGCGTTGTTGGTGGTGGGGCGCTCGGGTGGTGGCGGGTCTGCCGGGGTGGGTGGGCCCAGCGGGTTGAGCGGGCCTGCAGGGGCGGGTGGGCGTGCGGGGTTGGGTGGGCGGCTCACTCTCGCGGGGCTTGCGACGGGGCTCGCCGCCGTGCTGATCGCGCCCGGTGCGTGGGTGGCGCAGGTGTTCAATCCGGCGTACCGGAGCACGGGGATGGGGGCGGTCGGGCCGACGCGTGCTGGTGGTGGACGCGGGACGGTCGCGCGGGCCGTGTCGGACGGGGTGTTCGCGTCGGCCGGAGGTCGGGCGGGGCGGTCGTGGTGGGCCGGGGGAGCCGGAGACATCGGCGTCCGTGCGGGCGGCTTCGGGCAGGACGGGTCGGGAGGGCTCGGTGGGGACGGGGCCGGCGGCTTCGGCAGGACGGGCTTCGGCGTCGGCGCGTTCAGGGGCGGCGTCGGTTCCAGCGGTGAACTCACCGTGTCCCAGCGGGAGTTGCTGGCTTACGCCCGCGCGCACCAGGGCTCCGCGTCCTACGTCTTCGCCACCTCCGACTGGACCACCGCATCCCCGTACATCCTCGCGACCGGCGCCCACATCCTGCCGTTCGGCGGCTTCAGCGGACGGGTGCCGTTCCCGACTCAGGCGGGGTTCAAGCGACTTGTCGAGTCGGGCGGCGTCAAGTACGTGCTCGTGGGCGCCGACCGAGGCATGGGCGGCTCCAAAACCGGCGCGACCGGGGCCCGTTCGACGACGGCCGCCGAGATCACCCAGTGGGTCCGGTCCACTTGCACGGAGGTCCCGGCCACCGAGTACGGCGGCGCGGACGGCACGGGAACGCTGTACCACTGCGGAACATGACGGAACCCCAACCCGCACCGGACCTGACGGACAGTCAGCACCCCACCCAGCCCGTCACCCCCACCACCTCCCGCGCGATGTCGACGACCGTCCGCCCGTCCGTCACCACCCGCACCGTACCCTCCGACGCCCCCGCCTCCAGAAGCCGCGCCTTGCGGACGCTGTTCCCCCACTCCTGCTCCAACTCGGAGCCGAGTTCCCGGCGTTCGAGCCGGCCGCGCGTGGTGGCGTCGGTGGCGGTGAGAAGAACCCGCACGAGCCGGACGTCGTCCCCGAGCGCCCGCTCGAAGATGCCGGTGCTGTCGGGCAGCACGCTCGCCGTGTTGACGTAGACGAGGCGACGGTGGCCGAGGCCGGCGTAATTCGCCCAGACCGCCTTGAGGTTGGCGGTCGTGATGGCCGCGCGGTGCGGGTCGGAGGGCGGTGCGGGGTGGACCTGGCCCATGAAGTCGCCGTCGATGAGGGCGTGCGGGATCTCGGTGGCCCGCAGCAGCGCGGACACCTCCCAGGAGACGGTCGTCTTGCCCACGCCCGCGCGGCCGCCGATGAGCAGCACCTCCGTGTGATCCATACCGTCACCGTAGTGTGCGGGCCTCCGTCAGGAACACGTCGAGGACGCCGTCCGCCACCCGCACCGGCCCCTGCGGACGGGTCTCCCCGGGGATCGTCTGGATGGCGCCGGCGCGTGAGGTGAGAGTGGATGCCTCCGTGAACAGCCGTTGGGCGCTGGTCTCGTCGCCGGTGATGCGGGCGGCGAGGGCGTCCAGGGTGCGTTCGAAGGCCGTTCCCCAGAGGTGGAGCGCGTCCAGCCAGGGGGCGCAGTCGGCGACAAATCCCTTGTCTGTCACGCCGGTTCGGATGCGGGCCGGGGCTGAGGTGAGGAGTTGGGCGTGGGGGCGCAGGGCGCGGAGCGCGGAGTCCTTGGCGCCGGTGGCCCATGTCGAGCGGAACTCGCCCAGGCGCGCGGCGAGTTGTGGGGCCTGGGGCTGCCACGGTGTCGAGCCGAACGTGGGGGCGAGGTGTTCGACGTCGAAGAAGGCCAGCAGTGCCTCGACGGTGGACGGGTCGCCGTCCGCCAGGTGGGCGGCCGCCGCGCGCCAGGCCCGCTGCGGGTCGTAACCGGTGTCGTTCCAGGCGAAGTCGGCGCCGCCGAAGAGAGCGACCTTGCTGGCGGCGGCCTGGTTCATGGGGTTGAGGACGAGGCCGGAGAGCTGGGTGTGGAGGCCGGGTTCGCGGGCGGCGTAGGGGGCGAGGAGGAGGCGGCCCTCGGCCTGGCCGTAGTCGTTGACGGGGTAGTTGTCCCAGAGGAAGACCTTGCGGCCCCAGACGGAGGCCGCGCGGGAGGCGTCCTGGACGGTGATGCGGGGCGGGACGGTGTCGGTGCCGGTCCACATCACCTCGACGCGGGGGTCGAGTTGTTCGCGGATCGTCTTCTTGTAGGGGGTCTCGGTGACGTCGCCGTATTCCGTCGGGACCATCTGGAGCGGCTGGGTCCCCGGGCGCGTTGCCAGGAACCCGCGTTGGAGGCGGTTGAGCAGATCCACCTGGGCCCGTGCCGCCGACTGCTGGGAGGGTGCCCCGTAGGCGGTGCGGTCGCCGGCGCAGTTCCAGCGCGTGTAGCTGATGTCGTCCAGCGGGATGGAGAAACTGCGCACCCCGAGGTCGTACACGGCCTGGAGCTTGGCCTCCAGGGCGGCGCGGTCGGCGGCGGAGCTGTAGCAGATGGAGACGCCGGGGGAGAGCGCGAAGGTGAAGCGGACGTGGTGGTCGGCGGCCTGGCGGATCAACTCGCCGAGCTGGGCGAGGAGTTGCGTCGGGTACGGCTCGCGCCAGCGCTCGCGGTGGTAGGGGTCGTCCTTCGGCGCGTACAGGTAGGTGTTCATCTTCAGCGCGCCGTAGAAGGCGAGTTGGTCCAGACGCTCCGCGTGGGTCCACGGACTCCCGTAGAACCCCTCGATCGCACCGCGCAGCGGCATCAGCGGGTGGTCGACGACGGACACGCCGAACACCGTTGTCCCGACGGTGAGTTGACGCAGCGTCTGGGCGGCGTAGTACGTGCCGCTCGCGTCGGCACCCGCGAGGACCACCGTGCCGCCGCCCGGCGCGGCACGGGACGCGAGCGCGTACCCCTCGGCGGGCAGGGACGCCGGCACCTGCCCGCCCGCCGCCCGCAACGCGTCCGCGACCCGGACGTCCCCGATCACCCCGACGACGACGGTCAGCCCGTCCGCCTCAACTCCCGTGGCGGGCAAGGGGGATTCCTCGACGGACGTCGCCCCCGCCGCACGCAGCACGGAGACGACGAGGTCGCGGGTGGGCCGGTCCGGCTGCCCGGCGGTGAGGACACGCACCCGCGACGGTACGGTCAGCGGACCGCCGTTGGCCGTCAACTGCTGCGGCCTGGGCGTCACTTCGGGCAGCGCGGCGGCGTCCGGGCTCGCGGCGGCCGGTGGTGCGGCGGTGAACAGGCAGGACAGGACGAGCGCGGCGACGGTCAGCCTCAGCCCCATGTCGGCCCCCTACCAGGTGAGTTCGGTCGTGGCGGAGCAACTGCGGCGCCCTGTCACGGACACCGCCTCCAGTTCGAGGACGGTCGTCGCCCCGTCCCCGGCGCGGTCCAGCGGCGACACGCAGTACGCCCCGTCGTACGTCCGCCCCAGCCACCGCCGTCCGCCGGAAGTCCGCCGGAACAGGTCGTAGCGGGCCACCTGATCCGGCACGAAGTCCCAGGTCAGATAGACACTCGCGGCATCCCCCGCCCGCACCGCCCGCTCGACGGCGAACCCGGTCGGACACCCCGGCGCCGGATCCGGGCCGGCGTCCGCGATCCGCAGCTCACCGAGGTGCAGGGCGATCCCCGGGGCCCCGCTACCCCCGGCCAGCAACGACACGTGCACGGCCGCGACGGTGCGCCCCGCCCACGCCCCGAGATCGCCGGTCCACCGCGACCAACCCGCCCCCACCGCACCCGAGTTCAGCCAGACCGTGTCGGCGGGCGCGTCCTCGAAGACCAACCCGAGCCGCAGCACCGCCGAACCGGTCGAACCCCGGTGCACCAGTGAGGCGGTCGACGACGCCGTCAGCGGCAGCCGCGTCTTGAAGAGGCGCACGACCGCCGACGCGGACGGGCCCAACGCGCCGCTGAGCCGCAGGGAGTTGCCGCCGTCGTACGCGACCGTGTGGTCGTAGTCCGCGCGGATCGCGGTACTCGGTGCGCCCGCTCCGTCGCGGATCCACCACTGCCAGGTCGGCAGGAGGTCCTGGACGCCGATGTCGAACCAGGGACGGTCGCCGGCCTGGACGCCGTCGACGAAGAACCGCTCGCCCGTGCCGGTGCAGAACCGGGTGACGAACGGGAGTCGGCCGATCGCGGACTTCTCGACGATGTGGTGGGCGGTGCCGTCCCAGCCCGCCGGGTCCAGCGGGCGGCCGCTGTCCGGCTGACGGGTGCGGCCGGTGCGCGAGGGGTCCTCGGCGGGACCCGACCAGAGCTGGCGCTCACGCGCGTACGCCGGGGCCTGCCGCGCCAGGGTGCTCTTGTCGCCGTCGACCGTGTACCAGACCATCTCGGAGCCGAGGAACGCCCAACTCGTGCGCGGGGCACCGCCGTCGGGGAAGATCGCGCGCGGATCGTAGGGCTGCGCGAAGCGGTACATGCCGATCTCGCTGCCCGCGTACACCACCTCGAACGGGTCGAGGCCGAGCGAGCGGGCGTGCGTGGCGGACGCCTGGATCTTGGCCGAGTTCCACCAGTAGTTGAGGAACACGCTGCTGTTCACGCGCTGTCCGCCGTTGACGATCCAGGGGGAGTTCACCTGGTTGAACTCGTTCTGGTAGGAGATCCGGCCGTCGACCGTGAGCGAGTCGTACCACTGGAGATGGAAGCCGGGCGGCGCCGTGCGGGCGAGGTAGCCCAGCATCTCCAACAGCAGGCGCGCCTGGGCGGCCGTGATGGTGGCCTCCTGGTTGACGAAATAGCCGTCGAACCCGAAGTGCTGTGCCATCGCGATGAGTTGGTCCGCGAGCGGGAAAGTGCCCTGCGGGGTCCGTTCGACGATGTCCGCGAAGTTCTCCGGGCGCGGCCAGAACCAACAGCCCAGGCTCAGCACGCCGTTGCGGTGTGCGGCGTCCGTGTAGCCGGGGTTGGGGAGGTTCAACAGGCCGTAGGGTGGGACGGGTTCGGTGTGACGGCCGTCCAGCGGCAGCCCGTGCCAGGACGCGTAGACGTCGGGGTACTGCCAGAACCGCAGCGCGTACGCCTCGGCGACCGGGCCGTACGGATAGCCCTCGGTCTCCCAGGCCGGCTGCACGTAGTCGTTGGCGAGGACGGCGAGTCTGGGGCGCGGGTCGAGGCCGCGGCGCGCCTGGGTCGGCTCGAAGGGGGCGATCCGGGCGGCCAGTGGGACACGGGAGCGCAGATAGCGGGCGTGCCGGTCGGTCTCCGGGCGCCACGCCTTGATCTGCGGCCCCGAATAGCCGTGCATCAGAGGAGGTTCGGGGCCGAAGCCCGCCGCCGCGAGGGACTGCGCGTGGACGGCTGTCGCGGGGAGGGCGGTGGCCAGCAGTCCGGCACCCGCGGCCTGCAGAAAGCCGCGGCGCCGCAGGGGTCTGGATAACGGGCCTGACGCGTCGACGGGCAAGGGATCCCCTCTCCTCGGTGCGGCGAGAGCGACACTAGAACTCTAAAGTTCCTGTCGCAAGAGGCAGTTGACGCTCTATCAGGTGAGGATCCAGATGCGGACGGTTCCGTTCTCGGCCGCCGTGGCGAGCGCGGCGCCGTCCGCGCTGAAGCTGACCGTGCGGATCTTCTGGGGGGGGGGTCCGCTCAGGGGGGGGGGAGGGCGGCTGATGAGGGCCAGGAGTCTACCGTCGCCGCTGAAGCCCAGGGGGCGGCCGGCGGCGAGGGCGGCGAGGTGCTTCGCGGTGGGGACGCTCCAGAGGCTCGCCTTGTGGCCGGCGGTGAACTCGCCGCTCGTGGCGAGGGTCCGGCCGTCCGGGCTGAGGGCCAGCACGTACCCGGTGGGGAGGGTCGCCGTGCGCTTCGCGGTCGTCACGTTCCAGAGTCCGACCGCGCCGGGGCCGCCCGCCGCGCCCGCCGCGAGCGTGGTGCCGTCCGGGGTGAACACCATGGTCTGGACGCCGTTGTCGAACCCGGTGAGGGTCGTGACGAGCTTGCCCGTGGTGGTGTTCCACAGGCGGATCGGGTTGTCGTAGTCCGGCCGGCAGCCGGCGCAACAGCCGCTCGGCGGCCTCCGGTTCGAGTTCGGGATCGGGCGTGACGTCGAGCCGCACGTCCCGCATCCGCTCCGCAGCCGAAGAGCTCTCCCGCATGGTGTCCCCCGATGCCGCCGTCGTGCCCCCTTCAGCGTGGCCGTCCACGGGGCCGTGCGGGAGTGTCCGGGGACAAGTTCGCGGGCCGTCCTACAGATAGTCCTCAAGCCGCGCGACCGTGAAGCCCTGTTCCTCGATGTGCCGGAGCATGTTCACGGTCATCTGCGTGATCGTCCGCCCCTTCAGCTCGGACGGCCCCCGGAAGTGGGCGAGGATGATGTCGCCGGGCCGCAGCTTCTTGCCGGGGAGCTGGTACTGCATGTTCTTGATCTGCATGGACTCGCGCCACAGGACGATGGCCTGGAGCCCGCAGGACGCGGCGGCGGCGCGGGTCGCCTCGTTCCAGTTGCCGTAGGGCGGGCGGAACAGGCGCGGCGCGGTGCCGTAGTGCTCGGTCAGCTTGGTCTGCTGGCCGCAGATCTCCCGCTTCTGCGCGTCCGCGCCGAGCGTGGGCAGGTTGGGGTGGGTCAGGGTGTGGTTCTCGACGGGGTTGCCGAGGGCCTGGAGCTTCGTGAAGTAGCCGTAGTCCGACCTGATCGCGGCGTCCGTGAGGAACATCGTGATCGGTATCTTCAACTCCCGCATCATCGTGATGAATTGGGGGTCCTGCTCGGTCCCGTCGTCGTAGGTGAGGAAGACGACCTTGTCCTTGGTCGGTATCTCGCTGATGACGGGTATCCGCCCGCCCGCCCCCAGCCGGACCGGCTTCTTCGCGGGCGGCGCGGGTGGCTGCGCCAGCGGCTTCAGCCCCCACTTGCGGTACGCGGCCTCGACGGCGGCCCGGGGATCCACGGAGGGCGCCGCGCTCGACGCGGAGCCGGACGCGGACGCCGCCGGCCGGGACACCGCCGAGGACTCCGTCGTGCATCCCGTCGCCAGGCCCGCGACGAGCAGAGCGCACACCGCCGCCGCTCCCTTGATCCGCCCACGCATCGTGCTGCTCTCCCGTGCTCCGTACGCCGACCCCGTTCACCTGTCTGGATGTCGAACGGGCGTCCGTGGTTCCGTGCGCACACGATGACACAGGTGACGGCAGGTCGCTGACCAGGACCTGGAGAGCCTGGGGTGGAACCCCGCCCTGAGGCGTGCCCCACCGTGACATGCGGAGGCGGGACCGGCCCGGACCGGTCCCGCCTCTCGGAAACCCTTACGCCGTACGGCGGTTCACGCCTTGCGGCCGACCGCCCCGTACGCGTCCACGTACACCTTGTGCGTGTCCGCCGTCGGCCGCCACTCGGTCACCTGGACGACGCCGGGCTCCAGCAGGTCGAGGCCGTCGAAGAAGCCGCCGATCTCCTCGACGGTGCGCACGTAGTACGGCACGGCGCCGCTCTTGTTGTACGCCTCGGACGCCGCGATCATGCCGGGGCTGGTGGACGTCGAGTCGCTGATGACGAGGTGGCTCCCGGACGGCAGCCCGGCCATCAGCTTGCCGACCAGCTCACGCGCCTGCTCGTACTCGGCGACGTGGCCGAGGGTGTTGAGGATCATCAGCGCGACCGGCTGCGAGAGGTCCAGCGTGCCCGCCGCCTTCTCCAGGATCGCCGCCGGGTCGTACATGTCGGCGTCGAGGTAGGCGGTTTTGCCTTCCTTCGTGCTGGTCAGCAGCGCGTTGGCGTGGGCCAGGACGATCGGGTCGTTGTCGACGTACACGATCTTCGTCTCCGGGGCGACGCGCTGCGCCACCTCGTGCGTGTTGTCGGCGGTGGGCAGGCCGGTGCCGATGTCGAGGAACTGGCGGACGCCGACGTCCGCGACGAGGTGGGTGACCGCGCGGCCCAGGAAGTGCCGGCTCGTCACCGCGACGTCCACCAGGCCGGGGAAGATCTCCTTGATCTGGTTCCCGATCTGCCGGTCGACCTCGTAGTTGTCCTTGCCGCCGACGAAGTAGTTCCAGAACCGCGCCGAGTGGGGCGTGGACGTGTCGATCCGGGAGCGCGCTTCCTGGGCCTTGCTCGCGGGGGATTGGGTGTCCTGGGTGTCCGGCACGGCGGAGCCTCCTGCGGATCGTGAACAACGCTGATCAGAACGCCACCCTAGGCGAACACCCTTTGGCCGAAAGCCACTTGCCCCCACCCATCGCCACCGACCGTAAGGTTTTGGCCAATGGGTGCCGGCGGGGCCCAACTGGGGCCGGAGCAGGGCGCGTTCGCAATCCGGCTGACGGCGCGACGGGCAGAGCCGCAGGCCGGAACCCGGGATACGCGGGCTGTGTTCGCGACCGCACCCGACACGACGCGCGCCGAAACCGCCATACGCCCGCGCCCCAACGGGTGGATCATGACCGGGACTTGGCCGCGAATTTCGGCACGCGTCCGGTCCACCACGCGGACTGCCCTACGCCGCACGGGAGTTGACCGCCGCGCGAACTGCGACGCGGCCCCGCTGCCGAACGGATCGCACCGCCCGCGAAGGCGGAGCCGGCCGAGGAGGGGCGTCCTGACCGGGGTCGGCCGGATCACGGCACGCCCGGCCGCACCGAGTGCTTCAGCCCGCGACGACACCTCCACCGGGCCCGGCCCACAAGACACCCTCGGCCGGGCGGAACGGGCACACTCCCGACGCCGGTACCGCCCCCGGCGTCGACTCCGCCGCCGACGCCGACACTGCTTCCCGGCGCCAACGCTGGTGTCCCGCCGAGTGGTGTGGCGGCGCAGGGCTCTTGACTCCGCAGGTCAATTGGCCGACGCGTTCGCCTCGGCACCGGGCGCCGTCTCGACCCTGAGCGGAGCCACACGGCCGGCATGGCTACACCACTCGGCGGGACGCCACCACGCCACCCCTGCCCCGAAACGCCGGCGCTGCCCCCACCCCTCACCGCACCCCCGCGCCCCTCACCTCTTCCGCCGCCACCCCGCGACCCCACCATCCACCGACACCGCCAGCACAGCCAGTACCACCAACGCCCCCGCGGGCCCCAGCACCGTCCACGGCGCCAGTTCCAGATACGGCTGGTTCTCGGACATCAGCCGCCCCCACTCCGGCGTCGGCGGCTGCTCGCCGAGCCCCAGGAAGCCCAGCGACGCGAGGACGAGCACCGCCGTGGGCAGCCGCAGCAGCGCGTTGCGGATGACGGCGGGCAGCACGGCCGGCAGGTGATGGCGGCGCAGGAGATGTGCCGCGCCCGCGCCCAGGGAGCGGGACGCCATGGTGTGCCCGGCGGCCCGCTCCTGCGCGAGCAGCGCCGACGTCTGTGCCGCGTACGGCGCCCAGCCGACCAGGCACACGGCGAGCGCGGCGCCCCACACCGACGGCCCGGTCACGGCCGTCGTCAGCAGCCCGGCGAGGACGGCGGGCAGGGTCGACACGACCTCCGTCAGCCCCGTGCCGACCCGCCCGGAGAGCCCCAGCAGCAGCCCCACCAGTACGCTCACGCCCGTCACCGCGAGCGCGACGGACGCCGTGCGCAGCGCCCCGTGTCCGAGCCTGGCCAGCATGTCGCGGCCCAACGAGTCGGTGCCCAGGGGGTGTTGGAGCGAGGGGGAGAGCAGGCGGGCGGCCGTGTCGACCTGGGCGGGGTCGCGCAGCAGCCCGGCGACGACGGCCACGAGCAGCACCGCGCCGCACCCCGCCCCGAGCCACCACCGCACCCGCACGTCCACCACCGGCAGCGCGGGCAGCGCCCCGTCGCGCAGCGCCGGTCCGAGCAGCGCCCGGCACAGGGCCCGGATCGCCAGCCCGGCCCCGACGCCCAGCAGGACCAGCACCAGCGTCACCGTCTGGAGCGGCGGCAGATCCTGTGCCAGGGCCGTGTCGAGGGCGAGCCGCCCGAGCCCGGGGATGTTGAAGATCTTCTCGACGGCGACCGAACCGCCCACCAACCCGACGACGGTCGGCAGGAGCTGCGGCAGCACCCCCGGCAGCGCCCGCCGCAGGGCGTTGCGCGCGACATACCCCCGCGACAGCCCGAACGCGCGCGCCGTGCGCGCCCACGGCTCCTGGAACGCCCCCGGCAGCGCCTGCTGGAGCAGCCCTCCGATCATCGCGCCCGACGGCACCCCCAGCGCGAGCGCGGGCAGCACCATCGACGCCGGCCCCTCCCATCCGCTGGACGGCAGCCACTTGAGCCACACCCCGCACACGGTCGCGAGCAGCGAGGCCAGCAGGAACTTGGGCAGTGCGGCGAGGACGGCGGCGGACACCCCGTCCCCGGCCTGCCGCAGCCGCCCGCGCGAGCCGAGATACAGGGTCCGCGCACACACCAGCCCCGTCACCAGGACCGTCACGGCGAGCGCGCCCAGCATCATCGTCACGGACACCGCGAACGCGTCCGAGACCTGCGGCCACACCGCCTCCCCGGACACCCACGACGTCCCGGCGTCCCCGCCGAGCCAGCGCAGGAGGTGGGGCAACGGCCCTTCGTCGAGCCCGAGTTGTTCCCGCACGGCGGCCAACTGCCCCGGCGTCGGGTCCTGATCGCCGGAGCGGGCGCGAAGTACCGTCAGCGCGGGGTCGGTTCCGGAGAGCCAGGGCAGCGAGCTGACGGCGGCGAGGAGGACGGCCCCGGCCAGGACACGGCCGGCCACCGTACGGGAATCGGTCACGATGAGGTCACTTCAGGTGGGTGCCGGCGTCGATGAGGGAGCGCTCACGCGGGTCGAGCAGCACGCCCTCGACGTCGGGGGAGATGCCCTGCACGACCTTCTCGTGCACCAGCGGCACCACCGCGTCCGTCCGCAGGATCTCCGCCTCGGCCCGCATGATCTTCTTGTGCCGCGCGGCCGGATCGCCTTCCTCGGCCGCCGACTTGATCGCCTGGTCGACCTTCGCGTCCTTCAGTCCGGCGAGGTTGTAGACCCCGTCGCTCGTGAAGTCGCTCGCGAGGTAGGCGACCGCGTCCCCGGTGTCGAGGAGCGTCACCCGCGAGAACACGAGCGCGTCGTACTTCCCGGCGAGCAGGTCGGCCTCCATCTGCGTGTACTCGCGGACGTCCTGCTTGACCGTGAACCCGGCCTTCTCCAACTGCTGTTGCAGCACGGTCGCCGCCTCGGGCAGCTCGGCCCGGTTGGTGTAGGCGGCGAGCCGCACGGTCGTCCCGGCGGGCACCTTCACGGCGGCGGCCCGCCCGGTCACGGGGACGCGGTCGGCGGCGGCCCAGGACACGGCGGGCCCGAACAGGCCCTGCGGGGCGTCCGCGTACCCGCCGAACACCGAGCCGACGAGCGCGGAGCCGTCGACGGCCTCGCGCGCGGCGGCCCGCAGTCCGGCGTTCGTGAAGGTGCCGCCGCGGGTGTTGAGGACGAGGCTGTCGGTCCGCACGGACGGCACCTCGTGCCGGGTCTTCGCGTCGAGGAGCTTGGCCTGCGAGGTGGGGATCCACTCGGCGATGTCGACGTCCTTGGCGCGCAGGGCGTTCGCGCGGGCGGTGCCGTCCGCGATCCAGGTCACGTCGATGCCGGGCGCCTTCGCCTCGCCGCCCCAGTAGCCGTCGTACCGGTCGAGCGTGGCGCTCGTCTTGCCGGTCAGCTTCGTGATCCTGAAGGGGCCGGTGCCGGTGCCGACCGGTGTGACGGCGCCGTTCGCGCCGTACGCCTTCGCGGCGAGGATGCCGAGGGCGGGGCTCGCCAGGCGCAGCGGGAGCACCGGGTCGGGCGTCTTGGTGGTGAGGGTGACGGTGTCGGCGTCGTCGGCCTTCGCGGTGAGGGTGACGTCGCTGAGGACACGCGGCTTGGTCGCGGCGGAGTTCGCGTGGCCGAGGGCGTTCACGACCGAGGCGGCGGTGACCGGGGTGCCGTCCTGGAAGGTCGCCTTGCGCAGCTCGAACGTCCACGTCGTGGGGTTGGTCCGCTTCCAGGACGTGGCCAGCGCGGGGGCGGCGGCGCCGTTCTTGTCGAGCGCGGTCAGGCCCTCGACCACCGAGAGCTTGCTGAGCACGGTCGCGTCGTTGCTGTACGGGGACAGCGCCTGCGCGGGCGGCACCGCGAGGGCGACGCGCAGCCGTCCGTCGCCGGAGCCCTGCGCGGAGCCGGACCCGCCCGAGGAGAAGCAGCCCGCGAGGAGCGGGGTCAGAGCGAGTGCCGCGATGAGGCCGCGGGAGGTGGTGCGCATGGGTGTCCTGTCGTACGGGGAGGGGACGCGCCCCCGATGTACGTACGTATGTCAATACGATCATCGAGGACTCGGACACTTTATAAGGCAAGCCTTACCAACCCGACAAGTGGGTCTCCGCAACCGTCCCCCGCGCGGAACTCGGTCGTTGACCAGGACGACCCGACCCCTCCTCAGGAAGGAACCCGCCGTGGACGAGACCGTCACCGCCGAGAAACCGGAGGCGTGGCTGCCCAGGGAGGAGTGGGTGCAGACCCAGCCGAGGACCCTGCTCGCGTCCTGCGTCCTCCTCCTGGACACCGCCGGCCGCGTCCTCCTCCTGCGCTACGCCCCCGGCCAGCCCGCCGCCGGGGACTGGTGGCTGCCCGGCGGCATGCTCGACCACGGCGAGGACCCCCGGACGGCGGCCCGCCGCGAACTGCGCGAGGAGACGGGCCTCGGACTCCCCGGCCCGCTGCGCCTGATCGGCATCGACCACCGCGCCGACGTCCTCGGCACCGGCCCCGTCCTCGACTGCTACTTCCACGGCGGCACCCTGCCCCCCGGCGCGGCCGTCCGCCTCAGCGAGGAGCACGACCGCCACGCCTTCCACCACCTCACCGACCTCGACGCCCTGCTCCCCGCGCCCCACCTCCGCACCTTGTGCGCCCTGCACGAGGCGGCGCTGGCGGGGACGACGGTCTGCCTGACGGACGGCGAGCTCTAGACCGCCGTCGCCGGGAACGTCGGGTACTCGACGCCCGACACGTGCTGGACGACGCGCACGACCTGGCAGGAGTAGCCGAACTCGTTGTCGTACCAGAGGTAGAGGATCGCGTTGTCGCCCTCGACCTTCAGCGCGCCCGCGTCGACGATCGAGGCGTGCCGGGAGCCGATGAAGTCGCTGGAGACGGCGTCCGGGGCGGTCGTGAAGTCGATCTGGCGGCGCAGCGGCGAGGTCAGGGACACCTCGCGGAGGTGGTCGTGGACCTCCTCGCGGGTGGTCTCGCGGGCGAGCTGGAGGTTGAGGATCGCGATGGAGACGTCCGGGACGGGCACCCGGATCGAGCTGCCGGTGATCCTCGCCTTCAGGTCGGGCAGCGCCTTCGCGACGGCGGAGGCGGCGCCCGTCTCGGTGATCACCATGTTGAGCGGCGCGGAGCGGCCCCGGCGCTCGGACTTGTGGAAGTTGTCCAGCAGGTTCTGGTCGTTGGTGAAGGAGTGGACCGTCTCGACGTGCCCGCGCTCCACCCCGAACGCGTCGTCCATCGCCTTCAGCGGCGGCACGATCGCGTTGGTCGTGCAGGACGCGCAGGACAGGATCCGCTCGTCCGGCTTGATCGTGTGGTGGTTGACGCCGTGCACGATGTTCGGGACGTCGCCCTTGCCGGGCGCGGTCAGCAGCACCTTGTCGATGCCGGGCCGCAGGTGCCCGCTCAGGCCCTCGCGGTCGCGCCACTTGCCGGTGTTGTCGATGAGGATCGCGTTGGTGATGCCGTACGCGGTGTAGTCGACCTGGGAGGGGTCGTCCGCGTAGATCACCTTGATCTCGTTGCCGTTGGCGGTGATCGTGCCGGCCGTCTCGTCGACGGTGATCGTGCCCTGGAACTGGCCGTGGATCGAGTCCCGGCGCAGCAGCGAGGCCCGCTTGACGAGGTCGCCGGGGCCGCCGCCGCGCACGACGATCGCGCGCAGCCGCAGCCCGTTGCCCGAACCGGACTTCTCGATCAGCAGGCGCGCGACGAGCCGCCCGATACGGCCGAAGCCGTACAGGACGACGTCCCGTCCCGCGCCCCGCTCGATCTTGTTGGCGCCGGTCGCCCCGGCCACCGCGTCGGCGGTGAACTCCTCGACGCTCAGGCCGCGTCCGTCGGCCCGGTAGCTCTCGGCGAGCAGCCCGAGGTCGATCTGCGAGGGGCCGAGGTCGAGCGTGGTGAGCGCCTGGAGGAACGGCATCGTCTCGGTGACCGACAGCTCCTCGCCCGCGATCTGCCGGGCGAACCGGTGGGTCTTGAGGATGCTGACGACCGACTTGTTGACCAGGGAGCGGCTGTGCACGAGGACGGTCACGTCCCGCTCACGGTGCAGCTTCCCGATGACCGGGATCATCGACTCCGCGGTCTCCTCGCGGTTCATCCAGTTGGTGAACGAGTCCTCGTTGACAGTCACAGGGCTCTCTTTCGAGCTAGGCGGCGCTCATCTGCGGTGCTCATATGGTAACCCGGTGTTCATATGAGCAACGAGGGGGGTGGGGCCTCGCCCTTGGCCCCACCTGTGGCCTCGCCCGTGGCTCGTCAGATGGCGACCCTGCCGAACAGGTGGTTGGCGGGGGCGCCGGGGTCGTCGCCGTAGAAGAACTCCGCGACCGCCCGGTGGAATTCGGCGCGGTCCAGTGCGCCGGAGCCGTCCCGGTCCAGCGCGGCGAAGACCGTGGCGCACTCCTCGCCGGAGACGCCGGCGACCGCGTCGAACATCAGCCGGAACTCCGACTGGTCGATCCTGCCGTCCCCGTCGAGGTCGACGAGGTCGAAGAAGCAGTCGGTCACCGGCTCGACCTGCCGCGGGTACAGGGCGGGGTCGGTCAGGGCGCGCCGGAACCCCTCGGTCATCTCCCGCAGGTCGACCTTCCCGTCGCCGTCCTGGTCCATCGGGGCGATGACGTTCGTCCAGAACACGTCCATCCCCTCGGTGAGCAGGCGGGCGGGCGTGGAGTCCGGCGCGACGCCCCGGGCGGCGATGTAGCGCTCGCTCATCATGCGGACGTCCCGCTGGGTGATGAACCCGTCGCCGTCGACGTCGGCGCCCCTGAACCACTGGGCGTACTTGAGGTCTTGGAGTGCAGTCATGTCTGCGCACGGTATTCATACCGTCATGTATGCGCAAATGGGTTGAAAAAGGCGTTCGTTGACCGTGTCAGCGTTCGAGTCGTGGTGGTGTGAAGGCGCGCACCTCGGGAAGGGGGCCGTCGTGGACCTCGACGTCGACCAGTGCGCTGAGGGCGCTCGGCCCTTGGGACAGGCGTGAGCAAGGCCGGTCCGCTGTGAGGGAGTTCGGGTTGCCGTGGCGGTCCAGTGTTCCGCTTGTCCCCGGCCGCACGGGGTCCCACCATGCTCCGGTGGACAGTTGGACGACGCCCGGCATGACGTCGTCCGACAGGACCGCGCCCGCGAGGCAGCTGCCCCGGTCGTTGTGGACGCGGACGACCGTGCCGTTCTCGATGCCGCGTGAGGCGGCGTCCGACGGGTTGATCGTCACGGGCTCACGGCCGTGGATCTTCGAAGCGAGGCTGTGGCCCCCGTTGTCGTACTGGCTGTGCAGGCGTGAGGCGGGCTGGTTCGAGATCAGGTGCAGCGGGAACCGGTCCGCCAGGTCGCCGCCCAGCCACTCGGCGGGCTCGAACCACGTCGGGTGCCCGGCGCAGTCGTCGTAGCCGAACGAGTCGATCTCCTCGGAGAAGATCTCGATCCGGCCCGAAGGCGTCGGCAGGGGGAACCGCCCCGGATCCGAACGCAGCGCCCCGAAGTCACCGGGGAACGGCCCGGTGAGCGCGGGCAGTTCGGCGGCGGAGGTTCGCCAGAACTCGTCGAAGTCCGGCAGGGCGGCCCCGTCGCCGAGTGCGGCTCGCGTCTCCTCGTAGAGGTGGCGGACCCAGGCGGACTCGGAACGCCCCTGCGTGAACTCCCGCTCGTAGCCGAGCCGGGCGGCCAGGGCGGCGAAGACGTGGTGGTCGGTGCGCGACTCGCCCGCCGGTTCCCGCACCTTCGGCATCGCGACGAGGTGGGGATCGGAGAATCCGGCGGCGAAGTCGTCGCGCTCCAAGCCGGTGGCGACGGGGAGGACGATGTCCGCGAACTTGGCCGTGGTGTTCCACCACGCCTCGTGCACCACCACCGTGTCCGGGGTCTGCCAGGCGCGGGTCAGCCGGTGGAGGTCCTGGTGGTGGTGGAAGGGGTTGCCGCCGCACCAGTAGACCAGGCGCAGTTCGGGCAGCGTGAGGCGCCGGCCGTCGTAGTCGATGGTCCGGCCCGGGTGCAGCAGGGCGTCGGCGATCCTCGCGACGGGGATGAAATCCGCGACGGGGTTGGGAACAGCGGGGACCGACGCCACGAAGGGGCGGCCCGGGGCGACACCGGTCGCGTCCATCGTCGCGTACCCCGCGCCCCAGCCGCAGCCGGGCCGGCCCATCGAGCCCGCCATGGCGGCCAGCACGACCGACATCCAGATCGGCTGTTCGCCGTGATCCGCCCGCTGCACCGCGTAGTTGACCATGACGAGGGAACGCCGCTCGGTGAGGCGGCGGGCGAGGCCGGTGAGCGCGTCGCGGCCGATGCCGGTGATCCGCGCCGCCCAGTCGGCGTCCTTGGGGACGCCGTCGGCCTCGCCGAGCAGGTAGGCGGCGAAGCGGTCGAAGCCGACGCAGCACCGGCGCAGGAAGTCCTCGTCGTGCCACCCGTTGACCAGCATCGTGTGCGCGATGCCGAGCATCGCGGCGGTGTCGGTGTTGGGGACGACGGGCAGCCACTCGGCGTCGAGGAAGCCGGCGGTGTCGGCGCGGATCGGGCTGACGTTCACGAACCGCACCCCGGCCGCACGGCACCGGCGCTGGAGGTCCCGCGTCCGGTGCCTGGCCAGCCCGCCGGGGTTGATCTGGCTGTTCTTGAGGGCCAGCCCGCCGAACGCCACCACGAACTCGCAGTGCTCGGCGATCTCGTCCCACATCGGCATCCGGGACTGGTAGCTCCACGGATGCCCGCCGATCACATGGGGGAGGACGACCTCCAGGGCGGCGGTGCTGTACGTGTTGCGGGAGTCGGTGTATCCGCCGCCCAGCGCCAGGAACCGGTGGAGCTGACCCTGCGCGTTGTGGAAGGCACCCGCGCTCGCCCAGCCGTAGGAGCCGCCGAACACCGCGCTGTCCCCGTGCTGTTCGCGCACGCGCCGCAGTTCCTCGCTGACCAGCGTGAGCGCGTCGTCCCAGCTCACCTCCACGAAGGCGTCCGCGCCCCGGGCCGTGTCGTTCGCGCGCGGCAGGCCGTCCAGCCAGCCCTTGCGCACGGCGGGGCGCAGCACGCGGGCGCCGTCGTCGGCGGCCGTCACCATGCCGGGGCCGATGGGGGACGGCGCGGGGTCGTCGTCCCTCGGCTCGATCCGCACCAGTCGGCCGGAGTCGACCACCGCGACGAAACTCCCCCAGTGCGTCGCCACCGACAAGCGTCGTTCCACCGTGCATCAACTCCATCCCTGAAGTCTCCGCCGCCCCCGCGCAACGGCCGGCCGACGGTCCGAGGCTTCCCCGACGGCCCTCTGCCCAACCCGCGCGGCTCACGGCCTCCGGGGAATCCCGAGCGCGCAGACCGCCCCCGCGAACACCACCGCGACCCCCACCCACACCGCGGGCACCAGCCCGTCCACGAACCCCCGCGGACTCCCGGTGTCCCCGTACGCCACGAACACCGTGCTCAGGACGGCGATCCCGAGCGCGCCCCCGATCTCGCGGACGGTGCTGTTGGCGCCGGACGCCTTCCCCGCGTGCTCCCGGTCCACCGAGCCCAGCACCACGGCCGCCGTCGGCGCGAACACGAACCCCATCCCGGTGCCGGCCACCACCATCGGCCACACGAGCGCCGCGTACGCCGTGTCCGTCCCGGCGAGGAGGTTGATCCAGCCGAGCCCCGCGCCTTGCAGGAACAGCCCGAGCGCCATCAGCCGCCCGCCCCCGACCCGGTCCGTCAGCAGCCCCGCGACCGGCGCCACGACCATCGGCATCAGCGTCCACGGCAGCGTCCGCACCCCCGCTTCGAGGGGGGTGCGCGGCGGCGCGATCTGGAGGTACTGCGTGAGCAGGAAGAGCGAGCCGAAGACCCCGAAGTACATCGCCGCCGAGACGACGTTGGTCAGCGTGAACGCCCGCACCCGGTAGAACGACAGCGGCAGCATCGGCTGCGGCGCCCGCCCCTCCCAGGCGACGAACCCCGCGAGCAGCACGGTCCCCGCCGCGAACGCGCCCAGCACCGTCCCCGACGTCCAGCCGTCCGGCTCGCCGTGCACGATGCCCCACACGACCGCGCACAGCCCGCCCGCCGCGAGCACCATCCCGCCCAGGTCGAGCCGGGTGCCCGGCAGCGCACTCTCCTTCAGCGCGCCGTACACCAGCGGGATCGCGACGACGCACACCGGCACGTTGACCCAGAAGATCCACCGCCAGTCCAGCCCCTCGACGACGGCCCCGCCGACGACCGGCCCCAGCGCGACGGCGAGCCCGCTCACCCCGGACCACACGCCCAGCGCGAGCCCGCGCAGCCGCTCGGGGACGGCCTGCGACAGCAGCGTCAGCGACAGCGGCATCACGGCCGCCGCCCCGAACCCCTGAACGGCCCGGAACGCGATCAACTGCCCACTGCTGCCCGCCAGTCCGCACCCCACCGACGCCAGCGTGAACAGCGCGATCCCCGCGACGAACACCCGCCGGCGCCCGAACCGGTCCCCGAGCGCGGCGCCGGTCATCAGCAGACAGGCGAAGCCGAGAACGTACGCGTTGACGAACCACTGGAGCTGCTGGGTGCTCGCGCCGAGGTCGACGGCGAGGGTGTGAAGGGTCGTCGAGACGACCAGGTTGTCGAGGGCGACCATGAACATCGGGACGCTCGCGGCGACGACCGCGAGCCACAGGGGAGCGCGGCGGGTCGCGGCGCGGGGCGCCTCGGTGGTGCCGGTGAGCGTCACGACGCGTCCTCCCGCTGTTTCTCGGCGAGCCGGTTCCGCGCGTCCGTCCAGTCGATCGCGGGCGGGCCCGCCCAGTAGGTGAAGGTGGCGGACTTCATCGACTTCCTGAGGCCGGTCATCACCGGCCGGTGCGGGACGGCGCGCGCGTACGCGTGGAGCGCGTCCTCGCTCTCCCAGGACGACAGGGTCCAGAACGTGCGCTTCAGGGGCTCGGCGATCAGCGCGGCGCCGTACGCGCCCGGCGCGCCCTTGGCCTGCTTCCAGACCGCGGGGGTCTTCAGCAGGAAACGCAGGGCGTCGGCGAGGGTGCGGACCTCGAAGCGGGAGGCCATGAGGTACGCCTCGGTGTCCGGCGGGGGAGGAGTGGCGGCGGTCCAGCTCAGAGCGGGCATGGGTGTGTCCTCACGTCGGCGCGCAGGGGTGGGTGAAGGGCAGGCCAATATTGGATACCTGCACTATCTATGTTAGACAGTAGAGGTATCCAATAGTGAGTGGCAAGGGTCACGAGGCCGGAGCGGGGCACCACCGATGCGCATGTCCGAACTGAGCCGCCGCAGCGGCGTCTCCGTCACGACGATCAAGTACTACCTGCGCGAGGGCCTGCTCCCGCCCGGCCGCCAGACCTCCGCCACCCAGGCCGAGTACGACGAGGCGCACCTGCGCAGGCTCCGCCTGATCCGCGCCCTCACCGGCGTGCGCGGACTGTCCGTCAGCACCGCCCGCCAGGTCCTCGACGCCGTCGCCGCGTACACCGGCGACCCCCACATCCTGCTCGGCCTCGTCATCGGCGCGATCGACGTCACCGGCGAAACCGAAGAGGCGTCCGCACCCGAGGGGACCGCCGAAGTCGACGCCCTCATCGCCGAGTTGGGCTGGAACGTGCACGCCGGCGCCCCCGCGCGCGCCGCCCTCGCCGAGACCATCACCTCACTGCGCTCCCTCGGCGCCCCCGTCGACCACACGACCCTCCTGCCCTACGCCCGCCTCGCGGAACGCACGGCAGCCCTCGACCTCGGCCAGCTCGACGGCATCGACGACCCCCTGGAGAGCGCCGAACGCGCCCTCCTGCTCACCGTCCTCCTCGAACCCGCTCTCCTCTCGCTCAGGCGCCTGGCGCAGCAGAACGAGTCGGCGCGCCGGTACGGCCACGGCTGACACTCGCGCAACGGAAGGTCGCCCGAAGCACGCAGGACACAGTCTTGCCACTTCCGGTAATCGGAAACAACCGTTCTTCCGAACAACGGAAAGAAAACCGAGTTTACGGGCGTAGACCTCCGCCCTTAATAGAGCGGCCGAACGATTAAGCGGGTCCGAGGTGCCCGAATCACGACTGGTGACCCCGTTTCGACTCACGCCGGAAGGCACCCGGTGTCATATTCACGCGGCGCACGAAGAACTTGCCGAAGTTGGTCACCTCGGAGAATCCGAGCTGCCGCGCGATCGCGCTGATCGGCAGGTCGGTGTGGACCAGCAGCCGGCGCGCCTCCAGGGCCACGCGCGCGTCGATCACGTCCTTCGTCGACGTCCCCGCGACCGCGCGGCAGGCCCGCGACAACGCGCGCGTGGAGCACCGCAGCGCCGCCGCGTACTCCTCGACGAGCCGGGTCGCACGGTAGGAGCGGTCCAGCTCGCGGCGGAAACGCAGGAACAGTTCACCGTGCTCGCCGCTGAACGCGGCCGTCTCCTTGTGGCGTTGACGGCACATCTGGTCGATGTGCAGCAGGACGACCGCCAGCAGATGCTTCAGCAGGTCCTCGCCGAGCCCCTGGTCGGGGCGCGTGAACTCCTCCTCCAGCACGCCCAGCACCCGCTTCAGCGCGGCGAGTTCACCGTCCCGCAGCCGCCAGTGCGAGGGCCGCAGCACGTCGTCGAGCATGCCCATGTGCGCGCTCATGCTCAGCGGGAACGACTCCGTGAACATGATGATGTCGGCGTCCATGTCCGGTCGCGGACAGAACTGGACCACCTGGTTGGGCCGCGTCCACAGCAGCGTCCCCGGACGGCACACGACGCGCGCGGAGTCGATCGCATAGGTCCCGCCGCCCTCCGTCACCAGCAGGATCTGGTGGAAGTCCAGCCGGTGCGGAGCGGCCAGGAACTCCGGGTCCCCGAAGCCGCGCAGGGTCTTCAGCGAGGTGAGCGCGAGACCGAGACCGGGCCGGCACAGGGGCGAGAAGGGCACGACGGGGATCGCTAACGATGCGAAATCGACCATGGGCGTTCCGGAATCGACCTTTCTCATGCAGCTTGAGGGTTCAATCATAGACGTGGTCGCTCGATGCCGGATCATCTCTGGTTCCCCACGTGCCGCTTGGTGCCCGCACGTGCCCACACGCATCCCGAAAGCACCCTTGTCATGAAGGTGAAAGGAAACTGAACGGGATGACCACTCCCCACTCCTCCCCGGAGCGTTCGGTCGTCGACCGGACGCTGAGCATCCTTGCCGCCTTCGACCCGGAGAACCGGACGCTGTCCCTCAGCGACATCAGTCGCCGCTGCTCCCTGCCCGTCGCCACGGTCTACCGCATCGTCAACAAACTCCACGCCTGGGGCGCCCTGGAACGCTCCGCCGACGGCGGCTACAGCATCGGCCTGCGCCTGTGGGAGACCGCCTCCCTCGCCCCGCGCGCCTCCTCCCTCGTCGAGGCCGCCCACCCCTGCCTGGTCGCCCTGCACCGGCAGACCTCGGCCGCCGCGATGATCGCCGTCCGCGACGGCGCCGAGAGCGTCTGCCTGGCCTTCGTCTGCGGCGACCCGCAGCGCACGGCCCGGGTCGTCGCCGAACGTCGCCGCCTCCCGCTGCACGCCACCGCCGTCGGCCTCGTCCTCCTCGCGCACGCGGACGAGACCGTCCAGCAGCAGGCCCTCGTACCGCCCCTGCGCGCCTACACCCCGGCCACCGTCACCGACGTCAGCGCGCTGCGCCGCGGCCTCGTGCGCGTGCGCCGGGAGGGCTACGCGCTCGTCCACAACACGTTCGTCCAGGGCCGCAGCAGCCACGCCGTCCCCGTGCGGGACGCGCGCGGGAGCGTCGTCGCCGCCGTCGGCGTGATCGCCGACGCCGTCCGCGTCCAGCCCGCCCGCACGGCGCCCCACCTGCACGCCGCGGCCGCCGCGATCGCCCGGGGTCTGCGCGCGGACGAGTTCGCGCGGACGGAGATGGGTGCCTGAGGCCGTGCGCGGTGCGCGAGGGGCCCCGCCGGGTAGGACTGCCTCGGACACCCCTCGCGCCCGCACCGGAAGACAGGCAGACACCTGACGATGACGGACCCTCACGCCAGCACCGCCTCCGCCCGCGCCCGGGAGGCCGCGACATGACCCACCACCTCGCGGTCGTCGACATGCAGTACGTCTTCGCCGACCCCACGAGCCCCTGGGCCACCCCCCGCTACCGCGAGGCCGCCACCGGGGTACGGCGACTGCTGCCGGCCTTCGGGGACGACGTGACGTTCACCCGGTTCGTCGCCCCGCCGGAGCCGGAAGGCGCCTGGCGCGCGTACTACGCGCAGTGGCCGTTCGCCCTCCAGCCGCCGGACGCGCCCCTGTGGCACCTGACGGACGGCTTCTCCGCCCTCGCCCCGCACGTCCTGGACGCCCCCTCGTTCGGCAAGTGGACCCCGGAGCTCGCCGAACGCGTCGCCCCCCACGGCCGCCTCGTCCTCGCCGGCGTCAGCACCGACTGCTGCGTCCTGTCGACGGCCCTGGCCGCCGCCGACGCCGGCGTCGAAGTCCTCGTCGCCGCCGACGCCTGCGCGGGCGCCAACGACACCGCGCACGCGAAGGCGCTCGACGTGATGGACCTCTACCAGCCGCTGATCAAGGTGACGACGGTCGCGGGGGTGAGGGCGCTGCTCGGACGCTGACCACGCACACCGGGGCCCCGGCACGACAGCCGGGGCCCTCAAGAGCCGCTAGCTCTCCAGGTACCGCAGGATCGCCAGCACCCGCCGGTTGTAGCCCGTGGCGTGGGACAGCTCCAGCTTGTCGAAGATCGCCGCCAGGTGTTTCTCCACCGCGCTCAGCGAGACGTGCAGCTTCCGCGCGATCGCCGCGTTCGTATGCCCCTGGGCGAGCGCTTCGAGGACATCGCGCTCGCGGGGCGTCAGGCGGGTCAGCGGGTCGGTGTGCGTCGTGCGGACCACCAACTGCCGGACGACTTCCGGGTCCAGGACCGCGCCGCCCGCGTGGACGCGCTCCAGGGCGTCCAGGAACTCCTCGACCTGCGCGACCCGGTCCTTCAGCAGATACCCCACGCGTTCCGCGCCGGCGGCCAGGAGCCGGGCGGCATAGTGCCGCTCGATGTGCTGCGACAGCACCAACACACCGGTCCCCGGCCACTCCTGACGGATCGTCAGGGCAGCCCGCAGCCCCTCGTCGGTGTGCGTCGGTGGCATACGGATGTCGAGGACGACGACGTCGGGCCGGTGCGCCGCGACGGCGTCCGGCAGGGGAGCGGCGTCACCGAACGCGCCCACCACCTCGTGCCCCTCCTCGACGAGGAGCCGGACCAGCCCCTCGCGCAACAGCGTCGAGTCCTCGGCGAGCATCAGGCGCACGGCAGCTCCGCGATGATCGTGGTCGGTCCCCCGGCGGGGCTGTCGACGGACAGCGTGCCGTCGAGCGCGGCGACCCGCCCCCGCAGCCCGCCGAGCCCACTGCCGTCGGCGTCCGCGCCGCCCGCCCCGTCGTCCCGGACGCGCACCACGAGCACCGGGCCGCGCAGCACGACCCGGACGTGGACCTTCGTCGCCCCCGAGTGCTTGGCCGCGTTGGTCACGGCCTCCGAGACCACGAAGTACGCGGCGGTCTCCACCGGCCGGGGCAGCTCACCGGCGACGTCGAACTCCGTGCGGACGGGCAGCGCGCACCGCTCGGACACCCCGCCCAGCGCCTCTTCGAGCCCCAGGCTGTCCAGCGCCGACGGATAGACGCGCCACGTCACCTCGCGCAGCTCGGCGAGGAGCGCCCGGCACTCCTCGTGGGCCTGGAGCAGCAGCGCGTCCGTCCGCTCCGGGGCGCGCCCGCGCCGGGCCCGGCCGAGCAACATGCCGAGCGCGACCAGGCGTTGCTGGATCCCGTCGTGCAAGTCCCGCTCGATCCGGCGGCGTTCGGCGTCCACGGCGTCGACGACCGCCGCACGGCTGGCCGCCAGTTCGTCGATGCGCAGCCGCAGCAGCTCGGGACCCGAGGGCCCGAAACACTCGCCGGCCAACCGCGCGTCCAGCCGGGCGAGCGAACGCAGCCCCTGGAGATCGAGGAAGAGCAGGACGCCGCCGAGGACCACCTGCCCCGTCAACTCGCCCCACCCCAGGCTCCCTTGGACAACCCCGCGCACGACCAGCACCACCAGCACCGCGCCCAGACCCAGCAGCCCGGCCACGACCGCGCACACCGGCCCCACGACCGCACGCAGCGCCAGATACCGCCGCACCTTCCGGTCCGACACCGCGTAGCCCTCGGGAAACCGGTCACCGAAGAAGAACGACCGACGCGCCCGCTCAACCCCCGCCCACCGGCGGGCCGTTGCCCGCCCCGGCAGCACCAGCACCCCGACCGGAGCCGTCACGCACCCCAACAGCGTCCCCACGCTCCGCCGCGCCAAGTCCCCCCACACAGACGCCGACCCTATCCGAGCGGACATCAACCACGCCTGTGCAGGCCCTGGTTGCGGCCCCGCACCCGCGAACCGACATACCCCGCGCACGCGACGACGACCAGCACCAGCACCACCTTCGACAGCACCCCCACATACGTCTCCACCACCTCCCACCGGTCCCCGAGCCAGTAACCCGCCGTCACCAGAACGGAGTTCCAGAAGAGGCTGCCCAGCGCGGTCAGCGGCACGAACACCGCGAGCGGCATCCGCTCCACCCCCGCCGGGACCGAGATCAGACTCCGGAAGACCGGCACCAACCGCCCGAACAGCACCGCCTTCGTCCCGTGCCGCGCGAACCACACCTCCGTCCGCTCCAGATCGGACGCCTTCACCAACGGCAGCCGCGCCCACAGCGCGTGCACACGCTCCCGGCCGAACCAGGCGCCGATCCCGTACAGGGCGACGGCCCCGACGACCGAACCGAGCGTCGTCCAGAACAACGCGGACGCCAGACTCAGCACCCCCTGCCCCGCCGCGAACCCGGTGAGCGGCAGGATCACCTCGCTCGGCAGCGGCGGGAACAGGTTCTCCAGCGCGATGGCGAGGCCGGCCCCCGGGCCACCCAGGGTGTCCACGAGATCGGCGGCCCAGCCCGCGATCCCGCCGGCGGGCTCCTCGGGCAGAGCCGAGAACATCAGAGGCATAAGGGGTCTCCCAGCGAACGAACCGTCCCGCCCAGGCGGTCGCCCAGGCCACGTCCCACGCTAGAAACCCCAGCTCAACACCGGTACGGGGCTTTCCGCACGGCTGCCCCTGCGGAAAACCTCACCCCTGGCCGAGCGCCTGGCCGGGAACCTGCCCGAGCGACCGCTCCAGCGCCGCCCGCTGCAACGGCAGCACCCGCGCGTGCAGCGCCCGCCCCTTCCCGGTCAGCGACACCCACACGCCCCGCCGGTCCTCGGCACACACCGTGCGCTCCACCAGGCCGTCCTTCTCCAGCCGGCCGATGAGCCGGGAGAGGGCGCTCTGACTGAGGTGGACGCGGCCGACGAGGTTCTGGACGCGGCACTGGTCGCCGGCCTGCGGGTTCTCGGCGGCGAGGAGGTCCAGGACCTCGAAGTCGCTGGCGCCGAGGCCGTGGGGGTGCAGGGCGCGGTCGATCTCGCAGAGGGTACGGGCGTGTGCTGCCAGGATGTCCCGCCACCGGTCCTCAAGGGCCGTCGCGGTCGCGTTCGCTGCCATGACGCGACCGTAACACCCGAATGAACGGTTGATGAGTGCGCGAAAAGTGCCACCGAGCACGGCGGCGGACGGCCCTCAGGAGACGGGGTCCTGGAGCAGGCCGACGAGTTTCCGTCCCCGTCCCGCACCGAGGCGATCAGCCGGCCGTCGCCGACGTCCCCGCGCAGGTCGGTGACGTGCCATTGACTTCCTCCGCCCCGTGACGGGGCGGAATCCCTTCTCAGGCCGCGCGCGGCTGAGCGGGTGGTTGACGCTTCTCAGCCTGCCCATCGGCTACGGCTCCACGCCCTGACACCGCCAGTCCGGCGGCGTGATCGATGTTCCTCGATGCGTTGGTGTCCGCGTTGCACTCGAAACCGCAGTCGGGGTTCTTGCACACGAAGCGCGCTTGGGTCTCCCGGCTGCCGAGGGTGATGAAGCCGCAGGCCGAGCAGCGGCGCGAGGTGTTCGGTGCGGGTACCTTCACCACGATTCCGCCTCGGTCGGCCATCTTGTATTCGAGGAGGGTGACCGTGCGGCCCCATGCTTCCTGGGCGATGGAGCGGTTGAGTCCTGCCTTCTGGCGGACGCGTGTACCGGGGGCTTCCACGGTGCCCTTGGCGGACTTGACCATGTTGGTGATGGCCAGGTCTTCCACTCCGGCCCGGGAGAACGTCTCGGCGACAGTGGTGGTGGTCTTGTGCTGCCAGTCGACGGCCCGGCGCTTGGCTTTTGCGCGGAGCTGGGCGATCTGGTCATAGGTGCGGGCGAGACGCCTGGACGTCTTCTCGCCCTTCTTTCGGGTGTGGCGTTTGCGGGCGGACTCCTTCTCCAGGCGGCGCAGACGTTCACTCTCGCCAGGCGTCAGCCAGTCCCCGTGTTCGCGGAACGTGCCGTCGGAGAGGGCGAGGGGCTTGGTGATGCCCCGGTCGATGCCGACCGTGGGGCCGGTGTGGGGCTCGGGGTCGGGTACCTCGGTCTGGACGCGGAAGACGACGTGCCAGCCGTCGGCCTCCTTCACCAGCCGGGCGCCGGTGACCTTGTTCGACTTGCCGGCGCGCTTGCCGACGGGGAGGTCTTTGGTCCAGCGGAACAGCACGTGCCCGATCTTCGGTGCCCACATGCGGCCCCACCGGCGGCCCAGGCGCACGATCTGGAGGTCGCGCCCCTGGGGGATGTCGATGGCCATGCGGGAGCGGAACCGGGCCTTGAAGTTCGGTTCGCCGGCCCGGCCTTCCCAGCAGTTCACCCAGGCGCGGAAGTACGTCTTGAGGACCTGCTGAGCGGCCTGCGCGGGCAGAGCGCCGAGGAAGTCGAGGTCTTTACGGGACTGCCGTATCGCGGCGTCGGCCGCCTGAAGGGTGCGCTTGTCCTTGGGGAGCATCGTCCACCAGGAGTGCAGGCAGTTCCACATGGCGCGGGCCGCGTGCCCCTGCCCGTCGGCCGTCGCGAGCTGGGAGGGGGTCAGGTACAGACGCGCCTTATGGCCGCGCTGACGCTTCAACTTCCCCTCCTTTCTCCACGTGTTGGCCGGAACAATCGCCATGGTATTGGCGCATGTCACTACGCTGGGAAGCATCTCCGATATTCGCGAAGAGTTCATGCGGGCTGTGTGCGCCGACTTCGAGGTGGAGCTGAAGGAGTTCAACGGCGAGCGCGCCCAGTCCACTGCTGGTGCACTACCCGCCGAAGGTCCAGCTCTCCAAGCTGGTCAACTCCCTCAAGGGCGTCTCCTCGCCGGAAGCTGCGGCGGTGCACCGCTGACCGCCGTACGCCAGTACATCGAGAACCAATTTGAGATGGCCTACACCCCCGCGTGGACGCGGGAGCACCGGCCAAGATCACCGATAGGGCACCGGGCCGGTCAGGCCCTTGCCGTGGCCGTTCGGGTCGAGGCCGACGTCCTGGCCGGCCGCCTTGTAGCCGACGTAGTAAGGGGTGTCCGCGTACGGCTCGACGCCGAGCAGGGCGCCGAAGACGGCCTTCGCGGCGGTGAGGTCCTTCACGGGGTAGATGATCGTCTGGACTCCGGCGGACATGGGGTGCTCCTCGTGCTGCTCGGCTGCGTGCTGTGCTCCCACGCTAGGCCGGGCATCGGGGAACCGCTTCTCCGAAACTGACCGGTCGGGCGGCCGGCGTACGAGAGAGGGGGCACGGGCTCCCCCGTGGCCCGTGCCCCTACCCCCTCATGAGGGGACGCGCCCGGCCCTCCCCGGCACGGACGCGCCCCCCGTCTCACCCCGACGCTCCCCTCACGTCGAGTCCCGCTTCACCAGCTCCGTCGGCAGGATCACCGCCGCCGGGTCCTCCCCGCCGATCTGCGCGAGCAGCACTCGGACCATCTCGGTGCTGATCCGGTCGTAGGGCTGGCGGACGGTCGTCAGGGCCGGCGTCGCCTCCAGGGCGGCGGCGGAGTCGTCGAAACCGCCCACCGACACGTCCTCGGGGACCCGGCGCCCCGCCCGCTTCAGCGCCGCGAGCGCGCCCTGCGCCATCAGGTCGGAGGCGACGAACATCGCGTCGAGGTCGGGGGCCTGCGCGAGCAGCCGCTCCGCGCCCGCCTCACCGCTGGCACGGCTGTAGTCGCCGTCGACGATGAGCCGTTCGTCGATCCCGACGCCCGCCTCCGTCAGGATCTCCTTGTACCCGGCGAGCCGGTCGACGCCGCCGGGCGTGTCCAGTGGGCCGCTGACCACGCCGATCCGGCGCCGCCCCAGCGACAGCAGGTGGCGGACCATGTCCCGGGCGCCGTCACGGTCGTCGGCCGCCACGTAACTCACCTTGGAGCGCAGCCCCATGGGCTTGCCGCACTGCACGAGCGGGACGCCCGCCGCGCGCAGCTCCTCGGCGACCCGGTCCCCGGAGTGGCTGGAGACCAGCAGCACCCCGTCGACGTGACCGGCGGTGATGTACCGCGTGATGCGGCGCCGCTCGTCCTCCGTGCCGGCCAGCATCAGCAGCAGCGGGATGTCGTGCGCGGCGAGCGCCTGGGTGCAGTTGCTGAGGAGCACGTTGAAGTTGGGGTCCTCGAAGAACCGCTCCTGAGGCTCCGTCAGGAGGAAGCCCACGGAGTCCGATCGCCCGGTGATGAGCGAGCGGGCGTGCCGGTTGACGACGTAACCCGTCTTGCGGATCGCGGCGTTGACCGCCTCCTGGGCCGAAGGGCTCACGTAGTGGCCGCCGTTGAGGACGCGCGAGACCGTGCCCCGGGAGACACCGGCCTCGCGTGCCACGTCGTGGATGGTCGGCGGCTTGCGCCTGCCCCCCGGAGTGCTCATGGTCATGACTTTACGGCTCCCGAGAGCAGATCGAGGCTCCAGAACCGCTGGATGACCAGGAAGAGCGCGACCAGCGGGAGCACCGCGAGGAACGCGCCGGTGATCACCAGCGTGTAGAGGGCGGGGGCCGCGGCGCCCTGCTTGAGAAGGGTGAACAGACCGAGCGTGATGGGGAACTTGGTGTCGTCGCTGAGCATGATGTACGGCAGCAGGAAGTTGTTCCAGATCGCGACGAACTGGAACAGGAACACCGTCACCAGGCCGGGCACCATCATCGGCAGCGCGATCCGGGTGAAGATCCGCCACTCACTCGCGCCGTCCATCCGGCCCGCCTCGACGACGTCCGCCGGGACGGCCGCGCTCGCGTAGATACGGGCCAGGTAGACGCCGTAGGGGGAGAGGATCTGCGGCAGCAGCACCGAGACGTAGGAGTCGGTGACGCCGGCTTTCGCCATCAGCAGGTACTGCGGGACGGCGAGGATGATCGGCGGCATCAGGACGCCCGCGAGCAGGACGTTGAACATCGACTCGCGGCCCCGGAACCGGTAGATCGCGAGCGCGTAGCCGCTGAACGCGGACACGCACGTCGACAGCAGCGCGCCGAGTCCGGCGTACAGGGCGGAGTTGCCCATCCACTGCCAGTAGACGCCGTCGCGGTAGGCGTTGAGCTCCTTGACGTTGTCGACGAGGCCCGAACCCGGCCAGAACGTGAACGTCGAGAAGAGTTCGGTGCCGGACTTGGTGGACGCGATGACCACCCAGGCGACCGGCAGCAGGCAGTAGACGGCCCCGATGAGCAGGGTGACGGTCGGGAGCAGCGCGATCCGGCGGCGCAGTGGAGGCTTTTTGTGGGCCGTACCCGTAGTACCTGCGGCCGAGGGGACCTTGTGGACGGCAAGAGAACTCATCGGGCTCCCTCCTCCTGCTTGGAACGGCGGTTCGCGGCGCGCAGGAAGCCGAAGGAGAGCACCAGCGTGGCGAAGGCGATGATCACGGCCTGGGCGGACGCCCGGTAGATGTCACCGTTGCCGAAGGCGTCCTGGTAGACCTTCATCAGCGGACTCCACGTCGTGGACACGGAGTTGGTGAGCGGTTTGAGGGTCGTCGGCTCGTTGAACACCTGGAGCGTGGCGATGATCGAGAAGAAGAAGGTGAGCACCAGCGACGGCGCCACCATCGGGATCTTGATCCTCAGCGCGATCTGCAGCGGCGTCGCCCCGTCGAGCTTGGCGGCCTCGTACACCTCGACGGGGATCGCCTGGAGCGCGGTGTAGATGACGATCATGTTGAAGCCGGTGCCGCCCCACACCGCGATGTTCGACAGCGCGAGGTACAGCGGCCCGCCGTCCAGCAGGTCCGGCTGCGGCATCCCCAGCTTGTCGAGCACCCAGTAGAACGGGCTGACGTCCGGCAGGTACAGGAAGCCCCACAGCAGTGCGGCGACCACGCCGGGGATCGCGTACGGCAGGAAGATCGCGAGCCGCGTGAACGGCGTGAAGCGCACCTTGTCCGCGTCGAGCATCAGCGCGAACAGCAGCGCGAGGCCCAGCATGACGGGGACGACGATGAGGCCGTACCCGAAGACGCGCAGCGCGCCGTGCAGCAGCTCGCTGTCGGAGAGGGCGTCGGAGTAGTTCTCCAGGCCCGCCCAGACCTCTTTCCGCGCCCCCGAGCCGAGGCCCAGGCCCGAGACGTGGACCTTGCGGAAGCTCAGGTAGAGGGCGTAGCCGATGGGCAGGGCGAAGAAGAGGGCGAACAGGATGATTCCGGGGAGGAGGAAGCCGTACGGGGCCGACTTGACCCCGTACGACTGCCGGCGTGCGGTTTTCACTCGGAGACCTCGAAGCCCTGCTTCTTCATGTCGGCGACGGTGTCCGCCTGCATCTTGGCGAGCGCGGCCGTGAAGTCCGACTTGTTCTTCGCGGCGGTGGCGAACGCGTCCTTGAACGTCGTGTAGGCGACGTTGACGTTCGGGCCCCAGGCCGAGGGCGCGGTCGTCTTGGCGACGTTCGCGGCGATCTTGTAGAAGTCGGGCTGGTTGGTGAAGTACTCCGGCGGCCGGGTGAAGGCGCCGGAGAGCTGGGCGGAGGTGGACGCCGGGTAGATGCCGCCCTCCTTGGCGAGGGCGTTCAGGGCGTCGCCGTTCGTGTTCAGCCAGGTCGCGAACTTCGCGGCGGCCGTCTTGTGCTTGGAGTCGTTGGTGACGCCGGTGGAGGAGCCGCCCCAGCTGCCGGTGACGCTGCCGCTCGACGTCCACTGGGGGAGCGGGGCCACGGCCCACTTGCCCTTGGTGGAGGGGGCGGCGGAGGAGAGCGTGCCGGGCGCCCACACGGCGGAGACCCAGGCGATCTGCTTGCCGGTGTCGAGCGCCTTGTTCCAGGCGGGCGTGTACATCGGCTGGTTGTCGATGGCGCCCTCCTTGACGAGGCCGCCCCAGAAGCTCGCGACCTTCTTCGTCGCCGGGTCGTCGATGGCGACCTTCCACTTGTCGCCGGAGGTCGTCCACCACTTGGCGCCGGCCTGCTGGGCGAGGCCCGCGAAGAGGCCGGAGTCGTTCGCGGAGAACGTCGTCAGGTCGGTGTCCGGGGACTTCTTCTTCAGCGCGCGGGCCGTCTCGGCGAACTGGTCCCAGGTGGTGGGGACGGTCAGGCCGTACTGCTTGAACAGGTCCTCGCGGTAGTAGAACATCATCGGCGCGACGTCCTGGGGGAGCGCGTAGACGGCGTCCGTGCCCAGCGTGGTCTGCTGCCAGACGCCGTCGGCGAACTTGGACTTGGCGTCGCCGACGTTCTTGGAGATGTCGGCGAGGACGTCGTTGGAGACCAGCGTGGGCAGCGCCTGGTACTCGGCCTGCACCAGGTCGGGGGCGTTGCCCGCCTTGTGCGCGGTGAGGATCTTGGCGACCAGGTCGTCACCGGACGCCTGCTTCTGGGCGGTGACCTTGATCTGGTCGGCCTTGCCGGGGCCGTCGTTCCAGAGTTTGACGACCTTGTCCATGCCGGGCGTCCAGGTCCAGTACGTCAGCGAGACCGGACCGGAGGACTCGGACCCACCGTCGCCGTCGGACGACCCGCACGCGGCGAGCGCGGTGGCGCCGAGGGTGACGGCGATGGCGGTGGCCACGAGGCGACGGCGCTTCGTGTTCGGCATGGAACTCTCCCCTGACCTGGGCCCCCGCCTCGCGCGGCGGCCTGTCATGCTTCTGTGAGCGTTCACAGTAGAGAAACATCCCGGACACTTGTCAATGGTTGTTGCTGTGCGGTTATGTTGGGCCCCGAACGCCGCAGCCGCCTGTGAACGTTCCCAAGAGGTCGATCAAACGGGAGAAGATCCATGCCGGAGACCAGCCCCAAGGGCCTGACCAGGCTCGCCTTCGGTGGGGACTACAACCCGGAGCAGTGGCCGGAAACCGTCTGGCAGGAGGACGTCCGCCTCATGCGCGAGGCCGGCGTCACCATGGTCAGCGTCGGCATCTTCTCCTGGGCCCTCCTGGAGCCCGCGCGCGGCGCGTACGACTTCGGCTGGCTCGACCGGATCATCGGCCTGCTGCACGACAACGGCATCCGGGTCGACCTCGCCACCCCCACGGTCGTCCCGCCCGTGTGGTTCTACCGCGAGCATCCCGAGGCCCTGCCGGTCGCGGCCGACGGCACCCGCTACGCGTTCGGCTCTCGCGGCGCCATCTGCCACAGCAACACCGACTACCGCGCCGCCGCCGCGAACATCACCACGCGGCTCGCCGAGCGCTACGGCGACCACCCGGCGCTCGCGATGTGGCACGTCCACAACGAGTACGGCGTCCCCGTCTCCGCGTGCTACTGCGACTCCTGCGCCGCCCACTTCCGCCGCTGGCTGGAGCGCACCTACGGCACCATCGAGGCCGTCAACACGGCCTGGGGCACCGCCTTCTGGGGCCAGCGCTACGCGAGCTTCGACGACATCAACCCGCCGCGCACCGCCCCGACCGTCGGCAACCCCGGCCAGGCCCTCGACTACAAGCGGTTCGCGGACGCCACGATGCGCGAGAACTTCCGCGCGGAGCGGGACATCCTGCACCGCCTCGCGCCGGACGTCCCCGTGACGACGAACTTCATGACCGCCCTCAGCCAGTGCGACTCCGTCGACTACTGGGCCTGGGGCCGCGAGGTCGACATCGTCACCAACGACCACTACCTGATCACCGACGGCCGCCGCACCCACGTCAACCTCGCGATGGCCGCCGACCTCACCCGCTCCGTCGGCGCCGGCGCCCCCTGGCTCCTCCTGGAGCACTCCACCTCGGGCATCAACTGGCAGCCCCGCAACCCCGCGAAGGCGCCCGGCCAGATGGCCCGCAACTCCCTCGCGCACGTCGCCCGCGGCTCCGAGGGCGCGATGTTCTTCCAGTGGCGCCAGTCCCGGCGCGGCGCCGAGAAGTTCCACTCCTCGATGGTCCCGCACGGCGGCACCGACACGCGCGTGTGGCGCGAGGTCGTCGAACTCGGCGCCTGTCTCGACTCGTTGACGTCCATCAAGGGCTCGCGCACCGAGGCCGACGTCGCCGTCCTGTGGGACTGGCAGTCCTGGTGGGCGCAGAACCTCGCCTGGCGGCCCAGCGAGGACGCCGACGCGCGCGAGCGCGCCGACGCCTTCTACGAGGCCCTGTACGACCGCCACCTCACCGTCGACTTCGCCCACCCGGAGTCCGACCTGTCGACGTACCCGATGGTCGTCGTCCCCGCCCTCTACCTGATGACCGAGGCCGCCGGGGCCAACCTCCGCGCCTACGTCGAGGGCGGCGGCACCCTCGTCGTCTCCTTCTTCTCCGGCATCGTCGACGAGCACGACGCCGTGCACGACGGCGCCTACCCGGGCGCCCTGCGTGACGTCCTCGGCCTCACGGTGGAGGAGTTCTCGCCGCTGCTGGAGGGCGAGTCCGTCCGGCTCACCGGTCCCGACGGGGCCGAGCTGACCGGCGACGTGTGGAGTGAGTTCGTCGTGCCGCGCGGCGCCGAGACCGTCTGGTCGTTCACCGACGGCCTCGCCGCGGGCCGGCCCGCCGTCACCCGCCACCGCCTCGGCCGGGGCAGCGCCTGGTACGTCGCCACCCGCCTCGGCGCCGACGGCCTCGACACGCTGCTCGCCGGTGCCGCCGCCGACGCCGGGATCGCGCCGCGCGACCTGCCCCGCGACGTCGAGGTCGTGCGCCGCTCCGGCGAGAGCGCCGACCACCTCTTCGCGATCAACCACACCGACGCCGACGTCAAGGTGGCGCTGGAGACCTCCGGCACCGAACTCCTGACGGGCGAGCGCGCCACCGGCCACCTCGCGGTCCCCGCGGGCGCCGTCCGGGTCGTGCGCCTCGACGGCTGAGAGCCCCTCCCAGACTCCCCCTTCGCCCGTGGAGCCGCGAGCCGCGGGCGGAGGGGGGCTTCGCACCCGGCACGGCGGCCTCCCCGGAGGCCGGCTTGGCAGGTGCGGGACACCCCACCCCCGTTCATGTCGAAGGGACGACGGACGACGATGTTCCATCCCAGACGCACCCTCAAGGCCCTGCTGCCGCCGCTGGCCGCGGGCCTCGCCCTCACCGCCCTGCCCGCGCCGAGCGCCTACGCCGCCTCGACGCTCACCAACGGCGGCTTCGAGTCCGACGGCACCGGCACCGCCACCCCCGCGGGCTGGTCCACCTACTCGGCCGGCGGACAGAACTCCGCCTCCTTCACCGAGGCCGGCGGGCACGGCGGCAGCTACCGCCTCACGCAATGGGCGTCCTCCGCCTACAAGGTGGAGACGTACCAGTACCTCTCCGGGCTCACCAACGGCAACTACACGCTGACCGCGTGGGTGCGCTCCGGAGGCGGGCAGAACGCGGCGTACATCGCGCTCAAGAATTGCGGGAGCGCCGAGCAGCGTACGGACATACCGGTGTCGTCAAGCGGTTGGATCCGCATTGTCACGCCGGTCAACGTGACGAACAACCAGTGCACCATCAGCATCAACAGTGACGCGAACGCCGGTAACTGGATCAATGTTGACGACCTGACGTTCAGTGCAGGGACCACCGGTACATCGATCCATGGTTCCGACATCTCCTCCCTCGCCAAGAGCGAGGCCAAGGGCGGCGTCTACAAGAACGCCTCCGGCACCACCGGCGACGCGATCAACATCCTCAAGAACGCCGGCATGAACTACGCGCGCCTCAAGGTCTGGGTCAACCCCGCCGACGGCTACAACGACAAGGCGCACGTCCTCGCCCTCGCCAAGCGGATCAAGGCGTCCGGCATGAGGCTGCTGGTCGACTTCCACTACTCGGACAAGTGGGCCGACCCCGGCGCCCAGTCCAAGCCCGCCGCCTGGGCGAGCCACAGCTACAGCCAGCTCAGGACGGACGTCTACAACCACACGTACGACGTGCTGAACGCGTTGAAGGCGCAGGGCACCACCGCCGACATGGTCCAGGTCGGCAACGAGATCAACGGCGGCATGCTGTGGAACGAGGGTTCCACCAGCAACTGGACGCAGCTCGCCGGGCTCCTCAACAGCGGCTACGACGCCGTCAAGGCGGTCAACTCGTCCACCACGGTCGCCCTGCACCTCGCCAAGGGCGGCGACCTGTCCGGCACGCGCTGGTGGTTCGACAGCGCCGTCTCCAACGGCGTGAAGTTCGACGCGATCGGACTGTCGTACTACGGCTACTGGCACGGCCCGCTCTCGGACTTCCAGACGACCCTGGACGACGCGGCGGCCCGCTACGGCAAGCCGGTGTTCGTCGCCGAGACGGCGTACCCGTTCACGCTCGCCCAGGACGACTCCCTGGAGAACCAGATCGACCTGAGCAGCGAACTGGTCAGCGGCTACCCGGCCACTGTCGCGGGCCAGACCCGGTGGATGAACGACATCGCCAGCATCGTCGAGGCCGTCCCCAACGGCCGCGGCCTGGGCGTCTTCTACTGGGAGGCCACCTGGACCGCCGTCACCGGCAACGGCTGGGACCCCGCCGACGCCTCCTCGGGCAACGGCTGGGAGAACCAGGCCCTGTTCGGCTACGACGACCGGGCCCTCGCCTCGATGTCCTGGTTCAAGCACCGGTAGAGGACACGACCCGGTGACCTCACGGGGCCCGGCCGCGCGCGCACGCGTGTGGCCGGGCCCTACCTCGTCTGGCGGGGCCCTACTTCGTCTCCATCAACTGGATCAGGTTCCCGCACGTGTCGTCCAGGACGGCGACGACGACCGGGCCCGCGTCCACCGGCTCCTGTGTGAACCGCACGCCGAGCCCCGACAGGCGTGTGTGCTCGGCCCGCACGTCGTCCACCGCGAACGAGGCCGCCGGGATGCCGTCCGCGTACAGCGCCGCCTTGTAGGGGCCCACCGCGGGGTGACCGGAGGGCTCCAGGAGGAGTTCGGGGCCGTCGGGCGCGTCGGCGGCGACGACCGTCAGCCACCGGTCGGCGCCGACCGGGACGTCGTGCTTCGTCACGAAGCCGAGGACGTCGGTGTAGAAGCGCGCGGCCTTCTCCTGGTCGTCGACGAACACGTTGGTCAGATGGATCCGCATCAGGGCTCTCCGGGTGCGTGGACGGCGTTGCCACCCTCACCGTAGGGCCCCGGCGCCGCCTGCTCGACCGGAGACGCCGTCCGGGCCCCCGCCGCGCGCTCCCGCGCCCCCTCGGGGCGATCCGGAACCGTGCCGCACGCCCCGCGCGCGTGCGCGGTCCGCGCAGGCCGGACGGCGTGCCCCGGACGGGCGTCCCGGAGTCCGGGACGGGAGGGCGTCGACTGCGGGAGAGTGGACAGACGCGGTAGGAGGAGGGCCCGACGCGAGGACGGAGGGAAAGGCCAGATGCTGAAGACTCCCGTGGCCGGACGGCGCCTGGACATTCTGGAGTGGCTGAAGGAACCGGCGGCGCACTTCCCCGCGCGCCGGCGCGCCACGTCCCCCGAGCACGGCGTCACCGCCGGAGCGCTCGCCCACAAACTCGGCGTCCGCAGGAAGGTCGCCGGCCACCACCTCGACCTCCTCGCGCGCGTAGGGCTCCTGCGGGCCGAGAAGGTCGGCCGACGCACCTACTACCGGCGCGACGAGATCCGCATCGCCGAGGTCGCCCGGATGTTCGAGAAGGGCTGGCAGCGGTAGCGGGGACGGGCCGGTGGGGCGGGGGAGACGGGGTCGGGGAAAGCCCCGGCAAAGGCCCCGGCCCGCGCGCATGGACACCGGCGCCGACTGAAAGGATTCCCTGTCTCCGACAGGAAGGGCGCACGTTCATGAACCGTCGCGCGGCTCTCGTCCCCCTCCGGTACGTCACCCTCCCGGGCCACGGCCCCGAGGACGTGGTGGCCGACCGGGACGGCAGCGTCCTGACCGGTGTCGCGGACGGGCGGATCCTGCGGATATCGGGGCTCGACGACCCGGCGCACGCACGCGTGGAGCACGTCGGTGAGATCGGCGGGCGCCCGCTCGGCCTCGAACTCCTCCCGGACGGCGCCCTGCTGGTCTGCGACGCCGAGGGCGCGCTGCTGCGCCTGGACACCGCCGACGGCAGTGTGCGCGTGCTGACCGAGTCGGCCCCGGACGGGCCGCTCAGGTTCTGCAGCAACGTCGTCGCGCTGCCCGACGGGAGCGTCTGCTTCACCGTCTCCAGCCGCGAGTTCGCGCTGGGGGAGTGGATCGGCGACCTCGTCGGCCACACCGGCACCGGACGGCTGCTGCGGCTCGCGCCGGGCGCCGGTGTGCCGGAGGTGCTGCTGGAGGGCCTGCAGTTCGCCAACGGGCTCGCCGTGAGCGGCTGCGGGACGTTCCTGATCGTCGCCGAGACCGGCGCCCGCCGGCTGACCCGCTACTGGCTCACCGGGCCCCGGGCCGGTCATGCCGAGCCCTTCGCGCAGAACCTGCCGGGCTACCCGGACAACCTGTGGCGCGACGGAGCCGAGGGCCCCGTCTGGGTCGCCCTCGCGGGCCCGCGCGTCCCGCCCCTGGACCTCCTGCACCGGACGTCCCCCGCCCTGCGCCGCCGCGCCGCCCGCCTCGCCCTGCACGCCCCCTACCGGCCCTCCGGCACGGCCGCCGTCCTCGCCGTCGACGACACCGGCCGCACCGTCCACCACCTCACCCACCGCCACTCCCGCTTCCGCATGGTCACCAGCGTCTGCCGCACGAAGGCCGGCCTCCTGGTGCTCGGCAGCCTGGCGGAGCCCGGCATCGCCGTCTGCGCGCCCCTCTAGGACCTCACCAGCGGCGTTACGCTGAGGCCCGGCCGTGATCACGGCGGCCGGGCAGGAGAGGCACGGACATGACAGCGCCGACGGCGCAGCGCACGCGTGAGGGACAGGTGCCGGTGGTCGCGGCGGTCGCCCTCGGCGGCACGCTGGGCTCCCTGGCCCGCTACGCGGCGGGCCTCGCCTGGCCCGCGCGCACGGGCGGGTTCCCCTGGACGACCTTCGCGGTCAACGTCGTCGGCTGCGCCGTCATCGGCGTCCTGCTGGTCCTCGTCACGGAGATCCTGACCGTCCACCGCCTGGTCCGCCCCTTCCTCGGCACCGGCGTCCTCGGCGGGTTCACGACCTTCTCGACGTACACCGTCGACATCCGCAAGCTCCTGGGCGACGGCCACCCCGCGACCGCCTTCGCCTACCTGGCCGGCACGCTGTGCGCGGCCCTGGCCGCCGTGTGGCTCGCGGCCAACGCGACCCGCCGCCTCCACGGCACGTACGCCGGCCGCTCCGCCGAACCCGGCGAAACCGGACATGAAGGGTAAGAACTGGTTGTGAACTGGCTGCTGGTCGCCGTCGGTGGCATGGTCGGTGCGCCACTGCGCTACCTCACCGACCGGGCGGTGCAGGCGCGGCACGGCTCGGTGTTCCCGTGGGGGACGTTCACCGTCAACGTCGTCGGGTGCCTGGTCCTCGGCACGCTCACCGGGGCCGCGTCCGCGGGGCCGGAGCTGCGGCTGTTGCTGGGGACCGGCCTGTGCGGGGCGCTGACCACGTACTCGACGTTCTCCTACGAGACGCTGCGGCTGGCCGAGACGGGTGCCGGGCTGTACGCGTTCGCCAACGTCGCGGGGAGCCTCGTGGCGGGACTCGGGGCCGCCTTCGGGGGGTTCTGGATCGGGCAGACGTTCTGGTCGTAGCGGGGAAACAGGGCAGAGCGGCACGGCGGGAGCCCTACCCGGGGCTGGTAGGACTGTGCCCCACAGTCGTCCCCCCCTTCCCGCAGAACTGGATTCCATGAGCATCTCCGTCGGCCAAGCAGTCGTCCTCGGAGTCGTCGAGGGAGTGACCGAGTTCCTCCCCGTCTCGTCGACCGGCCATCTGAAGATCACCGAAGGGCTGATGGGCATCCCCGTCGACAAGCCGTCGGTCGTCGGGTTCTCCGCCGTGATCCAGGTCGGCGCGATCGCCGCCGTGTTCGTGTACTTCTTCAAGGACATCGTGCGGATCGTCTCCGCCTGGGGCCGGGGCCTCGTCCACAAGGAGGAGCGCTACCACCACGACTACAAGTTCGCCTGGTGGGTCATCTGCGCGACGGTCCCGATCGTGGTCGTGGGCCTTGCCGCGAAGCCGCTCATCGACGGCGCGCTCGGCTCGCTGTGGGTGGTCGCGGCCTCCCTGATCCTCGGCAGCGGCGTGATGTGGGCGGCCGACCAGATGGGCCGGCACAAGCGCGGCGAGGACGACACGTCGTTCAAGGACGCGATGCTCGTGGGAAGTTCGCAGATCCTCGCGCTGCTCTTCCCCGGCTTCTCCCGCTCCGGCGCCACCATGTCGACCGCGCTGATCCTCGACCTCGACCGGGTCGCCGCCACCCGTCTCTCGTTCTTCCTGGGCATCCCGGCGCTGACCGGCGCGGGCCTGTACGAGCTGAAGGACGCCCTCGGCGCGGGCGTCGGCGCGGTGCCGCTGGCCGTCGGGACCGTCGTCTCGTTCGCGGTCGCGTACGCCTCGATCGCCTGGCTGCTGAAGTTCGTCGCCAAGCACTCGTTCAACGCGTTCGTCGTCTACCGCCTGGTCGTCGGCGTCCTGCTGTTCGGTCTGCTCGCGACGGGCGCGCTGAGCGCCTGATCACACCACCGGGCGTGTGAGAGGCTTTCAGCCCCCACGCCCGGTGAATTTTTCCTTTCGTTCGTCTTGACACCACCTGGCGCGCAGCCGCACCATCACTCCCGTGAACCTGTCAGACAGCCAGACAGGTGGCTCGGGCCCGCGTCGCGTCAGCGCGATGGAGGCGGTCCTCACCCACCTCCGCCGTGCCATCGAACGCGGCGAGTACGCCATCGGCGACAAGCTCCCCTCCGAAGCGGAGCTCTGCCGCACCCTGGAGGTCTCCCGGCCCGTCCTGCGGGAGGCCCTGCGCGCCCTCCAGACGATGGGCCTGACGGTCGCCAAGACCGGCAAGGGCACCTTCGTGATCGCCAACACCGTCGAGGACCCCACCTTCGGCGACTACGCGGCCAGCGACCTCCTCGAAGTGCGCCGCCACATCGAGATCCCGGTCGCCGGGTACGCGGCCCTGCGCCGCACCCCGGAGAACCTGGACCACCTGGCCCACCTGCTGGACCGCATGGAACGGGAGACGGACACCACCGCGTGGGTCGCGATGGACACCCTCTTCCACCTGGCCGTCGCCGAAGCCGCCCAGAACCCGGTCTTCCGCCGGGTCATCGAGGAGATCCGCGACGCACTGGCGCGTCAGTCGGCCTTCCTCAACGAACTGGGCGGTCGGCGTGAACAGTCCAACCGCGAGCACCGGGCCATCGTGGAGGCCCTGCTCGACGGTTCACAGGCCGATGCCGTCGAGGCCATGAGCCATCACCTCGACCGCGTCGAGACGACCCTCACCGACATCGTGCGCACCCCGCGCGCGGAAACTCCCCTGGAAGGCGGACCCGAGGCGTGAGCGAACAGCACCTCAAAGACGAGACGCGCCCCTCGTCCCCCCATGTCGACGCCGGAGACGCGGGCTACAGCAAGTCCCTGAAGCACCGGCACGTCAACATGATCGCCATCGGCGGCGCGATCGGCACCGGCCTCTTCCTCGGCGCGGGCGGCCGGCTCGCCGACGCCGGGCCCTCCCTCTTCATCGCCTACGCCGTCTGCGGCGTCTTCGCCTTCCTCGTCGTGCGCGCGCTCGGCGAACTCGTCCTGTACCGGCCCTCCTCCGGCGCCTTCGTCTCCTACGCCCGCGAGTTCCTGGGCGAGAAGGGCGCCTACACGGCCGGCTGGATGTACTTCCTCAACTGGGCGACGACCGGCATCGCCGACATCACGGCGGTCGCCACCTACACGCACTACTGGGGCATGTTCTCCGACATCCCCCAGTGGGTGCTCGCCCTGATCGCCCTCGCCGTCGTGCTGACCGTCAACCTCATCTCCGTCAAGATCTTCGGCGAGCTGGAGTTCTGGTTCGCGATCGTCAAGGTGAGCGCCCTGGTCATCTTCATGGTGATCGGCATCTTCCTGCTGGTCACCCAGCACGACGTCGGCGGCCACACCCCCGGCCCGTCCCTGATCACCGACAACGGCGGCGTCTTCCCCAACGGCCTGCTGCCCATGCTGCTGATCATCCAGGGCGTCGTCTTCGCCTACGCCTCCGTCGAACTCGTCGGCGTCGCCGCGGGCGAGACCGAGAACCCCGAGCAGATCATGCCCAAGGCGATCAACTCGATCATGTGGCGCGTCGGCCTCTTCTACGTCGGCTCCGTCGTCCTGCTGTCGATGCTGCTGCCCTGGAACGTCTACAAGTCCGGCGAGTCCCCCTTCGTGACCGTCCTGTCCAACATCGGCGTTCCCGCCGCGGGCGGCGTCATGAACCTGGTCGTCCTCACCGCCGCCATGTCCTCCCTCAACTCCGGTCTCTACTCCACCGGACGCATCCTGCGCTCCATGGCCGTCAACGGCTCCGCCCCCGCCTTCACCGCCAAGATGAGCCGCAGCCAGGTCCCCTACGGCGGCATCCTGCTCACCAGCGGCGTCTGCGTCCTCGGCGTCGGCCTCAACTTCGTCGTCCCCGCCGACGCCTTCGAGATCGTCCTCAACTTCGCGGCCATCGGCATCCTCGCCACCTGGGGCATGATCATGGTCTGCCACCTGTTGTTCTGGCAGAAGACCCAGAAGGGCGAACTGACCCGCCCCGGCTACAGGCTGCCGGGCTCCCCCTGGACCGAGATCGTGACGCTGGCCTTCCTCGCCTCCGTCCTGGTCCTCATGTACGCCGACGGCGGCGCCGGACGCACCACCGTGCTCTGTCTGCCGCTGATCGTCGGAGCGCTCGTCGCCGGCTGGTACGCCATCCGCGCCCGCAAGCAGCGCACCTCGACCGAGGCCGGCGCGTGATCCCGCGCCCGCCCACGACCCCCCAGTGCAGGCAGTGATGTTCAGCAACACCCCGGCGGACGCACCCGTGGTCCGCGAACCCCTCCACACACCCGTCGCCCACCTCGTCCGCGCGGGGCTGACCGAGGGAGTCCACTACGGCTCCGTCGTCGTCCTCGGCGCGGGCGGGGAGGTCACCCTCCAACTGGGCGACATCGAGGCCGCGTTCTACCCCCGCTCGGCCCTCAAACCCGTCCAGGCCGTCGCCATGGTCCGCGCCGGCCTCCCCCTCGACGGCGCACTCCTGTCGCTCGCCGCCGCCAGCCACTCCGGCGAGGAACGCCACCTCGCCGGCACCCGGCGGATCCTGGAGCTGGCCGGCGTCACCGAGGACGACCTGCGCAACGTCGAGGACATGCCCTACGGCGCCGTCCAGCGCGACGAGTGGATCCGTGACGGCCGGGGGCCCTCGCGGCTCGCGCAGAACTGCTCCGGCAAGCACGCCGCGATGCTCTACACCTGCAAGCTCAACGGCTGGTCCCTCGACGGCTACCTCGACCCCGCCCACCCCCTCCAGCAGGCCATCGCCGAGATCGTCGAGGACCTGACCGGGCAGCGGATCGCCAAGACCACCGTCGACGGCTGCGGGGCGCCCCTGTTCTCCGTCTCCCTGCACGGGCTCGCGCGCGCCGCCGCCCGTATCACCACCGCCGTCGAGGGGACACCCGAGGCCAAGGTCGCCGGCGCCATGCGGGACTTCCCCGAGATGGCCTCCGGCGGTGACCGCGACGTCGCCGCCCTCATGCGGGCCGTGCCGGGGCTGCTCGCCAAGGACGGCTTCGAGGGCGTCGAGGTCGCCGCCCTGCCGGACGGGCGCGCGGTCGCCGTCAAGATCTCCGACGGCGCCAACCGCGCGCGCGTGCCCGTCACCGCCGCCGCCCTCGCCCGCGCGGGCGTCGACCCGGCCCGCCTCACCGCGTTCGCCGGCGAGGCGCTGCTCGGCGGCGGCGAACCCGTCGGCCAGGTCCGCGCGGTGCGCGCGCTGGACCCGGTGCACGACCTCCCGGCCTGCGCCTGAGCGCACGCCGGCTTTCGAAGCGGGGGCGCGGCGAGTGTGCGCGCCGTGCCCCCGCGCCCCCTTCGAGAAACCCTCACCCACTCCACAGAGGACGTCCCTCACCATGACCACCCTCACCCGCAGCGAGCACGACCTCCTCGGCTTCCGCGACATCCCCGCCGACGCCTACTGGGGCGTCCACACCCTGCGGGCCACCGAGAACTTCCCCATCACCGGGACGGCCATCTCCGCCTACCCGCACCTCATCGACGCCCTCGCCGCCGTCAAGGAGGCCGCCGCCCTCGCCAACGAGGAGCTGGGGCTGCTCGCGCCCGAGAAGGCCGCCGCGATCGTCACCGCCTGCCAGGAGATCCGCGCGGGCAAGCTCCACGACCAGTTCGTCGTCGACGTCGTCCAGGGCGGGGCCGGCACCTCGACCAACATGAACGCCAACGAGGTCATCGCGAACCGGGCCCTCGAACTCCTCGGGCACGCCAAGGGGGAGTACCAGTTCCTGCACCCCAACGAGGACGTCAACCTCGGGCAGTCCACCAACGACGTCTACCCGACCGCCGTCAAGGTCGCGACGGTGTTCGCGGTGCGCGGCCTGCTCAAGGCGATGGCCGTCCTCCAGGACTCCTTCGGCCGCAAGGCCGTCGAGTTCCGTGACGTGCTCAAGATGGGCCGTACACAGTTGCAGGACGCGGTTCCCATGACGCTCGGTCAAGAGTTCTCGGCCTATGCCGTCATGATTGACGAGGACCGCAGCCGTCTTGACGAGGCCGTCGAGTTGATCCATGAGATCAACCTGGGCGCCACGGCCATCGGCACCGGCCTCAACGCGCCCGCCGGGTACGCCGAGGCCGCCCGCCGCCACCTCGCCGGCATCACCGGGCTCCCGCTCGTCACCGCGGCGAACCTCGTCGAGGCGACGCAGGACTGCGGGGCGTTCGTCCAGATGTCCGGCGTCCTCAAGCGGATCGCCGTCAAGCTCTCCAAGAGCTGCAACGACCTGCGCCTGCTGTCCTCCGGCCCGCGCGCGGGGCTCGGCGAGATCAACCTGCCGCCCGTCCAGGCCGGGTCCTCGATCATGCCGGGCAAGGTCAACCCCGTCATCCCCGAGGTCGTCAACCAGGTCGCCTTCGAGGTCATCGGCAACGACGTCACCATCACGATGGCCGCCGAGGCGGGGCAGCTCCAGCTCAACGCCTTCGAGCCGATCATCCTGCACTCCCTCTCCGAGTCGATCACCCACCTGCGCGCGGCCTGCCTCACCCTCGCCGAGCGCTGCGTCGACGGCATCACCGCCAACACCGAGCGGCTGCGCGCCACCGTCGAGAACTCCATCGGCCTCGTCACCGCCCTCAACCCCCACATCGGCTACGAGGCCGCCACAGACATCGCCAAGGAGGCCCTGGAGACCGGACGCGGCGTCGCCGAACTCGTCCTGGAGAAGGGGCTCCTGCCGGCGGAGGCCCTGGCCGCCGTGCTGCGACCGGAGGTCGTCGCGGGGAACGGGGCGCCGGCGGTGTAGGCGCGACGGGGGGCAGGGGCGGTCGGTGCGGCGGGCCGGGATGCCGGTCTCCGGGCCCTCTGTCGGCACGTCCGCCAGGGCGCCCGAAATCCGGTTGAGGCGCGCCCCGCAGACCCGCGAGGATCGCACGTATGTTCTCCCGCAGGCTCCGCCGTCCCAAGTCCCCCGACGCCCTCAAGGCATGGGAATGCCTCGACCGGGGCGACCTCCCCGGCGCGCTGCGCCTGTTGCGGGCCGGCGCGGAGGGGATGCCGCTCGTGGAGGTGGCGCTGGTGGCCGGGCGGGCGGCGGAGGCGGCCGGGTTCGAGGATGTGCGGGAGGCCGCGGAGGCGGTCGTCGGCGCGCCCCAACAGGCGCGGGCGCTCTACGACTTCGGGTACGCCTGCGTCGAGCGCGGCGTCGCCGGACTGGCGGTGCCCGCGCTGCGGGAGGCGCTGCGGCTGACGGACGGGGCCACGCCGGTGCTGCGGGAACTGGTCGCCGCGTACGAGGACGGCGCGCGGCACCGGGAGGCGGCGGACGTCCTGCTCGCGCACGAGACGGCGCTGGACGATTGGCCCGACCGCTACCTCCTCGTCCTCAACGCCGTCCTCGCCGGCGACCTGGCGCTCGCCCGGCGCCAGCACGCGCTCCTGGGCGATCCCGGCGACGAGATGTGGCTGCCCGCGCGGGCGCGCCAGACCAGGGCCCTGGAGCGCGCGGACGCGGCCGGCACGGTGAGCCCGCTGGACCGCGCCGACCTGCGCGGCTGGCAGTACGTGATGGGCGGCACCGTCCTCGGCACGCTCTCGCCGTACGGGTACGACGCGGGCATGAACGGACGCTTCGCCTGGCTCCAGGACACCTACGGCCAGTGCCTGCGCGGCCTGTCGAGGCTGACGTCCGTGCTGGCGGCGGCACAGGTGCGGCCGGCGTCCGTGTCGCTGCTGCCGGACCGGTCGAGCCGGATCCTCGGGCTCGCGGCGGCCGAGGTCCTGGGGCTGCCCGCGGTGCCGTTCGACGCGGCGCGCGCGGACACCGTCGTCATCGCCTACGACCTGAACGAGACCGCCGAGACCGAGGACGGGCCCGAGATCCTGGGCGCGCTGTTCGACCGGACGCCGGGACAGGTGCTGCACGAGCACGCGAGCTGCTGGACCGACCCGCCCGCCGTCACCCCGGACAGCGCGACACTGCTGTGCCAGGCGGTCACCGCGCCCTGGGGCGACACCCTGCGCCTCGGCGACGACGGCCAGGTGGAACGCGGCGGCCCCGACGAACGCCCGCAGGAGGAGATCGCCGCCGAGATCGTCCACGCCGACCCGACCCCCGACCAGGGCGACGGCGCCACTCCGGACGACCCCGGCGAACGGCTCACGGAGTTCGTGACGGCCGTCCGCGCGACCTGGCTGCGGGGCGACCGCGCGCGGGTGCGCAGCACGGGGCCCGTACCGAGCGGCCGTTTCGCCTGAGCCGGTCCTGACGTCGGTCTTCCGGGGCCGGGACGGCACCCAGGCGCCCCTGCCCTGCCCCGCCCGCACGCGAACCCCGGATGAGCACCCGGCGTACGCAGGTCGGCCAACCCCGCCGCTCCGCCCCGCGCGCACGCCTCGGTCACACACAGACCACCGCCCGGCTGGCGGAACGTCGCTTCCCAGCCACCCTGTCTCGCCACGCTGTGAGGGTGCTGGCCAAGGCTTTCCCTCCCGCGCTCCGCCGCTGCCAGGTGCTCGGCCTGGCCGGTACCTCCTGTCTGGCGTTGGGCGGAGAGACCGCCGGCGCGCTGCCCGCGCGCGAACTGCTCGCGCCCACCTCGCCGCACGCCGTGCTCGGCCTGGTCGGCGTCTACTTCGGACTGGTGCTGCTGACGGCCGCCTGGGTGCTGCTGGGCCGCCGGGTGCGCGGCGACGCGCCGCCGTCCACGCGCGCGCTGGTGCTCGTCCTCGCGGTCTGGGCGGCGCCGCTGGCCGTCGCGCCGCCGCTGTTCAGCCGGGACGTCTACAGCTACCTCGCGCAAGGCGCGATGGTCGACGCCCACATCGACGTCTACTCCTACGGCCCCGCCAGCCTGGGCGGGCCGCTCGCCGACGAGGTCGCGCCCCTGTGGCGGCACACCGGGGCGCCGTACGGGCCGGCGTTCATGGGCCTCGCGGGCGCCCTGGCGGACCTCACGCGCGGGGAGCTGCCCGCCGGGCTGTACGGGATGCGCTGCGTGGCCCTGCTCGGCGTCGCCCTGATGGCCGCCGCGCTGCCCCGCCTCGCCCGGCACTGCGGCGCGGACCCGGCGGTCGCCCTGTGGCTCGGCGTGCTGAACCCGCTGGTGCTGCTGCACCTGATCGCGGGCGCCCACAACGACGCGATCATGCTGGGACTGCTCGGCATCGGCCTGGTCGCCGCCCTCGGCGGCCGGTTCACCCTGGGCGCCGTCCTGGTCACCCTCGCCGCCCTGGTCAAGGCGCCCGCCGCGCTCGGGCTCGCGGCGATCGTGCTGCTGCGGCACAGCCCGCCGGACACGAGCGCCGGGACCCTGCTGCGGGCGGCGCGCGGACCGGCGTACGCGAGCGCCAGAAGCCTCGCCGCAGCCACCGTCAAGACCCTCGCGGCCGCCGCCGCGACGACCGTCGCCCTCACCGCCGTCACCGGCACCGGGTACGGCTGGATCAGGGCCCTCAGCACCCCCGTCTCGCCCCAGAACTGGGCCCTGACGAGCCTGCTGGGCCGCGCCACCGGTGCCCTGCTCACGCACGCAGGCAGCGACCTCGCGCCGCTCGCCGTGCCCGCCTGGCACGCGCTGGGCCTCGCGATCACCGCGGGGCTCGTCGCGGCCATCTGGTGGCGGCTGCGGCCCCGCCCGGTGTACGCGCTCGGCCTGAGCCTCGCCGCCGTCGCCGCGTTCGGCCCCGCGATCCGCCCCTGGTACGCGCTGTGGGGCCTGTTCCTGATCGCCGCCGCCGCGCCCGACACGTCGGGACGGCACCGTACCGTCGTCGCCGTCGCGGGGGTGCTCGCCCTCGCCGTCCTGCCCGACGGGGACCCGGCCGACCCCGAACAGGTCCTGCTCGCCGTCTGCGGCGGCGCCCTCGCGGTCGTCGTCCTGTGGCAGGCCCGCCTCGCCACCGGCCCGCTCCAGGGCCGCACGGCATGACCCCACGAACCCCGAGGACCATGAGACTCCCCGAGACCGGCCGAGGCCGCCTGCTCCTGCTGCTCGCGCTGGCGAGCGCCGTCACGGTGTTCACGGCGACCGTGCCGCTCCTGCGCGACTGGTTCGACCTGCGCGTCTACTACGGCACGATCGACCACTGGGTCCACCACGGCGGACGCGTCTACGACTACCGGGTCCCCGGCACCCCGTACGGCTTCACCTACCCGCCCTTCGCGGCCGTCGCGATGCTCCCCATGGCGCTGACCGGCCTGCGCACGGCCATCGCGCTCGCCCTGCTGCTCAACCTCGCCGCCCTCGCGCTCGTCCTGCGGCTCCTGGCGGGCCGTGAGTGGCGCCGGCACGGCTGGTTCGGCGTCGGGCTCGCCCTGTGCGCGCTCGCGCTGTTCGAGCCCCTGCGGGACACCGTCAGCTTCGGACAGGTGAACATCCTGCTGCTCGCCCTCGTCCTGGTGGACGCGCACCTCCTGGCGACCGGGCGGGAGCGCCTGGCGGGCGTCGGGATCGGCCTCGCGGCGGCCGTGAAGCTGACGCCCGCGCTGTTCATCGGGCTGCTCCTGGTGACCCGGCGACGGCGCGCCTCCGGGGTCGCCACGGCCGTCGCCGCCGGCGCGACCGGGCTCGCCGCGCTGGTCGCGCCGGACGCCTCACGGTTCTACTGGACGACGGCCCTGTGGGACACCGCGCGCGTGGGGCGCCTCGACTACGTCTCCAACCAGTCACTCCAGGGCGTCCTGGCCCGCCTGGGTGTCGAGAGCAAGGCGGTGTGGGCGATCGCCGTGCTCCTGGTGCTCGCGGTGTGGGTGGGGCGGGTGCGCCGGGTCGAGGACTGGCGAACGGCGTTCGCATTGACCGGGTTGACGGCCTGTCTGGTCAGTCCAGTTACTTGGGTGCATCACTTGATCTGGTTGATTCCGTCGTTCGTCATCTTGATCCGCGCCGGACATGTGTGGATCGCGTCAACTCTGTACGCCGTCATGTGCACCAGTGTGGTGTGGATCTGGTTCCACGACGCGTCCGGCCTCGACGGGTTCCTCGGCAGCAACACGTACGTATGGATCACCCTCGGCCTGCTGCTGTGGCTGCCGACCGGTCAGCGCCGTCTGCCCGCGCGCAACGCGAGCGACACCCCGCCCCCGCCCAGCACGGCGGCCCCCGCGATCGCCGCCGCCTCCAGCCACCCCGGCCCACCGGCCCCGGCGGGGACAGCCGCCGACACGACCGCCGGACGCACGTCGGGACCCGGCCGGGGCCTCGACCGCAGCGCGTCCAGCGAACCCACCGGATCCACCCGCCCCGCCGCCGCGAACCCCCAGTCCAGCAGGGAACGCGCCTCCTCGTAGACCGCGAACCCGCCGCCCGCCTGCGGATTCATCACCGTCACCACCAGCGTCCGCCCGCCCCTGCGGGCCGCCGCGACCAGGGTGTTCCCGGCATGGGAGGTGTAACCGTTCTTCACCCCGACGAGCCCCGGGTAGGCCGCGACCCCGTCCTCCCCGGTGAGCAGCCGGTTCGTGTTCTCGATCTCGTACGACCAGCCCCCGCCCCCGGGGAACCGGGCCCGCGTGAGCCCGCAGTACCGCGCGAAGTCCGCGTTGCGCAGCCCCGCCCGCCCGAACACCGCCAGGTCGTACGCCGACGACACCTGACCCGGCGCGTCGTACCCGTCGGGCGAGCGCACCTGCGTGTCCAGGGCGCCCAGCGCACGCGCCTTGGCCTGCATCAGCGAGGCCGTCGTCGCCCAGCCGCCGTTCAGCTCGGCCAGCACGTGCACGGCGTCGTTGCCCGAGTTCAGGAACACCCCGCGCCACAGGTCGGCGACCGTGTACGTCCGCCCCTCCGCGACGCCGACCAGGCTGCTGCCGGGCCCGATGCCCGCCAGCTCCCCGGGGCCCACCCGGTGCCGGATCCCACCGGGCAGCACCGGCAGGACGGTCAGCGCGAACAGCGTCTTCAGGGTGCTCGCCGGGGGCAGCCTGCGGTGGGCCCCGGACGCGGCCAGGACGGCCCCGCTGCCCGCGTCCGCGACGACCCACGAGAGCGCCGAGACGCCGGGCGGCGCGGGAGCGCCCGGATGCGGACGGACATGGACGCCGGGACCGCGCAGGAGGCCGGGGGAGGGGGCGTCGTACGCCTGCTGACGACCGGGGGCGGCGACGGTGTGCGACGGCGCCGGGGTGCCCCGGACGCCCGGGGCGGTGCCGGACGTCGCGACCGCCGCCGGGACCGACGTCAGCGAGAGCGCGGCACACAACGCGCAGGCCGCGGCGGCGGCCCGGGAGGAGAATCCGATCGTCATACTGCCAACGTAGAAACGATCATGTGCATCGGCGTGCTGCCCGTGCCGGTCGCGGGGGCGCGAGCACCCGGATGCCGTACGCGCTCCCGGGGCGCGACCGGGATACGCGCCGAAGAGGCGACGGGATGATCTCGAAGGGACCGGCAGGCAGGCCCGCAAGCGCGACGAGGGTGGTTCCCGGAGACGGCTCACCCTGCGGCGTCCGACCCCGGTGCGACGTCGCCGACGCCGTGACCGGGCGTCAGCCGTACCGCTCGACGAGCGCGCCGCCGATCGCGGCCAAGTGGTCCCGGACACCCGGAGGGCCGGTCACCTCGACCCACTCGACCAGTCCGGAGAGCTCGCCGGCGAGCATGGACTCGCTGTGGCCGCGGATCACGACCTCGACGCGGCCGTCGGCCGTGGAACCTCCCACGTCGAGCCGGCCACCGAGCGCCCTCCGGAGTACGTCTATCCCGTGGGGCGCGCATACCGCCTGGATCTCCAGCGGCGTCCGCCGGCGGTCGACCTCGTCGGCGATCTCGCGCCAGCTCTCGGCGAGGTCGAAGTCCTCGGGCCGGTGCACGGGATCGTCGGTCGGGTCGGCGGACGACACACGGTCGATCCGGAAGGTCCGCCGCCCGGACTCGGTGTGGGAGACCAGGTACCACGCCGGACCCTTGGCGACGATGCCCAGCGGGTGGACGGTCCTGCGGGTGCCGACGCCTTTGCCGTCGACGTAGCCGAGCCGCACCTGGACGCCGCGGATCACCGCGTCCTGGAGTTCGTCGAGGAAGCGGGGCGGGCGCTGCTCGACCCGGCTCGACCCCCATCCGTGCGGGTCCACGACCAGTGACGACGCCGCCGCCTCGGCCTGCACCCGGAAAGGCTCCGGCAGAGCGTGGACGAGTTTGCGCAGCGCCGCCTTCACGGCCGGTGTCGCGGCCGAGGCCGGGCCGACGGCCAGGAACAGGGCGCGGGCCTCACCGGCGGTCAGCCCGGACAGGTCGGTACGGGCGCCGCCCACGAGGCGCCAGCCGCCGCCTCGGCCCTGTACGGAGTACACGGGCACCCCGGCCATGGCCAGGGCGTCGAGGTCGCGGCGGGCGGTGCGCTCGGAGACCTCCAGCTCCCGGGAGACCTCTGCGGCTGTCACCCGCTCGCGCCGTTGCAGCATGAGGAGGATGGCCACCAGCCGGTCGGTTCGCACGTCGGCAAAACTCTCACACAAACCGGTCATGGGGTGACCGGTTTCGGGCGCCAGGATGACGGCATGACCTCACCACAGATGTTCGATCCAGCCGATTTTCCCGAGCCCGCCCTCATTCCGGTCAACGGTGTGGAACTCGAAGTCTTCGAAGCGGGCAGAGAGAACGCGGGACGTCCCGTCGTGCTCTGCCACGGCTGGCCGGAACACGCCTTCTCCTGGCGCCACCAGCTGCCCGCCCTCGCCGCGGCCGGCTACCACGCCATCGCACCGAACCAGCGAGGCTACGGAAATTCGTCCCGCCCGGTCGACGTGACGGACTACGACATCGAGCACCTGTCGGGAGACCTCGTCGCGCTCCTCGACCACTACGGATACGAAGACGCCACCTTCGTCGGCCATGACTGGGGCGCGTTCGTCGTCTGGGGACTGGCCCTGCTGCATCCGAACCGTGTGAACAAGGTGATCAATCTGAGCCTGCCTTACCAGGAGCGCGGAGAGAAGCCCTGGATCGAGTTCATGGAAGACACGCTCGGTGGCGACTTCTATTTCGTCCACTTCAATCGGCGGCCAGGTGTCGCGGACGCCGTGTTCGAGGACAACACCTCCCAGTTCCTTCGCAACCTGTACCGGAAGAACGAGCCCCCCGGGGAACCTCGGCCGGGTATGGCGCTGATCGATCTCGCCGGAGCCGAAACGCCACTCGGTGATCCCGTGATGAGCGACAGCGAACTGGCTGTCCTCGTCTCCGCTTTCGAGTCATCAGGGTTCACGGCCAGTGTGAACTGGTACAGAAACCTGGACCGCAACTGGCGCCTGCTGGCGGACGTGGACCCGATCGTCCGACAGCCCACCCTCATGATCTACGGCGACCGCGATGTGATCGCGAGGTCGGAAAGGCTGACGGAATTCGTACCGAATGTGGAAGTGGTCAGCCTGGATTGCGGTCATTGGATCCAGCAGGAGAAGCCGGAAGAGACGAACCAGGTCATTCTCAGGTGGCTGGGCCGGCAGGGCTGATCACCGCAGCGTGATGAGCGGGGCCCGATGCCGCCCTCAGGCTCCCGGCAGTGTCGGCTGCACCTGGCGCAGGAACACCGCGTTGTCCGGCGTCCTGCGCATCCGCTCCAGCAGTGTCTCCAGGGCGGTGCTGGTGTCGCGGGAGGCGAGGGCGCGGCGCAGGCCGCGGGTGGCGGTCAACTCGGCCGGGGTGAGGAGGAGCTCTTCGCGGCGGGTGCCCGACGCGTACAGGTCGACGGCGGGGAACAGACGCCGGGAGGCGGGCTCGCGGTCGAGGCGCAGCTCCATGTTGCCGGTGCTCTTCAGCTCCTCGAAGAAGTAGTCGTCGGCCCGCGACCCCGTCTCGACCAGCGCCGTCGCCAGGATCGTCAGCGAACCGCCCTCCTCGACGGCCCGCGCGGCACCGAAGAAACGCTTCGGACCCAGCAGGGCCGCCGCGTCGACGCCGCCGCTCAGCGTGCGCCCGGTGCCCGGGGCCGCGTTGTTGTGCGCCCGGCACAGCCGGGTCAGCGAGTCCAGGAGGATCACGACGTCCTCACCGGCCTCGACGAGACGCTTCGCACGCTCGACGACCAGCTCGGCGAGCGCGGTGTGCTGCCGGGCCGCGCGGTCGAACGTCGACGCGTACACCTCGCCGCGCACCGAGCGGCGCATGTCGGTGACCTCCTCCGGACGCTCGTCCAGCAGGACGACCATCAGGCGGGCCTCGGGGTGGTTGCCCGCGACGGCCGCCGCGAGCTGCTGGAGCAGGACCGTCTTGCCGGTCTTCGGCGGTGCGACGAGCAGGCCGCGCTGGCCCTTGCCGACGGGTGCGAACAGGTCGGTGACCCGGCCGGCGAGCCCCGCCGCCGGGTGCTCCAGGCGCAGCCGCTCACGGGGGTGCAGCGGCGTCAGCTCGGCGAACGCACGCCGGCCGCGCGCCTCCTCGGGCGGACGGCCCTCCACCGAGGTGACCTCGATGAGCGCGCGCCGGTCGCGCACGCCCTCCACGAGGTCGCCCCTGCGCAGGCCGTGACGGCGGATCAGCGCGGCCGGGACCTGCGCGTCGTCCGCCTCCGGCAGCAGGCCGGGGCCACGCAGGTGCCCCTTCCCGCCACCGTCGACATCAAGGACGCCGGCCACGAGCCGCGCCGGCGGCCCCTGCTGGATCGGGGGGTGTTCAAGAATGGTGGTCATATAGGTCGGTCCTTCCACGGACGGACGGGCATGTGACATGCGAGGGAAAGAAGAACGCCGCGACAGATCCCAGGAGGCGACACGCACTCCCGGCGGCGGAGAGAGCCCCGGAACACAGGGCGAAGAAGGAACAGGAACCGCACCGGCGCCCACGACGGGGCGTGCACAGATGCTTCCCGCAATGTACCACTGGGGATACCGCAGCTTGTCAACCCCCAGCGGGCCCCTCATATTCCCCGACCCCGTCCAGCCCGCTCTCCCGCATGACGCGCTGCACCGTCTCCCCGAGCCCGCTCGACGCCGGCACAACGCACTCGACACCACCCGCGAGCAGATCCCGCGCCCGGTACCACTCGCGCAGCTCGGCCTCGCCGACGCCCGGCATCTCGGGCTTGGTCGCGTGCCGCGCGAGCGTCTCCTCGAAGGGCACGTCGAGGTAGTAGCAGCGCGTCGTCCCCCGGTGATCCGCGATCAGCCGGGCGAGCATGTCGCCGTAGTGCGCGGCGTACAGGATGCCCTCGACGACGACGTGGAAGCCGGAGTCGAGGGCGTACCGGGCGACGGTGTCGATGAGGCCGACGTTCGCCGCGCCCGGCCGGTCGCGCTCGCGCAGGACCACCCGGCGCAGGTTGTCCTGGCCGACGAGCGCGACACCCCGCCCGAAGCGCTCCCGCACGCCGGCGGCGACCGAGGACTTGCCGGAGGCCGAGTTGCCCCGGATGATCACGAGGCGGGTGTCAGGAGTGCCGGTGCGTGCGGTCATCGGGCGGAGACTTCCGCACGGCGGATCGCCACAAACACGCCCGCCTCCGTGAACCCGCCTCAGCGTCCGCCCCCGCCCAACCCGGTTACCCTGAGCCTGTGTTCAACGCCGAAGGCCCCAGTCTCCGTGAGCTCGCCGTGCAGGCGCTGTCGTCCGTCGAGCGGGGATACGACCTGCTCGCGCCGAAGTTCGACCACACGCCGTTCAGGACGCCGGACGCTGTGCTGGACGCCACCGCCGAAGTACTAAAGGGGCTGGGCCCGTTCGGGGACGGGCTTGATCTGTGTTGTGGGACGGGGGCCGGGCTGGGGGTGCTCGGCGGGGTGTGCGAGAGGGTGACCGGGGTGGACTTCAGTGCGGGGATGCTGGAGAGGGCGGCGGGGCAGGGGGCGCGGTTGGTGAGGGCGGACGCGCGGGCGTTGCCGTTCGTCGGGGAGTTCGATCTGGTCGTGAGTTTCGGGGCGTTCGGGCATTTTCTGCCGCGTGAGCTGCCCGGGTTGTTCCGGCAGGTGCACACCGCGCTGCGCCCCGGAGGGACGTTCGCGTTCCCCGTCGGCGCCCCGCCGAAGGCGTCGACGCCCGCCTACTGGGCGCTGCTCGGCTTCGACGGGGTCATGCGGGTGCGCAACGCGGTGTGGCGGCCGCCGTTCGTGATGTACTACCGCACCTTCCGACTCGGCGACGTACGACGGGAGTTGACCGGCGCCGGGTTCCGGGTCGGGCTGCGGGCGCTGCCGGAGTTCGGAACCCGGGACGACGGCAGCCCGAGGGCACGGCTGGTCGTGGCTCACAAGGCGGCGTAGACGGCCTCCACGAGCGCCAGCTTGCGCGGGTCGTCGACGATGTGCGGGCCCATGCGGTTCATGACGTACCCCAGGGACACCCCTGCCTCCGGGTCCGCGAGCCCGCAGGACCCGCCGAACCCGTCGTGCCCGAACGCGCGCGGATTCGGCCCGTACGAGCCGTGCGCCCCGCTCAGCAGCACCCCGAGCCCCATCTCCGTGTCCCGCCCGAGCTGCGCCCCGAGGACCAGGTCACGGGAGGCACCCTGCCCCGCACGGACCCGCTCGACGGCACCGGCGGACAGCAGCCCGCCCCGGCCGGCGAGCAGCCCGTACAGCTCGGCGACGGCCCGCGCCGTACCGTGCCCGCCGGCCCCGGGGATCTCGGCGGCCCGCCAGGCGGCCGAGTTCGCGGCGGGCGCGCCGACCGGCGGATTGGCGAGCGCGGCGAGGGCGACCGGCGTCAACGAGGCCAGCAGCGCGGCCTGTTGGGTGCTCGTCAGCGCGGGCGGCGACACCATTTCGGCGGCGCGCCCGGCGTCCTTCTCGGGCAGCCCGATCGTGAAGTCGATGCCCAGCGGCCCGGTGACCTCCTGCTCCAGGAAGGCGCTCGGCAGCAGCCCGGTGACCCGCCGGACCACCTCGCCGACCAGGTGCCCGAAGAGCAGCGCGTGATACCCGGACGCGCTGCCCGGCTCCCACAGCGGCCCGGCCGCCGCGAGCCGCGAGACGGTCACCTCCCAGTCGTACAGCTCCCCGGTGGACAGCGGTTCGCGCAGCCCGGCGAGCCCGGAGCGGTGGGACAGCAGATGGCGGACGAGGATCCCGCCCTTGCCGTTCGCGGCGAACTCCGGCCAGTAGCGGGCGACTTCGGTGTCGAGGTCGAGCAGCCCGCGATCGGCGAGGAGATGGGCGCACAGGGCGGTGACACCCTTGGTCGTGGACCAGACGTTGACGACGGTGTCCCGCTCCCAGGCCCGCGTGCGCGCCGCGTCGGCCCAGCCGCCCCACAGGTCGGCCACCGGCCGCCCGTCCACGAACACCGCGACGGCGGCGCCGAGTTCACCCCGCTCCCGGAAGTTCTCCTCGAACGCCGCGCGCACTCCGGCGAACCGCTCCTCGCAGTGGCCGTGCGCCTGCGTCACGCGCGGTCCCGCAGCCAGGCCAGCTTCGCCGCTTCCTGGTAAGGGCCGCCGCCCTCATGGTCGTTGAAGTCGTACACCTCGATCTGCTTGTCGTCGTGCGTCCACGCGTTGAACGCGGCGAAGACCGTCGACGGCGGGCAGACCTGGTCCTCCAGGGCCGCCGAGAACAGGGCGGGCGCGGTGGCGCGGGCGGCGAAGTGGACGCCGTCGAAGTAGGAGAGGGTGCGCAGGACGTCGGCCGTGCGACCCCGGTGCGTCTTGAGGAACAGGCCGATCTCACGGTACGGGTGACGGTCCGTCATCGTCGTGGCGCGCGGGAAGTCGCACAGGAACGGGACGTCCGGGGCGGCACCCGCGAGGTCCGGGACGAGGCCCGCGACGGCGATGCTGATGCCGCCGCCCTGGCTGCCGCCGAGGACGACCGTGCGGGACGCGTCGGCGAGGGGGTGGGAGCGGGCCGCCTCCACCGCGCGCACGCCGTCCGTGAACACCCGGCGGTAGTAGTAGGACTCGGGCGCCTCGATGCCGCGCGTCATGAAACCGGGGAACGCCGGGGCGCTGCCCACCGGGTCCGGCGTGCCACCGCCGCCGCCCCAGGCGCTGCCCTGGCCCCGGGTGTCCATGACCAGGTGGGCGCGGCCCGACGACGCCCACAGCAGGTGTTCGTGGGGCAGGCCCCGGCCGCCGCCGTAGCCGACGAACTCCACGACCAGCGGCAGGGGTTCGGTGGCGTCCGCCGGAACGCAGAACCACGCCTTCACCGGGTGGCCGCCGTACCCCGCGAACGTCACGTCGTACACGTCGACCGTCGCGAGTCCCGCGTCGACCGGTTCGAAACGGGCGTTCAGGTCGTGCTCGCGGGCCTCCTGGAGGGTCTTGGACCAGAACGCGTCGAAGCCTTCCGGCTCCGCCGACTCGCTGCGGTAGTCACGGAGTTCTTCGAGGGGCAGGTCGAACAGGGCCATCGAGGACCGCCTTCGGGTGAGTGGCCGGACGAACGACCTCACGGTACGTGGCGCGCGGGAGGGTCACCAGAGCCCGAAAGTTTTCGGTTCCCGCAGGTCACGAGCCGTCCTCTGATCCACTCGACGCCTCACGCCCGCCGCCGCGTCCACAGCGGCTCCGTGCGCGCCCAGTCCCGCTCCCACTCCGCCAGCCGGTGCCTGAGCGCCGTGCGCCGGAACACGACGTACCCGACGACCACGACCCCGGCCGTGGCGCCTGCCGCGCAGAAGGCGACCGAGAGGGTCTGCTGCCACACCATGGCCCCGCTGGGCGGCGGACGCACCCCGCGCCCGCGCGCGTCGAGCCACACGTCGACCCTGTCGCCGGAGCGCGTGCCCGCCGGGACCGGCGCCGTCGTCGTCCGGAACTGCCCGTCCGGCGTGCTCCAGCGGACGGCCACCCGGTAGGACTGCTCGCGCCCGCTCGCCGCCGCCGGGGTGTCCGGGACACGTCCGACGACCTCGGCGCGCACCTGGTGCCGCTCGGCGCGCAGCCGCTCGGCGACGGCCCGCCCCTCGCGCTGCGCCCACACCCCCGCCAGCGCGCCCGTGAGCGGCGCGGCCACCAGCAGCAGCACCGCCAGCGCCAGCGCCGTCCAGTTCTCGACGACGTCCGACGGACGGCGCAGCGGGTTGCGCCGCCAGCGCCAGCCGCGCACCCGGGTCCGTGTACGAGCGCCCATACCCTTGTCGTACCCCGTTCGGGGGACCATTCCTCACGAAAGGGTCGGTATGGCTCGAATCGGCGTCCAGTTCGGCCCGAGCGGCACGGAGCGGATCCCGGCGCCCGCCTCACCTCAGCCGTACCGCTCGATCCTGATCCGGTCCACCGGCTGCCCCGCCGCCACCAGCAGCCGCGACGCGTGCTCGGCGAACGCGTTCGACCCGCACACGTACGCCTCCCAGTCACCGGACTCGGCGAACACCGGCGCCAGGTGCCGCGCGTCGAGCCGGCCCACCGGCACCCCCTCGGGGGCGCTCCGCGTGAACACGGGCGTCGTCTCCGGCCCGTACTCCCGCGCGTAGATCAGCGTCTCGGGACTGCGCGCGGAGACCAGGAGCCTGAGCGGGACGTCGAGCCGGTGCGCCCGGTGGTGGCGGACCATCGACATCAGGGGGACGACGCCGGAGCCCGCGCCGATCAGCAGTGCCGGGCGGTCGCCGGGCCAGGCGAAGAAGCCGGAGAGGGGGCCGCGCACCTCGACCCGGTCGCCGGGGCGCGCCTCGGTGTGGAACCAGCCGGACACCTCGCCGTCCTCGACGTGGTCGAGGGTCAGCTCGATGTGGCCGGACGCGTCGGGCGCCGACGCCAGCGAGTAGTGGCGCTGCGCGGTGTAGCCGTCGCCGGCGGTCAGGCGGAGCATGAGGTGCTGGCCGGGCAGGTGGCCCGTCCAGGCGGGCACCGCGAAGCGGAACGTCGCCGCGTAGGGGGTCTCGCGGCGGATCTCGGTCAGCGTCGCCGTCTGCCAGACGGCCGCCGCGCGCTGGGACACGGCGATCCGGCCGGGCACCGCGAACCGGGTCTCGGGAGCGAACGTCTCAGTCACCGGAATACCTCTGCTCCTCCCACGGGTTGCCCCGCGCGTGGTACCCGTTCTGCTCCCAGAACCCCGGCTCGTCGTGGTCGAGGAGCCGCAGCCCCGCGACCCACTTCGCGCTCTTCCAGAAGTACAGGTGCGGCACCAGCAGCCGCGCCGGACCGCCGTGCTCCGGCGCCAGCGGCTGTCCCTCGTACGAGAACGCGATCCACGCCTTGCCGCCGGTCAGGTCCGCGAGCGGCAGGTTCGTCGTGTACCCGGTGTGCGAGTAGGCGACCGCGTGCGTGGCGGTCGCCGCCGGGCGGACGGCCGCCAGGAACGCGTCCAGCGGGACCCCGCCGAACCGCACCCCGAACTTGGACCAGCTCGTCACGCAGTGGATGTCGCCCCGGTACTCGGAGCCGGGCAGCGCGTGGGCGTCCTCCCACGTCCAGGTGCGCGGTTCGGCGACCAGGCCGTCGACGCGGAACGTCCAGTCGGCGGGCGCGAGGTCGGGGGTGACCTCGGCGGACAGCACGGGCCAGTCGTCGCCCGCGTCGTACTGGCCGGGCGGCAGCCCCGGATGGTGGACGCGCGGGCGCCCGGTGAAGCCTCGGGTGACGTTCATGAGTGCCTGTCTGGGGGAAACGTTCGTGCGCCCTCCACGATACGTGGACGGCGCGCGGGCCGATCATTGCGCCGGTGTGAACACTGCCTGGCCCCGGGAATACGCCCCCACCTGCGCCTCTTGGTGATGGATGGCATAAACGAGCACCGCTCGACCGTACGTGAGCCGGCAGAGAGGCAGCCATGTCCAAGGCATACGTCTTCACCCGCCACGGGGGCCCGGAGACCCAGGCCCTCATCGACACCGACCGCCCGGACCCCGGCCCCGGCGAGCTGCTGATCGCCGTCCGCGCGGCCGGTGTGAACCCCGTCGACTGGAAACTCCGCGAGGGCCTGCGGCGCCCCGGCGACACCGGCGAGCGCGTCTTTCCGGCGGTCCTCGGCAGCGAGGCGGCCGGGGTGGTCGTCGCGGTCGGCGAGGGCGTGAGCGGGTTCGCCGTCGGCGACGAGGTCTTCGGGTCGACCCTCGCCGGCGGGTACGCCGAGTACACGCTGCTGCCCGTCACGATCGCCGCGCACAAGCCCGCGGCGCTGTCCTTCGCCGACGCCGCGACCCTGCCCGTCGCCGCCGCGACCGCCTACGACGGCCTGCGCCAGCTCGCCCTGCCCGAGGGCGCGACGCTGCTGGTCACCGGCGCGGGCGGCGGGGTCGGCGTGGCCGCCGTCCAGATCGCGCGGGCGTGGGGCCTGAAGGCCGTCGGCGTCGCGAGCGAGGCGAAGCGGGAGTTCCTGGAGTCGCTGGGGGCCGTGCACGTGGCGTCCGGCGACGACTGGGCGGACCGGGTACCCGGGGCCGTCGACGCCGTGTACGACCTCGTCGGCGGCGACGTCCTGACGCGGGCGGCCGGGCTGGTGAGCGGGCCCGGGAAGCTGATCACCGCCGGGGCCGCCGAGGAGACCGTCGCCGCGCTCGGCGGGACGCGGGTCGTGCGGGCGCGGAACGCGGCCGTGCTGGAGGCCGTCGCGCAATTGGTCGTCCAGGGGGATCTGGACCCGTTCGTCACCGCCCGCTATTCCCTCGAAGACGCCGGAAAGGCATTGCGGGCCGTCGAGGAAGGGCACGCCCGGGGGAAAGTCGTGATCGAGATCGGGGAACAGGAATGAGCCACGTCCTGGACAATCCGCCGCTGCATTCCCTGACCGGACCGCACGCGCGTTTCGCCGAGCGGCGAGGAAGAGTCCTGCGCTATCAGGCCGACGTCTCTCCCTGGCTCGCCCTGCCCGACGATCCCGGCCCCGACGACTGGGCCGACCTCGCCGCGCTCGCCGGGAGCGGGCAGGGGGTCCCGCTGTCCGGATACGCGGGCGAGGTGCCGGACGGCTGGGACATCACCTTCCACATCGAGGGCGTGCAACTGGTGGACGACGGGCTGGAGACCGCGCCCGACGGCGAGGCCGTGGTCCTCGGCGCCGCCGACGTCCCGGACATGCTCGACCTGGTCGAACGCACCCGGCCAGGCCCGTTCCTGCCGCGCACCATAGAGATGGGGACGTACCTCGGGATCCGGCGGGAGGGGGCGCTGGTCGCGATGGCGGGGGAGCGGCTGCGCCCGCCGGGGTACACGGAGATCAGCGCGGTGTGCACGGATCCGGAATTCCGGGGACAGGGACTCGCCTCCCGGCTGATCCTCGCGGTCGCCCACGGAATCCGGGAGCGCGGGGACATTCCCTTTCTGCACACCGGGGCGGCCAATGCGAACGCGATCCGGCTCTACGAATCCCTCGGTTTCCGGTTGCGGCGGCACACGGCCTTTCTCGCCGCGCGGGCACCGGAGCCGTTTTACACCGTATAGCCGTTCATGACGCCGGTTGTCGTACGGGGCTCTCGGATTTCACCGCCAGGCGGAAACCGACGCCCCGTACCGCCTCGATGCACACCGCGTCCCCGAGTTTGTGGCGCAGGCCGTACACGTGGGTGTCCAGCGTCTTCGTCGGGCCGAACCAGTTGCTGTCCCAGACCGACGCCATGATGTCCTCGCGGGTCACCAGCGTGTCCAGACGGTCGGCGAGGTAGACGAGGAGCGCGAACTCCTTGGGGCTGAGCGGGATCTCGGCCTCGTCGAGATAGGTGCGGTGGGCGAGCCGGTCGATGGACAGCCGGCCGTAACGGTCGCGGCAGCGCGCGGCCTGCGGGAGGCCGATGACCACGCCGGGACGCACCGCGGCGGGCTCCGGGTACACCGGCGGCGGGGCGAGCCTGCGCCGCTGCACCGCGCGCATGCGGGCGATCAACTCCCGTACCGTGAACGGCTTGACGACGTAGTCGTCCGCCCCGAGTTCGAGGCCGACGACCTTGTCCGTCTCCGTGCCGCGCGCGCTGATCATGATCAGGGAGACCTCGCTGCGGTCGCGCAGGCGGCGGCAGACGTCGAGGCCGTCCATGTCGGGCAGGCCGAGGTCGAGCAGGACCATCTCCGGGTCGCCCCCGGCCTCCAGCGCCTCCTGCCCGGTGGCGACCCAGCGCACGTCGTGGCCGTAGCGGGCCAGTCCGCGGGCGAGGGGGCCGGCGATCTCCGGATCGTCCTCGACGAGAAGCACGTGCATGTTCGTATCTCCTGGTGGCTCCCGGGGGACGGGTGGGGAGGCCGTCCTGCGGGAGGGCGTGGGGGGCCGGGAGCGGTGGGGGTGATGAGTGGGGGAGGGGGGAGCGGGGCTAGGGGGCGGCTAAGGCGAGGGGGTGGATGCCGAGCGCCGGGAGCAGCAGGCCGTCGAGGTGGCGGCGCGCCTCGGCGACGTCCATGGGCTCGTCGCTCAGCAGGAGGCGCGCGATGATCAGGCTGCACAGGGTGCGCGGGACGAGGTCGAGCGCCGGGCAGTCCGCGCGGACCTCGCCGCGCCGCACGGCCCGGCGGAGCATCGCGGCCATGTCGGCGAGGACCGGTTCGAGGACCGACTCCCGCAGGGAACGGCGCAGTTCGGTGTTGTCGAGGATCGCGCCGCCCACCCCGAGGTGCAGCCGGGCGTCGTGGACGAGCTTGTCCTCGCCGGCCTGCTCGACGAGCGCGTGCAGGTCGCCGCGGAGCGTGCCGGTGTCGATGGCCTCGGTGCGCAGCGGACGCCGGTGGCGCAGGGCGGCGATGACCAGCTGGGGCTTGCCGCCCCACTGCCGGTACAGGGTCGCCTTCCCGGCGCGGCTGCGGGCGGCCACCGCCTCCATGGTCAGCGCGTCGTACCCGACCTCGCGCAGCAGGCCGAGGACGGCTTCGTAGACCTGGGACGCGCGCAGGGGAGTGATCCGGCTGCGACGGTCTGCCATGGCACCCCTCCTCGGCGTCGTCGGCCTCAGGCTAAACCCGCTCCCAACGGAACGGGCGCGTCTCGCTTGTGACACCAGTCACGTGAGGTTTGGGTGAGCAATCGGTCACTTCGCGAAGTTTTCCGGAACTCCCTTGTCAAAAACGCCCCGTTGTGTGCCGCCCGTGTGCTGACATGATCGTCATGACGACACAGCGACCACACAGCGGACGGACAAGAACCTTACGCGCGCTGGCAGTTGGCGCCCTCGGCACCGCACTCCTCGGCGGGTTGACGACCGGCACCCCGGCCGCCGCCGCACCCCAGCCGGCCGCCGCGCAGCAGCGAATAACCTGGAAGGCGTGCAAGGCCCCCGACGGCACCAAAGGGTTCGAGTGCGCGACCCTCAAGGTGCCGGTCGACTGGAAGAAACCCAAGGGCCCCACCATCCCCATCGCCCTCAACCGGCACAAGGCCACCGACCCGGCCCGCAGGATCGGCCCCCTCCTCGTCAACCCCGGCGGACCCGGCGGCTCCGGCGTCGACTTCGTCTTCGGCGCCCGCTCCACGTTCTCGCCCGCGCTCCTCGCCCGCTTCGACATCGTCGGCTTCGACCCGCGCGGCGTCGGCCGCAGCCACCCCGTGACCTGCGACTGGGACCTCATCGCCAAGCAGGACCCGCTCCTGTACCCGCAAAGCGCACGGGACTTCGCCGCCCTGCGCGCCGTCACCGGCGCCCTCGGCAAGAACTGCCACGCCCGCACCGGCCCCCTCTTCGGCCACATGGCCACCAGCAACGTCGTCCAGGACATGGACGCCATCCGCGCGGCCCTCGGCGTGGCGAAGATCAGCTACTACGGCGTCTCCTACGGCACGGCCATCGGCCAGCAGTACGGCGCCCGTTACCCCGGCCGGGTCCGCGCCCTCGCGCTCGACTCCAACATGGACCACAGCCTCGGCCGCGCGGGGTTCCAGCGGACCGAGGCCGTCGCGCTGGAGGAGTCCTACGGCCAGTTCGCCGACTGGTGCGCGCGCACGCCCGGCTGCGCCCTGCACGGCCGTGACGCCCGCGCCTTGTTCGACTCGCTGTACCGGCGCGCCGAGGCCGGTGAGCTGGAACTGCCGGGCGGCATCCAACTCAAGCCCCGAGACGTCCAGTTGGCGATCTTCGGGTTCCTCTACGACCCCGCCTCCTGGTACGACCTCGCCGACCTCCTCAGCGACATCGACGACCCGAGCGCCGACGACGCCCGGCGCCTGAGCCGCTTCGGGGAGCCGACGCCGTACCCGATCTCAGCGGTCATGTGCCAGGACTACGACTTCCGCCTCCCCTCCTACGCCGCGCTCACCGCGCAGGAACGGGACCTCGCACGCGTCGCCCCCGTCACCCGCTCCAACCCGCTCGCCTGGACGGTGATGACCGGCTGCCAGAACTGGCCCGCGAAGGTCACCAACCCGCCGCGCCCGCTCAAGGTCGACGGCACCCCGCCGATCCTGCTCACCAACAGCCGCTACGACCCCGCCACACCGCACGCCTGGGGCGCGAACGCGGCCCAGCAGATCGGGCGCGAGGCCGTGCTCCTCACGTACGACGGAGTCGGGCACGGCGACTACTGGCTCAGCCCCTGCGCCCGCCAGGCCATCGACACCTACCTGCTGACCCTCAAGACCCCGCGCCCCGGGACGCACTGCCCGGCCGTCTGGCCCACCGGACCCGGCACGCAGCGGCAGTCGGCGGACGGACTCGTCAACCCGCTGCCGGAGCTGATCGGTTCGCGTTACTGATCACAAGCGGGGCGGCTCCCGTGACACTGGTCGTATGACCTACGACGATCTCCTGCGCAGGGCCGCCGCCCTCGCCCGCCCCGGACACCGTGCGATCCTCGGCATCGCCGGGAGTCCGGGCGCGGGCAAGACGACCCTCGCGCGGCGCCTGGTGCGCGACCTCGGTGACATCGCCGCGCACGTCCCGATGGACGGGTTCCACCTCGCGGACGCAGAACTCGACCGGCTCGGGCTGCGGGACCGGAAGGGCGCGCCGGAGACGTTCGACGCGGGCGGGTACGCGGCGCTGCTGCGGCGGCTGCGGGACGAGCGGGGAGAGGTGGTGTACGCGCCGGGGTTCGAACGCGTCCTGGAGCAGCCGATCGCCGGTGCTGTTCCCGTGCCGCCCGGCGCCCGGTTGGTCGTCACGGAGGGCAACTACCTTCTGCTGGACACCGGTTCATGGGTACGGGTCCGTGGTGAGCTGGACGAGGTGTGGTTCTGCGCGCCGGACGAGGAGGACCGGGTGCGCCGGCTCGTCGCACGGCACGAGGAGTTCGGGAAGTCCCACGAGGCCGCCGTCGCCTGGGTGTTGAGGAGTGATCAGCGCAACGCCGAGCTGGTGGCGGGGACGCGGGAGCGGGCGGACCTGGTGCTGACGGCCGCCCAACTCCCCGAGCCGTAAAGGCTATTCGGCCGTCTCCTGAGAGGCGGGGTCGAGGTTGCGGACCAGGTCGCGCAGGACCGGACCGTACTCCGGGTGCGCGAGCGCGTGAGCCATCTGGGCGACCAGGTAGTCCGCCGGGTTGCCGGTGTCGTACCACTCGCCCTGGATCACCTGCCCGTACACCGCGCGGGTCGCGGCGTACGCGTTGATCGCGTCCGTCAAGTAGATCTCGCCCGTGCGGTGTTCGTGCCAGCGGCGGGTCTGCTCCCGCAACTCGTCGACGATCCCCGGGGTGATGACGTAGCCGCCGATCGCCGCGTACGACGACGGGGCGTCGGCGGGCTTCGGCTTCTCCACGAGGCCGGTGATGCGGAGCTGGCCGTCGCCGAGGTCTTCCTTGACGATCGGGACGCCGTAGCGCTGGGAGTCCTTCGGGTCCATCGGGAGCAGCGCCAGCACCGGGCAGCCGGTCTGCTCGTACGCCCGGATCAACTGCTGGGCGCGCGGGACCTCCGCCACGAACACGTCGTCCGGCCACAGCACGAGCACCGGCTCGTCGTTGAAGGAACGCGCGGCGTTCAGCACCGGGGTGCCGTTGCCGTACGGGCCCCGCTGGTCCAGATAGGTGATGTGACCCCTCCTGGCCAGCTCCGCGACCTCCTCCACCGCGTCCGCGTACGCCGTCTTGCCGTCCGCCCGCAACTGGTCCACCAGCGCCGGGTTCGGCCGGAAGTGGTCCTGGATGAGGGACTTCCCGCCGGACACGACGATCGTGATGTCCGTGATGCCGGAGTCCACCAGCTCACGCACCGTGTGCTCGACGACCGGCTTGTCGCCGACCGGCAGCATCTCCTTCGGGATCGCCTTGGTCAGGGGCAACAGACGCGAACCGAGCCCGGCAGCGGGGATCACGGCCCTGCGGATCGTGGGGGAGGACATCTGCTCTCTCTCGTACGAGTGGCCCACCACGCCGGCGGACGCGGTGCAGGGCGACGCTACCAACGCGGGGCGGGGGCGCGGGCACGCCGGTGGGCGGGGTGGCCGGGACCGGGGCGCCGGGGGCGGGGACCTTGAGGGCGTGGCGCCGGGGGCGGCTCGGCGGCGTCGACGGGGGCGCGGTCTGTCGTGCGTCGTGGGGCGATGCCCAGCCGCGTGGTGCGGCGGCCCGGAGCCGGTGCCCCCCGGCAGGTCGGCCGGCGTGGGTCACCGCCGCACCGAGGTGTCCGTGCCCGCGCGCAGCGCCTGCCGCGTCCGGGGCGGCGGTGCCGGGTGTCTCGTCCGGCTCTTCGGGGGTCGTGCTCATGGCGGGCGGGTGGGACGGCTCGCCCGCCATGAGCGTCCTGCGGGGGTCAGTTCTGGGCGACGATCCTGCCCAGGTCGATCCGGGCGACGTCTGGTGCCCAGGCGGTCGGGTTGCCGAGGGTCACGGTGTTGGTGCCCTTCCTCAGGTCGACGGGGACGCCGACGGTCCAGTAGTCGTCCGTGCTCCAGGTGTTCTTGAAGGTGACCTTCCGTGGGGCGGCGCCGTCGACCGTGATGTCCGCCGTGCGGGACATGATGTCGGTGTTGTAGGCGTGCCCGTTGTCGCGGCGGTCGTTGTGCGCGTAGGTGACGACCAGCAGATAGCGCCCGGAGCGAGGCGCGTCCACCCTGAACTCGGCTGTGGAGTCAGGGCTGTTGCCGAGGTTCCCGATATACGCCCCGCCGGGCGCGTGCGCCGAGGTGACCACCTTGGCGCCGCCCGTGAGGACGGCGTCACCGGCCCCGTACGTGAGGACGCCCGCGTTGGAACCCTCGCCCGACACGTCGAGGGACCGCAGGGACGCGTGGCCGGACGTCACCGTGACGCGGTTGTTGCCCGCGACGAGGTAGAGCCGCAGCGGACGGTCGGGCAGGGCGGCCGACGCCGTGCCGTGCAGGGCGATCCGGACCGGCGCGGAGGCACGCGGGACGACCGAGTAGTAGCCGTCGCGCGGCGCGTACACGTCGAACACCGCCTTGTCGCCCCGCCGCAGCCCGAGCGCGCCCGTGCCGGTCCCGGCGGACGACGCGTAGTCGAAGGACGGCCGCCCGCTGATGTCCGCGAGCGTCGCCTCGTACGACGCGGACGGCGCGCCCGTGTACCGGGTGAGGTCGATCCGGTCGAGCGTGACCTCGGCGTCGCCCTTGGCGAGCGTCAACACGTGCGTCCCGGCGGTCAGTCGCAGCCGGACGTCCTGCTTGGCGCGGTAGGTCCAGTTCTCGGTGGACGGGTACGTCACCGTCACCGGGGCCGCGCCGTCGACCGAGAGCTTCTGGGTGGCGGGACGCCCGGACTGGTTGCCGTACAGGACCGCCAGGTCGTACGCGCCGTCCTCGGGCACCGTGACCGTGAACTCGACCTTGCTGGCGGGGGTGTTGAGGGAGCCGACGTCCTTCGTGCCGGACGCCGCGTACCCGTTGGCGTTCTGGACGGTGCCGTGCGTGTGGACGGTCCCGCCGGTGATCGCCGCGCTCTCCGCCTCGTACGACGCGGACCACGGCACGGACGGCGTGGCCGGGACGCCGGTGCCGGCGGGGGTGAGGACGATCCGGTACGCCGACATCCTGTGCAGGCCCCGCAGCGGGACGGTGACCGTGCCGTCGGCGGCGACCTTCACCTTCGTCCGCGCGAGGACCCGCGGCGCCGCGTGCTGACCCTCGTACCCCGACCAGGCCGCCTCGGCGACCGTCGCGGTGACCGTACGGCCGAACACGGAACGCGGCACGTCGGCCACGACGACGTCCGCGTCGCCCTCGGAGCCGCCGAGCAGGACCTGGGCCTGGCGGCGGGAGCGGTCGAGGGAGGCGAGGCCCTGGAGGGTGTCGATGGTGTTGGCCTGCGGCGGGGTCACCTTGACCGTGTCTCCGGTCAGGCCCGCGTACCAACGGAAGAGCCACCAGCCGCCGTTGGGGATGTTGGAGCGGACGACCTGGCCGCTGAGGTTGCCGGCCGCGTCCCAGTACGCCATGTTCGCGTACACCTTGTTGCGCTCGAACATGGAGATCCACTGCACGAGTTGGCCCGGCACCGACAGGTCACGCCGGTTGGCGTACTCGTCGATGTTGATCTTCAGTGGCCCGATGCCCAACTCCCGCTCAAGAGCACGGTAGTTGTCGTAGTGGCCCTGGAAGTCGCGCAGCGAGCCGGAGTTCAGCTCGTGCCAGGTCATGATCTGCGGGAGGACGTTCTCCCGCTTGGCGAAGGTGAGGAAGTCCCGCAGGAAACGCGGGTAGTAGCCGGTCTCGTTGGGCCCGCCGATCACCGCGTCCGGGTCGATCGCGCGGATCCGCTGGTACACCGTCTTCCAGTGCTGGAGGAACCGGTCGCGCTCGACCTCGTACTCCGCCTGGGGCCCGTTGAGCTTGTACCAGATGAAGTCCGGTTCGTTGAACGGGATGTAGACGAACCGCTCGCTGTTCGGATGGGCCGCGATCTGCGCCGTGATCCTGTCGACCTTCGGCAGGTAGTCGTCGATGCCGAGGTCTTCGTACGGCCACTTCGCGTAGATGTCCTGCATCATGACGTTGATCTCGCCGCCGCCGTTGCGCAGGAACGCGTCGGAGACGGTGAGCGCGTCGCCGTTGGGGTGCTGGGCGCCGCCTTCCGCCTTCTGCGAGATGCTGGTGATCTTCAGGGGTTCGAGGGCCGCGTCGCTGGGCACGCCGTCGTCGCTGAGCCCGTACAGGGCACCGTTCGCGCCGAGTTGGACCGGGCCTTCGGAGGCGGCGAGGTCGACGGTCAGGCGCTGAGGGGCGGTTGCCCGCTCGGTGCCCTGCGCGGGGAGTGCGCCTGCCATGAGGGCGGCTCCAAGTGCGGTGGTGACGAGGGCGGTTCGGAGTCTCGTGCGGGTGGGGGCGGTCACGTTGCTGGACCTCCGGTCTACTTGACGGCTCCACTGGTGATTCCGGACACGATCTTTCGCTGGCCGACGAGGAACACGGCGACCATCGGCAGGCTCATCACCACGACGTACGCGAAGACGAGATGCCAGTTGTCGAGATAGAGCTGGGCGCTGGCCACCTGGTAGAGGCCCAGCGGCAGAGTGGCCCGCTCTCCGCCGCCGAGGACGAAGAACGCGTAGAAGACGTCGCTCCAGGCGTAGAGCGTCACCATGATCGTCGCGGTCGCGATCACCGGCCGCAGCAGCGGCAGCACGATCCGCACGAAGATCCGCGCGGGTCGCGCCCCGTCGATCCGCGCCGCCTCCTCCAGCTCGAAGGGGATCGCGCGGATGAACCCCGTCATGAAGAAGATCGACGTCGACAGGTACATCCCGGTATACACGGCGATCATCCCCGGCCGCGTGTTCGCGAGCCCGAGCTGGCGCAGCTCCATGACGACGGTGACGACGGCGGGCGGCAGCAGCAGCCCGCTGATGCACAGCGCGTACGCCGCCGACACCAGCCGCGACGTCCGGCGCGCGAACACCCACGCGGCGCCCGCGCCGAGCACCAGCACGAGCACCACCGAAGGCACCACGACCAGCAGCGAGTTGAGCAGCCCGCGCAGCATCTCGCCCTGGCTGACGGCGTCTTCGTAGTTGCTCGCGGGCTGCCAGTGGCGGGGCAGGTCCAAGTTCGGCCGCACCGCCTCCCCCTGGGGCTTCGCGGAGGTGACGGCGACCAGCCACAGCGGCACACCGATGGCGAGCGCGGCGATCAGCAGGACCAGCGCGGGACGGCCGTACCGCCACAGGACGGAGGGGTTCACAGCAACTGCTCCCTTCGCCTCAGGCCGACGACCAGCGGGATCGCGACGGCGACCACGATCAGGAAGAGGACGAGACTCATCGCCGTCGCCTGCGCGTACAGGCCCTGGCCGAAGATGCGGAACATGTAGATGTTGAAGACCTCCGTGGACGCGGCGGGCCCGCCGCCGGTCGTGGCCTGCACGATGTCGAAGGTGTTCATCGAACCGATCAGCGCGGTCGTCACGTTGAAGGTGACCGCCGGCGCGAGCATCGGCCAGCGCACCGACCAGAACGTCCGCCAGGGCCCCGCGCCGTCCATCCGGGCCGCTTCCAGCATGTCGCCCGGGATGCCCTTGAGGCCCGCGAGGTAGATCAGCATCGACAGGCCCATCCACTTCCAGCCGTGCACGAGCGTCACCAGGACCAGCGTCCACGTCGTCGACCCCAGCCATGGAACGTCCGTCCCCAGCACGGAGTTGACGGCGCCGTCCTGGTCCAGGAGCGCCTGGAAGACATAGCCCGTGGCGAGCGCCGAGATCAGCACCGGCAGGAAGAACACCGCCCGGAAGAACCGGTTGAAACGGGTGTCCGCCTCCAGGAGCAGCGCCAGCACCAGCCCGAACCCGTTCTGGAAGAACGCGGCCAGCACCGCGTACAGCAGCGTCGTGCGGATCGCCCGCAGCAGCGACCCGTCCTCGGCGACCGTACGGAAGTTGTCCAGGCCGGTGAACGCGATGTCCGAGTGGTACGACGACCAGTTCGTGAACGGGTAGTAGAAGTTGAGCAGGTTGGGGGCCAGGAAGAAGCCCGCGAAGACGACGATCGCGGGCAGCGCGAACCACCAGGGGTGGTGCACGGCGGCACGCGGAAGGCGCCCCGGTTTTCTGGGACCGCCCTGCGCGGGACGTGACGTGGCGGGTGCGACGGTCTGAGTCATCGTCAGAACCCGGGCGCGCCCTGCGCCTTGGCGACCTGGGCGAACTGGTCCTGGATCGCCTGCGCGACCTGCTGCGGACTCTTCTTGCCGAAGATCATGTCGGCCAGGTAGAGATGCGTGTCCGGGGCGACGATCGCCTTCGCCTGGAACACGCCGATCGCCTTCGGCAACGCCGCCACCTGGTCCTTCGACGTCTGCGGCAGCCCGGCCGGGGTCGGCACCGACGGCTGCACGGACGGGATCCTCATCGCCGCGATGTAGTCGGCGTAGTCGGGGCCGAGCCAGAACGCGAGGAACTGCCGGGCCGCGTTCTGCCGCTTCTCGTCACCCGTGCGGAAGGCGACGACGCCGTTCGTCTGGTCCGGTGAATACAGGCCCGTCGCCGAGGAGTTGGCGACGGGGAACCAGCCGATCTTCTGGTCCAGCTCGGCGGTGGAGTGCTTGGCCTGCAACTGGGTCTGGAACGAGGTGACGTTGAGGACCATCCCCACCTCGCCGTTCCACAGGGCGTCGGCCTGCCCGGTGAACGTGCCGGTGCGGTAGTTCTTCTGGGCGAGCCCGGCGTCGAGGAGGTTGTCCTTGTACTTCTTGACCGCGGCGACCACCACCGGGTCCGTCCACTTCCGCTCGCCCCGGTTCAGCCCCTCCCACCACTGCTGGTCGAGGTCGGTGAGCTGGAGCTGCATCTGCCACTGGAGCGGCCACTTGTCGCCGCCGGCCTCGTAGAAGCCCGCCGCGTCGGTCCTGTCGACGACCGTGCGGCCCAGCGCGAGGAGCTGGTCGTAGGACTTCGGGAAGTCCTTCTCGCTCAGGCCCGCCTGCCGGAAGACGTCCTTGTTGTAGTAGACGCCGAGCATCGCCGGGCTGGTGACGATCGCCGCGTACCGCTTGCCGTCGATCACCCCCAACTTCCGTTCCGTGTCGCCGAGTTTCGCGACCCACGGTTCGCCGTCGAGGGTGAGGAGGTTCTGCTTCGGCTGGACGAACGGCAGCGTCGAGATCGACGGCTGCCAGAACATCAGATCCGGACGGTCGCCCGAGGCGAGCTTCGTCGGCACGTTCTGCTCGTACAGGTCCGGGATCGCCTGCGTCTCGACCCGCGCGCCGGTCGCCTTCTCGAAGGCGTCGATCACCTGCTTCGGCGCGTTCACCGTGTTCTGCGCCGTCCACATCGTCAGCTTCACGCCGTCGAGCCGGGCCGTCGGGTTCACGGCCGTCTGCTTCGAGTCGGTCGCGGAGTCGCCGGCGGTCGGGTCGCTGCACGCGGTGGCGGCCAGGCCGAGGGCGCAGATCAGCGCCAGGGCAGAGAGAGCTCTTGTCTGCATCACGTGCCTTTCGAGAACGGGTGGTTCTGGAAGCAGGATCAGAACATCGGTGCTCGTGCGGGGTGTTGAGGTGTGCGGTGTTCAGCGATCGGCGGGCGGTGCGGCCGAGCTCTCCCGGACCACCAGCTCCGGTACGGAGACGGGGTGCGGGGCGATCCGGTCGGACTTCTCCAGGACGCCGTGCAGCAGGGCGAACGCGGCCCTGCCGAGGCCGGTGAAGTCGAGACGGACGGTCGTGAGGGACGGGGTGAGGTACGCGGCGTGCGGGGCGTCGTCGAAGCCGGCCACGCTGACGTCGTCCGGGACGCGGCGGCCCGTCTCGTGCAGGGCGCGCAGGACGCCGAGCGCGAGGTCGTCGTTGCCGCACAGGACCGCCGTGACGGACGGGTCCCGGGCGAGCTTCAGGCCCGCCGAGTAGCCGCCCGCCGGTCCCCAACTCCCTTGCAGCGGGCGGGGGACGGCGGCGCCGGCCTCGGTGAGGGCCTGGCGCCAGCCCTCGGTGCGGGCGGCGGTGCGGCGGGTGCTGGAGGGGATGGTGATGTAGTGGACGGTCCGGTGGCCCAGCGCCAGCAGGTGGCGGGTCGCCTCGTACGCCGCCGCGCGGTCGTCGGTCCACACCCACGGCCGGTCGCCCTTCGGCGGGCTCGCGGGCGTCTCGACCACACCGACGACCGGGAGCCCGGCCGGGACCGCCGCCAGCGCCCGCACGCCCGCCGGATCGTAGGCGATCACGACCAGCCCGCCGCCCGCGTCGGCCGCGCGCCGCACCTCGGCGGCGACGGCGGGCGCGTCGTCGGACTCCAGGACCCTGATCCCCACCGCGTACGACGCGGCGCGGGCCGCCTCCTCGATGCCCTGGAGGATCGCCGCGTACCCGTAGTGCGTGGTGTTGGCGGTCAGCACGGTCACGCCCCGGCTGCGGCCGCTGGCCAGGGCGAGCGCGGTCGCGTTGCGCCGGAAGCCCAGCGTCTCGATGGCCGCGAGGACCCTCTCCCGGGTCGCCGGCCTGACGCTCGGGTGGTCGTTGATGACGCGCGAGACCGTCTGGTACGAGACCCCGGCTGCGCTGGCCACGTCCCTGATGCTCGCCGGGCGCCTTGTGTGACCGGTCACATCCATGCCAGGATTGTGACCGGTCACAATCAGGGCGTCAAGAGACCGTAACGGCGGATTCACATGACGGGGAGGTGCCGTGACCGAGACGGCGGACGGGCTTGTGTGGGGTCACCCGGCGCTGGAGGTGGAGTTCGGCGTCGCGCCGGACGGAACGGTACGGGTGGTGCGGCTGGGACCCGCCGCCGAACCGGTGGACGTCGAAGTCGCCCTACCCCTGGTCGAGTTGACCGCGTTCGGGCACGGGAGCGGCTGGTCGGGGCCACGGTTCACGGGGACCGCGCTCGGCAACCGGCTGCGGTACCAAGGACATTCGGTCGACGGCGACCGGCTGACGATCGAACTCCACGACGTCGTCACGGGGTTGACGGCCTTCGTCGAGCTGACGTCCTTCGAGGGGCTTGCGGTGCTGCGGTCCCGGGTGCGGCTGCGCAACGACGGGGGCGCGGCGCTGGTCGTGCAGTCCGTCAGCAGTCTCGTGCTCGGCGGGCTGCCCTCCGCCGACGTCCTCGACGTGCACCGGGCGCGCAACGACTGGCTCGCGGAGTGCCGTTGGGGATCGGAGCCGTTGCGGGACGCCGTCGCCGACATCGGGGTCGACTCCCATCAGCACGACAGCCGGGCCGCGTTCCGGCTCACCGGGCGGGGCAGTTGGCCCACCGACGGGCACCTCGCGATGGGGGCGCTGACCGAACGGGCGAGCGGGCGGGCCTGGTTGTGGCAGATCGAGTCGCCGGGCGGCTGGCGGTGGGACCTGGGGGAGCGGGACCACGCGACGTACCTGGCGCTGAACGGGCCCACGGACGCCGAGCACCAGTGGCGGGTGAGGCTCACGCCGGGGGAGGAGTTCACCGGCGTGCCCGCGGTGCTGGCCCTGGGCGCCGGGTTCGACGAGGCGATGGGGGCGCTGACGTCCTACCGGCGCGCTGTGCGGCGTCCGCACCCCGATCATGTCGCGTTGCCGGTGATCTTCAACGACTACATGAACACGCTGATGGGGGACCCCACTTCGGAGAAGCTGTATCCGCTGATCGACGCGGCGGCTCGCGCCGGGGCCGAGTACTTCTGCATCGACTCCGGGTGGTACGACGACGACGCGGACGGGTGGTGGGACAGCGTCGGGGAGTGGGAGGCGTCGGGGCGGAGGTTTCCCGACGGGGGGATCCAGCGGGTGCTGGGGCGGATCCGGGAGCGGGGGATGGTGCCGGGGCTGTGGCTGGAGCCCGAGGTGGTGGGGGTGCGCAGTCCCGTCGCCGGGGTGTTGCCGCCGGAGGCGTTCTTCCAGCGGGACGGGGTGCGGCTCGTCGAACAGGGGCGGTATCAGCTGGACTTGAGGCATCCTGCCGCGCGGGCGCACCTGGATCGCACGGTCGACCGGATCGTGGGGGAGTGGGGGGTGGGGTATCTCAAGCTCGACTACAACATCGTGATCGATCCCGGGACCGTCGGGCCGGGGGATCTCGCGCCGGGGGCCGGGCTGTTGGGGCACGGGTACGCGTATCTCGACTGGCTGGGCGGGGTGTTGGACCGGTATCCCGGGTTGGTGGTCGAGAACTGTGCGTCCGGGGGGATGCGGATGGACGGGGCGACGCTGGCCGTCGCGCAGCTCCAGTCGACCAGTGATCAGCAGGATCCGTTGCGGTATCCGCCGATCGCGGCGTCCGCGCCCACGGCTGCGCCGCCTGAGCAGGGGGCCGTGTGGGCGTATCCGCAGCCGTCGTACTCCGATGAGCTGATCTCGTTCACGCTGGGTGGGGCGTTGTTGGGGCGGATCCATCTGTCGGGGCATCTGGATCGGATGACGGATCGTCAGATGGGGCTTGTGCGGGACGCGTTGGGGGTCTACAAGGCGATCCGGGGGGATCTGGCTCGGGCCTTGCCGTTCTGGCCGTTGGGGTTGCCCGGGTGGGAGGACGAGTGGGTGGTGTTGGGGATGCGGGTGCCGGGTGGGGCGTCTTATCTGTCGGTGTGGTGGCGGGGTGCGGGGGAGGGGGAGGTGCGGGTGCCTTTGGTGCATTGGGCGGGGCGGGGGGTGCGGGCTGAGGTGGTGCATCCGGCTGCGGCGGGGAGGGGGGTTGCGGTGTGGGACGGGGGTGGGGTGCGGGTGGGTGTGGCTTCGGGGCCGGGGGTGGTGTTGGTGCGGTTGGACGGCTGAGGGGCGGTACGGGTGAGGGGCGGTACGGGATTTCCCGTACCGCCCCGTGGGTTCAGCCTCTGTGGGTTCAGAGCAGGCAGGCGTTGGGGCAGTAGGAGGCCATCCGCTTGAACGCGGCCCGGGTGTTCGGACCGGGGTCGCCGTCGATCGCGTCGGTGTAGCCGTAGAACCGCGCGAGGAAGCGCTGCAACGCCTTGATCGTGTTCGGGCCGACGATCCCGTCGATGTTGTCCGTGTAGCCGAAGTCCGCCCGGAGGAAGCGCTGGATCGCCTTCCAGCTGTCGGTGCCGAGCAGGCCGTCGATCGCGCCGTCGTAGCCCCAGCGGGCCGCGAGCGCGCGCTGGACGTTCCGCGCCTCGGCGGTGGTCAGGCCGAGGTTGACCGTCGCGAGTACGGTGGCCTCGGTCTTCGTGGTCGGTGCCGGTGCCGCGAAGCCCACGCTTGCGCCCGCCAGTGTTCCGGCGGTGAGGGCGGCGGCCGTGGCGGCGCCGACTAACGTCCTGGTCAGAGTGTTGGTTCGCATACGTTTCCCGTTCGGTCGTGGGCGGCGTCCGCTGTTGTGGAGGCCGCCCTTTGACAGGGTGTCTCGTTGCTCTGGTCATGCTGGCCGGGACGGGAAGTGCGAGGAACCTGAAAAGTTCGAGGTACGTAATCGGGGGATGGCTACTCTCCCGAGGTCGAACGGTTCGCGTCCGGCTGTGGAGGAGAAGTACCGGCTCGCCACGACCGGGATCGTCCTCGGACCCCGGGGCAGGAGCTTCTGCGGTCACCTGCGGAAGCTGAAGCGGAACAGCAAGGAGCGGGCGGCGTCCTCGGTGAGGCCGAGGGCCTTGGAGATGGTTTCCCAGGTGAGTTCGTCCGCGCGGATGTTGTAGGCGGCTTCGCGGCCGGCGTCGGCTGTGACGCGTTCGAGGGAGGTGACGGCGCGGAGGGCGGCGAGGGGGGCCTGGTCGGCGAGGGCGGTGAGTCTGCGGTCCAGGTCTTCGATGGTCGCCTCGATGTCGGTGGGGAGGGGGACCGAGCGGGACTCGACGTCGGAGATGTGGCGGGTCCAGTCCTCGTAGAGGGCGGAGGTGTCGTACTCGTAGGGGTGGCGGCGGGAGACCTCGGTCCAGTCGAGGGGGTAGAGGCGGTCGCCGCGCCAGCCGCAGGTGCAGGCGGCGCGGAGGTGGGTGGCCTCGGGGGCGCCGAGGGTGCCGTCGTACACCCACCAGTCCGTCGACTTGGGTATCTCGGCGCCGCTGCCGATGTCGAAGTACACCGGCCCGGGTTCGGTGCCGTCCGCGAGCAGGGCGCGCGGCCTGCCTTCGTGGGACGACCCGAACTCCTCCGTCTGCCACTCCACGGCCCCTCCAAAGTCCGTACCGTTACTGGCACATACCCATCGCGGGGGAGGTCATGTTCAGGGGCGGCGCGGTGCTCTGCGGACGGTGAGGATCGCGACGTCGTCGTGCCGGCCGCCGTGTCCGGCGTACGCGCGGGCGTCGTCGTACAGGGCCTGCGGGAGGGTCGTGGGGGAGAGGCCGGGCAGGGCGGTCAGAGCGGTGAGGCGGTCCTCGGCCGGGTAGAAGACGCCGCTGGCGGCGCGGGTCTCGGTGAGGCCGTCGGTGCTGAGGACGAGGGTCGCGTGGGGCGGGAAGTCGAACCAGCCGACGGTCGTCGGCTCGGCGGCGAGTTCGGACAGGCCCAGCGGGACGCCGGAGTCGAGCTGCGGGACGGTGACCTTGCCGTCGTGCACCAGATACGGCAGCACATGGCCGCAGTTGACGGCCTGCGTCTCCGTCTCCCGGTCGATCCCGAGGATCAGCGCGGTCACGAACCGCTCGTCCTCGCCGGTGTCACCGGCGTAGACGTTGTGGCGGACGACGGCGGCGTCGAGCGCGTCGACCAGCGCGGTGAGCGTCGGCTCGCGGTGGGCCGCCTCGCGGAACGCGCCGATCACCGCGAACGCCGCGCCCACCGCCGCGAGGCCCTTGCCCTGGACGTCGCCGATCAGGACCCGGGTGCCCCAGGGGGAGTCGACGACGTCGTAGATGTCGCCGCCGACCAGGCGGTCCTCCTGCAGCGGCTCGTACACGCCGCTCACCAGGACGTCGGACGTCACCAGGGGGAGGGGGTGCAGGATGTGGCGCTGCATCGCGGCGGCCGTCGAGCGCAGGCGCAGCATCTCGCGTTCACGGCGGATGCGGTAGCCGCAGGCGTACGTCGAGGCGACGCCCAGTGTGATCGTGATCACGATCAGCAGGACGCGGTCGAGCCAGTGGCCTGCGGGGCCGCGCGTCAGCACGGTCGTGGTCACCACCACCGCCGTCCAGCCCGCCACCCACGCGGTCTGCCGCACCGTGCACAGCGCCGCCGCCGCGCCCGGCAGGAACACCAGCAGCCCCAGCAGCAGCACCGCCGACCCGGACAGCTCCCCCAACGCCTCCACCAGCACCGTCAACCCCACGACGCCCAACGCCAACTGGACGTTCCCCGGCGGCCCCACGGCCTCGGCGGCTTCGACAGGTCTCGTACGACGGCTACCGGACATCGGAACTCCCGGGCAGGTGATGATCTGGTCATACCGTATGCAGCCACCCCTCCCGCCGGGGAATCGCCCCGCCGTTATCCGTGCACCTGATGATCGACGCGGTGGCGGATGTAGTCGTCGGGGTGGGCGCGGGCGATCGCCACGGCCCGGTCGACGAGAGGGCGCAGCTCGGGGGAGTGGGCCGGCGCGTACAGCCACAGCCCGGGGATCAGACAGCGCCGCACGTCGAGGTCGTCGTTGCCGACGAACTCCCGCAGCGCGGCCTCGTTCCAGGCGGCGACCACGTCGGGCGCGCGGTCCTGCGCCGCCTTGGGGAGCCCGGTCCAGTACCAGGCGCGGGCCACGCCGGCGCGTTCGGGGTTGGTGCCCGTGCGCAGGCGGTCGAGGAGCGCGGACTGGACCCGGCGCCTGCCGAACGCCCGCAGGGCCGGTTCGACGAACTGGCGGTTGAAGCTGGGGTCGGGGTCGTGGACCGCCGCCTCGATGAGGGGGACGAAGAACTCCTCCGGCAGGGGTTGGCGCCGGGCGAGCGCCTTGCGGATCTCGGTGCGTTGATGCCCCGCGGGGTCCGCGTCGGGGCCGAGCAGGCGCAGCAGGTGCGCGAGGCACTGGCGGAACGTCTCGCGGTTGTCCGGCTCGGGACGGCCCGGCAAGGGCGGGAACTCTGTCATGGCCTCAACCGTAGGGCGGGAACTTGGCCTTGGCCTCAGCCTCCGGGCGTGCCAAGGCGATCGCCGTCGCCTCCGACAGGGATCGGGGGCGACGGCGATCGTCGGTCGGCCCCGGGACCGTACCGGGGCCGACGGATCAGGGGGTGGTGGTGAGGTAGCCGCCCATGGAGGTGAAGTAGTCGGTGGCCGCGAGTTCGCGGCCGTCCTCCGTGCGGACCCGGGTGACGGCGAGGCCGTGGTTGCGGCCGGAGTGGGCCTCGGGGCCGGCGACGATGACGACGCCGTCGCCCTCGCGGTAGAAGATGCGGCCGGGAGTGCCGCCGTAGCGGGCCGTGGAGACGAAGGAGGCCAGGATCTCCAGGCGCTTGCCCTTGTGGTAGGTGAAGGCGCTGGGGTAGGGCGCGGACTGGGCGCGGACCAGGCGCTCCAGGGTCTCGGCGGGCCAGGTCCAGTCGATGCGGACGTCGGTCTCGGCGCGCTTGTGGAAGAAGGTCGCCTGCGAGCGGTCCTGCCGGGTGAACTCGGTCTTGCCGGAGGCGATGTCGGCGAGGGCCGCGACCGTGACGGGCGCGATGAGGTCGACGGTCTTGTGGAAGAGGTCGGTGGTGGTGTCGGTGGGCCCGACGGCCACGGACTCCTGGCGGACGATGTCACCGGCGTCCAGCTCGTCGTTCATCATGTGCGCGGTGACGCCCACCTCGCTCTCGCCGTTGATGAGCGCCCAGATCAGCGGGGAGAACCCGGCGTACTTGGGCAGCAGCGAGTCGTGGATGTTGAGCGTGCCGTGCCGGGGCAGGCCGAAGATGCGCGGCGGGATCCAGGTACGCCAGTTGTTGGCGACGATGATGTCCGGGTCGGCGTCCTTGAGGGCCTGGAACAGCTCCTCGTCGTCGGGCCGGTTGCGGATCAGCACCGGCACGCCGTGCTTCTCGGCGAGGTCGGCGACCGAGTCGCTCCAGATCTTCTCGTAGGCGTGGTCGCTCTTGGGGTGGGTGACGACCAGCACCACGTCGTGCTCGGAGTCCAGAAGGGCTTGGAGGGTGCGGTGCCCCCAGGTCTGGTAACCGAACATGACGACCCGCATGGGGTTCCTCCTTGGGGCAGGGCTGGCCGGATCAGGTGAAGCGCCGGAGTCAGTAAAGCAAGGCTTACCTTAGCTTTCAACGGGCCCCAGGTGATCGGCCGTTGAAGCGAACCGATCTGGGGTACCCCTATCGACAGCTCCACGGGATTAGCTTAGGCTCACCTAAGTTTCGGGCCGCCTGTTCGGCATGCCCGCCCTCCGCACTTTCCCCCACGCCGACACCATGGCGACCGCCCGCACGATGGGAGAGACATGTCACAGGTGCTTCCTGCTGACGCACCACTGGTCCACGACCTCATTGGGATCGGCTTCGGCCCCTCCAATGTGGCCATGGCGATCGCACTCGACGAGCACAACGCCCGCGTCGGCCGGGAGCAGGCGGTGACCGCCCACTTCTTCGAGCAGCAGCCGCGCTTCGGCTGGCACCGCGGCATGCTCATCGACGACGCGACGATGCAGGTCTCCTTCCTCAAGGACCTGGTGACGCTCCGGAACCCGGCGAGCGAGTACAGCTTCCTGTGCTACCTCCAGAGCAAGGGCCGGCTGATCGACTTCATCAACCACAAGAGCCTGTTCCCGCTGCGCGTCGAGTTCCACGACTACTTCGAGTGGGCCGCCGCGAAGGTCGACGACCAGGTCTCCTACGGCCACGAGGTCGTCGGCGTCGAACCGGTGCTGAGGGACGGCGAGGTCGACTGGCTCGACGTCACCGTCCGCTCGCCCGAGGGCCTTGCCGTCCACCGCGCCCGCAACCTCGTCATCGGCACCGGCCTGCGCCCCCTCCTGCCGGACGGCGTGACCAGCGGCGAGCGCCTGTGGCACAACTCCGAACTCCTCGCCAAGGTCGAGGGGTTGGCGGGCACCAAGCCCGAGCGGTTCGTCGTCGTCGGCGCCGGCCAGTCCGCCGCCGAGAACGTCGCCTACCTGCACCGCCGCTTCCCCGAGGCGGAGGTCTGCGCGGTGTTCTCCCGCTACGGCTACAGCCCCGCCGACGACAGCGCCTTCGCCAACCGCATCTTCGACCCGCAGGCCGTCGACGACTACTTCGAGGCCCCCGAGGACGTCAAACGGCGCCTGATGGACTACCACGGCAACACCAACTACTCCGTGGTCGACATCGACCTGATCGACGACCTGTACCGCCAGTCGTACCAGGAGAAGGTCCTCGGCACCGAGCGCCTGCGGTTCCTCAACGTGGCCCGCCTGACCGGCGTCGAGGAGCACGGCGACAAGGTCACCGCGACCGTGACCTCCCTGGTCACCGGCGAGGAGACCCGGCTCGACGCGGACGTCGTCGTGTTCGCCACCGGCTACCGCCAGGCCGACCCCCTCGGCCTCCTCGGCGACGTCGCCGAGCGCTGCCTGCGCGACGACGAGGGCCGCGTGCGCGTCGAACGCGACTACCGCATCGCCACCGAAGCCGGCGTCCGCTGCGGCATCTACCTCCAGGGCGGCACCGAGCACACCCACGGCATCACCTCGTCGCTGCTGTCCAACACGGCGATCAGGGTCGGCGAGATCCTGGACTCGCTCCTCGACCGGGGCCTCAAGTCCGCCTCGGACGAGGCCCGTTCGGTCGCCGACGGCACCGCACGCTGAGACCGGGACACCCCCCGGCCGACCGTACCGCCGACCGACCGAAGAGATAACGTACGACGAATGGGCACGACAACAGTTGCGCGCCCCGCGACCGGCGGGATCGCGGCGTCCCGCCGGCGCCGGGTCGTGGGTTTGGCCACCCTCGTGGTGATCCTCGTGATCGCCTCGGCGCTCTCCCTGGCCGTGGGGGCGCGGGCGCTCAGCCTCGGCGAGGTGTGGCACGGCCTGGTCTCCGGGCCGCAGGACGACCAGCGGCTCACCGAGATCCGGCTCATCGTCCGGACGGTCCGCGTGCCCCGCACGGTGCTCGCGGTCGTCGCCGGCGTCGCGCTCGGCGTCGGCGGCGCCCTCATCCAGGGCTACACCCGCAACCCCATCGCCGACACAGGGCTGCTCGGGGTGAACGCGGGCGCGTCCTTCGCGGTCGTCACCGCGGTCTCGGTGTTCGGGCTCGCGGACCCCTTCCAGTACATGTGGTTCGCGTTCCTGGGCGCGGGGCTCGCCGGGGTCGTCGTGTTCGGGCTCTCCAGCATCGGCCGGGGCGCCGGGAACCCGCTGACTCTCGCCCTCGCCGGGCAGGGCATCACCGTGTTCCTCGCCGCGATGACCACCGCGATCGCCCTCGGCGACCAACAGGCCCTGAACGCCCTGCGGTTCTGGAACTCCGGCTCGGTCGCCGGGGTCGGTTTCGACGTCATCCGGCCCGTCGGCGCGTTCGTCGCCGCCGGGCTGCTGCTGGCGCTGTTCACGCTGCCGTCGATCAACCTGCTCAACCTCGGCGACGACGTGGCGCGCGGACTCGGCGTGCACATCGCCCGGATCCGGATCACCGGCATCGTGGCGATCACGCTCCTCGCGGGCGCCGCGACCGCCGCGTGCGGGCCGATCGCGTTCCTCGGCCTGATGGTCGCCCACATCGCCCGCTACCTCACCGGCCCCGACTACCGCTGGCTCGTCCCGTACGCGGGGCTGCTCGGCGCGCTCGTGCTGCTGGTCTGCGACATCGTGGGCCGGCTCGTGGTGCGGCCGGGGGAGCTGGACGCCGGAGTCGTCGTCGCGCTCCTTGGGGCGCCGTTCTTCGCGGCCCTGGTCTGGCTCGGAAAGTTCAAGAACGCGTGAACGGGACAGAGTTGAAGCCATCGCTTGCGCCGGGCCTCAGGCTCGGCACGGTCTCGTTCGTGTGGCGGCCCTGGGTCGCCCTGGTCACGCTGATGCTGGCGGCGGCGGCCTTCCTGCTGTTCTGCCTGTCCATCGCCATCGGCGACTTCCCGATCAGCCTCTCCCGGGTGGTCGCGACGCTCTTCGGCGGGGGCGAACAGGTCGACAGGTTCGTCATCATGGACCTGCGCATGCCGCGCGCCCTCGCCGGGCTCGTCGTCGGCATCGCGCTCGGCGTCTCCGGGGCGCTCACCCAGTCCATCGCGCGCAACCCCCTCGCCAGCCCCGACATCCTCGGCATCACCGGCGGCTCAAGCGCCGTCGCGGTGTTCCTGGTGACGGTCTCCGGCGGGGCGGCGACGGCCATCTCCGACGCCGTCGGACTGTCGGCCGCCGCGCTGATCGGAGGGCTCGGGACGGGGCTGCTCGTCTACTTCCTCGCCTGGCGGCGTGGCGTCGACGGGTTCCGGCTCATCCTGATCGGCATCTCCGTCTCGGCGGTCATGGAGGCGATCACGACCTGGCTGCTCGTCAAGGCCGACATCCGCGACGTCGCCCGCGCGCAGGCGTGGCTGGTGGGCTCGCTGGACAACCGGTCGTGGAACGAGGTGTGGATCGCCCTGTGGGGGACGCTCGCCCTGCTGCTCGTGGTCACCTGCGTCGCCTTCCAGTTCAAGCCGCTGCACTTCGGCGACGACGTCGCGGCCGGCCTCGGGGTGCGCTACGGCGCCGTGCGGGCCGTGCTGCTGCTGTGCGCCGTCCTGCTGGCCGGGATCGCGGTGAGCGCGGCCGGGCCCGTCCCGTTCGTCGCGCTGGTCGCGCCGCAGGTCGCGATGCGGCTCGCCCGCTGCCCCACGCCCCCGCTGGCGGCCTCCGGGCTCTTCGGGGCCGTCCTGCTGCTCGGCGCCGACCTCGTCGCGCGGGCCGCGCTGCCGGTGACCCTGCCGGTCGGCGTGATCACGGCGGCGATCGGCGGGCCGTTCCTCGTCTACCTGCTGGTGCGGGCGAATCTGAAGTAGCCGGCGGATCTGAAGCAGCCGTGCAGCAGCTGGTACAAAGGTTAGGCACACCTAAATATCTAGGGGGCCCTGTGGTCGCTCAGCACATCACCGAGATCGAGTCCCCGGCCACCGCGACGGCGCGGCTGGCCGCGAGGGGCGTCACGGTCGGGTACGGCAGCCGGACCGTCATCGACGGCCTCGACGTGGTCGTCCCGCCGGGCGTCATCACCACGATCATCGGGCCCAACGGCTGCGGGAAATCAACCCTGTTGAGGACGCTGTCGCGGCTGCTGAAGCCCACCAAGGGCGCCGTCGTGCTGGACGGCGACGACATCGCGCGCCTGAGGACCCGGGACGTCGCCAAGAAGCTCGGGCTGCTGCCGCAGGCGCCGGTCGCGCCCGAGGGGCTGACGGTGTCCGACCTGGTCGCGCGCGGCCGGCACCCGCACCAGAGCTGGCTCAGGCAGTGGTCGTCCGACGACGCCGACGTCGTCGAGAAGGCCCTCGCGATGACCGGCGTCCTGGACCTCGCCGACCGGGCCGTGGACTCCCTGTCGGGCGGTCAGCGCCAGCGTGTGTGGATCTCCATGACGCTGGCTCAGGGTACCGACCTGCTGCTCCTGGACGAGCCGACCACCTATCTCGACCTCGCGCACGCCGTCGACGTCCTCGACCTCGTCGACGACCTGCACGAGGCCGGGCGGACCGTCGTCATGGTGCTGCACGACCTCAACCTGGCCGTCCGCTACAGCGACCACCTCGTGGTGATGCGCGACGGCGCGATCCTCGCGCAGGGGCACCCCCGGGACGTCGTCACCGCCGAACTCCTCGACGACGCCTTCGGGTTGAAGGCGATGGTCATCGAGGACCCGGTGGGGGACCGGCCGTTGATCGTGCCGATCGGGCGGACGCACACCACGACGGCGCACACCACAACTCGGTGACCGCTCACGGAGATTGTGATGGTTAGGCTAGGCTAACCTCAGTTTTCTGGGTAGGGTTTGCCTGCCCTTTGAACGAGGCGCCGCACACGCGGGACAATGAGAAGGCAAGGGATTGCGGGATGCTCCTCCACAGAACGACGCTCAAGACGCCCTGGCGCCGGCTGGCGGCCACCCTGGCCACCGCGACGCTCGGCGTCGGCCTTCTCGCGGGCTGCGGATCCGGCGACTCGGACTCGGACAACGCGAGCACCGAGACCTCGCCCAGCGCCGCCGCCTCCGGCGCCTTCCCCGTCACCGTCGACCACTTCTTCGGCTCGACGACCATCAAGAAGGCCCCCGAACGCGTCGTCACCGTCGGCTACACCGACGACCAGACCGTCCTCGCGCTCGGCACCAAGCCCGTCGGCATGGTCGACCAGTACCCGAACCCGGCCGGCAAGTCCCCCGACATCAACACCCAGTGGCCCTGGGTCAAGGACAAGTGGGGCGCCACCAAGCCCGAGGTCATCATGAACAACGGTGACTCAGGGCCCAATTACGAGAAGATCGCCGCCCTGCGGCCGGACCTGATCATCGCGGTGTACTCCGAGATCGACAAGGCCGGCTACGACAAGCTCTCCCAGATCGCGCCCACGGTCGGCCGCACCAAGACCGAGAAGGAACCCTTCAGCGCCCCCTGGCAGGACAACGCCCTCCAGATCTCCAAGGCCCTCGGCAAGGAGAAGGAAGGCGCCCGGATGATCCAGGGCGTCCAGGACCAGCTCGCCGCCGCCAAGAAGGCCCACCCCGAGTTCGCGAACCAGACCGCCGTCGCGCTGTCCTGGTACAAGGACGCCATCAACCCCTTCACCTCCACCGACGTCCGCGGCCAGCTCCTGACCGGCATGGGCTTCAAGTACCAGACCGAGATCGACAAGATCGCCGGCGGCAGCTTCTCCACCGCGCTCTCCCCCGAGCGCGTCGACCTCGTGAACGTCGACCGCGTCATCGTCATCAACGACAAGGCCGACACCGACGCCCTGAAGAAGTTCCAACTCTTCAGCAACCTCGACGCGGTGAAGAAGAACAAGGTCACCTACCTCCTCGACAGCGAGGGCCCGGCCATCGGCGCCGCCACCTCGCAGGCCACCCTCGCCTCGATGCCGTACGCGATCGACGAACTCGTCAAGGCGGTCAGCCAGTAATGCCCGACGCCGGCGTGAGCACCGCCACGCGCCCCGCCCCGGCGGTGCTGCGCACGGCGACCGGCCGCGAGGCCACCCGCTGGGTCGTCGCGCACTGCCGTGAGGTCCCCGGACTGACCGCGGCCACCGTGCTCACCACGGTGGCCGGGGCCGCCCTCCAAGTCCTCCCGGTGCTCCTGCTCGGCCGTGTGGTCGACGGGATCGTCGGGGGCGAGGGCCGCTCCGTCCTCGTCAGCACCGGCATCGCCATGGTGGCCGCCGCCCTCCTCGGCGCGGTGGCCACCGCCGCCTCCACCTACCTCATCGGCCGCCTCGGCGCCGACCTCCTCGCGAAACTCCGCGAGGGCGCCGTCCGCGCGGTCCTCGGCATGCCGAGCGCCCGCGTCGAACAGGTCGGCCGCGGCGACGTCCTGTCCCGGGTCGGCGACGACGTCGCCGTCATCTCCCGGGGCATCCGCACCGCCATCCCCACCGTCTTCTCCGCCGGCGTCCTCGTCACCATCGCCACCGCCGGCATGTTCGGCCTCGACTGGCGCCTCGGCCTCGCCGGCGCCGGCGCGCTGCCCGCGTACGCGTTCGCGCTGCGCTGGTACCTGCCGCGCTCGGCGCCCCTCTACCGCAAACAGCGCGCCGCGCAGGCCGACCGCGCGCAGGCCCTCATCAGCGGACTCGACGGCATCGACACCGTCCGCGCCTACCGGCTCGAAGACACCTTCCGCGAGAAGGTCGACGCCGAGTCCTGGCGGGTGCGGAACTACGGCATCGAGGTCTTCCGGTTCTTCGGACGGTTCGTCGGACGTGAGAACCGCGCCGAGTTCATCGGGCTCACCCTGATCCTGCTCGTCGGCTACGCCCTCCTGGAGAACGACGCCGCCACCCTCGGCCAGGTCTCCGCCGCACCCCTGCTCTTCCACCGCCTGTTCACGCCGCTCGGCGCGATCATGTTCACCTTCGACGAGGCCCAGAAGTCCGGCGCCAGCCTCACCCGGCTCGTCGGCGTGATCGGGGAGGGCAGCGAAGGGCGGCTCGTCGGGGACGCGGCACCCGGCGCCGGCGGCTCCCACGGGGTGCGCGTCGAGGGGCTGACCTTCAGCTACCCCGGCACCGAACAGCCCGTCCTGCGGGACGTCGACCTCACCATCCCCGCCGGGGGGTCGCTCGCGCTCGTCGGGGCGACCGGGGCCGGGAAGACGACGCTGGCCGCGCTCATCGCCGGGATCGGACGGCCCGACGCCGGGTCCGTGCGGATCGGCGGGACCGACCTCGCCTCGCTCGACGAGGCGGGGGCCCGAGCGCTGGTGAGCATCCTCACCCAGGAGAGCCACGTCTTCTCCGGGCCCCTCTCCGACGACCTCCGGCTCGCCGCGCCCACCGCGTCCGACGCCGAACTCGCCGACGCGCTGCGGACGGTGGGGGCGTGGGAGTGGGCGTCCGCCCTCCCCGACGGGCTTTCCACGCCGGTCGGCGAAGGCGGCGAACGGCTCGACGTCACCAAGGTCGCGCAACTCGCCCTCGCGCGGCTGGTGTTGGCCCGTACGCCGGTCGTCGTGCTGGACGAGTCCACGGCTGAGGCGGGCAGTGAGGGGGCCGCTGAGCTTGAGCGGGCTGTGCTGGCGGCGTGCGCCGGGCGGACGACGTTGTTCGTGGCGCACCGGCTGACGCAGGCGATGTCGGCGGACCGGATCGCGGTCCTGGACGCCGGGCAGGTCGTCGAACAGGGCACGCATGACGAACTCGTGGCGCTGGGCGGGCGATACGCACGCCTGTGGCGAGCGTGGCGAGAAGGCAGCTGAAGCTTTCCCGGCAGCTGAATCTTTCAGGGCCCAACCCCCCACCGTGAAGCCGACGTTCATCACTTGAAAGGGACGCGGAGTCTTCGATGCTGGAATCCACTCCTCGATTTGTACGGCTTTCTCCCGAGCGGCTGGCCGGTGTGCGGCGGCGGACCGGGGGTGACCACTCCGACCGGGCGATTCGTGAAGCGTGTGCGATCGGGCTGGAGTTCTGGGCGACCGGGGCCAGTCCCGAGGGCATCGAGCTGACGCCGGCGACCCTGTTCACGGACGTCCTCGCGTGGGCCGGCAATAGCGAGCGGGACGTGGACGGTGTCCCCGTCCCCGACGGTGTCGACCCCGCCGATGCCCAGCTCGCCCTGGACGACCTCGCCGACTTCCCCGACCGTCCGCTCGGCACCATCGCGCCCTCCAGTGTGGGCGCGCGGCTGAAGACCCTCGCGGAGTGGAACGACAACCGGGCCGACCGGGACCGCCCGACGATCGTCGAGCTGTTCCGGGAACAGGCGCGCACCCGGCCCGACGAGATCGCGATCGTCGACGAGCACCGCGCGCTGACGTACCGTCAAGCCGCCGAGCTGTCCAGTCAGTTGGCGCACCATCTGATCGAGCGTGGCCTGACGGACGAACAGGTCGTCGGCATCTCGCTGGGCCGCTCCGCCGAGATGGTGATCGGTCTGCTCGCGGTGCTCCAGGCGGGCGGCGCGTTCGTCCCCCTCGACCCGCAGTGGCCGGCGGCGCGCCGGGCGGTCGTCATCGAGGACGCGCGCGCTGTGCTCCAGCTCAACGCGACCGGCGAGCATGACGATGCTGAACCCTCCGCTGTGGCCGTCGACTTGGGGGCGTGGGCGTACAGCGCGTACCCGGTCGGCGGGACCGGGATCACGGCCCCCGGCAACGGCCTCGCGTACGTCATCTTCACCTCCGGCTCGACCGGCCGCCCCAAGGGCGCGATGATCCGGCACGAGGCGATCAGCGAACGCCTGCTGTGGCAGGTGAACGAGATCCTGCGCTTCGGCCACGACGACGCCTCCCTCTTCAAGGCGCCGCTGTCGTTCGACATCTCCATCAACGAGATCTTCCTGCCCCTGGTGAGCGGTGGACGCCTGGTCGTCCTGCGCCCCGGCGGCGAACGCGACCCGCACCACCTGCTGAGCGTCATCGCCGAACAGCGCGTCACCTTCACCTACTTGGTGTCGTCCATGCTCGACGTCCTGCTGGAGATGGCGGGCGACTCGGGGAAGCTGGACAGCCTGCGGCACGTGTGGTGCGGCGGCGAAGTCCTCACCCCGGAGCTGTACGAGCGGTTCCGCACCAAGCTCGACATCCCCATGTACCACGGCTACGGCCCCGCCGAGACGACCATCGGCGTCTCCCACGTCATCTACCGGGGCAAGGCCGGGCGCCTGACGACGTCCATCGGCAAGGCCAACCCGAACACGCAACTCTACGTCCTGGACAGCGAGTTGCGGCCGGTCCCGGTCGGCGTCGGCGGCGAACTCTACGTAGGCGGCTTCCTGCTCGGGCGCGGCTACGTCAACGCCCCCGGCCTGACCGCGTCCCGGTTCGTCGCCAACCCCTTCGCCTCGGACGGCTCCCGCCTGTACCGCACAGGGGACTTGGCCCGGTTCGCCCCCGACGGCTCGCTCGACTTCCTGGGCCGCGTCGACAACCAGATCAAGATCCGGGGCATGCGCCTGGAGATCGAGGACGTCGAGGTCGGCCTCGCCGAACACCCCGCCGTCCGCTACACGTGCGTCGTCGCGAAGAAGAACTCCGCCGGCGGCACCTACCTCGTCGGCTACGTCATCCCCGCCGCCGGACACGAGGACCTGCACGCCGACGACGTCAAGGCGTGGGCGAGCGCGCACATGGTCGAGTACATGGTGCCCGCGCACATCGTCGTCATGACGGCGTTCCCGCTCACCGCCAACGGCAAGCTCGACCGGAACGCCCTGCCCGAACCCGAGGTCCGCACCGGCACCATCGTGCCCCCGGCCACCGAGAACGAGCGGATCGTCTGCGCGGCCGTCGCGAAGGTGCTGCGCCTCGACGAGGTCGGCGTCAACCAGGACATCTTCCAGCTCGGCGGCGACAGCATCCTCGCCATCTCCCTGCTCGGCGCCCTGCGCGAACAGGGCCTGCACGTCACCGCCCGCCAGATCTTCACCCACAGCGTCATCGGCGCCCTCGCCGCCGTCGCGAGCCGCGAGGACGTCTCCGCGACGGACCACGCGGACGTCCCGACGGGCACCGTCACCGGCTCGCCCATCGTGCGCTGGCTCGGCGAGACGACGGACGCCGTCGACGGGTTCGTGCAGTCCGTCGTCCTCAACACGCCCGCCGACCTCACCGAGGACGCGCTCGACGCGGCGCTCACCGCGCTCGCCGAACGCCACGACATGCTGCGCGCCCGCCTGGTACGGGACGGCGGTTGGGGCTTCGACGTGCCTCAGCCGCGCCGCGCCTCGATCGGCTGGGAGACCAGCGACCGCCCGTTGGAGGAGTGCGTCGCCCTCGCCACCGCGGGACTCGACCCCGACGACGGCGTCATGCTGCGCGCGGTCTGGCGCCCCGAGGCACGCCACCTCGTCCTCGTCGCCCACCACGTGATCGTCGACGGCGTCTCCTGGCGCGTCCTGCGCGAGGACCTGGCCACCGCCTGGGAGCAGTACCGCACCGGCGTAAGCGTCGAACTCCCGCCCGTGGGAACCTCGTTCAGGCGCTGGACGCAGCTCCTGGAGCGCGCCGCGTTCGACGCCGACCGCGCTCACTACGAGCGCCCGCTGCCCGGCCCGGACCAACTCCTCGGCAGGCGCGCCCTGTCGGCGGACGACACCGTCGCCGGCGAACAGGTCCGCGTCCTGACCACCGACGCCGAGACCACCGCCGCGCTCCTCGGTGAACTGCCCGCGAAGTTCCACGCGGGCGTCAACGACGTCCTCCTCACCGCCCTCGCCGTCGCCCTCGCCCGGCTGCGCCGCGACCTCGGCCAGGACCAGACGTTCGCCCACATCGAGCTGGAGGGCCACGGCCGCGAGGCCCGCTTCGTCGCGGACTCGGCCGGCTTCGAGCCCGAACTCTCGCGCACGGTCGGCTGGTTCACCACCCTCTTCCCGGTGACCGTCGACCCCGGCACCGCCCCCGACCTCACCGACCCCGCCTATCTGACGGCCGCCCTCAAGGCCGTCAAGGAAGACCTCGCCCGCGTCCCGGCGGGCGGCCTCTCCTACGGCGTGCTGCGCCACCTGCACGGCGCCGGCTTCACCGCCCCCGCCCCGCAGGTCCTCTTCAACTACCTGGGCCGGTTCGACGCGGGCGCCGACGGCGACTGGGAACTCGCGGGCGCCACCGGCCAGTTGGGCGAGAAGCGCGACCCCGCGATGCGCCTGCCGCGCGCCCTGGAGTTCAACGCCATCGCCGAGCCCGCCCAGGGCAGCGGCGAGTTCCAGCTCGTCACCACCGTCTCCTGGCCCTCGGGCGTCTTCACCGACGACGACATCACCACCCTCGGCGCCTACTTCACCACCGCCCTCACCGGCCTCGCCGCCCTCGACACCGGCGGACACACCCCCAGCGACTTCGACCTCGTCCCCCTCACCCAGGCCGACGTCGACACCTTCGACGGCCCGCACCTGACGGACATCCTGCCGCTGACACCGCTCCAGGAGGGCCTGTACTTCCACTCCGTCTTCGACGACGACGCGTCCGGCGCCTACGTGGAACAGCAACTCCTCACCCTGGAGGGCGAGGTGGACGCCGAACGCCTCGCGGCGGCGGCCACCCGCCTCCTGGACCTGTACCCCAACCTCGCCGCCCGCTTCACCGCCCTCGCCGACGGCCGCGTCGTCGCCGTCCTGGAGTCCGGCGTCCAGGCGCCGTTCACCGTCCTGGACCGCCCCGGCATCACCGACACCGAACTCGGCGACCTCGCCGAACGCGACCGGCGGGCCGGATTCGACCTGGCCCAGGGCCCGTTGATGCGGTACACCCTGGTCCGCGCGGGCGCCGGCCGCACGGTGCTCGTCCAGACCGTCCACCACATCATCGCCGACGGCTGGTCCGTCCCGCCGATGCTGCGCGCCCTGCTCGCCGAGTACCACCAGCCCGGCAGCGTCTACCCGATCGGCGGCTTCGCCGACTACGTCCGCGCCCTCGCCGGACGCGACGCCGCCGAGAGCGACCGCGTCTGGCGCGCCGAACTCGACGGCTTCACCGGCCCCTCACTGGTCGCCGAGGGCCACACGCCCTCCGACGCGTTCGCCGAGGTGTCCGCGCCCGCCGACGTCGAGACACCGGGCGTGCCCCTCAGCGTCGCCGTGCACAGCGCCTGGGGCGTCACCCTCGGCAGCCTCCTGCACGCCACGGACGTCGTCTTCGGCTCCACGGTCTCCGGGCGCGACGCCGACGTCCCCGGCATCGAGGACATGGTCGGCCTGTTCATCAACACCATTCCCGTACGCGCCCGTTGGGACGCCGACACCACCGCCGGTGAACTGCTGGCGGCGGTCCGCGAGCACCAGAGCGCGGTCCTCGCGCACCAGCACGTCTCCCTGTCCAGGATCGGCGCGGGCGCCCTCTTCGACACGCTCGTCGTGTTCGACATAGCGACCGACACCGCCGCCCTGCGCCGCCCCGGCGACACCCTCGCCGTCACCGGGATCGTCAACGAGGGCGCCCCGCACTACCCGTTGACCCTGGTCGTCGAACGCGACCGCTTCAACCTCATCCACGACACAGAGGTGTTGGGGGAGCGCGACGCCCGCACTGTCCTGGACACCTTCACCCGCACCCTCACCGGCCTCCTCACCGACCCCGACGGGCCCGTCTCCGGCTCGTCCGAGGAGCCCCTGCCGAGCGTCGAACAGACCCCGCTCAGCGTCCGCTTCGACACCGCCGCCTGGCGCGACCCGCACGCCACCGCCGTCACCCAGATCGCCCTCGACGGCACCACCCGCTCCCTGTCCTACGGCGAACTCGCCGACGCCAAGACCGAGTTGGTGTGCGCCCTGCGCGCCGCCGGGGTCGGCGCGGGCAAGCGCGTCGCCGTCGCCGTGCCGCGCTCGGTCGAACAGGTCGTCGCGCTGGTCGCGGTCGTCAGCGCGGGCGGCGCGTACGTCCCGCTCGACCTCGCCTACCCGGACGAGCGCCTGGAGCACATCCTCACCGACTCCGCCCCGCAGGTCGTCCTCGTGGACGCCGAACACCGCGACCGGTTCACCGCGCTGCTGGCCCGCACCGGCGTCGACGCGCGCGTCCTCGTGCAGGGCGACGAACTCCCGCTGGACGTCGAGCCGTTCGAGGTCGGCTGGCACGACCCCGCGTACGTCATCTACACCTCGGGCTCGACCGGACGGCCCAAGGGCGTCGTCGTCCCGCACTCCTCCGTCGTGACCCTGCTCGCCCGTACGCAGCCCGCGATGGAGTTCGGGCCCGACGACGTGTGGGTCCAATTCCACTCCTACTCCTTCGACTTCGCGGTCTGGGAGCTGTGGGGCGCGCTGCTGCACGGCGCCGAACTGCTGATCCCCGAGTACGGGCTCACCCGCTCGCCGGTCGACTTCCACCGCATGATGCGCGAGCGCGGCGTGACGGTGCTGAACCAGACCCCGTCCGCCTTCTACCAGTTCGCCGAGGCCGACCGACTGTCCGGGGAGGCGCTGCCCGCCCTGCGCCGGATCGTCTTCGGGGGCGAGGCGCTGGACCCCGTCCGGCTGCGGGGCTGGGTCGAACGGCACGGCACGGACACACCCGAGCTGGTCAACATGTACGGGATCACCGAGACGACCGTCCACGTCACCCACCGGGTGCTGACGGACGAGGACTTCGCGAGCGAGGTCAGCCCGATCGGCGGGCCGATCCCGGGGCTGGTGACCTATCTGCTCGACGACCGGCTGAAGCCGGTGCCGCCGGGCCGGGTGGGGGCCATCTACGTCGCCGGGGACCAGGTGTCGCTCGGCTACCTCGGGCGGCCCGGTCTCACCGCCGGACGGTTCGTCGCCGACCCGTTCGCCGGGGACGGCTCGCGGATGTACCACACCGGGGACCTGGCGCGCCGCACGCTCGGCGGGGAGCTGGAGTTCGCCGGGCGGGCCGACGACCAGGTCCAACTCAAGGGGTTCCGGATCGAGTTGGGGGAGGTGGAGGCCGCCGTCCGGGAGGTCGACGGGGTGACCGACGCCGCCGTGACCGTCGCGGACAGCGGGGACCATCTCGTCGCGCACGTCGTGGGGCGCGTCCCCGGCGACCTGGGCGAACGGCTCGCGGCGAAGCTGCCGGCGCACATGGTGCCGGGGCGGGTCCTGGCCGTGGCCGCGCTGCCGCTGACGGTGAACGGGAAGCTGGACCGGAAGGCGCTGGTCGCGCGGGCGGCCGAGGAAGGGGCCGAGGAGGGGGGTGTCGCGGGGGGCGCTGGTGGTTCCGCGCCGGCCGTCGGGGGCGCTCTCGACGCCCTGGTCCGCATCTTCGCCGACACCCTCCCCGGCGCCTCCGTCGACGCCGACACCGACTTCTTCCGGGCGGGCGGTGACAGCATCGTCGCCATCACCGTCATCAACCGGGCGAGGGCGCTGGGGCTGGCCATCGCACCCCGTGACGTGTTCCTGCTGCGGACCCCGCGTGCACTGGCGGAACGCGTGAGCGTCCCCGCCGCCCCGCAGCAGGCGGCGCCCGCCGTGGCCGAGGACGGGCCCCTCGTCCCGACGCCGGTCATCCTCCGGCAGCGTCAACTCGGCGGCTCCCTCGCCCGGTTCGCGCAGGCCCGCGCGCTCACGGTCCCCCCGGGCGCCGGGTTCGCGGACGCCGAACGGGCGGCGAAGGCCGTCGTCGCCGCGCACCCCGCGCTGCGGCTGCGGCTCGGTACCGAGCACGGCGTGTGGACGCTCAGGACCGAGCCGGACGCCGAACTCGTCGTCGTGCGCTCCGAGTCGGGCGCCGCCGAGGCGGCGGACGACCTCGCCGGGCGGCTCGACCCCGAGGCCGGACGGGTCGCCGCGTTCGCCTGGCTGGCGGCCTCCCGCACCCTGGTGACCGTCGTGCACCACCTCGCCGTGGACGCCGTGTCGTGGCTGATCCTCCTGGAGGACCTGTCAACGGCCCTGAACGGCAAGGAACTCGCGCCCCCGACGACCCCGTACGCCGCGTACGCCGAAGCGCTCGCCGCGCAGGCACAGCAGGACACCGGGGCCCTCGGCCACTGGATCACCACGCTGGAGGCGCCCGAACTCCTCGCCGAACCCGGCGCGTCGCGCACCGAGACCGCCGTCCTCGCCCCGGACGTCACCGACCGCCTCACCCGGACCGCCCCCGCCGCCCTCGGCGTGGACCTCACCGAACTCCTCGTCGGCGCCCTGCGCGTCGCGCTCACGGCGGTGCAGGACCAACCGGGCGACCTGGCCGTGGAGTTGGAGCGGCACGGCAGGGTGCCCGTCCTCGAAGAGCACGACTACACGCGCACCGTCGGCTGGTTCACCTCGATCGCCCCGGTCCGCCTCACCGCGCACACCGACCCGGTCGCCGCCGCCCGCGAGGTCGCCGCACGACAGCCGGACGAGCGCGGTCACGTCGCCTACGGGCAGCTCAGGTACCTCAACCCGCAGACGGCCCCGCTGCTCACCGCCCGCCCGCAGATCCTGTTCAACTACCTGGGCCGGGGCAGCGAGGCGCAGGCGCTGCACCTCACCGGCGGCGAGCAGGGCAGCCCGTACGCGGTCGAGGTCAACGCCTGGCTCGACGGCGGGAGCCTGCACGCCGAGTTCACGCTCGCCGAGGGCGTCCCGGACGCGATCACCGGACACTGGCTGACGGCGCTGGAACACATCGCCGACGCCTCCGCCACCGCCGAGCGCACCGCGCCCGTCACCCCGCTCCAGCGCGGCCTGTTCTTCCAGGCCCAGTTGGTGGGGCAGGCCGGGCACTACGTCGCGCAGAGCTGGTTCACCTTCGAACGCCGCCTGCACGCCGGGAAGCTGGCCGACGCGATGGCCCAGGTCATCGCCCGCCACCCGGTCGTGGGCGCCGGCTTCACCACCGACGACGACGGCAACCCCGTCCAGGTCCTCAAGGCGGGCCGCCGCGTCGACGTCCGGACCGTCCACCTCGCCTCCGAGGCCGAGGTGGACGCCTTCCGCGCCGCCGACCGCGACGCCGGGTTCGACCCCGGGGAGCCGCCGCTGATCCGCCTGACGGTCGTCCAACTGCCTGACGGGCGTGACGGGTTGCTGCTCAGCTACCACCTGCTGCTGTGGGACGGCTGGTCGCGCGAGATCGTGCTGCGGGACCTGTTCGACGCCTACGCGGGCGAACTGACCGAGGCGCCCGCGCCCAGCTTCGAGGAGTACGCGCGGAATCTCGCCGCCCGCGACACGGCCGTCTCCGAGCGGTTCTGGGCCGAGCAGCTGGCCGAACTGCCGGGACCGACACTCCTCGCCGGTCCCGCGCCCGAGCTGACGGCGGAGCTGCCGCCAAGTCTCGTCCACAGCCTGTCCGTCGATCAGTCCGACCTCCTGCGCGAGGCCGCCAAGGCGCACGGCGTCACCCTCAACTCCGTCCTCACCGGCGCCTTCGGGCTGCTGCTCGGGGCGCACACCGGGCGCGGCGACGCCGTGTTCGGGGTGACCGTGTCCGGGCGCGAGGGCGAAGGGCTCGACGACGTCGTGGGCGTCCTCCTCAACACCGTCCCGATGTGGACGCGGGCCCGGCCCGCCGACTCCGTGCGGGAGTACCTGGAGGGCGTGCAGGCGGCGAGGGTCGCGGCCATGGACCACGAACACCTCGGGCTCGGCGAGATCCAGCGCGCCAGCGGCCACGACACCCTCTTCGACAGCCTGTTCGTCCTCCAGAACTTCCTCGACATGGACGCCTTCGCCGAGATGAACGCGCGCCACGGCATCGTCGAGGTGAAGGCCGACGACTCGACCCACTACCCGTACACGTGGGTGGTGACCCCGGGCGACCGCCTCACCGTCAAACTGGAGTACCGGCACGGGAGTTCGGCCGAGGCGCGGCGGCTGCTGGACGACTATCTCCGCGTCCTCGACGACCTGGCCCGCGCGACCGGACCCGTCGGCGCCCTGCCGGGGCTCGGCGCCGAGCCGGTGCCCGGCGAGAAGACCGACATCACCACGGACACGGTCGTCGACCGCTTTGACCAGGCCGCCGACCGCACCCCGGACCGGCTCGCCCTCGTCGCCGCCGGCAAGACCCTCACCTTCGCGGAACTCCGCGACCGCAGCCGCGTGTTGGCGGGCGTCCTCGCCGGGCGCGGGATCGGCCCGGAGACCAACGTCGGCCTCGCGATCCCGCGTTCGCTGGACTCGATCGTCGCCCTGTTCGCCGTCCTGCGGGCCGGCGCGGCCTACGTGCCGCTGGAGCTGGACCACCCGGACGAACGGATCGCGGCGATCGTCGAGGACGCGCGTCCCGACGTCATCCTGACCGTGTCGTCGGTGTCGCCCCGGCTGGCCGGGCTCACCGCCGAACTCGTCGAGCTGGACCGGCCGTTGCCGGACGCCGAACCGTTGGTGACGTTCGCGCCGGACGACCCGAACCGGCTGCGGCACCCGGCCTACACGATCTACACCTCGGGCTCGACCGGCAAGCCCAAGGGGGTGGTGACCGAGTACGCGGGTCTCACGAACATGCTCATCAACCACCAACGCCGCATCTTCGAACCGGTGTTGGCCGAGCACGGGCACCGGGTGTTCCGGATCGCGCACACCGTGTCCTTCGCGTTCGACATGTCGTGGGAGGAGCTGCTGTGGCTCGCCGACGGGCATGAGGTGCACATCTGCGACGAGGAGCTGCGCCGCGACGCGCCCCGACTCGTCGAGTACTGCCTGGAGTTCGGGATCGACGTCATCAACGTCACCCCGACCTACGCTGGGCAGCTCGTCGCCGAGGGCCTGTTGGACGACCCGGACCGGCGGCCCCCGCTGGTCCTGCTCGGCGGCGAGGCCGTGACGCCGACGCTGTGGCAGCGGCTCGCCGAGACCGACGGCACGGTCGGCTACAACCTGTACGGGCCGACCGAGTACACCATCAACACCCTCGGCGTCGGCACCTTCGAGTGCGCCGACCCGGTCGTGGGCGTCGCCATCGACAACACCGACGTGTACGTCCTCGACCCGTGGCTGCGGCCCCTCCCGGACGGCGTGCCGGGGGAGCTGTACGTCTCCGGTGTCGGCATCGCGCGCGGCTACCTCGGGCAGCCGGGCCAGACCGCGCACCGGTTCGTGGCCTGCCCGTTCGGGGCGCCCGGCGAACGCATGTACCGCACCGGGGACCTGGTGGTGCGCCGCCCCGACGGCAACCTCATGTACCTCGGCCGCACCGACCAGCAGGTCAAGATCCGGGGCCACCGCGTCGAACTCGGCGAGGTGGAGGCCGTGTTCGCCGCGCACCCCGCCGTCCGGTTCGCCGCCGCCGTCGCCCAGCCCGACCCGCAGGTCGACGGCGCCCACCGGCTCGCCGCGTATCTCGTCCTGGACGGCGCCGAGTTGGCCGACGTCGCCGCCGAAGTCGGCGCCGGGCTCCCGGACTTCCTGCGCCCCACGCACTACGCGCAGGTGGACGGCATCCCGCTGACCGTCAACGGGAAGGCTGACACGAAGGCGCTGCCCGAGGCCCGGCCGCTGGGCGCGCTGACCACGGCGGGGGAACGCGGACCCGAGACCGAGACCGAGACCCTGGTCTGCGAGTTCTTCGCCGAAGCACTGGACCTGGACGACGACGAGGTGAGCGCGGTGAGCGACTTCGTCTCCCTCGGGGGACACTCGATGCTGGCGGTGCGGCTGATCGGGCTGCTCCGCCGCGAGTTCGGACCCGTGATCACCATCCGCGACCTGTTCACCCTGCGCACCCCCGAAGCGATTGCCCACCACCTCGATGACAACTCCTGAGACCGTGAAGCCCCGACCCGGGGCCGACATCCTGCGCACCGCGCTGCGCCGCAACGTGGGCGCGATGGCCGCCGGCACCCTCCTCATGGGCCTCTACCAGGCCGGGGAGACCGCCTTCCCCATCGCGCTCGGCCTCATCGTGGAACACACGATGCAGGACCGGAGCCTCGGCCGACTCGCCCTGTCCATCGGGGCGTTGGCCGTCATCATCACGACCGTGTCGCTGTCGTGGCGGTTCGGCATGCGGATCCTGCAGAAGGCCAACACGACCGAGGCGCACCGCTGGCGCGTCGAGGTCGCAGGTCGCGGGCTCCAGCCCGTCGCCCGCGACGTCGACCTCAAGTCCGGTGAGATCCTCACCATCGCGACCGAGGACGCCGACCAGACCGCCGACATCATCGAGGTCGTCCCCCTCCTCATCAGCTCCCTCGTCTCCCTCCTCGTCGCCGCCGTCGCCCTCGGGCTCGCGGACCTGAGGCTCGGGCTGCTCGTCATCGCCGGGTCCGCCGCGATCCTCAGTGTGCTGAGCGTCATGTCCAAGCGGATCGGGTCCAGCACGCAGGAGCAGCAGGCGCGGGTCGCGCGGGCCGGGGCGAAGGTCGCCGACCTCATCACCGGCCTGCGTCCGCTGCACGGCTTCGGCGGCAACCACGCCGCGTTCGGCTCCTACCGCGAGGTCAGCGCCGAGGCCCGCCAGCAGGCGGTGACCGTCGCCCGCGTGAACGGCGTCTACGCCGGAACGGCCCTCGCCCTCAACGCCGTTCTCGCGGCGGCCGTCACCCTCACCGCCGGGTGGCTCGCCTTCGAGGGGCGCATCAGCATCGGTGAGCTGGTGATGGCCGTCGGGCTCGCGCAGTTCATCATGGAGCCGCTGAAACTGTTCTCCGAGATGCCGAAGTACGTGATGATCGCGCGGGCCTCCGCCGCCCGGATGTCCCTCGTCCTCGCCGCGCCGCCGCTGATGACAGCAGGCACCGAAACCCCCTCGCCGGGCGGCGACCTGGAGATCGACTGCGTCCGTTACGGCGCCCTGCGCGACCTCAAGTTCCAGGTCAAAGCAGGTGAGTTCGTCGCCGTCGCCCCCTACCAGCCCCGCGCCGCCGCCGACTTGGCCGCCCTCCTCGCCGTGCGCGTGCCGCCGTCCGCGTACGAGGGGGAGATCCGCGTGGACGGCTCCGCGCTCGACTCCCTCTCCGTCGTAGGGGTCCGCTCCCAGATTCTCGTGAACCCCTACGACGGCGAGATCTTCGCCGGCACGCTGCGCTCCAACATCGATCCCTCCGGGACGAGTTCGACCGTCGACGCGGCCGTGGAGGCGTCCCTCCTGACCGACGTCGTCGCCCTGCACCGCGAGGGCCTGGACTACCCCGTCCGCGACCGGGGCGCCAACCTCTCCGGCGGCCAGCGCCAACGCCTGTCCCTGGCCCGCGCGTTGGCCGCCGACACGGACGTCCTCGTCCTCCACGACCCGACGACCGCCGTGGACGCGGTGACCGAACAGCTGATCGCCCGCCGGGTCGCCGAACTCCGCCGGGGGCGCACGACGTTGGTCATCACCAGCAGCCCCGCGCTGCTGGACGCGGCCGACCGGGTACTGGTCCTGGACGACGGGGCCGTCACGGCGGAGGACACGCACCGCAACCTGCTGGCCACGGACGAGGAGTACTGCGCGGCCGTGGCACGGTGAGGGCCGGCTCAGGTGTGGGTCGGCTCAAGCATGGCGGTGGTACGCCTTGTTGGCGATGCGCCAGCCGTCGTCGGTGCGGACCAGTAGGAACAGGTCGGTGAACGTGTCCGGCCCGTGGACGAGCGTCATCGTGGCGGTCGCGACGGTGCCGTGGACGTCGAGGCTGTCGACGCGGCGGGTGCGGGCCGGCTCGTCCGGTGCCGGGTGGCCCGGGAAGAGGGCGCAGTAGTCGTCCAGGCGCCAGGAGACGAAGGTGCCGTCGCGGACGCCTTCGATGTGGGCGGTGGGCAGGAACGCGTCGCGGAAGTGGGCGGGGTCGCCGGTGGCGTGGCCCCGGACGTAGGCGCGGAGGGGTTCGAGGACGGCGGCGTCCGGGGCGGGGGCCGTGGCGGCGGAGGCGAAGTCGGCCTCGGGGGCGGTGCCGGACAGGCCGGCCGCGCTGCGCAGCGGGGTGCCCGACGCGTCTGCCAGCAGCGCCAGGTCCTTGGCCAGCGCGGCGACGGTGAACTCGGCCGTGGGAGGTTCGCCCACGAGGAAGGGGCGCTTGCGGGCCACGAGCCCGCCGAGCTGGCCGAGTTCGAGGACGTCCAGGGTCTGGGCGCGGGGCAGGGCGAGGGCGTCGGCCTGCCGCAGGGTGTCGCGCAGCGCGAGGACGGCCCCGGCGAGGCCGCTGTTGGCGATCAGCTTCAGCGCGGCGGCGGTGCCGGCGTCGTCCACGTGCCGGACGGTGCCCAGGGTCTCCAGGACGGGGCGGACCCGGTCCAGGGTGTGGCGGTCCGCCGCGGCGAGGATCTGCAGGGCGCCGGCGGTGGCGGCCGGCACCGAGCCGAGGAGGGGCGCGTGGACGTAGGACGGGCCGAGTTGCCGGGCGAACGCCGTCGCCTCGGCGGGGGAGACGGTGCTGGTGTTGAGCACGATCGTGTCCGGCCGCAGCGCGTCACGGACGCCGTCGAGGACCTGCCGGCAGGCCGGGCCGTCGAACAGCGCCAGCACGACGAGGTCCGCCCGCGCCACGGCCTCGGCCGGGTCGCCGGTCTTCCTGACGGTGCTCGGCGCGCGCCCTGAGCGCGTCCAGCCGACGACGTCCTGGCCTTGGGAGGTCAGCCGGGTCGCGAGGGCGCCGCCCATGCGGCCCAGACCGAGGACGGCGATCGTGTGCGGTGTGGTCATGCACGCCACAGTGGTGCACCCCGATGCTTGCGACAAGCGCAGATCTCGCATGCCGGCCCTGCGGGACGCGCATACTTGCTGCCATGGACCTGACCGTGTGGCGGACTTTCGTGACCGTGTGCCGGGCCGGATCGCTGTCCGCCGCGGCGGCCGAGCTGCATCACACACAGTCGGCGGTCTCCCGGCAGATCGCCGGTCTGGAACGGCAGTTCGGCGTGGCCCTGGTCGAGCGCCACGCGCGCGGGGTGCGGCCGACGCCGGCCGGCGAGGTGTTCCGGCGCCACGCGCTGGCCACGCTCGCCGAGGCCGACCGCGCGGTGCGCGCCGTGCGGGACGCGCGCGACGGGGCGTGGGACCGGCCCCTGGCCGTCGGAGCGACGCCGTCGCTCGCCGCGGGCCTCGTCCCCGAGGCCGTCCGGGGACTGCTGGGGCAGGCCGGGCCGGTCCGGTGGAGCCTGCTTCCCGGGCTGAGCGCGCAGTTGCACGGCCGCGTGCTCGCGGGCGATCTCGATGTCGCCGTCGTCACCGACGCGCCGCCGGGGCTGAACGTCGATCCTCGGGTGCGGCGCCGGTTCCTCGGGCTGGACGAGATGGTCGTCGTCCTGCCCGTCGGCCATCCCCGGGCGGGGCGGGGGCCGGTGCGGATGGCGGAACTGGCGGACGAGGTCTGGGTCGAGGACAACGAGGGTTCGGCGGCGCTGCTGAACCGGCATGCCGGGCGTGCCGGGGTCGTCGCCCGGATCGACCTCACGGCGGCCGATCTGCCGGGGAAGCTGGCGCTGGTCGCCACTGGGCATGCCATTGCTTTGATCCCGGGGGTGCTGACGCGGGCGCTGCGGGCTGACGTCACCACTGTCGCCCTCGTCGATCCTCCGACTCGGGGGATCTATGTGCTCACGCCGGAGCATGATCCTCACCCGTGCGTGGCGGCCCTCTTGGAGCAGCTTTCCGGCGCGTTCACCTCGCTTCGGGAGCCGCGAGACGACGGCCAGACCGAGGGGGAGGGGTGAGCGGGTGTGTTTCCCGTGCTCCCCTCACCTCAAGAGCCACCCCACATCCCGCACCAACGCCCCCCGCCACCCCGCCCGATCGTGCCCCGCGGCCGCCCGCGACACCCGGACCTCCGCCCCGGCCCCCAGCACCAGCTCCTCCACCACCTCGCAGTGCGGCAGCATCTCCGGCTCGTGCTCCCCGACGTCGAACGCGACGCGCAGCCCGCCCAGTTGAGCCCCGTCCCGCAGCCGGGAGGCCAGCGCGCCCCCGGGCACCCCGCCCAGCGGATCCGCCGCCTCGACGGCCTCCGGCGTCCACCAGAACGACCCCGACTGGCAGGCCACTCGGGACACCAATTCGGGGAACTCCAGGGCCGCGTACAGGGCGCTGAGGCCCCCGAGGCTCTGTCCCACGACGACGAGCCGAGAGGCGTCCGCGGGTACCCCCGACTCCGCGACGAGCGGCAGGAGTTCGTCCCGGACGGCCTCCCACAGCTCGGGGCGGCACGTGTACTCGGCCGCGCGGTCCTTGGCCGGCAGGAACGCGAGGGTGACCGGCGGGAGTTCGCCGGCGGCGACCGCGGAGTCGAACGCGGTCATGGCGGGGTGGAGGTACAGCCAGTCGTCGCCGTCGAGCAGCAGCACCAACGGCCCGCCCCCGCCCACGGGATGGAGCCGCACGGTGCGCCGCCCCCCGAGGCGTTCGCTGGCCCACCGCACCCGGGCGCGCGGCACCGGCAGCACCGCGTCCGCTCCGACGGCGGGCCAGTGCGGCTGCTGAGGCGCGTCCGGCGTCGCCGCGATCGACCGGTCGCCGCCCGCGCCCACGGGGTTGAAGGGGTCGGCGTACGCGTCGTCGCCGGCGACGAACTGGTAGGTCACGCGCAGCCGTTCGGGCATGGGGACCTCGGCGTACCAGCAGTCCGTGTCGCCCCACCGGGTCAGCGGGACCGGCTCGTGCCAGCTCTCGAACTCGATCCGCGCCGCGCCGCCGCGCCACAGGAAGAGGGTGCGCCAACCCCCGTTCAGGGGAACGGAGTTCGGACCCTGGGCGGACGCCCAGAACGCGTCGCTCCCGACCTCGCCGTACAGCCCGTACTCGGTGAAGGCGTTGTCGGCCACGGCAGATGTCTCCTTGCGAGCGGGGAGTTGAGAGCGGGGAGTGGGGAGTTGTGGGCGGGAAAGCGACGGACTAGGCTCAGCTCGATTAGGCGAGCCTAACCTAATGTCGACGTCCGTTTCCAGGAGGCCGGAACATGAGCACGAACCCGTTCGACGACGCCGAAGGCCGTTTCCTGGTCCTGGTGAACGACGAGGGCCAGCACTCCCTGTGGCCGTCGTTCGCGGAGGTCCCCGGCGGCTGGACGGTGGCGTTCGGCGAGGACACCCGCGACGCCTGCCTGGCCTACGTCGAGGCCAACTGGACGGACCTGCGCCCGCGTTCACTGGCCGGCTGAGGCGGGTCGGCGCGGGCCGGGCCGGGTTCGCGTGAGACGCGTTTGGCTGTTGTCTTAGGTAAGGCTAACCTTGCTCCGCTCGTCGAGCCGGGCCGGCGCACAGCCGCCCCCCTCGCGCGACGCGACCGAGGAAGGACTCGCCCTGACCATGGCCACCCCCCACCCGGCCCCCCTCTCCACCCCCTCGCCGGTATCCGTCGTCCGCCCCGCCCGCCGGGCCGACGCGCCCCGACTCGCCGCGCTCTCCCGCCCGTTCGCCCTCTCGGGCGCCCTGCGTGAACGCCCGGCCGACGTGTACGCCACCCAGGCCGCCGAGTTCCTGGTCGTCGAGTCCCTGGCGGGCGAACTCGACGGCTGCGTGGGCCTGAAGGCGCACGGCGAGGCGGGCGTCCTCTACAACTTCTGCGTGGCGCGGGCCCGTCAGGGCGCCGGGATCGGCGGACGCCTCATGCGCGCCGCCCTCGACCGGGCCCAACTCCTCTCCCTGACCGCCCTGTTCACCGCGACGGCGGGCACTGGTGCCCTGTTCCTGCGGCACGGTTTCACCCCGCTGCCCGCGCACGCCCGCACCCCGCCCGGCTGGCGGCCGAGGCAGGGTTCACGTGTCCTGGTGCACCACCTGGGCTGACCCGTTCAGGCCGTCACCGTCGTGCCGCCCTCCCCGTCCACCAGGCTCCGCAGCACCGCGTGCGGCACCCGCCCGTCGATCACCTGGGCCCGCCGCACCCCCGCCCGCACCGCCCGCAGGCACCCCTCCATCTTCGGGAGCATCCCGCTCGCCAACTCCGGCAGCAGCGCCTGGAGTTCACCGGCCGTCAGCTCGGGGACGACCTCCTCGCAGCGCGGCCAGTCCGCGTAGAGCCCCGGCACGTCGGTCAGCACCACCAGCCGTTCGGCGCCGAGGGCCGAGGCGAGCGCGGACGCGGCGAGGTCGGCGTTGACGTTGTAGACCGAGCCGTCGGTGCCGCGCGCCACCGGCGAGACGACGGGGATGCGGCCCTGGTCGAGCAACGCCCGCACGGTGTCCGGGTTCACGTCGACGACGTCACCGACGAGCCCGATGTCGACCGGGCGGCCGTCCACCCACGCGGGCCGGCGCTCGGCGGTCATCGTGTGGGCGTCCTCGCCGGTCATCCCGACCGCGTAGGGGCCGTGCGCGTTGATGGCGCCGACCAGTTCGCGCTGCACGCGCCCGGTGAGGACCATCCGGACGACGTCCATGGTCTCCGGCGTCGTCACCCGCAGGCCCGCCTCGAATCTGGTCTCCAGGCCGAGGCGGTCCAGCATCGCGCTGATCTGCGGGCCGCCGCCGTGCACGACGACCGGGCGGACCCCGGCCCGCCACAGTGCGACGACGTCCTCGGCGAAGGTGTGCCGGAGGCCGTCGTCGACCATCGCGTTGCCGCCGAACTTCACGACGACCACACCGCCTCGCAGGCCCTGCGGCAGCGGGGCGAGGGTTTCCCGGGCAGCGGTCACACTCACGGGGGGCACTCCATTCATGGACGGGCCCGGCCTCGAAGGGCCGGGCCGGACAAGGACGTTGGTACCACTCGGCGGTGTCGGGCGCGCGAACGCCGGGCGTCTCACGCCTCCCGCCGGCCGCTCCGCGGCAGCGGGTCGCGCGGCAGTGCGTCGGTGGTGCGGACGACGCTGCCGCACACGCTCCATCGCAGCGCCATGGTGTGTTCCTCGGCGGAGAACGCGGCGATCGCGTCCGCCGCGGTCAACAGCACACCCCTCCTCCCACAACGGCCCCACCCGAACCGCGCGACGACGAACCCCTACGCGATAATTAGGTTAGCCTAATCTAACTGCGAAAGTAATGTCCGACCGCGGCCCGACAGGGAGGGCGCCGCGCTCATCCTGGTGATCCGGCCCCTGGATGATCCCGCGCACACCCTCATTCACCACGCGCAGAGCGGCCCCGCCCTAGAAAGGGGTGGGTGCGGTCCCCTCTGGTTGTTCGTTCAGCACGAGGGGACCGCGGGACCTTCCAGGCGGGAAGGTGCGACGCCGGGTGAGGTGGCGTGCGGTTCCATGGTGGACGGTGGGGAGCGGGGAGGGGCGGGAAGGGCGGGGGAGGGCCCGAAAGTGTTTATCGGGGCGGATTTTCCAGCGGTGGGGAGCGGGATGCGGTACAAGCGAGCGCGCGCTCATTTGTTCCGGAGGGTCCGGCTCACGTTGAGCGGCGGGCGGCCCACACACCATGCTGGCGGGCGACTCCTTCGCGGCGCCTCAGCACCGCCGCGCGGGGGCCTTCCAGACCTCAGGCACCAGGAAGGTCCGATGACCAGCAAGCAGGTGACGTCATGACGTTAACCCCGACGTCCCCGAACCCCGAGGAGCCCGCCCCGCCACCGGCGAAACGGCGCGGCCGCCCCCCGGAGTCGATCGAACCGGAGATCGGCCCCACCCACCGCGCATGGCTGGAGCCCGTCCGCACCCGCCTGTTCGCCAGCGGCCTGACCCTCGACGAACTCGTGTGCCGCTCCGGCTACTCCAAGACCCGCATCTCCGAACTCCTGCGCGGCAAGGGCTACTACCCCGGCTGGGCGATCACCTACAGCGTCGTCCGCGCCCTCGACATCCCCGTCAGACCCGTACGCCGCCTGTGGACCTCCGCCGCGCACGAGGCCCACAAGAGCCCCGGCTGGATCGAGAACCGCATCGACGACGCCCGCCCGCCCGACTCCGAACTCCCCCCGGTCGCCCACCGCGGCTTCACCGAGGCCATGCTCGCCCCCTACACCGCCTACGCGCACGCCTTCCTCCAGTCCGAACGCCGCGCCCGCGCCACCGTCGGCGAGGTCTTCGACATCCTCTGGCTCACCTGGGACCAGGCGATCGCCGCCCCCGACACCCGCCGCCACGCCTGGCACCTGCTGCGCGGCCGGGTCCTGCACCGCGCCCACCGCAGGCCCGACGGCCGCCCCGACCTGCGCGCCGCCGCGTTCGCCACCGAGGCCCAGGCCCGCATCGACGACCTCGGCGAACGCTTCGCCCACATCGAGCGGTTCAGCCACTTCTTCGACGCCGTCGCCGCCCTCCCCGAGGACCAGCGCGACGTCGTCGTCCTGCGCTACCTCTGCGGCATCCACCGCGACGCCGTCCCCGGCGTCCTCGGCCTGTCCCCGGCCATCGCCCACACCCTCGACCACCACGCCCGCTGGGCGCTGGAGGGCCAGGGTCTTCCCCACCCCGACGACCCGGGAGCGACCACCCCGTGACGACCGCCATCGACGACCTCCTCCACCAGTCCCTCCTGCTGCGCGACCCCCGAGTCCCGAGCGACGTCGTCCCCTACGACGAGTACGACGACGACGTCAGCGCCACCGCCGCCCCCGGCGACCCCGGCGCCCTGCGCGGCCTGACCGCCCTCAGCGAGGCCGCCCTCCTGCACTGCACCCCCGGCCACCTCGCCGACTTCGTCACCGACCAGCTCCCCGAACCGCGCGTCGCCTGGACCCTCGGCTGCGCCCTGCACCTCGCCGGCCTGGAGAGCGGCGCCCGCTTCTGGTGGCAGTACGCGGCCGGCGCCGGCGACCCCGCCGCCGCCTACAGCCTCCACCTGCACCACCTCGCCCACGGCGACCCGCACGCCGCCGCGTTCTGGCGCGCCCAGACCTGCGACGACGACGGCGACGACGGCCTCCTCACCGCCGACACCGACACCGCGACCGTCCTGCGCGTCCTCAGCCGCCTCACCGAACAGGCCCCGCCCCGCGCCCACACCCCGGCCGCCACCGCCGTGATCGACTTCGTCGGCACGGCCGTCGCGATCGGCTACGACCGCCACCCCGGCGTCGAAATCCCCCTGCCAGGACCGGACTTCGCCCAGCACCTGGAGATCATCGCCGCCGCCACCTCGGCCCCCCGCCGCCCCGCGACCCGGCTGCGCCCCCTCCCCAACCGCCCCACAGCCGAGACCCGCCCGGCCGCCGAGACCACCCTGGAACGCCTCATGGTCGAGGCCACCTCCGAGGACGGCCCCGGCGCCTTCAAGGCCCTCAAGGACGCCGTCGCCGACTGCTGGCCCGGCCGCTTCCGCGTCAAGACCGACGACTCCGGCACCAACCCCCGCTACTACCTGGTCCGTTAGCGAGCAGCCGATTAGGACGTCCCGCGCCCCTGCGCTACAGTGGATCTTGAGCCGGTCACCCCAACTCGGGGCCCCGGACGATGCGTTGGTGGTCCAAGGAAAGACGTCCCGCTTCCTGCGGGGAGATGCAGGTGCAAGGCTTGCCCAGCGCTCCACACGAGAAGGCCCGCCCCTCACCGGGGCGGGCCTTCTCCGTCACCACCGCAGCTTTGCCGGATCCGGGCGTCGCACGGCTCTTGTCGAGCGACAGCCACGGGTCGGCCGGCGCCCGGCGGACGTCCTGGACGACGATCAGTCTGCCGCCGACGTGCAGGGGCCGGGACGTCGCCGTCACCGTGCCCGAGCGCACCCCGCGCAGGAAGTTGGTCTTCGACTCGACGGTCGATGTCCCCGCGCCCTCCGGGAGGTTGAGGAACGCGCACACCGCGCCGACGGCGTCGGCCAGCGTCATCAGGGCGCCGCCGTGCAGGATGCCGCCGACCGTGCACGCCTCCGGGGACCAGGCCAGCGTGCCGACCGCCCGCTCCGGCGTCGCCTCCGTCAGCTCGACCCCGCTGCGCCGGGCGAACGGCATGGCCGCGAGGAGGTCGTCGAGGGCGAGGGACATGGCGGGCCTGCCTTTCGTGGGGGCGAGCGGGTGGGCCAGTCTCGCAGCGGGCCCGGCACGCCGGTCAACACCTCTTCAGGACGTTCCGCGTGCCCCGGCACGGCGATCGCGCGCACGCCGCGCGGCACCGCGTTCAGGCTGCGCGGGGCCGCGTTCAGGTCAGTGGCTCGCTCAGCTCGATCGCCCGCACCGCCGCCGCGAGCGCCTGCTCGTCGCCGACGTCCAGCGCGGTGTCGGTGAGCTTGATGACGTGTTCGTCGCCGTGCGCGGCTGCCCTCTCGACGACCTCCTCCGGGGTGAGGCCGGTCGGGGTCCACGCGACGGCCTCGGCCGGGGAGTACATCGCCGTGACCGCGGCCGAGGCCGACCATGCCGCGTGGAGGCTGGGGGCCCACAGGGCGCGGGGGAGGGCGGGCAGGGCGCGCAGGACGCCGTTCGGGGCCGTCGCCGCGTGCACCAGCATCGTCTCCTCCCCGTGCCCGTGCGTCGCGTACCGGTGCGTCGCCGCCCGCACCAGCTCCGTCAGCCGCCGGTACGCCTCCTCCGGTTCCGTCACCCCCGCCGCCCACACCGGCAGCGCCTCCACGCGCGCGAGGAGCACCGGGAACCCGCCGTCCTGGTCGGCGATCGGCCGCACGGCCTCCAACGCCGCCGCCGCACTCCCGGCACCGGACAGGGGCCTGAGCACGGGGAGCGTGTGATGCCGGGCGGCCCAGTAACCGAGGCCGTGGGCCAGCTCGGTGAGGCGGGGTGGGGTGGGGACGGGCGGGGGAGTGGTAACGCCGGCGGGATCAGGGGCGACGCCGGGACGTGCGGACGCATCCGCGCCGGTGCCGGAACTGGCCTCCATACGCGTGCGCGCGCCCGCGTCCGCCTCCCCGGCGAGCAGCGTCCGCACCGCGTGCCCCACCCGGATCACCGGATGGGTCGAACCCCCGTACAGGCCGGGCAGCAGGCGGGGCCACCACTCCGCGAGGACGTCGCGCCAGGGGCGGGCGGTGAGTTCGTGGTCGAAGTAGGTGATCCAGTCGGCGGCGCGGCGGGGGTCGCCCAGGGCGGTGCGCCAGTTGTCGGCCGTGACCGGTTCGACGGCGGCAGGGAAGTCCTCCAGCCGGGACGCGTAGAGGTCGAGCCAGCGGTGCACGGCCTTCGCCCGCCCGCGCGCGGCCAGCGCCTCGACGGCCATCGGGGCGTGGTTCGTCAGCCGTCCCAGCCGCTCCGGCCCCGAGACGTGGAGCCGCCGCAGAGCCTCGTCGAGAATGCCGGTGGTGTCGTCCATGGCGAGAACGCTAGGCCGGAACACGCCCCCACGGAACGGGCGAAGGACGTAGGACCGCCCCCACCGCCCTCGTCCCCCGGACGTAGGACGCCGTGCCCTGCCGGAACCTCTGGGCCCGGCAGGGCACGACGTGTCGGCGCGGGTCAGGGGCGCTTGTACTCCACGCACTTGAGCGGTGCCGCGCTCCCGTTGTCCAGGCAGACGAGGACGCTGCCCGCTCCGCCGCGCACGTCGGCCGGGACGGTCGTGTTGATCGCCCGGATCCCGTTGCACAGGGTGCCCGTGCTGCGGGCGGCGAGCAGCTTGCCGTCGCCGTCGAGCGTGCCGAACCAGGCGCGGCGGCAGTCGGTCGGGGACACCGAGCGGTAGGTGCCGGTGAAGGAGACCGAGCGGTTGGTGAAGGTCAGGTCGCCACGGACGTAGGTGGCGCCGTAGGTGACGTCCACCGGGACGGGTGCGGCGGCGGCCGGAGTGGTGAGTGCCGCGGTCAGGCCGAGGGTGGCCAGGGCGAGCACGGAGTGGCGCAGTGGAGCCACGGTCAGAACCCCTTGTGGTCGGGAAAGGTGTGTACCAACGAGCCCACCCTGTCGGCCCGCCGTCGCCCCTCGCTCCCGTTAACCCTGGTAACGCCCCCGAATCGGTAGGGCTCGCACGTCAGTGCCCCGGGGCGGTCACGTCTCGTCCGCGGGCGCGATGTTCTTGTCGTACCGCAGCAGGTTCCGGGGGTCCCAGACCCGCTTGGCCTCCCGCAGCCTGCGGTGCTTCGCCTCGCCCTCTTCGGGCGTCAGCTCGGTGAGGTGGCCGCCGAGCTGGGCGGTGCGCAGGCCGTACGCGATGAGCGGGTCGAGCATGCTGTTCGTCGCCAGCCACGTCGTACGCCCGACCGTGTCGACCACGGGCGTGCCCAGCGCGGCGAACTGCGCGACGAGTCCGTCCGCCTCACCGGGCCCACCGGATGCGCCCGGTACTCGAACGCCGTGACGACCCCGAAGTTGCCCCCGCCGCCCCGCAGCGCCCAGAACAGGTCGGCGTTGGTCTCCGCGTCCGCGCGCACGCGCCTGCCGTCCACGGTGACGACGTCACAGCCGATCAGGTTGTCGACCGTCGCGCCGGAACTCCGCATCAGGTGCCCGATCCCACCGCCCGGCGTCAGCCTGGCCACGCCGGTCGTGGCGGCCGTGCCCGCCGGGACGGCCGGCCCGTGCTCCTGCGTCGGCGCGTCCAGCTCGCCCAGCCGCACGCCCGCCTGCACGCGCACGGTACGGGCGACAGGGGCCACGGAGACCTCGCGCATACCGGACAGGTCGACGACGAGAGCGCCGTCCGGCATCGCCGCGCCGTGGCCCCCGCCGCGCACGGCGACGGGCAGATCGCGCGCGGACGCGTGGCGCATCACCGTGACGACGTCGTCGGCGTCCAGACAGCGGGCGATCAGCGCCGGACGGCCGTCCGAGGAGCGGCCGTTGCAGACGACCCGGGCCTCGTCGAACCCGTCGTCGGCCGGACGCAGGACCGTCCCGCGGAACTCGGCGGGGAAGGCGGAGTCCCGGCGCGCGGACGCGCGTGAGAACGTCCGGCGCATCGTGGAGGCGCCCCGCGCGGTCTTCGCCGACCGGGGGTACGAGGTCTCCATTCCCGGTCTCCCGCAGGCGGGTGACGGACTCGGGCCCCGCCCTCATCGACGCCCGCGACGAGCTCATCCGGCACGCCCATTCCGAGGGCGTGATCCGCGCGGACGTCAACGTCTACGACCTGGCGCTCATGACGGTCACCCTGCCGCCCAAGGCCCCTCCGAGATCAGTGTGCGGACGCGGGTCTCGATCGCGTCGCGGATGGGGCGCACCGCGTCGACGCCCTGCCCGGCCGGGTCGTCGAGCCGCCAGTCGAGGTAGCGCTTGCCGGGGAAGACGGGGCAGGTGTCGCCGCACCCCATGGTGATCACGACGTCGGACGCCTGGACGGCCTCGGACGTGAGGATCTTCGGGGTCTCGGCGGAGATGTCGATGCCGACCTCGTTCATCGCCTCGACGACGGCCGGGTTGACGCTGTCGGCGGGGGCGGAGCCGGCGGAGCGGACCTCGACGCGGTCGCCCGCGAGGTGGCTGAGGAAGGCGGCGGCCATCTGGGAGCGTCCGGCGTTGTGGACGCAGACGAACAGCACCGACGGGCGCGAAACAGGAGTGCTCATGGCGAGGGTCTTTCCCGGAGACGAGGCGGATGCTCAGGACGAGGCGAGTTCGGGTTGTGCGGGCGCGACGGCGGCCTCGGGCCGCGCCGGGGCCGGGCGGGCGCCGTAGACCGCGGTCACGATCCCGAGTCCGAGCGCGGCGCCGAGCAGTTGGGCGGCGATGAACGGGGCGACGGAGGCGGGCGCGATCCCGGCGAAGGTGTCGGTGAAGGCCCGGCCGACGGTCACCGCCGGGTTCGCGAACGACGTGGAGGAGGTGAACCAGTAGGCGGCCCCGATGTAGGAGGCCACCGCGGCCGGGGCCAGTGCGGCCCGGTCGATCCGGGCCAGGCCGAAGACCAGCAGGACCAGCCCCGCCGTGGCGATGACCTCGCCCAGCAGAAGGTGGCCGGCGGACCGGTCGTGGGTGGAGAACTTCACCAGCGGCTCGGCGAACATCGCGTCGGCGAGGACCGCCCCGCCGATCGCTCCCGCGATCTGGGCGGGCACGTACGCCGCGACGTCCCGCAGGACGAGGCCGCCGGGGGTACGGCGGCCGGTGAACCAGGCGACCAGGGTCACGGCAGGGTTGAAGTGCGCTCCGGAGACCGGCCCGAGCAGCAGGATGAGCACGCCCAGGCCGAAGACGGTGGCCAGGGAGTTCGCGAGCAGTTGCACGCCGACGTCGCGCGACAGCTCGGTGGCCTGGATGCCGGAGCCGACCACCACCGTCACCAGCAGCCCGGTCCCGATCGCCTCGGCGGCAACCCGGCGGCCGAGCGGCGCGCTCACGCCGTGGCCCCGGCGGGCCGCGCGGTGGTCAGGAACGCGGCGAGCTCGTCCAGGACGCCGGGCAGGGCCCAGTAGTAGACCCAGGTGCCGCGGCGCTCGCAGTCGATCAGGCCGGCCTGGCGCAGCAGCTTCAGGTGATGGGAGATCGTCGGCTGGGACAGGTCGAAGGCCGGGGTCAGCTCGCACACGCAGACCTCGCCGTCCTCGCCGCGCGAGGCGATCATCGACATCAGCCGCAGCCGGACCGGGTCGCCCAGGGCCTTGAAGACCTTCGCCAGGTCGGCGGCCCGGTCCTCGTCCAGCGGCTCGGCGGACAGCCCCGGGCAGCACGCGGCGGCCTGGCCGATGACCTCAAGCTCTTGTTTCGACATGCCTCTATGTTGACGTTCTTCGATTCAAGGCGCAAGGTTGAATCGAAGAACGTCAATGCAAGCCGTTCCGGGCGGATCCATGCCCGTCGTCCCAGGAGTGAAGCCATGAGCGAGCAGACCATCGACCTGCGCGAAACCGTCCGTCGGCGGTACGCCGCCGCAGCCGTGAAGGTCACCGAAGGCGGCACCGCCTGCTGCGGCCCCGAGCCCGTCGAGGTCGACGAGAACTTCGGCTCCACCCTGTACGCCGCCGACGAGCGCGCCGCCCTGCCGGCCGAGGCCGTCGCCGCGTCGCTCGGCTGCGGCAACCCCGTCTCCGTCGCCGAACTGCGCGAGGGTGAGCGCGTCCTGGATCTCGGCTCCGGTGGCGGCATCGACGTCCTGCTCTCCGCCCGCCGCGTCGGGCCGACCGGGAAGGCGTACGGGCTGGACATGACCGAGGAGATGCTCGCCCTGGCTCTCGCCAACGCGGCGAAGGCGGGCGCGACGAACGTCGAGTTCCTCAAGGGCGCCGTCGAAGCCGTCCCGCTGCCCGCGAACACCGTCGACGTCGTCATCTCCAACTGCGTGATCAACCTGTCCACGGACAAGCCCGCCGTCTTCGCCGAGACGTTCCGGGTGCTCAAGCCCGGCGGCCGGATCGGCGTCTTCGACGTCGTCGCCGAGGACTCCCTCACCCCCGAGCAGCGCGGCGAGCGCGGCGACCACGTCGGCTGCATCGCGGGTGCGCTGTCCTTCACGGAGTACCAGGAGGGCCTTCGGGCCGCGGGGTTCACCGACATCTCGATCACCCCGACGCACGCCGTCGCCGACGGCATGCGCTCTGCCGTCGTCCGCGCGGTCAAGCCGGCGACCGCAGCCGTCCACTCCGAGGCGGTGGAGTCGGAGACGGACGATGCCCGCTGCGGCTGCCGGGGCTGACATGGCGGCGGCTGCCAGTTCGCGGCCGGTTGTCAGACCCGCCCTCTAGGATCGGATGCATGTTCGAATATGCCGAGCCGGGAGCCCATACAGCCCTCACCGACCTCACCGACCTCGTCGGGGACCTGCCCTCCGACCCCGTCGCGATCTGTGCCGTCGCCCAGGGGCTGGTGATCCAGCCCGGCGACGCGATCGCTGCCGGTGTGCCCGAGGCGCGGGTGCCGGAGAAGGACATTCGTCCGGCTGCTGGGATGGTGGCCGTCCTCGCCGCCCTCGATCCGGCGCCCCTGCACGTGCCTCGCGCGCCCGCCGCCCGCGTCGTCGGCACCTGCCGTCACTTCGCCACTCTCGCCTGCGCGTTCCTGCGTGCCCGGGGCATTCCCTCCCGGGCGCGCTGCGGCTTCGGGACGTACTTTCGGGCGGGGTACGGCCTCGATCACTGGATCGCCGAGTACCACGACGGCCACCGCTGGGTCCGTGTCGACGTCGAACACCTCGGCAAGGGCTATGTGGACCGCCCTGAGGACCTGGCGCCCGGAGAGTTCCTGACCGGCGGTGAGGCGTGGGAGCTTTGCCGGCAGGGGCTGATCGACCCGCGCGCGTACGGTGTCGCCGGCACCGAGTCCGCCTGGGGACCCGCCGAGATCAGCGGCAACGCCGTGCGGGACCTCGCCGCGCTGTGCAAGCGGGAGATGCTGCCGTGGGACGAGTGGGGGCGGATGACCGAGGCGTACGAGGGGCGGACCGGTGAGGAGTACGACCGGCTCGTGGACGAGGTCGCGCGGGCGTGCGCGGAGGGGGAGCCGGGGGTGCTCGCGGAGCTGTCCGCGCGGGAGGAACTGGCCGTGCCCCGGCGCCTGTTGGGGAAGGGGGGACCCACGTGAGGGCGCCGGGGTCGCTTTGGGGCGTGCTCGGACTCCGGCGCCCAGACCTTCGTCCGGACTCAGTCGCCGCGCACCTGCGGGAACAGCGCCCGCGCCCGCGCGGGATCGAGTGTCACGAACACCGCCTCGCCGCTGACCAGGGCGGTGTCGGGGTCGTGCGCGGCGCTGACCGTGCCGGAGACGTGGACCTTGCGGCCGTCCGTGTCGGTCACGCGCGCGTGGATCCGCAGCGGCGTCCCGAGGGGGACCGGCCGGTGGTAGCGGGTGGTGAGGCCGGTCGTCATGCCCGGCCTGCCCGCCGCGATGCAGGCGTGCCCCATCAGCTCGTCCAGCAGCATCGCGCTGAACCCGCCGTGCGCGTAACCGGGCGGGCCCTCGTGGGCGACGCCGAGCGTGCACAGCCCGACGACACCGCCGTCGCCCTGCGTGACCCGGACCGGCGGGGCGAGCGGGCTGCCCTCGCCGATCACAGGGCTGAACATCCGTACGGCGCCCGGGAATTCGTCGACGTCCGGGACATCGCCCAAGGGGCGGCGCGGGGCGGCCTCGGTGAGGCGGGCGGTGAGGTCGCGGAGGGTGTCCGCGAGGTCGTGAAGGGCCTCGGGCGGGGCGGTGGTGGCGAGGGCGGCCTCGGTCAGGGCGCGGAGTTCCCGGCCGAGAGCGGTGACGGCGGCCCGGCGGGAGGCGAGGCTCAGCTCGGGGGCGGTGCTCGATGGTGCGTTCATGGCGCTGTCTCTTGCTGTGTGGTGGGGGGTGGATGTCAGGAATTTGAGGAGGGTACGTCGGCGTGTGGGGGGACCGGCCGTCCGGGTCAGACGCCGGTGCGGACGAACACCGGTTTGAGGTGCTTCTCCGGCAGGGCCTCGGGCAGTCGCTCCCACTCCAGGACGTGGGAGACGACCCGGCGGGGGTCCACCCTGCCGGAGCGGGCGAGCGCGAGGGCGTCCGGGATGTGCCCGCGCACGTTGTCGCGGGCGATGCGCAGGGTGACGCCCGTGAGGTACATGTCGAGCAGCGGCAGCCCGCCGGGGCGGAAGTGGTTGCCGGCCGACTCGCAGATCCCCTCCGGGGCGAGGGACGTGACCGCCAGCGCCAACTGGTCGACCCGGCCCGTCGCCTCGACGGCGATGTCGAAGCCGTGCCGCACCGGCTCCAGCGTCTCGGCCGTCGTCGCCCCGAACTCCCGCGCGATCGCCCGGTGTCCGGCGTGCGGGTCGACGTACAGCACCTCGCCGGCGCCCAGCGCACGCGCGATGTCGCACACGTACAGGCCGATGCTGCCGCGCGCGACGACCAGCACCCGCGCGCCGGGCCTCGCCTTCAGGTGCGGCGCCACCAGTCGCCACGACAGCGACCAGTTGTCGCTCGCCGCCGCCATCGCGACCGGGTCGAGATCGCCGGGCAGCGGCACCAGCATCGCGTCCGCCCACGGCACCCGGACCAGGTCGGAGAAGAGCCCGCCCCAGCTCCCGCCGATCGGCGCGCCGTACATCGCCATGTGCGGGACGGCGTCGCAGTGCGCGGTGAGCCCACGCGAACAGGGCCCGCACGTACCGCAGTTGATCGACCAGGGGACGACGACGAGATCACCGGGGCGGACGGAGGTGACCGCGTCGCCGGTCTCGACGACACGGGCCACGCACTCGTGGCCCAGCGCGAAGGGGGGTTCTCTGAAGCCGTGCCCGGCGAGGATCGCCGTATCGACGTCGCAGGAGGTCGCCGCGACCGGCGCGACGATCGCCTCCGCGTCAGAGCCGAGCCTCGGATCAGGTACCTCGCGCCACTCGACGCGGTTCCGGGCGACGTAGGTCAGTTCACGCACCGGCCCGCTGCTCCTTCGCGAGGGCGACGAGGTCGGCGTACCGGACCACGGAACCGCCCGCGCCCCAGGTGCCGTCGGGCTGCTCGTGCACCAGCACCCACACGCGGGGCGCCGCCTCGTGGGGGAGCCCGGCCGCCGCGAGCACCGTCCGCGTGGCCTCCTCGACGAGGCCCGCTTTGCGCCGGTCCGACAACGCGCCCTGCGGGACGGTCACCTCGACCAGGAACCGGGGTGCCTCGTCCTCGGCGGTGACCTGCGCGCCCTCGGGCACCTCGGTCAGGTAGCTCCACGCCTGGGCCCGGAAGAACGCGGTGTCGGGGGCGCCCTCCCAGCGCAGCAGGACGCCGGCCAGGTCGCGCTGGACGGACGCGCGGCCCGTCTCGGTCAGGGCGCCTGCGGGGACGGTGAGCCGGATCATGGGCACGGGGGTCTCCTCGATGCTGCACGGGCGATGGGGCCGGACGGGTGATGTCGTTCCGCGCACGGCCTATGACAGTCGTTATAGCGGGGCTCACGTTAGACTATGACGGCTGTTATAGCCAGAGGGGTCAGGAGTTCAGCGGGCCCAGTGGGATCAAGAGCTTGGTGGGTCCAGTGGGCTCAGAAGGGGGTACGGCCGTGGCCGGATCGAACACGCCGTCGCGCGACCGCATCGTGGCAGGCGCCGCCGACCTCATCAGCCGGCGCGGGCTGAACGCCACGAGCATCCGTGAGCTGGCCAAGCACGCGAAGGCGCCGCTCGGTTCGACGTACCACTACTTCCCCGAGGGCAAGCAGCAGCTCGCCACCGAGGCGGTCCGTTACGCCGGCACGACCGTCGCCGGCATCCTCCGCCGCGAACTCGACGCCGGTCCCCTCCCCGGCCTCCGCGCCTTCCTCTCCCTCTGGCGCGGCATCGTCCTCAAGAGCGACTACCACGCCGGCTGCCCCGTCCTCGCGGTCTCCGTCGAGGAGCCCCTGACCGACGAACTGCCCCCCTCCCTCCTGGCCGCCGCCGAGTCCTTCGACACCTGGCAGCGCCTCCTCTCCGACTCCCTCCGCGCCCACGGCGCCGACGCCGACCGCGCGGAGGGCGTCGCGACCCTCGTCGTCGCCTCCGTCGAGGGCGCGATCGCGATGTGCCGGGCGAAACGGAGCATGGAGCCGCTGGATCTGGTGGCCCAGCAGTTGGAGACGGTGATCGAGGGGGCGGTGGGGGAGCGGGGTTGAGGGGGAGTGTGGGGCGCATGGGGCTTGGGGGGGGTGCGCGGGGCTGAGGGGGCGCACGGGCGAGGGCGTGGGGCGGAGACCACGAGGGCGGGACGGAGTTGTGGGGGTGCACGGGTGAAAGTGCGGCGCACGGAGTTGAGGAGGCGTACGAGCGGGGGCGCGGCGCGCGGAGTTGAGGGGGTGTGCGAGCGAAGGTGCGGCGCACGGAGTTGGGGGGGCGTGAGGGCCGAGGGTGCGGCGCGCGGAGCTGGGGAGGGCGTACGGGCGAGAGTGCGGCGCGCGGAGCTGAGGGAAGGGCGCACAGGCGAGGGCGCGGCGCGCACCTGTCCGGGGCGATGCCCGGCTGCCCCGTTGCGGCCCGGCCCCGTCCGCAACGGCCGGTGCGGGTGCCGAACCTTGCGACGCCGGTCTCGAAGCGGCCCCGGGGCGACGGGCCTGGGGCGGCGGACCTGAGCTGGCGGGCCCGGGGTGGTGACCCCCGAGGCGGCGGATCTGGTCCAGCGGGCATGGGAGTGGCGGGCAGGGTCGACGGGCCTGAACTGGCGGACCTGGGTGGTTTCCCCCTGGCCAGGGTCCCGCTGGACGTGCCTGCGGCGGCGGCGCCGAACCTTCGACCGCCGGAATCGGCGCGGTACTTGAGGGACGGGCGCGGTGCCGGGATACCTGCGGGGGTAGGCGCGGCGATGAGGAGCCTGAGGGGGTGGGGTGCTTGACGGAGCGGGCATGGAGGCGGGGTGCTTGACGGAGCGGGCATGAAGGCGGGGTGCTTGACGGAGCAGGCATGGAGGCAGGGTGTTTGACGGAGCGGGCTCGGCGGCGAGTGCCTGAGGGGGCGGGCGTGGAGGCGGGGCGTGCCCGAGGGAGGGCGGGGCGGCGCTGGGCGTCGAGGAAAGGCGGACCCCAGGGCTCGCCACCCGACCTGCCCCACCCGGCCCGCCCCACCTGACCTGCCCTTACCCCGAGGCGCCCGTTCACCGGACCCCACCCCCCACCCAACCCGTCCTTACCCCGATGCCCCCGCCCACCAGTCCCGCGCCACCCTCGGCCCGTCCTTACCCCGAGGCCCCCGCCCACCAGCCCCGCGCCACCCGCCGCACTCCTCCCCCCCCAGGCCCCCACCTCCCGGCCCTCCGTCCCCTCACGCCCCGACAGCCGCCCTGATCGCCTTCGCCTTCTCCTCCGTGAACACCCCGCTCGCCAGCAGCGTGAGGATCGACGTCACCCCGCCGCCGGACCCCCAGCTCCCCTCGTCGATGACGCGGAAGTTGACCCACCAGGCCGGGGAGGGCGCGGGGAGTCCGCAGGCCGAGGTGAGGGCGGCGAGGAGGCGTTCGATGACCTCCGCGCGGACCGCAGGGGGCCAGTCCCCGTCCATGACGGCGACGTCGATGACCATGACGTCGAGACCGGACCCGGAGTCGGAGACGAGACGCCCCCCGATGGCCATCATGTCCGTGTCGTGCTCGACGAAGCGGACCTGGAACCCGGGACGCGCGGCGGGGTCGAAGTGCCCGACCTCCGGGACGAGAACGGCGTCCGTAAGGGTCTCGGCGAGGGTACGGCGCTGTTCGAGGGACAGACGCCCACGGGACGTGTTGACGGTGATGACGGTCACGGCTGACCTCCTATAACGGTCGTTATGCATCGACCATACCCCGGTTTATAGCGAGTGTCATAACCGCAGGGTGTGCGTGGACGAGACGCACGTCATAGCCGGACCGGCGCATACCGGAAACCGCTGCGGCGCCCCCGGAAAGCCGAGGTCACACCACCCCGGCGCCCTCTAGACCGCCCCCACCAACCGCCCCAACACCACCCGATGCTGCTCCTCCGACAGTGCCGACACCGGCAACGGATGCGCGGCCTCCGCACGCAACCCGTCGAGGGACAGCGCGAGCCCCCGCCGCCAGGCGTCCGGCGCGGTGCCCCGGGACGCGCGGGCGACCAGCGCGTTGGACCCGAAGAGGAACAGCAGATCCTCGCGGGTGAAGTCGGACCGCAGGGAACCGGCCTCCTGGGCCCGCGCGATGATCCGCGCGGCTGTGTCCTGCGTGTGCGCACAGACCGCCATGAGCCGGGCCGCACCCGGAAAGCGCCCGGACATGACGTCCCCGACGGCCGGCTCGGTCGCCTGGAGCTCGCAGACCGTCTCCAGGTAGAACACGAACCCGGCCCAGGCGTCCTCGTGGGCCAGCGCCTGTTCGGCGGCCTCTTCGAGCCGCCCGCCCGCGAACCCGACGGCGACCTCGTCGATCAGCGCCTCGCGCGTGCCGAAGAGGTTGTAGAGCGTGCCGTGACTCACCCCGGCCCGCCGGGCGATCTCCTTGAGCGGCGCGTCGAGCCCCTGCTCGCGGAAGACCTCGGCGGCGGCTGCCCGCAGCTTCTCCGCGTTGCGTCGTGCGTCGGCGCGCATCGGGTGTTCCTCCTGGTAGGTCGGCCGGACTCCATGGTCGCACCCACCCCCGACCAGCAACTTGACCGCACGGTCAACTTGACTGCTAGAGTCGCGCGCATAAGTTGACCGCAGGGTCAACATCACCGTCAAGGCTCCCGGGAAAGGGACCGAGATGACCACCGAGACGACCGACACCCCCGAGACGGACACCCCTGAACCCGCGCCGCGACCCCAAGTCACGCCGCAGCCCCGGCCCGCGCTACGGCTCCTGGGTTCGGACGACGCCCCCACCTGCGAGGACGGAGTGTGCCACCTGTGAGCACGATGCGCATCGACATCTGGAGCGACGTCGTCTGTCCCTGGTGCTACATCGGAAAGCGCCGCCTGGAGACGGCCCTGGCCCGCTTCGAGCACGCCGACGACGTCCAAGTCCACTGGCACAGCTTCCAGTTGGACCCCGCGCACCCGAAGGGGCAGCGCACGCCCACCTTCGAGGTCATCGGCCGCAAGATGGGTGCCCCGCCCGCGCAGGTCCGCGCGATGACCGGCCAGGTCACCGAACTCGCCGCCGCCGAGGGGCTGTCGTACGACCTGGAGGGCGCGATCTCCGTCAACACGATCGACGCGCACCGCGTCGGCCACCTCGCCGCCGAGCGGGGCCTCGGCGACCAGATGCACGAACGCCTCCTGCGCGCCCACCTCTGCGAGGGCGAACTCGTCGACGACGCCGACACGTTGACCCGGCTCGCGGCCGAGGTCGGCGTCCCCGAGGAGGACACCCGCAAGGTCCTCGCGACCGACGCCTACCAGGACGCCGTGCGGCAGGACTTCACCGACGCCCGCCGCTACGGCGCCACCGGCGTCCCCTTCTTCGTCGTCAACCGCGCCTACGGCATCTCCGGCGCCCAGCCCGCCGACACGTTCCTGTCCGCCCTGCGCACCGCCCACGCGGACCTCGTCAGCGGCTGACGGGAAACCCGGCTGACGCGAAACCCGGCTGATGTGAAGCCCGATTGACGGGAAACCGCCCGCGCCACCACCGCGCGGGCGGCTTGCGCGGCCCTCCTTCCGGGGATGCCCAACACACGGGGAAACCCAGGGGAACGGACGGAAGGAAGTGATCGGTGTGACCGGCAGGACCCATGTCGTCACCGGCAGCGCCTCGGGCATCGGCGCCGCGACCCGGCGGATCCTGGAGGCGCGCGGCGACCGCGTCATCGGCGTCGACCTGCGCGACGCCGACATCGTCTGCGACCTGTCCGACGAGGCGGGCCGCGCCGCGTTACCCGACGCGGTGCGGGCGCTGGCCCCGGACGGCGTCGACGCGCTCCACGCCGTCGCGGGCTCGGCGCTGCCCAACTCCACGACCGTGCGCGTCAATTACTTCGGCGCCCTCGCCACCCTCACCCGGCTGCGCCCCCTGCTCGCCCGGTCGGCGGCACCCCGCGCCGTGGCCGTCGCCTCCTTCGCCGCGCTGATGGACGAGGACCCCGGGCTCGCCGACGCGCTGAGGGCGGACGACGAACAGCGTGCGACCGCCCGCGCCGGCGCACTGGCCGGCACCGACGCCGAGGCCCTGATCTACACCACGACGAAACGCGTCCTGACCGAGTGGGTCCGCCGGCAGGCGGTGTCGGACGACTGGGCCAGAGCCGGTATCCCCCTCAACGCGGTCGCCCCCGGCATCGTCCTCACCCCCATGACGGCCCCGCTCATGGCGACCCCCGAAGCCCACGCCGCCCTCCTCGAACAGGTCCCCTCGCCCCTCGGCGGCGCCGCCGAACCCGACAGCGTGGCCCACCTCCTGGTCTGGCTCACCAGCCCCGAGAACCGCCACGTCACCGGCCAGGTCATCTTCTCCGACAGCGGCGCGGAGGCGACCGTGCGGGGCCCGAAGCTCTTCGGCTGAACACGAGCCGGCACCGGTTCGCGCGGACCAGGGACGGCCGTCCGGCTCAGACGTACCCGGGAAACGGCTCCACACCCGCCAGCACCGCGCCCGCCCCCTCGAACACCGACTCCTGGAGGAAGGCGTGCTGGGGAACGGCCGACGCGTCCCGCAGGCACCGCTCCAGGACGCCGCCCGCCGCGAGCGCGTCCGTGCCGCCCAGCCGGTACGCGGCGAGGGCCACCTCGGACGCCGTCTGCGCGAGGTGCGCCGACGCCAGCCGCAACAGGCTCGCCTGCTCCCTCGACGCCGGATCACCGGACACCACCGTCGCCCACACGGCGTCCGTCGTCTCGTAGAACAAGGCCCGCGAGGACCGGAGTTGAGCCTCCGCGCGGGCGAGGGAGATCCGGTACGCCGCCCGGTCGGCCGGCCTCGGCGCCCCCGTCCACGCCGGGCGCGAGCCGTCCGCCGTCACGTGGTCCAGTGCGGCGCGCGCCACTCCGAGGCCCACGACCGCGAGGACCTGCGCGGCGTACGGGACCGTCGGATAGCGGTACAGCGGCTCGTCCACCCGCGCGGGGCCGCCACGCACGAACGTCCACTCCTCGGGCACCGTCACACCGTCCACCGCGAGATCGTGACTGCCCGTGCCGCGCAGCCCGACGACGTCCCAGTTCTCGACGATCTCGACCTGTGCGGGCCGCAGAACGGCGGTGAGAGGCCGCCCGGGAACCTCGCCCGCACCCTCCCGGGCCGCCCTGATCCCGACACCCAGTACATCCGCGCCATGACATCCACTCGCGAACCTCCAACGCCCCGACACCCGGTACCCGCCCTCGACCCGCGGCACCTCCCGCACCGGGAACAGCCCACCCGCGAACACCACATCCGGCCCGTCCGCGTACAACTCCGCCTGCGTCTCCAACGGCAGCCCCGCAAGATAAACCGTCGCCGCCCCGAAACTGGCCACCCACCCGGCCGACCCATCCACCTCCGCAATCCTCTCGACCACCCTCAAAAACTCCCCCGGCGCCAACGCATCACCCCCGAACCTCCCCGGCACCCCCGCCCGATAAATCCCCGCCCGCTTGAACTCCCCCACCACATCCCTCGGCACATACCCCCTCTCCTCGAACTCCCCCCTCCGCTCACCGACAACCCGCAACACCCGCTCCAACTGCCCCATCCCGCCCACTCCTTGGACTGCTCCGACGAACGCCCGCCACGCTACGGCACCCTTCCGACGCGCGGCTTCCCCTCATCCGGTTCCCGAGCCGATCCACCCCGCGAGCATCAGCCCGTCGTCCGCCCGAAAGGAGACCCGCCGCAGCGGACCGACCCGCTCCAGCCCCACCCCCTCGCGCGCGAGGACGAAGACGAGCGTGAGGAAGGCGGCGCGGGCGTTGCCGTCGTCGAAAGGGTGGAAGAAGCAGACGTCGAGATACGCCCGTGCGGCGCGCGAGGCGAGCGGCAGGGCGCGCGCGTCGTCCCGCGCGCTCTCGGCGAGGCAGGCGTCGAGGAGTGCCCGCGTGCCCGGCGCGATGCCGTACCGTTCCCGCCCCCGCTTGGCGAAGGCGGGCAGCGTACGGAACCCCGGCGGCTCGGCCGTCCCGAGGACGTGCCGCTGCCAGCGCCGGAGCAGTTCGAAGTCCAGCGGAACGCCGCGCGCCGCGTCGGCGCGGACGACGGCGAGAGCGGCCAACAGCCCCTGAGCGCGGCCGGGATCGAGGGCACCGTCGAAGGCGCGGACGTCCTCGACAGCGCCGTCGGTCCCGGGGCTCACCGGCGTGCGGTCGGGCGGCGCCTCCTCCCACGGCGTCGCCTCACGCACCGCCAGCCACAGGGCGAGGTGGTCCGGCGGCGCCCCGTCGGCCTCCGGCCCCCGCACGTCGTCCGCGCGCAGCGACCCGGCGACGCGCTCGGCGACGTCGTCGACCAGCACGGCGTCCGGGCCGGTCCAGCTCGTGAAGCGCCCGCCGACCGCGTCGTCCACCAGCTCCCGGGCGAGCGCGGGCGGGACGCCCCACCGGCCGAGGAACCACCGCAGTACCTGACGGCAGTGCCCGTGCCACCCGCTCCCCGCCCCCGTGCGGTCCACGACGTGCAGGATCAGCTTCCGGACGGCGCACTCCCACAGCACCCGCTGCTCCTCGACGTCCCCCGGATCCAGCGGATACGCCTCGAACCAGCCGGCAAGGCTCTCCAGCCACTCCCGCCACTCGACGACCCCGGCGACGACCCGCTGCAGCGTCTCGTCCGGCGAGGTCATCGAGTGCGCGGCGCAGCACCAGCTCCCGACCGGCCCTCCGTCGAAGTCACCCTCGTCCAGGGCCCACCGCCAGCCCGCGACCCACCGCCCGTACTCCTCCCGGAGCGCCCACGTCATCGCGTCGGCCCAGGGCCGGCCCGCCTCCCGGTCCCGCGTGGGTACGGTCCGGGCGGGCCCGAGTCCGCGCACCACCTCCGACACCGTCCCCTTGTCGAAGGGGTGCCGGGCGGGATCCACGTCGTCCCACTCCAGGTGCCGCGGATCGATCTCGTCCCTCATGCCTCCACCCTGCACCGCCGACTCCCCCCGCTCCAAAGAGATTCACCCCTCGCCCCGCCCAGTCGTTCCGTGACCCCCGAAGCCGCCTCGCGGACCTGTTCGGAGAGTTCGGGGAGGCGGTCGTGGTTCACGCGGGAGGCCGGTCCGGAGATGCTGATGGCGTCGAGGCGTTCAGGTACAGCCGGCCGAGGAGCGCGTTCTGGGGGCCGAGCCGGTAGTGGCCGCTCTCGGGGTCCTGGTCGACGAGGCGGGTGTCCCGCAGCGGGGAGAGCAGCCGCAGCACCGTGCTCTTGCGCGCCGTCCCTCGCGCTGCTCGACGGCGGCATCCACTGGGTCGAGTTCACGTACACCACCCCCGGCTGCCGGGAGGAGGTGGCCGAAGCGGCGATGACGGCCGAAGTCCCCCTGGTCATGGGTGCGTTCACGCCCACGTAGGTGGCGCGGTCCCTGGACCTCGGCGTCGTCGCCGTCAAGGTGACTGGCCCCACATCGCGCGCCGGGCGCGGGAGTTCATGTCCGCCCTGTGACTGGATGTGGCCGAAGTCCCCGCAGTCGTACGGAATTTCGTGAAACGTACGTGCATCCACGCCCCCTCCGGGCGCGTCTTAGAGGCAAACCCGTAGATCTCGGAGGGATCTCATGCGCAGACGACTCGTCATATCCGCGCTCACGGCGGCGATGTGCGCGAGCACGCTGGCCGGTACGGCGACGTCCGCCTCGGCGGCGCCGAAGGCCGTGGACTGCCGAAAGGTGAAGTGTGTGGCGCTGACGTTCGACGACGGCCCGGTGGCGGACACGAAGAGGCTGCTGAAGACGCTCGGCGACCGGAACGTGAAGGTGACGTTCTACCTGGTGGGCCAGAACGTGCAGCGCAACCCGTCGATCGCGAAGGCGGCGGCGAAGGCGGGCCACCAACTGGGCAACCACAGCTGGGACCACGCCGACCTGACGAAACTGAGCGCCGCGAAGATCAGCTCGCAGTTCTCGCGGACGGACACGGCGATCCGGCAGGCGACGGGGCTGAAGCCGAGCACGATCCGCGCCCCCTACGGCGCGCACAACGCGGCCGTCCGCAAGGCCGCCGCCCGCCCGCTGGTGCACTGGAGCATCGACACCCTGGACTGGAAGTACCGCGACACGGCCCGCCTGGTCAGGACGGTGACGACGCAGAGTCGGCCCGGGGACATCGTCCTGATGCACGACATCCACAAGACGACGGTCAACGCGGTCCCCGGCATCATCTCCGGCCTGAAGTCGCGCGGCTTCCACCTGGTGACCGTGGACCAGCTCTTCGCCCCGGCGAAACTCCCCGCGGGCAAGGTGACGTACGACAACCGCAAGGCGTACAAGCCCTGACCGGGCCTCACCGCACGGCGCGCAGCACCAGTTCCGTGAGCTGACGGCTCGCCGCCCCGTCCAGGGGCGCGTGATCCAGCATCAGCCGGTACCACAGCACGCCGTACACCACGTCGACGAGCAGTTCGGGGTCGACCCCGGCGGCGATCTCCCCCCGCGAGATCGCCCGATCGAACAGTTCCCGCAGCGTGCCCCGGCGCCGGAACAGGAACCGCTCGCGGAACGCCAGCGCGAAGCCGGGATCGAGCAGCGCCTGCCCCATGAGCCCGACGAGGACGGGGCGCTGGTGCGTCTGCCGGAACGTCGCGCCGAGGAAGGCCGTCAGATCGGCCCGCAGCGACCCCTCGTCCGGGACCCGGATCGTCTCCTCGGCCTGGTCGAGCAGCGCGTCGAGCACGACGTCCGCCTTGGACGGCCACCACCGGTAGATCGTCTGCTTGCCCACCCCGGCCCGGCCGGCGATCCCCTCGATGGTCAGCGCCGCGAACCCGTGCTCCCGCAGGCCCTCCAGCGCCGCCGCCAGGATGGCCCCGCGCGATTCCTCGCTGCGCGGCCTGCCCGGCCGCCGTTCACCACTCATGCCCCCACTTTACAGAACGCCGCGTCTCGATATAGTACCGAGACGTAGCGTCTTGAAATGAGGGAGCAGTCATGCGTGTGGTGATCATGGGCGGAACCTCGGGCATCGGGCTCGCCGCCGCCGAACTCCTCGCGGCCGACGGCGCCGAGGTGACCGTCACCGGCCGCGACCCGGAGAAACTGGCGGGGGCCCGGAACATCCCGGCAACGGCCGTGCGGCTGGACGGCACGGACGAGGCCGAGGTCGCCGCGTTCTTCGAGCGGACCGGCGCCTTCGAGCACCTGGTGCTCGCGTTCAGCCCCGGTGCCGTGGGCCTCGGCCCGCTCGCCGGGACCCGGCTCGCCGACGTCCGCGCGGCGTTCGACGGCAAGCTCTTCCCGTACCTGTCCGCCGTCCAGCGGGCCGAGGTCACCGGCTCGATCACGTTCGTCTCCGCCGCCACCGCCCGCTCGGCCCTCGCCGGGACGACGGCGCTCGCCGCGGTGAACGGCGCGATCGAGCGGATCGTCTCCCCGCTGGCCGCCGAACTCGCCCCGGTCCGCGTCAACGCCGTCTCACCGGGCGCCGTCGACACCCCGTGGTGGTCGTTCCTCTCCGAGGAGGACCGGCGGGCCCAGTTCGACGCCACCGCCGGCACGGTCCCCGCCGGCCGGGTAGGCCGCCCGGCGGACGTCGCCGAGGCGATCCGCTACCTCGTCGGCGCGACGTACGTCACCGGCTCGATCCTGCCGGTCGACGGCGGACTCACCGTCGCCTGACCCCCGGCGAAGCTGTGGGGCGCGTTCGTCGACGTCTCCACCACGCGCGACGGCGTACGCGGCTGCAGCGGCACCACTCTCGTCGAACACCTCGGCATCAGCCTGCGCCGCATCGCGCTCGGCGCGGGCCTCGGCATCGACGAGGAACCGAAGATCACGCTGCTCGCGCCGACCGCGTCCCCGCCCGTGGCGGTGTTTTTATGACGACGGCCGTCGCCGCCGTGCCGAAGCACCTGACGCTGGGACGTGATCCGGAACGTCGTCGTCCCCTCCGCCCTGCCGGAGACGCTGACCGGGGTCCGGCTCGCCGTCGTGCCGTGGCGCGAACACACCTGACCCGGCCCGGACCGACCCTCCCTCACAGAACCGGCACCGCCACGTGGTCCCCTCCCGCCGGACAGGCCCTAGGGCGGTGTGGGGCGTCAGCTCTTCCTGAGTGCCCTCGCCAGCGGGCAGGTGTCGATGTGGCGGAGCAAGTGGCCGGTCAGGGTGGCTAGTTGGGTTACCTGGTCGGGGGTGAGGGCGTTGAAGACGAGGGTGCGGACGGCGTTGACGTGGCCGGGGGCCGCTGCGGTGAGGAGTTGGCGGCCGGTGTCGGTGAGGTGGAAGACGACGCCTCGGCGGTCGGTCGCGCACTCTTTCTTGGTGACGAGGCCGCGGCCGTGCATGCGGGAGAGCTGGTGGGAGACGCGGCTCTGCTCCCAGTCGAGGGAGGCGCCGAGGTCGCGGGCGCGCAGGCCGTCGGGGGCGTCGCCGAGGCGGTCGAGGATCTCGTAGTCGGCGACGGAGATGCCGTGCCCGTCCTGGAGCTGCCGGCCCAGGTCGGTCTGGAGGCGGGAACTGAGGGTCACGAGCCCGTGCCAGGCATGGAGTTCTTCGTCGGTCAACCACTGCGTCATGAGGGGCAAGCCTAGTGGAATTAATGACAGGTCATATATACGGTGAGCGCCGTACGGATGACCGACCCCGGCGGGACCCCCACACCCCGCCCCTCCCGGAAGGCAGGACGCATGACCCTCCGCTGCGCCGTACTGGACGACTACCAGGGCGTCGCCCTGACGTACGCGGACTGGAGCGGCCTCAGCGGGGTCGAGGTGCGCACCCTGCGCGAGAACATCACCGACCGGGACCGGCTCGCCGCCGAGATCGGGGACTGCGAGATCGTCGTCGCGATGCGCGAACGCACCCCCTTCGACGCCGAACTCCTGCGCAGACTCCCCACGTTGAGACTGCTGGTGACGACGGGCATGCGCAACGCGTCCATCGACCTCGCGGCGGCGGCCGAACGCGGCGTGACCGTCTGCGGCACCGCGAGCAACGCGACCCCGCCCGCCGAACTCACCTGGGCCCTGCTGCTCGGCCTCGCCCGTCACCTCACCGCCGAGAGCAACGCCCTGCGGGAGAACGGGCCTTGGCAGTCGACCGTCGGCCAGGACCTCGCCGGCCGCACCCTCGGCCTCCTCGGACTCGGCCGCCTCGGCCGCCAAGTCGCCCGCGTGGCCAAGGCGTTCGACATGGACGTCCTCGCCTGGAGCCAGAACCTCACGCACCGGCGCGCGGCGGACGCCGGCGCCCAACTCGCCGCGTCCAAGGAAGACCTGCTCTCCCGGAGCGACTTCGTCTCCATCCACCTCGTCCTCTCCGACCGCACCCGCGGCCTCCTCGGCGAACCCGAACTCCGCGCCATGCGCCCCCACGCCTACCTCGTCAACACCTCCCGCGCCCCCATCGTCGACCACGACGCCCTTGTCCGCGCCCTGCGCGAAGGCTGGATCGCCGGCGCCGGCCTGGACGTCTTCGAAACCGAACCCCTCCCCGCCGACGACCCGCTGCGCACCCTCCCCAACGTCCTCGCCACCCCCCACCTCGGCTACGTCACCGACCGCAACTACCGCACGTTCTACCCGGAAGCGGTCGAGAACATCGCCGCGTTCCTCGCGGGCGAGCCGGTACGGGTCCTGACCCCGAACTGAACCCTCGGACTACTCGGTGTCCGGTACCAGGGACGCGCGGGCCGTTTCCAGCAATTCCCGCTGCCGCACGAGGTGTTCACCACCGGCCGGCGTGTCGACGAGGAGCTGGTAGACCCGGCCCGCCGCTCCCGCGACGAACACCTCGACCCGGCTGCGCGTGGCACTCTGCCCGCGCCAGTGATACCCGAGCTCCAGCCGCACCTCCTCCTCGCCGCCCTGCCGGACCGCACGCGTCGTGGCCCGCAGACCGGCCATGGACGACGCGGCCTCGTCGCGATACCAGGCGAGCTGCCCGGCAGCCGCGGCCCGAGCGGTCGGCCCGTACGAGGTGTCACGCTTGAGAGCGATCTCATAGGTACCGCCGGGCGAGGCCCACACGCTCTGGATCGCGTTCTTCCTGGTCCGCGTCCACCCGTCCGGAACGGCGAACGCCGCAGTCAGCTCAGGCTCCTTCACTCGCCGCCACCCTCGTGGGACCGCGGGCAGCGAAGGCGAGGGAACCGCGGCGGCGGTAGTGGCCGGGGGAGCGGGGCGCGCGGCCGTCGACCCGTGGAGCGACGGCACCCCGAAGACGGCGAGCAGAATGCCCGCCACCGCCGCCAGCGCCGAGACCAGCGCGGCGATCTCCCCCAACCGCCGCGCGGGAGTGCCCCCTTGATCCGGATCCTCAGCCATCCGCCCCCCAGCAGTCACCCCGATCGACCCCTCTCCCATTGAACGGGACCGTGGCGCCACCGCAAAGAGCGGCGCCGCGCGCGAGGAGGACGGGTCCGCGCCCCGTGAGGGGTTTCGTGCATGTACCCGAGTGATCCGAGAAGTCCCGCAGCCACGCGGTTCGTTCATCCGAACGGGTGTGTCCGGGCCGGGTGGTGGGCCGTTCGGCGCAGCTCGCGTCTCCGGGGGCCGGGCGCGCGGGTTTTCTGGGCCCATGGAGATGCATCGGATGTGGCGTGGGGTGGCGTCGGTGGCCGTGCTGGTCGGGGCGGTGCTGCCGGGGACGGTGGCGAGTGCGGAGGGGATGGCGTCGTGCACGGCGGGGACCGGGCCTTACCAGCGGCAGCTGGAGGGGTACCTGAAGCGGCCCGTCGACGGTACGCAGTCCAGCGCCGACTGCGCGGCGATCAGCGCCTTCCAGGCCGCAAGCGGCCTCTTTCCGGCGAGTGGGTACGCCGACTACCGCACGTACCGCATGATGCTGGTCGCCCGAGCCGTCAAGAACCCCAATGCCGCCCGCCGCTGCCCGGTCAGCTCGTACCGGGTCGCCTGTGTGGACCTGGCCCGGCAGCTGATGTGGGTCCAGAAGGGGAAGCGCGTCCTCTACAAGCCCGTCCCGATCCGCTCGGGCCGCGACGGCTACGAGACCCGCACCGGCACCCACCGCGTCTACCTGCGGCACAAGGACCACTACTCGTCCCTCTACAACCGCTCCCCGATGCCGTACTCGCAGTTCTTCGACGGCGGCCAGGCGTTCCACGGCTCGCACGGCGACCTCTTCAGGGGCGGCTCGCACGGCTGCGTCAACCTGCGGGTGCCGGACGCGCGCAAGCTGTGGGGCGTGCTGAAGAAGGGCGACCGGGTGGTCGTCTGGGGTGTACGGCCGGGCGTGGTGCGCGAGGCCGGACCGGGAGCGTGAACAGCGCGGGACCGGCTCCCCCACAGAGCCGGTCCCGCGGGCCCGCTACGCCGTCGTCCGCGCCCGCCGCCGCAGCGCGAACACCGTCGCCACCGCGCCCGCCGCGAGCACCCCGCCGCCGAGGGCGACCGGCAGCACCGGGGACGTGGAGGACGTCTCGGCGGCCGTGTTCTGCGCCTTGAGGTCGGCGATGTACTGCGGGGAGGCCGCCGTCCGCGCGAAGTGGTGCGGGATCGGCTTGACGGACTTCACCGAGCCGTCGGCGTTGAGCAGCACCTGCTTGCCGTTCGGGTGCCGGAAGTCGAACAGGCCGGTCAGGCTGTTGGCCCGCTGGTCGAAGGACCCGTCACCGATGCGCCCGGTGTGCCAGTTGTCCTCGATGAACCGGGTGATCGACGCCTGCTCGGTCGCCGTGTGGTCGACCGCGTTCACCTTGCTGTACGGGGAGACGACCAGCAGCGGCTGCCGGGTGCCGGGTCCGCAGCGGTCCGCGTACCCGTGCGCGGCTGCGGGGCCCGCCTGGCAGAAGGGCGAGTCGACGGCCTTGCCGTTCGAACCGGTCGTCGAGTCCTTCGAGCCGTTGAGGACCTTCGACGTGACGTGGTCGTACCAGCCGTCGGAGTCGTCGTACGCGATGACGACCGCCGTCGACCTCCACTCCGGGGACTGCTGGAGCGCGTTGATCTCCTTGACGAGGAAGTGCTGCTCGTCGAGCGGGTCGGAGTAGGCGGCGTGGCCGTCCTGGTACTCGGCGGCCTTCAGGAAGCTCACCGCGGGCAGCTTGCCGGCCTTGAGGGCGGCGTCGAAGTCGGTGAGGTCGTAGTCGTGGTTCGCGCGCCCGGCGTGCCCGATCTCGGCGAGGTTCTTCGGCGCGAGGTGGTGCGGGTTCGACGTCGACCTGTAGTACTGGAACGGCGAGTGGTGCGGGGAGTAGTCCTCGACGGCCGCCCCGCCGACGTTCGTGTGGGTGGCGCCCGCGCACTTCGCGTACGTGCCGCTCTTCCCGTCCCACTTGGTGCTGGGCCGGAACCCGCCCTGGAACCAACCCCAGCTGACGCCCTTGGAGTTGAGCAGGTCCCCGATGTTCCTGCCGCGCATCTGCGCGAGCGCGTCCGTGCTCGTGCGGTCCTTGTCCGAGCAGTCGTCGAACGCCGGGTCGGGGTCGTTGACGACCGTCCCGACGCCCTTTGCGTCCGGGGAGACGACGGCGTACGCGTCCGGCTTCGACGTCCGCTTCCCGGTCTTCGGGTCGACGGAGACGACGCCGTGGGTCTGGCCGGAGACCAGGTTCAGCGCGCCCGGCGTGGACGGGCCGTAGACCGAGCTGAACGAGTGGTCGCCGAGCGCGTAGTGCTGGGCGTAGTTCCACAGCGCGGTGACGGTGTTGCCGTCGTAGTAGTCCATGACCAGGCCGGGCTCACCGAACAGGCCGGTGCACTTGTCGACCTCGGTGTTCTCGACGTACTTGTCGGCCCTGCCGCCGTTCGCGGCGTACTGCTCGGGGCCGTAGGAGTGGTTCTGGTCGCACGTCATCGCCTGCGCGCCGGAGAGCCGCTTGGGCGCGTACAGGTTCGGATTCTTCTTCAGTAGGCCGGCGGTCGACAGGTTGTCGGCCTTCGGGGTGTGCGCGGCGGCCTGGAACGGCGTGCCGTCCGTGTTCGCGGCGTTCGGGTAGGTGCCGAAGTAGTGGTCGAACGACACGTTCTCGTCGTAGATCACCACCAGGTGCTTGATCGGCGTCGCGGTGTGTGTCGCGGTGTGCGGGGTGCCGTGGCCCCCGTGCGCGGCGGCGGCCGACGCGGGGACCGTGCCGCCCGCCGCGGCCAGGGCGGCGGCGCCGAGCAGGGCGCCGACGCGCGCGAGGCGCCGGGGGCCGGAGGGGGATGCTGTGCCGGTCATGCGTGTCTCGACTTCCGGGAGAACAGGGGTGTACTGCTGGGATCCTGGGCAATCCGGGCGGCGCGGCGGGGGAGCGGCGGTGACCGGGGGACGAACGGCGGGTCAGGACCTGCCCATACGAACTTGAACTTTTCTTGACACCTTCGGGCGAGGAGAGTTCGCCTCAGGCAGCTCTCAGGCGAGGAGTGTCCGCCCCAGCCAGTCCGACCCGTCCCGCACCCCCGGCAGCGCGAAGAAGTACCCGCCCCCGAACGGCGACACGTAGTCCACCAGCGGCTCCCCGGCCAGCCGCTTCTGCACCGCCTCGAACTGCCGCGCCAGATCCCGCTGGTAGCACGTGAACAACAGCCCCATGTCGAGGTTCCCGTTGCTGTCCGTGCCCCGGTCGTAGTTGTACCCGCGCCGCAGGATCCGCTGCCCGTCCGTCGACGGCGTCCTCGGGTTCGCCAGCCGGATGTGGCTGTCCAGCGGAATCACCGAACCCTTGGGATCCTGCGGGTAGTTGGGGACGTCGCTCTCGTGCCGCCCGTCCAGCGGCGCACCCGTGTCGCGGGCCCGCCCGAACATCCGCTCCTGCTCGGTGATCGACACCCGGTCCCAGAACTCGACGAGCATCCGGATCAGCCGGACGACCTGATAGCTCCCGCCGACCGCCCACCCCGGCTCGCCGTCACCCGCGCCGACCCACACCAGCCGGTCCATCTCCCGCGTGCTGGCGGTGTCCGGGTTGGCGATGCCGTCCTTGAAACCCAGGTGGTTGCGGGGCGTGCCCGACGGCCGGGGCGGGCTGACGAACCCGTCCATCCGCCACCGCACCTGCATCCCGCCCCGCGTGTGCCGGGCGACGTCCCGCAGGGCGTGCAGCACCGTGTCCATGCTGCCCGCGCTGAACTGCACGCTCAGGTCGCCGTGACACCAGTCGGCGTTCAGGTCGTCGTCCGGGAACGCGGGCATCAGGGTCAGCCGGCGCGGCCTGCGCGCCGCCAGCCCGTACCGCGCGTCGAACAGCGACGCCCCGACGCCCACGGTGACGGTCAGACCGTCCGCCGCGACCACCGGACCGAGGGTCCCCGAGTCGACCGGCGGCGCCGTGATCCCGGCCTCGTCCGGGCTGCCCCCGGCCGTCAGGAAACGGGCGCGCTCGGTCAACGTCCGCAGCAGGTCGGTGAGTTCGGCGCGGCTGGCGGCCGTCGCGTCGAACGACACGAACGCCGTGGCCTTCTGCGCCGGGTCGACGATGCCCGCCTGGTGCGTGCCGTGGAAGGGGGTACGCGGGGGTGCCGCCACGGCCGTTGCCCGGTCGGCGGCCACCAGGCCCGTGCCGGCCATCGCCGCCGCGCCCGCGCCCGCCAGGAAACCCCGGCGGCCCACCTCGCCGCTCATGCCGTCCTCCGTACGTCCGTCAGGGTGGCCACGTCCGCCAGCCGCTCGACCAGTGCGCCGACGTCCGCGTCGACCTTCTCCCGCTGTGCGCGCGTGAGTTGGGCGAGGGGCTTCGTGTCGACGGTGTCCAGGGTGTGCTGGGCGCGGTTCATCGCGGCGTCCAGAGCGGTCAGGCCCGCGTCGCGTGTCTTCAGCAACGGGCGCAGGAACGTGAGGAGTTGGCGGGTGCCGTCGAGATTGGCGCGGGTCGTCGCCAGGTTGGTGCCGCTGCCGTGGTCCGTGCGGCCGGTCAGCTCGAACTGCACGGCGTTCTCCATGATCTCGTGCGCCCGCAGACCGACGTCCGCGGGGTCCATGCGCTCGTCCGGCCAGCTCTTTTGGAGCGCGTGCACGGCCGCGTCGAGCCGGTCCGCCGGGGCGCGCAGGCTCGCCGCGGACTCCCCGTGCCACAACCCCTGTTCCACCCGGTGGAACCCCGTCGCGTCCCCGTTGATCGCCTCGTCCGCGTCCCCGAACGTTCCGTACGCGGCGCCCATCCGCTCGTACACGAGGTGAGCGGGGAGCCAGTCCGCGCGAGCGGCGGCGAGGTCGCCCCGGTCGACGTCCGCCGCCAACACGTCTGTCTTCTCGGCGAGTTCGACGGTCCTCGCCTGGATCCACCGCTGATACGCCAGCGTCGGCGGGATGAGATCCTGCTGCGTCACCGGCAACGCGGCCGGACCGCTCCGTACCCCGCTCCCACTGATCCGCACGGTCGGTCCGGTCACCGCGTCCGCGTCATCGGGCAGACACTTGAACGCGTACGCACCATCCCCGAGCGTCACCCTCAGCGCGCGCTCCGTCCCCGGCCCCAGCCCCTCGACCTCCCCGTACACCGCACCCGTCCGCGCATCCACGAGATCCACCTCGGCAGCAGCCCCGGACGTGTTCTCCAGATCGAACACCTGCCGCCCCCCTTCCGGCTCCCTCCACCCCTCCCCACACTCCCCGACCGCGACCCGCACGGTCGTATGCCGCAGCCCATCCTCACTCCCCACCGGCCGGCCATGCCCCCCACAACCCGCCACCACAACAATCACACCCCCCACGAACAGGGCCTTTCCACGCACGCCTGGCCTCCAGGTTTCGTTCGGACGAGGGCGGCGCCCCGATCGTAAGCAGCCCCCCACCCCCCGATCCGCTCCCCTGACCACCCCCTGACCGAACCCTGGCGCAGAATTCGCCGGGGGTTCACCGGGGGGCGTGCACGGCGAGACCGGGGGAGCGGGGTGGTGTGGACGGGGCGTCCACGGCGTTCCGCCAGGTGGCGTGGGCGGTCCGGCGACGGGATTCCGCAGGTCGTGGCGGCGCCGAGCCTGCTCGAAGGGGGGCGTGCGCGGCGGTGAGGAGGGCCGCTTCCGCGCCCTTGGACGTCCCCAGCACACCGATGCGGCGCACCCCCTGCGCCAGCAGCGGATCGATCGCCCGTGTGAACGTCTCCAGCGGCACCTCACAGAGTTCCGACGGCTGCCCGGCCCCGCCGAACCAGCGGATCGACAGCGCCGTCATTCCGTGCCCGGCGAGCAACCGGACCCGCTCGTGCTCGATCCGCCCGCTGGACCCCGCGAGCACCAGCACCCCGGCGTCCGTGCCGCCCCGCTCCAGAACGCCCTCCGACGACGTGCTCACTTCCCCGGCCCCCGCAGGAGTTCCGCGAGCCGGGAGCCGACCGGAGTGAAGCCCGGCAGCGGCTCGCGCGCGTAGTGACTCTTCTTGCGGCGCCGCAGGAGCGCCTCACCGTCCGCTTCCCAGGTGAACGCCGGCTTGCGCAGCAGTTTGCGGAAGACGGTGTCGGCGGTGTCCGGGTGACGCCGGACGAGCCGCTGGACGACCGCGGGGGAGACGGACTCGTCGTCGAGGTAGCGCCGCAGCACCGCGAGCCCGGCGGAGGAGGGGCGCGTGAACAGGTCGTCGAGGAGCCCGAAGTCGGCGTAGTAGCAGAGCCCTTCGGTCTCGTCGAAGTACACGGCGACGGTGTCCGCGTCCCGAAGGCCCTCGGGGAGGGCGCTGAGCTCGTCGAGGGACACGCCCCCGGCCCCGCCGGGGATCTTCGCCAGCCGGCGCCGGTGGTACTCCCGCAGCCGTTCTCGCGCCTCGGCGGGCGGCAGGACGAGCAGGTCGGTGCCGAACAGCTCGACGAAGTCCGCGCGGGCGGCGGCCTGCGTCTCCCAGCCCTGGCGCAGCAGTTCGGGATTGCGGCACAGCAACCGGGGGTCAGCGGCGACGGCTTGGGCGGCGGCCCGCGCCAACTCCGGCCCGTCGCCGCGCGGATACGTCGTGAGGTGACCGCTGACCAGCCGGACGTCCGTGTCGGGGTGCAGCGGCACCAGACGGGCGACGGTGAACATGCCCGGCCGCAGCGCCCGCAGCGCACGTGGACCCATCGTCGAACGGACCTCGTAGACGAGGTCGTCGAGAAGGTTGTGCAGCGCACCCCCGCGCCGCACCTCGAAGATCCCCTCGACCACGTCCCGCCAGCCGAGCACCATCGCCCGCTCCTCCGGCGACAGCGCGGGCCGGCGCCGCTCGGCGAACCGCTCGACGACCGTGGAGCCGTCCGAGAGCCGGTGCTGGAGCGCGAAGTGGTCGATCGCCGCGACGGCGGTGGTCTCGTCCAGAAAGCCGTGCCGGTCGGCGGCCTCGTCGAGCACGGCGTCCAACCGCCGTGCGTAGCGCGGACCTTGGGCGAAGGCGACCAGCTCGCCCTTGAGATCGCCGCTGAGCGCCACGAGTTCGTCGACGCGACCGGGGGACAGTGAAGGCTTCGTCACGACGTCCAGTCTCCCGGATGGACGGAAACCCGGTGACCGCGCACCCGGATGATCGTTACGGCGGTATGACAACGATGAACCGCCGCAACGCGGTCCGGGGCACCCTCGCCGCGCTCGTGGCCCTGGCCGCCGCCCTGACGCTCGCCGCGCCCGCGGCCCCGCGCGCCTCCGCCGCCTCCGCCGACCCGGCGTTCGACCAGCAGGTCCTGGACCGGGCGAACTACCTGAGGGCCAAACACGGAGTCCCGCCGCTGACGTTGAACGGGGAGATCAGCGGGTGGGCGCAGGAGTGGGCCGACCAGCTGGCGAGCAGCGGGCAGTTCGCGCACCGGCCGAACAACAAGTACGGCGAGAACCTGCACTACGCGTGGCGCCCGGACGGCTCGTCGCCGACCGGCGCGGAGGTCGTCGACGGCTGGTACAACCAGGTCAAGGACTACCACTACTACGGCAGCGAGCCCGACATGGGCACCTTCAAGAACTGGGGCCTGTTCACGCAGGTCGTGTGGAAGTCGTCCGCGCGGATCGGCGTCGGCAAGGCGACGGCGAGCGGCGGAAAGACGTACGTCGTCGTCAACTTCGACCCGCCCGGCAACTTCATCAACCAGTTCGCGGCGAACGTCCTGCCGCCGAAGTGACCTTGCGGACCGGCGCCACGAAGACACCGGTCCGCAAGGGGAGTTCACCGCCGGGGAACGCTCACTGACAGCAGCGTCCGCCCGACCGTCCGGGAGCCGTCACCGTACTCCACGACCCCCAGATACACGGGTGACACGTCGGCCGACAGCCCCTTCCAGGAGACGCCGACACCGGGCTCGGCGCCCATGGCGACCCGCTGGGACGCGGGGGAGACCGCGGCGGCGTGCCCGGCACCGGAGCCGATGAGCCAGTACCGCAGGGCGAACGGCTGACTGGTGACGCCCGACGGAACGACGTACTGGTTGACGTACACCGTGTACGTCCCCGGCTTCAGGTCGGCGTGCTCGTCGCTGGAGTCCGCCGCCCAGTGCACGAAGTCACCGGTCGCGTCGTCCTTGACGTACAGGTCGATGTCACTGCCCGCCGCGTAGTCGGCGGCCGAGATCCCGACGCGGGCGGCCTTGAGGCCGGCGGGGACGGTGAACGTCGTCCTGTACGTGGCCGGCGTGAGCGGGGACGTGTTCGGGTCGAAGTCGTGGTCGGTACCGGTCAGCGTGCCGGTCCTCTTCTCCCCGCCGTACAGGCTCGCGCCCGCGGTGAGCGTCCCGGCCCACCCGGTCCTCGGCGTGAGCTTCACGGAACCCTCGGCGCCGCTCGCCGTGACCTCGGAGGGCGCGTCCAGCACCTCGGCCCGCAGGGACACCGCGCTACGGACCTGGTGGTGCCCGTCGGACCAGGTCACCGCCCCGAAGCTCCAGGCCCCGAACGCCGCGTCGGTCCGCGTGAAGGCGACCGTGTACGTCGCGCTCGCACCCGGCGCCAGCGTCAGCCGCTGGGGCGTGACCTCGGCGGTGAAACCGCGCGGCGCCTGGACGCGGACCGTGTAGACGCCGGTCGTCGCGGCGACGTTGGTGACCTTCCGGGTGACGGTCTGCCGCCCGACGAGGTCACCGACCGCGATCATCGGATAGTTGACGTCGCTCGCGTCGAGCCGGGGCACCCCGGCGCAGGCGGCGGCCCCGCCGTCGGCGCTGGTCAGCTTCCCGTCCCGGGTGCAGGTGTACGCCGTCCAGTCGGCGGCACCCGCGTCGTACACGAGCCCCGGGTCGGCGGCCGAGGACGGGACGACGTGCCCGGCGCCGTAGTCGAACGGGGTCGCGGTGCCCGCGCCCGTGCGCTGGATGGGCCGGCCGGTGTTGTCGGTCGTCGAAGCCGTCGTCATCAGCGCCGACTTGAGCGCCGCCACCGACCAGGAGGGGTGCGACTGCCGCAGCAGCAGGGCGAGTCCGGCGACGTGCGGGGCCGAGTCGGAAGTGCCGTTGAACAGCCCCTGCGACCCCTTGTAGAGGAAGCTCCCGGCGACCGTGGCCGCGACGGTCCCGACGCCCGGCGCGGTGACGTCCGGCTTGATCAGGTCACCGCCGTTCACCGTCTCGGGGCCGGAGGACGAGAACCCCGCGACGACCGGCGCCCGCTGCGGGACGGCGACGGCCGCGCTCAACTCGGCGGTCGCACCGGCCCGTTCGGCGTACGCCCGCACCGACGCGCCGTCCGCGCTGGTGAGATGGACGGACGGCACCCGGTGCGCGTCGGCGATCAGCTCCTCGCCGGGCGCCTCGTTGACGAGGACCATGCCGACGCCGCCGGCCCGCTGGACCTCGACGCTCTTGGCGACCCGCCCCGTGTTGCCCGTGCACAGCACGACCGCGCCGCGCACCTTCGCCGGGTCCAGTGAACCCGCCGCGCACAGCCGGGCGTCGGCCTCGGTGACGCCGCCGGCGCCCGCCCGCGCCGAGTCGACCAGCCGGGTCGCCGGGAGCGCCGTCGCGCTGAAGCCGACGCCGTCGTAGGAGCGGCCGTCGCCCAGGGTGAGGGTGGTGCGGTAACCGGTGTCGTGGGTCGAGGCCGCCACGGACATCACCCACGGCATCTCGTGCCGGACCGTCCCCGGACCCTCGTTGCCCGCCGCCGCCGAGATGAACACGCCCGCCTCGGCCGCGTTGCGCAGGGCCGTCTCCAGCACCCCGCTCGGCACGCTCAGATCCGGGCCGCCGATCGAGTAGTTGATGACGTCGACGCCGTCCGCGACCGCCTTGTCGATCGCGGCGACCGACTCGTTGTAGCCGCAGGCGCTGACCCAGCACACCTTGTACGCGGCGATCCTGGCCGCCGGGGCCAGCCCCGATATCCGCCCGGTGAGGCCGGTGTCCGGGACCGTCGTGGGAATGTTCAGGTTGCCGGCCGCGGTCGTCGCCGTGCTGGTGCCGTGCGAGTCGGAGTCCCTGGGGGAGTCCCAGTCGCCCGCCTTCGTGTCGACGACCCCGTCGTTCGGGAAGTACTGGGCGCCGATCACCTTGTTGTTGCAGGTGGCCCGGTGCGCCGGGTCCTTGCCGGGGTCGCAGCCGCCCTTCCACTTCGCCGCGATCGCCTTGTCGGCGACGGGGTCTGCGGGCAGCGCGCCGAGCGAGGGGTTGCCGGTGTCGATACCGGAGTCGACGACGCCGATGATCGTGCCCCGGCCCGCGTTCGCCTGACCGCCGGGGATACGGGAGTAGAGACCGTGCTCGCCCTTCAGACCGAGGAAGGCGGCCATGTCGGGGACGGGGAGGGGGGCCGCTTCACGGGCGTACGGGGGTGAGGCGGGGGGTTTCGTGGTGCTGGTGCGGGCGGCCGTGGCCCTCCCCGTCCCCGTCCTGCCCGCTTCCCCCGCCAACGGCAGCATCTGGTTCCGCGTCACCGACACCACTCCCGGCATGCGCGACAACCGCCCGATCTGCGCCGACGTCAGCCGCGCGGTGAACCCGTTGACGACCGTGGTGAACGTGCGCAGCGGCTTCACCCCGGGCACGCCCGCGAGGACGTCGTCCCGCCGCTCCCCGAGGTGGTCCACGTACTCGCGGGCGGCCCTGGTCCCGGTGTCGAGACGCCGGCCCGCAGGGGCCCGGGTGTCCTCGTGGACGGCGACGGGCGCGTCCGCGAGCTGGACGAGGTACGTCCCCGGGAGCCGCGGCCCCGAGGAGTCGGCGTGCGCCGGGAGCTGCGTGGTCAGCGCGAGGATTCCGGCGAGGACGAGCGGGGCCGCCCGTCTGCCGGAGTGGTTGTAGGACACGTGCTGGTTCTCTTTCCCTGAACGTTCCCTGAGTGCCCTGGTGAGCGGGAACGGCGTCGATCTTTCCCCGTGATCCACATCTTGTGGAGTCGGTGACCGCCGGGAAAGACCGGTCTGCGCGTTACCGGCAAGTCCTCACGAATCCTGCACGTGAGGAAGGTGTGGGGAGGGATGCGAGACTGACCGCATGTCCACTCTCTTCACCCGCATCCTCACCGGCGAACTCCCCGGCCGTTTCGTCTGGGAGGACGAGAAGGCCGCCGCGTTCCTGAGCATCGCCCCCCTCACCCCCGGCCACACCCTGGTCGTCCCCCGCCAGGAGGTCGACCGCTGGACCGACGCGGACGGCGAACTCCTCGCGCACTGCGTCTCGGTGGCCCAGAAGATCGGCCAGGGCGTCCGCAAGGCGTGGGACGCGCCGCGGGCCGGCCTGATCATCGCCGGCTTCGAGGTCCCCCATATGCACATCCACGTCGCCCCCGCCTGGGACATGGGCGACTTCGACTTCTCCAAGGCCGAAGTGGAGAAGGACGAGACCAAGTTGGACGAGGCCGCCGACCGACTCCGCGCGGCGCTGCGCGAGTTGGGCCACGTGTAGGGCTCAGTACACGACCGGCAGCCGCCCGACCCCGCCTGTCAGCGTCCCGTTGCGCCACCCCAACGACCGCGCGGGCACGGCGAGTCGCAGGCGGGGGAAGCGGGCGACGACGCCGGTCAGCGCGGTCTCCAGGAGCAGCACCGCCAGCCGCGCCCCGACGCAGTAGTGCGGGCCGTACCCGAACGCCAGGCCGGGGACGGGCCGCCGCGCGATGTCGAAGACGTCCGGATCGCGGTGGACGGCCGGATCGCGCCCGGCGTAGGCGTGCGCCGGGATCACCACCTCCCCGGCCCGCACCTCGGTCGCGCCGATCCGCAGCCCGGCCAGCGCCAGCCGGGGCAGCCCCATGTCCCCGGCGACGTCGTACCGCAGGATCTCCGCCACCGCCCCCGGCACCCGCGCGGGCGTCAACGCGGCGTACTGGGCGGGGTGGTTGAGCAGACACAGCAGCCCGTTCGTGAGAACCGCCGCGGTCGTGGTGGCCCCGGCGACGAACAGGTTCACGGCGACGGCGGCCCGTTCCCGCCCGCTGAGCCCGCCCGCGCGGTGCGCCTCCGCGAGGCCGGCGAGGAGCCCGGCGTCCGGTGTGAGCGTCGTGAAGTGCTCGCGCAGCGCCCGGTGCCCGGCGCGGGCCTCGTCCGGCGGGCCGGTGAGCGCGAGCTTCTGGTGCGCCCAGACGAGGAGTTGGTCCCGGTCGGCGTGCGGGACGCCGAGGAGGTCGCAGACGGTGTGGGTGACGAGGGGGACGGCGAAGTCGGCGTGCAGATCGGTTGGTTGGACCAGCAGACGGTCCGTCAGCTGCTGAACCGGCGTCCGCAGCGCGGCGATCCGGTCCGGGCGGAACGCCGGCGCGCACAGGCGGCGCAGCCTGGTGTGGTCCGGCGGGTCCGTGCCGACGAGGCTCGGCTCGTCCAGGTCGGCGCCGGTGAACCGGGGCCCGCCCGGCGTGGCGAACATCGCCCGGCGGCTCAACCGCCCGTCGGACAGCGCCTGGACGACGTCCGCGTGGCGCAGCGCGAGGTGGGCGGGGTCGCCGCTGGGCATGAGGACGCGCGGGAGGGTGTCGTGCCGGAGCAGGTCGAGGTGGGGCATGGGGGAGAGGCTGTCGGCGCGTTCGAAGGGGTAGCGCAGCATCGTGCGACCTCAGAGCTTTCACGGGGTGAGCCCGAAGTCCTCGGGCGTGTAGGCGTGTCGGGCGGTGCGCGGCTGCCCGGCGAGGTGGCGGCGCATGCCCTCGCGGACGTGCGGCGCGTCGGTGAGACCGAGTGCGCGGCAGACCCGGGCGGCGGTCGCGACGGGGTCGGCCACCAGCTCGTCGTACCCGACGCGGACGTCGACCCCGGGGAACGCGTCGAGCCGCCGCGCGCCGAGGCGGAGCGCGGCCTCCAGTTGGCGGCCGATCTCGTGGGGGTCGGTGTGGTCGCTGCGTTTGCGGCGGGCGTGGAGGGCGAGGCTGCACGCGGACGCGGTCGCGCGCAGGGGGTCACGGTGGAGGGCGACGACACTGAGCCGGGGGTAGACGGCGGCGAGGGAAGGCAGGTGCCACAGGTGGGAGGGGCTTTTGAGAAGGAGGCGGGCGCCGGGGGCCGCCGGGCGCCGGGCCAGGATGTGGGCGAGCTGGCGGCGGTGGAGGCGGTAGGCGGCGGTGAGATCCTGCCCCAGCAGCCAGTCGGCGTAGCTCGGCACCCGGTAACTCACCAGCCCCAGCACCGAGTTGTGGAAGTCCGTCGTCATCAGGTGCTCGCACTCCTCCGGCTCCCGCGCGCCCGTCGGATGGATGTCCCGCAGGCCGGGCGCCGCCCGGTGGTGAGCGGCCACCGCCCGCCGCGTCTCGGCGATCAGCTCGGCGTCGGTGACCCCGGGCGGGGAGACGGGATGGGTGAGCTCCCACAGCCGCACCGCGTGCAGGCCGGGGTGGCGGGCGAGCAGCCGGTGCAGGAGAGTGCTCCCGGTGCGGGGCGGGCCGACGATGACGACGGGGTCGACGGCCGGGAACGGGGGCGCGGGCCGGGCGTACAGGCGCAGGCGGTGGACGAGCGCCCCCGACAGGGTGCGCCGGGCTTCGGCGTACCCGTGGGCGTTGAGGCGGGCCTCGGTGTTCAGCGCGTCCACGAGCCGGCCGAGGGCGTCCCGGTAGCCGTCCGGCCCGAAGTCGGCCAGCCCCGTCGTCCGTTCCGCCTCGGCGTGCAGCCGGGCGGGGTCAGGCAGTGGCATCGAGGCTCAGCTCCCGCACCCGGGTCACGATCCGCCTCAACTCCCCGGCGCTGGTGCGCGGGTTGATCGTGCACAGACGCAGCACCCGCTCGCCGGCGACGGTCGTCGGCATGACCAGCGCGTACCCCTCCGTGGCGAGCCGCCGGCAGACCCGGTCGGCGTCCGCGCCCGCGCAGCGGAACGTCAGCACGGCCAGCGAGGGCGCCGTCACCAGCTCCAGGCCCGGCTCGGCGTCGATGAACCGGCCCGCCTCCTCGGCGTTGCGCATGCCCCGGGCGACGGCGTCGCGGAAGGCGTCGGCGCCGAACACCTTCAGCGACAGCCACAGCCGCAGCGCCCGGAACTCGCGGGTGAGCTGGATGCCGTACTGCAGGAAGTCGCCGTCGCCCGCGGCGCTGTTGTCGAGGTAGCCGGGCAGGTCGACGCCGAACGACTCCCGCAGCTCGTGCGGCCTGCGCAGCAGCACGCAGCCCGACTCGGCGGGCTGGAACAGCCATTTGTGCGGGTCGACCGTCCAGGAGTCGGCGAGGCCGAGGCCGTCGAGGAGCGTCCGGCCCGCGTCGGTGAGCGCGGCGGCGGCGCCGAACGCCCCGTCGACGTGCAGCCAGATCCCCTCCGCCCGGCAGAACTCGGCCAGCCGTGGCAGCGGATCGACCGCGCCGGTGCTGGTGGTCCCCGCGTTGGCGACGACCACGAACGGCCGCAGCCCCCTGCGCCGGTCCCGGCGGACGGCCGAGGCGAGCGCGTCGACGTCGAGCCGCTGCGCGCCGTCCGAGGGCAGCCGTCGCACCCGGTCGGCGCCGACGCCGAGGACGTGCAGGGCGCGGGGCACGGAGAAATGGGTCTGGTCGGAGAAGTAGGCGGTGCCGGGGCCGCGCCGGTCGCGGGCCACCGTCAGCGCCGTGAGGTTGGCCATCGAGCCGCCGGGGACGAACAGGCCCCCGCTGCCCGGCGGGAGCCCGAGCAGTTCCACCAGCCAGCGGACGGTGGTGAGTTCGACGTCCGCCGAGGCCGGGCCGGTCAGCCGGTGGCCGCCCGGTACCGCGAACCCGGTCGCGAGCGCGGCGGCCAGGACGCTCACGAAATTGCCGGGGCTCGGCACGAACGCGAGGAACCGGGGGTGGTCGGGGTGGGCGTTGCCGTGCCGCAGCATCCGGCAGGTCTCCTCCAGCACCGCCAGCGGGTCGGGCGCCGCCGCCCTCGGCACCTCCTCCCACTCGCGCGGCGGGGCGTACTTCACGCCGGACACGGGGTCGTCCGCCAGTCGCGCGAAGTGCTCGACGAGCAGGTCGACGCCCCGGTGGCCCAGCGCGCGCATGACGTCCTCCGGTAACCGCAAAGCCGACAACGGCATCCCTTTCATGGGTAGTTGTCACCCCTCAGGGGAAACAACTGCCCATGTTCGCATCAGGGTGAAACGCCCCGTCTTTTCCCCTCGGCTGCGGCGGAGAGCGGTCTCTCCTGTTCCAGGAGTCTTCGCTGGGACACGAGGAACCCCAGCTCCGCGCGGCTGCGGCTGCCGAGCGCGTCGGAGACCTTCTTGATGTGCGTGGAGACCGTACGGGTGCTGACGCCGAGGCGGGCGGCGATGCTCTCGTCCGTGTGGCCGGCCACCACCATGCGCAGGACCGTGCGCCGCACGGAGTCGGTGAGCAGGTCGGGGCGGTACTGGTCCATGGTGATGGAGACGGTCTGCGCGCGATCCCACATGTGCTCGAACACCTTGATGAGGAAGTCGACGATGCCCGTGTGCCGGATGGCGAGCGCGGCGGTGTGCCGCTCCGGGGAACCGGGGATGAAGGCGACCGAGCGGTCACAGATGATGACCCGCTCGAAGATCTCCTCCAGCGTCCGGACCTTCGCGCCCTCGGCGAGGACCCGCTCGATGTAGGTCAGCGTCGGCTGGTGCGAGCGCACGCTGTGCTGGTACAGGGTGCGCTGGCGCACGCCCCGGCGCAGCAGCGCGAGATCGCGGGGCAGCGCCTCGCCGAGGAGTTCCGGCGCCCGGCCGCCGCCCGGTTGCGCGGTCAGCAATTCGTCCTTGCAGGACGCCACCGCGAGCCGCAGCGCCTCGCCAATCACCGCCTCACCGCTCAGCGGCTCGATCGAAGGCTCGGCGCGCAAATGAGCATTCCGGTAAACAAGGTCCGCCGCGTGAAAGGAGGAGTGCAGGGACGTCAGGATTCCCTGATACTTTTCGATTTTCCGTTGCATCGGCCGGGACACCTCTGATTCGGCGACCCTGGGCGGCACCGGGACGAAGGAGTCGGTCCGGCCGAGCAGCGGCCTGACCAGCCGGTACTCGGTGAGACAGGACGGGACGTCGCCCGACAGGCGGCCCACCTCCAGTGCCTCTCGGTAGCGCTGGAGCCCTTCGTCGCAGAGAGTAACTTCCCCGCGGAGGGATGCATCCATGTCCGCAGATCGACACATTCGCCTGTCCTTCGTGTTGTGGCGTTGCGCGATCACGATGGCAGGGCGTGCTCGTTCCGTGGACGGACTTTCTACAGAATGGGTGCGCCGCCAGACAAAAAGAATTCGGCGACAAAGGGAGGCGACGGACGGACAGGGTGCAGAGAGGTCACGCGTGTAAAGCGTGGCGGAAAACGAATGGTCAACGTTCAAACGTCGGAATGATCACAGTGCTCGGGGGATCTATGTCTCGGATCGTCAACGTTTCCTTCGCTTGCCATACGCGCACTTCAGAGGCATGGCGCGACCGGCCGGCGAGCTGCGGGCGGCGCACCCGGCGGGACTCCGCCTGGGGCCGCAATTGACTATCCGGTCGCCTTTTCGGCCACCTCGGCCGGAAGGTTGACCGAAACGCGCCCCCGGAGCCGTTCAGTCCGTCACCAGGTCGTCCGGCGCGGACCGCGCCAGATCGGCCAGCGTGGCGAGAGCGCGCGACAGCGTGTCGGCGGCGGGCGAGGCGAGGCCCAGCCGGACCGCGTTCGGCACCCGGCGCGGGTCCACCGCGAACGCCGCCGCCGGGGTCACCGCGATGCCGTACCGCGCGGCCGCGGCCACGAACGTGTCGGCACGCCAGGGGTGGGGCAGCTCCCACCAGCGGTAGTACGAGCGGGGGTCGCCCCGGGTCACGAAACCACCGAGGTGACCCTGGGCGAGCTCCTGCCGCTGCCTGGCCTGCCGGCGCTTCGCCGCCACGATCGCCGCCACACTGTCGTCCGCCTGCCAGTGGTACATCGCCTCCATCGCGAACCGCATCGGCGTCCAGCCGCCCGAACGCAGCGACACCGACACGCTGTTGGCGACCGACGCGGGCGCCACCACCAGACCCAGCGAGAGCCCCGGCGCGAGCCGCTTGGACAGGCTGTCCACCAGCACCGTCAGCTCCGGCGCCAGCGACGCCAGCGGCGGACCGTCACACAGGAACGACCACACACCGTCCTCGATCGCGTGGATCCCCAGCTCCGTCAGCACCTCCGCCAGCCGCTCCAGCCGCTCCCGAGGCATCGACAGCGACAGCGGATTGTGCAGCGCCGGCTGCACGTACACCGCGTGCAGCGGCTGAGCGCGATGCGCCTCGGCCACCGCCTCCGGCACCAGCCCCGACCCGTCCATCGCCAGCGGCACCAGCGTCACACCCAGCCGGCCCGCGATCGCCTTCAGCGCCGGATACGTCAGTTCCTCCACCCCCAGCCGCGCCCCCGGCGGCGCCAGCGCCGCGACCGCCGCCGAGATCGCCTGCCGGCCACTGCCCGAGAACAGCACCCGCGCCGGATCGGGCCGCCACCCCGCCCGCGCCAGCAGATCCGCCGCCGCCTCCCGCACCGCGGGCGCCCCCACCGGACCCGCCGACCGCATCGCCGCGCCCAGCAGCTCCGGCCGCAGCAGCCGAGTGAGCCCCGCCGCCAGCAGCTCGTTCTGCTCCGGCACCACCGGATAGTTCAGCTCCAGATCCACCCGCCCGTCCGCCGCCCCGGCGGACCCCGCGCCCGACGGGGCACCGGCCGTGGCGCACACGAAAGTCCCGCGACCCACCTCGCCGACCGTCAGCCCCCGACGGGCCAGCTCCTGGTAGACGCGGGTCGCGGTGGAGGCGGCGATGTTGTGCAACCGCGCGAAGTCACGCTGGGGCGGCAGCCGGTCGCCCGCCCTGAGACGGCCGGCCCTGATCTCCTCGGCGACCGCGTCGGCCACGCTCTGGTAGTTCCTCACCACCCCTCCTTCCGTGCACCACGTATCCAAGCAGTTCGATTGCACCAAGAGCAACGCCTGGCAAAGGGTCTTATTGAACCGACCCTTGAACCGACATACACTCACCATCGGCCCGAGCCCGCCCCGAGGCAACCCGGCACGACGAGCAATCAGGCGCCAGGGCGGCACGCCACCCCCCACACGGAAGGCGGTCACAGCACGGTGAACGTCATAGCGCACACCTCACAGAACCGCCCCCCACGCACCCCGCCCGCCTGCCCCCGCTGCGCCTTCGACCCCGCGACCTGCGACCGGCACACCGCCCCTGACCTGCTACGGGACACCACCACCGACTGGCAGCACGTCCTGGCGGGCCCCGACGTCACCCGCTCCTGCGCGGGCACCCCCGCCTGGACCGTCCTGGAACACGGCTGCCACGTCCGCGACATGTGCCTCCTCTTCCGCCGCCAACTCGACACAATGCTCGGCGAACCCCGGAACATTGCACCGAGTTCCGAGGTGACAAACTCCCCCACACGCTATTGCGACGAGGACGCCCGACAGGTAGCGGGCGAACTCGGCCGCGCCGCCACGGCCCTCGCCGACCGCCTCACGGCCCTCACCGCCGACGACTGGGAGCGCGAGGACCCCCGCCTCCCCGACCTGAGACTCACCCTCGGCGTGCTCACACGCCACCTCCTGCACGACATCCGCCACAGCCTCCACGACGCCAGGCGCGGCATCCGCGCGCCCGACGCGCGCACGGCCACGGCGACGGCACACCCACAGAACAACGAGGACGGACATGGTTGAGACGAGCGGCATCATCGGCGTCGCCCTGGTGGCGCTGGGCATGGTGCTCACCCCGGGACCGAACATGATCTACCTGGTCTCCCGGAGCATCACCCAAGGGCGCCGCGCCGGCGTCATATCCCTGGGCGGCGTCGCCGTCGGCTTCCTGGTCTACCTGATCATCACCAACCTCGGCCTCTCCGTCGTGTTCATCGCGGTCCCCGAGCTGTACGTCGCGGTGAAACTCGCCGGCGCCCTCTACCTCGGCTACCTCGCCTGGACCGCGCTGAAGCCCGGCGGCATCTCCGTCTTCGCCCCCCAGGAGATACCGCCGGACACCCCGCGCAAGCTGTTCACGATGGGCCTGGTCACCAACCTGCTCAACCCCAAGATCGCCATCATGTACCTCTCGCTGATCCCCCAGTTCGTCAACCCCGACGACGGCAACGTCCTCCTCCAGGGCATCCTGCTCGGCTCCGTCCAGATCGCCGTCGCCCTCACGGTCAACCTGTCCATCGTGCTCGCCGCCGGCTCCATCTCCGGCTTCCTCGCCCGCCGCCCCGCCTGGCTCAAGGTCCAGCGCTACGTCATGGGCGCGGCACTCGGCACCCTCGCCGTCACCCTCGCCATCGACACCTCCGCCCCCAGCGCCCCGAACTGACCGGCCAGCCGCTGAGCGTGTTCCTGGAGTGAGCGCACGCCGACGCCGCCGTGGTTGAGTGCGTCGATGCCCTGGACGGCGGCGGCGAGGGCCTGGACGGTGGTCAGGCACGGCACACTGCGCGCCACGGCCGCGGTACGGATCTCGTAGCCGTCCAGGCGGCCTCCGGTCCCGTAGGGGGTGTTGACGATCAGGTCGACCTCACCGTCGTGGATGAGCTGGACGATCGTCTTCTCCCCGGCCGGGCCGGTGCCCTCGGACTGCTTGCGCACCACGGTCGCGTTCAGGCCGTTGCGCTTGAGGACTTCGGCGGTGCCGGAGGTCGCGAGGAGTTCGAAGCCGTGCGCGACCAGCTCACGCGCCGGGAAGATCATCGAGCGCTTGTCACGGTTGGCGACCGAGATGAACGCCCGCCCCTTCGTCGGCAACGGCCCATAAGCCCCGGCCTGCGACTTCGCGTAGGCGGTGCCGAAGACGGAGTCGATACCCATGACCTCGCCCGTCGAGCGCATCTCCGGGCCCAGGACGGTGTCGACACCGCGCCCGTGGATGTCACGGAACCGCGACCACGGCATCACCGCCTCCTTCACCGAGATCGGCGCGTCCATGGGCAGTTCACCCCCGTCCCCCCGCGCCGGCAGCAGACCCTCCGCGCGGAGGTCGGCGATGGTCGCGCCGAGCGAGATGCGGGCGGCGGCCTTGGCCAGGGGGACGGCGGTGGCCTTGGAGGTGAAGGGGACGGTGCGCGAGGCGCGCGGGTTGGCCTCCAGGACGTAGAGGATGTCCCCGGCCATCGCGAACTGGATGTTGATCAGACCCCGCACCCCCACCCCGCGCGCGATGGCCTCGGTCGAGGCACGCAGACGCTTCACGTCGTGCCCGCCCAGCGTGATCGGCGGCAGCGCACACGCCGAGTCCCCGGAATGGATCCCGGCCTCCTCGATGTGCTCCATCACCCCGCCCAGATACAGCTCCCGCCCGTCGTACAGGGCATCCACGTCGATCTCGATCGCGTCGTCCAGGAACCGGTCCACCAGCACCGGACGCGACGGACTGATCTCCGTCGACTCCGCGATGTACGACTCCAGCCGCGCCTGGTCGTACACGATCTCCATCCCACGCCCGCCCAGCACGTAGGACGGCCGCACGAGGACGGGGTAGCCGATCTCGTCCGCGATCGCCTTCGCCCCCGCGAAGGTCGTGGCCGTGCCGTGTTTCGGCGCGGGCAACCCGGCTTCCGCCAACACTTGCCCGAACGCGCCCCGGTCCTCCGCCAGATGAATCGCCTCGGGTGAAGTACCGACGATAGGAACGCCGTTGTCCTTCAGCGCCTGCGCCAGCCCCAGCGGGGTCTGCCCGCCGAGCTGCACGACCACACCCGCGACCGGACCCGCCAGCCTCTCCGCGTGGACGATCTCCAGCACGTCCTCCAGCGTCAACGGCTCGAAGTACAGCCGGTCCGAGGTGTCGTAGTCCGTCGACACCGTCTCCGGGTTGCAGTTGACCATCACCGTCTCGTACCCGGCCTCCGACAGCGCGAAGGACGCGTGCACACACGAGTAGTCGAACTCGATGCCCTGACCGATGCGGTTGGGCCCCGAGCCGAGGATGATGACGGCCGGTTTTTCCCTAAGGGCCACCTCCGTCTCCTCGTCGTAGGACGAGTAGAAGTACGGCGTCTTCGCCGCGAACTCCGCCGCGCAGGTGTCGACGGTCTTGTAGACCGGCCGCACTCCCAGCGCGTGCCGCACCTCGCGCACGACGTCCTCACGCAGCCCCCGGATCTCACCGATCTGCGCGTCGGAGAAACCGTGCCGCTTCGCGCCGGCCAGCAACTCGTGTGTCAGCTCGGGGGCTTGAGCCAACTCATCGGCGGTCTCCTTGATCAGGAAGAGTTGGTCGACGAACCAGGGGTCGATCCTGGTGGCGTAGAAGACCTCCTCCGGCGTCGCCCCCGCGCGGATCGCCTGCATCACCAGGTTGATCCGCCCGTCCGTCGGCCGCACGGACGCGGCCAGCAACTCGGCCTTGTCACCCACGGGCCCGACGAACGTGAATTGACTCCCCTTCTTCTCCAGCGAACGCAGCGCCTTCTGCAACGCCTCCGTGAAGTTCCGCCCGATCGCCATCGCCTCGCCGACGGACTTCATCGTCGTCGTCAGCGTCGAGTCCGCCTGCGGGAACTTCTCGAACGCGAACCGAGGCGCCTTCACCACGACATAATCGAGCGTCGGTTCAAAGGACGCCGGAGTTTCCTGAGTTATGTCGTTCGGAATCTCGTCCAGCGTGTACCCGACGGCCAGTTTCGCCGCGATCTTCGCGATCGGGAACCCCGTCGCCTTCGAGGCCAGCGCCGACGACCGCGACACACGCGGGTTCATCTCGATCACGATGACCCTGCCGTCCGAGGGATTCACCGCGAACTGGATGTTGCAGCCCCCGGTGTCCACCCCGACCTCACGGATCACGGCGATCCCGATGTCGCGGAGGATCTGGTACTCGCGGTCGGTGAGGGTCATCGACGGCGCGACGGTGATCGAGTCACCGGTGTGCACGCCCATCGGGTCGAAGTTCTCGATGGAGCACACGACCACGACGTTGTCGTGCTTGTCGCGCATCAGCTCCAGCTCGTACTCCTTCCACCCCAGGATCGACTCCTCCAGCAGCACCTCGGTCGTCGGCGACAGCGTCAACCCCTGCCCCGCGATACGCCTCAACTCGGCCTCGTCGTGGGCGAACCCGGACCCGGCGCCGCCCATCGTGAACGACGGCCGCACCACGACCGGATAGCCGCCGAGGGTGTCCACGCCCGCGAGGACATCGTCCATGGAGTGGCAGATCACCGACCGGGCCGACTCCCCGTGCCCGATCTTCGCGCGGACCGCCTCCACGACGGCCTTGAACCGTTCCCGGTCCTCGCCCTTGTGGATCGCGGCCACGTTCGCGCCGATCAGCTCGACCCCGTACTGGTCCAACACCCCGCTCTCGGCGAGGGAGATGGCCGTGTTGAGGGCCGTCTGCCCGCCGAGGGTGGGGAGCAGGGCGTCGGGGCGCTCCTTGGCGATGATCTTCTCGACGAACTCGGGGGTGATCGGCTCGACGTAGGTCGCGTCGGCGATCTCCGGGTCGGTCATGATCGTCGCCGGGTTCGAGTTGACGAGGATCACCCGCAGGCCCTCGGACTTCAGCACCCGGCACGCCTGCGTGCCGGAGTAGTCGAACTCGGCGGCCTGGCCGATGACGATCGGGCCGGAGCCGATGACCAGGACGGACTGGATATCGGTGCGCTTAGGCACGCTGGCCCTCCAACAGAGCGGTACTCATCGAAGAGGTGAAGCGGTCGAAGAGATACGCGGCGTCGTGCGGCCCCGCCGCCGCCTCGGGGTGGTACTGCACGGAGAACGCCGGCCGGTCCAGCAGCCGAAGCCCCTCCACCACACCGTCGTTGAGACAGACGTGGGAGACCTCGGCCCGCCCGAACTCCGTCTCCGTGACCTTGTCGAGCGGCGCGTCGACCGCGAACCCGTGGTTGTGGGCGGTCACTTCGACCTTGCCGGTCGTGCGGTCCCGCACGGGCTGGTTGATGCCCCGGTGCCCGTACTTCAGCTTGTACGTCCCGAACCCGAGCGCGCGCCCCAGGATCTGGTGACCGAAGCAGATCCCGAACAACGGGGTTCCCCTGCGCAGGACTTCACGCATGAGCGCGACGGGTCCGTCGGCGGTCGCCGGGTCACCGGGACCGTTGGAGAAGAAGACGCCGTCGGGGGCGACGGCGTACACGTCGGAAGCGGTCGCCGTCGCGGGCAGGACGTGCACCTCGATGCCCCGCTCGGCCATCCGGTGCGGCGTCATGCCCTTGATGCCGAGGTCGATCGCCGCGACGGTGAACCGCTTCTCGCCGATCGCGGGGACGACGTACGCCTCCTCGGCCGTCACCTCCTCGTACAGCGACGCGCCCGTCATCGGCGCCTGCGCCCGCACCAGGGCCACCAACTCGGCGGCCGGGCCGAAGGACCCGGAGAAGATCCCGGCGCGCATGGCACCCCGCTCGCGCAGGTGCCGGGTCAGCGCACGGGTGTCGACCCCGGCGATCCCCACGACGCCCTGGGCGACGAGTTCCGCGTCCAGCGACCGCCGGGACCGCCAGTTGGAGGGCACCCGTGCCGGGTCGCGGACGACGTAGCCGGCGACCCAGATCCGCGCCGACTCGTCGTCCTCGTCGTTCCAGCCCGTGTTCCCGATCTGCGGCGCGGTCGCCACCACGATCTGACGGTCGTACGACGGATCGGTCAGGGTCTCCTGATAGCCGGTCATGCCCGTGGAGAAGACCGCCTCGCCGAAGGTCTGCCCGACGGCGCCGAACGCGCGGCCGGGGAAGAGGCGGCCGTCCTCCAGGACGAGGAGCGCGGGCGTCACCGGTCCAGCCCGCACACCACTCGGCCAGGCCCGGGGGCCGTGGTGGGGACGCACTCCATGCGGAAGCGGGCGGCGGTGCGCAGGACGGCCTTCTCGACGTCCGCGCTGGTGGCGCCCCGGAAGCGGAAGCGGGCGCCGATGTGCTCGTAGCCGCCCGCGCGCGGGATGACCTGCCCGACGGCGGGGATCACGGACGCGTAGGGGCCGTCCTGCGGGCTCGGCGGCTCGAAGGAGGTGACCCGGCAGGGCGCCGGGACGGGGGAGGGGACGAGGAGCCAGCCGGCCGTGCGCCACTCCTCGGGCACGGGCAGGGCGGGCCGGCGGCCGAGCTGGACGTCCATCGCCGCGCGCATCAGGTCGATGCCGTGCACCTCGCGCCACACGAACGGGATCTCCGCCCCGCCGGCCCGGTAGCCGGCCTCCAGGAAGCGGATCTCGGGGGAGCCGTCGGACGCGGTGCCGACGAACGCCTCCATGTGGAACACCCAGGGCTCATCGCTCAGCGCGCCGGCCGCGCGGGCGGTGAACTCGCCCAGCGCGGCGAGGAGTTCACCGTCGTCGATCTCGACGGAGCCCAGGGTCACGCCCTCGGCGAAGTCGACGCACGTGTTGACGTACCGGGAGGCGCGCCACGGGCCGAGCGCGGTGCCCGTCCACAGGCCGTCGATGTGGACGATCGCGTCGGGGCAGTAGCGCTGCACCAGGCGCGGCTCCGGCGGGAGGGTGTGCAGCAGGGGCAGGTCGGCGGGGCCGTCGAGGCGGACGACGCCCCGGCTGGCGGTGCCCCGGCGCGGCTTGACCACCACCGGCCAGCCCTCCCGCTCGGCGAACGCCAGGACGGCCGCCTCGTCGGGGGCGTCGGCGAACGCCGGCAGCGGCAGACCGCCGTCCCGCACGACGCGGTTCATGACGAGCTTGTCGCGGAAGCGGGCCAGTTCGTCGGGGCGCTGGCCCGCGCAGCCGAGGCGTTCGCGCACCAGCGCGGCCGTGTCGAGATCGCCCTCGTTGAGGGCGACGACCCGCTCCGGGGTGCCGAAGCGGGCGCCGAGTTCACCGACGGCGTCCCACACGGCGTGCGGGTCGTCGGTGGCCGGCACGACCCGGACGTCCGCCGCGCCGCCGGGCACGGACGGCAGGCCCAGCGGGGTCGTCACGTAGGTGACGCGGTGGGCGCGGTGGTCGAGGTAGTCCTCGTAGTGGGCGTACCGGTCGCGCCAGCGGTGGACGACGAGGACGTGGCCGCTCATGCCCGCTCCTTGTCGTGGACCATGCCGACCGCGCAGGTCGCGGAGACGACGGCGGCGCGCGCCGAGCCGAGGGCGTGGCGGGCGGCGTCGAGGTCGCCCGCCGGGAGCTGGGCCACGATGTCGCGGGCGCAGTCGATGAGGTGGAGCGCGGCCCGGGTGAGGGGTTCCTCGCCGGTGTACTGCTCCTCGACGAGACGCCGGACGAGGTTCAGGTGCTCGACGGGCCGGCCCTGGGCGCCCGGTGGCGGGGCCGTGGAAGTGAACGTCTTCACGGGTGCTTCCCTCCCAAGTGGACGGGGGTGCGGACGAGGGGCCGGGCGGCACGGAGCCGCCCGGCGGGACACAGCGGGGGGTGCCGTCAGCTCGTCCGGAACCGGATCCGCTCGTTGACGGCGTCGCACTTGGCGACGGCGTCGTCCGCGTCACGCCCGGAGGCGATGACGTACCCGGAGACGCAGTCGGCGACGGTCAGCAGCGGCGGCACGGTGTCACCGGGGCTCTTGCCGATGACGACGGCGACGTCGGTGTCCATGAACTCGTCGAGGTAGGGCAGGAACACGAGCGGCGTCTCGCCCGCCGGCACCTGCCGGACCTCGTCCGCGACGCCCTCCGGGACCTCGATCGCGCCGATCGTGCCCGGCTCCGGCGTGAAGAACCGCACCGCCGCCCCGCCCAGCGGCTCCGGCGAGGTCTGCGGCAGCTCGTCGATGCCGAGCGGCACGGTCAAAAACATCCGGTTGAGGTTCAGGCCGAACGCGCGGCGGACGAGTTCGGGGGCGCCGCTGCCGGCGAGGCGGGCGTGCGACTCCAGGACGCGCGGGCCGCGCGGGGTGAGCACGAACTCGCTGTGCGAGGGACCCTCGGTCAGGCCCACCGCGTCCAGGAACTTCGGCGTCAGCTCGCGCAGTTCGGCCAGCCACGGCAGGGCGTACCGGCTCGGCGTGCTGACCTCCCACTCCACGTACCGGTCGTTCATCCGGTACTCGGAGTACCCGATCGTCAGGTGCCGGCCCTCGTGCGAGAACGAGTCGACGCTGACGACGGGACCCTCCAGGTACTCCTCCGCGATCACCGAGGTGACGCCCGCCTCCGTCAGCGCCCGCCACGCCGGCTCGACGTCCTCGGGGCCGCGCACGAGGTGGATGTGCAGGCTCGCCACCCCGTCGACCGGCTTGACGATGATCGGTTCCTCGGTCTCGGCGCGGAACGCCTCGATGTCGGCGGCGCTCTCCACCATCCGGTAGCGGACGGGGCTCAGCCCGTGCTCGTGCAGCAGTTGCCGGGTGAGCGCCTTGTCCTTGAGGGCGCGGGCGGTCGCCTCGGTGACCCCGGGCAGGCCGAGCGCGTCCACGACGAAGCCGGTCGACTCCGCCGCCGGTTCCGTCGTCGTCAGGACGCGGTCGAAGGGCCGCTCGTCGTGCAGCGGCTTCAGCACGTCCAGGATGGCCTGGCCGTCGGTGAGGGGGGCGTGCAGGATGCGCTCGCAGTGCTCGGCCACGGCCGGGTCGTACGAGCCCTCCTCGTGGACGAGGACGACGTCGATGCCCAGCTCCTTGGCGCCGCTGACCGGCGCGGGCCGGCCGCCGATGACGGCCACGCGGTACTTGCCCATGACGTTCCCTTCGGTGGGACGAGAGTGTGGTGTGGGTGAGGTGCGCGACGGCCGTCAGGAGGCGTAGCAGCGGCGCAGCCAGCGCGCCGTCGTCGCGGGCCGGGGCGTGAACGCCTTGCGGCGGTGCAGCACCCGGTAGTTGTCGAAGATGAGGAAGTCCCCGGTGTCCAGGACGAGTTCGGCCGCCGGGATCGTGCCCAGGACGGCGGACCAGTCGTCCAGCGTCTTCTGCGCCTCCGGGGTGCGCCCGCTGGTCGTGCCCCGGTCGTAGCGCGCCCGGTGCCGGCCGTCAGGGCCGGTCTCCAGGACCGGCGCCCCGGACAGCGAACGGGTGGCCTCGCCGTCGTTGGAGTCCGGCGCGCCCACCACGAAGTCGGGGGCCATCAGCCCGAGCCGGGTCCGGGCGTCGAGCCGGACGACGACGTCGTCCAGCGCGGCGACCTCGGTGGGCACCCGCTCCTCGTTGCGCACCGCGTAGAACGTCAGGTACGGCGGCGTGTAGAGGCGGGGGTCCGAGCCGGGCGGCGCGAACGGCTGGTGCGGGTTGTCCGTGTGCCAGAAGAACTCCGAGTCCGCGCCCCAGGAACTCGTGGTCCCCGACGCCGCCGGGTTCGGCACGACGTTGCGGATGAGCCGGCCGTCGTTCTCGAAGCGCACCGCGAACGGCGTGCACTCCAGGAGGCGGATCAGGCCCAGGTGGATCGCGTTGGTGACGGCGAGTTCGGCCTCGTCGCCGAAACCGCTGACCGGGGTGGGCGGGAACTGCTGCGCGGGCAGGTTGGACAGCAGCAGCGCGTGGGAGCCGGTGGCCGTGAACACCTGGACGCGGTGCAGGATGTCCCCGGGCAGATGGCGGCGCAGGGCGTGCGCGCCGATCCCGGCGAGGATCGCGTCGTCGAGGTCCGACTCCAGGTCGGTCTCCGCGACCCGCGCGGAGATCTCCTTGCCCAGCAGGTCGCGGACGCTGTCCTCGACGCGGCACCGGGTGAACTGGAGCAGGCTGGGCACCGATGTCATCAATGTCTCCGTTCAGATCAGGGGGTGCGCCATCGCACGCCGCTCAGCGGGCCGGTGACGGGTCGGAGGGGATCCAGTAGGTGTCGCCCCGGTCGGTGCGCCGGGTCATGGGGTCGGCGACGAGCCGGCTCACCAGCCCGACCGGCGTGACGACCAGGCAGTACAGGAGCAGGAGCAGGAAGGTGCGCATGGGTGTTCCGTTCTGTGTGCGGTGCGCTGCGTGGGCGGGGTGGTGGTGAGCCGGTGGCGGGTCAGTCGAGGGGGATCTCGTCGCGCCAGTCGGACGCCTCGGACCAGGCGGGCTGCTCGTCCTTGACCAGCAGGAAGTTGCCGAGCGCCAGCATGTCGATGTTGGTCCGCATGAAGCAGGTGTAGGCGTCGTGCGGGGTGTTCACGATGGGCTCGCCGCGCACGTTGAACGACGTGTTGACCAGCACCGGGCAGCCCGTGCGCTCCTTGAACGCCGTCAGCAGCCGGTGGAAGTCGGCGTTGCTGTGCTCGGTCACCGTCTGCACGCGCGCCGAGTGGTCGACGTGCGTGACCGCCGGGATCGTCGAGCGCCGCACCTTCAGCAGGTCCAGGCCGCTCGCGCCGGTGTCCGCCGCCTCCGTGCGCTGGGCCGCCGCGACCTGCGAGACGACCAGCATGTACGGGCTGGACTGCGGCAGGTCGAAGTAGTCCTTCGCGTCCTCCTCCAGGACGGCCGGTGCGAACGGGCGGAACGACTCCCGGAACTTGATCTTCAGGTTCATCGCCGACTGCATCTCGGGGTTGCGCGGGTCCCCGATGATCGAGCGCGCCCCGAGCGCCCTCGGCCCGAACTCCATCCGCCCCTGGAACCAGCCGACGATCTTCCCCTCGGCCAGCCCGTCCGCGACCGCCCCCGCCAGCGCCGTCTGGTCCAGGCGCCGGTGCGGGATGCCGTGGGTCTCCAGGTACCGGGCGATCTCCGCGTCGTCGTAGCCGGGCCCGAGCAGCGAACCGCTCATCGCGTCCCGGCCCGTCGCGAGGTGCGTGCGCCGCGCGCCGCGCTCCATCGCCACGGCCTGCGCCGCGCCCAGCGCGCCCCCGGCGTCACCGGCGGCCGGCTGGATCCACACCTCGTCGAAGACCCCGGCGTCGATCACCTTGCCGTTGGCGACGCAGTTCAGCGCGACCCCGCCCGCCAGGCACAGCCGGGACTCCCCGGTGCGCTCCCGTGCGGTGCGCGCCAGCCGCAGCACGACCTCCTCCGTCACCGCCTGCACGGAGGACGCGAGGTCGAACTCCCGCTCCGTGAGCGGACTTTCGGGGGTGCGCCTGGGGCCGCCGAACAGCTTCTCGAAGCCCCGGCCGGTCATCACCTGGCCGCGCAGGTATTCGAAGTAGCGCATGTTCAGCCGGAACGAACCGTCCGCCTTCAGGTCGATCAGCTGCTCGCGGATCAGGTTCGCGTACCGGGGCTTGCCGTAGGGCGCGAGACCCATCAGCTTGTACTCGCCGGAGTCCACCTTGAAGCCGCAGAAGTAGGTGAACGCCGAGTACAGCAGGCCCAGCGAGTGCGGGAAGCGCAGTTCGGCCACCGGACGCAGCTCGTTGCCCCGGCCGTGCCACAGCGTCGTCGTCGCCCACTCGCCGACGCCGTCGATGCACAGCACCGCCGCCGACTCGAACGGGCTCGGGTAGAACGCGGACACCGCGTGCGACTCGTGGTGGCGGCGCACCGACAGCTCGGGCACCCTGCCCCGGCCCAGCTTCGCGAACTCCCTGCGCACCGTGTCGGCGGTGCGCAGCTTGCCGCCGCTGCCGAGCCACGCCGGCAGGGTGTCGCGGAAGGACGGCCAGCCGGTGGGGGCGGCGCCCGCGAAGGTCGCCAGCACCCGGCGGAACTTCAGGCTCGGGTCCTCGTAGTAGGCGACGGCCGAGATGTCGTCCAGGCTCAGGCCCGCCTCGTCCAGGCAGTACTCGACCGCGCGGGAGGGGAACGCCGAGTCGTGGCGGCGCCGGCTGAAGCGCTCCTCCTGCGCCGCCGCGACGGGCACGCCGTCGATGACCAGCGCTGCCGCGCTGTCGTGGTAGAAGGCCGATACGCCGATGATCCGCTCAGGCACCGGGGTTCCTCCGTCGGGTCGGGTCACCTGTCCGGTGACCGGATGCGTGTGTGTTCTTCACCTGCGGCGCCCGGCGAGGCGGGCCATGAGCCGTGCGCCGACGCCGCTCGGCGGGTTCAGCGAGCGGTATCCCGTGCGCACCCGGTCCCAGGTCTCCGCCCGGTTGCCGGGGCCCGGCGCCTCGGGCAGCGCGGCCAGCAGGGTGTCCACGGCGTCGGCCGCCCACGCGGAGTGGCCGGTGGCGACGTTGTCGATCGTGTTGTGGATGTCCACGAAACGGGTGCTGAAGCCGTACTCCTTCAGCGCGAGGCGCGCCCTGCGGTACGTGCCGCCCACGCCCGACAGCTCCATCGCCAGGTTCAGGCCCAGCACCTCCGGCAGGAACGTCTGCGGGAAGCGGCCCACGCACAGCCAGTACACGGGCAGTTCGAACGACTCGTCCCGGAAACCGGGCCAGCGCGCGAACTCCGGCGAATTCGTGGGCGGGAGATCGACGTCCATCTCTTTCAGGACCTCGCGGTAGATCAACGGATGATTGAGCGGCGGCTCACCATTCCCCAACTCGTCCCAATACGTCTCGAACAAGGAATGCCCGATAGCCGACGACGCCTGCTCATAATCCGTGAACCCCTGCAGCCAACTCCCGTCGATCAGCGTCAACGGCGCCGTCTGCACGGTGTCGTCCACCACCGCCTCCCGCGACGGCAACGGCACCGCCGCGTTCTGCGCGAACTCCGCCCCGTGCCGGTCGTGCTGCGCCTGCAACCACGGCCGCAGCCCCTCCCGCCCCCACCTCCCCGGCAACGGCCCCCCGCTCTTCCCCATCCCGTACCGCGACCTCGCCAGCCACCCGGCGACGTACTCCATCGCCCACTCCCGCAGCGCGGGGGTGTCGGTACGGCGCATCAGCAGGTGATAGGCGTCCCGGATATCAGCGGGCGCCCGCCCCGGATCGGGATGCCCGGCCCGGAGGCCGGTGGCGACGCGGGCGAGGAGGCGGGGGGTGTCGGGGGTGGGCATGGACTTGGGGGACGAGCCGGACGGGGTGCCGGTGCCGTCCTTGGCGGAGGTGTAGGCGGAGGTGGAGGCGGGCGAGCTGCCCGCGCCGCCTCCGACAGACCGGGCGCGCACCTCGCCCCCGGCGGGGGTGACGCGTGCCGCGCCTTCGCCGGGCTGGGCGTGTGCCTCGCCTTCGGCGGGGTCGGGTTGCGGCCGGCCTTCGGCAGGCCGGGGCTCCGCCTTGCCCCCGGCAGGGTCGGCGTGCGCCTCGTCCCCGGCGGGCTGGATGCGTGGCTCGCCTCCGGCCACTCCGGCGCCCGCGGCTGCCCCGGGTGTGGCGGCTTCGGCGGGTTGGACGCGCGCTGTGACGCCGGCCGTCGCGGTGCCGGTTGTCGCCCTGGGCGCGGCGGCTTCGGGTGAGGCCGTCGGCAGGGCGTCCGTCCCGGCCCCGGAGGAGGTCCCGGTCGCCGTGCGGCGGTTCTGTGTCTCTCCCTCCCCTCTCGCCTTGCCGCCCCGGCCCCCCACAGGACGCGGTGGCAGGGAGTCGATCCAGCGGCGGATGACGGCCAGGTCCTCGGGGGAGAAGACGCGGAACATGGGGCCGCGTTCGCTGATCAGGCCGCGGACCAGGGGGCTTGCCTGTGAGCGGCCGGGTTTGATGAGTTTGCTGGCGGCGAGGAGGTCGAGGAGGGGCGCGGGGTCGGTGCGGGCGTCGGCGAGCCAGGCGGCGAGGGGGCGGCCTTCGAGGAGGAAGCCGTGGTGGTAGACGGCGCCTTCGCGGGCGCGGGCCCGCATCAGCTCGGCCATGGCGTACGCGGGGTCGGCTGCCGCGACCAGCTCCGTGTGGAGGGTGTCGGACCAGGCGCGCAGTGCGCCCAGCGTCCAGCCGAATCCCGCCCGCACCGCGAGCCGTGCGCGCTCGCCCTCAAGGGCCAGCAGTTCGTCGACGGCGGTGAGGCACCGTTCGAGGGGCGGCGCGTCCTCGGGCCCCCGGGGCAGGGACGGGTCGACGGAGGCCCAGTCGGCGGACGTCGGCAGCGCGTCGCGGACCATCGCGAGGGCCGGCAGCAGCCCCACCGCGCGCAGACAGAGGTCCGCGCCGAGGAGTTCGCCCCGGAACTCGTCCGGCCGCCTGCTCATCGCGAGCAGCAGCGCCGGCAGGGCGAACGCCCCTTCGGGGACCCGGGGATCGGTGGTCAGCCGCGCCGTCGGCACCGCGTTCTCCGCGAGCCGCAGCCGCCGCAGCAGTGCGAGGAACGCGCTGCCACGGGACGCCTCGGGATGCCCCACGCCCACGTCGGACGCGTACAGCGCGAGGATCCGCAGCACCACCGGCTCCTCCGCGTTGCCGGGCGCGCTGAGCCACTGCAGCCACGCCCCGGACGCCAGGGACAGCGGCGCGCAGCCGAGCACGGCCCGCCGCACGAGTTCGTCGCGGTGCCCCTCGGGCGCGTCGGGCGCGAGCAGCGCACGAAACCGCGCGCGCTCGGCGTCCGCCCACGCGCCGGCCGTCCCGGCGAGCGCGCGGGGCGCGCCGTCGGCCGTGTGCCGGCGCAGTTCGGCGTGGATGTCGTGGAGGAAGCCCCCGGTGGGGACGGACGCCTCCGGGTCGGCGGCGTACGCGTACACCGCCCGTGCGGGCGCCTCTCGGGTCTGCATCGTCTCCCTCTCAGAACATGGGGTAGATCGACGCGTCGCTCTGGGCCTTCTTCTTGCGCCCGAAGAGCTTCGCCAGGATCCTGCGGACGAACGACATGAGTGAAGTCACCTTCCTGGTAGGGGAGTGGGCGGTCAGGACAGGGCGAGGGAGTCGGCGAGCAGCCGGCTGACGATCTCCGTGCCGTGGTCCGTGAAGTGCGCGCGGTCCACGTACAGCCAGTCGCGGTCCGTCACCTCCTGCGCGACGACCGGGCTCAGGTCGAGGAAGCGCACGTCCTGCGCCTTGCACGCCTGCTCCAGCGCGGCGGCGTACCGGCGCCCGGTGGCGATCGTGGCGATGTCGCCGTACAGCTCCCAGAAGTTGGAGACCTCGTCCAGCTCGCCGAAGACCGCCCGCTCCTGCGCCGAGCCGGTCTCGCGCACCCACGTCGCCAGCGGCTGGAGCACGTAGGTGATCCGCGCCCCGGTCGGCGCCGCCAGCAGTTGCAGCGAGGCGAGGTGCTGGGAGGTCAGGTCGACGGCGTAGGCGATCCGGTCCGCGAGCGGTGGCACGACGTGGCCCTCGCCCTGCGCCGGGCCGCCGGGCCGGCGTCCGAAGCCGCGCTTCTGCTTGCGGTGCCGGGCCCGCAGTTCCTCCATCTGCTCGAAGTACTCACCGCAGTTGAAGAACGCGCCGTGCGCGCCGCGCTGCGCGTCGGGCAGCCGGCTCAGCGCGAGGTCGTTGAGACCGGAGAAGACGACGATCTCGTCGATCTCCGGCAGCAGGTGCCGGTGCGTCAGGAACAGCAGCAGCTCCTGCATCGAATTGTGGCTGCGCCCGGCGAAGTTGAGCCACGGCAACGAGGGCGCGTACCGCGACCACAGGCGGGACGCCATCGTCGTCGCGTCGCTCGTCGCCCCGATCCCGAACGGCGTGGAGCTGCCGGCCAGCAGCCGCACCGGGCCCTTCGGCAGGTTGTCGACGGACGCCTGCGTGCCGTTGCCGACCGACATCCGGAATCCGAGCCGGTCCGTGTTGATCGTGTCCGAACGGTAATTGGCCCGGTGGAAATACATCAGGTACGGCAGATACCGGGTTTCCGCCCGGTCGTCGAAATCGTCGTAGCGCAACATCTGTGGAGTCAGCATTTCCCGCTGCGTGGTCGACACAGGGCTGCCTTTCGAATGGAGGGAGTTCACGTGTTTCTCTCTTTATCGCGGCCCTTTTCGAGGCATGGGAAGCCTCTCAGCGCCCCGGCAGTGGATCAATCGGGTGTCAGGAGCGAGAAGGTGTAGTGCGGTTTCCTGCAGGGCGAGCAAAGCGCCGGAAAAAGGGGCGAAACGGGTTCCCGGGGTGGTTCGCGCCGTGAAACCATCGACGCGCGAAGGCAGTTCACCCGAGGACGAGTGGAGTGTGGAGCGTGACGCGGGTACTGGTCGTCGGCGGCGGGATCGCGGGGACGGCGGCGGCGCTGGCCCTGGCCAAGGCGGGGCTGGACGTCGAGGTGTTCGAGGCGCGTCCCGAGTCGGCGGAGGACAGCGGGGCGTTCCTCACGCTGGCCAGTAACGGGATGCGGGCGCTGCGGGAGATCGACGCGCTGGACGCCGTCACCGCGATCGGGTTCCCGCTGCGGACGATCCGGGTGCTGGAACACACCGGCGAGGAGGCCGCGCACGTCCCGATGGGCGACCCCGCGCTGAACTTCCGGTGCCTCAGACGGGGCGAACTCAACGCCGCGCTCCAGTCGGAGGCGCTGCGGCGTGGCCTGCGGCTCACGTACGGCGCCCGGTTGACGTCCGTGTCGGAACAACCCGACGGTGTCACCGCCCACTTCGCCGACGGCACCACCGCCACCGGTGACCTCCTCATCGGCGCGGACGGCCTCGGCTCCACCGTCCGCCGCACGGTCGCCCCCGGCGCCGCCCCGCGCTACGCCGGCCAGCACGTCTTCTACGGCTGCACCAAGGGCATCCCCCCGTCCGCCCCCACCGACTGCTTCACCATGATCCGCGGCGGCCGCGCGGCCTTCGGCTTCGCCTGCTCACCGGACGGCGAAACCTACTGGTTCGCCCGCGTCACCGCCCCCGCCCTCACGCCGCAGGCAATCAGCTCAGGCACCCCGGCCACTTGGCGAGCCCACCTAGCCCCACTCCTGACCGGGGCCGGGGCCGGGGACGGGGCTGGGGCCGGGAGCGGGGCTGGGGCCGGGACCGGGAACGGGGCTGGAGCCAGGGCTGGGGCCGCGAGCGGGAGCGGGGCTGGGGCTGGGAACGGGAGTGGGGGCGGGGCCGGGGCCGGGTATGGGGCCGGGAGCGGGAGCGAGGTCGGGGCTGGGGCTGGGACTGGGAACGGGAGTGGGGGCGGGGCCGGGTATGGGGCCGGGAGCGGGGCTGGGGCCGGGAGCGGGAGCGAAGTCGGGGCTGGGGCTGGGGCTGGGGCTGGGGCTGGGGCTGGGAACGGGAGCGGGGCCGGGGCCGGGGTCGAGGTCGGGGCCGGGGCCGGGGCCGGGGCCGGGAACGGGGCTGGAGCCGGGGTTGAGGCCGGGAGCGGGGTCGGGGTTGAGGCCGGGAGCGGGGTCGGGGCTGGGGTCAGGAGCGGGGTCGGGGACGCCACCCCCGCCCCCGCGATCGTCGCCGCCACCCACGACCACCTCATGGTCACCAACGCCACCGAACTCCCCCTCGCCATGCCCTGGCGCACCCCCCGCACCCTCCTCCTCGGCGACGCCGCCCACGCCGCCGCCCCCGCCACCGGCCAAGGCGCCTCCATGGCCCTCGAAGACGCCGTCGTCCTCGCGAAATCCCTCCGCGACCTCCCCGACCTCACCTCCGCCCTCGCCCACTACGAAGCCCTCCGCCGCCCCCGAGTCGAACACAACACCGCAACAAGCGCTGCCCTCTCCCGAGCCCCCCCAGCCCACGACCCCAACCAGCCGCCCCACCGCCAAAACCCGCCCGGGGGACGACACCCTGGCGGAACTCCTGGCTTGGGAGGGGGATATCGCACGCTTCGCCTAGGACCGGGATCCGGGGCCGGGGACCGGGGGTGGAGGGTGGCGTGTCGGTGGGGCATGCTTGGCCGGGAGCCGGGAGCCGGGAGCCGGGAGCCGGGAGCCGGGAGCCGGGAGCCGGGAGCCGGGAGCCGGGAGCCGGGAGCCGGGAGCCGGGAGCCGGGAGCCGGGAGCCGGGAGCCGGGAGCCGGGAGCCGGGAGCCGGGAGCCGGGAGCCGGGAGCCGGGAGCCGGGGCGGTCGATGGTTGGGGCCGTTGCTGGAGAGGTGGCTGGTGGTGAGGTGTTCGGTGCTGTCGGGAGGCCTGCGGTGACTCCGCGATGGCGAGGGGGCGGCGTAGGTCGGGTGGGTGGCGCCGGTGCCGTCGCGGGGTCCGGATCCGGTCACGTCCCGTTGGGTGGTGTACCGGCGTGGTGCCGGTGACTCCGCGGGCCGGCCCGCTGGGTCGATGTCGGCGCGTCGGGGCGCTGGTGCCGGTGAGCAGACCACGCCGTGGCCGGGCGGGCCGGCGGGCGCCGCTCCGGTTCCGGGCGGGGGGCAACGGCCCCGCATCGCCGCACCACTCGGCGGGACACCATGCCGGATCCGGCGTGTGCCAGGCGATTCACGCGGGGCGCGCCGGCCAGGAAAGCGGCGACCTGCGGGCGGGAGCCGGGCAGCCTCAGCGGCCACGGTCACCGGTGCCGTTGTCTCAGGGCCGCATCCCCCGGATCGTCACCGCCAGGTAGCGGCGGCCGGATTCCAGGCGTTCCTGTTGGTCCTCCGTGTGGATGTTGGCCGCGTAGGCGATGCCGCACATGAGGGGGCGGAGGTCTTCCCAGGTGATCTCCTCGCGGACGATGCCGGCGGTGTGGGCGCGGGTGAGGAGGTGCGCGGCGAGGGTGTCGAGGGTGGTGGTGAGTTCGGTGGTGTGGGGGAGGACGTTGCGGGGGGCGGAGCGGACGGCGGTGATGGAGGGGTCGGTGAGCTGCGCGTCCATGGTCGAGTGGAGGAAGCCGGTGAGGGCGCGCCAGACGTCGTCCTCGGCGAGGGCCTGTTCCGCGCGGGTGACCAGCGCTTCGAGGCCGGGCGTCGCCACCGCCTCCATCAGGGCCTCCGGCGTAGGGAAGTGCCGGTAGACGGTGGCGACCCCGACGGACGCGAGCCGGGCGACCTCGTTGAGGTGGAGAGGGCTGCCCTCGTCCACGAGCCGCCGCCCCACCTCGGCGATCCGCTGCCAGTTGCGGGCGGCGTCCTTGCGCATCGGTGCGGTGGTCATGAGGGCCAGCATAACCGGATGGGTCATCTGGTTACGCTACAGCCCGGCGGATACATCATCCGGTTCATGAGGAAGGCGCGCACGTCTTCATCACCGGACGGCACAAGGACAGGCTCGACGACGCGGTGGCCGAGATCGCCCGCGCCGCGACCGGCGTACAGGGCGACGCGGGCGACCTCGCCGACCCCGTCATCGAGCCACTGGGCGCTTACGCCCGCGTCTGGCCCGTCGGACTCGCCGCCCGCGGCATCCGCGTCAACGTCCTGCACCCCAGCCTGTACTGCCAGTACCCCCCACAAGTGGGGTTTCCCGCCCCGCCCGCACCGCAAGGCACACAGAACGAGGAGAGTCGGGTCATGCGCGGAGTAGTGATGCACAAGGCTGGTGACGTCCGGGTCGAGGAGCGTGACGACCCGAAGATCGTCGATCCCACCGACGCGATCGTCCGGCTGACCGCGACCTGCATCTGCGGGTCGGACCTGTGGCCCTACCGGGGCATCGAGCCCGCCGACGGCACACTCATGGGCCACGAGTACGTCGGCGTCGTCGAGGAGGTCGGCGACGCGGTGACGACCGTGAAGCCCGGGGACTTCGTCGTCGGGTCGTTCGTCATCTCCGACAACACCTGCGAGATCTGCCGGGCCGGCTTCCAGTCGAAGTGCGTGCACGCCGAGTTCGTGCACGGCGGCATCGGCACCCAGGGCGAGAAGGCCCGCATCCCGCTGGCCGACGGCACCCTGGTCGCCACCCCGGGGCAGCCCGACCCCGAGCTGGTCCCCGCGCTGCTGGCCGCCTCCGACGTCCTCGGTACCGGCTGGTTCGCCGCCGTCGCCGCCGAGGCGGGCCCCGGCAAGACCGTCGCGGTCGTCGGGGACGGCGCGGTCGGCCTGATGGCGGTCCTCGCGGCGAGGCGACTGGGCGCCGAGAAGATCATCGCGATGTCCCGCTACCCCGAGCGCCAGGAGCTGGCCCGCTACTACGGGGCCACCGACATCGTCGAGGAACGCGGCGACGCGGGCGTCGAGAGGGTCAAGGAACTCACCGGCGGGCTCGGCGCGCACTCGGTGATCGAGGCCGTCGGCACGCAGGAGTCGTTCATGCAGGCCGTCGGCGCCACCCGGGGCGGCGGCCACCTCGGCTACGTCGGCGACAACCACGACGTCTCCATCCCCGGCATCCAGCTCTTCTTCGCCGGCATCCACGCCCTCGGCGGCCCCGCCCCGGTCCGCCGCTTCCTCCCCGACCTCACCCTGCCCCTGGACCAGGCCGCCGAGGGCTGCAAGGCGATGGACGAACGCCGCGCCACCAAGGTCCTGCTCACCGTCTAATGGCGCTGACCCTGGTCACCGGCGCCGCCGGCGGACATGACGTCGTCGGCCACGTCCGCGACCCCGCCCAGCTCGCGGGCGGCGGCCCGGTGTCCTGCGACGACACGAAGCTGTGGCTCACCACCCTCGTGATGGCCTGCGCCGACCGCTGGCCGGGCACGAGACGCAGGTGTGGCTCGCCACGACGCCCGACGTCACACCGCGCACCGGCGGGTACCGGTACCACCGGCGGACGCGGACGCCGCATCCGGCGGCCCTGGAGGAACGGTTCCAGGCCGGTCTGCTGCGGGAGCTGGAGCGGCGCACGGGCGTCCCGCTCGACTGAATCGCCCCCTCGCCAGGCCGGTTCCGCACGGTTTCGCGCCGTGCGGAACCGGCCGTTTGCTGCGCCCTGTTGACGTCACCGGTTAAACAGGTGACGATGTTCGTGTGTCAACGACCCGGGAACGAAGGGGGCTTCACGTGATCGACAGGCGTGTGTTCAACAAGGTGCTGGGGGCGGGGGCCGCGGGGGTTCCGCTGAGCGGGGCCGGGGCGGGAGTGGCGTCGGCCGGGACGCGGGAGGCCGCGCCCGTGTCGGCCGCGCGCTCCTCGGACGCCGGGTTTCCGCAGGTCAAGCAGGTGCGGGCCGGGCTGCTCGACGTCGGGTACGTCGAGCTGGGGCCCGCGCACGGGCCGGTGGTCATCTGCCTGCACGGGTGGCCGTACGACATCCACAGCTACGTCGAGGCCGCCCCGCTGCTCGAGGCGGAGGGGTACCGGGTGATCGTGCCGTACCTGCGGGGTTACGGGACGACGCGGTTCCTGTCCGGCCGGACCTTCCGCAACGGACAGCAGGCGGCGATCGCCCGCGACCTCCTCGCGCTGATGGACGCGCTGAAGATCGAGCGCGCGGTGCTCGCCGGGTTCGACTGGGGCGCGCGGACCGCCGACATCGTCGCCGCGCTGTGGCCCGAGCGGTGCAAGGCGCTGGTGTCGGTGACCGGATACCTCGTGACCAACAGGGCCGCCAACCTCGAGCCGTTGACGGCGAAGGCCGAGCACTCCTGGTGGTACCAGTTCTACTTCGCCACCGAACGCGGCGAACTCGCCATGAACGACCGGGAGTTCAGGCGTGACCTGGCCCGGCTGACATGGGCGGAGACGTCGCCGACGTGGGACTTCGACGACGCGACCTTCGACCGCGCGGCCACCGCCTTCGACAACCCCGACCACCCGGCGATCGTCCTGCACAACTACCGCTGGCGCCTGAGCCTCGCCGACGGCGAACGCCGCTACGACGCCCTGGAGCGACGCCTCGCCACCCGCCCGACGATCGGCGTCCCCACGATCACCCTCGACCCCGCGCTCGACCCGTTCACCGCCCCCGGCGACGGCGCGTCCTACCGCGACCGGTTCACCGGCCCCTACGCACACCGCACCCTCACCGGCGTCGGCCACAACCTGCCCCAGGAGGCCCCGGACGCCTTCGCCCAGGCGGTCGTCGACGCGGACCACCTCCGGTAGAACACCCCGTAACCCGTCAGACAAGTGACGTGAGAGGAACGCGGCCATGGAAGACGACGCGACCCACGCCCGCCGCGCCCGCTTCGGCACCCTGCCCGAGCGGATCCGCTACGACGACCTGGTCGAGGAGAAGCCCGCCACCCCGCTCGACCCCTCGCGGTTCGCCCACGAGCAGGACCGCACCACCCTCGCCTGCCTCGCCCTCGACCTCGGCCTGTGAACCGCGCGGAACCTTGCCGATCCGCACGGTCACCGTACAGAATGGTGACGTGAACCTCGACCACGTCTTCGTCTGCGGAAACCCGGCGCTCGACTTCGCCGCGACCCTCAGAGCCCGCCGCTCGGCCCGCTTCGAGATGTTCGTGACGCCGGACCGGCTGACCGCCTGGTACGTGGAGTCCGGCATCGTCGACGCCGTCTCCCCGGGCCAGGACGCCGACGTCGAGGAGGCGAAGGAGGTGCGCGAGGCGATCTACCGCCTGGTCACCGCCCGCCGGCTGGGCGAACCGTACGACGGCTCGGCGCTGACGGTCCTCAACAACGCCGCCCGCACCCCCGCCGCCGTGCCCCAGCTCACCCCCTCGGGCCGCTGGACCCAGGGGACCCCGCGAGAAGCGCTCTCGCTGGTGGCCCGCGAGGCGGTCGAACTGCTCAGTGGCCCCGACGTCCCGCTCCTCAAGGAGTGCGGCAACCCCGAGTGCACCCGCACCTACGTCGACCGCTCGCGCGGGACGCGCCGGCAGTGGTGCGGCATGGAGTCCTGCGGCAACAAGATCAAGGCGGCGGCGTACCGGGCACGCAAGAAGTCGGTTCCCGCGAAGGCGGGTTGACCGCCGCCCGGCGCAGGTGCTCGATGCCCGTGTCGAGCGCGGCCCTGAGGTGGGCCGAGTCGCCGGTCGCCATCAGGATCGCCACCCCGCCCTGCACGCCCGCCAGCAGCGCCGCCGCCGTCCGCTCCGCGTCCAGGTCCGCCGCCACCAGGCCGCCCGTCTGCAACGCCCGTACCCCGCGCGCCAGGTGCTCCTGCCACCGGCGCATCAGCTCCACCACGATCGCCCGTGACCCCGGCCGGTCCCGGCCCACCTGAAGGAAGAGCGCGCCCAACGGGCAGTGGTCGCCCTGGAGTTCGTACCGCTCCACCACCACGTCCCGCCAACTCGCCCACGCCTCCCACGAGTCGAGCCGCCCGAGGTACGGCTGCTGGTCCTCCAGCACCCGCCCCGCCTCGAACCGGGCCACCGCCAGCAGGAGTTCGTCCTTCCCGCCCGGAAAGTAGTGGAAGAGCTGGCTCTTGCTGGTCCCGGTCCGGCCCCGGACGTCGTCCAGCGTCGTGAAGGCGACCCCCTGTTCCCGCAGCACCTCGGCCGCCCCGGCGACGATCCGGTCCCGGGTCGCCCGGCCCTTGGGAGTGAGCGCGTCTCTCATGCCGACGAGCCTACGGCCGGCCTGCGGTCGACTGGACTTGCCGGTCCATTTTCCCGGCGGCACCGTGAACGTCACCGCATCAGCTTCAGCGAAGGAGCACCGACCATGACCGAACGACTGCGCGACAAGACCGCCCTCATCACCGGTTCGACCAGTAACATCGGCCGGGCGATCGCCGAGGCGTTCGCGGCGGAGGGCGCCCACGTCGTCGTGTCCGGACGGGACGAGGCACGCGGCGCCGAGGTCGTCGCGGGGATCCGCGCGTCCGGCGGCCGGGCCGACTTCGTCGCGGCGGACCTCGACGGCAGCCCCGAGGCGTCCCGGCGACTCGCCGACCGTGCCCGGCAGGCGCTGGGCGGGCGGATCGACGTCCTCGTCAACAACGCGGGCGTCTACCCGGCGCCGAGGACCGCCGGCACCGACGAGAAGACATTCGACCGGGTGTACGGGGTCAACGTCAAGGCGCCGTTCTTCCTCACGGCGGCCGTCGTGCCGGGGATGGTGGCGGCGGGCGGCGGCGCGATCGTCAACCTCGGCTCCTGGATCGCCCGCCTCGGAGTCCCCGGCGGGGCGCTCTACAGCTCGACGAAGGGCGCGCTGGAGACGCTGACCCGGGCGTGGGCGGCGGAGTTCGGACCCAGCGGCGTGCGGGTCAACGCCGTCTCGCCGGGCGTCATCCTCCCGCCCAGCCCCGAGGGGACCGACCCGCACCCCGGCGAGGTGATGATGAACGGCACCCCGGCCGGGACCGTCGGCACCCCCGACGCCGTCGCGCACGCCGCCGTGTGGCTGGCGAGCGAGGAGGCGCGGTTCGTGCACGGGACCGTCGTCGACGTGGACGGCGGGCGGACCGGGGTCGCGGTGGTCGCGGGGTGAACGGTGGGCGGGTGACGCTCCCTTGAGTTGCCACCCCGCCATCACCCCGGTGAGGGACGGGAGTTCTACCGTTGGCCCATGAGCATGCGAGTCGTCGTCATCGGTGGCAGTGGACACATCGGCACCTACCTCGTCCCCCGGCTGGTCCGGGCCGGGTACGAGGTGGTGAACGTCAGCCGGGGAGAGCGGGCCGCGTACGCGGACGCGCCCGAGTGGGCCGAGGTGCGGCAGGTCGTCGCGGACCGGGAGGCGCCCGAATTCCCCGGCCGGATCGCCGAGTTGGGCGCGGACGTCGTCGTCGACCTCATCTGCTTCACCCTGGAGTCGGCCACCGCGCTCCTCGACCGGCTCAGGGGCGGGGTCGGGCATCTGCTGCACTGCGGGTCCATCTGGCGCTACGGGCCCAGCCGCAAGGTGCCGGTCACCGAGGAGACCGGCACCGCGCCGGTCGGCGAGTACGGCGTCCAGAAGGACCTCATCGCGCGGATGTTGAAGGAGGAGACCGCGGCCGGGGGAGTCGTGACGACGTCCCTGCACCCCGGGCACATCGTCGGCCCCGGCTGGCAGCCGATCGGGCCGCTGGGCAGTCACGACCCCGAGGTCTGGTACCGGCTCTCCGCCGGACAGCCGCTCCAAGTCCCGGGCATCGGTACGGAGTTGATGCACCACGTGCACGCCGACGACGTCGCGCACGCCTTCGAGCAGGCGATCGCCCGGCGGGACGCGGCGGCCGGGGAGGACTTCGTCGTCGTGGCGCCGACCGCGCTGAACGTGCGCGGCTTCGCCCACGAGGTCGCCCGGTGGTTCGGGCAGGAGGCGTCGCTGGAGACGGTGAGCTGGGCGGAGTTCCGGCGCGCGACCACGCCGGAGCTGGCCGCCGTGAGCTGGGAGCACCTGCACCGCAGTCAGTGCTTCAGCGTCGAGAAGGCGCGGACGGTCCTCGGGTACGCGCCCCGGTACGAGCCGGAGGAGGCCGTGCTCGAATCGGTGCGGTGGCTGATCGGGAACGGGGAGCTGAAGGTGGCGCGGGCGCTGGCCGTGTGAGACGCCGGATGGTGAAAGAGGGTCGGATCTTTACGGTTCCCTTCGGAAAAGGCCAGGTCAGCGGGGTAGTCTGAAGAACCCTGATGGTGGAACGAGGACTGCGGAGGACGTGATGGGTGACACCATCCCCCGGCTGGACTTCAATCCGCCCCGGCAGCGGGTGCCCGGCTTCGAGATCGTCGACCTCGCCGTCCTCGACCGGCGGCGCCGGCACACCGTCCACCGCGTCGACTTCCATACCCTCACGTTGTTCACCGAGGGCAGCGGGGAGCACGCCGTCGACTTCGTGACGTATCCCTGCCGGCCCGGCACGCTGCTGTGGGTGCGGCCGGGGCAGGTCCAGCGCCACACCCGGCCCGGGACGGCCGACGGCAACGGCATTCACGTGCTGTTCACGCCGACCTTTCCGCCGCCCTTCAGCAGTGCCGCCCGCCTTCTCGGCGGCACCGACGAACCCACCTGCCGCCAGCTCGGGGCGAGCCCTCAGTACGCCGTACTCGCCACCCTCCTCAGCCAGTTGAGGGCCGAGTACGAGCAGGCCGGCTCCGCCGAGATCCTTCAGCACCTCCTCGTGACCGTCCTCCTCCACGTCGACCGGCTGCCCCGGCCCGACGGCAGCGACCCCCATGCCGGGGGCGAGGTCTACGCCCGCTTCCGCGCCGAGCTCGAACGCTCCTACGCGCGCACGCGCCGCGCCGCCGACTACGCGCATCGCCTCGGCTACACCGTCAAGACCCTCACCCGCGCCTGCACCGCCGCCACCGGACGCCCCGTCAAACACGTCATCGACACCCGCGTCGCCCTCGAAGCCCAACGCCTCCTCGCCCACACCGACGAACCCGCCGCCACCATCGCCCACCGCCTGGGCTTCCCCGAACCCACCAACTTCGGCAAGTTCTTCACACGGCACACGGGGGTCACGCCGGGGGCGTTCCGGGAGGCGCATCGGGGGTGAGCGGGGGAGCCGGGGTGGACACCGGGTCCGCGAGGGAACCCGTGTCATGGGCGGCGACGAATCAGTTTTTGCACATGAATGGCTTTCCTTGGATATGACATGGATATGAATGGATGTGCTGTACTCGGCTCCGCACCGATGAACCAGGCCGAAGGACGAAGATGACCGCACCCGTGGCACCCGGCGACGACACGACGTCGGGGCTCGACCGGCGCGCCGAGCTGAGGGAGTTCCTGCGCTCACGCCGGGCCAGGCTGAGCCCGCAGGACGTCGGCGTGCCCATGTACGGGCGACGCCGGGTTCCGGGACTGCGCCGCGAGGAACTGGCGCAGCTCGCGGGCGTGTCCTACGCGTACTACGTACGTCTGGAACAGGGCTACGGCGACACCGTGTCGACGGACGTCCTCGACGCCGTCGCCCGCGCCCTGCGGCTGACGGAGGAGGAGCACGACTACCTGGTCAGGCTGGCCCAGCCCGACCGCAGGAGCACGACGGCCGCCCCCGAGCCGTCCGGCCTGCGGCCCTCCGTCCGGCACCTGCTCGACACGGTGGGCACGCCCGCGTTCGTCGTCGACCGGCGCATGGACGTCCTCGGCTGGAACCGGCTCGCCGCCGCCGTCTTCGGGGACCCGAGGCGGCTGGCCCCCGAGGAACGCAACGTGGCCCGGCTGGCGTTCCTGTCGCCCGAGATGCGCGGGCGGTTCGCCGACCCGTCCTGCATGGCCCGCAGGATCGCGGCCGTGCTGCGCATGAACGCGGGCAAAAGCCCCGAAGACGCCCACTTCGCCGCGCTGATCGGGGAACTCTCCGACCGGAGCGAGGAGTTCCGGCGGCTGTGGGCGCGGCACGACGTGAGCTGTGGGACCGCCGGCGAACGCGTGCGGCTGCGGCACGCCCTCGTGGGCGAGTACGTCCTCGTCCACGAGCCCATGGCCCTGCGCGGGGGCGCGCCCATGCGGATCGTCACCTTCGTCGCCGAACCCGGCTCGTACGCGGAAGAGGCCCTGCGGATGCTGGCCAGTTGGGACGGCGACCCGCACCGCCCGTGAGCCGCGCTCACCGGCCGGCGCCTCCCACGGCGCGCAGCTGACGCTCGACGGTCCGCCTCAGCAACTCGGCCCTCTCACCGCTCTGTTCGGGAACCTCGTCCACCACACGCGCGGCGGCCTCGGCCCACAGCGCGTCGGACGGCCGCGCGCCGAGGAGGCGCCGCTCGACGGCGGACAGCCTGCGGGGCACGCCGTCCGCGCCGCCGACGGCCACCCTCGCCTCCTCGACCACCCCGTCACGGACCCGCAGCACGACGGCCACCGCGACGGGCCCCACCGCGCCGGGCACCTTGAGGTAGCCCGAGTCCAGCCGCCGCAGCACCTCCGGGATCTCCACGGACGTGACCGACTCGCCGGGCTCGGCCGGCAGCCCGGCGAACGGCACGCTCCGCCCGCCGCCGGGGCCCAGCAGATGGACCGTCACCTCCAGTGCCGTGAACGCCACGGCGACGTCGCCCGCGAGGTCGTCGCGGACGGTCAGCACGTCGGCCGACGCCTCCAGCGCCTGCGCGACCACCGGATACAGCGCCCGCACCAGCGGGTGCGCCGCGACCACGGCCGACGGCGCCGACGCGGCGATCCGCAGGCCCCCACGCGGCGTGACGGTGACCCGGCGCGGCGAGGGGACCCCAGGGGATACGACGGACATGCCCACTCTCCCGGTCGGCGGAAACAGCCGCCGGCGGGCTCTCCGCCGGCTCGCTCCCCAGCCTGGAGCAGACCGAGTGGGACGGGAAGCGGACGGTTTACGTAGGTCCGGTACCGGTACTACCGGCGTTCCTACCACTGGCAGTAGTAGGTGTGGTGAAGCCCTGGAACGTGACCCGGGCGCGGGTCACGAAGCCGAGGCGTTCGTAGAGGGCGATCGCCGTGGTGTTCGCCTCGGCGACGTGCAGGAAGGGGCGTTCGCCCCGGGCGAGGACGCGGGCGGTGAGCGCGGCGACGAGCCGGGCGGCGTGGCCCTGGCCCCGGGCCTCGGGGGACGTGCAGACGGCGCTGATCTCGGTCCAGCCGGGCGGGCGCAGGCGCTCGCCGGCCATGGCGACGAGGGTGCCGGAACCGTCGCGGACACCGAGGTAGGTGCCGAGGTCGACGGTGCGTTTCCAGAAGGGGCCGGGGCGGGTGCGGTCGACGAGGGCGAGCATGTCGGGGACGTCGTCGGGACCCAGGTCGAGGACGGGGTGGGGGAGGGGTGCTTGCTTGCCCTCGGGCCAGATCATCTGGCGGCCGTCGAGGACGAACACCGGCTCCCAGCCGGCCGGCGGCTGCGCCGGGCGGCTGAACATGTCCGCGAAGGCGCCCTCGCCGAGGAGGTGCGCCAGGTCGGCCCAGTCCGTCGCGTCGGGGTCGGTGGAGATCGCCGAGAAGGTCGCCACGTCCGGGAGATAGGTCGCCGCTCTGCCGACCCGGCGTGCGAGGTGGGCGTGGTGTCCGCGCAGGGATTCGCCCACCGGGTCGTCGAGGACGGCGTCGTCAGCCATCGTGCTCCTTCTTCGCGCAGGGTCGCCGGGCGATCATCGTACGTACCGTTAATCGCTTGCCGGACGCCCGCTCGGACGGCTCCAATGGCCGGCATGATCACCCTCGGCGCCCTCGCCCCGCTGACCCGCCCCGGCTGGACCGACGCGGGCCGCCACCTCCTCGCCGGCCTCGAACTGGCCGTCCGCGAGGTCAACGACGCCGGGGGGATCGCCGGGACGCCGCTCGGACTGATCGTCCGCGACACCGGCGCCGACCCGGCGAAGGCGGAGGCGGCCGTCGATGAACTCGCCGGGCTCGGGGTGGCCGCGCTGGCCGGGGAGTACCACAGCGTCGTCGCCCGCGCCGCCGCGACCAGGGCCGACGCCCTCGGTGTCCCGTTCCTGTGCTCCTCGGCGGTCCTCGACACCCTCACCCCGCGCCCGACGGACCTGGTCGCCCGGCTCTCCCCGCCGCAGTCCCGGGGCTGGCGGACCTACGCGGACCACCTCCTCGCCGCCGGCCACCGCCGGATCGCCGTCGTCGCGCAGCCCAGCGCCTACTGGGACGCCGGGACACGCGTCCTGCGCGACCACCTCACCCCGCGCGGCGCCGGCCTCACCGTGCTCGACCCGGCGGCGGACGTGTGTGACGCCCTCGTCGCGCACCGGGCCACCGCCCTCCTGCTGCTGACCGGCAGCCCCGATCCGGCCGTCGGGATCATCCGCGCCGTCCGCCGGGACGACCGCCTCACCGGCGTCCTCCTCGGCGCCCCCGCGGGACAGCCCGAATTCCTCGGCGACGACGGCACCGGGATCCCCTTCCTGCGCTACCTCCCCGACCAGCTCACCCCTCTGGGCACCCGAGTCGAGGCGACCCTGCGCCACCACCTGGGCGAGGCCCCCTCGTTCGTCGCCTTCGAGGGCTACGACACCGTGCTCGTCCTGACGGAGTCCCTGCGCACCGCCACCTCCTGGGCCCATCTCAGCGTCCCCGGCACCCGCGGCCCGATCACCTTCTCGCCCGACCCCGCCACCGGCCTCTGGCAGTGGCCGCAGGCACCGCTCCAGGTCGCCGAACGCGAACCGTCGGGCCACGTCCGCGTTCTGCGCACCGGCTGACCCGCGAAGCTCCGGGCGGATATCCGGCGGCGGCCGTCGGCGGTTGCCGGCACGATCGGGTTGTGGCGACGATGTTTCTGATGGTGGGGCTGCCGGGAGCCGGGAAGACCACGCGGGCACGGCAACTCGCGCAAGCGCACCGGGCGGTGAGGCTGACGCCCGACGAGTGGATGATCCCGCTGTTCGGGCTGCTGGAGGCGGACGGGAAGCGGGACGTGCTGGAAGGGCGGTTGCTGCGGGTCGGGTTGGAGGCGTTGGCGGGCGGGGCCGATGTGGTGGTCGACTTCGGGTGCTGGTCCCGGGACGAGCGGTCGGCGATCCGCTGGCTGGCGCGGAGCGCGGGGGCGGGCTGCCGGGTCGTGTATCTGCCGGTGGACCGGACGACCCAGCTCGCCCGGATCGCGCACCGTCAGGCGACGGCTCCCGACGAGACGTTGCCGATGGACGAGACCGAAGTCCTGCTGTGGCGCGAGCGGTTCGAGGAGCCGGACGCCGGGGAGCTGGCGGGGGACGAGATCGACGGTCCGCCCGCCGGGTGGGCGGGGTGGCCGGAGTGGGCCGGGGCACGGTGGCCGTCGTTCGCGTGAGCGGACGGATGTCGTGTGAGCGGTCGGATGTCGCCGGCGCGGTCGGGCGGCGTGGGTGCGGCGGAAACCGGCGTGAGCGAGGGCGCTGACGGGCGGCCGGAGGCACCCGCCGACCGAAACGGATAGTGGGCTCCGATAGCTAGACTGGCGCGTATGACCCCTCCCGACCAGCCACGCGACGAGCCCGCCACCCCGCCGCTGCGCAGTGACGCCGAGCGCAACCGCGGACGGATCGTCGCCGCCGCGCGCACCGTGTTCGCGCGGGACGGGATCGGCGCCTCCATGGCCTCCGTGGCCCGCGAGGCGGGCGTCGGCATCGCCACGATGTTCCGGCGCTTCCCCACCAAGGCGGAGCTGGTCGACGCCGTCTTCGCCGACCGCATGGCCGCCTACGCCGACGCCGTCACCGTCGCCCTCGACGACCCGGACCCCTGGCACGGCTTCGTCGGCTACATCGAGTCCGCCTGCGCGATGCAGGCCGCCGACTCCGGCTTCGCCGACGTGCTGACCATGGCCTTCCCGACGGCCAAGGTCCTCGAAAAGTGCCGCGACGACGCGTACGCCGACATGGTCGAACTCATCGCCCGCGCCAAGGCGACCGGCCGTCTGCGCGAGGACTTCGACCCCTCCGACCTGGTCCTCCTCCACATGGCCAACGCGGGTGTCGTCAAGGCGACCGGTTCCGCCGCCCCCGACGCCTGGCGCCGCGTCATCGCCCTGCTGATCCAGTCCCTGGAGACCCCGGCGAAGGGCGAACTGCCCCCGCCGGCCGGGCACGAGGCGCTGTACCAGGCGATGCTGCGGGAGAGTTCGGCGGAGCAGTCGGGGTGACGCGGCGCCTTCTCGGAGCCGGAGCCGGGACCTGGTCCGCGTCACACCGAGGCCGAGGCCGAGGCCGAGGCCGGGGCTGAAGCCCGGTGCGTTGCCTTCGGCCGGTGCCGGAAAGGGGGTTCCCTTCCGGCACCGGCCTTTCCCGTGGCCGCCCGCCGTCATGGGGGTCCGGCGGGCGGCCACGGCGGGGTCCGTTCCCCGTCCCCTGGCGGAACGGACCCCGGGTCGCTGTCAGTCCGACGTCTGGGCCGGACCCGCCGTCACCCTGCGCAGGAGCGGCTTGCTCGCGGTGATCGCGGCGAACATGGCGAGCGCGCCGACGACCACACAGACCAGGAGCCGCACGGCGCCGGAGGTGTTCATCGTGGTGCCGGCCAGCTTGTTGACCTGGGTGGCGCCGAACACGCCCATCAACGTGGTGCCGCCCGCCAGCGCCGTCAGCGGGATCACGGCCTCGCGGACGCGGGCGCTGTCGAGGACCGACAGGGGCGTGCCGGACAGTCGCAGGAGGCCGTAGGTGCGGCGCCGGTCGAGGACGTTCGCCGCCGCGGTGAGCCCCGCCGAGGCGGCCGCGACGAGGAAGCTGAGGACGAGGGTCGCGGTGCTGACGGTGGCGACGCGCGCGGTGACCGTGTCGTCCGGCGTGGCGACGTACTGCTGGGTGAAGGGCAGCTTGCCCCCGCCGAGGGGCGTCAGCGCGGTGACGGCCCTGTCGAGCTGGTCCTGACCGCCGGAGACCTGGGCGACGATGCCGGGCATCCCGCTGAGGAGGCTGTCGAACTCGTCCTCGCCGACGACCCTCACCGTCGCCGTGACCCCCGCCTGCCGCAGCGCCGTGCGGGCCTCGGTCGCGGTGTGCCGCGCGTCGGAGGCGACCACGGCCACCTGACCGTGATGGTCCGGGCCGTCGAGGCCGAGGGCGCTGATGGAGAAGAACCCGGCCACGAACCCGGCGAGCACCAGCCCGCTGACCGTGCGCCACGCCCCGCGCGGATCGTCGCTGAGCCTGCGCGCCGCGAGCAGCGTGGCCGGCCGGACCGCGAAGCGGCCCACGACCCGGCCCAGCCGGTCCACGACCCAGGGCCCGAACAGCCAGAACGCGCCGTAGAAGAGCAGCAGCAGCGCGATCAGCTGCCGGTTCTTCAACTGGCCGTCGCCCGTGGACATCCAGATGCAGCCGAGGACCGCGACGAACAGCACCAGCCGGATCGCCCGCGTACGGCGCGGGTCGGACTGCTGGGCGACGCCCAGCGGCGACGAGGCCACCTGACGCAGCATCGTCACCGCGCTGACCGTGATGAGCGCGGTCACGGCCAGCACGACCGCCGCGAACCACAGCGGCCCCACCCACAGTTGGCCGGCGTACCAGCCGCCGACGCCGTACGGGAGCCGGGCGAGCGCGGGCAGCAGCAGCGTGTAGCCGAGCGCCCCCGCGAAGGCACCGGCCGCGCCGACCCCGGCCGCCTCGACGGCCGTCATGCCGAGGATCTGCCGGGGCGTCGCCCCCGCCAGCCGCAGCGCCGCGAGCCGCTGTTCACGCCGGGCCGCGCCGAGCCGTCCGGCGGCCGAGGCCAGCACGACGACCGGCATCACGAGCAGCAGCACGCCCAGCAGGACGGTGCCCTGGTCGGTGCCGGTGAGGACGCTCGCCTTCGTGCTGGTGAACCCGGCGACCAGCGCGCGCTCGGTCAGGTTCTCGTCGTAGTAGTTCTGGTCGCCGGCCCGCGCCGACACCGCCGGGTCGCCCGACGTCCGCCCGACCACCGCGACCAGTTCGTCCGGTGAGGCGAGCGCGGCGGAGCCGAGCGTGCCGTACGACGTCACCTTCGGGAAGCGGTCGGCGAGCTGGTTCGCGGGGAGTCTGCCGAGGAGTTCGGCCAGCGCGGGGGAGACGTACACCTCGCCCGGTTTCGGGAAGGCGCTCAGACCGGGCGGCGCGGGGGTCTCCTCGCGGCCCGGCAGGTGGGCCAGGTTGACGACCGTGACGGGGTCGTGGCGGACGTACGTCACAGTCGTCAACTGGATCGCCGTCGCCCGGTTCGCCGGGGCGGAGGCGGGGGTGCGCCAGGTCGTGTGGTCGGCGCGGGCGCCGGCGCCGAGGGCGGCGGCGATCATCACCAGCAGGAGGAACGAACCGACGGCGGCGGCGCCGGCCGCGAGGAGCTGCGACTGCAGCCCGCGGCGGCCTGAGGATCTGGCGAGGTGCCAGGTCAGCGGGAGGACGGGGGAACGCATGGGGACTCCGGGTGGGTCGGGTGGGGGCTCGGCTGCGCGCGGCCGGCTCTCAGTGCTCGAACTTCCTCAGCAGCGCTCGGAATTCGTCAGCGCTCGAACTTCCACGTCACGCTGGTCGCGCCGGCCTTGGTCACGCGTACGGGTATCTCCACGGTCCCGCCGCCGCTCTTCTCGCCCGTGCAGGTGATCGACGCGCCGGTGACGGCCTTGAGCCCGGTCGGGCAGGTCACGTTCGTGACCTTGTCGCCGATCCAGGGCAGCGGGTGGTACTTGCCCTGGGTGCGGCCCGCGACGATCTTCGCCGAGAGCACCTTGTGGCCGTCGGCCGAGACCGCCGTGTCGTCGTTCAGCGGTGTCGTGGACTCGGTGCCGGACATGAGGTGGGTGGCCAGGCCGACCAGCGCGGTCACGGCGACCACACCGCCGACGGCACCGATGACGAATCCGTTGCGCTGCATCGACCGCTCCTGGGGGACGTGGGGAGAACGTGCCTCCAGACTCGCTCCTCCGACGCCGTCGCCGCCTCGGCCGAACGGCCAGTGAACGGGCCGTTTCCCCACGGGCGGCCTCGGCCGTTCGGCCGATCCGGGGGAGGGGTGGCGGACCGTAGCGTGATCGGCATGAAGTCCGTGTCATCCCGTGGTCTCGCCCGAGGTTTCGCCGACGGTCTCCTGGTCTCCGCCTGTGCCGTCGACGTCCTTCTCGTGGGGTTCGACGGAGAGGGGGACCTGCCGGTGGCGCCGGCCGTCTGGCCGGCCCTCGCCGTCGTGCTCACCGGCCTCGCCGCCGTGCTGTGGCCGTCAGGACGCAGGCCCGACTGGCTCACGTTGCGGGTGCGGATCCTCGTCCCCGTCCTCGCCTCGGTCCTCTACTCCCTGGGCTCGGCGATCAGCGTGAGCGGGACCATGTTCGGGCCCGGTGAGGTCGTCCTGCTGCTGTGCCTTCTGCACATCGCGGTGCGGCGCTGCCCGGCCCGGTCGGCCGTCGGGTACGGGGTGCTCGCCGTCGGCGCGCTCATGCTGCTGCCGGTACGGAGCATGGAGTTGCCCGGATCGGACGCGCTCGTCCTCGGGTTCATCGGCCTCGTCCTGATCGGCTTGTTCGTCGCCCTCGCCGCCTACCTGCGCACCATGGACTACCGGCGGGCGGTCGCCGTCAGCGAGACGCGGCGCGGCGAGCGCGTCGCCATCGCGGCCGACCTCCACGACTTCGTGGCGCACCATGTCACCGGCATCCTCGTCCAGACGCAGGTGGCCCGCATGATGGCCACCACCCAGCGGCACTCCCTCGACCCCGTCCTCGCCGGCATGGAGCACGCCGCGACCGAAGCGCTCGCCTCCATGCGCCGCACGGTCGGTGTCCTGCGCGACACGGGCGACGACGCCGCCGACCATCGGCCCGCCGCCGACCGCCGGCCCGTCGGCGACCTCGCGGCCATCGCCGACCTCACGGACAGATTCGCGACCCCCATCCAGACGGTCACCCTCCACCGCGCGCCCACCCTCTCCGACCGCCTCCCCCACGAGATCCAGGCCGCCGCCTTCCGCGTCGTCCAGGAATCCCTCACCAACATCCGCCGCCACGCCGGCGACGCCACCCACATCGACGTCCACCTCCACAACACCCCCCACCACCTCGTCGTCTCCATCACCGACAACGGCCGAGGCAGCACCCAACTCCCCCCGGAAGCCCACGGCGGCGGCTTCGGCCTCATCGGCCTCAAGGAACGAGTGACCGCCCTCGGCGGCGCCCTGCACACCGGCCCCGGCAGAGACACGGGCTGGGAGGTACGAGCAACGTTCCCACTGCCGAAGGCCTGAGCCCCAACCACCACCCCCCCGCTGGCCTCAGCCCCGCTCCTGACGGTCCTTCAACAACTGGGAGACACGCTGGGGCGAGACCCCCAGGACGTGCGCGATGTCACGACCGGTGAGCCCGTGGGCGGCCAGGGCAGCGGCGGTGCGCCGAAGCTCCGCCGCAGCGGCGACCTGGGCCTTGTGCGCATCGACGGTCGCCTGAGTCGCCGCACGGACACGCCGGTTGAGCTCGTCACCGAGATCGACCTTGAGGGTGACACCGTGCTCGGCGCCGGCGACCGAGGCGGCCTGCATCAGGGCGCGGCCGTGGCGGAGTCGGCGATCCAGTCCCCCTGGCCAGTCCCCTGGTCGGAAATACCCAGGGGGGACCGGACGCGAGGACGTCAGCCCGCTGTCGCCTCCTGCGTGATGCGTTCGAACTCCGCCCCCATCGCCTCCGAGAGGGCCTGGGCGGCGGAGAGGGGGCGGACCATGACGGTGAGGTCGTCGATGAGGCCGTTGTCGTCGAGGTGGAGGAAGTCGCAGCCTTGGAGGGTGCGGCCGTTGACGGTGGCGGTGAAGACGAGGGCGTGGTTGCGGCCGTCGGGGTCGTTGATCTCGCGGATGTAGGTGAAGTCGGCGAAGACGCGGGAGACCGCGCGGAGGATCGCGGCGGTGAGGGGCTTGCCGGTGTAGGGCTTGAAGGCGACGGGGCTGGTGAAGACGACGTCGTCGGAGAGGAGGTCGGCGACGGCGTCCATGTCGCCGCGTTCGACGGCGGAGCGGAAGGCGTGCATGGGGAATCCTTAGTCAATTAGTTGAGTAGTTACGGGGAGGAGGTCAGGGCGTTTGGCCACGCGGCCGTCGCCCGAGGAGCGGCCGCGCAGGCGGCGCAGGAGCCAGGGCCCGAGGAACGTGCCGGCCCAGCGCAGCTCCGTGCCGGCCGCGCGCCAGGCGGGCACCACGGGAAGGGCGGTCGGCAGGGGCAGCGTCCAGCTGGAGTCGCTGCCCGGCAGCTCCAGCGCCTGCGCGACGGCGGCGGCGATCCGCGCATGCCCGAGCGCGCTCGTGTGCAGCCGGTCGGCGGACCACAGCCGGGGATCGGTCGCCGCGGGGTGCACGGCGATCTCCGCGACCGCGACCCCGTGCCGCCCGGCGGCCTCCCGGATCCGTTCGTTGAGCGCGAGGATCCGCCGCCCGACCGGCCTGGCCAGCGGCGACACGGCCCCGACGTCGGGAAACGTCATCGTCGCGACGGTCACCCCGCGCGCGGTGAGCGCCGCGAACATCGCCTCCAGGTCCCCGGCGACCGCGTCGAGGTCGAACCCCGGCCGCAGCAGGTCGTTGACCCCGGCCGAGACCGTCGCGAGGTCGGGCCGCAGCGCGAGGGCCGCCTCCAACTGCTCCTGGCGCACCTGCCCCGCCCGCCGTCCCCGCACCGCGAGGTTCGCGTACAGCAGCTCGGGCTCGTGCCGCGCCAGTTCCTCGGCGAGCCGGTCCGCCCACCCGCGCAGCCCCCGGACGTCGTCCCCGTCCCCGACCCCTTCCGTCTGGCTGTCACCGAGGGCGACATAGCGCCGGAACATCCCAACCCCCTGACACCTAGGTGCGTTGTTGAGTAATCAGCCTATCCGCAGCTCGCCCGGAAGTCCGCGTCGGGGACGTACGCCCGCCACTCCGCCCGGCTCAGCCCGCCCCCGGTCCGCTCGCACAGCGCGGCCACCGCGCCCCGGGCGGAGAGCGGGAAGCTCTGGAGCGCGGGGCATCGGGCCCGGCGGCGTACAGCGTCTGCCCGTCCGGGGCGAACGCGAGCGACCCGGCTCCGCCGTCCGCCGCCGGTAGATCCGCCCCGACGCGCTGCTGCGAGCCGCCGTCCCAGAGCGTGACGGTGCCGGCCGTGTCGCCGACGGCGAGCCGCTTGCCGTCGGCGCTGAACGCGAGCGCGGTGACCTGGCCGCCGTCCGCGAGCGCGCGCCCGCCGGCCGGGCCGGACGGCCGGCAGGGCGCCGAGGAAGCCGTGCGGCAGGGACGCGGTCCGGCGGGCCCGGCCGCCGTCCAGCGACCAGACGTACGTGGCGATCGCGTCGTCCGGCCCGGCGCGCGCGTCGGATCGTCTCACCGGCGTCGAGGAGGTGTCGATGACGCTGGCGACACCGAAGGTGAGGGTCGTCCACGTCACCACGCGCATCGGCCTCATCGACGCCGTCCACCGCATCGAGCCCGGCCTCGTCGAGCGGACCGTGCGCCGGGGGGCACGCGGCGATGGTCCGCGCGGGCGTGCCCGAACCGGCGATCTGGGTGTGCGGCATCACCCCGCACGCCGGGGAGAACGGGCTGTTCGGCCACGGCGAGGAGGGGAGGCGGGGCGGTGATCCGCCCCGCCGTCAACCGCCTTTCCCGTCAACCCCGTTCAGCGGTACGTGTTGTTGCTCGTGTGCTCCCCGCTCAGCCACTCCGCCAGCTCCGCGCGGGCGGTCCGGCGGCGTTCCGCGTCGGTCTCGTGGATGCCGGGGGCGTCGAGGGTGAATTCGAGGAGGAGGCCGTTGGGGTCGCTGGTGTAGAGGGAGCGGCAGTAGCCGTGTTCGAGGACGTAGGTCTCCTCGGGCTTCCAGCCGGCCTTCTCCAGGCGGGAGGCGATCGCGTTCTGGACGTCCTCGGTGACCTTGAGGGCGATGTGCTGGAAGGGGGAGTGCGGCATCTCGGGGCCGAACTGCTTCTGGTCGTCGGGGTCGGCGAACTGGAAGAAGGCCAGCGCGCTGCCGTCGCCGAGGCCGTAGAAGGTGTGGCAGTACGTGCGGACGGCGCCGAAGAGTTCGTCGGACTCCTTCCAGGTCGCGATCAGCGGCAGCCCGACGATGTCCTCGTAGAAGGCGCGGGTCGCCTCCTGGTCGCGGGTGACGTAGGCGTTGTGGTGCAGGCGCGACGGGAGGGCCGAGGCGTCGGGGGAGGGCTGAGTCATCGTCGACTCTCCTTCGAGAATCCCAGCGGACATATGTCCGCTGTGCGGTCATGCGCGCAACCCTGGTACGCCCGCCCCACGTCGTCAACCCTCGGGAAGGCTCGATCGGGTAAAGCCGGTCCCGGCGGCGGAGGCTGGACCGCAGTGCGGACGGGCGGCGTAATCTGGACGCCCGTCAGTCGAGGAGAGGCGCAGCAGATGCCGCGTACGGGCACCGGGCCTGATTTCATCGAAGCGCTGGCCCGAGGGCTGGAGGTGATCACCGCCTTCGCCCCGCAGCGCCCCGTGATGTCGCTGTCCGAAGTGGCGACGGCGACCGGCCTCGCCCGCCCCACCGCCCGCCGCATCCTGCTCACCCTGGAGGAGCTGGGCTACGTCAGGACCGACGAACGCGGCTTCGCCCTCACCCCCCGCGTCCTCGACCTCGGCATGGCCTACGTCGGCTCGCTGGGCCTGTGGGACGTGGCCCGCCCGCACATGGAACGCCTGGTGGCCCGCACCCGCGAGTCCTGCTCGGTCGCCCAGCTCGACGGCGGCGACATCGTGTACGTCGCCCGGGTCGCCGTCCCGAAGATCGTGACCCTCTCCGTGCGCATCGGCACCCGCTTCCCCGCCCTGCAGACCTCCCTCGGCAAGGTGCTGCTGGCCGCGCTGGAGCCGGCCGAGCTGGAGCGGACCCTCGCCGAGCCCACCCGCTCCGGCCTCACCCCCCTGTGGTGCCCCGGCGAGGAGGAGCGGGACGCCGCCCTGCGCGAGGTGCGCGCGCGGGGCTGGGCCCTGGCCGACGAGGACCTGGCCCTCGGCATCCGCTCGGTCGCGGTGCCCCTGCGCGACGGCGAGGGCCGGGTGATCGCGGCGATCAACGTCAACGCCCACGCCGCCGAGACCTCCCTGGACGACCTGCGCGACCGCCACCTGCCCGCGCTCCTCCAGACCGCCGGCGACATCAGCGCCGACTTCGCCCGCCTGACGGCCGTCCCGCGCGCGGTGGCCGCCGTTCAAGGCTGAACACCCGCCCTTGCCAGGACGGGGGCCCGGCGTGTCACAATCCGAAGTCGGCGGACATGTGTCCGCTGTGCGGTCGGAGGGGAGATTTCATGGAGATGTCCACGCCGGAGGGCCGGGGTGCGGGACCGTTGTCCGGGCTGCTGGTCGCCGACTTCTCCCGCGTCCTCGCGGGCCCGTACGCGACCATGCTGCTCGCCGACCTCGGCGCCGAGGTGATCAAGGTCGAGGCGCCCGCCGGGGACGAGACGCGCACCTGGACACCGCCGGTCAGGGGCGAGACGTCGACCTACTACCTCGGCGTCAACCGGGGCAAGCGCTCCCTCGCGCTCGACCTGCGCGACGGCGACGACGCGGCGGCGGCCCGGGAACTCGCGCGCCGCGCCGACGTCGTCATCGAGAACTTCAAACCGGGCGCCCTCGCGAAGTACGGCCTCGGCTTCGACGCCGTCCGCGCCGCCAACCCCGGTGTCGTGTACGCCTCGATCACCGGCTTCGGTCCCGGCGCGGGCTCCCACGTCCCCGGCTACGACCTGATGGTCCAGGCGATCTCCGGCCTGATGAGCCTCACCGGTGACCCCGACGGCGAGCCCTTCCGCGCCGGGATCTCCGTCTTCGACGTGATGGCCGGCAACCACGCCGCGATCGGCATCCTCGCCGCGCTGCGCCACCGCGACGCCACGGGCGAGGGCCAGCACGTCGAGGTCAACCTGCTCTCCTCGGCCCTGTCGGGGCTGGTCAACCACAGCTCCGCGTACGTCGCCGGCGGCACGGTGCCCTACCGGATGGGCAACGCGCACCCCAGCGTCTTCCCCTACGAACCCTTCCCCACCGCCGACCGGGACCTCATCGTCGCCGCCGCCAACGACGGCCAGTTCCGGCGCCTGTGCGACGTCCTCGGCATCCCCCGGACCGCCGACGATCCCCGCTTCGCCCACAACAAGGACCGCACCGCCCGCCGCGCCGAACTGCGCCCGCTGCTCGTCGAACGCCTCGCCACCCGGGGCGCGGGCGAGTGGTTCGAAGCGCTCGTCGCCGCCGGGGTGCCCGCCGCGCCGATCAACACCATCGACGGCGGGTTCGCGGCGGCCGAACGGTTCGGGCTCGACCCGGTCGTCGAGGTGGGGGAGGGGGAGCGGGCCGTCCCCATGGCCCGGCACCCGATCAGCTTCTCGGTGACCCCGGCCCGCTACGAGCTGCCGCCGCCTGAACTGGACGAGCACGGGCCGGAGTTGCGGAAGTGGCTGGCGGGACCGGGAGAGGGGGAGAGCCGTGACTGAGCGGGAACAAACGGCCGGCCCGTCCTACCCCACCGCCCTCGGCGCCTCCTCCCGCACCTCCATCACCCTCCTCGGCGACGACCTCGCCACCGACATCATGGGCCACGTCGGCTTCGGTGAACTCGCCTTCCGGCTGGCCACCCAGCGCCGCCCCACCCCCGGCCAGGTCCGCGTCTTCGAGGCGGTCCTCGCCGCGCTCGCCGACCACGGGTTCACCCCGACCGCGATCGTCACCCGCCTCACCTACCTCTCCGCCCCGGACTCCGTCCAAGGCGCCCTCGCGGCGGGCCTGCTGGGCGGCGGCTCGCGCTTCCTCGGCGTCACCGAGGACACCGGCGCCTTCCTGCACGACGTCCTGGAACGGCACGCGGGCGCGCTGCCGCAGGACGAGGCGGGGTGGGACGCGCTCGCCCTGGGCACCGTCCGCGACCGGCGGCAGGCCGGCCGTCTCCTGCCCGGCCTCGGTCACCACGTGCACAAGGACGGCGACCCCCGCACCCCCCGCCTGATGCGGATCGCCGAGGAGGAGGGCCAGTTCGGTCCCCACCTCGCCCTGTTCGCCGCGATCGGCCGCACCCACCCGCAGGTCCTCGGCAGGACGCTCCCCCTCAACGGCGCCGGCGTCTGCGGAGCCGCCCTCGCCGACCTCGACCTCCCCATCCCGCTGCTGCGCGGCTTCGCCCTGCTCGCCCGCACGGCGGGCCTGATCGGACAGCTCGCCGAGGAGATGCGCACCCCCGTCGCGAACGACATCTTCCTCTCCGTCGACCTGAACAACCGCCCGATAGCCCCCAACCCGGAGCCCGGCCGCCGCACCGCCCCCGACCCGGAGTCCGGTCGCCGCGCCACCCTCGACCCGGAACCCCCGCGCGCCGCCCCCGACCCCGGGCCCCCGCGATGAGGCCCCCGTACGTCCTGCTCGTGCACGGTGCCCACCACGGCGCCTGGTGCTGGGACGAGGTGACGCCCCGGCTGCGGGCGGCCGGCCTGCGCGCCCGTGCCGTCGACCTGCCCCTCACCTCCTGCGCCGACGACACCGAGGCCGTCCGGGACGCCGTGGCGGAGGGGGCCCGGCACGGCCCGGTGCTGCTCGTCGCGCACAGCTACGCGGGCCTGCCGGTGTCGGCCGGCGGGCACGGCGCCGACCGGCTGGTGTACGTCGCCGCCCGCATGCCCCGCCCCGGCGAGCCCCCGGCGGACCTGGACTGGACCGACCCCGCCTTCCGCGCGGCCCTCCACGAGGCGGACGACGGCACGCTCACCCTCCTGCCGTCGGCCAGGGACGCGCTGTACTCCCGCACCCCCGCCCCGCTCGCCGACCGCGCGGCGGCCCGCTGGCGCCCGATGCGCAGCCGCGTCCCGGCCGCCCCCCTCACGGACCCGGCGTGGCTCGCCGTCCCCAGCGCCTACGTCGTCTGCGCCGCCGACCGGACGGTCCGCCCCGAGGCCCAGCGCGCCTGCGCCGCCCACGCGGTCGCCCGCCTCGAACTCGACTGCGACCACTCCCCGTTCTACTCGGCGCCCGGCCCCCTGGCCGCGTTCCTCACCGGACAGGCGGCCCTCCTCGCAGGCCGGAAGGACACCGTCGGCTGACCGGACGTCACTTCCCGAGCGCCCCCACGGTCCGGGCGCGCCCGGCGCTGAAGGCGACCGTGATCTGCACGGCGCAGGCCAGCAGCAGCACGGTCAGCGGCAGCGTCCACGCCCCGGTGACGTCGTGCAGCGCGCCCGCGCCCAGCGGACCGAGCACGCCGATCAGATAGCCGATGCCCTGCCCCATCGCGGAGAGCGCGGCCGTGGTCGGCGCGTCCGGGGAGCGCAGGGCGAAGAGGCTGAGCGCCAGCGCGAACCCGGCACCGAGCCCGAGCCCGAGCACGGCGACGGACGGCCACAGCAGGGCCTTGGGGCCGAGGACGACGCCCAGCAGGCCGCACGCGGTGAGGACGGCGACCGTCACCCCGGCGGGCCGCTGGTCGGGGAGGCGTTTCCCGGCGGCGGCCAGGATCCAGGCGCCGACGACACCCACGGCGTTGCACAGGGACAGGGCGAGCCCGGCGGAGGTCGCGCTCAGCCCCCGGTCCTGCCAGATGGTCGGCAGCCAGCCGAACACCGTGTACGACAGCAGCGCCTGCGCGCCGAAGAAGACGGTCACCTGCCAGGCCAGCCGCTCCCGCCACAGCCCCTTGCGGCTGCCGGGCGCGGGCGGCGGGGCCGGCGCGGCGGGCGGCTCCCGGCGCAGCGCCAGCAGCACGACGACGGCCGTCAGCACCGACAGCGGGACGACGAGGATCAGCAGCGGCGTCCGCCAGGACGACCCGGTCGCGTCGGCGAGCGGCACCGCGACCGCGGGACCGCCGGCCGCGCCGAACGTGAGCGCGCTGGAGTAGAACGCGGACACCCTCGGCACCGAGTCCGGGAAACGCCGCTTGATCAGGCCCGGTATCAGGACGTTGGCGATCCCGATCGGCGCCGCGACCAGCACGGTCCCCACGAACAGCGCGACCGGCGAGGTACCGGCCCGCACGAGCGCCCCGACGGTCAGGACGACGAGGGACAGCGTCAGCAGCGCGCGCAGGGAGTAGCGGCGGCCGAGCCCCGGCGCGACGAACGCGAACAGGCCGAGGCAGAGCACCGGCAGGGAGGTGAGGACACCGACAGTCGTCTCGCTGAGGTCCAGGTCCGCCTGGAGGGGGTTGAGCAGCGGGGCGACCGAGGTGATGGGGGAGCGGAGGTTGAGGGCGAGCAGGATCAGGGCGGCGAGCAGTAACGGCCCGCCGACCGCCGCCCGGCGGGATGCCGGTGGGCGGTCCGTCTCGCGGGTGGAGGCGGGGGAGTCGAGAGGCATGTCACGTGTCCGATCTGTGGGGAGGCATCGCTGACATGATTACGATACAAGTCGTACTGAATCATTTCGTGACCGCGTCACCCGGCGCCGGACCGCCCTCACCGACCGCGCCCGCACCGAAAGGCAACCCCCGTGCCCACCACCCCCCGTACCGCAGGTCGCAAGAAGGACCCGGAGATCGACCGGGCCGTCCTCGCCGCCACGCTCGAACTGCTGGCGGAGACCGGGTACGCGGGCCTGACCATCAGCCAGGTCGCCGCCCGCGTCGGCGTCTACCGCCCGGCGATCTACCGCCGCTGGCCCACGAAACAGCACCTGGTCGCGGAGGCGGTCGTCACCGTGCTGGGCCACGAGCCCACGCCCGACACCGGGGACCTGCGCGCCGACCTCGTCACCGGCATCGGCACGCTCGGCGCCGCCTTCGCCGCGCCCGGCATGAGCCAGGTCCTGCCCGGTCTGGTCGCCGACCTCGCCGGGCAGCCCGAACTGCGCCGGGAATTCCTCGACTCGGTGTTCCGCCCCCGCCGCGCCTCCACGGCCCGCCGGCTGCGCACGGCCGTCGAGCGCGGCGACATCCGCCCCGACTTCGACATGGAGTTCGTCCTCGACGCGCTCGCCGCCCCGCTCTACTACCGGGCCCTGTTCGGCCACGGCCCCGTCACCCCGGAACTGACCGGCCAGAGCGTCGACATGGTCCTGACGTACCTGGCCCGCCCGTGACAGGGCCCCGGCGGACACCGGGCGCTCACGGGCGCCCCCTCAGAGCCTGTGTCACGTCCCCGGCCGGGCGCGCGTCGTCTGGCACGCACTCCCCCGAGCTCTGCGAGCAGGGGGTGCCCCCAGCCGCGTTGCCGAACCGCCCACGTGACTCCTCCCCCAAGCTCTCGACTTCGCTCGACCAGGGGGCACCCCCGTCGCGGGCGCTCCGGCGCCTTGCGATCTGGGGGTACCCCCTGCTCGGGAGAGCTTGGGGGAGCACCAGACGACGCGCGCTATCCGACCGGGGATGTGACACAGGCCCTCACGAGGCCGGCCGCAGCACCACCGGCCGGGGTGAGCCCCCGACCGCGCCGGGCAGGTCGCTGCGCCCCGACACCGACAGCTTCCGGTAGACCCGGCTCAGATGGAGTTCCACGGTCCGCCGGGTGACGTAGCAGCGGTCGGCGATCTCCCGGTTGGTCAGCCCCTCCGCCGCGAGCAGGGCCGTCCGGTACTCGGCCGGGGTCAGCGCGTCGAGGCCGGTCTCGGTGCCCCGTCTGGGCCGGGCGCCCGCCGAGGCGAGGTCGTCGCGCAGGTCGTCGACCAGGGTGCGCGCCCCGCACTCCTCGGCCAGCGCGAGCGCCGAACGTAACTGCTCGCGCGCGTCACGGACCTTGCGCAGGCGCTGTAACTCGTGCCCGAGGGAGCGCAGCACCCGGGCGTGTTCGAGGCGCGGCGCCGCCGACCCCCGCAGCAGCCCGGCCGCCTCGTACAGCAGGGGCAGGCTCTGCCCGCCCCGGTCGACCCGGGCCAGCGTGTGCAGGGCGGCGGCGACGGTGGCGGGGGCGCCCCAGGCGCGGGCGGCGTCCAGCTCCTCGCGGGCCAGCCGCTCGGCCGTCTCCAGGTCACCGGCGCGCGCGTGCAGCACGGCGGCCGTCCGGCGCCAGGGCGACAGTTCGTGGTGGCAGGCGTCGCGCAGGTGCTGCCCGCACTCCTCCAGGTCGGCGAGGGCCGCCTCGGGGTGGCCGAGCGCCGCGTGCAGCCGGGCCCGCTGGAGCAGCAGACCGGGCAGGACCGGCTCGGGCAGCGGGGCCGGGGCGTGCTCGTCGAGCAGCAGCCGGCGCGCCCCGTCGAGGTCCCCGGTGTCGACGAGGACCCCGGCCAGCCGACAGCGGGCCAGCGCGCTGCCGAGCCACGGTCCGGGCGGCCCGTCGGTCAGCGCGGTGCGCGCGGCCCGGACCGCCTCGCGCAGCAGCCCGGCCCGGTGGCAGCACGCGGCGAGGGCGGCCTCGGCGAGGGCCGCCATGGTCCGCGCGCCCTCCTGGCGGGCGCCCGCGGCCACCGCACGGCACACCTCGATCGCCTCGTGGTGCTCCCCGGCGTCGCACAGCACCTGCGCGAGCAGCAGCCGGAACGGCGCGGTGGGCACGTCGGTGGGCACGACGGGTTCGGCGAGCCCCGCGCGCGCGTGCCGGACGGCCTCCTCGCGCCGCCCGCCGTGCTGCCGTGCCGCGAGCGCCGCCAGCGTCGACTGCGCGCACCGCACCCACGGCGTCCGGGCGGCCGGGACGACGGGCAGGACGGGCAGCGTGGTCCGGCTGGTGCCGCCGATCAGGGTGAGCACCCCGAGCACGGCGAACGCTCCGGCGGCCGGTTCCCGGGCGGGGTCGAGGGGGCCGAGGGCGGCGAGCCCGGTCCGCAGGTCGCGCCGGGCGCCCGCGAGGTCGCCGTCGAGCAGGGTGGCGAGGGCGAGGTTCACGAGGGTGACCGCGCCGGCCGCGTCGTCGACCGGCGGCCGGCCCAGGGCGCGCAGCCGGCCGGCGGCGACGGCGGGCGCGTCGGCGACGAGTTCCGCGCGGCCCAGGCGCCGCAGCAGCTCGGCGCGGCCGTCCGGCCCGTCCTCCAGGGCGCATCGCTCCTGGAGCGCGCGGGCCTCCTCCACGTCGTGCCGGGCGACGGCGGCGCAGGTGGCGTCGAACAGCAGCCGCTGGGCCCAGCGTTCACCGATGCGCGGGGCCCGGCGCAGATGGTGGACGACCTCCTCGCCGGGGGCGCCGAGCCGGTGCAGGGCGTGCGCCGCCGCCGCGTGCAGCCGGGCGTTCTCGCTGGGCGCCAGCGCCGCCAGGAACGAGGCCCGCACCAGCGGCTGCGCGAACACCGCCCCCTCACCGGCCTCGTGCAGGACCCCGCAGCGCACCAGGACGTGCAGCATGTCGGCCGCCTCCACCCCGGGCACCCCGATCAGCTCGGCGACCAGGGACGCGGTGGCGGCCCGCCCGGTGACGGCGACGGCGTCCAGGGCTCGCCCGATACCGGGGAAGCGGTCCTCGAAGCGGGCCACGACCGTCTCGGCGACCTCCACCGAACCCAGCGCCGCGATCTGGTCCCGCGTCGGCTCACCCGTCGCCCCGGCCCGGCGCAGCTCGCGCAGCAGGGCCTGGGTCAGCAGCGGGTTCCCGCCGGTCGCGCGGTGACAGGCGCGCACCAGGACGTCGGCGACGGGACGCCCGAAGAAGGAGGCCAGCAGATAGCCGACCGCGTCCGGGTCGAGGCCGGAGAGCACCGTGTGGTGGTGGAAGTCGGAGACCACCCGGGCCAGCGTGCCCCGTCCGTCGCCCCGCGCCTCCTCCTGGGGCGGGGCGAGCCCCGGGGTGAGCGACCCCAGCAGCGCCACCGGCAGCCCCTCAAGGCGGGCCGACAGCCGCTCCAGCCAGCGCAGCGACTGCGCGTCGGCCCAGTGCAGGTCGTCCACCGCGAGCAGCAGCGGCTTGCGTGAACCGGCCGGGTGCCCCGGGCGGACGTCGTCGAGCGCGTCGTACCCGGAGCGCGCCGGGTCCGTGGGTAAGGGAACCGCGTCCAGCCGGCGCAGCACGTCGTGGGCGAGCACGGGGCCCGAGGGCCGGGCGCGCACGGGTATCGTCTCGAAGCCGTGCGCACGGGCGGTTCTGACGGCGGCCCGCATCAGGTACGACTTGCCGGACCCGATGCCCCCCTCGAACAGAAGACTGGCCCCCGATCCGGAGGCGGCGGAGGCGAGGGCCTTTTGCACCTCGGACATTTCACAGTCGCGGCTGAGCACAGGATTCCCTTTCTCGTCCCGAGGACCCCGGAAGTGCGGTGGCTCCCGCGCCCCGCGTGCCGTACGCGGTCCGGGCGGCGCGGTGGTGCGCCCCGGGGCGGCGTGACCCGGGGCGCCGCGAGGCTCAGAGGTCGTGCACCGTCCCGTGGTTGCTGTGCCACTGCGGGGTGGCCACGCCCTTGAGGACGACCTCCACGACGTCCTCGGCGAGCGTCGGCGTGAGCGGCAGGTGCCCGAAGAGGATCCGGTAGTAGGCCGTCGACGCCAGCATGTCGAGCAGCAGGTCGATATCGGCGTCGGGACGGATGTCACCGCGCCTGATGCCCCGGCGCAGGGCCGCGGCCGTCGCCGCCCGGCGGGGGTGGAACAGCTCGCTCAGGAACTCCGACTCCAGCTCCGGGTCGTCGGCCAGGTCCGCGATCAGCGCGGGCAGCGCGCGGCGGCCGACGGTCGTGGTGAACGCGTGGCTCAGGGTGCGGATGCCGGCGATCAGGTCGCAGTGGGTGCAGCCGGTGTCGGGCGTCGGGGAGGAACCCATCGTCTGCACGAGCGCGCTCACCACGAGGTGCTGGCGCGAACGCCAGCGCCGCCGCAGCGTCGGCTTCGTCGTCCCGGCGCGGGCGGCCACCGCCTCCAGCGTCAGCCGGCCGTAGCCCACCTCGTTCAGGATCTCCATCACGGCTCTGCGGACGGCGGTGTCGATGCGTTCGTCGCGCGGACGGCCCCGCGAACGCTGCGCCGTGAGGGAGTCCGCGCCCCGAGTGCCCTGTGGTGTGTTCACCGAGCTTCCCCTACCTTTATGATTCCGTTCCGCATCGGAAAGTAATTCTCTCACACGAGGTGACCTCATGTCCCAGCACGTCGACGAGTTACCGGACGACTTGGGCGAGCCCACGCCCGAGCCCACGGACGCTCCGCCGAAACGCTCGGAGAGCGTCTTCTCCGGCCCGTACCGGGCGCTCAGCCTCGGCGTGATCCTGTCCGTCGGCATGGTCGCGTTCGAATCCCTCGGCGTGGCCACCGTCCTCCCCGACATCGCCCGCGACCTCGACGGACTCGGCGCCTACGGCTGGGGCCTGTCCGCCCTGATGCTCGCCAACATCATCGGCACCGTCCTCGCCGGCCGCACCGCCGACCAGCGCGGACCCTGGGCCCCCGCCGTCGCCGGCATGACCGTCTTCGCCCTCGGCTGCGCCCTCGCCGGCGCCGCCGGGAACTGGCCGCTGTTCCTCGCCGGCCGCTTCCTCCAGGGGCTCGGCGTCGGCGCCGTCATGGCCATGGCCTACACGGTGATCGGCCTCGCCTACCCCGAACACCTGCGGGCCCGCATGTTCGCCCTGCTCTCCTCGGCCTGGACGATCCCCTCCCTGATCGGCCCGGTCCTGGCGGGCACCCTCGCCGACGCCACCACCTGGCGCACGGTGTTCCTGATCATGCTGCCCATCGTGGCCGTCGCCGCGGTGCTCAGCCTCCCCGCACTGCGCCGCCTGGAACGCCCGCAGGCGGAGCGGACGGCGGCCCCCGCCGAACCCTGGTGGAAGGGCCCGCTCGCCAACTCCGTCCTGCTCACCGTCGGCACCGGCGTGCTCCTCCAGGCGCTCCTGCTGGAGAACCTGGTCCTGCTCGCCGTCCTCGCGGTGGCCGGCGCCGCCGTCGCCCTGCCCGCGCTGCGCCGGGTCACCCCCGAGGGGACCCTCACCGCGCGGCCCGGACTCGGCGCGGGCGTCGTCATCCGCGGGCTGCTGTGCGGGGTGTACTTCGGCAGCGAGGCCTACCTCCCGCTCGGCCTCCAGGAGCTGCGCGGACAGAGCGCCTGGGAGGCGGGGCTCGGCCTCTCGGCCGGCGCCATCACCTGGGTGCTCGGCTCCGCCTGGCAGGCCAAACGGGACGCCACACCCGGCGGGCGCACCGGCAGCGTCGTCCTCGGCTTCGTCATCCTGCTGGCCGGGGTGGGCCTGATCACGCTGTCGATCCTCACCCACGCCGTCCCGGGCTGGATCGCGGTCCTCGGCTGGGCCGTGGGCGGCATCGGGATGGGCATCGGCTTCAACGCGTCGACCACCGACACGCTGGAGCAGACGCCCGCCGAACGGCAGGGCGAGATGAGCGGGGCGCTCCAGCTCGCGCAGACCCTCGCCACCGGCGTCATCGCCGGCCTCGGCGGCGCGGCCCTCGCGATCAGCGAGCACTACGACGCGGGCACCCGCGTCGCGCTCGGCTCCCTGTTCGGCCTGACGGCGGTCCTCGCCCTGATCGGCGTCGTCCTCGCCCGCAGGCTGCGGGCCCCGGCCACCGCCGGGTGACACCGGCTCCCGGCCGGGCTCAGGCCCGGCCGGGACGTGCCGCCGGGGCACCTCCCGGCGGGCGGTGTGCGTGTTCGTTCCCCCGTCGCGCGCACGCCGCCGCGCCGGACCCGCCCCGGCGGCACGAGGAAGCCCCGCCCGGCTTGGCAACCGGGCGGGGCTTCCGTGGGGCGGTGCGGGCGCGGGGCAGTTCCCCCGCAGCCTGGTGTGTCACCTCCCCACGGCACACGGCCTGGCCGCCTCCCCCTCCCGGGACAGGCGGCCAGGCCGACGCGCGTTCAGACGGCCGTGCAGTGCAGCATGATCAGCGGCGGGTTCGCCAGGAAGTCCGCCCAGTACTCCGTGCCCCGCTCACGCAGCCCCTCCTCCGACACCCGCAACGGCACCCACGTCACGCCGTCGAACCCCGCCTTCGTCAGGCTCCGCTCGAAGACCTCACGGCGCGGGTACGACGTCACGAACTCCACCGGCGGATCCAGCTGGGCCACGATCCGCACGCGCGGGCCGATCGGGCTGTGGGCCACCGGGTCGTACGTGAAGCCGTACTTCGCCATCGACGGGCCGTCGAAGCGGTACTCGGGGGCCTGCGTCAGCACGAAGAACCGGCTGCCGGGCGCGAGGCTCCCGCGCACCGACCGGCACATCGCCTCCATCTCGTCCTCGTCCTGCGCGTAGTTGAGCAGGTACACGGCGCTCGCCACGTCGAACGGCCGCTTTGGGACCGGCAGTTCGGCCGCGTCCGCGACCGCGTACCGCACCCCGAGCGGATCCCGCTCCTCGATCGCCCGCGCCGCCTCCACCATCCCCGCCGAGACGTCCGTCCCCAGCACCTCCGCCGCGCCCAGCCGCTTGATCCACCGGGTGTAGAACCCGGTCCCGCACGCCAGGTCGAGCACCGACTTGCCGCGCACGTCGCCCAGCATCCCCAGGAAGCTCGGGCACTCCGCCCAGCGCGCCATCGGCAGCGACTTGAAACCCTCGTACGTCTCACCGATGCCGTCGTACTGCCGCACACTGACGCTCATACCGTGCTCCCTACGGACGCCGCGGGCCCGACGGGGCCGGGTGGGGTGGGTGGGGTGACGAGATCCGGGGCCGGCGCCATGGCCGGGGACCGGCGCAGCAGATCGCCCGCCAGGACCGTCCGACGGCCCTGGTGAGCCGCGGCGGCGGTGGCCTCCGGGGTGGGGAGAGGGCCCTCGGTGAGGGACCAGGAAGTGCCGTACGGGTTGCCGCCGGCGGCCTCCACCGACGGATCGGTGTAGCCCGGCGGGACCAGGACCGCGCCCGTGTGGAGGAGCATGTGGCCGAGGTCCAGGAGGGCGGTCTCGGCGCCCGCGTGAGGTGTGGGGACGACCGTGAAACCGCCGGCCGGCTTGCCCCACAGGGGGCCCGGGGCGGTGTCCGTCGGGGCCAGCGACTGGATGAACTCCAGGAGCGGCGCGGCCAGGGCGCCCAGCCGCGCGGGGGCGCCGAACAGCACGGCGTCCGCCCACGCGATGTCCTCGGCACCGGCCGGCGTGGCCCTCGGCCCCAGCCAGTCCGCGTCCCGGGAGGCGCCCTCGCGGGCCACACACCGCAGCCGCACCCCGGCCCCCAGCGCCCGTGCGGCCGCCGCCGCCTCCTGCGCGAGGATCCGGGTCGCCGCGTCCTCGCCGTGATAGACGACCGTGAGACGGACGGGGCGCAACGGCATGCCGGGGCCCGGCGGTGCGGCGGACGTGCCCGGCGGCGGTGCGGTCGACGGCGGTGCGGCCGGCGGCAGGTCGCCGGAAACGGCCCCCGCCCCCCGCAGCCCGCCCGGCGTGGCCAGTACCGTCCGCTGTTCCGGCGCCGGACCCCGCAGCCGGCGTCCCTCCGGGTGGGCCCGCGCGGTCAGTTCGGCCAGTCGGCGCCCCAGGGCCCGCGCGGCCGTCTGTTCGGCCGCTCCCGGCATGCCCTTGCTGTTGTCGGCGACGAGCCCGTACGGCGTTCCGCCGGCGGCCAGGGTCACCGGGTCCCCCGGGTCGGCCCCGGCGACCCAGCAGCCCCAGTGGGTCAGGGTGTGGTGCAGCGAGGTCAGGGTGGCCTCACGGCCCCCGTGGCGCTGCGTGGACGCGGTGACGCAGGTGGCCACCCGGTCGGCGAGCAGCCCCTGACCCCACAGCGGGGACGTCGACTCCAGGAACCGTTTGAAGGGGGAGGAGACCATCCCGTAGTAGGTGGGCGCGGCCAGCACCAGACCGTCCGCGTGCAGGACGTCCTCCGGCTCGGCGATCCGCTCGGGCCAGTCGCCGGCGGACGCCGCGTCGTCGGCGACGCGCAGCAGCCGCACCTCGGCGCCCGTCTCCCGGGCCCCCTCGGCGGCCAGCGCCGCCAGCGCCCGGACGGTGCCGCGCCGGCTGTGGTAGATCACGGCGATCGTGGGGCTCACGGCGCCTCCCCGGGCAGCGCCCGCACCCGCAGGAGCAGCCGCACGTCGTCACCGAGCCGGCTCACCTCACCGAGGTGCAGCCGCAGGCCGGCCATGAGGGTCGAGGCCCCGAAGTCGTCGAGGACGGGCCGCGCGCCCGCGCCGAGCAGCAGCGGCGACACGTACGCCACGACCCGGTCCAGCAGCCCCCGTCCGACGAACGACGCCGCGAGCCGGGCCCCGCCCTCCAGCAGGACGGACCGCACGTCACGCGCCCACAGCTCGTCCAGCAGCACGCGCACGTCGAGCGACCCGTCGACGAGCGGCACGCGCAGCACCTCGTGCCGGTCACCGAGCACCGGCTTCGGGGTGTGCGGACCGGTCACGACGAGGGTCGGCGCCGCGTCGTCGAGGACCCGCGCGTCCGCCGGGATCGTGCCGTCCCGGTCGAGGACGACCCGCAGCGGGGCCCGCCCCTCGACCCCGTGCCGCAGCCCCAGATGGGGATCGTCGGCCCGCAGCGTCCCGGACCCGACGAGCACCGCGTCGTGCGCGGCGCGCAGCGCGTGGGCGTCACGGCGCGAGTCGGGCCCGGTGATCCAGCGGGACGTCCCGTCGGGCGCGGCGGTGCGCCCGTCGAGGGTGGCCCCGAACTTCCAGGTCACACACGGCCGCCCGCGCCGCACGGCCGTCAGCCACAGCTCGTTGCCCCGCTCGGCCTCCGCCCGCAGGACCTCGCCGACGACCTCCACCCCGGCCCGGCGCAGCCGCGCCGCGCCGCCCGCCGCCGCCGGGTTCGGGTCCGGGACCGCGTACACGACCCGCGCGATCCCCGCCGCCAGCAGCGCGTCCGCGCACGGGCCGGTGCGCCCGGTGTGCGCGCACGGCTCCAGCGTGACCACCGCCGTCCCGCCCCGCGCCCGCTCCCCGGCCATCGCCAGCGCCTCGACCTCGGCGTGCGGCTGCCCGGCGCCCGGATGGAACCCCTCGCCGACGGCCGTGCCGTCCGCGCCGAGGACCACACAGCCGACCGCCGGATTCGGACTGGTGCGACCGAGGCCGGCCCCGGCGAGCGACACGGCACGCCGCATCGCGGCCTCCTCGGCCGCCGTCACGGCGCTCACGGCGTCTCCGCGAGCCGGAAGCCCATGGCGTAGATGTCCCGCTCGTACCAGCCGTGCCGGCGCCGCGTGCGCGCCAGGTCCCCGAACCGGGTGAAGCTGCCGCCGCGCGCGATCCGGTACGTGCCCCGGGTGACCGCGAGGTCGTCGGCGACGGCGCTGCCGCCGGGGTAGGGCCGGTAGTCGTCGGCCGTGTACTCCTCGACGTTGCCCGCCATGTCGTACACCCCGAACGGCGACCGCCCGCCCGGGTACACCCCGATCGGCGTCGTCGTCAGCGGCCCCGCCTCGACGGTGTTGGCGCGCTCCGCGTCGAACTCCGCGCCCCACGGGAACTCGCGCCCCGCGTGCCCGGCGGCGGCGTACTCCCACTCCGCCTCGCTCGGCAGCCGGAACGCCCGCCCGGTCCGCCGCGACAGCCACGCCGCGTACGCGTCGGCGGCCTCCGGCGTCACCGTCCACACCGGGTGGTTGCCGAACCCGTCGGGATGGACGCCGAACCGCCACGACGTCGGCAGCTCGGTCGAGCCGGTGTCCTCCAGGAAACGCCGGTACTCGGTGTTGGTGACCGGGTGCAGGCCGATCCGGAACCCCGGCAGCTCCACCTCGTACACCGGGCACTCCTTGGCGATCCAGTCCTCGATCACCCCGGCGTGCCGCCAGCGCGCGGTGACCGGGCCGACGTCGCCCGGGGCGAGGCCCAGGCGGACGCGGGCGCCGGGGACGTCCACCATCGGCGGGTCGTCCGGGCGGATCCGGGGATCGCCGATCAGCCCGAGGACGGTGCCCGCCGCGTGCCGGCGCGCGAAGGACGACTCGGGGTCCTCGGCGACGGCCACCAGCGTCTCGGCGGGCACGGACAGCAGGTCGCGGTGGTCACGCACCGGCCACGGTCCCGACCGGGACCGGAAGGAGTCGGGCAGCCCCATCGCTGCCCGGTCGGAGAGGGTGTTGGGGTTGGCCAGCACCGGGGCGTCGGTCATCGGCTCCTCCTCTGCGGGGCGCACGCGGCGAGCGCGGCGGTGGGTACGGCGTCGGCGACCGCGCGGTAGCCGGCGTCGTTGAGGTGGATGTGGTCGCCGGAGTCGAAGCCCGCGCGCACCCGCTCGGGATCGGCGGGGTCACGCACGGCCGCGTCGAAGTCGGCGACGTGGTCGAACGCGTCGGACGTGCGCAGCGCCGCGTTGAGCGCCACACGCTGCGCCTCGGCCTTCTCGGTCCAGAACGGGGAGTCCTTGAACGGCGTGAGGGTCCCCACGACCACGGGGATCCCGCGTGCGCGCACCCGTCCGGCGAGGGTGCGCAGCCCGTCAAGAACCTCACCGGCGCTCGCGTAAGGCGCGAGCTGGAGGTCGTTGATGCCCTCGTACAGGACGGCCGCGCACACCCCGGACTGGTCCAGGACGTCCCGGTCGAGCCGGCCGAGCGCGCTGGTCCCGCGCTGCGGACGCTCCGTCTCGCTGCCGTCGCGCAGCACCCGGTTGCCGCCGATGCCCTTGTTGAGGACACCGACCCCCGAGGGGGCGACCTTCCGGGCGAACGCGTCCGTCCAGCGGCCGTTGCCGTTCAGGGTCGAGCCGGAGCCGTCGGTCTGCGAGTCGCCGAGCGCGACGACCGTGCCGCGCGCACCCGTGCCGCGCACGTCCACGCCGGTCAGGAAGAACCAGGACGTCTCCTGGCGCGTGAACGCCGTCGCCGCCTGCTCGCCGGTGTGGTCGCCGGGCTCCGATACGTGGGCGGTCTGCTGGGCCAGCCAGTGCCAGGTCGCGGGACCCGTCGGCCCCGGCAGGTGCACGCTCACCAGCAGATCGGCGCCCGCCGGCACCGGGTACGGCAGCGGATCGCTGACCGTCTGCGCGCCCGCCGCGAGAGTCGTGGCCGGCGCGCCGCCGAACGTCACCGCGCGCAGGCTGCCGGGCACCGCCACCGCCGAACCCGGAGAGACGGCCAGCCCGACCGTGACCCGGCCGAGCGCCAGCGGGCCCGTGCCGTACGCGTTGGACAGCCGCAGCCGGACCTCGTCACCACCGATCGAGGTGTGCGCGACCATCCGCACCGTCCGGTTGGTGAACCCCTCGCGGGAGATCCCGTCCGGCGCGGCGGGCGCGGGCGCGGTGCCCCAGGTGCCGGCCCACTCCCCGGCGCGCGGCTGGGCCACGGCCGAGGGGGCGGCGCCCAGCAGGGCCACGCTCAGCAGCGCTCCGGCGACGGGCGTCCACCGGGCGCCGCTCATCGGCTCTCGGCGGTCGCGCGGTAGGTGCCGACCAGGTAGCGCAGGTCACCGGTGCCCCGGGGCACCGAGGCGACGTCGGCGAGGGCGAAGCCGTACGCGGTGACCAGACCGGTCAGCTCCTCCTCGGTGAACTCGCGGTACAGGCGCTGCGCGTCGTTCGCGTACAGCTTGCCGGGGCCGTCCGCCGACTCGAACACCGAGACCGTGAACAGGCCGCCGGGGCGCAGGAGTTCACGCACCCGCTCCAGGTAGCGGGGGTAGCCGTCGGGGTGCTGGTGGTGCAGGCAGCCGTTGTCGAGGACGCCGTCGTAGACCGCCGTGCCGGCGAGGTCGGCCAGCGAGCAGGCGTCGAAGCGGGCGCGGCCGTCGGTGCGGGCGGTGAGCGCGGCCCACTCCGGGGACTCGACGAGGTCGATGCCGGTGACCCGGCAGCCCGCCTCGGCGAGGATCGCGGCGTCCAGACCACGGCCGGTGCCGATGTCGAGGACGTGCGGCGCGTCGGCGCGGGTGCCGAGGGCGGCGAGCAGCAGACGGGGGGCCTCGCGCATGGCCGTCTCGGCGGTCCACACGTCACGGCCGCCCGCGTAGTGGTCCTGGAAGTCGGTGCGCAGCAGATCCGCGTACGCCGACTCGTCGAGCGACGGTCCGGACGCGGGGGTGAGGGTGTAGCGGGCGGCTATCCGGTGGCTGGGCATGGGTGATGACGTCCTGTCGTGTACGGGTGAGGAGGGCACGGGTGGCCGGGGGCGCGGGAGGGGGGCCGGGCACACGAGGGCGGCGGAGCGGGCATACGGCTCCGGCGCGTCGGTACGGGAAGCGGCGCGAAGGACCTGTCGGAGAAGGACGAGGACGAGGCGCGGCGGCCGGACAGCGGCACGGCCCCCGCTCCCGCGGGCGGGTGGGTCAGCCGGCGACCGGGTAGACCTGCCCGTCGTAGGAGCCCGCGACGAACAGCTTGCGGCGCGCGTCGTAGGCGAGGGAGGAGATGCCCGAGGTGGTGGGCCGGTCGACGACGGTCCAGCGGCCGTCGACCCGGTCGTAGACGGCGACGTGGCCGTCGTAGGCGCCGGCCGCGATCAGCCGGCCGTCGGTGTCGGCGGCGACGCACTTGATGGAGTGCGTGTGCGGGGTGTCCACGACCTCGGCGGTGCGGTCCGGGTGCCAGATCCGCAGCTTCAGGTCACGGCTGATGCTCGCGAACCAGCCGTCGACGAGCCCCGTGCAGCCGTTGGCGATCTTGTCGTGGGCGTCCTCGACCGTGGCGACCTTCTCCAGCGTGGAGATCCGGTACCAGGTCGCGGAGGCGTCGGCGGCGACGGAGAACAGGAAGTCGCCGGAGACCGCGACGTCCTTGACCGCGTTGACGTTCAGCTCCAGGTCCCGCACGTGCTCGACGGTGTCCCCGGTCAGCCGCAGCAGCAGCCCCTCGCCGGTGTAGGCGCCGATCACCGCGTACTGCTCGCCGTCGCGTTCGAAGGCGACGCCGCAGTTCAGCGGGGAGCGGTGCTGGTACAGCTCACGGCCGGTCAGCGCGTCGAAGACCTTGCCGAGCTGGCCGCCGGAGAGGACCAGCGGGCCGAGCGGGGTGAGGAAGTTGCACAGGCTGCCGGTCTCCGCGACCGGTTCGCCGTCCCGGCGCACCACACCCGCGTCGCCGACCGTCAGCGTCGAACCGCCGCGCTCGGGCAGCACCGCGTTGACCCCGCCGGTGGCCGGCACGGTCGCCGTGTCCCAGGCGCGCGTCTGGTAGTCGTAGCCCCGGTAGGTCGCGCCGAACGTCGCGAACACCAGGCGCGTGCCGCCCGCGAAGGCGCAGGAGCGCGGCCACACGTCCGGCGGCAGATCCGCCGTGTCCAGGGACTCCGGCGAGCCCGACGACACGTCCCACAGCCGCATCGTCCGGTCGTACGACAGGCTCACCAGCAGGTGACGCGTGTCATCGAGGACGAGCCGCTTGATCCCGGCGTCGTGCGCGGGCACCGTGACGGTCTCCGCCCCCTCGACGACGATGATCTGTCCCTCGTCGTTGCCGGCGAAGATCGTGCCCGACGACGAGATGGCGATGGTGTCGGTCTCGATGCCGTCCATGTCCAGGTCGTCGGTCATCCCGCCGGTCACCAGCGACCAGCGCTTGATGGTGCCGTCGTCGCTGGAGGAGATCAACTCGTCGGCGCCGCGCGCCCATTCGACCGAGATGACGTCGGCCGTGTGCCCCTCGAAGCGGTGCAGCAGCCGGCCCGTGAAGTCGTACACCCGCACCCGGTGATCGCGCGACGCGGTCGCGATCAGCTCCTTCGTGGGGTGGAAGACCGACATCTCCACGTCGTCCCGCTGGTCCCCGAGGACCGCCACGAGCCGCAGTTCGGGAACCGTCCACAGCCGGGCGGTGTAGTCGCTGGACGAGGTCAGCAGGTGCTTGCCGTCCGGCGAGAACTGGCACTGGTTGGCCAGGTGGTCGTGGAACGAGCGCGACACCGCGCGGCCGGTGCGCTGGTCCCAGCAGATGACCTGGTTGTCGTAGCCGGCCGTGGCGACGTACTCGTCCCGCCAGGCGGCGATGCCGCTGATGGGTCCGCGGTGCTGGATCATATGGACTCTCCCGCAAACTTGATGGTGTGCCCGCCCCACTCGGCCTTGACGCGCAGATAGTGCTCGTTGCGCTCGTTGAGGTGGATCCCTGTCGGGATCACCTCCTCCACGGCGATGCCGTACTCCTCCAACTGCTTCACCTTGTCGGGGTTGTTGGTGCGCAGCCGGATCCGTGACACGTCCAGCGCGGCCAGCATCTGGGCCGCGACCCCGTAGTCACGCATGTCGTCCGAGAAGTTCAGCTCCCGGTTCGCGGCGAACGTGTCCAGGCCCTGGTCCTGGAGCCGGTAGGCGTCGAGCTTGTTGTAGAGCCCGATGCCGCGTCCCTCCTGACGCAGATACAGCAGGATCCCTCCCTTCTCGGCGAACTGGTCGACGCCCTCGGCGAGCTGCGGCCCGCAGTCGCACCGGGCGGAACCGAACACGTCGCCCGTGAGGCATTCCGAATGCACACGGACGAGGGGGACGGGACTCGCGGACGGGAACACGACGGCGATGTGCTCCCGGCCGTCGGCGAGCCCCGTGAAGCTGATCATCTCGGCGGTGCGCCAGGAACCGTCGCTGCTGCGGACCGGCACCTCGACCCGCGCACGGATCTCGGCGGCACCGGCGAGCGAACTGGCCCCCGGTCGCGGTTTCTTGTCATCGGACGTGCTCAACATGGATCGTCCCTCCGCTGGTAACGGCGAGATGACGTTGTCACACCGTCACGACCGCGCACAGTACGGATATACCGAGACACCCTCCGAAACGTTTTGCGGCCGCTACCGAGATGGGAACGTTCACGGTGAACGCTCCGCCAACGGCGTTCGAGGGCTCAGGCATTGCCGGGTTGCGGGCAGCGCGCGTCCGACTCCCTGGCCAGCCGGACGCCGCCCGCACTGAGATCCACCGTCACCGGCGAGCTGTCCCGTGACGTCATCCGGCGGGCCGCCGCGACCGTGCACACGACCTGGGCGACGGCAAGCGCGTTCACGTTGCGGATTTCCGCAGGCAACCGGACGGTGATCGCGTTGCCGTCGACCGACACCGCCGGTGCCGCCGGTTCCGCCGGTGCCGGCTGGTCCTGCGGGCCGAGTCCCACGGCCGGCAGCTCGGACGTGACGTGGTCCTCGGCCGGCGGTCCGCCCAGCAGCAGCGCCAGCGCCGCCTCGGGGTCACCGGGGGCCTCGGTCAGCCGCAGCACCGGTGTCAGCGCGCCGCCGCGCACGAAGTACACGGCCGCCACCGGCGCGATCCCCGTCGCCGGTGGACCCGCCTCGACGACGTCGGTCGCGGGAATGCCGGTCGTGGGGATGCCGCAGGAGGGCAGCGCGAGGAGCGCGAGCGCGGGGAGGGCTCGGCGGGCGGCGATCACGGCTGCTCCGGTTCGGGCGGCGGGGACTCGTGCGTGAGTGGCAGGGCGACCGTGAAGACGGCGCCGCCGGCCGGATGGTTCGCCGCGTGGACCGATCCGCCGTGTGCGCGGACGTTCTCGGCGGTGATCGCGAGCCCGAGCCCGCTGCCCTCCGAACGGGTGCGCGCGGAGTCCGACTTGAAGAACCGGTCGAACACGTACGGCAGGACGTCCCCGGCGATCCCCGGCCCGCTGTCGCGCACCTCGATCACCGCCTCCCGCCCGTCCGACGCGAGCCGCACGCTCACCGGCCGCTCCCCGTGCCGCAGCGCGTTGCCGACGAGGTTCGCGACGACGACGTCCACCCGGCGCGGATCGACGTCCGCCCGCACCGGGTACGGCAGTTGGGCCTCGACGGCGTCCGTCCAGCCCCGCGCGGCGAGCGTGCGGCGGATCGACTCGGCGAGGTCGATCACGTCCCGGTGCACGGCCGCCGCGCCCGCGTCGAAGCGGGAGATCTCCATCAGGTCGTCGACGAGCGAGGCGAGCCGGCCCGTCTCCTCGCTGATCAGCCGCACGGCGGTGGCCGTGTCCGGGTCGAGGCGGGCCGCGTCCTCGTCGAGGACGTCCGTCACCGCCGACATCGCGGCCAGCGGCGTGCGCAGTTCGTGCGAGACGTCGGCGGTGAACCGGCGTGCCCGCGCCTCCATCTCCCGCAGCTCCGCGACCGACGCCTCAAGGGCGGCGGCCGTCTCGTTGAACGTGTGGGACAGGTCGGCGAGTTCGTCCGAACCGTGCACCGCGAGCCGGGTGTCCAGCCGGCCCTCGGCGATCCGCCGCGTCGCCTGCCGCAGCGCCCGCACCGGCACCAGCACCCCGCGCGCCGCGAACAGCGCGAGCGCCACCGCGAGCACCAGAGCGCCCAGCATGGCCCGTTCGACGCCGGTGACCAGGGCGTCGACGGACCGCTGCTCCACCGTCTGCGGCACCGACAGGAACACCCGGACGCCGGAGGCCGTGGTGCTCCGGTCGGTGAAGACGACGGACATGCCGACCAGGAGCGAGGTGCGGCCGTCCGCGCGCACCCGCTGGAACACGGTCGCCCTGCTGTCGGACACCGACTCCCGTATCTCCGGCGTGAGTTCGTCCAGCCGGTCCCCGGCGCCGAGGTCCCGGTACTCGGCCAGCACCCGCCACCGGCCGTCCGCCTCCGCGATGCCGTCGGCGAACGCGCGCAGGTCCGCCCGCGCGGGCGGGTAGCGCAGGGCGGGCGCCTGCTGGCTCACCCGGGTGCGGAGTTGGTGGATCACCGCGTCCTGGCTCTGCCGGAGGATGCCGGTGCGGGCCTCGCGCAGCGTCAGGGCGCCGGTCGCGGTCGTGGCGACGGCGGCGACCAGCACGAAGGCGACGATGAGACGGGGACGCAGGCCGCGCAGCGGGCGGTTCACCGGCCGGTGGCGAAGCGGTAGCCGAAGCCGCGCACGGTGTGGATGTACCGGGGCGCGCGCGAGGGCTCGTCCAGCTTGGTGCGCAGGCGTTTGACGCAGGCGTCCACCAGACGGGCGTCGCCGTGATAGTCGTGCTCCCACACCGCCTCCAGCAACTGCTGCCGGCTGAACACCTGGCCCGGTGAGGCGGAGAGGGTCAGCAGCAGGCGCATCTCGGAGGGGGCGAGGGCGACCGGGGTGTTCCTGAGCGTGACGGTCACGCCGGCGCGGTCGACGGTCAGTTCGCCGAAGGTGTCGATCCTCGGGAGGTCCGCGCCGGTGCCGCCGGCCCGTCTCAGCACCGCCCGGATCCGGGCGTCCAGCACGCGGGCGGTCACCGGTTTGACGACGTAGTCGTCGGCGCCGGCCTCCAGGCCGACCACGATGTCCACCTCGTCGCCCCGCGCCGTCGCCATGATCAGCGGGAGGGTCTGGTCGGCCGCGCGGATCCGTCCGCACACCTCCAGGCCCGGCATGCCGGGCAGCATCAGATCGAGGACGACGAGGTCGGGGCGGAACGTGCGCAGCCGGTCGAGTCCTTCCTCGCCGGTCGCCGTCGCGCACACGTCGTGGCCCTGGCGGCGCAGGCCCAGGGCGACTCCCTCGCGTACGGCTCGGTCGTCCTCGATCAGAAGTACACGTGACATTGGGTCAGTAACGGTCAACTAGCGCTCAGGAAACCACAGAACCAAACACCCGTTACCGTTTCGTTGTCGGTTGGGCCAAGGGTCATCACATGGCGCGGCCACCTTGGAGCCTCGTGACAGCTCACGAAGAACCTCGCTCCCGCCCCCGTGCCCGTCGGCGCCGTCGTCGTCGCCGTGCCGCTCCGCGCAGGCGGTCGCTCGCGCCGGCCGTGCTGGCGACGGTGGCTGCGGTCGGGGGGATCGGGGGAGTGGCGGCGTGGGAGACGGGCGGGGGGACAAGGGCGGGGGCGGGGGTGGGATCGAGGGTGGAGGGGGTGCCGGGCGTGAAGTCCCCTGCTGCGGAGCCTCCTTCGGCATCGGCATCGGCATCGGCATCGGTATCGGCGTCGCCGTCGCCGTCCGTCTCGATCCTCGAACGCGGCTCGGGGGTCTACCGCACCGCCCCCGGGACCGGCCGCCGAACGGGCCGGGGAAACCTCTGGCGCTACAAGGTGGAGATCGAGAAGGACCTCGGCCTCTCCCTGACGGACACCGCGGCGGAGGTCGAGCGGATCCTCGCCGATTCCCGGGGCTGGACCGCCGACGGCCGGACCGCCTTCCGCCGGGTCTCGTCCGGCCCCGCCGACTTCGTGGTCCGCGTGGCGACCCCGGCCACCGTCGACGCGACCTGCGCCGAGTACGGCCTGGACACCCGGGGTGAACTCAACTGCAACGTCTCCCACAAGGTCATGGTCAACCTGCGCCGCTGGCTCACGGCCACCCGGTACTACCCCGACGACATCCCCGCCTACCGGGCCCTCGTCATCAACCACGAGGTGGGCCACTTCCTGGGCCACGGCCACGAGACGTGCCCCGCGAAGGGCGCGCCCGCGCCCGCGATGATGCAACAGATAAAAGGGCTCCACGGCTGCGTCCCCAACGCCTGGCCCTACGACCGGCAGGGCCGCCGCATCAGCGGCCCGTCGGTTCCGTGACCGTGGGTCCGCCGGCCCGTTGGTCCGGAACTATGATCGGCGTCACGTTTGATGCGGGTACCAGGGAAAGGGGACCAGGTTGTCCCTGACGGACAAGGCCATCGCGCAGATCCGTGAACTGATCCGGACGGGTGTGCTGGCCCCGGGGTCGAAGCTGCCGCCGGAGCCGGAGCTGGCGGCACAGCTGGGGCTGTCCAGGAACCTGGCGCGGGAGGCGGTGAAGGTGCTCGCCGTCGCCCGGGTGCTGGAGGTGCGGCGGGGGGACGGCACGTACGTCACCAGCCTGCAACCGAGTCTGCTGCTGGAAGGGCTCGGCGGCGCGGTCGAACTGCTCCAGGGGGACTCCGCCGCGCTGCTGGACCTGATGGAGGTCCGGCGTCTGCTGGAACCCGTCGCCACCGCGCTCGCCGCGACGCGGATCACCGAGGCACAGCTCGCCGAGGTCAAACGGCACCTCGACGCGATGCGGGACGCCCGGGACGACGTCGAACTCCTCAACTCCCACGACGCCGCCTTCCACCGCGCCGTCGTCTCCGCCACCGGCAACGAAACCCTGCTGACCCTCCTGGAAGGCGTGTCCGGCCGCACCCTGCGCGCCCGCATCTGGCGCGGCCTCGTCGACGACCAGGCCGGTGGCCGCACCCTCGCCGAACACGAAGCCATCTACCACGCCCTCTCCGCCCACGACGCCGTCCTCAGCCAGGCCGCCGCCCTCATGCACGTCAGCAACACAGAGGACTGGCTCCGCGGCCACGTCCGCTCAGGACTACCGGACAGCTCCTGAACACGGCGGCTTCTGGTCTGTTACTTGGCTGTTGTCCGTTGTCCGGATGGTTGCCGTGTTGGTCCCCGTATCGTCGTCGCGCCTGATGTGGGTCTCGGCAGGTGTGACGGAGCTATGCGGGTATGGGGCGTCCGGAGAGGAAGTTGGATCCGGAGGGTGGGCCGGTGGGGCGGCTCGCGGGGGAGCTGAGGGAGTTGCGGAGGGGGGCGGGGAGTCCGTCGTATCGGACGATGGCGAAGGTGGCGGGGTTTTCGACGAGTTGAAACAGGGGCCCGGTCGGAGCCGGGGGCCGTACCGGGGGCTCGATCGGTTCGAGGTCGGGGACGGGGATCTGTTCTTCGGCCGGGGTGGGGTGGTCGACGAGGTGATCGGTCTTGTGCGGGAGAGGCGGTTCGTGGTGCTGTCCGGGCCCTCGGGCAGTGGGAAGTCCTCTCTGTTGCGGGCCGGTGTGGTTCCTGCGCTGGGGGAGGCGCACCTCATCACCCCGGGGCCGGCCCCCGCCACGACCCACGGTCATCTCCTCGCCCTCGCGGAAGCCCCTGCTGAAGCCCCCATCGACGTCCCCGAACGCTGGGTGGTCATCGACCAGTTCGAAGAGGTCTTCACCCGCTGCACCGACCTGAGAGAACGTGCCGCCTTCCTCGACCTCCTCCACACCGCCCGCACCCACGCCACCGGCCCCCACCTCCTCCTCGCCGTCCGCGCCGACTTCCACCCCCACCGCGCCGACCACCCCGCCCTCGCGGACCCCTGGCTGCCCCTCCCCCCGATGACCGCGAGGGAGCTGCGGGAGGCCATGGTCGGCCCCGCCCAGCACGCGGGGCTGATCGTCGAACGGGCCCTGACCGCCCGTCTCCTGGAGGAGACCGCCGACGCCCCCGGCGCACTGCCCCTGCTCTCCCACGCCTTGCTGGAGAACTGGCACCGCCGCAGGGGCCGCCTCCTCACCCTCGCCGCGCACGAGACCGCGGGCGGAGTGCCCGGCGCCCTGGCCGCCCTCGCCGAGGAGACCTACGAGGCCCTGCCCCGGCACAGGCGCACGCCGCCCGCCTCCTCCTGGAACGCATGGTCGTCCCGGGCCAGGGCACCCCCGACACGAGCCGCCCGCTCACCCGCGCCGAACTCGCCCAGTGGCCCCACCCGGACGTCCCCGCCGTCGCCGGACACCTGACGGACGCCCGCCTCCTCACCGCCGACGAGGACGGCCTGCGCCTCACCCACGACGCCCTCCTCACCTGCTGGCCCCGCCTGCGCGCCTGGATCGACGACGACCGCGAACGCCTCCTCCAGCACCGCATGCTGGCGGGGGCGGCCCGCGCCTGGGCCGACCACGACGAGGACCCCGGCGCCCTGTACCGGGGCACGCTGCTCGCCCGCGCCGAGGAACTGTTCCCCGACCACCCCACGAGCCCCGACCATCCCGTGAGCTGCGCTCATCTCACGGGCCCCGACCACTCCGCGAGTTCTGGCCACCCCACGGACCATGCCGGCCGCACGGGCCCCGCCCACTTCGCGAGTCCCGCCCCCCCCGACAGACCCTGCCCGCCTCACAGGCCCCGGTCGCCGCAAAAACCCTGCCCGCCCCATGGCCCCCCTCCGCCCAACGGGCCCCGACCACTCCACGAGCCCTGCTCACCTCACGGGTCCCGGACACTCCGAGAACCCCGGCCACCCCACAGACCCCGGCCGCCCCACGAACCCCGCTCACCCCACAGGCCCCGTCCTCACCACCCCCGAACGCCGTTTCCTGAACGCCGCCCTCGCCGCGCGGGACGCCGAGCGGCGGGCCGCGGCCCGGATCGGCCGCCGTCACCGCGTCCTCACCGGCGCCCTGATCACCGTCCTCGCCGTGGCGATGAGCACGGCGTTCGTGGTCCGGCGTGAGTACGAGGCCGCGCGGACCCAGCGGATCCACAGTGCCGCGCGCCGCGTCGCCGACGTGGCCGACGCGCTGCGTACCACCGACCCCCGCACCGCGCTCCTGCTGGGCGCCGCCGCCTGGCGGATCGCCGGTCTGCCCGAGACGCGCCGCGCCCTGCTCGGCTCCCTCGACCAGGCGGAGACGGACACGTTCACGGACCCGGCCCCCGGCGACGGCCCCTACCGTGCCCTCGCCGACGGCGGCCACACCCTCGTCAGCGCCGACGGCACCGCCTGGCACACCTGGGACGTGCCGGGGCGCCGCGCCACCGGCTCGGGCCGCGTCCCGGCGGGCACCGTCACCGCCGCCGGCGCGGACGGCCGGCTGCTCGCGGTCACCGGCGCCGACGGCCGCGTCCGCCTGTGGAACACCACCACCCGCCGCTGGGCCGGCCCCGCGCCGAGGGCCGCCGTCCGCCCGAGTTTCACCCGCGACGGCCGGGCCGTCCTCACCACGGAGGGCGACCGGGTCCGGCTGCGCCGGGCCGGCGACGGACGCGTCCTGTTCGAGACCACGACCACCCGCCCCGCGCTCACCGCGCTCGGCGCGGACGGCCGCCGGGTGGCCGTCTGCCCCGCCGGCGGGGCACCCCGGCTCTGGGACACCGCCACCGGCCGCGCCCTGCCCGGCGCCTGGCAGCGCGACCGCCTGTGCGACGACACCGGCTTCCTCGCCCTCACCGACGGCAGGCTGGCCGCCGGCACGGACAGGGGCTTCCGCGTCTGGAACACCGCCACCGGCACCCGCCTCGCCGACACCGACGACAAAGACACGCAGGACGCCTCCTTCAGCCCCGACGGCGCCTTCCTCGCCACCGCCGACACCACCGAACTACGCGTCTGGCGCCTCACCGACCCAGCCCTGCCCGTCTTCCGGCACGCCCTCGGCAACCAGCACCTCTACGGCGGCCTGGTCTGGGACGACGACGGCCACACCCTGCGCTACCTAGAGGGCGCCACCGTCCACACCGTCGACGCGGGGACGGCCGTCACCACCGCCTGGGGCCCACCCGCCGACGGCGTGCGCCTGAGCCCCGACGGCCGCGCCTACGCCGTCGCCCGCCGCACCGGCGGCCACTACACCGTCACCCTCCGCGCCACCTCCGACGGCCGTCTCCTGCGCACCCTCCCGCCGGCCGCCGTCCCGGTCTCCACCGACCCCGCCCTGCCCGTCGACCCGGCGGGCACCCTCCCCCTGCTGGCGTTCAGCCCCGACGGCACCCGCTTCGCCTACGGCGTCTCCGCCCCCCCGGCCGGCGGACGGCGGCACAGCCGCTGACGGTGTGGGACCTGCCGCGCGGCAGGCCCGTCACCACGCTGGACCTCCCCGGCGGCTCGGTGCTGGCGACCGCCCTCGGCACCGGCACCCTGTACGTCGCCCGCTCCACGCCCACCGGCGACGTCCGCGACGAGGTGTGGGACCTCGCCCGCGGGCGCCGCACCCTGACCGTCGACGGCGTCGGCGCGAGCCACCTCGCCGTACGCCCCGACGGCCGGCTGCTGGCCGGCGACGGCAAGGCGGCCCGGCTGCCCTCGGGCCCGGCCGCACCCCGCGACCTCGTGCAGGGCGACGAGGTCGGCGCGCTCGCCTTCACCGCCGACGGCTCGCTCCTCGCGGCCGGCGACCAGTCGGGCCGCGTCACCCTCTGGGACCGCGACCTGCGCCACCGCGAGGGCATCCTGCGCGACGTCCTCACCGCCTCCGAAGGCGTCAGCGCCCTCGCCTTCAGCCCCGACGGCCGCACCCTCGCCGTCGCCGGCGACGCGGGGAGCCTCCAGCTCTGGGGCGTCGCCACCCAGCAGCCGCTCGGCGGACCGCTCACCACACCCGGCGAGGAGATCGATTCCCTCGCCTTCGCCGCCGACGGCACCACCGTGTACGCGAGCAGCGCGCACGTGCCCCTCCAGCGGTACACCGTCGACACCGCACGGGCCCTGGCACGGGTCTGCGCACGCGCCGGGGGCACCGGGCTGACCCCCTCCTACAACCGCAGCGGCTCCACCACGACCACCTACACCTGGCAGATCACCATGAAGCCCGGCCAGTTCGCCGCGCCCATCCAGGTCGTCGAACGCCGCTGGACGCAGGGCGCCTACCAGGGCGTCTACCACTCCACCGGCAAGCCCTGCCTGCCCTCCCCGGGCGACATCAACGCCAAGCCGCACTTCTACACCTGGTCCCCGAACGAACGCTGGGGCAGGTGGACGAGCAACATCGCCGTCCAGGACTACGGGACCTACCACGTCTGGTCCTGACCCGGATCCCCCGGGCGCCCACAGGAACGAGACCCCGATGACGGTGCGCCGCCTTCTCCCGGCCGCCGCGCTCACCCTGGCGGCCTGCGCCCCGCTGAGCGCCTGCGACTCCCCGGCCCCCTCCACGACCACGGCGGCCACGAGCCCCACCCCCGGCTCCCCCGGCGCGATGCGGACGCTGCTGCCGTCCCGCCTGTGCGCCGCCCTGACGGCGGACGCCGCCCGGGAACTCGTCCCCGGCGCCCGCTTCACCGCGCAGGTCGGACCCGACAAGGGCACCGCGCCGGACGTCTGCGCCTACACCTCCCCCGACGGCAGCGGGTCGGTCTCCCTCACCCCGGCCACCCGCCCCTACGCCGCCGAGCTGGCCGCCGCGTACTCCCTGCGCGCGGACCCGGCACCGGCCGGGATGAGCGGCGTCCGCGTCGACACCGTGAGCGGGCTGGGGGAGCGGGCGTTCCGGGAGACCGCCTACCAGACGCAGGCGCACCAGAACGTCACGTTCACGGTGTGGAACGCGGGGGCGCGGACCTGGGTGCTGACGTACGCGAGCACGGGGGAGGGGCCGGTGGCGCCGGGGGCGGTGGGGGACGACGAGGTGGTGGGGGTGGCGCGGACGCTGGCGCGGGAAGCGGACAGGTGTCCGATACTCGGGGTTGTAGTGGACTGCTGTCCGGTCAGTGCGGGGAGCCCTGGTCCCGCCGTCCCGGCGCTCCCGTGAGCAAGCCGTCCATGATGATGTCCAGGAGACGGGTGGCCTGGGCGTGCCAGTCGCCGCGGACGTCGATCTGCCAGATGCCGGCGATGGCGAGGAGGAAGTCGTCGGTGGTCACGCCGGGGCGGATGGTGCCGGCCTCGTGGTTGGCGTTGAGGAGGAGCTGGATCGACTCGACGACCGGGGAGTAGCCCGAGAAGTCGCCGCCGGGGGTGGTGGCGGCCTGGCGCAGGGCCTCGGCGAGGCCGGTCTTCGCCATGATGAAACGGGCGAGGCGGTCCATCCAGGCGCGCAGGGCCTGGTCGGGCGGCGAGGTCTTGAGGAGTTCGGCCGCGCGGTCGGTCACCTGGCTCACCTCGTGCCGGTACACCTCCAGGACAAGGGCCTCGCGGTGGGGGAAGTTGCGGTAGAGCGTGCCCTGTCCGACCCCCGCCTTCTTGGCGATCACACTCATCGGGACGTCCGCCGAGCGGGACAGCTCGACCAGTGCGACCTCCAGGATGCGCTCACGGTTGCGCTGCGCGTCCGAGCGCTGGGGCCCCTCGTGCCGCGGCTCCACGATTCCTCCTCCCGGGCCCGCTCCCGTGACCCTTGATCAACCGGACATTCGTCCGCTACGTTCTCCGTATCGGATCACTGTCCACTTGGCCTCACCCTAGTGGGCGGATCCGTACCGGGCTTGTAGCGGGTACTGAACCGCTCCGCCCTCAGATCGATCACCGTCAGGTCCCCCAACTGCCGCCAACACACCGCCCCCTCGAACGCCCCCCACCCGCGCCGGACTGGTGAAGCCACCCGCTTGGATGCCGGCCATCGTCACTTCCGGGGCAGGTCAGCCGTGTACCGCCGGCCATTCTGGCACCGGGGGGCGCGGGGTGCTCAGGGGGTGAGGGGAGAGCACGCGGGCCGGGAGAAGCGGCGGGCCGGTGGGCAGCGGGCGCCGGGGAGGCGACCGGCAGGCAGCGGCCCAGCGAGGCCGACGGGCGGCGCCCCGGCGCTGAGGCGTCACGGCCGAGGCTCACCGGCCGTCACGGCCGTGGCCGGTCGGTCCGTCAGCGTCGTGGCCGTGGCCCGCCCGGCCCCTCACCGTCGTGGCCGTGGCCGGCCGCCCCCTCACCGTCGTGGCCGAGGCTCACCGCCCCCTCACCGTCGTGGCCGAGGCTCACCGCCCCCTCACCGTCCCGGCCGAAGCCCGCCGCCCCGTCACCGTCACATACCCCGTCCTCTTCACCCGCCCATGGTGCGCGACGACCGTCACCGGGTACCGGCCGGGCTTGAGGTCGGGGCGGATTGTGGCGGTGCCGGAGAAGCGGGGGGAGTCGCCGTCGGCGCCTTTGCTGTCGTCGTGGCGCAGCCGGAGCGGCCCGGTGAAGGCGGGGGACACTGCCGTGAGGCGGGTCTCCTCGCCGGGGTCCGGGTAGTCGTCGTGCCACATGACGGAGACGCGGCCCCCGGCGGCCGGACGGAACGGGGGTGCGTCGCCCCAGTAGCTCTGGCCGGGGTCGAAGAGGTCGGGTCCGGACGCCTTGCCCAGGTAGTCCCGGTCGCCGGGGCGGGCCGCGCGGACCTTCACGTGCCGCGTGGCGATGCGGCGGCCGTCGGGACCGTACAGCCCGACGGTGTAGGTGCCGTCCGCGAGGCCCTGCCGGAGCGCCGGCCGAGCGGAGAACGCGCGCGGGTTGTAGAAGTCGGTGGCGTCGTCGTGGACGAGCCGCACCGGCGCGGACAGCGCGGCCGAGCGGACGGTGAAGTCGGTGCCCCGCTCGCCGGGGTACAGGTCGTCGAAGCCCAGCCACACCGGCTGACCGGGCCGCAGCACGTCCCGCGCCTCGGGGATCGTGAAGGAGGGCCGCTGGGACCGCACGACCTGGACGGCGTCCTTCGCGACGGCACGGCCGCGCACCTCGACCGTCAGGGGGTAGCGGCCGGGCCGGTTCGTCATCTTCAGCGCCGCCAGCGCCCAGAAGTGGTCGTCCTCCCAGCTCAGCCGCACCGGACCGGCCAGCGCGGGCGAGCGGGCGACGACCGCGTCCCCGCCCTGCGCGCGCCCCACGCCGTACAGCATCAGGTGGACCAGCTCACCGGGTCGGGCGTCGGTCTCGCCGTTGAGGATCAGGCTGGGCCGGACGGCGGGCGCCGCCGGACTCGGGGCGGCGGACGTGGTCCTGCGGGGGGTGTGCGCGGAGCCGCCCGCGTCCGCAGCGCCCGCGCATCCGCACAGCAGGAGACCGGCGACGGCGGTGGCCATGGCCCTCTTCATCGTTCCCCCAGTAGGTTCGGTCACCTGTGAAGAGGGAGAAACAGGCCCGTTGGTCACCGCGCGGACCGGGCTGTTTCAGACCAGCAGCACCGCCCCCGTGACCGCCGCCCCCACAAGGACGGCCAGCGCCAGCAGCACGAACGGCACCTCCCGCCGCTCGGCACGCCGCTCGCCCGCGAGATCGAGCGTGAAGTCGGCGGGGTCACCGGGCGTGTAGTGGACGAGGACGTCCCGCCCGTACGCGTCCTTCGGCCGGGGGATCCCGGACTCGCAGTGCGCCGTGACGGTCGTCCCGTCGGCGGTCGTGAAGGAGACGACCGGCGTGATGGTGGTCATCGTGCCGCCCTCGGAGTCGTCGCTGACGTCCTTGAGGACCGCGACCACCTTCCCGGGGACGGTCTCCATCGCCGCCAGCCGCGCCGCCCGCCGCCTGCTCGCCCGCACGCTCCCCGGCACGTACGCCAGCCCGAACAGCGCCCACAGCCCGCAGAACCCGACCAGCGCCCACGGCCACGCCCGCTCCACCGCGAGGTACACCACCACCCCCGCGTAGATCAGGAACACCGCGAAGTTCGGCCACCCCAGCCCCCGTCCCGGCTCCCCGGGGGCGGTCGTGAACCGGTAGGCGTGCGGCCTGCCCGGCGGATGGCTGACCCCGATCTCCCGGCCCGGCCACGCCGCCGTGATCACGTCCCCGCGCTCGCCCTCGTTCGTCACCACCACCTCGCCCCCGGTCGCCGGATCGGTGTACGCGACGACAACGGAGACGCCGCCCCGGCGCGAACCCCCGTGCCGGGGCTCCCGCACCCGCACGATCCGCCCCGTCGCCCGCACCGCCCGCTGCGCCCGCGTCAGCCCGGCCAGCGACCTGCCGTACCCGGCCAGCGCGGCCACCCCCAGCACCGCGCACCACCCCACCAGATACCCGCCCACGCGCCCTCCTCAGCGGCCGTCGCGCCGTACGACGTCGCCGCGCCCGTCCGCCTCCAGCGAGCGCGTGCCGCCGGTGCCGGTCACCGTGACCCGGAGCGTCACCGCCGCGCCGGTGCCGCCGGCGTCGACCCGCCAGCTCCGCCGGGCCCCGAGGCCGTCCCCCGCCTCCTCGACCAGGCCGGGAATGCGGTCGTAGGGCAGTGAGCGGAGGTCGAAGCCGGTGCCCTTCGCGTCACTGGGCGCGAAGACGACCGTCAGCAGCCGTTCCCGCACGACGACGCTCAGCGCCTCGTGCCCGGTTCCGCCCCGCGCCAACGCGTCCACGGAGCGCCGCAGTTCACCGGGGTCGAGCATCGACTGGCCGGGGCCGAGGGAGACCGTCGCGTCCGCCGACGTCACGACGCTGGTCTCCGACCGGGACGCCGCCGGCGCGCCCGCCTCCGCGCCGGAGCCGAACAGGTCGGCCCGGAACAGGAGGACGACGGCCGCCGCGCCCAGCAGCAGCGCGAGGAGCGTGACGAGCCCGGCCGCGCACCCCTCCCGCTCGTCGCTCTCCAGCACCGGACCCGGCGCCGAGTCCAGGAACGCGGCGGCGGCCCGCTCCTCCCACCGAGGCGTCGGCCGCCGCACGATCCGCGCCGTCCACGGCCGGTCCGGCGGATAGGTGACGACGACCACCCCGCGCGGCCGGTAGTCGGGCAGCTCCGAGACGTGGACGTCCTGGCTGAACCGGACCCGGAACGCGGGCGCGTCGTCCGGCACCACGGTCAGCTCGAACCGCACCGGCACGTCCGTCGTCCGGCCCGCGCGCGCCTCCACGTCCTCGATCACCCCGAGCGCCGTGCACGGCACCACGGCCGCCTCCCGGGCCCGGCGCGGGACACCCGTGAGGAAGACCAGCAGCCCGTAGACCGCCGGCAGCACCAGCGCGGTCACGAACAGCGGCACCCGCTCGACGACGACCCCGACGACGAACCCCGCGAGCGACACCCCGATCACCGCGCCCGTCAGGAGACCCCGCAGCAGATCGAGGGGGGTGCCGTGCCGGGGCGCAACGCCCGCGCTGATCGTCATGCGCCTGATTGTGGAGGCTATGGGGGTCCTCCGACAGACCTTCCGGACAACGAGTTCACCGCAGGGGGACGGCGGCCGGCGCCCCCAGGTGGACCGGGAGTTCCTGATGGCCGTTGCTGATCAGCGAGGCCAGCGGACGCAGTTCGCCCGGCGGGACGGCGAGACGGACGTCGGGGAAGCGGGCGAAGAGCTGACGCAGGGCCTCGGTGACCTCCAGCCGCGCCAGCGGGGCGCCCAGGCAGTAGTGGACGCCGTACCCGAAGGCCAGGTGCTCCTTGTCGGCGCGGGTCACGTCGAAGACGTCCGCGCTCTCGCCGTGCAGGCCGGGGTGGCGGTTCGCGGCGCCGTACGAGGCGAGGATCGCGTCGCCCTTCGCGATCGTGCCGACGCCGGGGACCTCGATGTCGGTGAGGGCGTAGCGCAACGGGAGGTGGGTGACGGACGGCTCCAGGCGCAGGGTCTCCTCGACGACGTCCTTCCACTCCCGCTCGCCGCTTCTGACCAGGGCCAGCTGGTCGGGGTGGGTCAGCAGGAGGGTGATCGCCTGGTCGATGACGTTCACCGTCGTCTCGTAGCCCGCGCTCAGCATCAGCACCAGCGTGCCCAGCAGCTCCTCGCCGGAGAAGCCGGTGCCGTCGTCGTCCCTCGCCGCGATGAACTGCGAGGTCAGATCATCCTGCGGCGCCGCGCGCTTCGTCCGGATCAACCGCTCGAGGCGCTCGTACAGCAGCGCCGTGTTCGCCTGCGCCTGCTCCGGGGTCAGCGTCGTGTCGAAGACGCCGTCCACGACGTCCCGGAAGCCGTGCGCCTGCTCCGCCGGGACGCCCAACAGGTGGCTGATGACGGCGATGGGGAGGGGGTACGCGAGACGTTCCCGCAGGTCGACGGGGTCCGCGCCGACGGGCAGGGCCGCCACCAGCTCGCTGACCATGCCCTCCACCGTCGGCACCAGCGCCTTGATCCGCCGGGCCGTGAACGACGGCGCCACCAACTGCCGCAGCCTGCGGTGATTCCCTCCGTACGCCGTGAACATGTTCTCCACCGCCACCCACAGGGCGAGCGGCCACCGGGGCACCACCTCCGCGAACTCAGGCCAGTGCGCCCGCGCGTCCTTGGACACGTTCGGACTCGTCAGCAACGCCTTGATAAGCCCCGGATCCGACACCGCCCACGCCTCCACCCCCAGCACGTCCACCCGGGCCACCGCTCCCCGAGCCCGTAACTCCCGCAGCTCGCCCTCCCGCCCGACACCGGTCGGATCCAGCACCAACGGAGTCTGCCGAACCATGGAACCCTCCTCGAACGGACCGACACGACCACTGCACAGACAGGACCAGGCAAGCCTGCCCGATGTGACAACCCCTGACTCCGGGACGGTGTTCCCTGGCGGGCCGCCGGAGCGTCCGTCGGCTCGTGCTCTGCCGGAGAGTCGACCTGGAAACTTTCTCACCGCGCGACGCAGGCGGTTTCCTGCGAAACTTTCTCAACTCCCGCACGACACTTGCCAAGCTGTGACGCCCCCGGAGATCATGCGTCCCATGGTCGGCACCCACCCCGTGATCTCCGGTTTCCACCCCGATCCCAGCGTCTGCCGGGTCGGCGAGGACTACTACCTCGCCTGCTCCAGCTTCGAGTACTACCCAGGCGTCCCGGTCTTCCACAGCCGGGACCTGGTGCACTGGACGCAGATCGGCAACGCCCTCGACAGGCCGACCCAGCTGCGGCTCCCGCCCGACACGGCGTCCTCCGGCGGCCTCTACGCCCCCACGCTCCGCCACCACGACGGCCTGTTCTGGCTGATCGTCACCAACGTCAGCGGCGACGGCAACCTGATCGTGACCGCCACCGACCCGGCGGGCCCCTGGTCGGACCCGGTGTTCCTGCCCGACGTGCACGGCATCGACCCCGACCTCGCCTGGGACGAGGACGGCACCTGCTGGTGCACGGTCGCCGGCGTCAGCCAGTACCGCATCGACCCGAAAACCGGCGAAACCCTGGGCCCCGCCCGGAAGATCTGGTCCGGCACACCCGGCGCGCTCGCCCCCGAGGCACCCCACCTCCACCGCATCGGCGCGTACTGGTACCTCCTGATCGCCGAGGGCGGCACCGAACGCGGCCACGCCGTCTCCATCGCCCGGGGCCCCGCCCCCGACGGCCCGTTCGAGCCCTGCCCCGCCAACCCCGTCCTGACCCACCGGGGCACCCGCCACCCCGTCCAGAACACCGGCCACGCCGACCTGGTCGAGGCCCCCGACGGCACCTGGTGGATGGTGCACCTCGGCGTCCGCGCGCGTGGCGGCACCCCCGGCTGGCACGTCCTCGGCCGCGAGACGTTCCTCGCCCCCGTGACCTGGGAGGACGGCTGGCCGGTCGTCGGCGAGCACATCGACGGCCCGCACACCGCCGAGCCGTCCCGCGACGACTTCGACGACACCGGCCTCGCCCCGTACTGGGTCTCCCCGCGCCACCGTTCCCCGGCGGACTGCACCACCGGGGAACGCCCCGGCTGGCTCACCCTCCACGCCCGGGGCGCCTCCCTGGACGACACCGGCGTGACGTTCCTCGGCCGCCGCCAGCAGCACCTCGCCTGCCGGGCCCGCGCCCTGGTCGACGTCGCACAGGGCACCGGCGGTCTCGCCGTCCGCCTCGACGAGCGGCACCACTACGCCATCGAGGCCGGGGACGGCGAGGTTCGCGTCCGGGCCCGCGTCGGCACGCTGGACCCGGTCGTGGCGACCCGCGCGCTCCCGCCGGGCCCGGTCACCCTCCGCGTCGACGTGACCCCCGCACCGCCCGGCGGCCCCCGCACCGGCCCCGACACGATCACCCTCGGCACCGAGTCCCCCGACGGCACCTTCACCGAACTCGCCACTCTGGACGGCCGTTACCTCTCCACGGAGGTCGCCGGCGGCTTCACCGGCCGGGTCATCGGCACATACGCGGCGCACGGCACCGTCCACGTCGACTGGTTCACCTACGAACCCCTGGAGTGAGCGGGCCCGGCGACGACGGACGAAGTCACCGAGGCGGTGAGCGGCGCGCCCGACGCGTGAACGGTGTGACGCGCGGGAACGCTGCGGGGTGGCCGGACGTTCGACCGGCAAGGACGGAACCGGAAGGAAGAGAGGCGACGGTGCTCGAACAGCCCGTGACGGGGCCCGCGCTGCTTCTGCACCGGACCTCCGTCCGCCCCCGCGCCGCCGTCCTCGTCCTGCACGGCGGCCAGGTCAAGGGCGTGCGCCCCGCCCGGTCCTGGCAGCTCGCCGCCCTGCGGATGGACCCCGTCGTGCGGTCCCTGGCCGGGGAGTTGGCGGACGACGTGCTGGTGGCCCGGGTCCGCTACCGGGTGCGCGGCTGGAACGGCACGGACGCCGACCCCGTGCACGACACGCGCCGCGCCCTGGACGAACTCGCCGCCCTCGCCGGCCCCGTACCGACCGTGCTGGTCGGCCACTCCATGGGCGGCCGGGCCGCACTGCACGCCGCCGGACACCCCCTGGTCCACGCGGTCGTCGGCCTCGCCCCCTGGTGGCCGCGCGGCGAGCCGGTCGAACAGACGGCGGGACGGCGCCTGCTGGCCCTGCACGGCGACCGCGACCACGTCACCTCACCCGCCGACACCGCCGACCTCGTCCGCCGCGCCCGGGACGTCGCCGCCCACGCCGACCTCACCCTCGTCACCGGCGGCGACCACGCGATGCTGCGCCACCACCGCCTGTGGCACCGGGAGACGGCACGGGCCGTGACCGGCCTCCTCGCCCCCGAGGGCACACCGACCTGAGACCGGGTGCATCCGGCCGGGGCCGGAGCGCGGAAGGGAAGGACGGAAGCATCCCGTCCCGCTCACCGGAGTACGCGCCATGAACGTCTCGGTCGTCCTGTTCACCTCCGACCTGCGCCTGCACGACCACCCCCCGCTGCGGGCCGCCCTGGACAGCGCCCGCGAGATCGTCCCGCTGTTCGTCCTGGACCCGGCGGTGCGGGCGGGGCAGCGGCGGCTCGCGTTCCTCGCGGAGAGCCTGCGCGACCTCGACGCCGGGCTGCGGGAGCGGGGCGGACGGCTGGTCCTGCGGCGCGGTGACGTGGCCGAGGAGGTCCGGCGGGTGGCCGAGGAGACCGGCGCCGGCGAGGTGCACCTGGCCGCCGACGTGAGCCGGTACGCGCGGCGCCGCGAGGAGCGGCTGCGGCGGACGGGGCTGCGCGCGCACGTCCACGACACCGTCAACACCGTGATCGCGCCGGGCGCCGTCCTCCCGGCCGGCTCGGACCACTTCGCCGTCTTCACGCCGTACCACCGCCGCTGGGCGACCACCCCGCTGCGCGACCCGCTCCCCGCGCCGCACACCGTACGCGTCCCGGACGGCCTCGCCTCCGAACCGCTCCCGCGGACCAAGGGCGAGAGCGAGGACGAGGGCGGGGAGACGGCGGGCCGGGCGCGGCTCGCGGCCTGGCTGCGCGACGGGGTGCACACGTACGGGGAGCGGCGCGACGAGTTCGCGCCCGACGCCACCTCCCGGCTCTCCCCGCACCTGCACCTCGGGACGCTCTCCCCGGTGGAACTCGTCCACCTGGCCCGCACGGTGCGCGGACCGGGCGGGGAGGCGTTCCTGCGGCAGCTCGCCTGGCGCGACTTCCACCGCCAGGTCCTCGCCGCCCGCCCCGACGCGGCCTGCGCCGACTACCGCACGAAACACGACCGCTGGCGCACCGGGAAGGACGCCCGCGAGGACACCGAGGCGTGGCGGGAGGGCCGCACCGGCTACCCGATCGTCGACGCCGCGATGCGCCAGCTCCGCCACGAGGGCCGGCTGCCGGGCCGGGGCCGCCTGCTCGCCGCGAGCTTCCTCACCAAGACCCTGTACATCGACTGGCGGGTGGGCGCCGCGCACTTCCTGGAGCTGCTGGTCGACGGCGACCTCGCGAACAACCAGCTCAACTGGCAGTGGATGGCCGGCACCGGCACCGACTCCCGCCCCAACCGCGTCCTCAACCCCGTGACCCAGGCCAAGCGCCACGACCCCGACGGAACGTACGTCCGCCGCTGGGTACCCGAACTCGCGCACCTCGACGGCCCGTCGATCCACGAACCCTGGCTCCTCGGCGGCGCCGACGGCTACCCCGACCGGATCGTCGACCTCGCCGACGGCCTCGCCCGCTTCACCCGCGCCCGGGGCCTCGGATGACCCCCAGCGCCTCCCGCAGACCACCGGGCCACACCATCCCCGCCCCCACCCGCCCCAGCCACCCCGGCCCGCCCAGCACCACCGAAGGACCCCGCCGCGCACCCCGCACACCCCACCGCGCGTCCGCCACCCGCCGGGCCGTCGCCGGGTCCGCCGTGGCACGGGACTGCGCCCACAGGACGACCGCCGACGGGCCGAGCCGGTCCACCGCGGCCGTCAGCGCCGGTTCGGGCACGGCCGCCCCGAACATCCGCGCCGGCACGCCCCGTTCGGTCAACGCGGCGTGCAACGCCTCCAGCGCCAGGGTGTGCTGCTCGCCCGGCACACACGCCAGCAGCACGGGGCCCGGCCCGGCCACGGGGGCGCCGGTCCGGCGCAGGGCGGACGACACGTGCCAGGACAGCAGGTGCTCCACCGCCACGTAGTCCTCCCCGGACGACGCCCACGCGCGGCCCACCGCGTGCAGCACCGGCGCCATCACCTCCTCCCAGGCCGCGACCACGCCGTACGACTCGACGGCCGCCGTCAACCGCCGTGCCACGGCGGGCGCGTCGAGCCGGACAGCGGCGCGGGCGAGGCCCCGGCACTCCTGACGGACGTCGCCGAGGGGGAGGACATCGGGCGCCGCCGGTTCGGGGGCGGTGCGGGCGTCGGAGGGGAGCGGCCCGGCGAGGGCTGCGCGGGCCGCCTCCGCCGGGGGCACACCCGACGCCGTGAGCCGGCACATCGCCTCCAGGACGGCGACGTCCCCGGGGGACCAGCGGCGGTGCCGGCCGGCGGCGCGGGCGGCCGGCCCGATGCCGTACCGGCGGTCCCAGGACCGCAGGGTGGTGGGGGCCACGCCGAGACGGCGGGCCAGGGTGCCGGTGGTGACGCCGGGGTCCTTGTCCATGGCCCGATCCTCGCGTGAACCGACGCACGACCGACGCAGGTTGAGGGGCGGCGCGCCCCCGCGCACGATGGGCGCCCCCGAGGTGAGGAGACCCGCCATGAACCACGCCGCGCCGGCGGACGACGAACTGGCCCGAGGCGTCGTCGCGGGCGACGAGGCGTGCCTCGCCGCCGCCTACGACCGCTGGTCCGCGCAGGTCCACGCCGTCGCCCGGCGCTCCCTGGGCGACCCGAAGGAGGCCGAGGACGTCACCCAGCTGGTCTTCCTCGGCGTCTGGCGCGGCCGGCACGGCTACCGGCCCCAGCTCGGCACGTTCCCCGGCTGGATCATGGGCATCGCCCGTCACCGCATCGCCGACGCGCACGCCGCCCGGACCCGGCGCACCCCGCCGCCCGGCCTCGCGGCGCCTGCCGGTCCTCCGGGCCCCGAGGCGGTCCTCGACCGGCTCCTCGTCCGCGCCGAACTCGCCCGGCTCCCCCCGGACCAGCGCCGGGTGCTGGACCTCGCCTACTACGAGGGCCTCAGCCAGCGGCAGATCGCCGAGCGCACGGGGTGGCCGCTGGGCACCGTCAAGAGCCACACCCGGCGGGGGCTGCGCCGACTGCGGCACGGGCTCGGCGGGGCCTGAGATCATTTCCGGCATGGACATGAGGGTGGACATGAGACAGGTGCTGACGGAGTACGCGCGGACCGGCGGCGTCGGTGTGGTGAGGCCCGGGGCGCGGCTGGAGGACGTCGCCGAGGTGCTGGGGGCGCCGGTGGAGGCCGACTACTTCCCGAACCCGGAGGGGAGCTGGCCCCGGACGTTCGCGTACGGGGACGTGCGGCTGGAGGTGTGCGGCTGCCGGGAGATCTTCCAGGTGGCGCTGAGCACCGGGAACGGGACGGTGGAGGTGCCGGGCGGGCGGCCGGGGGAACTGGTGACCCTCGGGTCGGAGGTCACGTTCGGGGAGCTGAAGGAGGCGCTGGCGGAGGCGGGGACGGAGTGGGAGCTGTGGACCATGCCGACGCTGACCGACCAGCTCACCGTCATCGCGGGGGAGTACCCGAAAGACGTCCACTACACGTTCACCGTCCCCGACCCCGCCGCGCCGGACTCCGCCACCCTGCACAGCGTGATCGCGAAGGACGCAGAGCACACCTGCTAGGCGCCGACGGAGTCGTCGTCCTCGTCCTCGTCGTCCAGTCCTTCCCCCGCCTCCGCCCGGGACAGCGCGTCCGTGATCAGGCGGGTCGCGAAGTCCTGGTCGTCGGTGATGCGGTTGATGTGTTCCGCGACGAGGAAGACGGTGGCCTCCAGGGGCGTCATCTCGGCCTTGGTCCAGTCGCCGTACTGGGCCCGCCACAGGCTGGGGCTGAGGCCGGTGCCCGCCGCGACGACCAGGCCGACCATGGTGGGGATCGTCTCGGTGGGGATGCTCCGGGGCATCTGCCGCATGGTCGCCACGAGGGTCGGCACGACGTACTCGATGACGTCCTTCCCGGCGTCCTCGTGGGCCAGCCGCAGCCACTTCATATACATGAAGATCAGGGTGCAGGCCCCGTCGAGGACGTCCTGCACCTCGTCGGGGCCCATCGACGCGGTGTAGTGCTCGATCAGCTCCTTCTGCTGCGGATCGAACTCGGTCCGGCCGCTGTGGACGGTCTTGAGCCGGGAGTCGATCAGCAGGAGCGCGGTGCTCACGTCGCCGATGGGAGCGAACGCGGGGTCACAGGGCGAGGGCACGGGAATCCTCCTCGGACGGTCACGGTGGGCGACGCCTCGTGTCCGTACGGTAGACCGCGCGGGGGAGTCGAGTCCGGGGAATGCCGAAAGGGCCGCCCCACGAGATCGCGGGACGGCCCTGGACCCTCACGGATCAGGTCGGGTCAGCGGTGGCCCGCCTTCTGCTCGGTGATGATGTTCAGCGCGTCGATGAGCCGCTTCAGCTTCGGCGCGAAGTTGGTCGCGCAGCCGAACTTGAGCGGCTTGCGCTTCCCGCCGACCGGCAGACTGTCGTTGTAGCGCTGGTTGTTGGCGTCCTGGTTGAAGATCTCCATCGCCTCACGGGACTTGGAGATCAGGTCCTCGCGGAGCATGTCGTCGTCGATGAGGGCCTGGATCGTCGCCTTCATCTCCGCGTCGGTCGGCACCTTGTCGTCCTTCATGCGCAGCGGGACCGCCATCAGACCGCCGGGCACGTGCGTGGTCTGCAGCCCGACCTCGGCACCGTTCAGCAGGTTGACGTGCGCCCCCTTCTTGGTGCACCAGTCACGGCTGACCGGGGAGATGTGCTTGATCCCGCAGAACCGCTTCTTGCCCCCGGCGGCCTTCGCCGAGAACGCCGTGCGGGCGCTCACCCCGGGGTACAGCTCGGCCGCGTCCAGGACGCACTCGCCCAGCTCCTCGCCCTTGCGGGCCTTCTCGATGATCGACTTCAGGGTCTTGAGGGTCTTGCGGCCCCGCTGGGCGTTCTCGAAGAACTTCGCGATCCCGCTGACCACCCGCACGATCGCCTTGCCGACCGCCGGGAGCTTGCCCACGACGAGGACGAGGCTGCCGACGTCCACCAGCGACCACAGGCAGCTCTCGATGTCACCCGACCCGATGCAGCGCTTGACGTTGTTCACGCCCAGCACCTCGAGAAGGATCTCGCCGCCGTTCTCCTTGACCCAGTCGATGACCGACTTGTTGACGGCCGCGAGCGCCGCACGGTACTCGTCGACGCACTTCTGACCGCACTGGGCCAGCAGGATCGCCTCGTCGCTCGCGCTCAGCCCCGGCTCCTGGGGGCCGTCGGTGCCGGTGTCGCCGCTGTCCATCGCGGCCTTGCGCTCCTCTTCGAGGCGCTTGCGCTCGGCGGCCTCGGCGCGGTCGGCACTGGCGTCCGCGTCCTTGGCGGCGCCGTCCGCGTTCTTCGCGGCCGTCTCGGCGGCCGTCGCGTCCTGCTCGGCCTTCGTCGCCGTGGACCGGGCGCTCGCCGCGTCCGACTCCGCCGCCGACGCCGACGAACGGGCGCTCGCCGCGTCGCGCTCGGCGTCCGTCGCCTCACGGTCCGCCGCTGCCGCCTCCGACTCCGCGTCGGTCGCCGCGTACCCGGCGTACACGGCGTCCACGCCCGCCTGCTGGTCGTAGCGCTGCGCGTTCGCGTCTGCCTTCTTCGCCGCTGCCGCCGCCTTGTCGGCCTCGGCGGCGGAGGCACGGGCCGCCGCCACCGACGCCAGCGCCTTCACGGCGTCCGCCGCCGCGCTCGCCGCCGCCTGGGCCGCGATCTTCGCGTCCCCGGCCGCCTTGTCGGCCAGCGCCTTCGCGGTCGCGGCGGCCTTGTTCGCCTCGTCGGCCTTGGCCTTCGCCGCCGTCGCCTGCTGCTCGGCCAGCGTCTTGGACGTCTGCCCGACCAGCACCGCGAACGCCGCCGACACGTCCAGCTCCTGGTACGGGGCACCGAGCGAGATCGCCGTGTCGGCGGCCTTCGTCACCGCGTCCGCCGCGTCCCGGGCCGCCGTCGCCGCCTGGCTCGCCGCCAGCGCGAACCCGGCCGTCCTCACGGCCCACGCGGCGGTCTTCACGGCCTCTGCCTGCGCGGCCGTCGCCTCCTGGCGCGCCTTGATCGCCGCCGCCTGCGCCTTCTTCGCCTCGGCCTCGGCGTTGCGGGCGTTGCGGTTGGCCGCCGCCGCCGCGTCGATGGCGTCGGCCGCCGCCGCGTGCGCGGTCGCCGCCGCCGCGTGCGTGGTGGTGTACGCCGACCAGGCCGCGTCCGCCGCCGCCCGGGACCGCGACGCGGCACCCTGCGCCCGGGTCGCGGCGGCCCGCGCGTTCACGGCCGCCGTCGACGCGTCGTTCGCCGCCGACCGCGCCCGCACCGCCGCGTCCGACGCGTCGTCGGCCGCGCCGCGCGCCTCGGTCGCCGCCTCCCGGGCCTCGCCCGCGGCCGCCGTCCCCACGGCAGCGGCGGCAGCGGCCTCCAGGGCACGCGCCCGCGACTCGGTCGCCTTCTTCTCCCGCTCGGCCGCCGCCGCGAGGTCACGCGCCAGGTACGCCTCGGCCTCGGCCTCCTCGGCCTCCTCACGCTTCTGGGCGGCCGTCGCCCCGGCGGTCTCCGCCGCGCCGCGCGCCTGACCTGCCGTATCGCGCTCGGCGCTCGCGCGCCGCTCCGCCTCGGCGGCCTTGCCGCGCTCACGCGCCGCGTCCGCGCGGGCCGCCGACGCGTTCGCCTTCTCCCGCTCGGCGATGCCGCGCTGCCGCTTCGCCTCGGCGGCGCCCGCCTGCGCGGTCTTCTCCGCCGCCTCGGCCGTGGCCTGCGCGTTCTTCGCCTTCGTCGCGTTGGCCGCGGCCTCCTTGGCCTGCTTGTCGGCGGCCTCGGCCGCGGCCTTCGCCTGCGCCGCCGCCTCCAGCGCCGCCGCCTTGCGGAACTCCGTCCGCAACGCGTGCGACTGCGTCTTGGCGAGCGCCAGCAGCGCCGCGCTGTCGGCCGCCGTCGCCTTCGCCGCGTTCGACGCGGTCAGCGCCGTCTTCGCCGCCGCCTGCGCGGCCGCGTACGACGCCTTGGTGACCTGCACCGACCGCTGCGCGTACATCAGGCCCCGGCCGCGCGGCGTCTTGTTCGTGTCCGCGACCGCCCACGCGGACGTCTGCGCCGCGGTCGCCTTCTCCGAGGCCGCCTTCGCCGCCGCGACCGCCTTGTCCGCGACCGCCACCTGAGCCGCCGCAGCCGCCTTCGCCGCCGCGAGGTCCGCCGCCGCCTTCGTGAACACGGCCGGCTTCGGCTTCAGGATGCTGTTCGGGTTGGCCGCCCAGTACTTCTGGAAGTACAGGACCTGATCGGCCAGCCACGCCTGCCGGATCGCCTCGGTCATGGCCTCCGTGGCGGTCCTGACCTCCTTCGACGCGGCCGTCTCGGCGGCCACGATGTCCCTCCGCTGCACGGCCTGCGAGCCGTACTCCGCCTCCCACTCGGCGTGTGCCTGGAGGACGACACCGCTCAGCACCCGGTAGTGGTCGATCGGGTTGGCGCTGTCACAACTCGCCCACGCCGCCTTCAGGTTCTCGACCTCGGCGCGCTCCTCCATCGACCCCGGCTCGGGCGCCTTCGTCGCGAAGCCGCCGAACCGCAGCACGCTCGCGACGTCGTTCGCGGAACCCGTCACCGGACCGTCCGGCATCCCGAACAGCTCGGTCTCGGCGAACGGCTTGTAGTTCGTCGCCCAGGTGTCGCCGGAGGTGTCGAAGGCCGCCAGGACCTCCTTGGCCTTCGCCAGCGCCGCCTTGCCCGGCTTCGGCGTCGGATCGCCGCTGACCTTGTACGAGAACTCCCGCTCCGCCCGCGCGAACGCGAGGATGTCCGCGCCGAACTCCGGGGCGTGGTAGTCCCGCCCGCCCTGGGAGTTGACCGACGCGTACGGCTTGTTCGACTCGTTCAGCTTCTCCTGGCGGGTACGGAACGCCGTGCTCCGCGCGGTCTGCGCCGCCTCGTCGCGGTTCTGGGCCTCGCCGAGCGGGCCGGTGCCGTACCACCAGTCCTTCCACGCCGCCGCGACGTCCGCGTCCGAACCGGACAGCGCCGTGTTCGCGACCGTCTTCATCTCCGGGCCGCCGAAGGGCACGGCCTGCCCCACCTGGCAGCGGTCCTTGCGGGCCTGCGCGCCCAGGCTGATGCGCAGGGTCCGCAGGAAGGGGTCGGTCGGGTTGTCGCCCGGTTCGTCGGCGTGCGCCGGGACGGCGTACACCAGGCCGGTCAGCAGGGCCGCCGCGGTGGTCAGCGCGGTTCCCGCCACACCCCGGGTCAGGGCCGCGCGTCTCGCGCGCGGGTCTCTTCGCCAAGCTCTCTGCACAGTTCAGCCACTTCTTCCAGGTACATGTCATCCCCAGGAGAAGCGGGCCGCGTCCGGTGGTCGGCCGGACGCCGCTGCGGAAAGAGATCTCTGGTCCCCCTGACGTGCCGGTCGAGCACGCCGTCCCCCTGCCTTCCCCCGAAGGCGCGGAGATCGTCTCATAGGGATCAAGCCAAAGGGAAGGCTTGATTTTTACGGCCGCTTTGCGCCGAGTTGGCGCTAGGAGGACTGTGGAGTTGGCGCTAGGAGGACTGTGGGGTTGGCGTCAGGAAGACTCCAGAGTCGCCGCCATGCCCCGCACCGTCGGATTGCGGTACAGCTCCCTCAGCCGGACGGACGGCAGCCCCCGCGCACGCAGCGCGGCGCCGATACGCACGGCGGACAGGGAGTTGCCGCCGAGCTCGAAGAAGTCGTCGTCGACGGAGACGGGGACGCCCAGGACCTCGGACCAGATACCGGCGAGGGTCGCGGTGAGAGTGTCAGCGGTGAGAGTGTCATCGGACGCCTGCGTCACGGGAGTTGGCGTGATCGTGGCCGGTTCCGGGAGGCGGGACGTGTCCAGCTTGCCGTTCGCCGTCAGGGGCAGCGCGGGCAGCGCGGTCACCGTCGCCGGGAGCATGTGGTCGGGGAGCGTCGTGGCCGCCTGCTCGCGGATCGTGGCGGATCCGGCGCCGGGCGCGAGGACCACGTACGCGTCGATGCGGGCCGTCGCCGGGTCCTCGGGGTCGGTGCGGCGGACCGCGACGGCCGCCGAGCGCACCGCCGGGTTCTCCAGCAACACCGCCCGGATCTCGTCGAGTTCGATACGGAACCCCCGGATCTTGACCTGACTGTCGATACGGCCGAGGTGTTCGAGGCTCCCGTCGGGACGCAGCCGCCCGAGGTCGCCGCTGCGGTACAGGGTGCCGCCGGACGCCGGATCCGGCACGAACCGGCTCGCCGTCAGCTCCGGTTGGCCCAGGTAGCCCAGCGCGACACCGGCCCCGCCCACCCAGATCTCGCCCGCCGGACCCGGCGGCAGCAGCCGGCCCGACCCGTCCCGCACGGTCACCTCCCAGCCCGGCAGCGCGGACCCCACCGACCGCGTCCCGGCGAGAGCGAGGGCACGGGTGAGGGTCTGCTCGGTGACGTGGACGGTCGTCTCGGTGATGCCGAACATGTTCACCGTCCGGCACGCGTGATGCCGGTCGAACCAGCGCAACAGCAGCCGCGCGTCCAGCGGTTCCCCGCCGAGGACGACCAGCCGGACGCCGGTCTCGCCCCGCTCGGCGTCGATCAACTGCGCGAACGCGGACGGGGTCTGGCTCACCACGGTGACCTTCTCCGCCACCAGCAGGTCACGGAAGGCGTCCGGCTCGCGCGACACGAAGTACGGCACGACGACCAGGCGCCCGCCGGTCAGCAGACAGCCCCAGATCTCCCAGACGGAGAAGTCGAACGCGGCGGAGTGGAACCACGTCCACACGTCCTCGGCCCCGAGCCCGTACTCGTCGCGGGTCGCGTCGACGAGGGCGACCACGTTGCGGTGCGGGACGACGACACCCTTGGGGCGGCCGGTCGAGCCGGAGGTGTAGATGACGTACGCGGGGGCGTCGGCGGAGACCTCGGGGAGAGGGCCCGTGCCCTGCTCGTCGGGCGCGCAGCGGTCCGTGGGCAGGAACTCCGCGCCACGGGTGACGGTCAGGGCCAGCCCCGCGTCCCGCGCGGTGTGGACGATCCGGTCGCGCGGGTAGGCGGGGTCGAGGGGCACGTAGGCCGCGCCCGCCTTCAGCACCGCGAGGAGGGTGACGACGAGTTCGGCGGCGCGGTCGAGGCAGACGCCGACGCGGTCGCCGGGGGTGACGCCACGGTCCACCAGGGCTCGGGCCAAGTCGGTGGATTGCTCATCGAGTTGACGGTACGTCAGGCGCGTTTCGCCGTCGGTCACCGCCTCCTGGTCCGGGGTCGCCGCCGCGACGCGGGCGAACGCCTCGGGCAGGCTCACCGGTTCACTCGTCATCGTGCGCCGGGGACGACCGAGCGCCAGCACCCGGTCCCGCTCCGTGTCGTCCAGCAACTCGATCTCGTCCCACGGGAGTTGGTCCCGCATCTGGCGGTGGACGTGGGCGAGGTGGCGGGTGAACTGGGCGGCGATCTCCGGGGAGACGTGACCGGGGAGATGGTCGGCACGCAGGAGCCAACCGCCGTCCGGGGCACGGAAGACGGAGAACGTCAGCGGGAACGGCGGGGCCAGGCACGGGACGTACTCCGTGCCGGGCGGGAGGTCGGCGTCCGCGAACAACAGGCCCGCGAGAACCGGCCCTTCGGCCTCTTCCGGCTTCTCCTCGGTGACGGTGAACACGCCGTGGTCCGTGCCGACGACCGGCTCGGTGCCGGGGTCGTAGCGGCGCAGGGTGACGGCGAGGGCGGCGAGCCAGCTCGCCTCGTCGCCGGGGGCGTCGAGGGGGACGGTCACCGGGGCGGCGGTCGCCGTGGGATCGCCCAGGCCCCAGGCGGGCGGTGACGGGAACTCGGGCGCCGCGCCCGTGGCCGCTTCGCGCGGCGCGACGACGATCAGATCGCGCGCCCCGTCCGTGTACCGCAACAGCACCCTGCGCGGCGCCTCGCAGGCCCGCGCCAGCTCGACCTCCCGGCGGCGCGCGGCGACCGGGTGACCGGCCGGAACAGGGACGTCCTCCACCCAGGCGCCCTCGTCCGAGGACGGCGACGGGATCCGCAGGGCATGACAGCGCGCGGCGACAGACACAGGGCAACTCCTCGGTACGTCAGGGGAATTCAGGGGTCAGCGGGCGCTGAAGCCGCCGTCCACGGTCAGGACGGACCCGGTGATCTGCCGGGACTCGTCCGAGGCGAGGAAGACGACCGCCGCCGCGACGTCCTCCGGTTCGATCAGCGCGTTCATGGGCTGCGCCTCGGTGAACGTCTTCTCGTGCTCGTGCACCGGCACGTCCAGCGCCCGCGCGATCTCCGCGAGCATCCGCCCCTCGACCCGGGCGTCGTCGCGCACCGAGCCCGGACAGACCGCGTTGACCCGGACCTTGAGCGGCGCGAGATCCAGCGCGGCGGCCTTCGTCAGCCCCACCACGGCGTGCTTCGCGGCGACGTACCCGGCGAAGTGCCGGTACCCCACGAGCCCGGCCGTCGAGGCGACGTTGACGATGCTCCCCGCGCGGCGCGCGCCCATCGCCTTGCCGACCTCGCGGATCACCCGCCAGGCCCCGGACAGGTCGACGTCGATCATCAACGCCCACTCGTCCTCGTCGATCTCGTGCACCGGCTTGCCCGAAGGCGCCGCGATCCCCGCGTTGTTGACGACGACGTCGATCCGCCCGAACCGGTCCCCGGCGAGCGTCACCGCCTCACGGACGGCCAACAGGTCCCGGATATCGGTCACCTGGGTCAGCACGGCCGCCCCCGCTGCTCGGCACAGCTCCGCCGTGTGCTCCAACTGCCCCCGCGTGCCCAGCGGATACGGCACCCCGGGCAGATCCGCGCACAGGTCGAGCAGCACCAGATCGGCGCCCTCGGCGGCACACGCCACCGCGGTCGCCCGCCCGAGCCCCCGCGCGGCGCCGGTCACCAGCACCACCTTGCCGTCCAGCCGCATCGCCGCCCCCTTCACCGCACGGCCGACGTGACGAGCCGCAGCAGCTCCGGGGCCGCGTCGGTGAGGTACATGTGACCGCCGGGCACCTCGACGTACTCGCAGGTCAGGCCCGCGACCTTGCTCCACGCCTCGGCGTCCTCGGCGGACACCAGCTCGTCGTCCGCGCCGCGCAGGACCGTGATCGGCACGTCCAGCGGGAGCGCGGTCGACGGCGTGTAGCTCTCGTGCATCTCGACGTCGGCCCGCAGCGTCGGCAGCAGCAGCTCCCGCATCTCCGGGTCGTCGAAGGCGGGGTGGTGGTAGCCGGCGAACTCGCCGACGCGGGCCAGGAACTCGTCGTCCGAGAGGCCGGTGGCCCGGCCCTCGCGGCCCCGGTCGGGGGCCGGGGAGCCGCTGACGAACAGGTGCGCCACCTCGACGCCGGGCGCGGCGGACAGGCGGTGGGCCAGCTCGAAGGCGAGCACCGCGCCGAGGCTGTGCCCGAAGAGGGCCAACCGGCCTTTCGTGCCGCCGAGTTGGGCGGTGAGCCCGTCGACGGCCCGGTGCGCGTCCCGGTACGGCTCGTCGTCGATCATCCGTTCCCGGCCCGGCAGTTGGAGGGCGACGATCTCCAACTCGGCACCGGCCAGGGCCGTCCAGGGGCGGTAGAAGGAGGCGCCCGCGCCCGCGAACGGCAGGCACACCAGCTTGGTCGTGTCAGTCATGGTCGTTGTCTCCACAGGGTCGGGTCGTTGTCCGGATCGGGTTCTTGTCCGGCTCAGGGTTTTGTCCGGCCGCTCACTCGCCCATGGCCTCGACGAGGCTCTTGGGGCGCATGTCGGTCCAGTGCGCCTCCACGTACTCCAGGCACGACTGGCGGCTCGCCCTGCCGTGGACGACCTGCCAGCCGGCCGGGACCTCGGCGAACGCGGGCCACAGGGAGTGCTGGCCCTCGTCGTTGACGAGCACCAGGTGCTCGATGGTGTCGTCGTCGAAGGGGTTGGTGGTCATGGGTACTCCTCTTCGTGGGTTATTTGGCGAGGCGGGCGGCCAGCACCGGGCCGATCCGGGCCAGCGCCGCCGGGCTGGTCATCTCCCCGTGCGCGCACGGGACGTCGTGGTGTTCGACGCGGCCGGTGACGTGCGGCTGCCAGTCGGCGTGCCGGCCGGGGACCGCGTGCGGGTCGGCGGCGGCGCTGAACAGGAGCAGGTCGCCGTCGAACCGGGTGGCCGTGAACTCGCCCAGCAGCAGCCGGTTGTTGGCGGCCACGGTGATCAGCGCGGCGAGTTCGGCGTCGTCGAGGCCGCCGGGCATGTCCGGTACGCGGCGCAGGAGTTCGGCGAAACGGGCGTCCGTCAGCGGCTCGTCGCCGGGGGCCGGGGTCGGGCGGCCGAGGATCGTGAGGAGGCCGCGCAGGAGCGCCGGGCGGTCGGAGGACGGCGGGCCCTGCCGGATCCAGGAGCCGGGGAAGGCGTCGAGGAGCGCCAGCAACTCGACCTGTTCCCCGGCCTGTTGGAGCGTGGCGGCGATCTCGTGCGCGACCAGTCCGCCCATCGAGTAGCCGAGGAGGTGGTACGGGCCGTGCGGCTGGACCTCGCGGATGCGCGCGATGTGCTCGGCGACCGCTTCGGCGAGGGTGGCGGCCGGGGACTCGTCCGGGAGCAGGCCGCGGGACTGGAGGGCGTACAGCGGGCGGCCCTGGGGGAGGTGCCGGGCGAGGCCGGCGAAGCCCCAGGCCAGGCCGGAGCCGGGCGGCAGGCAGAACAGGGGCGGGCGGTCGCCCTCGGTGCGCAGGGGCAGCAGCGGGCCGAGGGGCGCCGTGCCGCCGTTCGCGGGGGTGTCGTGGCGGGCCAGGGCCGCGATCGTCGGGGTGTCGAAGAGGGTGCGCAAGGTGGTCTCGGTGCCGAGTTCCGCGCGGATGCGGGCCGTGAGGCGCGGGGCGAGGAGCGAGTGGCCGCCGAGGTCGAAGAAGCTGTCGTGGACGCCGACCTGGTGCTCTTCGACGCCGAGGACATCGGCGAAGAGGGCGCGCAGGGTGCGCTCGGCCGGGGTGCGGGGCGCCGTCTTCTCGGTGAGGGCCGCCGCGTCCGGCTCCGGGAGGGCCGCGCGGTCCAGCTTGCCGCTGGCGGTGCGGGGGAGAGCGGCGACGGGGACGTACGTCGCCGGGATCATGTGCGCGGGGAGCGTGCGGGCGAGGTGGTCGCGGAGGGTGTCGGGCGCGAGGGCATGATCGGCGACGACGTACGCGATCAGGCGGGCCTCGCCCCGGGGATCCTGACGCGCCGTCACCGCCGCCTCGGCGACGTCCTGATGGGTCGTCAGGGCAGCCTCGATCTCGCCGAGTTCGACGCGGAAGCCGCGCACCTTGACCTGGTGGTCGGCGCGGCCCAGGAAACGGAGGTGTCCGTCGGGGCCGTACGTCGCCAAGTCGCCCGTGCGGTACAGGCGTTCGCCGGGGGCGCCGAACGGGTCGGCGACGAAACGCCCGGCCGTCAGCGCGGGGCGGCCGAGGTAGCCGCGTGCCGGGCCGCCGCCCGCGATGTAGACCTCGCCGACCGCGCCGTCCGGGACGGGCCGCAGGGCGTGGTCGAGGAGGTGGACGTGGTTGCGGGCGAGGGCGCGGCCCAGGGGCGGGGGGCCGTCGACCGGGTCCGTGTCGGAGCGCCACGCGGTGGCGTACACCGTCGCCTCGGTCGGACCGTAGAAGTTGACCAGGCGGACGCCCGGGAAAGCGGCCTCGATGTCGGCCCGCAGCCGCGCGGTGATCGGCTCGCCACCGAGGGCGATCGTGTGTGGGCGGACGGCGGGGCGCTCGGGCAGGACGCTCGCGAGGACCGTGGGGACGCCGCTGATCAGACCCGCGTCGCGGGGGGTGCCGTCGGTGAGGGCCAGCAGGTTCTCGACGATCTCTATGCGGCCGCCGCAGGTCAGGGGGGCGAAGATCTCGAAGACCGAGACGTCGAAGTTGAGGGAGGTGGCGAAGAGGACCTTCGAGAGCTGCGGGGCGCCGAACTCGGTGTGGGTCCATTCGACGAACTCGGCGGCGTTGCCGTGGGTGGCGAGGACGCCCTTGGGGCGGCCGGTGGAGCCGGAGGTGTAGGTGATGTAGGCGAGGGAGGCGGGGGTGGGGCGTTGGGGGTGAGCGGGGCTGGGGCTGGAGGTGCGGTGCCGGCGGTGTCCGGTGTGATCATCAGATCCCCGCTCGCCCGGATCCAGCGTCCGCGTCCCCTCCGGCAGCGCCCCGGCCGTCTCGGTGGTCGCCAGCACGACGACCGGGCGCGCGTCGTCGACGATGTACGCGAGCCGGTCCGCCGGGTAGGCCGGGTCCAACGGCAGGTACGCCGCACCCGACTTGAGCACCGCGAGCACGGCGACGACGAGGTCCGCCGTACGCGGCAGCGCGATGCCGACGACCTGCTCCGGGCCCGCGCCGACGGACTTCAGGCGCCGCGCCAACTCCTCGGCGCGGGCGTCGAGTTCGGCGTACGTCAGGCTGCGGGTGCCGTCGAGGACGGCCTCGGCGTCGGGGGTCGCCGCGGCCTGGGCGGACCACAGGTCGGTGAGCGTGCGCGTGCCGGGAGGCGGGAGGTGGGGCGGCGCGGGGAACGGGGGCGGTGCGAGGTGTGCCTGGAGGGCGGCCGGGTCGGCGGCCATGTCCTCCAGGATGCGGGCCAGTTGGGCGAGGGTGTTCTCGGCCCACTCGGCGGTGAACAGGTCGGGGCGGTAGGCGAGCCGGAAGCGCGGGCGGGTGCCGGGGAGGGCGACCAGGGTCACGGGGTAGTGGGTGGCGTCCCGGCCGCCGGTACCGGCAAGGCGCAGGTCGCCGGTCGGGGCCGCCGGGTCGGTCGGGTAGTTCTCGAAGACCACCAGCGTGTCGAACAACTCCGGGACGCCCGCCGCCCGTTGGATCTCCGCCAGGCCCACGTGGTGGTGGTCCAGGAGGCCGACGTACCCGTCACGCACCTCGTGCAGCAGGCGGGTCACCGAGTCGGCGGGGCGCAGCTTCACCCGGGTCGGGACGGTGTTGATGAACAGGCCCACCATGCCCTCCACGCCCGGGAGTTCGGCCGGGCGGCCCGAGACGGTCGCGCCGAACACCACGTCGTCGCGGCCGGTCAGCCGGCCGAGCAGGATCGCCCACGCGGACTGCACGAACGTGTTGAGGGTGACGCCGAGCGCGCGCGTCCGGGCGGCGAGCGCGGCGCCGGTCTCCTCCGTCAACTCGACGCGGGCCTGCCGCAGTTGACCCGCACCGGGCGGGGCGTCCGGGGCCAGGAGCGTCGGTTCGGTGACGCCTTCCAGCGCCTGGCGCCAGGCCGCCTCGGAGGCGGTGCGGTCCTGGCGGTCCAGCCAGTCGAGGAACGTGCGGTACCGGGGCGCGGGGGCGAGGGCGGCGGGGGAGTCTCCGGCGGAGTACAGGGCGAGGAGTTCCCGCAGGAGGACGGAGACCGACCAGCCGTCGAGGAGGACGTGGTGGTGGGTGATCAGGAGGCGGTGCCGCTGGTCGCCCGTGCGGGCCAGGGTGCAGCGCAGGAGGGGCGGGGTGGCGGGGTCGAAGCCCTGGTCGCGGTCGCGGTCCAGGAGGTCCGTCCATGCCTTGTCGGTGTCGGTGTCCGTGCAGGTCAGGTCGGTCTCGGTCCAGGGGAGGGCCGCCCGGTGGGGGATCACCTGGACGGGCTGACCGGCCCGGCGGCGCCGGAACGCGGCCCGCAGGGCGGGGTGACGGTCCAGGAGGGACTGCGCGCAGGTGCGCAAGAGGGCGGCGTCCAGGGGGCCTTCGAGGTCGAAGACCAATTGGACGACGTACACGTCCGGTGCGTCGCGCTCGCGCTCGTACAGGGCGTGGAAGAGCAGGCCCTCCTGGAGCGGGGTGACGGGAAGGATCTCGGGCTGGGTCATGGGGTTCGCTCTCAGTCGTCCAGGCCGGCGGTCAGCTCGTCGAACTCGTCCTGGGAGAAGGCAGGTTCAGCGGCATCGGCGGCTTCGCCCGCTTCTCCGGCGCGGGTGACGAGTGCGGTGAGCGCGGCCGACCAGGACTCGGCGAGGGCCTGGACCTCGGGCTCGGTGAGGACGCCGTCCGGCCAGGTCCAGTCGGCGTGGAGGCGGGGGCCGTCGGCGGTGTCGCGGACCATCGCGGTCACTTCCAGGGCGTGGGCGGCGGCGAGGTCAGGGTCGGCGCCGGTGCCGAGGGCGTCGGACTCCGGGGCGAGGGTCCACGGGGTGCCGGTGGGGGCGTCGAAGCGGCCCAGGTAGTTGAAGCAGAGTGCCGGGGTGGGGGCCTTCGCCAACTCGGGGGTCGTGTCCGGGTTCAGGTGGCGCAGGAGGCCGTATCCGGCGCCGTGGTCCGGGAGTTGACGGAGGTGTGCGGCGATCCTCGTGACGGCCAGGTCGGCCGCGGGGCCGCCCGCCAGCGCCTCGGTGACGTCCGTGCCGTCCAGGTCGAGGTGGACCGGGTAGAGGGAGGTGAACCAGCCGACGGTGCGGGAGAGTTCGAGGTCCGGGGTCAGCTCCTCGCGGCCGTGGCCCTCCACGTCGATCACGGCGTGCCGGGTGCCGTAGCGGGCGGCCGCCGCCAGGGCGAGGGCGGTGAGGAGGACGTCCTGGACGCCGGTGCCGAAGGCGGCCGGGGCCGTGGTGAGGAGGGAGGCGGTGGTCTCCGGGGGGAGGGAGACGCGGAGGGTGCGGGCGGTGGCCGTGGTGTCCCGGTCCGGGTCCACGGGGCGGGCGCCCAGGGGGAGTTGCGGGGCCTGGACGATGCCGCGCCAGAGGTCCACCTCGGAGGCGCGGGTACGGGCCTGCTCCTCCAAGGCGTGCGCCCAGCGGCGGAACGAGGTCCCCACCCGGGGGAGTCGGTGCGTGCGGCCTTCCTTCAGCGCCGTCCACGCGGTCTCCAGGTCGTGGATCAGGATGCGCCAGGAGACGCCGTCCACGGCGAGGTGGTGGATGGTGAGGAGGAGCCGGCCGGGTCGGTCCGGGCCCGCGTCGAACCAGACGGCGCGGAGCATGTCGCCGGTGGTGGGGGAGAGTTGGGCGAGGCTGTCGGTGTGTTCCTCGGCGACGGCGGTGTGGAGCGGGGTCGCCTCGGTGCGGGCGTCCGCCTCGGACACGTCCCGTCGGCTCAGCACCTCGTCCGCCCGTACCGCGCCGGCCGGCGCCACCTCCAGCCGCGGTGCCTGCCCCGGCGTCAGGACGAGACGGGACCGCAGCATGTCGTGCCGGTCGAGGACGGCCTGGAGCGCGCCCGTGAGGTGGGACAGCCCGGCCCCGGCCGGGACCGTCAGCACCCCCGACTGGCTGAACCGCCCGATCTCACCGCCGCGTTCGAGCAGCCACCGCATCACCGGAGTGAGCGGCACGGCCCCCACCCCGTCGTCCGCGCCCCCGGCGGCGACCGGGCCCCGCGCCACCGCCGCCAGCTCCCGGACCGTCTGGTGCTTGAAGACGTCCCGCGCGGTGATCACCACCCCGGCCTCGGCGGCCCGGCTGACCAGCCGGATCGAGGTGATGCTGTCACCCCCGAGGGCGAAGAAGTCCTCGTCCAGCGGGACCTCGGACAGGTTGAGCAGTTCTCCGAAGAGTTCGGCGAGGACGCGCTCGGCCGGGTTGCCGGACGGCTCCGGCGCGGCCCCGGGCAGTGCCGTGCCCGGCGTCTGCGCGACCGGCGCCGGGCACCGCCGCACCTCGTCCCCCGCCAGGTCCACCGCCCCGATCCGCACCGCCGGATCGGCGACGACGGCCCCGAGGAACCGGACCAGCGCCCGCGCCAGCCGCTCCACGGTGTCCGCGTCGAACAGGTCGGTGCTGTACTCGGCGATCCCGTCGACCCCGGCCGGCACGCCGTCCTCGGAACGGCGTTCGTTCAGGTACAGGGACAGGTCGAAACGGGCCGCCCCGGTCTCCACCAGCTCATGGCTCGCCTCCACGCCGGGCAGCGCGAGGTCCGCCTGCGAGCTGTGCCCGGTGAACGCCAGCACGACCTGGAACAGCGGATGCCGGGCGAGGCTGCGCTTCGGCGCGAGGGCGTCCACCAGCAGATCGAACGGCACGTCCTGATGGGCGTACGCGGCGAGGTCGAATTCCCGGACCCGGTCCAGCAGTTCACGGAACGCGGGGTCGCCCGAGGTGTCCGTGCGCAGGGTCAGGCTGTTCACGAAGAACCCGACGAGATCGTCGAGCCCGCTGTCGTCCCGCCCGGCGACCGGAGTCCCCAGCGTGACGTCCGTGCCCGCGCCGAACCGGGTCAACAGGGCGGCCAGGCCCGCCTGGAGCACCATGAACACCGTCACCCGGGCCTCGGCGGCGAGCGCCACGAGCCCGGCGTGCAGCTCGGCGTCGAGCGTGAACGCGACCCGTGCTCCGTCCCCGCTGGGCTCTTCGGGCCGCACCCGGTCGACGGGCAGCGGCAGTTCGTCCGGGGCACCGGCCAAGGCGTCGCGCCAGAAAGCGATGTGACGGCTCATCAGGCTGTCCGGGTCGCTCGCCGACCCCAGCAGCTCACGCTGCCAGCGCGCGAAGTCCGCGTACCGCACGGGGAGTTCGGCCCACTGCGGCGGTTCGCCGGTGAGCCGGGCCGCGTACGCCTGCGACAGGTCCCGCAGCAGCGGGGCCATCGACCAGCCGTCGACCGCGATGTGGTGCGCGAGCAGCAGCAGGACGTGCGTGTCGGCGTCGAGCGTGAACAGGGTGACCCGCAGCGGGAGTTCGGTCGCGAGGTCGAAGCGGTGGCGGGCGGCGGCCGTCATCAGCGCGGGCAGTGCGGCCTCGGTGGCCGGTGTGACGGTGAGCGCCGGGCGGCCCTCCCGCGGGCCGAGGATGTGCTGATAGGGGGCGCCCTGGAAGTCGGGGTGCAGGGTGCGCAACGGCTCGTGCCGGGCGACCACATCGCCCAACGCGGCCTCCAGCGCGACCCGTTCGAGGGGTCCGGTCAGGCGCAGCGCCCAGGGGACGGTGTACGTGGTGTTGCCGCCGTCGAGGCGGCCGAGGAACCACAGCCGCTGCTGGGCGTACGACAGCGGCAGCGGGGCGGGACCGCGCTCGTACCGCACGAGGTCGGGCCGGCTCACCCCGTCCGCCGCGCCGAGCCGCGTCGCGAGCCCGGCCGGGGTCGGGGCCTCGAACACCGCGCGGACCGGCAGCGCCGTACCGAAGGCGCCCCGGATCCGGTCGGTGAGGCGCATCGCGAGCAGGGAGTCGCCACCGAGGGCGAAGAAGCCGTCGTCCGCGCCGAGTCGGTGCGCCGCGACGCCGAGGACGTCGGCGAACAGGCCGCACAGGATCTCCTCGCGCGGGGTGCGCGGGGCGCGGCCCCGGCCGTGCGCGGCGGGGGCGGGCAGCGCGGCCCGGTCCACCTTGCCGTTCGCGGTCATCGGCAGCCGGTCCAGGGCGACGACGGCGGCCGGGACCATGTGCTCCGGCAGGGTCCGCGCGGCGGTGCGGCGGACCGTCTCGGCGTCGAGGCCGTCACCGACGACGTAGCCGACCAGCCTTCCGTCGAGGACCACCACGGTCGCCTGGGTGACCCCCGCGACCTTGGCCAGTGCCGCCGCGACCTCACCCGGTTCGATCCGGAACCCCCGGATCTTCACCTGGTCGTCCGCGCGTCCCGCGTACTCCAGGCCGCCGTCCGCCGACCAGCGCGCCAGGTCCCCCGTGCGGTACATCCGCTCCCCGGGCCCGCCGAACGGATCCGCCACGAACCGCCCGGCCGACAGACCCGGCCGGCCCAGGTACCCGCGCGCGAGTCCGGCGCCGGCGACGTACAACTCGCCCGTCGCGCCGGGCGGCACGAGCCGCAGCCCCGCGTCCAGGACGTACACGCGCAGGTCGGGTATCGCCTGCCCGATCCGCCCCCGCCCGTCACCGGCCGCCTCCTCGGCGAGCGGCAGCGCGGTGACATGGACGGTCGTCTCCGTGATCCCGTACATGTTGACCAGCACCGGCGCGTCCGGCGCGTGCCGCGTGAACCACTCCGCGACCGGCCCGGCGTCCAGCGCCTCACCCCCGAACACCACGTACCGCAACGCCAGTTCCCGCCCCACCTCGGGCAACGCGGCGTCGGCGCGCACCAGTTCGCCGAACGCCGACGGCGTCTGGCTGAGGACCGTCACCCGCTCACGCGCCAACAGCCGCAGGAACTCCGCCGGTTCACGGCTCACCGCGTGCGGCACGACCACGAGCGTGCCGCCGTGCAGCAGCGCGCCCCACAGCTCCCACACCGAGAAGTCGAAGGCGTACGAGTGGAACAGCGTCCACACGTCGTCCGCCCCGAAGTCGAACCAGCCGCGCGTGGCCGCGAGCAGCCGGACGACGTTGCGGTGCGGCACCACGACGCCCTTGGGGCGGCCCGTCGAGCCCGAGGTGTAGATGACGTACGCGGCGTTGTCGGCGGCGGCGGACACCGGCACCGGCACACGCGGGTGGTTCAGGGACTCGGCGACCGTGACCACGGGAACCGCGCAGCCCGGCGGCACGGAGCCGTCCGTGACCACCAGCACCGGGGCCGAGTCCGCCAGCGTGAACGCCAGCCGCTCCTGCGGGTAGTCCGGGTCCAACGGCACATACGCGGCACCGGACTTGAGGACCGCCAGCACGGCCACGACGAGATCGGCGCCGCGCGGCAGGGCCAGCGCCACCAGCCGCTCCGGGCCCGCTCCCCGCTCGGCCAGCAGCCCCGCGAGCCGGTCCGACCGCTCGTCCAGCTCGGCGTAGGTGAGCCGGGTCGTCCCGGACACCACGGCCGTCGCCTCCGGCGTGCGGGCCGCCTGGCGGGCGAACAGGGCGGGGATCGTGTCGTCCGAGGGCACCTCCGCCGACCGCCCCGTCAGCCGCTCCCGTTCGCCCGGCAGCAGCACCTCCACCTCACCGACCCGGCGCTTCACATCGCCGGTCAACGCCTCCAGCACCACGGCGAACCGGTCGAGCAGCGTACGCGCGCCCTGCTCGTCGAACACCTCGGGCCGGTACGACAGGCGCAGCGCGAGGCGCGTGCCGGGCAGGACGGCGAGGGTCAGCGGGTAGTGCGTGGCGTCGCGGCCCGCGAGCTGGGCGAGACCGGCGGCGGACCCCGTCGCGGGGTGGTTCTCGAAGGCGAAGAGGGTGTCGAAGAGGTCACCGGTGCCGGTGGCGTGCCGGATGCCGGCGAGGCCGATGTGCTGGTGCGGCAACAGGCCCGCCTGCCGCGCCTGGAGCCCGGTGAGGAGGTCGGCGACACTCTCGCCGTCGTCCCAACGCACCCGCAGCGGGACGGTGTTGATGCAGAAGCCGACCATCGACGCCACGTTCACCAGCTCCGGCGGACGCACCGAAACGGTCTGCCCGAACACGGCGTCGCCGCGCCCGGTGAGCCGGCCCAGCAGCACACCCCACGCGCCCTGCACGACCGTGTTGAGGGTGACGCCGAGCGCCCGTGCCGTCGCCTCGGCGCGCGCGGTCACCTCCTCGGACAGCTCCACGACCAGCTCGTCCGGCAGGACCGGCGCGGTCGGGACACCGGGCGCCAGCAGCGTCGGCTCGGCCCCCGACAGGGCGTCCCGCCACGCCTGTTCGGCCGCCGGCCGGTCCTGGCGCGCCAGCCACGCCAGATAGTCACGGAACGGCGGCACGTGCGGCAGCGCGGTCGGGTGCTCGCCCGCGAGGAGCGCCCCCAGCTCCCGTACCAGCAACTGCTTCGACCAGCCGTCGAGCAGGATGTGATGGTTGGTGACCACCAGCCGGTAGCGGTCCGGCGCCCACCGCACGAGGAGGTGGCGCAGCAGCGGGGGCCGGGCCAGGTCGAAGCGCCGGGTGCGCTCCTCGTCGAGCAGCCGCTGCCAGGCCGCCTCCCGGCCGGCACCGTCGGACGCCGACAAGTCGGCCTCGGACCACGGGAGTTCGACGTCCGTCGGCACGATCTGCACCGGCGGCCCCGACTCCCGGCGGCGGAAGCAGGCGCGCAGGTTGGGATGCCGGTCGAGCAGCGCCTGACCGGCCGCCCGCACGGCGGCGGGGGAGACGTCGCCCGGCAGCTCGAGAACGAGCTGGGCGGCGTAGACGTCGGGGGCGCCCTCGTCGTCGTACTGGGCGTGGAACAGCAGCCCCTCCTGCAACGGCGACAGGGGCAGGACGTCGGAGATTCCGGACCGGGTCACCGCGAGTTACCTCCACTCGTTCCCGAACTCGGCTTCGAGTTCGTCGATCTCGGCTTGCGAAAGGGACACCAGCGGCAGGTCGGACGGCGTGTGACCGCCCGCCGGACCGGCCTGTGCCAGCACGGCCAGCGCCTCGTGCCACGCCTCGGCGAGCGCCGCCACCTCGGCCTCGGACCAGGCACCGGGCGCCCACGACCACGTCGTGCGCAGCCCGTCCGCGCCAGCCACGGCCGTCACCTCCAGGCCGTGCGCGACCGGCAGTTCAGGGTCGTGCGCGGCGCCCAGGGACAGCGCGCCGGACAGCTTCTCCGGGGCGAACGACCAGTCCGCGACCGGCTCGACGGCCGTGCGGCCCAGGTAGTTGAAGCCGACCCGGGGCGCGGGCAGCGCGGCCAGCACCGGGCCCGTCTCGGGGTTGAGGTGCCGCAGCGGGCCGTACCCGACACCCCGGTCCGGCACCGACCGCACCTGCTCCTTCACCGCCCGCAGCACCTGCCCGGCGTCCGCCGGATCGAGCCCCGTGAGGTCGAGCCGGGTCGGCACGACACTGGTGAACCAGCCGACCGTGCGCGCCAGTTCGGCACCCTCACGGCCGTGCCGCTCGACGTCCACCAGCACCGCGGGCTCCCGCCGCACCCGCGCGAAGGCGAGCGCCAGCCCGGCGAGAAGCACGTCGTCGGGACCCGCGTGGAACGCGGCGGGCACCTCCGTCAACACCTGCGCCGTCAGCGGGGACGGCAGTTCACGGGTGAGGTGCCGCATCGAGCCCACGACGTCCCGCACCGGGTCGAGGACCGGGAACCCGGCGAACACCCCGCGCCACACGTCGAGTTCACCCGCCCGCGCCACCGCGTCCCGCTGCTGCCGGCGCGCCCACTCCCGGAACGGCGTCCCGCACGGCGGCAGTTGCTCACCGCGCCACGCGGCGGCCAGGTCGTCGCGCAGCACGCCCCACGACACGGCGTCCACCGCGAGGTGATGCACCGTCAGCAAAAGCCTGCCCTCGCACCACAGCGCCCGCACCAACTCGCCCTCGTCCGGCCGCAGTCGAGGCGTGGGAGCGTCGAGCAGCGCCGCCAGGTCCGCGACCCGCTCCAGCGGCACCGACACGTCACCGGCCGGCGGAATGTGCGCCGTCCAGTCGCCCTCGGTCGCCACCCGCATCCGCAGCACGTCGTGGTGGCGCACGACGGCGTCCAGGGCGTCCTGGAGCCGCTTGGCGTCCGTCCCGGCGGGCAGCACGAACAGCACCGACTGGCTGAACGAGCCGACCGGGCCCCCGCGTTCACGCAGCCGCCACATCGCCGGGGTCAGCGGCACGGGGCCGGTCGGGGAGCCCGAACGGCGTGCCGTGACAGGGCGGTTCACCGCGACCGCCGCCAGCGCGGCGACCGTCCGGTGCTCGAACACGTCACGCGGGCTCAGCCCGAACCCCGCCGCGAGGGCGCGGCTCACGAGGTGGATCGAGGCGATGCTGTCGCCGCCGAGGTCGAAGAACCCGTCGTCCACACCGACCTGGTCCGGCGCGCACCCCAGCACCTCGGCGAACAGGCCCCGCAGCGCCTCCTCCGCCGCCGTGCGCGGCGCCCGGCTCCCCGTCTCCACGGCGGGCGCCGGCAGCGCCGCCCGGTCCAGCTTGCCGTTGGGCGTCATCGGCAGCGCGTCGAGCACGACGAACGCCTCCGGCACCATGTGCTCCGGCAACCGCCCCGCCGCGTACGCCCGTACGTCGTCCCCGGGCGTCCCGACCAGGTACCCGACCAGCTTCCGTACCCCCGGCCGGTCCTCGCGCACCACCACGGCCGCCTGCTCCACGCCCTCGTACGCGGTCAGCACGCCCTCGATCTCGCCCGGCTCGATCCGCAGCCCCCGCACCTTCAGCTGGCCGTCGGCGCGCCCGCGCAGTTCCAGCGCGCCGTCCGCGCGCCACACCGCCAGATCGCCCGTGCGGTACATCCGCGTGCCCGGCGGACCGTACGGGTCGGCGACGAACCGCTCGGCGGTCAGCGAGTGCCGCCCGTGATACCCCCGGGCGACCTGGGCGCCCGCCACGTACAACTCGCCCTCCACACCGGCCGGTACGGGGTTCAGCCACGCGTCCAGCACGTACGCGCGGGTGTTCCACATCGGCCGCCCCACCGGCACGGGACCGGACGGGAGGTCGTCGCCTGGCTCGATGCGGTGGTCGGTGCAGCCGACGGTCAGCTCGGTCGGCCCGTAGTGGTTGACCAGCCGGACGCCCGGGTGCTCACGCCGCCAGGCCCGCAGCGCCTCGCCCACCAGGGCCTCGCCGCCGAGCATGAACTCCTCGGCGGGGGACAGGTCGTAGGGCAGCGCGGGCAGCAGCGCCAGGTGGCTCGGGGTCGCCTTGAGGAACGTGTACCCGCCGGGCAGCGGCTCGGCGCCCGCCTCGTGGACGGCCGCGATGTGCACGCGCCCGCCGACCGCCAGCGCCCCGTGCAGCGTCGTCACCGTCGCGTCGAACGACATGGTCGCGTGCAGCAGCGAGGCACCCCGCAGACTCGGGTACGCCCGCGCGCAACGCGCCACGTAGTTGGTGAGGTTGCGGTGCTCGACGACGACACCCTTGGGCCGCCCCGTCGTGCCGGAGGTGTAGATCAGGTACGCCGGATCGGCGGGCCGCGCCTCGGGGAGTTCGACCTCGGGGCCTTCGGCGTCCGGGGCGACTACCGGGAGATCGAAGCCCGTTGACTCGTGAGCGATCACGCACACCGGCCGCGCGTCGGCCAGCAGGAACGCCGTCCGCTCCGCCGGATGGTCCGGGTCGAGCGGCAGATAGGCGGCCCCCGCCTTGAGCACCGCCAGCACGGCGACGGCGATCTCGACCGACCGGGGCAGACAGAACGCGACGACCTGCCCCGGACCCGCCCCCTGCGCGACCAGCGCCCGCGCCAACCACTCGGCCCGACCGTCGAGTTGACGGTACGTCAGGCTCACCGAGGTGTCCGTCACCGCCACCGCGTCCGGCACCTCGGCCGCCCGCGCCTCGAAGACCCGGGGGAACGTCGCCTCCGGCACCGCACGCGCCGTGTCGTTGAACTCCTCCAGCAGCAGGAGCCGTTCGTCCGCGCCGAGCAGGTCCAGCGCGCCGATGGACCGGTCCGGATCGGCGACGGCGGCCCGCAGCAGCCGGTCCAGCCGGACGGCAAGAGCCTCGGCCGTCCCCCGGTCGAACAGGTCGGCGTTGTACTGGAGGATGCCCTCGATGCCGCCCGACGTGCCGCGTTCGCCCAGGTTGAGCGTGAGGTCGATCTTCGTGGCGCCCGTCTCCACCGGCAGCGGCTCGGACGTCAGGCCGGGCAGGACGAGGTGCGGGTCGGTGTCGCCGGGCCGGAACGCCAGCATCACCTGGAACAGCGGATGCCGGGCGAGCGAGCGCGGCGGGTTGAGCGCGTCCACCACCTGCTCGAACGGCAGCTCCTGATGCGCGTGCGCGGCGAGGTCCGTCTCCCGGACCCGGCCCAGCAGCTCCCGGAAGGTGGGGGAGCCGGACGTGTCGGTGCGCAGGACCAGCGTGTTGAGGAAACAGCCGACCAGGTTGTCGAGGACGCCGTCCGTCCGGCCCGCGACCGGCGTCCCGAGCGGGATGTCGGTGCCCGCGCCGAGCCGGGTCAGCAGGGCGGCGAAGGCGGCCTGGACCACCATGAAGGGCGTCGTCGCGGTCCGCGCGGCCAACTCCCGGATCCGGGCGTGCAGTTCCCCGTCGAAGCGGACCGGGACGTCACCGCCCCGATGCGTCGCGCGCGGCGGGCGGGGCCGGTCCGTGGGCAGGGGCAGCTCGTCGGGGAGATTGGCCAACGCCTCCTTCCAGTACGCGAGCTGAGTGCCCGTCAACTCGCCGTCCCGCAGCAGGTTCTGCTGCCAGACCGCGAAGTCGGCGTACTGCACGGGCAGCGGCGCCCACGCCGGGGCGCGGCCCTCCCGGCGGGCGCTGTACGCGGTCGCCAGGTCGCGCAGGAGGGGGCGCATGGACTGGCCGTCGGCGGCGATGTGGTGCAGGACGAGGAGGAGGGTGTGGGAGTCCGGGCCGTCCGGCAACAGGTGGGCGCGGAAGGGGATGTCGTCCGACAGGCGGAACTCCCGGCTCGCCGCCTCCGTCAGTGTCGTCCCGCCGTGCAGCTCGGGCCGGACCGCCTTCAGCAGGCGCTGGCGCGGTGTTCCGTCGGTGTCCGGGTAGACCGTCCGCAGGACGGTGTGCCGCTCCACCAGGTCGGCCAGGGCGGCGCGCAGGGCGTCCTGGTCGAGGCGGCCGGTCAGCCGTACCGCCAGCGGGATGTGGTACGCGGCGCCCGCGCCCTCCAGCCGGTCCAGGAACCACAGCCGGCGCTGGGCCGACGACAGCGGAGCCTCGTCGGGCACGGCACCCGGCACGGGCCGGGAGACGGCGGGTGCGGCAGGCCGCGCGGGAACAGCGGCCTCGGCGGGCGCGACACGTTCCGCCAGAGCGGCCAGGGTCGGCGCCCCGAACACGTTCCGCAGCGTCAGCCGCACCCCCAGCTCGTCCCGCGCGCGGCCCACCAGGCGCAGCGCGAGCAGCGAGTTCCCGCCGAGCGCGAAGAAACTGTCCTCGGGGCCCACGGACGGCAGCCCCAGCACGTCCGCGAAGAGACCGCACAGCGCCGACTCCAGCGGGGTGCGCGCGCCGGCCGAGGCCGTCGGTGCCGAAAGCGCGGCCCGGTCCACCTTGCCGTGGGCCGTCAGCGGCAGCCCGGCCAGCGGGACGATCGCCGACGGCACCAGGTGCTCCGGGAGCCGGTCCGCCAGCCGGGCGCGCAGGACGGCCGGATCCTCGTTCGTGACCGCCCACGCGATCAGCCGCTCCTCACGGACCAGCACGACGGCCTGACCGACCCCCGGACACGCGGTGAGCGCGGCCTCGACCTCGCCGGGCTCGATCCGCACCCCGCGCAGCTCGACCTGCGCGTCACCGCGCCCGTGGAACTCCAACTCCCCCTCGGTGGTGAGGAGCACACGGTCCCCGGTGCGGTACATGCGGGCGCCGGGCGGCCCGTACGGGTCGGCGGTGAAACGCTCGGCGGTCGCCGCCGGACGGCCGAGGTAGCCGCGCGCGACACCGGCCCCGGCGACGTACAGCTCACCGGCCGTGCCACGCGGCACCGGACGCAGCGCGCCGTCCAGGACGTAGGCGCGCATGCCGTCCAACGGGCCGCCGATCGGCAGGAGTTCGGGCACCGACGCGGCGTCGGCACAGGAGCGGGCGGTGGCGAACGTGGTCGTCTCGGTCGGCCCGTAGCCGTTCGTGACGGTCAGCCCCGGGCACGCGGCCAGGACCCGGCGCACAGTCGCCGCCGGGACGGCCTCGCCGCCCGCCCACACCTGCCGCAGCCCCGCGAAACACGCCGGGTCCGCCTCGGCGGCCAGCCGGAACAGACCGGCCGTCAGCCACAGCGCCGTCAGCCCGTGCCGCGCGGTCAGCCGGGCCACCGCGCCCGCGTCCACGTCCTCACCGGGCCCGGCGACCACCGCCGTGCCCCCGTTCAGCAGCGGCACCCACATCTCGTACGTCGACGCGTCGAACGCCGTCGGCGAGTGCACCAGCACCCGCGCGTGCGCCCCGCCCCCGAACGCCGAGTCACCGGCCAGCGCGACGACGTCCCGGTGCGTGACGGCGACCCCCTTCGGGGCGCCGGTGGAGCCGGACGTGTAGCTGACGTAGGCGAGTTGGTCCGGGTACAGCGGCACGACGGGGTCGGTGTCCGGCTCGTCGGCGAGCGTCGGGTCGTCGACGCGGACGACACACAGACCGGAGTCCGCCGCGCCGTCGCCATTCGTCAGGAGCAGCCGGGCGCCGGTGTCGGCGGGGGCATTCGGGCTGAGTGGGTCGAGGCCGACGTAGGCGCCGCCCGCCTTGAGGACGGCCAGCAGGGCGACGAGGAGGGTGTCGGAGCGGGGGAGCAGGACGGCGACGCGCTCCTCGGGGCGGATGCCGTGGCGCAGGAGACGGTGGGCCAACTGATTGGCTCGGGCGTGCAGTTGGCGGTAGGTGGTGGTGCGGTCGCCGTGGACGAGGGCCGGGGCGTCGGAGGTGCGGGCGACGAGGTCCGGGACGGTCGCGTGGTCGGGCCGCGGGGCGCTGCCGTCGAGACGGGAGTCCTCGCCGGGGAGCGTGACCGGGACGCGGCCGACGGGGGTGTCGGTCGTGGCGGCCTCGGCGAACCGCTCCAGGAAGCGCAGGAAACGGCCGTGGTGGGCGGTGAGTCGGGCGTCGGTGTAGTGCGCGGGGCTCGCGTCGAGGTCGACGCGGATGCCGTCGCCGTCCGCGCGGTCGTAGACGTTGACCGCCAGGTCCTCGACCGGGCCCGTGGACAGGTTGTGACGGGTCGTCGGATGCCCGTCGAACCTCAACTCCGGCCCGAACGCCATGATGTTGACGACCGGCCCGAAGAACCGCCGGCCGTCCTGCGGCCAGTCCAGCGCGGCCCGCAACTCCTCGCCCCGGTACCGCTGGTGGGCCAGCAGGTCACGGGTGGCGCGGGCGGCCTCGCGCACGAGGTCGGCGGCCGGGGCGTCCGGCCGGACCGGCAGCCGCAGCGGGAGCGCGTTCGACGCCATGCCCGGCGTCGCGAGTTCGGCCTCGCCCGTGCGGCCGGTCACCGCGAGCCCGAGGACGACGTCCCGGGCACCGGTCAGGGCGCTGACGTAGGCGGCCGTCGCCGCGAGGACCACGCGCGACCAGCGGGTGCCGGACCCCTCGGCGGCGGCGTGCACCAACTCGCCCGCCGCGTGCGGGAGATGACCGGTGCGGCGCAGGAAACCGGCGGTGACCTGCGGCGGGCGCCCACTGAGGCCCACCGGGGCGGGCCGGTCGGCGAGGGCGTCCGTCCAGTGGGCGCGGTCGCGCTCGTACGCCTCGCTCGCGCGGTAGGCGTCGTCGGCGTCGGCCAGGACCGCGAGGGGCGCGGGCGGAACCGGGGCGGCGGGCGCGGAGTACGCGTCGGCGACGCGGCGGGCGATCAGGGAGCAGCTGAAGCCGTCCACCGCGATGTGGTGGTACGCCTGGTACCAGATCCAGTGCCCGGCGCCCAGCCGCAGGAGCGCGTACCGGAACAGGGGACCTTGGCCCAGGTCGAACGGGACGGCGAAGTCCGCCGCCATCCAGGCGCGCGCCGCCTCCAGATCGGCCAACTCGACCACGGGCATGGCCCATCGGGGCGCCGGGTCGACGACGAGGCGTACGTCGTCGTCCGCCGTGAAGCGCGAGCGCAGGGTCTCGGTCGCGGCGACGACCCGCCGTACCGCGTCGGTGAGCCGTTCGGGGTCCACGGGGCCGTGGATCTCCGTGTACTCGCCGACGTTGTAGGCGGCGGTGCCGTCGTCGAGACGCTGGCCGAACCACATGGAACGCTGGGCGGCGGTCAGTTCGCGCGGGGCGGTCATCGGCGGGCTCCGGTGGGGGAGTCGAAGTGGGGGGACGTACGGCGGGGGAGCGGGTGCGTCAACTCGCCGCCCCGGCAGGGGTGTACGACAACTGCCGGGCCACCAGCTCCGCGACCAGCCGGGGCCCGTTCTGTCCGCCCGGCCACGGCACCCGCAGCCACGGCTCGGCCGGCACGAGGGTGAGGTCACGGGCCTGGCGCGCGCGGCCGCCGCCGGTGATGTTGAGGAGGACGAGTTCGTCGCGCGCGATCCGCCCGGTGCGGGCGGCCTCCGCGAGGGCGGCGACGGCCACGCCCGCGCCGGGCTCGATGTCGATGCCCTCGGTCTCCTCGAAGAGGGCCATCGCGGCGAGCGCGGAACCGTTGTCCACGCGCAGGACATCGCCGCCGCTCTCGGTGAGCGCTTCCCGCACCCCGCCGCGCACGGCGAACGGGGGCCGCCGGTTGGTGAGTTCACGGGCCAATGGCTCGTGCTCGCGGTCGGCCGGCGCCGTGCCGGTGCCGTGCCACGCCTCGAACAGCGGGGCGAACGGCGCGTTCTGACACATCATCAGGCGCGGCAGCGGCTCGCCGTCCACCCGGACGCGGCGGGCCGCCTCGTGCGCGCCGAGGGCACCCGTGCCGCTGCCGACCGCCTGCACGTACGTCTGCGGCAGGCGCCCGATCGCGTCGGCGGCGGCCAGCATCACGGTGCCGAGGCCGTCCCGGCGCCCGACGTTGCGCGCGCCGCCCTCCGCGTGGTGGCCGGGCAGCGCGGACAGCAGCTCGGCGCAGGCGATGGTGTCGCTGTAGGTGGCGGAGCCGTCCAGGACGACGATCCGTACGCACGGATCCAGCGGCCCGGGGAAGCGCATGCCGTCCAGCGCCGGGGCGGGGACGACGATCAGACACGGCACCCGGTGGCGGGTCGCCGCCCACGCGAACGCGGCGGCCGTGTTGCCGGCCGACGGGATCACCAGGGTGGGCGGCTCGGCGGGCAGCCGGCCGAGCACGGTGTACGCCTCAAGGTCCTTGAACGTGCAGGTCGGCAACTCGGCGCCGCGCTCGGGCCAGTGGCCGTTGAACGCCACCCACAGCCGGTCCAGGCCCAGCAGCCGGCCGAGCCGTGTGGCGTGGTGGACGGCGGGGCCGGGCACGCCGGGAAACGTCCGGGCCACCGGGAGGGCCGCGCCGTAGCGGAACAGGCCGGTGCCGAAGGGGCCGGTGAAGGGCGCGTCGTACTCGGTGCGCAGGAACGCCGGTTCGTGCGGACGCGCGCAGTCGAGGACGAGTCCGTCGTCCTCGTAGCGCGTTCCGCAGGAGGAGCAGACGAGACAGTAGTGCCGGTCAACCGGGGGTACCTGGGGGTGTACTCCGGACATTCCAATGCCTTCCGCAGGGCCGTGCATCGCTGATCAATTGCAACCGGGACATCGCAAAGGGCAAGGGGAGCGCGCATGTCCATCGGCCCAACGGTCGGTTGATTCTCGGTGACCCGCGCCGCAGTGGTGTAGACCTGTCGAATGTTCAGTTCCGCTTCATTTTCCCTTCTCAGACGTGGTGCTGAGCGCGTGTTAGTCCTGGATGGCAGCCCGGGGCGCGTGCTCCTTGACGAGAGGACGGCGATTGAATGCGCGACACGCATGAAACGGGGAAGGCGGGGAATCCGCTTTCCCCTTCGCGATGGCTACCGTCCCAAATTCCGGTCCGTTTTCTGTCATGGGACGGAAAAGACGACCCCTCGGAATCGTCATCGGCCTATCAACTCCCGGACCCGGAACGACTCGTCGCCGCCTACCGGCGCATGGCCGTCGGCCGCCGCTTCGACATCCAGGCCACCGCCCTCGCCACCCAGGGCCGCCTCGCCGTCCACCCCTCCAGCCTCGGCCAGGAGGCGTGCCAGATCGGCGCCGCCCTCGCGCTGCGCCCCACCGACTGGCTCTTCCCCACCTACCGCGACTGCGTCGCCCTCGTCAGCCGCGACATCGACCCCGTCGAAGCGCTCACCCTGATGCGCGGCGACGCCCACTGCGGCTACGACCCCGTGCGCCACCGCACCGCCCCGCAGTGCACCCCGCTCGCCACCCACGCCGCCCACGCCACCGGACTCGCCCACGGCGAACGCCTCAAGGGCACCGACACCGTCGCCCTCGCCCTCCTCGGCGACGGCGCCACCAGCGAGGGCGACTTCCACGAAGCCCTGGGCCTGGCGGGCGTGCTGAAGGCACCGGTCGTCTTCCTCGTGCAGAACAACGGGTACGCCATCTCCGTCCCCCTCGCCGAACAGAGCGCCGCACCCGCCCTCGCCTACAAGGGGATCGGCTACGGCGTCCGCTCAGAACAGGTCGACGGCAACGACGCGCCCGCCGTCCTCGCCGTGCTCGACAGGGCTGTCCAGGACGCGCGTTCGGGCGGCGGACCCTGGCTGATCGAGGCGCACACCTACCGCGTCGGCCCGCACACCAGCGCCGACGACCCCGCGCGCTACCGGGCCCCCGAGGAGGCCGACCTGTGGCGCCGGCGCGACCCCGTCGCACGGCTGGAGACCTGGCTGCGCGGACGCGGACTGCTCACCGACGCCGACGTCACCGCCGTCGCCGCCGAGGCCGAGGAGTACGCCGCCCGGCTGCGCACCCGCCTCGCCGCCGACCCCACGCCCGACCCCCGCACGCTGTTCGACCACGTCCACAGCGTCCCCACCCCCCACCTGACCGAACAACGCGCCGCGCTGCGCGTGGAGTTGGAGAGGCGCTGAGATGACCCTCACCATGGCCAAGGCCCTCAACACCGCCCTGCGCGACGCGCTGGCCGCCGACGACCGCGTCCTCGTGTTCGGCGAGGACGTCGGCCGCCTCGGCGGCGTCTTCCGCGTCACCGACGGCCTCGCCGCCGACTTCGGCGCCCACCGCTGCTTCGACACCCCCGTCGCCGAGGCCGGCATCGTCGGCCTCGCGGTCGGCCTCGCGATGAGCGGCCTGCGCCCCGTCGTCGAGATGCAGTTCGACGCGTTCGCCTACCCGGCGTTCGAGCAGATCGCCTCCCACGTCGCCAAGTTCCGCAACCGCACGCGCGGCGCGCTCGGCCTCCCGATGGTCATCCGCGTCCCCTACGGCGGCGGCATCGGCGGCGTCGAGCACCACAGCGACTCCAGCGAGGCGTACTACGCCCACACCGCCGGCCTGAAGGTCGTCACCCCCGCGACCGTCGAGGACGCCTACGCCCTCCTGCGCGAGGCCATCGACGACCCCGACCCCGTCGTCCTCCTCGAACCCAAACGCCTCTACTGGACCAAGGCCGACGTCCAACTCCCGCACCGCGCCCAGCCGTTCGGCACCGCCGCGATACGCCGCCCCGGCACCGACGCGACGCTCGTGGCCTACGGGCCGTCCGTCCCCGTCGCCCTCGAAGCCGCCCGCGAGGCAGCCGCCGACGGCATCGACGTGGAGGTCGTCGACCTGCGCACCCTCGTCCCCCTCGACGACGCCACCCTCACCGCGTCCGTCCGCCGCACCGGGCGCTGCGTGATCGTCCACGAGGCACAGGGGTTCGCCGGAGTCGGCGCCGAGATCGCCGCCCGCGTCCAGGAACGCTGCTTCGACGCGCTCAAGGGTCCCGTCCTGCGCGTGACCGGACTCGACATCCCCTACCCGCCGCCGCTCCTGGAACACGCCCATCTCCCCGGCACGGAAAGGGTGTTGACGGCCCTGCACCGGCTCCTGCCCGCCGCCCCCGTGACCGCACGGCGCCCCGCCCGGCCCGTTCCGGCCGGCACCCGCACCGTCCGCACCTTCCAACTCCCCGACCTCGGCGAGGGGTTGACCGAGGCCGAGGTGCTGGAGTGGAAGGTCGCCGTCGGCGACGAGATCACCCACGACCAGACCGTCGCCGAGGTCGAGACCGCGAAGTCCCTCGTGGCCCTGCCCAGCCCCTACGCCGGCACGGTCACCGCCCTGCACTGCCGCGCGGGCGACACCGTCGAGGTCGGCGCGCCCCTGCTGTCGATCTCGGAGACGCGGCCGGCGGACGACGAGTCGGGCGCCGTCCTCACCGGGTACGGAACCGGCCGGACGAGTGTGCTGTCCGAACGGCGTACCGCGCACGACACCCTGCCGGTGCTGCCCGAGCAGCGTGCCGCGCACGACACCCTCCCCGCCCTCCCGCGCACCCAACTCCCCCCGACCCCCGCCCCCTTGGACCCCGCGGCCGAGAAATACCTCCGCACCCACCGCGACACCCCCGCCGTCACCATCTGGGCCGACGCCGACGCCACCCCCCTCCTCGCCACCCGCGAGGAAACCGGCATCGGCCTGCTGCCCCAACTCGCCCACGCCTGCCTGGCCGCCCTCGCGAAACACCCCGAACTCAACGCCCGCGTCGACACCGACCGCGCCCAGGCGCTCCGACTCCCGTACGTCAACCTGGGGTTCGCCGCGCAGACCGCGCACGGCCTGGTCGTCCCCGTCGTCCGCGACGCCGACGCCCTCTCCCTGGAGGCCCTGGCGGCGGAACTCGCCCGCCTCACCGCCCTCGCCCGCCGCGACGCGCTCCCGGCCGAACACCGCACGGGCGGCACGTTCACGCTGAACAACTACGGCCCGCTCGGCGTCGACGGCGCGACCCCGCTCCTCAACCACCCCCAGACGGCGATGCTCTCCGTCGGCCGCCTCACCGACCGGCCCTGGGCGGTCGACGGCCGCGCCGAGATCCGCAAGGTCGCCCACTTCTCCCTGACCTTCGACCACCGCGTCTGCGACGGAGGAACGGCGGCGGGCTTCCTGCGGCACGTCATCGACACGGCGACCGGAAGCGACACGGCGACCGGAAGCGGGGCCTGAGACACGGGAAGCGGGACCTGGGACCAGGCCCCGCCGACCGACTCAGAACCCCGGGATCCCCTGCATCGACTGCGCGAGCTGCCCCACCGCCACCACCAGCGGCGTCACCGGCTGGACGAAATCGTTCAGCCGGGTCAACGCCCGCCGCAACACCCCTGGTTCGGGCCGGTCCTCCGCCAACTCCTCCCGCAGCCGCCGCAGCTCGACACTCGTCCCCTCCGGATCGGTCAGCGACGACCGGTGGGCCTCAAGCAACTCCTCCACACGGGCGAGGAGTTCGGCGGTCCGCCCGGCGTCGTAGGACTGGAAGGACACCGCACCCGAGTACGCCGTCGCCCCCGGCCCGAGCGCCTGGTTGCCGACGTTGCTGGTGCCGCCGTACTGCACGACACCCTGGTTGATCACCGGACCCTGACGCCCGTCGTCACGCATGGAAGAAACCCCTCACTTGGTGGACCCGCCCGCCGGACTCGGCGCCGGCGCCCCCGACTGCTGCTGCGGGATGCCCTGGAGCGCGGTCGCCCCCGCCCCGATCGCCTGGTTGCCGATGATGCTCGTCCCGCCCTGCTGGATGACCCCCTGATTGAGGATCGTCTGCTGCTGGGCCCGGAAGTCGGTCGTGTCGTACCCGTGGGCGTCCAGGAACTCACGGATCGCGGCGAAGGTGTGCCGCTGGATCAGCGCCGTGACCCGGTCGGCGTCGAGCACCTGGAAATAGTTCTGGTACTCGGGCCCGAGCGCCATCTCCCGCACGCTGACCCGCGCCCCGTAGTCGTACCCCGGGTCCTGCTCCATCGCCTTCAGCTCGTCGTCCATCCGCCGCGCGTGCAGCTTCTCGAACCGGCCGTGGTGGAGGGCCCGCAGCGGCGCCGCGAGCAGCGCCCCGCCCGTGCGCCCGAGCGCGTTCAGCAGCACCCCGCGCTTCGCGTCACTCCCGAGCCCCGAGCCGCGCAGCCGGTCCACCGCGTGGTACCCGGCGCGCACCGGGCTCATGACGTGGTTGTCGATGTGCAGTTGAAGCGTCTGGCTCGCCGTCGAGAAGTGCAGCAGCACGCTCGGCACGACATCGCCGCCCCACAGCGGCACATGGACGGCCAGGTAGTGGCGGACGTGCCCGGTGGGCCGGCGCATGATCTCGCCGACGGTCTCCGGGGACAGCCGGGTGACCGGCGTCAGCCGGTCGTCGCGCAGGAACCGCTCGTCGTCCGTGAGGGTCGTGCCGTTGACGAAGACGCGGTCCTCGATCGTCAGGGAGCCCAGCGCCTCCTCCCCGGCGGTGGCCTTGAGGCGCCCGCGGACGTGGTCGATCAGCTCGGTCACCGTGAACGGCGTCGGCCTGCCGGGCCGGCCGGTGGGGTCGTCGGCGGGCAGCAGCGGCACCGTCAGCGGGTACTTGGAGACGGTGTTGCCGTAGCCCATCCACGGGGTGTAGCCGCTGTAGATCGTGACGTTGCCGTTCTGCGCCTCGCCGATCGCCGCGAGCCTGCGCGTCACCCAGTCCTTGCTCGGCGGCGCGGGCGGCGGCACCGTGCCGAACGTCGCGCGGGTCATCGTCGCCCGCAGCAACTGGTCGGTCCTCAGGTCGTGCTGGACGACCTGCGCGTACGCGAACGCCGCCGCGGCCAGCGCCGCGAGGACGGCCGGGACACCGCCCGCGTACGCGCCGAGCAGCCACCCGATGAACCCGGGCACCGGCAGCGAGGACAGCAGGACCCCGAAGTAGAACGTGACCAGCGTGATGATCCCGGCCGTCACCGCCGCCCCGAACAGGACTCGGCTCTCGGGCTGGTGGTGGCCGCGCGTCGACAGGCTCGGCTGCACCGGGCGCTGCGCGAGCCCGACCAGCATCGCGGCGGGCAGCAGCCACAGCGGCGCGACCAGCGCGACGAGCGCGAACGCCCCCGACAGCCGCAGGTCGCGGGCGTATCTCAGCTTCTGCGCGGCGAGGCTGTGCAGCGTGACCGCCACCAGGTCGACGTCCGGGGACGGCGCGACGGCGCTCGCCTCGTCGGCCAGGACCTCGTCCACCACCCGGCGGGCGAAGTTCTCGTCCGTGTAGGCCGCGGCGCACAGGTACCGGGTGACGTCCCCCGGCGCGCGGCCGAGCGGCATGGTCAGTGGCACGTTCCTCATCGCGGTCCCCTCTCCTGCTCCTGTGATCCGGCTCCTTCGACTCGACAACGCCCTCACCCTCCTGGCGGACACGCGTGTTCCGGGGGACCCTCTGGTCAGCAGTGCGAGCAACAGCCCCGCCGCGAGCCCGAAGATGAGGCCCGAGCGCAGGAAGATCTTCAGGACCTCGCCGTTGTACGTCAGTTCCTCCGCGTCGGGCCGGAACCACTCGGGCGCCGTCCACAGCAGCACGTACACGGCCTCCGACGCGAGCAGAGACCCGAGCAGGCAGCGCAGCCACCCCGGCACGGCGGCCGGCAGCCGTGCGGGCAGCAGGAGGATCCCGGCGAACAGCAGCGCGGTGACGGCGGTGTTGGCCGCGAGGTAGGAGCCGCCGCCGTAGTAGTCGGAGTGGTACTCCCAGCCCGGCGCCATCGCCGCCCGCAGGAACCAGGTCAGCGTCTCGTGGTCGAAGTAGTGCCGGACGTAGTAGTCGAAGAGGGGCCGCTGCACCCACGGGCTGCCCGCGACGACCAGCACCGCCAGCATGATCCACAGGCCGCGCCCGCTCGTCCCCGTACCCGCGATCCGCCGATGTGACAGCACTGGGGTTCCCCCGTCCCCGAGAACAGTGGCCGCACTCTATGGCATCCCCGGCCCGGGGGGACCCGAATCCGCGAACCCGCCACCGACTCGACTCGCCGCGTTCCAGGGCGAGTTGCCCGGCGTATGCCAGGAGACCGCGCCTGACCTGCGCGGGGCGCGCGCCGGGCCCGGGGCCGTGCGCACGAGACATTTACAACCGCCGCATGTGTCTCATAGGTTGGACAGGCGTCCACTTCAATGGTCGCCAGGTGCTTCTTCCCCTGGAGTCCCCCATGCCTGCTCCCGCCACTTCCGACAGCGCGGCCCCCGCCCGGCAGACCGCGGTCGACAAGGCGCTGGTCCTCCTCAAGTCCCTCGCCGAGGAGGACGGGGACATCGGTGTCAGCGAACTGGCCCGCCGCGCACGGCTCACCAAGTCGACGGCGTTCCGCCTGCTCGGCATCCTCCAGCGCAACGAACTCGTCGAGCGGGTCGGCAGCAACTACCGGCTGGGCACCCAGCTCTTCGAGATGGGCAACCGCGTCTACGGCCCCACCCCGCAACTGCTCCAGGACCGGGTCCAGCCCTACCTCGCCGACCTGTACGAACTCACCCACGAGACGGTCCACCTCGCGGTGCTGCGCGGCACCGAGATCGTGTACGTCAACCGGATCCAGGGCCACCGCGTCACCCGCTCGCCCTCCCGGATCGGCGCCCGCCTGCCCGCCTACTGCACGGGCGTCGGCAAGGCCCTCCTCGCCTTCGACCACGACGCCGCCGAGGCCGCCGTCGCCGCGGGCCTGCCCGCCCGCACCGAGTACACGCTCACCGACCCCGGCCGCTTCCACGCCGCCCTCGGCCACATCCGCCGCGACGGCATCGCCTACGACCGCCAGGAGGCCACCCTCGGCCTCACCTGCGTCGCCGTCCCCGTCCTCGGCCCCTCAGGACGCCCCGTCGCCGCGCTCTCCGTGGCCGGCTCCGACCACCGCTTCGACCCCGCCCGCCACGCCCCCGCCCTGCGCCGCGTCGCCCACGCGGCCTCCCGCGCCATCACCACCCGCCCGGCCGCCTGAGAGCCTGCCCCAAGAGCCTGTGTCGCATCCCCGGCCGGGCGCGCGCAGCCTGGCACGCACTCCCCCGAGCTCTCGACTTCGCTCGACCAGGGGGCACCCCCATCGCGGGCGCTCCGGCGCCTTGCGAGCAGGGGGTACCCCCTGCTTGGCAGAGCTTGGGGGAGCACCAGACGACGCGCTCCCCCAGAGGGGGCACCCCCAGATCCGGCCGGGGATGCGACACCAGGCTCTTACCGCCGTCCGCCCCCGTACGGGACGGTCAGCACCACGTGGACGACGCTCTCGCCGCCCAGTGACTCGTACACGTGCGGCCGGTCGCCCGGGTAGCGGGCGGAGTCGCCCGCGGAGAGGGTCACCGGGCTGTCGGCGGGCCCCACCCGTACGCGCCCGCTCACCACGTACAGGTGCTCCAGCGTCCCCGCCGGATGCGGCTCGGAGGAGCAGCCGGGGCGGCCCGGGACGCGGCCGAGGCGCACCAGGTAGTTGCGGACGACGCCGGACCCGTACACCTGGCCCAGGACACGGGACTCGAAGCCCGCGTCGCACTGCCAGACCACCTCGTCGCCCCGCTGCACGGTGACCGTCTGCCCGTGGTCGGCGACCAGCCGCGTCACCGGCACACCGAGCGCCGCCGCGATCGCGAACAGCGTGTCGACCGTCGGGTTCCCGGTGCCCTGCTCCAGCCGCGACAGCGTCTGCTTCGCCAGCCCCGCCTGCCGCGCGAGTTCGGCCAGGGAGAGGCCGCGCCGCTCCCTGAGCAGCCGGATGTTGTGCGCCACCATCGCGTTTCCTGAGGACACGCGACCACTGTAGACGCGGGCCCCGCACCGCGGGCCGGGCAGTGTACGCAGCTCAGCCGCCGTGCCACGGTGCGGCACGACGGCGTGACCACCGCATGGTCAGCGTCTTTCCTGGGGGACGGCCCGAGTTCTCCGACCGAAGGCGGCGGGAGATCCGACGCGGAACGTGCTGTCCGACGTGCGACCGGCGTCGTCGACCCCCGCTCCGGGCCCCGGCACCGTCCCCCCACACCGGTTCGACAGGAAGGAACGCCGTGAACGGACACCCCCAGTGGACCCGGCCCCGACCGATGAGGACCGTGACCGTCGGCACCGGCGCGCTCTCCTTCGCCGACGTCGTCGCCGTGACCCGGGACGGCGCCCAGGTCCGCCTCGGCGACGACGCCCTGACCGCGCTGGACAACGGCGACCGCACCGCCGGACACACCCCGCACGACCGGCCCGCCCGCCTGCGCACCCCACCACTGACCGCCACCGGCCCCGAGGCCGACCCCGAGATCGTGCGCGGCGCCATGCTGCTGCGCCTGTCCGCCCTCGCCACCGGCCGCACCGGCGTCCGCCCCGAGACCGCCCGCCGGATCGCCGCCCTCCTCTCCGCAGGCATCACCCCGGTCGTCCGCGAACACGACGCCCTCGGCTGCACGGGCGGCCTCGCCCCCGCCCTCACCGGCGAAGGAGAGGCCCGCGACGCGTCCGGCGTCCTCATGCCCGCCGCCGACGCCCTCGCCGCCGCCGGACTCACCCCCCTCGACCTGCGCGCACACGAAGCCGCCGCCCTCCTCGACGGCACCCCCCTCCTCGACGGTGCCCTCACCCACCTCGTCCTCGCCGTCACCGACCTGCGCCGGCTCCTGAAGACCCTGGACGTCGCCGCCGCCATGTCCGTCGAGGCCCTGCTCGGCACCGACCGCGCGTACGCGCCCGACTCACTCGCCCCGCACCCCGGCCGGGCCGCCGCCGGCGCCAACCTCGTCGCCGTCCTGGAGGGCTCCGGCGTCCTCGCCTCCCCCCAAGGCCGCACCCCCGCCCGGGACGCCCACTCCCTGCGCCGCACACCCCAGGTCCACGGCGCCGTCCGCGACACCGTCGAACACGCCGCCGACGTCGCCGCCCGCGCCCTCGCCACCGGCGGCCCGGACACCCCCGACGACCCACGCGACCGCCACGCCGAGCCCGTCGGCCACGCCCTCGGCCTCCTCGCCCTCGCGGTCGCCGACGCCGCCGCCATCAGCGAACGCCGCACCGCCCGCTTCCTCGACGCCGCCCGCAGCAACGGCCTGCCCGCCTTCCTCGCCGACGACCCCACCGCCGACAGCGGCCACATGGTCGCCCAGTACACGCAGGCCGCGATCGTCGCCGAACTCAAACGGCTCACGCCGCCCGCCCCGACCGGCCGGGGCGCCGCCCGCGAACTGCGCCGCGCCGTCGACGGCCTCACCCGCGTCGTCGCCGTCGAACTCCTCACCGCCGCCCGCGCCCTGGACCTGCGCGCGCCCCTCGCGCCGTCCGCCGCGACCGCGTCCGTCGTCAGACTCCTGCGCGAACACGGCCGGCCAGGACCCGACCGCTACCTCGCGCCCGAGATCGAGGACACTGTCGGCCTCGTCGCCTCCGGGGACGTCCTGGACGCCGTCGAAGCCGTCACCGGGGCGCTCGCCTGACGGCGCCCGGCGTGTCCCGGCCGCCGAAGCCGGATCATTGACGAGAACCCCTCCCCGACCGCACCGCGAGAAGAGGCACCACATGCCCGCGACACCCAGCGACCAGGTCCGCCCGCTGCCCGAACTGCTGCGCGGGCACGCCGAGTCGCGCGGGACGAAGGCCGCCTTCTCCGACCCCCGGCGCACCGTCACCTACGCCGACCTCGAACGCCGCACGGCACGCCTCGGCGGCCACCTCGCCGCCCTGCTGCCGCGCGGCGCCCGCGTCGCGATCCTGCTCGGCAACCGCGTCGAGATCGTCGAGAGCTACCTCGGCGTCCACCGCGCGGGCTGCGTCGGCGTCCCCGTCAACCCGCACTCCTCCGACGCCGAACTCGCCCACGTCCTCACCGACAGCGACGCCCGCGCCGTCATCACCGACACCGCCCACGCCGACCAGGTCCGCGCCGTGCTCCCGCCCGGCGAACGGCACCTCGTCGTCGTCGACGACGGGTACGAGGAGATCGTCACCCGCGACCCCGCCGCCCCGGCCCGCGACGACCTCGGGCCCGACGAGCCCGCGTTCCTCCTCTACACCTCCGGCACCACCGGCCTCCCCAAGGGCGTGCTGTCGACGCTGGGCGCCGTCCTGTGGAACATCACCGCCTGCTACACGCCCCTCGTCGGACTGTCCGAGCACGACACGATGCTGTGGCCGCTGCCCCTGTTCCACTCCTTCGGGCACAACCTGTGCGTGTTCGGCGTCACCGTCGTCGGCGCCTCCGCGCACCTCGTGCCCGGCTTCTCCGCCGCCGAACTCCTCGACGAACTGCGAGTCCGCCGCTACACCCTCCTCGTCGGGGTGCCGACGATGTACCACAACCTCGTCCAGGCCGCCGAGAAACAGGCCGCCGAGAAACAGGCCGCCGCGCACGAGGACCGCACCCCGCCCGCGCCGCGCGTCTGCCTGGTCGCCGGCGCCGTCACCACCCCCGCGCTCGCCGCGGCCTTCGAGAACGCCTTCGGCGTCCGCCTCACCGACACCTACGGCTGCACCGAGACCAGCGGCCCCATGGCGACCATGCGCCCCGGCGAGGACCCCAGGCCCGGCTCCTGCGGGCGCCCGGTGCCCGGCCTCGGCCTGCGCGTCGTCGACCCCGACACCGGCACCGACCTCCCCGCCGGCACCGAGGGCGAGATCTGGGTCAGCGGCCCCAACATGATGCTCGGCTACCACAACCGCCCCGACGCCACCGCCGAGGCCCTGCGCGACGGCTGGTACCGCACCGGCGACCTCGGACGGCGCGACGACGACGGCTACCTCTGGATCACCGGCCGCCGCAGCGCCGTCATCATCCGGGGCGGCGAGAACGTCCACCCCACCGAGATCGAAGCCGTCCTCCTCAAGACCCCCGGCGTCCGCGACGCCGCCGCCCACGGCCTCGCCGACGAGGAGTTCGGCCAGGTCCCGGCCGCGCTGGTGGTACCGGACGGGGACGGCGGCGTCGACGTAGCGGACCTGCTGGCCCGCTGCCGGCGTGAACTCGCCTACTTCAAGGTGCCGGTGGAGGTCCGCGCGGTGGCCGCCCTGCCCAGGACGGCCACCGGCAAACTGCTCCGTGCCCCGCTGGCCGACCTCCCCAGCCGCCTCCTCGGCGTCCCCGGCGTCCACGAAGGGCTCCAACTCGTCGGCGCCGGAGGTGAGTTGACGCCCGTGCCGGGGAGTGAGCCGCTGCGGTCCCTCGCCGGGCGCGCGGTGACCGTCACCGGGGACGACCGGCGGCTCGTCGAGCTGATCGCCGCCCACCTGGCCGACGCGCACGGCGCGCGGCGCGCGGACGCCGGGCTCGCCGTCACCGTCACCGGATCCACCGTCACCGTCGACGGCACGACGCTGCTGCTCGCCGACGGGCTCGGCGAGCGGCGGATCCTCGACGCCGTGGACGTCGCCGTCGGGCGGCCCGGCAGCACGCTCGTCACCGCCGTGCGCGCCGCCGGCCCCGAGCCGCTGCCCGCACGCGCGGCCCTGACCGGCACCGGTCTCGCCGGCCTCGTCGACCTCGTGCTCGGTCAAGTCGCCGACGTCCTGGGGGAGTCCGGGGCCGTCGAACCCGGGCGGGCGCTGCGGGAGTACGGGCTGACCTCGGCGGACGCCGTGCGGCTGCGCGACCGGATCGCCGCCGCCGTGGGGCTGCCGCTGCCGACCACGCTGGTCTTCGACCATCCGTCGGCGCGGGCCATCGCCGGGTATTTGCGGGACGAACTCGCCGGGGGCGGGGAGACACCGGCCTCCGTGGCCGCATCGGCCGCTCCGGGCTCTTCGGCCGACGCCGACGACGACCCCGTCGTCCTCGTCGGGCTCGCCTGCCGTTACCCCGGTGGTGTCACCACCCCCGACGACCTGTGGCGGCTCGTCGCCGACGGGGCCGACGCCACCTCCGGGTTCCCCGAGGACCGGGGCTGGGACCTGGAACGGCTCGCCGCGAACTCGCACACGCGCCGGGGCGGATTCCTGCACGACGCCGCCGACTTCGACGCCGAGTTCTTCGGGATCTCGCCCCGCGAAGCACTCGCCACGGACCCCCAGCACCGGCTGCTCCTGGAGACCGCGTGGGAGGCCCTGGAGCGCGCCGGGATCGACCCGGCGTCCCTGCGCGGCGAACGCGTCGGCGTGTACGCCGGGCTGATGCTCCACGACTACCTCGGCGACGCCGGCCGCGTCCCCCGCGAACTGGAGGGCTACCTCGCCACCGGCGTCCAGGGCGGCGTCGCGTCCGGGCGGATCGCCTACACGCTGGGGCTGCGCGGGCCCGCGCTGACCATCGACACCGCCTGCTCCTCCTCGCTGGTCGCCCTGCACCTCGCCGCGCAGGCGGTCCGCCGGGGCGAGTGCGCGCTCGCGCTGGCCGGCGGGGTCGCCGTGATGGGCACCCCCCAGGGGTTCCTGGAGTTCAGCAGACAGGGGGCGCTGTCCGAGGACGGCCGGTGCAAGCCGTTCGCGGCGGCGGCCGACGGCACGGGCTGGGCCGAGGGCGCCGGGATGGCCGTCGTCGAACGGCTCTCCAGCGCGCGCCGCGCCGGGCACCCCGTGCTCGCCGTGCTCCGCGGTTCCGCCGTCAACCAGGACGGCGCGTCCAACGGCCTCACCGCGCCCAGCGGGACCGCCCAGCGCGAGGTCATCCGCCTCGCCCTGAAGGACGCCGGGCTCACCCCCGCCGACGTCGACGCCGTCGAGGCGCACGGCACCGGGACCCGGCTCGGCGACCCCATCGAGGCGGGGGCCCTCCTCGCGACGTACGGGCAGGGCCGCGAACGCCCCCTGTGGCTCGGCTCGTTCAAGTCCAACGTCGGCCACACCCAGGCCGCCGCCGGCGTGGGCGGCGTCATCAAGGTCGTCCAGGCGATGCGGCACCGGACCCTCCCGAAGACCCTCCACATCGACGCGCCGTCCCCCCACGTCGACTGGGCCTCGGGGGACGTGCGGCTGCTGACGGAGAGCATCCCGTGGCCGCAGACCGGCCGGCCTGCGCGGGCGGCGGTGTCGTCGTTCGGGATCAGCGGGACGAACGCGCACGTGATTCTGGAGGAACCGCCGATGGACCTGGCGTCTCCGGCGGACCGCGTGCCTTCGGTGGACCGCGTGCCCTCGGCGGGCCCTGCACTTCCGGCGGGCCGGGTGCCCTTGGCGGACCCCGAGCCCCTGGCGGGCCGCGTGCCTTCGGTGGACCGCGTGCCCTCGGCGGGTCCTGTACTTCCGGCGGGTCCCGAGCCCATGGCGGTCTCCGAGCCGCTGGCGGACCGCGTGCCTCCGGCGGATCGGGTGTCCTCGGTGGTCTCCGAGCCGCTGGCGGACCGCGTGCCTTCGGCGGCCTCCGCGCCTTCGGCGGACCGGGTGTCTTTGGCGGTCTCCGAGCCCATGGCGGTCTCCGAGCCCCTGGCGGCCCCCGCGCCTCCGGCGGACCCTGTGCCCTCGGAGGCCCTCGAACCCGCCCCCGTCGCCCTCCCCCTCTCCGGTAAGTCCCCCGACCGCCTCCGAGACTGGGCCGCTGCCCTCCTTTCCGTCACCGGTACCGCCGCGCCCCGTGACCTCGCGTACTCCCTCGCCACCACCCGTACCCGCTTCCCGCACCGCGCGGTCGTCGTCGGTGCCGGGCGGGACGAACTCCTCGCGGGCGTACGGGCGGTGGCGGGCGGTGAGGCGGCGGCGAACGTCGTCGCGGGTGTCGCCGACGTCGACGGCAGGACTGTGTTCGTGTTCCCCGGCCACGGCAGCCAGTGGCCCGGGATGGCGGCAGGGCTGATGGGCGTGCCGGTGTTCGCCGAGACGGTCCTCGCGTGCGAGCGGGCCCTCGCGCCGCACGTCGACTGGAAACTGACGGAGGTGCTGGCCGACCCCGAGCGGCTGGAGCGGACCGACGTCGTGCAGCCCGCCCTGTTCGCGGTCACCGTGGCGCTGGCCGCGCTGTGGCGGGCCCACGGCGTCGAACCGGACGCGGTGCTCGGGCACTCCGTCGGCGAGATCGCCGCCGCACACGTCGCGGGCGCGCTGTCCCTGGAGGAGGCCGCGCGGATCGTCGCCGTGCGCGGACGGGTCACCGCGGGCCTCGGCGCCGGTACCGGCATGGTGGCGGTCGGCGCGCCGCGCGAGCAGGTCGACTGGCTCCTCGAACGCTGGCCGGACCGCCTGTGGATCGCCGGCCTCAACGGGCCGTCCGCCACGGCCGTCGCCGGCGACGACCTAGCCCTCAAGGGCCTCCTCACCGAGTGCGCGCTCGACGGCGTCCACGCGCGCCGCGTCCGCATCGGCTACGCCTCCCACTCGCCCCGCATGGAGGCGCTGCGGGAGGAGTTCCTGACCGCGCTGGGGAAGGTGCGCACGCGGGAGCCCTCCGTGCCGATGTACTCCACCGTCGACCTCGACTGGACCGACGGCGCCGCCCTCACCGCCGGGTACTGGTACCGCAACCTCCGCGAGCCCGTCCGCTTCCAACAGGCCGTCGAACACCTCGCCGGGCACGGCTTCCGCGTCTTCGTGGAGTCCGGCGCGCACCCCGTCCTGACCGCCGCGACCGAGGAGATCCTGGACGACGCCGGCACGACCGCCGTCGTCACCGGCACCCTGCGCCGCGACGACGGCGGCCCCGCACGATTCCTCACGTCCGCGGCGAGCCTGTACGTACGCGGCGTGGACGGCGTCCGCCTCACGTCCGCTGCCGGACGCCCCGTCCCGCTGCCGACGACCCCGTTCCGGCGCCGTCGCTTCTGGCTCACCACGACCACCGCGCACCGCACCGGCACCGGGCACCCCTTCCTCGGCGCCCCGGTGGAGTCCGCCCGCAGCGGCGAACTCGTCGCCACGGGCCGCGTCTCCCCCTCCGACCACCCCTGGCTCACCGACCACGCCGTGGCCGGCACCTGCCTCCTCCCCGGCACCGCCCTCCTCGACCTCGCCCTCCGCTCCACCCCCGACGCGACTCTCACCGAACTCGTCATCCAAACCCCGCTCCTCCTCTCCCACCAGGGATCCGTAGACCTCCAGGTCGTGACCGACCCCGCCCAGGGAACCGTGGAGATCTTCGGCAGGCCGGAGCAGCCCGGGAGCCGCTGGGTACGGCATGCACAGGGGACGCTGACGGAGGCGACCGGCGCGCCGGGACGGACCGACGGACTGAGGCCCGGGGCCGAATCCCGGAGTAGCGCGGGGGAGTTGGCGGCTGGGGCTGGGGCTGGGGCTGGGGCTGGGGCTGGGGCTGGGGCTGGGGCCGGGAGTGGTGAGCCGGGTCGTGGTGCTGGGCTGGTGCGGGGTGCTGAAGCCGGAGGCGGCGCAGCGGCGTTCGCTGCCGCGTCCAGGGGCGCTGTGGAGGCGACGGCAGTCGGGCCCGAGAGCCGCGCCGAGCCGCACGGCGGCCCGCGCGCCCGCGCTGTCGAGCCGTGTGGTGGGCCCGAGGATTCCGTCGCAGGTTCGGACAGCGGCCCGCGCGCCCGCGTCGTCGAGTCGCACGGCGGTTCCGAGGCTCCGGCCGCCGGCTCGCAGAGCGGCCCGCGTGCCCGCGCCGTCGAGCCCCACGGCGACCCCGAGGCCCGCGTCGCCGAGCCGCAAGCCGCACCGCATGCTCTCGCCGGTGAGGACCCGGCAGGCTCCGGTGACCTCCCCACCCCCTTCCCTCCCCCCGGCGCCGAATCCCTCCCCGTCGACTACCCCGCCCTTGCCGCGCGCGGGCACGAGTACGGGCCCGCGTTCCAGGCGGTACGTGCCCTGTGGCGGCACGGTGACGTCCTGTACGCCGAGTTGCGGTTGCCCGAGGAGGCGCCGGGTGGGTTCGGTGGGAGGGGGCTGCACCCGGTGCTCGGGGACGCCGCGCTGCACGCGCTCGTGTTCACGGCGGCTGCCGAGGACGGGCAGGTGAGGTTGCCGTTCGTGTGGCGGGACGTGTGGGCGGGGGAGCGGCAGGAGACGGAGGCGTACGTGCGGTTGGCGCCTGCCGGTTCGGAGGTCGCCGTCACGTTGACGACCCTCGCGGGCGAGCCCATGTTCCGGGGCACCCTCGGCCTGCGGACCGTCGCGCTGCGGGAGCTGACCGGCGCGGTCCCGACGGACTCGGTGTACCGGATGCGGTGGACCGAGCTGCCGGCGACGACCCCGGCGATGGACCCGGCCACGGCAGCCGTGTCCGGCGTCGAGGTCTGGACCCCGCCGGCAGGCGATGCGCGCGCGGCGACCATGGCCACCCTGCGCCGTATCCAGCGCGCGCTGGAGACCGACGCGGACACTCCCCTCGCCGTCCTGACCCGCGTCGACGACCTCGGGCACGCGGCGGCGCGGGGCCTGGTGCGGTCGGCGCAGTCCGAGCACCCGGGCCGTTTCCTGGTCGTCGAGACGGACGACGACCCGCGTTCGGCGGGGCGGGTCGCGGAGGCGGTGGCGGCGGCTCGCCCGCACGTGCGGATCAGCGAGGGCCGTCTCAGGGAACCGGCGCTGGCGAGGGTCGCCCCGTCCCGCGCCGAACGCCCGGACCTCGCCGCCGGCACCGTCCTGATCACCGGCGGCACCGGCACCCTCGGCTCGCTGCTGGCCCGCCACCTGGTCACTGAGTACGGCGTGCGCAGCCTGCTGCTGACCAGCAGAAGCGGGGGAGGGGACACGCTCGCCGGGGAACTGCGCGAGCTGGGCGCCGAGGTGACCGTCGCCGCGTGCGACGTCGCCGACCGGGACGCCCTCGCAAACGCCCTGGACCTCGTCCCGGACGCGTACCCGCTGACCGGGGTCGTGCACGCGGCCGGCGTGCTGGCGGACGGCGTGGTGACGGGGCTGACGGAGGACCAGGTGGAGCGCGTGCTGCGGCCCAAGGTCGACGGCGCCCTCAACCTGCACGAGCTGACCCGGGACCGGCCGCCGGCCGCGTTCGTGCTGTTCTCGTCCGTCGCCGGGGTGCTCGGCAGCGGCGGCCAGGGCAACTACGCGGCCGCGAACGCGTTCCTCGACGCGTTCGCCGAGTGGCGCAGGGCCCAGGGGCTGCCGGCGCAGGCCCAGGCGTGGAGCTTCTGGGAGGAGATCTCCGCGATGACGGCCGTCGTACGGGACCGCGACTTCCCCGACGGGACGCTGCCCCTGCCGACGCCGTTCGCGCTGGCCCTGTTCGACGAGGCGCTGCGCCAGGACGACGCCGCCCTGACGCTGGCCCGCTTCGACCTCGGCAAGCTGCGGACGCGCGGCGCGCCTGCCCTGCTGCGCGGCCTGGTCCCGGCCACGCCGGCCCCGGCACCCGCCGTCCGCCTGCGGGACCTGGACCCGGCCGCGCGCGCAGAGCGGCTGCTGACCGAAGTCCGGGCGATCGCCGCCGAGTTGCTGGGCCACGAGGACGCCGAGGCACTGCCGCTCGACGCGAGCCTGCACGAGTTCGGGCTCGACTCCCTGACGGCGGTGGAGCTGCGCAACCGGCTGAGCGCGCTGACCGGCCTGCGGCTGCCCGCGACGCTGGTGTTCGACCACTCCGAGCCGAGGGGCCTCGCGGAGCGTCTGGGCCGGGAGATGGCGGCCGCGGACGGTGTGGTCGGATGACCGGAACAGAAGTCGATCATGAGAGCGCGATGGAGGTCGTGATGTCACTCAGCCCGGCGGACCCGACAGCGTTGGCGGGCCTGCGGATCATGCTCACCGGCGCGGCGGGCGGCCTGGGCCGGGCGATCGCCGGTGCCGCCCACGCGGCCGGCGCGCACCTGGTCCTGACGACGCGGACGGCCGACTCGCAGGCCCGCGCCGCCGAAGGGCTCGACCAAGTCCCCGAGGTCCTGACGGCCGTCGCCGACGTCACCGACGCCGCCGAACTGGCCGCCGCCGTCAAACTCGCCACCGACCGCCTGGGCGGCGTGGACGTCCTCATCAACAACGCGGGCATCCCCGGCCCGGCGGGGCCCGCGTGGGAGAGCGACCCCGCCGAGTGGCAGCGCGTGATGGACGTCAACCTCGGCGGCGCCCTCGCGGCGTGCCGCGCGGTGCTGCCGGGGATGATCGAACGCGGCCGGGGCCGGGTGATCACGATCTCCAGTCACGCCGGGCACACCCGCTGGCCGTACGTCAGCGGGTACTCGGTGTCCAAGGCGGCGGTCAACAAGCTCACCGAGAACCTGGCGATCGAACTCCTCCCGCACGGCATCGCCGCCTTCAGCTACCACCCCGGCCTCCTCGACACCGGCATCGGCGCCGCCCCCGCCGGCGAGGTCGGCGACCCGTGGCAGCGCCGCGTCGACTCCTGGCTCGCCGCCCAGCGCCGCGCCGGCCGCTACACCACCCTCCCCGTCGCCCTCACCAACCTCCTGCGCCTGGCCTCCGGCGAGGCGGACGCCCTCACCGGCCGCTACCTCACCTACGAGGACGACCTCACGGCCCTCATCGCCGCGACCGCCTGATCAGGCCCCCGGGGACGCCGTCGCCTTCCCGGGGGACCCCGCCGCCCCCTCGCCTCCGCCGGGCGCGCCCCAGCTCGCCAGCAGGCGCAGCCGTTCCTCGTCCGGGGTTCCCGGTTCGGCGGTGTAGAAGGTCATGTCGTGCGGCGTGCCCCGGTCCGACAGGCGCAGGTCCACCGACTGGTAGGTCAGCTCGACGTCCCCGATCGCGGGGTGGCGCAGCTCCTTCGTCCCGTGGTGGTGGATCAGGACGTCGTGCGCCGCCCAGTGCGTACGGAACACCGCGCTCATCGTCGACAGCTCACCGATCAGCTCCCGCAGCACCGGGTCGTGCGGCTCGCGCCCCGCCTGCGCCCGCAGCAGCGCGGCCGTCACGACGGCGGCCCGGTCCCAGTCGACGTAGAAGTCCCGGGCGGCCGGGTCGAGGAAGATGAACCGGGCGATGTTGGCCCGCCCCCGCTCCTTCGTGGCGGGACTCTCGAACAACGGCGCGAACAGGGCGCGGGCCAGCGCGTTCGAGGCGATGACGTCCATCCGGCCGTCACGGACGTACGCCGCCGACAGCGTCATCGAGTCCAGCAGCCACTCCACGCGCGGCGGCGCCGCGACCTCCTTGCGCCGGGCGGGCGCATGCCGCGCCGGACGGGCGGCGCGGGCCAGGTCGAACAGGTACGTGCGCTCGTCCGTGTCCAGCCGCAGCGCCCGCGCGACCGCGTCGAGCACGTCCTCGGAGACGCCCGCGATGTGGCCCTTCTCCAGCCGCGTGTACCACTCCGTGCTCACCCCGGCGAGCACGGCGACCTCCTCGCGGCGCAGGCCCGGTACCCGGCGCCTGCTGCTCGCCGCCATCCCGGCCTGCTCGGGGGTGATACGGGCCCGTCTGCTGGTGAGGAAGTCGCGGATCTGCGCCCGGTTGTCGTCGGAGTGGTCCATGCCCTCAACGGTAGCCACGCGCGCGCGAAGAGGGAGGTCGAGTTTGTACCCCCTCTGAGCCCGCCCGCCTCACCAGAGGGTCACCGTCTCGCCGGGCCCGATCACGCTCCGGTGGACGACCACGTTCCCCAGGTCCCGGGAGAGCCGGACGGCCAACGCGCGCACGGCCTCCGTCCACTCGTCCGGCGCGTCCGGCGGCGGGACGGCGACCAGCTCCAGGACGTCCGAGGGGCTGGTGGCCCTGCCCTCGGCGACCGGGCCGCTCAACGCGAGGTGCAGGGGCGGGGGTTGGAGAGACGCGCCCACCTCCGCACGGACCCTCTCCGCCACGCGGCCCCGCAGATCGGCGAGTTGACGCAGCGCACCCCACACGACATGCCCCGGCACCAGACACACGTCCTCCCCCTGACGCCGGGGCGCAAGCAGCCCCAACAGCCCCAGCCGAAACAACGCCGCCTCCGCCTGCGTCCCCGTCACCGCCGCCCGCCTCGTCAACTCGACCAGCGGAAGCGGGCGTTCGGGTTCCATGACATGGTGACCGACGAGCGCGCCGACCAGCCGGCCTGAGGTGCCGGGGAAGAGCGCGGAAAGAGGCGACTCGAAATTCACGGCACTCCTGACGGGGGATTCTCGCCGGCCCCGAAGACGGGTGGCATCGACGACGCGACCGGCGAGAGTTTGTGGGGTGGACGGGGGGATGGGGGCGGCGGGAGTTCAGAGGGCCGGCGGGAGTTCATGGTGCCGGCGAGATCTCAGAGGGCGGCGAGGTCCAAGGGGGAGTGGGACTTCATGAAGCCGGCGAGGTTCATGATGGGGCGAGCGGGGCTTCGTGAAGTCGGTGAGTGGTCATGGCGCGGGCGGCTGATCGAGGGAAGAGAGCGTGTCGTGGAAGGTCCGCAGTACCCCCAGGAACCCGCTCCGACCCCACAACGCGACCCCGAGAACCGTCACGAACACGGCCGTCATGTGCACCGCCCCCGGCAGATCCCGCCCCGACACCGCCCGCATCGCCCCCTGATCCCCCCGCGCCCACGCCCTGGTCGCCTCCGCGATCGCGAACTCGTAATGCGGCGGCGCCACCGCGGCGACCTCATCGGCACACCGCACCACACGCCCCAACTGCTCCCGAATCCCGGTCAGTTCCACAATCCCCACGGTGGTGTGCAACAGCCCACTGAGCACGGCGTAAACCTCCACCCACCCACTTTCCCCCAACCCCGCGAGCGCCCCCTCCACCCCATCTGCATCACGATCCGCATACGCCCGCAGAACCCCGAGGGCACGATCACGAGAGGCGAATTCCGCCGCGTCACTCATGCCCCGACCCTACGAACCTTCCCCCCACAAAAGATCGGTCTCCCGACGCATCACCCCTCAGCAGAAAGCACTAAGACCCCCGAGCCGGCATTGGTGACGGGCCGCGCGCGAGGGGGGCGGCGGACCGGCGTGCAGCCGATGGCTTGGCAGGCCAGTTCGCCGGGGCCGTCGCCGGTGGACCGCACCGGGGCACTGACGCCTTGAACAGCACGCGTTATGACCGGGCGAACAGACCCGCGACGCCCGCTACGGCTCCAGGCGGAGGCCGACAACCCCGCAGGGGCACACCACCCGGCGGGGCGTGGACATGGGGAAGGTGACGCCCCCTCGACTCGAACGGGCGCCACCCGGCAACCCCGCGCAGCGAAGCCCCGCGCACCCGCCCCACGAGCCCCGACGGACACCGCCCCGCGCCGAGCGCTCCGCGCGGCGCGTCTTCTTGCCGGGAGCCGCCCGCGCGGGCCGGTGTTTTTGTGAGGCGGGCTGCCGCCCGACGCCCTTCGCCCCGTGAGCCCCGACGGACACCGCCCCGCGCCGAGCGTCCTGCGCCGAGCGCTCCGCGCGGCGTGCCTTCTCGCCGGGAGCCGCCCGCATGGGCCGGTGCTTCTTGTGAGGAGGGGGCTGTCGCCCGACGCGCCCTCTCCACGCCGGTGTCGAGTGCGGCACGCCTTCTCGCCACGGGCCGGCCCTTCCCGCGGCGGTCTTCCGCACAGCACCGAGCCTCGTCAGACGATGTCCTGCCCCTGCCCCTGCCCCTGCCCCTGCCCCTGCCCTTGCGCCGAGGCGCCGCCCCGCCAACCCCACCGGAAGCCCCCAGACCTTCCTGCCGCCACCCCCACCCCCTACCCCGCCGGCACCCCCGTGCTCCTCCGTACCACCAACCCCGGTTCCAACTTGACCTGTTCCGTGCCCTTCCCCCGGTCCTCGACGCGTTCCAGCAGCAGGCGGGCGGCGTTGTCGCCGATCTGGCGGCCCGCTTGGTCGACGCTGGTGAGGGAGATGGGGGAGAGGGCGGCGAAGGCGGTGTTGTCGTAGCCGGCGAGGGAGATGTGGTGGGGGACGGACAGACCGGCTTCGTCGAGGGCTTGGAGGACACCCATGGCGACGATGTCCGCGCCGGCGAAGATCGCGGTGGGTACCTCAACACGGGCCAGCAGTTCGCGGGCGCCGTCGTAGCCGCCTTGGTGCGTGTAACTCGTGGAGACGATGTCGTCCACGAGGCCGAACTCGCGCATGGCGCGCCGATAGCCGTCGGCGCGAAGGGAGTTGGGCATCTCGGCGACCCGCGTGGGGTCGGTGTCGTGATGCTCGATGTGGGCGATGCGCCGATGCCCGAGCCCGACGAGGTGGGAGACGACGAGACGGGCGCCGAGGACGTCGTCGTCGACGACGGTGTCGTACGCGTCGGAACGCCCGTGCCGCCCGACGACGACGGTCGGCACGGCCGCGGCGACCCGCTCCAGATGCCCCCGCGAGGAGACCGGCGCGATGAGGACGAGCCCGTCCATGCCGCGGTCGATCATCGCCTCTGTGACCCGCGCCTCGGCGGCCTCCCCGTTGCAGCCGGTCCCGAGGAACACCTGGTACTCGGTGGCGGCGAGCCGCGCGGTGATCCCGTCCAGGACCTCGGGGAAGAAGGGGTTGCGGATGTCGGGCAGCATCACCCCGACCGTGTACGTCCGCCCCCGCAGCCCCCGCGCGGCGGCGAGCGGCCGATAGCCCAACTCCTCGATGGCGCGCCGCACTTTGGCCCGCATCTCGGGGCTCGCCCCGTACGCCCCGCGCAGCACCTTGGACACCGCGGTCGTCGACACCTGGGCGTGCCGGGCGACGTCGACGATCGTGACGCGGCGGGGCGGCGTGGGCGCGGGCATCCCGGTGTCCTTCCGGCGGGCGGAAAACGTTGCCCGGCAGTGTACTGCGCAGTGTCTTGACGTCCCCCGAGCTGGTCCTTAGGGTCTGGCAGCACCCCTTGGAAAACGTTACCCACTCACCACGCACCACGCTCCCCGACGCCGAACCCGGCCGACGCCCGCCCGCACGACTCTTTGAAACGTTTCATAGAAGAGGTCGGCCCGTGACGAGACGCACCTTCACCTTCAAGGCACTGCCCGCCACCGACGACCCGGACGCGACCCTCGTCCCCGCCGCGGCCGGCGCCGGCTACGGCGTCAACGCCAAGGCCAAGGCCAAGAACGAGGAATTGGCCCTGGAATTCGTCGACTTCGTCATGTCCCCCGAGGGCATGAACCTCTTCACCGGCAGACAGGGCAGCCTCCCCTCCCTCCCCGACACCGGCAACAAGGCCGACCCCGCGCTCGCCGAACTCGCCGCCTACGTCGAAGCGGGCCGCACCGTGCCCTTCATGGACCAGCTGTGGCCCTCCCCGAAGGTCCAGCAGACCCTGCTCAGCGGCCTCCAGGAGATCTTCAGCGGCCAGTCCGCCCCCGACCGGCTCCTCAAGGACATGGACGCCGACCACCGCGCCGGACGAAACCGCTGACCAACCCCCCACCCGAAAGGAAACCGGTGTGAACCATGACCCACACAGCGCCCAGGGTCTCCCTCGCCGAACCGTCCTCGCCGCGACCGCCGGCACGGTCACCGCGGCCGGCGCAGGCATCCCCGCACCCCCGGCAGCGGCGGCTCCTCGCGCCCGGGGCGGCGCGGTGACCGGCCTCACCGTCGAGCACCGCACCGACCCGCTCGGCATCGACGCCGCCCGCCCCCGCTTCGGCTGGCGCGTGCGCGCCTTCACCCGGGGCCGCGGTCAGGGCGCCTACCAGCTTCTCGTCGCGTCCTCCCCCGACCGGCTCACCCCCGCCCGCGCCGACGTCTGGAACAGCGGGCGCGTCACCTCCACCGACTCCGTCGCCGTCCGCTACGCGGGCCCCGCCCTGCGCCCCTCGACCCGCTACCACTGGACGGTCACCGTCTGGGACGCCGAGGGCCGCACCGTCGGCACCGCGCTCGCCGCCTGGTTCGAGACCGGCCTCATGAGCACCGACGGCACCACCGGCTGGGACGACGCCCGCTGGATCGGCATGAAGGGCAAGACCCCCCACACCCCCGGCGCCCCCCTGCTGCGCACCGAGGCCCCCCTCAGGAGCCGGGTCCGCGCGGCCCGCCTGTACGTCGCCGCGCTCGGCGTCTACGACGTCCACGTCAACGGCCGCCGCCTCACCGTCCCCCAGGACGACGCCACCACCGTCGAACTCCTGCCCCCGGGCTGGACCAACTACGACGTCCGCGCCCACTACCTCACCTACGACGTCACCGGCCACATCGGCGGCGCGCGCACGGTCACCCTCGCCGCCGTCCTCGGCAACGGCTGGTACAACGGCCGCATCTCCGAAGGCAGCACCTACTACAGGCCCGACGGCAACCCCCTCGCCCTCAAGGCCAGGCTCCTGATCCGCTACACCGACGGCACCACCGAATCCGTCGTCACCACTCCCGGCGCCGCCTGGAAGGCCACCGACACCGGACCCTGGCGGGCCGACGACATCTACGACGGCGAGACCTACGACGCCCGCCAGGAACTCCCCGGCTGGACGGCGGCCGGCTACGACACCGGCTCCTGGGGCGACGTCGAACAAGTCGCCCACCCCGGCGCCAAGCTGCTCGCCTACCCGGCCGACACCGCGCGTCTCATGGCGCGCTGGGACCGCCGCCCGCAGTCCGTCACCGTCAGCACCGGTGTGACCGGCGAGGAGGGCAGCGCGGGCGGGCGGGGCCGGGTCGTCGTCGACCCCGGACGCACGGTCATCGACCCCGCCAAGGCCGCGACCGCGCACGTCACCATCGGCGCCGGCGACACCGCCGTCCTCGACCTCGGCCAGAACATGGTCGGCGTCCCCCGCTACGGGCTGCGCGGACCGGCGGGCGCCCGGGTCGAGTTCCGGTTCGCGGAGATGCTGAACGACGACAGCGCGGGCGCCGACGGCCCCGAGGGCTCCGTCTACCGCGCCAACCTCCGCAGCGCCAAGGCCACCAGCACCTACGTCCTCAAGGGCGACCCGCACGGCGAGACCCACCAGGACTCCCTCACCTTCTACGGCTTCCGGTACGTCGCCGTCACCGCGAGCGAGACCGTCACCCTCACCTCGTTCACCGGCAAGGTCGCCACCTCCGCGATCCACGAACGGTCCACCCTCACCACCGACGACGCCGACGTCAACCAGCTGATCAGCAACATCCGCTGGGGCCAGCGCGGCAACTACCTCTGGGTACCCACCGACTGCCCCCAGCGCGACGAACGCCTCGGCTGGACCGGCGACACCCAGATCTTCGCCACCACCGGCCTCTACAACGCCGACGCGGGCCCCTTCCTCGCCCACTTCCAGGACACCGTCGTCGACTCCCAGACGCTCTACGGCGAGGACAAGCTCCAGTTCACCGGCGTCGCCCCCGGCGGCCGCTACAACTTCCCCGGCGGCGGCAGCGGCTGGGCCGACTGCGGCGTCGTCCTGCCCTGGACCCTCTGGCAGATGACCGGCGACGACACCGTCGTGCGCGACAACTGGGCCGCCATGGTCAGGTACCTCGACTGGATCCGGCAGCGGACCGGCGACACCTACGCCGGACAGGGCTCCCTCACCGGCGACTGGCTCGCCCCGCAGAAGACCAGCGCCCAACTCATGAGCGACGTCTACTACGGCTATGTCGCCCGCCTCATGGCCCAGATGGCGCCCGCGATCGGCCGCGCCGCCGAGGGCCGGGCCTACGAGGAGCTGTTCGCGCACATCAAGCGGGCCTTCATCGCCAAGTACCTCGCCACCGAGGGCGGCCGGACCGTCGTCAAGTCCAGCCTCGGCCCCGCCTCCCCGATCGAACCGGGCGCCGATCCGAACGAGAAGACCGAGGACAACACCCAGAGCGCCCTGTTGTGGGTCCTCAAACTCGGCTTCTACGAGACCGAGGCCCAACGCCGCAGCCTGATCGGCCTGCTCGCCGACAACATCGGCAACGACGCCGCGTACAAGGCCGCCCACCCGGACAGCAGCCGGGTGCGCTACGCCGAGAACACGCTCTCCGTCGGCTTCCTCGGCGTCAACGTCCTCGCCCCCGTCCTCAGCGACGAGGGCCGCTCCGACCTCGCCTACGAACTCCTCCACCAGGACGCCATGCCCTCCTGGCTGTTCTCCGTCCGGGGCGGGGCCACCACCGTCTGGGAGCGGTGGAACTCCTACTCCCGCGCCGACGGGTTCGGGCCCGTCAGCATGAACTCCTTCAACCACTACGCCTACGGCGCGATCATGGAGTGGATGTACGCCTACATGGCGGGCATCGCCCGCGACCCCGCGCACCCCGGCTTCAGACGGTTCGTCCTGCGCCCCCACCTCGACCCCACCGGGCGTATCGGCCACGTCGCGGCCACCCACCTCTCCCCCTACGGCGAGATCCGCAGCGAGTGGTCGCTCGACGCCGACGCCCGCACCCTCAGCTACGAGGCGGCCGTGCCGCCCGGCAGCGAGGCGACCCTCTCCCTGCCGGCCGCGTCCCCCGACGCGGTCCGCGAGGGCCGCACCCCGCTGTCCCGGGCACAGGGCGCGCAGTTCCTCGGCCACGAGGCCGGCGTCTCCTCCTACCGCCTGACCTCGGGCTCGTACCGGCTGACGTCGCGGCTGAGGTGAAGGAGGGGGGCGTCCGTGCACCTCACGGGCGCCCCCGTCTCAGCCGCCCAGCCCCGCGTCACGCGCCAGCAGTGCCGCCTGTACCCGGTTCGTGACCTCCAGCGCGGTCAGGATGCGGCTGACGTGCGCCTTGACCGTGCTCTCGCGCATCGCCAGCCGCTCGGCGATGTCCGCGTTGGTGTCGCCGCGTGCCACCAGCGCGAGGACGTCGCGCTCGCGTGGCGTGAGGCGGGCCAGCAGGGTGTGGGCGGCGCTCGCGCGGGGCCCGCCGGCCGCGTGGTAACGGTCGATCAGCCGGCGCGCGGCACTGGGGTGCAGCATCGCCGAGCCCCCGGCGACCAGGTGCACCGCCCGCAGGATCTCCGCCGGGTCGGTGTCCTTGAGGAGGAATCCGTCCGCCCCCGCCGCGAGCGCGTCGTACACGTACTCGTCGAGATCGAAGGTGGTCAGCGTGATCACCCTCGGCGGCCGGGGCAGCGCCCGCAGCCGCGCGGTCGCGGTGATGCCGTCCATCCGGGGCATGCGGACGTCGACGAGGGCGACGTCGACCTGGTGCGCGGTCGCGAGGGCGACCGCGTCGAGGCCGTCGGCGGCCTGCGCGACCACCGTGATGCCGGGGTCGGCGCCGAGGAGGTCGGCGAGACCGAGGCGGACCAGGGCGTCGTCGTCGACGATCAGCACGCGGATCATGGCGGTCCCGGGGTCGAGGGGTGGGGGAGACGCGCGGCCAGCCGCCACGCGCCCGCGCCCGCCGGACCGGCGCCCAGATGCCCGCCGAGCGCGGCCACCCGCTCCCGCAGCCCCACGATGCCGTACCCGGACACCGCGTCCGCCCGGCTCTCCCCGGGCGGATTGACCACCTCCACGAGCGTGGCCGGCGGACTGTAGGAGACGCGGACGGTGACGGGGGCCCCGTCCGCGTGCTTGCGGGCGTTCGTCAGCGCCTCCTGGACGAGGCGGTAGACGGCCAGGCGATGTGTGGTGGGCGCGAGTTCCGGCGCACCGTCGACGGCGAGCGCCACTTGCTGACCGGCCGCCCGCGCCTCCCGGACCAGCTCCCGCACGTCCCGCACGACCGGCGTCAGCGCCGCGGACGCCGGAGCCGCCGGGGATGCGGTGTCGCGCAGCGCCCCGAGCACGTCCCGCAGGTCGTTCAGCGCCTCGGTGGACGTCGACCGCAGCAGCGCCAGCCGCTCGGCGACCGGCGCGGGCAGGTCGTCCCGGGTGGTCAGGACGCCCGTGTGCAGGGCGATCAGGCTGAGCCGGTGCGCGAGGACGTCGTGCATCTCGGCGGCGATCCGCGACCGCTCCGCCGCCCGCGCCGCCTCCTCCCGCAGCCCCGCCTCGACCCGCAGGTGCCCGAGGTCGGCGGTGAGCGCGGCCAGCAGCCGGCGCCGGTTGCCCAGCCACAGCCCGCTGACGACGGCGAGGCCCGGTCCCAGCAGCGACGCGGCGTATGTGTCCGCCGTCCACAGCGCGGTCGCCCGGGGGCCCAGCACGTTCCCGGCCAGCGCCGCCACCGCGAGCCCCAGTGCCGCCCGCGTCCGCAGCGCCACCGCCGTGTCGAACAGGGCGACCGCCAGCAACGGCAGCAGCGGCCGGCCCAGGCACGCCGTCGCCACCGTCACGACCAGCGGCGCGACCGGCCACCGCAGCGCCGGCACCAGCAGCAGCGCCCCGCACACCGCCGCCACGGCTGTCGCCAGGACCAGGAACCCCGTGTCCAGCCCGACCGGCGTGGTCACCGTGCACAGCACGATCACCAACGCCCGCCCGTACCGGGCCCACCCGCGGCTCTCCGTCCCGCTCACGCCGCTCATCCTAGGCAGCACGCGGACGCCCCGCCCTCGACGAACGACGACGCCCACCCCCGACTTTCGTAGGGGGAAGCCACGGCACAACGGCTGATTCGATGTCCGGCGCCGATTCCTAGCGTCGAATCCATGACCGATCACGACAGCTGGGCGTTCCTGCGGGAGGCGGCCCGCGATCCGCGCACCACCGGGGCCGTCGCCCCCAGCGGGCGGGCCCTCGCCCGCGCCCTCACGGAACCCGTCCGCGCCCGCGCGCCGCGCCCCCTGTCCGTCCTGGAGGTCGGCGCGGGCACCGGCGCGGTCACCCGCGTCCTCGCCGCCGACCTGCCGCGCGGCAGCCGTCTCGACCTCGTCGAGGCCAACCCCCGCTTCGCCGCCCGCCTCCGCGCCCTTCCCGGCCTGCCCCCGCACACGACCGTCCACGAGCAACGCATCGAAGACCTCGACACCGACGAACGCTACGACGTCATCATCTCCGGCCTCCCCCTCACCAACTTCGCCCCCTCCGACGTCGACAAGATCATGTCCCGCCTCCTCGAACTCCTCCACCCCGGCGGCACCCTGACCTACTTCGCCTACCTCGGCACCCGCCGCGCCCGCACCCTCACCTCCTCCCGCACCGAGGCCCGCCGCCATGCCGAGGTCGACGACGTACTGACCACGTACCAGCGCCGCCACGCGGTCGGCCGCTGGACGGTGTGGGCGAACCTGCCGCCGGCGTACACGTGGCAACTGCGGCGCGAGGTGGTCCGGTGAACGCTCACCTCTACGGCCTCGTCGCGCTCTCGTGCCGACGCTCATGCTGACGGCCGGGGCGCTGGCGCGCACCGCACCGGCCGGCATCGGATACACCACGGCCCACTCCCTCGAACACCTCCTCACCCTCACCGGCCCACCCTGTTGGCGGGGGCCGGGCCGTCAATGCACACTGCACCGCATGGAGTTGATCGCGCAGGGCCGTGATGCTGATGTGTATGCCCTGGACGAGTCCAGGGTGCTGCGGCGATACCGGCGTGGTGGGCCCACCGGTCTGGAGTCACGCTTGATGACGCACCTCGCGGCATGCGGGTATCCGGTGCCACGGGTGTACGAGATCACCGACACCGACATGGTTCTCGAGCGGCTGGCCGGGCCGACGATGCTGGACGAGCTGGCCAGGCGCCCGTGGCGGGTCGGTTCTCTCGGCCGGGAGCTGGGCCGCCTCCACGACCGACTCCATGCACTGCCGGCACCGGAGTGGCTGCCCAAGCGGTTCAGCACAGGAGACGGTGACCGGGTACTGCATCTGGACCTGCACCCAGGCAACGTCATCCTGACCGGGCGGGGCCCGGTGGTGATCGACTGGTGCAACGCGGGCGCCGGCGATCCCGCTGCCGACGTGGCGATGACCATGGTGACCGTAGGCGGCGCGAACGTACCGGGACTCACCACCCGCCTCGCACGAGGGCTGCTGCTGCGCGGTATACGCAGCGGCTGCCGGACCGACCCGGCGGGACGGATGCGGGAGGTGGTCCGGGCGAGACTGGACGACCCGAATCTGACGCCCGCGGAGGCGGCGTGGCTGCGGCGCCGTGTCGGCGGCGAAGGGCCTGCTGTGGGCCGGACGGATCGGTCGGGCTGCTGATCGGTGACGGAGCGGTGCGGGTACGCGAGATCGACGAAGTGTCGTTCACCAGCGCGGACCGGGTCCGGGACGTGATTTGCCACGGCACCGGCCGCCCCCTCACCCGAACACCCCGTGCCGCCCTTCCCCCGCCGAGAACCGCGCCGCCCCCGCCACCCCGTCCGCGCGCAGGGACGCGAGTCCCACCTCGGTCTCGGCGTGTAGGGCCTCGGCTTCCGGTAGGCCGGCCTGTTCGTAGGCCGACCAGCGGTCGTTGCGGAGGCAGGTCTGGGGGAAGGCGGAGAGTTGGCGGGCGAGGGATTCGGCTTCGGGGCGGGTGGTGCCCGGGGGGACGAGGCGGTTCGCGAGGCCGGAGGCGGCGGCTTCGGGTGCGGGGACGGGGCGTCCGGTGAGGATCATGTCCAGGGCGCGGCTGAGGCCGATCAGCCGGGGCAGCCGGACCGTGCCGCCGTCGACGAGGGGGACGCCCCAGCGCCGGCAGAAGACGCCGAAGACGGCGTCGGAGGCGGCCACCCGCAGGTCGCACCAGAGGGCGAGTTCCAGGCCGCCCGCGACGGCGTACCCCTCCACGGCCGCGATGACCGGCTTGCTCAGACGGAGCCGCGTGGGCCCCATGGGACCGTCCCCGTCGACGGCGACCGTGTTGCCCCGCCCGGTCCCGACCGCCTTGAGGTCCGCGCCGGCGCAGAAATGCCCCCCGGCGCCCCAGAGCACAGCGACGTCGGCGTCGGGATCCGCGTCGAACTCACGGAACGCGTCCGCGAGTTCGGCGGCCATCGGCCCGTCGACGGCGTTGCGCCGCTCGGGGCGGTCCATGACCACCGTCGTGACCCGTTCGCGGGTCTCCACCTGGATGGACTCGTACGTGGTCATGGACCGCCCCTTCCGTAGGGGCGAAGGCTACGCCGCGACCGGCGGGGCGAGCCGCCCGCGGCGGGCCAGCGCCGCCACCGACGCCGCGCAGGCGAGGCCGGTGAGGGTGAGCGCCGTCCACGTCAGCCAGAGCGCGTCATGCCGGCGCGCGAAGTCCCACAGCGCCCCGGTGAGGAGGTTGCCGAGGGTGATGCCGAGTCCGGAGACGGTGTTGTAGAGCCCGTAGTGCGTGGCGACGAGCCGGTTCCCGGAGAGCGCGACGACCGTGTCCATCTCGAAGGGGTAGACGATCGCCGACCCCACCGCGAGCAGCACCACCGCCGCGACCAGCCCCACGAGCACCGCGTACGGCACCCCGCGCGGCACGAGCGCCAGCGGCAGGAACGCGACCCCCATCGCCGCGAGCCCCCGCACCAGCGCCTCGTCGGCCCGCCACCGCCCCTTCGCCCAGCCGGTGAGCCGCAACTGCCCCACGACGGCGACGGCGGCGGACACCACGAACAGCCCGCTGGTGACCGCCGTCCCGCGCGCCCCGAGGGCGTCGTCCGCCGCGAGCGGCAGCGCCAGGTACACCTGGAACGTCAGGACGTACGAGCCGATCATCGCCGCCGAGAAGAGCAGGAACGGCCGGTTGGCGACGACGGTCCGCCACTGCGCCAGCACGCTCTCCCGCTCGTCCGAAGTGCCCCCGCGCCGCACCGGCAGCGCCCGCCACTGGAGCAGGCTCAGCCCCGCGAAGATCGCGGCGGCGAGCGCGCACACGAGCCGGAAGTCGGCGGCCAGCAGGGCGAGTCCGACCAGCGGCCCGAGCAGCATGCCCGCCTGGTAGTACACGTTGAACGCCGCGAACGCGTCCACCCGACGGTCGCCCGCCTCGGCGGCGAGGTACGCGCGCACCGCCGGGTTGAACAGCGCCCCCGCGAACCCGGTCGCGGCCGACGCGGCGATCAGCGCGGGCAGGCTGTCCACCCAGCCGAGCAGCCCGAAGCCGACCGTCCGCAGCAGGCACCCCGCCATGATCGGCACCTTGTACCCGAACCGGTCGGCGATCGTGCCGCCGATCAGGAACATCCCCTGCTGCGAGAAGTTCCGCACCCCGAGCACCAGCCCGACGGCCCAGGCGGCGAGCCCGAGCCCGTCCGAGAGATGGGCGGCGAGGTAGGGCATGAGCATGTAGAACGCGAGGTTGATCGCGAACTGGTTGACCATCAGCAGCCGGACGGCCGGCGGGAAGGAGGCGGTCTGCCGCCACAGGTTCCTCATCGGGCGGCCCCGGCGACCGCGAGGGGGTCGACGACGTGGGTGCAGCGCGTCCAGCGGGTGACGACCCGCTCGTGGCTCGCGGCGATCTCGTCCGGATCGTCCGCCGGGGCCCGTCCCAGCAGGTCGTTGCGGCGGCAGTAGTCGTCGTCGAAGACCGTCCCGACGTACCGCTGCGGCCCGTCCGGGAACACCGCCGCGACGCGGTTCTCGGCGGGCAGGGTCCGCGCCAGCCAGCGCGCGACGAGCGCGACCGCGCCGACGCTCCAGCCGCCGGTCGCGTAGTGGTGGCGCGCCAGGTGCCTCGCCGCCCACACCGCCTCGGGGGCGGCGACCCAGTGCACCTCGTCGAACAGGTCGTAGGCGACGTTGCGCGGGTAGATGCTGGAGCCGAGCCCGCGCATCAGACGCGTCGCGGCGGGCTGGCCGAAGATCGTCGAACCGGTGGTGTCGACGCCGACGACCCTCAGCCACGGGAACCAGCCGCGCAGCACCGACGCGATCCCGGCGGAGTGGCCGCCGGTGCCGACGGACACCACCAGCGTGTCGATCCGGCCGAGCTGGGCGACGAGTTCGTGGGCGAGCGGGGTGTACGCGGCCACGTTGTCCGGGTTGTTGTACTGGTCCGGGCACCAGGCGCCGGGGTGCCGGGCGAGCAGTTCCTCGACGCGCTCGCGCCGGGCCTCCTGCCAGCCGCCCCGCGGGTGCGGGGCCGTGACGAGGTCGACCTCGGCGCCGTACGCCGTGAGCAGGCCCGTCATCAGGGGCTCCATACCGGGGTCGGTGACGACGGTGACCGGGTGGCCGTAGGTCGCGCCGGCCAGGACCAGGCCGAGGCCGAGCGTGCCCGACGTCGACTCGACGATGCGGGCGCCGGGGCGCAGCAGTCCGCGTTCGCGGGCCGCGTCGACCATGAACAGGGCGGTGCGGTCCTTGATACCGCCGGGGTTGTGACCCTCCAGCTTCGCCCAGAAACCGCGCCCGGGGGCGGTGAAGGGCTCGCCGATCCACAGGACCGGGGTGTCGCCGACGAGCCCGGCGGGGGTGTGCAGGGGATGCTTCGCGTCGGCCAGCAGACGGGCCGGGGAGGGAGCCGGGGCGTGGGCCGGGGGAGAAGCCGGGGACGGAGCCTGGGAGTTGGCCGAGTGGGCCGGGGAGGGAGCCGGGGCGTGGGCCGGGGGAGAAGCCGGGGACGGAGCCTGGGAGTTGGCCGAGTGGGCCGGAGACGGAGCCGGGGCGTGGGCCGGGGAGGGAGCCGGGGCGTGGGGCGAGGGGGTCGGCGAGTGGGGGGTGTGGCGTGTCATGGCGTGTCTCTCCTGCGGCCGGTGCGCGCGGGGGCGCCGGCCGTGGGTCGAAGGGTGGTCGGAAGCTGATCGGACGCCGGTCCGATCAGGTCCGCCACACGCCGAGACGGGCCCGGTCGTTGCCGGGCGACAGGGGCGGGGGAGGGGTGCCGGAGAGGTGGGGGAGCGCGGGCGCGGCCGGCAGGTCCGCGGGGGCCGCGGTGGTCACGGCGGTGCCGTGGTCGGGGGCCGACTGGAGGAGCGGGGCGTCCTCGGTGCAGCAGTGCGACTCGGTGCCGTGCGAGGGGGCCTTCGGGTGGCCGGGCGGGGGTTCGCAGGCGGCGGGGGCGGTCAGCGCCAGGGCGTCCGTGCGCACGTGTTCCGCCGCCGTGGGCCCGTGCGCGCAGCCGAAGACGTGCACGAGCACGACCAGCGCGAACACCAGCACCGCTCCGGCCCTGTGCACGGAGCGGACGCCTCGGCTGGCTGACGCGGCTCGCATGGGCGCAAACCTTAACGGTGTGCGCACGTAAAGTTTCTGTGAGTGGCCGAAAAGCGTCGGGTGGAAGGCGGGCGGCATGGAACGGCACGACACGGCGGGGCACTCCCACGGAGTGACGGCGGACGCCGACCGCCGCTGGCTGGGCACCGCCCTCGCCCTGATCACGGTGTTCATGGCCGCCGAGGTCGTCGTGGGCATCGCCGCCCGCTCCCTCGCGCTGCTCTCCGACGCCGCCCACATGCTCACCGACGCCGTCTCGATCGTCCTCGCGCTCCTCGCGATGCGGCTGTCGGCGCGGCCGGCGCGCGGCGGATTCACCTACGGCCTCAAACGCGCCGAGATCCTGTCCGCCCAGGCCAACGGCCTCACCCTGCTCCTGCTCGGCGCCTGGCTCGCCTACGAGGCGATCCGGCGCCTGATCGACCCGCCCGACGTCGAAGGCGGCCTGATGCTGGCCACCGCCCTCGCCGGGATCGCCGTCAACCTCGCCGCCACCTGGTGCCTGTCCAAGGCCAACCGGAGTTCGCTCAACGTCGAGGGCGCCTACCAGCACATCCTCAACGACCTGTTCGCGTTCATCGGGACGGCCGTGGCGGCGCTCGTCGTCGTCCTCACCGGGTTCGCGCGCGCCGACGCCATCGCCACCCTCGTCGTCGTCGCCCTCATGGTCCGGGCCGGTTACGGGCTCGTCCGCGACTCCGGGCGGATCTTCCTGGAGGCGGCGCCCGCCGGCCTCGACCCCGACGCCATCGGCGACGAACTCGCCGCCCGGCCCGACGTCGTCGAGATCCACGACCTCCACCTGTGGACCATCACCTCCGGCGAACCCGCCCTCTCCGCCCACGTCCTCGTCACCCCCGACGCCGACTGCCACGCCGTCCGCCGCGACCTCGAACACGTCCTCCGCGACCACCACACCCTCACCCACACCACCCTCCAGCTCGACCACACCCCCGACACCCCCCACCGCGACACCACCCACGGCCCCGCTCACCGCCCGGAACCGCACGAACACTAGGACGCCGTGATCCTGCGGGCCGGGCTCACCCAGGCGGCACGCAGGCGGGCCACGTGATTCAGGAGGACGGCGATGTGCCGGTGGAGGGCGCGGTCGTACCCGAAGACATGACGCTGGTCCTGGGGGATCCGGCGCGCCGGGCCCACGCCCCGGTGACGGTGGTGCCCCAGCCGGGCACCGCGTCCGCCTCGAAGCGCCCGCCGAGCAGGGCCGGCCGCCCGGGAACCCGGTAGGCGTCCAGCCCGGCCCGCGACAGCGTGCCGGGACTGCCCTTCACCCCGTCAAGAATCCGTCCTTCACAGGGAACTCACAGCCACCCGCACCCCTCTAGTTGGGCGACACCCCCAACTGAGAGGAAGATTCCGTGCGTTGTCGTACGCGTATACACCCGGCTGGTTCGCTGGTGCTGGCGTTGGCCGCCGCGGGGTCGGTGCTGGTGGTGCCGGCGGTGGCCGCGGGGCAGGTGCCGCGGGCGGACCTGCGGGTGGACGTGAACCGGGACGGGCGGGTGGATGTCGCTGGGGACACGGACGCGGCGGGGGAGGACGGGTGGAGCGTCGGGAGGGGGGCCGTGTTCCTGCCCAACATCGATGATGACTCCAGACGTTGTCCGGTCGCCGGGCCCGGGGGGAAGCCGTTGTCCGACGCGCGGCTCGCGGCGTGCGACGACGCGAAGGACCTGGTGGTGAACGGCGAGGCGGACGCCGCCGACCTGGCGCGGATCCGGACGGCGCCGCTGGCCGGGGTGAAGCCGAACGTGCGGGGGCGGGTGGCGGTCACCGTGGGGGCCACCCACACGCGCCTCTTCCTGAAGCGCGACGGCGAGTGGACCCTCGTCACCCCGAGGACCCGCCTGCTCGCCGCCGACCTGCGCGTCGGCGTCGAACTCGGCGTCGAGGCCACGGACGTCATCCGGGACACGAAGAAGTGGGACGGCCGGGCCGTCGTCCGGCTGACGGTCACCTCGCCGGCCGGCTCGACGACCGACGAGGTCACCCTGCGCGTCGCCCCCCTCCTGACGCACCACCACCTCCAGAACGCCCGGCAGGTGATGGTCACGCGGATCACGAACGACGATGACGACCTGTACGGCCAGGAGCAGCGGAAGTTCGTGAAGAACCTGGCCGGCGAGGTGAGGAAGGCCGGGATCACGGCCCCGCTGGTCACCTTCGACGCGTACAACGACCCGTGGGCGCAGGACTTCGTGGAACCGGCGTACGTGAGCATGACCGGCCCCGGCGGCAAGCGGCAAGCGGCAGGCGATGCGCGTGATGCTCCGCTCGGCCCAGCCCGGCCGCGAGGCGGGCCGGGAACTCTTCGAGAAGCTGCGCGGCCGGGACACCGGCGTCGTGGAGATCGCCCGCCCGGACACCGTCCCCGACTGGTCCCTCAACTCCATGGGCAACCTGGAGACGATCCCGCCCCACACGCACGCCGGCCGCTCCTACCCGGCGGGCCGCATCATCATGGGCGAGCGCAAGGACAGCGGCGCCCGCCCTTCCCAGGCGATGCGCACCCTCCTCGCCTCGCAGGGCCTACAGAACCCCCTGCTGCTGGACACGTCCTGGCTCGGCGTCGGCCACGTCGACGAGTTCGTCCAGTTCCTGCCCGCCGACACCCCGCGCGGCTGGCGCGTCGGCCTCGCCGACCCCGACGCGGGCCTGCGCCTGCTGCGCGAGGCCCAGCGGGCGGGCCACGGCCGCACGAAGATGTTCTCCGTCCCCAAGGTGTCCGGCGCCCAGGCCCCGAAGGAGACCATCGACCAGGCCCTCGCCAACCCCCACCTCGTCGCCGACAACCAGCTCGCCGCCGAACGCGTCGCCGCGAACCTGGCGATCCTGAGGCGCGAGACGGGCGTCACCGACGCCGAGGTGGTCCGCGTGCCCGCCCTCTACCTCCGCGAGACCCAGCCCAGCGGCGACCTCAGCGTCCCCCGCCTGACCCGCGTGGGCGCCGGCCTCACCCAGGCCCTGCGGGAACACGGCCAGCAGAAGTACCTCGCGGACGCCGCCGGTAAGGCCCCGACCGTCCAGACCAGCGCCTACGTCCCCGGCGCCGTCAACGGCGTCGTCCTCTCCCGCACCCACTACCTCGCCCCCAAGCAGTGGGGCCCGGTCGTCGCCGGCAAGGACCTCTTCACCGAGGCCGTCACCGCCGCCTACCGGGGCGCGGGCCTGACCGTCTCCTACATCGACGACTACTACACGTACCACCTCGGCATGGGCGAGGTGCACTGCGGGACGAACACCCTGCGGGACACCTCCGGCGCCTGGTGGTAGCCGCGACCGGCAGCCGTCTTCGCCGGAGCCCCGGCATCCCTTCACGTATCGCACACGACAGCGCGGCGGCGCGGACCTGAACGCTCCGTAGGATTCACGGGAAACACATCGGGGGAGAGCCGGCATGGAAACGATCATCGTCCAGCCGCCCGGTCCGACGCGGCCGGACGCCGCGGGCACGGGCAGACCGCACCTGCTGCGCATGGGACCGGGGGACATCGCGGAGTTCGGCCGGGGCGCCCCCGGCAAAACGATGCCGATCACCCTGCCCGACCCCGGGATCTCCCGGCGCGCGGGCAGGCTGGAGGCGGCCGAGGACTACTGGCGGCTGTCGAACTACAGCAGGGACACCGCGTACGTCGTCGAGAACCTGGAGGGCGCCGGCGAGTACATCACCGTCGCCCCCGGCCGCCTCGGCGCCCCCGTCCCCTTCGAGTTCTCCCGCGTCGTCCTGCCCGCCCTGGGCGGCACCGCCGACTTCAAGGTGTTCGCCCCGCAACACGCCTACCTGGACGAGCGGTCGGCCCCCGGCGCCGGGGAGCTGACCGTCCACCCGTACGCCCTGGACGCGACGGCGAAGTACTTCCTGGTCCTCGTCGCCCTGTGCGAACCCCGCCTGCGCGACCCCGCCGACACCACCCTCCCCGGCGCCGGGGACATCGCGGACCGGCTGCGCCCGCTGGACAGCTGCCGGGGCCTGACCCGCTCCGCCGTCAACTACCACATCGACTACCTGGCGTTCGCGAAACTGCGCCTGGACACCGGCGACGACCCCGGCGGCACCGGCGCCAAACGCGCCCGCCTCGCCTCCCTCGCCCTGCGCTTCGGCCTGGTCCGCGAGGAACACCTCGCCCTGCTGCCGTCCCGCAAGGGAGCCTGCGCATGACCGCCCCCCTCCCCGAGGGCTTCCGCATCGACGGCTGGGAGCTGGGCGGCGTCATCGGCTCGGGCGGCTGGGGCACCGTCCACGAGGCCCACGCCCTCGCCGACGGCACCCCCGCCGCCGTCAAGGTCCTGCCGACCGGCGCCCTCGGCCCCGGCCAGCGGGCCGCGCTCGGCGAACTCGTCGCCCGCGAGGTCCGCTTCAGCACCGAGGCCGACCACCCCCACCTGATCCGCACCCACGCCGTGTGCACCGTCGACGCCCCTCACCTGCCCGAACTGGACGGCGCGATCGCCCTCGTCATGGACCGCGCCGAGACCAGCCTGCGCCAGAGCCTGGACGAGGACGGCCGGCTCCCGGACCCCGTGCGCGTCCTGCGCGGCGTCATCGCCGGCCTCGCCCACATGCACGGCGCCGGCTGGGTGCACGGCGACCTGAAACCCGCCAACGTCCTGCTGGGCGCCTCCGGCGAGGTCTGGCTCGCCGACTTCGGGCTGGCCACCGAACTCGACGGCACCCACGCCCACATGCCCCCGCTCGGCACCCTCGACCACCTCCCGCCCGAGTGGTGGTCCCAGCGGACCGGCGCCGACGGGGCCGTCGTCCGCCCCACCGCCGACATCTGGGCGTTCGGCGTCCTCGCCCACCAGGTCCTCACCGGCGGCCTGCACCCCTTCCCCGGCGCCACCGCCCGCGCCCGCTCGCTCGCCGCCCAGGCGTACGCGCGCGGCACCGCCCCCCTGCGCCTGGACGCCGGGCTCGACGAGGACTGGCGCCGCATCGTCGCCGACTGCCTCGCCCCGGACCACGCGGCCCGCCTGAAACACACCGCCGCGAGCATCGAGGCCCGCGTCCGGGCGCTCGCTGGCGAGAAACGCGCCCGGCGCGCGCTGCTGCCGGCCGTGGCGGCGGTGACGCTCGCCGGAGCCCTCGCCGCCACGGGGTTCACGCTGCTAGGGGACGGTGGTGAGGAGCGGCCGGCGCGACGGACCCCCGCCTCCGTCACCCCCGCCGTCGTCACCCCCGCCGGGAACATCGCCGAGGACTCCGACGTCCCCCAGGCCCTGCGCCCCGTCATCGTCGACGCCGCGCAACACTGCTCCGACGCCGAGGTCACCCCCGCGCTGCTCGCCGCGATGCTGAAGACGGAGAGCGGCTTCGACCCGCGCGCCTCCCGCCGGGACGAGTACGGCATCGCGATGTGGACGCCGTCCGTGTTCCGCGCCTGGGCGGTCGACGGCGACGGGGACGGCGACAAGGACTACTGGTCGCCGCCCGACGCCATCTCCACGATGAGCCTGTACGTCTGCTGGCTCGACCAGCGCTTCAAACAGGCCGGACTGCCGGCCGCCGACCTCCCCGCCCTGATCGCGGCCGGCTGGCGCACCAGCGACCGCACCGTCATCGAGGAGCGCGGAGTCCCCGCCCGCGTACAGCCGTACGTGGACGAGGTACTCCGCCAACTCGCCGTCTACGGGCGGTGACTCAGCACTCCCTGACATCCGGGATCCGGTTGTCGGGCGAGGTGACGTAGACGTTGCTGATCCAGCCGCCGTACTGCGGGAGGTACGCCCACCAGTCGTTCGTGTACGGCGGCACGCGCACCTCCTGCCCCCGCTTCTGGCAGCCGATCAGCACCTCCACGCCGGCCGGGAGCCGTGTCATCGGCGCGTTCGCGGTGGAGGGGTCGCGGCGCACGTTCACCTGCTCGCTCCACGTGCCGTACCACCACCCCGCCGGCCGCGCCGCCCCCGGCACGTCCAGCGAGCGCGTCAGCCGCCCGATGTCCGTGAACGCCTTCCCGTACGACGTCCCCGCCGGGTGCAGCGTGAACACCGCGACGATCGACCGGTCCCCGGCGCCGACCGTGCCCGTGCTGTGCAGCGCGGGCCGGGACAGGTCGACGTCCATGGCGGCGGCCGTCTTGGACACGCTCGCCGTGCTCGCCGTGCTTTGGGTGCCGCACGTGCCTTCCGGGAACGACGACCCCGCCCAGCCCTGCTTCACCGCCCACGGCTTGTCGAACGCCCCGGCGATGCCGAAGTGCTGGTCGAAGCCGTCGGAGGCGCAGCGCGTCGACTGGCGCAGGTTGCCCATGACGAAGTCCCGTACGGGCGCCGGGGCCTGGTCCAGGAGATACCGGTAGACGGTCACCGTGTCGCGGGCCGACAGGGCGGTGTAGCCCCAGTAGCCCTCGTACCCGGCGGGCGGCGGCGCCGTGTCGCTCAGGCCGAGCCGGGCGACCATGCGCGTGACGATCGCCGAACCCCCGTACGTCGACCAGTAGTGGTTGGCGGCGCTGTCGTCGCTGCCGCGCAGCATCGGCTCCAGCCGTGCCCGGTCGGCGGCGGGCACGGTGTACTCGGGGCCCCGGTCCCACAGGAAGTCCAGCGCCAGCAGCAGTTTGACGACCGACGCGGACCGGAAACGGGCGCTCGCGTTCAGCTGCTCGGTGTAGGCGCCGGTCCGCCGGTCGAACACGGCGACGCCCGCGGTGACGCCGGCGGGCACCTGGACGGACGCCGCGTCCGCCCGCGCGGTGCCCGCCGCGCCGCCCGTCACCAGCAGCGCGGCGGTCAGGACGGCGGCACCGGCGAGCGCGGTGGCGCCCCGGAGGATTCCGCGCATGGGCATGCCTTTCGGTCGGTCGATCGGGGCGGTGCTCGAAGACACCACGAACCCTAGGAACCCGCACGCCGATCGCGGTCCTGACGGATGTCAGGGTGCGTCAGGGGCGGTCCCGTCAGGAGAGGAACACCCGTGACCCGTCCGCCGATCGACCCGTTCACCCCCGCCTGAACGCCTTCTGCCACCGCACCGCCGCCGCGGCCCGCGCCGCGCACACCGGCGACCTCCCGCCCTTCCACGGCGTGCCGCTGCCCTTCAAGGCTGCGTCGACGTCGACCACCTACGGCTCCGCCGCCACCGCGCGCACCCCGGCCAAGGAGCCGGACCCGGTCGTGCGGCGCCTGGAGGAGGCCGGGTTCGTGCCGCTCGGCAAGACCACCACCTCCGAGTTCGGCAGCCTGCCCGTCACCGAGAACGACACCCTGGGCATCACCCGCAACCCCTGGGACCCGGACCGCACACCCGGCGGCTCGTCCAGCGGGGCAGCCGTCGCCGTCGCCGCTCGCCCACGCCGAGGGCGGCGGCGGCTCGATCCGCATCCCCGCCTCCTGCACCGGCCTCGTCGGCCTCCGGCGCGCGTCGAAGCCGTCCACACCGTCCTGCGGGCCCTCGAAGCGGCCGGCCACCACCTCGTCGACACCCCGCTCCCGCTGCCGCCGGCCGACGGCCTCGTCACGGCGTTCACGACCCTGTGGAACGTCGGCGGCGCCTCACCGACCCCGACCGCGTCGAACCGCACGACCGCGCCCTGCGCGAGGCGGCACGGGCCGTCGACTCCTGGGCGTTCACGGAAGGGCCGGGCCGCACCCAGGAGCTGTCCCGGCGCATCGTCGAGGGCTTCCTCGCGAACTTCGACATCCTCGTCACGCCCACCATGGCCTGCCTCCCGCCCCTCATCGGCGAGTGGCGCGCCGGCACCGAGGACGACCCCCTGCGCGCGGTCCGCAACACCTACCCATGGCCGTGTTCACCTCCGTCCGCCCCGGCGCAGTCGGCCGAGGAGCGAGGCGCGGCCGCAACCGCAGCGGATGATCGACGACATGGCGCACACCCCGGCGTTCGTGATCGGCCCGCGTACCGAGATCGTCGCGTGGAACGCGAACTCTCCGCCCGCGACGAGCAGTTCCTCGCCTGGTGGGACGCCCACGACGTCGCCGTCCGCGACACCGGCACCAAGCACCTGCGCCACCCCGTCGCCGGTGACCTGCACCTCGACTGGAACGCCGTCACCTGGGCCGCCGACCCGGACCTCCAGATCATCGTCTGGACCGCCGAGGCCGGCACCCCCACTCACGACAGCCTGCGCCTGCTCGCCTCCTGGGCGACCGACCGCCCCCCTCCTCAGCCTGACCGGCTGCCGCACGCCTGTGCGAGGTCCGGTCGGCCGCCCGTTCAGGTGTTCACCGGGCATCACCCGCACGGCGCGTTTGAGCCTCGGCACACGACACCGAACGAGTGATGTTCCCGTGCCTCGCAGGCCCCCCGCGGCATCGCACATCCGTGCAGTTCGCGACGTTTCTCCTCACCCATGGCGGATGCGGAGGGCGAGGAGCTGGCCAAGATTAGTCACGGGTCGTCGCGGACAGTAAGGGCGGCATGGCCATCGACCTCAAACAGACCGCCATCAATCCGGACCTCCCGGAGATCCCGCCGACCCGCAACACCCAGGCCGCCTTGGTGGCGGTGCTGAAGGACCTCCAGGGCAACATCCTCAAGAGCCACGGCCGCGACCACAGCCGCCACCTGTTCGTCACCTTCAAGACGGCCGACGCGGCCGACCGGAAGAAGGCCAGACAGTGGCTCGCCGGACTGGTCACCTCGAAGCTCGTCACCTCCGCCCACCGGCAGCGGGAGGAAGCGCGGGCCTACCGGGCGACGCTGGCGGCCACCGAGGCGAACCCCGCCGGAGCACAGCAAGCGGTCGAGGACGCGAGCAAGGTCTTCGTCGGCGTGATGCTCTCCGCCGCCTGCTACCGCGACCTGGGACTCGGCCCGGACGCCACCCCCGACGACCCGTCCTTCCTCGCCGGCGCCAAACAGCGCGCGGGGTTCCTCAACGACCCGAAGGACGACCAGTGGGAGCCGGGCTTCCGCAACACCCTGCACGTCCTGCTCGTCGCCGCAGACGACCACGCCACCAACCGCCTCGACCCGCTCCTCAAGCGGCTCAGGAACGACCTCAAGGACATCGCCGCCCACCTCCACGAGGAGACCGGCGCCGCGATGCGCCTGGACGCGTCCGGCCAGTGGAACGCCCAGGCCCCCGTACGTGAGCACTTCGGCTTCGTCGACGGCATCAGCCAGCCCCTCTTCTTCGCCGACGACATCGACCGCGCCCGCACCCGCCAGGGCGGCATCGACCGCTACGACCCCAGCGCCCCCCTCGACCTGGTCCTCCTCAAGGACCCCGGCGGCGACAGGTCCACCGCCTACGGCTCCTACTTCGTGTACCGCAAGCTGGAGCAGGACGTCCCCGCCTTCCGCGCCGGCGAGAAGGCCCTCGCCGCGAAGATCGCCCAGCACGCCCACCCCACGACACCCCCGGCCACCCCGCACGACGTCGCCCTCGCCGGCGCCTACATGGTGGGCCGCTTCCAGGACGGCACCCCGGTCCTGGAGCGCGACACGGCCGGACTCGGCGCCGAGCCGAACAACTTCGCCTACGACGAGGACGTCGACGCCGTCCGCTGCCCCTTCCAGGCGCACATCCGCAAGACCAACCCGCGCGGCGACAAACAGCGCCAGTTCGGGGTGCCGCTCACCCAGGAGCGCGCCAACCGGATCGTCCGCCGGGGCATCAGCTACGGCAAGGTGACCCTGGACCCGAAGCCGGAGGACGGCAAGGTCGGCCTGCTGTTCCTGTGCGCGCAGAGCAGCATCCCCGACCAGTTCGAGTTCATCCAGGCGGCCTGGGCGAACTACCAGGACTTCCTCGTCCCCGGCAGCGGCCTCGACCCGGTGATCGGCACCCTGCCCCGACGGACCCCGCCGCCCACGCAGGTCCCGCAGCCCTGGCCCAAGATCTACGCCTCCCACAACCAGCTCGACTTCGCCAAGCCGCAGCCGGAGCCCCCGCACTTCCCGACGCCGATGAGCCACACCTTCACGCAGGCCGTCGGCCAGTGGGTGACCATGCGCGGCGGCGAGTACTTCTTCGTCCCGAGCCTGAGCGCGCTCACCGCGTTCGGCACCGCGGAGGAGAAGTGACCGTGCCCGGCTTCCGCACCGCCGTCGACAAGCTGGCCCGCAGGCTCAGCGGCTACGTCTGTGAACCCGGCAGCGCCGAGTACGCGAGGACGGTCGCCATCGACAACGGCCGCACCCGCACACCCCCGGCCCTCGTGATCCGCGCGAACTCCACCGCCGACGTCGCCCTCGCCCTCGCGTTCGCCAAAGACACCGAACGCCCCCTGACGGTGCGCGGCGGCGGCCACAGCGCCGCCGGGTACTGCCTCAACCGGGGCGGCATCGTCCTCGACCTCGGCCTGATGCGGACGATCACCCCGCACAAGGAGGCGCGACAGCTCACCGTCCAGATGGGCGCCCTGTGGAACGACGTGTACGGGTACGCCGACCGCGCCGGCGACGGGCTGATCCCGGTCGGCGGGGGCTGCCTCACCGTGGGGCTGCCCGGCTTCCTGCTGGGCGGCGGCTACAGCTTCGTCTCCCGCTCCTACGGCCTCGGCAGCGACAACGTCACCATGATCAAGCTGGTCGACGCCTCGGGCACCCTGCGCACGCTCACCGCCGACGCCGCCGCGAAGGAGGACCGGGACCTGTTCTGGGCGTGCCGGGGCGGCGGCGGGGGGAACTTCGGCGTCGCCGTCGAGATGACCCTGCGACTGCACAAACCGCCCGCCGACACCGTCCTCGGCGGCGCCCTCTCCTACCGCCTGGAGCGCGCCGAGGAGGTCATCGCCGCCTACGACGCGTGGGCGGCGAAACTCCCGCCGCAGATGGCCGCCTACGGCTATGTCGGCCACGACCCCGACCCCGCCGAACCCACCCGCAGGATCCCGGTGTTCCGCATCACGCCGGTCCACAACGGCCCCTACGCCGAGGGCGCCGCGCTGCTCGCGCCGATGCTGAAGCTGAACCCCCTCGACGTCCGCCTGCACTCGATGCCGCTGCCCAGGCTGGAGATGGCCATCGGCCGCTCCACCCTCGTCGGCGACCGGCTGGCGTACATCCGCTCCGGCATGATCGGCGACCAGCAGGGCTGGACCCCGGGGATGATCAGGACCCTCCGGGACGCGATGGCCACCGCGCCCTCGACCGACACCTTCGCCGTGTGGACGCACGGCCGGGGCAAGGTCGCCGACCCGGCACTCGCGGGCCAGGGCCCCTACCCGCACCGCGACAAGCGGTACGTCTTCGAGGTCAAGGCCATCTGGGCCGACCCCGCCGACACCCGCGCCAACGTCGAGTGGGCCGTCCGCCTCGGCGAGGCGATGAAGGACGACTTCCAGGGCGCCTACGTCAACTACATCGACCCCCTCCAGGAGAAGTGGGCCACCGCCTACTACGGCGAGCGGAACCTGGCCGAGCTGCGGCGGATCAAGAAGGCCGCCGACCCCGAGGGCTTCTTCACGTTCCAGCAGTCCGTCGACTCCGCCTTCGAACCCGACCTGTCCGCACCCCTCGACCTCAGCCCCCTCAACCGCACCCTCCTCTGACCCCACGGGAGCACCCGCATGGGCAACGACACCCCCCGCACCCCCAAGAACATCTTCACCGACCTCTCCGTCGAACTCACCGGCTTCGACCGCGCGGAACTCGCCGGCACCGGCATGATCGACACCTACTACGCGACCCTCCTGCGGATGATCGGCGAACGCGAGGCCGGCCAGTTCCTGCGCTACGCGGACGACGCCCTCACCGAGGACGGCGAGACCACCCCCGGCGCCGGCGAGGCGTTCAAGGAGGCCATCGTCGACAGCGACCGCTTCGGACCGGTCGCCGCCGCCCTGGTCAAACTCTGGTACCTCGGCCGCTGGTACCCCCTGCCCGCCGGTTACCGCGACCGCTTCGGCTCGACCGCCGACGACGTCGAACACGTCGTCTCCGGCCAGAGCCACCGCGAGGGCCTGGTGTGGGTCGCCGCCGGAGCGCACCCCATGGGCGCCAAACCCCCGGGCTTCGGCTCCTGGGGCGAACCCCCGGCCCTGCCCCTGTGACCCCGAGAACCCGAGGTGGAACCATGACCGACCCCGCCGAGACCACCGAGCCCGACTACGACCTCGTCATCGTCGGCGGCGGCATCTCGGGCGCCGTCGTCGCCAAGACCGTCATCGAGAAGTGCGCGGCGGACGACGAGCACCCGAGGATCCTGATCCTGGAGGCCGGCCGCGCCACGGCGCTCAGCGCCGACAAGTACGACACCTACGTCGAGGCGTACCACGAAGCCCTCCTCAAGGTCCCCAACTCCCCCTACCCGGCGAGCAGTTCCGCGCCCCAGCCGGACGTCCTCGACATCCGGCCGCTCAAGGACGCGCAGGGCAACACGGTCACCAGCGCCCAGGGCTACTTCGTCCAGAAGGGCCCCCTGCCCTTCGGCAGCGACTACGCCCGCTCGCTCGGCGGCACCACCCTGCACTGGCTCGGCACCTGCCTGCGCATGCTGCCCAACGACTTCCGGATGCGCACCGTCTACCAGCGGGCCGTCGACTGGCCGCTCACCTACGACGACCTCAAGCCGTACTACGAGCGCGCCGAGTGGGACATCCTCGGCGTCGCGGCGGACGTCGCCCACCAGTACTACCCGGGCATCGGCGACGACCCGAAGACGTACTTCAAGAGCGCGAACACCGACAAGTTCAAGAACGGCGTCTACAGCTTCCCGATGGCGGAGATCCCCTCCAGTTACCTCGACCGGTACATCAGCCACACCATCGGCGACCTGAAGATCAAGCTGCCCGACCTGAAAAAGCCCACGCACACCTTCCCGGTCAAGATCAGCAACACCCCCGTCGCCCGCAACTCCACGCCCACCACCCCCGACTACAGGATCACCGGCGCCGCCGGGAACGCCGAACGCGGCCAGCGCTGCGAGGGCAACTCCAGCTGCATCCCGATCTGCCCCGTCCAGGCCAAGTACAACGCGCTCAAGACCCTGTACGAGCTGATCGTCAAGTACCCCGAGAAGCTGCGGCCCGACGAGGAGGAACGCGCCCGCGTCACCATCCGCAGCCAGTCCGTCGCCATGGAGGTCGTCCACACCACGGGGCAAGGCGCCGAGGTCACCGGCATCAAGTACCGCACCTACCAGGACGGCGCACCGCCCACCGACCACACCGTCACCGCCCGCACCTACGTCCTCGCCGCCAACGCCATCGAGAACGCCACCCTGCTCCTCGCCTCCAAGGCCGCCAACCGGAGCAAACAGGTCGGCCGCAACCTCATGGACCACCCCCTGCTGCTCACCTGGGGCCTGCTCCCCGACAACGTCGGCGCCTACCGGGGCCCCGGCTCCACCTCCGGCATCCCCGCCTTCCGTGACGGCACCTTCCGCGGGGAACGCACCGCCTTCCGCGTCGAGATCGGCAACTGGGGCTGGAACTTCCCCGAGAACGCCCCCTACGACACCGTCATCGACCTCGTCGGCAGCGAACGCCCCGCGCTGTACGGCGCCGCGCTGCGCAAGCGGATCGGCGAGATCGTGCCCCGGCAGTTCCGCATCGCCTGGGAGCTGGAACAGGACCCCGAGGAACGCAACCGCGTCACCATCGACGACACCTACCGCGACGCGCTCGGCAAACACCGCCCCGTCATCCACTACGACCTCTCCGAGTACGTCCGGGCCGCCCTGCCCTGGGCAGCCGAGGCGAACCGGCAGCTCTTCGCCAGGCTCGGCATGACCCGGAAGGTGAAGCGGCCCACGTACGAGACCGGCGACTACAGCCACTACGACACCGACAACCCCATGGAGGTCGAGTACGACGGCGTCACCTACTGGGTCGCCGGCGCCGGCCACGTCGTCGGCACCCACCGCATGGGCAACGACCCGAAGACCTCCGTCGTCGACAAGTACCAGCGCAGCCACGACCTGCCCAACCTGTACGTCGTCGGCTGCGGCAGCATGCCGACGCTCGGCACCTCCAACCCCACCCTCACCATGACCGCCCTGGCGCTGCACACGGGTGACAAGATCGCCGAGGAGCTGTTCACGTGAGCACCCCGCCCACCGGCAAACCGGCCCCCCTGAAGAACCTGACCGAGCTGAAGGCCGCCCTCCAGCTCGCCATCGGCCTGGAACTCAGCACCATCCCCGTCTACCTCACCGCCCTCTACTCCATCAAGGACGGCACCAACACCGAGGCGGTCCAGACCATCCGCAGCGTCGTCATGGAGGAGATGCTGCACATGACGCTCGCCGCGAACGTCCTCAACGCGCTCGGCGAGAGACCCAGCACCGAGCCGGTCACCTTCCGCACCGCCAAGAACATCCACCCGGTCCCCGAGTACCCCCTCGACAGCGCCCTCGTCTCCGGCATCGGCACGCTCACCCTCCAGCCCTTCACCCCCGCCGCCGTGGAGAGCTTCGTAAGGATCGAGTCGCCTTACCACGGCGCGAAGTCCCTGGACGAACTCCAGCGCGTCGAGGGCAGGTACGCCACCATCGGCGAGTTCTACGAGGCCGTCGCCGCCGCGCTCGGCGCGGCGGCGGGGATCTGCCAGGACGCCGACTTCACCCACGGCAACCAGGTCGCGGCCACCCACTACTACGGGGGCGCCGGCCGCGCGATCCAGGTCGTCGACCGGGCGAGCGCGCTCGCCGCGATCCACATGATCGTGGACGAGGGCGAGGGCATGCCGGAGCAGTACACGCGCCGCCAGGCCAAGAAGGTCACCACCGAGGACCGCCTCAACAACGGCTGGCAGATGTACTCGCACTACGCCCGCTTCCGCGAACTCCAGACCGGACGCCGCTTCCGCAGCGACCAGACCGCCGACGAGATTCCGCGCGGCTCCCTGGTGCCGATCGACTACGACGCCGTCCACCCGGCGTTCCACGTCAAGCGCGCCGGCGCCCCGCACAGCCCCGAGGACCTGGCCCTCGACCAGTTCGACCGCACCTACTCCCGGCTCGTCGACGACCTCTACCTCGCCTTCGCCGGCCGGACCCGGAAGGTCAAGGACAGGCTCGCCCCCGGCGGCGAACGCGACGCCGACCCGCTCCTGCTGGCCGTCCACGGCATGAAGGCCCTCAAGGACAAGGCCGTCGCCCTGATGCGCACCCCGGACCCGGCCCACCCCGCCCGCCGGCTCTGCCCCCGGTTCCACTACACCCCGACGCCGAAGGGAGCCTCGTCATGATCTCCATCGTCACCAAGTGGTGGCACGTCGAAGGCAAGCGGGAGGAGGCCGTCGCCGCGCTCAAGGACCTCGTCGAACTGGTGAGGAACGGTGAGCCGGACACCTACATGTACTGCCTGCACACCGCCGTCGTCGACGGCTCCCTCCCGCCGCCCACCCCGAACGAGCTGATCTTCCTCGGCGCCTGGAAGGACCGCGCGGCCTTCGACGCCCACCGCGACGGCAAGCTCTTCCAGGACTGGCTCGCCCGGCACCTGCACCTGTTCGTGCGAAACGGCGGGAAGCTGTACGTCAGCGCCGAGTTCGCGGACCGCTTCAGCGGGTTCGTGCGGGGGGAGGCGATCGGCGGCTGCTGACGCCGGGGTGCGGGAGGGTCGTTCACCGCACTCCGGACGGCGCCCCCGCCAGCGTCTCCACCCGGCCGGTGTCGAGCGAGTAGTAGGCGCTGACCACGGTCAGCTCGCCCTTCTTCACCAGCGGGGCGAGGACGTCGCTGGAGCGCAGGTCGGCGGCGGTGCGGTTCGCGTGGGCGCGGATCATCGCGTCCACCGGATCGGCGTGCTTGACCTTGGCGATCTCCCGGTACGCCGGGCGCAGGGCCTCGACGATCGACTGGAGGTCGCCCGGCAGCCGTCCGCCGCTCTTCAGCTCCTTGTACGCCGCCTTGATCGCACCGCAGTTCTGGTGCCCGAGCACGACGATGAGCGGGGAGCCCGCGGTGAGGGGCCCGTACTCGGCGGACCCGGCGACCACCGGCTGCACGACCTGCCCGCCGGTGCGTATCACGAACAGGTCGCCGATCCCGGTGTCGAAGACCAGCTCCGGCGGGACCCGCGAGTCGATGCACGAGACGACCACACCGTACGGCTTCTGCTCGGGGGCGAGGGCCGCGCGCCTGGCCGGGTTCTGGTCGGGGTGTTGGGGCGTCCCCTTCACCCAGCGCTCGTTGCCCTCCAGCAGCCGCGCGTAGGCGGCCCGCGCGGTGGCGGGCCGGGCGGCCGGGGGAGCGGCGTTCGGGGAGGCGGCGGGCGACGGCGTACCGGCGCTCACCGCCTTGGCCGGTCCGGATCCGTCCGTCGACGAACAGCCGGCGAGGACGGCGGTGGTGGCCACCGCGAGCCCTCCGGCGAGGACGGCCCTGCGCTGCGGCCGGACGGCGTCGTTCATGAGTCAGCCCCTCGATGTCCCTTGAGTGGAGTGGTGAACTCACCCTCTCGGGAGGCCGGTTAACGCCCGTCCAGCGTTCGTCCAGCACAGAGGAAGCGACCGTCAAAATCCGCCCGGCGGCCGGGGCTCGCGCTACTCCTGCGCGTGCCGGATCGCGTCCAGCACGATGTGCGCGACGTGTTCGTCCGTCAGGAAGTACTGGATCTCGCGGGCCTGGCGCTGCGTCGTCACGATCCGCGAGTTGCGCAGCACCCGCAGGTGCTGCGACACGAGCGGCTGGCTCACGCCGAGCACCGCGACCAGTTCATGGACGTACTTCCCGCCCCGCGCCAGCTCGCGCACGATGCCGACGCGCACGGGGGAGGCCAGCGCCTTCAGCAACTCGCTGGCCGCCTGCAGTTCGCGGAGCGGTTCGTCCGGCGCGGGCGGCTGCGAGGTGGGAACGGTTGCCATATGCGCACGTTAGCATCTGGCAACCGTCCCAGGTCAGCCCAGTGATCGACTCGGTGATCGACGGGGCTGCCGGCTCAGTGGTCGTCCCAGTGGCCGTCGTGGGACGCGTGCCGGTGGCCGTCGTGCACGTAGTCGACGTGGTCCTCGTGCGGGACGGCGACGTGGCCGCAGCCCTCGCCGTGCGTGTGGTCGTGGCCCTCGTGGGTGGCGTGGCCGGTCGCGGCGCACTCGTCGGTGTGGTCCTCGTGGACCCGGTGCAGGTGGCCGTCGTGCGCGTAGTCCGTGTGGTCGCCGTGCGGGATGGCGGTGTGGCCGCAGCCCTCGCCGTGGGTGTGCGTGTGGCTGTCGTGGGTGCGGTGTTCGGCGACGGTGGTCATGTGGTGCTCCTGGAAAGGGGATCGGGTGCCGGCGGCTGGTTCCCGCCGACTTCACGTCGTGACATTAACATATGGCGATTCATGCATATGGAATGCGCGGGTCAAGCGCGCGTATACCGGCGCCGCCCGCCGCTACCCGGCCTTCACCGCCCGCCGCTACCCGGCCTTCACCGCCCGCCGCTATCCGGCCTTCGACGCCCGCAGCGAGTAGACCTGCGGGACCCGTTGCCCCGGCGCGAGCCGGAAGTGGCCCAGGTCGTGCTCGTGCAGGAACTCCACCCTGAGCCCCGCCGCCGCGACCGCGCTCACCACGTCCCCCACGCCGTGCCGCCACTCCACCGTCAGCGTCGCCTCCATGGGCGCGTCGGGGTCGGCGTACGTGCCCGGCGCGTCCACCACCATCGGCGCACGGTCGAAGTACCGGCCCTCGACGGTCGTCCCGTCCTCGGCGAGCAGATCGGCGACGGGGTGGTACTCGGCCAGGTACAGGAAGCCCCCGTCGGCCACCAGCTCCGCGGCCGTACGCGCCCACGCGGCGATGTCCGGCAGCCAGCACAGCGCGCCGAAGCCGGTGTAGACGACGTCGAACCGCCGCCCGTCCAGGGCTTCGACGGCGTCGTACACGTCGGCGGCGACGAAGCGGGCCGTGTCCGCGCCGATCCGCCCGGCCAGCTCCCCGGCCGCCTCGACCGCCGCCGGTGAGAAGTCGAGCCCGGTGACGTCCGCCCCGCGCCGGGCCCACGACAACGTGTCCAGCCCGATATGGCACTGGAGGTGCAGCAGGCTCTTGCCCTTGACGTCGCCGACCTCCGCCGGCTCGAAGTCCCGCAGCGAGTCCCCGCCCGCGACGAAACCGGGCAGGTCGTAGAAGGAGCCGGCGGTGTGGATCGGTACGCGCTCGTCCCAGTTGGCGCGGTTGGTGGCACGCCAGTCAGTGGCGTCGGGGGTGGTGGTCATGACAGGTCACGCTAGTCGGGTGCGGGGACGCCGATCAACGGAATTCCGGGGCGGGCCGGCCGAGCGCCAGCCGCAGGGCCTCGGAGACCGCCTCCGGAATGTCGGTGACGGGGAAGAGGACGTGCCGCACGATCCCGTCGCCGTCCGCGACCAGGATCAGCCGCTTGTGCCGCAGCCGCCCCGCTCCCCGGAACGTCGGCAGGCGCAGAGCCGCGGCGATCTCGTGCCCGGCGTCGGAGACCAGCGGGTACGGGATGTTCTCGGCGCGGGCGAACTCGGCCTGTTCGTAGGGGAGTTGGGTGCTGATCCCGCGCACCTCCACACCCGCCCGCCGGAACGTCGGCCAGGCGTCGCGGAACAGCCCGTGCTCCAGCGCGCACCCGGCCGCTCCCGCGATCGCGGGATCCCCCCAGTCGACACCCGTGCCGGGATAGGTGAACAGGACGGTCGCGGTGGCGTCGGGTGCGTGGAGGCCGTCCGGCAGGCGCGTCCCGGGCAGGGCGTGCATGCGTGCGTGTTCGGCGCCGTCCTGTGCGGCCGTCGCGGTGAGGGCGCCGTCGCCCAGGATCCACCGGTCGCCCCAGTCCTGCATCGCGACCAGCAGCGGCAGCAGCGCGGTGCCGGAGTCGGTGAGCAGGTACTCGTAGCGCACGGGGCGCCGCTGGTAGAGGCTGCGGCGCAGGACGCCGTGGGCGACGAGGCGGCCGAGCCGTTCGGTGAGGACCTTGCGGGACAGGCCGATCTCGGCGGCGAGCGCGTCGAACCTGACGTGCCCCCGGGCGACTTCGCGCAGCACGAGTACGTTCCACCAGTCGCCCAGGACGAGTGCGGCCTGCGCGATCCCACAGGTCTCGTCCGCGTTGTGCATCCTCATGCGCCCATAGTAAGTTCCCTTTCGGGACTCACTTTGTTTCCAGTCGGAACTTAAGGAGCGTGTCGTGACCACGATCAGCAGAGTCGTCGCACGGGAGATCATCGACAGCCGGGGCAACCCGACGGTCGAGGTGGACGTCGAGCTGAAGGACGGCTCCCTCGGCCGCGCGGCCGTCCCCTCCGGCGCCTCGACCGGCGCCCGCGAGGCCGTCGAACTGCGCGACGGCGACCCCAGCCGCTTCCACGGCAAGGGCGTCCGGCGCGCCGTCGACGCCGTGAACGAGACCATCGCGGACGCCGTGACCGGCCTCGACGCCGAGGATCAGGCCACCGTCGACGCCACCATGATCGAGCTGGACGGCACCCCCACCAAGTCACGCCTGGGCGCCAACGCCCTGCTCGGCGTCTCCCTCGCCACCGCCAAGGCCGCCGCAGTCGCGCACCGCATGCCGCTCTACCGCTACGTCGGCGGCGTCGACGCCCGCCTGCTGCCCGTGCCGATGATGAACATCGTCAACGGCGGCGCCCACGCCGACAACCCGCTCGACTTCCAGGAGTTCATGATCGCCCCCATCGGCGCGGCCACCTTCGCCGAGGCCGTCCGGATGGGCTCCGAGGTCTTCCACACCCTGCGCGCGAGCCTGCTGGCCGCCGGGCACAGCGTCAACGTCGGCGACGAGGGCGGGTTCGCGCCCGACCTGCGCACCGCCGAGGAGGCCCTGGACTTCGTCGTCCGCGCCATCGAGCGGACCGGCTACAAGCCCGGCACCGACATCACCCTCGTCATGGACCCCGCCGCCTCGGAGTTCCACGAGGAAGGCGAGTACGTCTACGCCGGTGAAGGCGTGCGCCGCAGCTCCGCCGAACACGCCGCGTACCTCGCGGAGCTGGTCGAGCGCTACCCCGTCGCCTCCATCGAGGACCCGATGGGCGAGGACGACCACGAGGGCTGGCGCGACCTCACCGCGCGCCTCGGCGACCGCTGCCAGCTCACCGGCGACGACGTCTTCTGCACCAACGAAGCCCTCCTGCGCGCCGGGATCCGCGACGGCGTCGCCAACTCGGTGCTGGTGAAGGTCAATCAGATCGGCACCCTCACCGAGACGCTGGCCACCGTCTCCACCGCCCACCGCGCCGGCTACACCGTCGTCATGTCCCACCGCTCCGGCGAAACCGAGGACACCACCATCGCCGACCTCGCCGTCGCCACCGGCTGCGGCCAGATCAAGACCGGCTCACTCTCCCGCGCCGACCGCACCGCCAAGTACAACCAACTCGTCCGCATCGAGGAGGAGTTGGGCACCCAGGCCCGGTACGCCGGGGCGGCGGCGCTGGGGCTGCGCGGGTGACCTCACCCGAGGACCGACTCGTCGAAGGCGGTCCTCGACCAGTGCCCCGTGTCCAGGTCCTGGACCCAGGCGCGGCGCTCCAGTCCCCGGGACGGGATCGTACGGAAGTCCTTTCCGTCGAAACGGAATTCCAAGGTCCGTACTTTTCCGTCCCTGGACCAGACGATCTCGGGAACCCAGGAACAGTCACAGGTCCGGGTCGTCACCGTGAGATCGATGAGCAGTGACCTTCCGCCGGTGATTTCCCAGGGAAGCCCTTTTCCTTCCGCGAAACGCACGGTCGCGAAATCGGCGCCGCCGTCGAGATCGGCGGAGGCGGCCAGCCGTTCGGGCCCGCCGCCGCACTGCCCGTCGCGCAGGCCGATCACGGTGGCGTCCTTCGCGGTCGGCGCCGGTTTCCGGGCGAGCACCTTGATCCGCAGTTCCTTGATCTGGAGCGGTCTGTCGTCCACGGGCTGGATGTCGAGGCCCACCCGGGTGCGGTCCGGGTCGCCCGCCGTGCCGGCGCCGATGAGCGCCGGGTCCGGGGTGCCGTCCCCGAGGACGGGTACGCGGGTGAAGGCGCCGGGCGGCCTGGTCACCACCCACGCCGTCCACGGGCAGCGGTAGGCGCTGCGCGTGTAGTGGACGCCGTCGGCGTCCGCGGCCCGCGCGCCGACCGACTCGGCGGCTCTCGGCGAGCGGGAGGCGGTGACGTGCGGCGGGGGCGTCGCATCGTCCTCGAAGCGGTCGCCGAGCCAGGAGAAACCGCCGGCCAGCCCGAGCCCGATCAGCGAGACGACGACCGGCGCGACGACCGCCGTCGCGATGAAGTTCCCGTCCCGCCAGAACCGGCGCGGTGGCGCAGGGGGATCGTCCGGCATCGAGGGCTCCTCCCCGTCCGTGATTTCCGGGATTTCCGGCCCAAAATACCCGACGTATTACCCGGGTACGGAGGGGTCGGCGGGGAGTACATTCGAAATACGCCCGCGGTCCGCCGCGTGTGGGGGAAGAGGTTCGGGGGAATCAGTGAGGCCATATCGAATTCTGCTGATCGGTGTTCTCGTCGCTTCTCTCGTCGCGGGCGGTCTCGTTCTGCGGTGGCGCGAGAGGGAATTGAGTTCCGTGCGCGGTGACGCGGCGGCCCAGCGGCGGAACGTGTCGCGGCTGCTGTCCGTCGAGGCCGGCGGATGGCTCGACCACGACCCGGACCTCGCCTCCCTCCTCGCCGCCCAGGCGTATCTGGTCAGCGCCACCACCGAGGCGGACACCAGCCTCCGCAACGCGGCCTCCCTGCCGCTGCGCCACCGCCTCACGGGACACCACGGCCCGGTCCTGCACCTGGCGTTCAGCCCCGACGGCCGCACCCTCGCCAGCTCCGGCGCCAACACCGACGACACACGCACGGTGAAACTCTGGGACACCCGGACCGGACGGCCGCGCGAAAACCTCCCCCACGACCCCGAGAACCTCGCCCGCGCCGTCGGCTTCACCGACGACGACACCCTCGCCGTGGCCTACGCCGACGGCGTCCTGCGCCGCTGGGACACCCGGACCGGCCGCCCCCGCACGACCCTCGCCCTCCACGTGCCCCGCCCGAACGCGGCGGCCCTCAGCCCCGACGGCCGCACCCTCGCCGCCACCGGGGAGGACGGGACCGTCCGCCTGTGGGACGCGACGACCGGCCGCTCCCGCACCTCCTTCCCCGGCGCCGGCTGGAGCGTCCTGTTCAGCCCGGACGGCCGCACCGTCGCCACCTCGGACCCCGTACAGCTCCACGACACGGCAGACGGCCGCCTGCGCGCGACCCTCACGACGGACGACGCCGGCGCCCTCGCGTTCAGCCCCGACGGCCGCACCCTCGCCGTCGGCGGCGCCGAGCGGAACGTCCGCCTGTGGAACACCGCGACCGGCCGCCGGAGCGGCACCCTCACCACCGAACAGCCCGTCGGGGCATTGGCGTTCAGCCCGGACGGCCGCACGCTAGCGACCGGCGGCGCCGACCGGAACGTCCGGACCTGGGACCTCGCGACCCGGGCCCCGCGCGCCGTGTTCGCCGGGCACCTGGACGGTGTCACGGCGCTCGCCTTCAGCCCCGACGGGCGCACGCTCGCGAGCGGCGGCGACGATCACACCGTCCGGCTGTGGGACGTGCCGGTCGGGCGGGTCCTCACGGCGTCGCGGGACCTGGTGACGTCGGTGGCGTTCGGCCCGGACCGGCGTGTTCTCGCGACCGTGAGCAGCGCGGGCGCACACCTCAGGGACACCGCGACCGGCCGCGTGCGCACGGCCCTCGCGGGGAGCCAAGGACGCGCTGAGAGCGTCGAGTTCAGCCCCGACGGCCGTACCGTCGCCACCGGCGGCCACGACGGGACCGCGCGCCTGCACGACGCCGCGACCGGCCGCGTGCGCACCACCTTCGCCGGGCGCGTCGTGGCGTTCGGCCCGGACGGCGAAACCGTCGCGACCGGCACCGACGACGGCGCCGTCCGCGTCTGGGACACCGCGCACGGGCGCCTGCGGGCCACGCTCCCCAGGACCCGGGGCGAGGTCACGGCCGTCGAGTACAGCCCGGACGGCCGGTTCCTCGCCACGGTCACCGGGCGCACCGTACGGCTCTGGGACGCGCGCACCGGGCGCGTGCGCGACGACCTGGACGCCATGGGGGTCGACCCCGACACGAGGCTCGCCTTCAGCCCCGACAGCCGCACCCTGGCCGCCACCGCGGGCGGCATCGTGTGGATGTGGGACACGGCGACCGGGGACAGCCAGCTCAGCTGGAGCACGGGCATGGGGACGATCACCAGCCACGACGGTTTCCTCATGGGCCTGGCCTTCACCCCCGACGGCCGCACCCTCGTCACCGCCGGCAGCGACCGCGCCGCGTGGCTGTGGGACGTGCCCACGGGCCGCCTGCGCACGGTGTTCACCGGGCACGACGCGGCCGTCATGGCGATCGGCCTGACCCGCGACGGCCGCACCCTCGCCACCGCGAGCATCGACCACACCGTGCGCCTGTGGCCCGTCGACGTCCCCTCCGGGAAGGCGGCGCTCGACCGGGTCTGCCGGGCCGTCGGCCGTGGCCTCACCGTCGGGGAACGGGCGAAGTACCTTGCGGAACAGGCAGGTTCGACACCGGCGTGCGCCCGGCGCTGAGGGTCTTGCTGAGAACCGTGGAACCGCGCCGGACCGCCATGCCGACACGCTCGTACAGGGCCAGCGCCCCCGTGTCGGAGTGCGTCCACAGGACGCAACCCCGTCTGCCCTGCCGCTGGAAGGTGCGGAAGGAGTCCAGGAGCAGGAGTCGGGCGATGCCCCGGCCCCGCTGGTCGCGCCGTACGGCGACCCGTTCGACGTATCCCTCGTCGCCGGGTACGTCCAACGACAGGACTGCGCCGACCAGTTGGCCGTTCATGAAGGCGAGCGGTGATGACTGGGCCAGCCGGTCCGTGCCCCAGGCCTCTGTCCAGTCCAGCAGCCAACTGCCCAGCCCCCGGCCGGTGTGGGCGGGGTGGACGTGGACGGTGGCGCGTCGGCCCCGTACCCAGCCCCAGCCGGCCGGCTTGCCCCCGTCGCCGTGGATGAGGATTGAACTGGCCCCGGGCGTACCGAGGTCGGCGGTGACGCGGTCGAGGTCGGTCGTGGCGTGGCCGTGCAGGGTGGTCTCGCAGGCGGTGATCAGGTGGTGAACGGCCGGGGCGTCGGCGGGAGTTGGTGGGCGGCTGTGGTAGCCGTGGGGGAGGGCGGGGAGTGTCATGGGGAAACTCTGCGGCACCGGCCGGCGAGATGCCGGGAGTTTCCGCGGCACCGGCCGGTGAAGGGGAAGCCGGCTCACTCGTCCAGCCCGAGCGCATCCAGCACGGCGACGACCTCGCGGCGTTGTTCCGCGTCCAACCCCCGTAGCGGGCGCGGGAGGTTGACCTCGCCGGTCAGGCCGAGGTGGGACGCGGCGGCGGCCATCACCCGCAGGCTGCCGTGGCGGCGGAACAGGGCCCACAGGGGTTCGAGGGCGTCAGACAGGTCGTTCGCGTGATCCGCGTGGCCGGACTGCGCGGCGCGGGTGAGGGCCAGCGCTGTGCGCGGGAACGTGCCGCCGAGGACCGAATACCACACGTCACAACCGGAGTTGAGCCCCCGGACGGCCGTCCAGTCGCCGCTGACACCGAGGGCGACGGACGCCGGGAGGAGGGCCCGCAGTGCGGCGACACGGTCCTCGGCCCCGGTGGGGACGCCGGGGATCTTGACGGAGCCGATGTGCGGCAACGCGGCGATACGGGCGTGGAGTTCGTCGCTGAAGCGGACGTGCGTGGTCGCCGGGTTGTCGTACACGCAGAGAGGCACGGAGAGGTGGTGGGTCACGTCCTCGTACAGCCCGAACACCTCGTCGTCGCCGAGGGGTTGGTAGGTCAGCGGCGCCAGCAGGACGGCGGCGGCGCCCGCGTTCTGCGCGTCCTCGGCCAGCGCGAGGACGTCGCGGGTGCGCAGGGCGCCGATGCCGACCATGACGGGCGTGCCGGACGCGGCGTCGACGGCGGCCTCGGCCACGCGGGCGCGCTGCTCGCGGGTGAGATAGGCGTAGCCGCCGGTGGAGCCGAGGGCGCCGATGGAGTCGACCCCGGCGCCGGCGAGCCGGGCCACGAGGGCGGCGTACGCCGTGAGGTCGACGCCGTCCTCGTCGACGGGGGTGAGCGGGAAGGCGCTGAGGCCACGGAACACGGGAAGCTCCTTGGGGAGTCAGGCGGTACGCAGGTCCGCGACGACGGCGGCCAGTTCGGCGGCGAACGCCTCGGCGCGGGGTTCGGTGAGGGTGGAGGTGGTGACGCGGATCGCGGCGCGCGGCGAGGGGGCGACGGCGAAGACGTGACCGGGGCGCACGGCCCAGCCCCGGTGGGCCAGCGCGTCGGTGACGGACCGTTCGTCGACGTCGAGTCCGATCCACAGGTTCAGCCCGTCGGAGTCCGGCGGGACGTCGAACCCGTGCGCGCGCAACCGCTCCGCGAGGAGGGCGGCCCGGCCGGCGTAGCTCTCGCGGGCCCGCTCGTGCAGGTCGTGGACGGCGGGGTCGGCCAGCAGGTCGTGCACGGTGCGCTGGAGGAGCCGGCTGACCCAGGTCATCCCGGCACTGAGGCGCGCGCCGAGCCGCGCCGCGCTCTCGGGGTCGGCCGCGACCAGCGCGACCCGCAGGTCGGGCCCGAGGAACTTGGACACGGACCGCACGAGCGCCCAGCGCGCCGTCCCCGCCGGGGTGATGCGGTGGTACGGCCGGGCCGACACCGCCGAGAAGTGGTCGTCCTCGATCACCAGTACCTGCGGATGCCCGGCGAGGACGGCGCGCAGCTCCTGCGCCCGTTCCGCCGTGAGGCTCGCGCCGGTCGGGTTGTGGGCGCGGGGTGTGGCCACCACCGCGCGGGCCCCGGCGTCGAGGGCTGCCCGCAGCGCGCCGGGGTCCATGCCGTGGGCGTCGACGGGGACCGGGGCCACGCGGTAGCCGGCCAGCCGGAGCGTGCCGATGGTCGCGAGGAAACACGGGTCCTCGACGGCCACGAGGTCGCCCCGCGTGAGGTGGACGCCCAGCAGCCGCTCGGTCGCGTCGACCGCGCCGTGCGTGACCAGCGTCCGCAGCGGACGGTCGACGTCCTCGGCGAAGTCGGCCTCGGCCCAGGCCGCGAGCGCCGGGTCGACGGCCGGGACCCCGTACAGGAACTCGCCCCCGCGGGCCGCCGTCAGGATGTGCGGCAGCAGCTCCGGGTCCGGGTTGCCGCTGGCCAGGTCGACGGCCTCGCCGCCCGCCCCGACGCCCTCCCGGGCGAGCCGGGGGACCGCCGCGACGACGGTTCCGCCGCGCCCCCGGGTCTGCGCGACGCCCGCCTCGACGAGCCGGCGGTATGCCAGGGCCACGGTGTTGCGGTTGACGCCGAGTTCGGCGCAGAGGGCGCGGACCGGGGGGAGGGGGGTGCCGGGCGCGAGGTCGCCCGATGCGACCTGGTCGCGCACGCTGCCGGCGATCTCGGCGGCCGTCGTTCCGGTGATGGGCATGTGATCACCTCCGGGGGCGACCCTAGCAGCTTTGTCCTATGCCAAAATTCAGTCCAGTGGAGGACTGCTCCCCACCCCCCGACCGGGGGATGCCCCGCCCCCGACCGGCGGGCCCGCACCGGACACCCGCCGGATGGGCCGCGCCCCGGCCGGCGGCGAGGCTTGAGGCATGCAACGTGATGAACGCAAGACACAGACCCGCGCGCCCCGCTGGGAAGGCGTCCTTCTGAGCATCGCCGCGACGATCGCCGTCCTGGCGGTGATCCGGCCCGACCTGTACGGCGGGCTGGTCGAGGGCATCGCCGCGACGGTGACGGGGACGCACTGAGCTGAGGGCGCGGGGTCCCACCCCCGCCGGTTACGCTCCAGTCAGTCCCTCTTCGTCCCCCTACCGCCCCATGGAAGAACGTGCTCCCCACCATCCTGGCCGCCGCGGTGATGGCCCTGATCCGCTCCCTCGCCGCACTGCGCCTCCAGCGCTGGCACCTCGGCGCACCGGCCACGATGGTGTTCGCCGGGATCGTCGTCGGGCTCAGCATCGAGGACTCCGTCGCCGCAGCCCTCAACACGGAGGTCGCCCAGCACGCCGCCGAGATCATCCTCGCGTTCCTGCTGTTCGTCGACGCGACCGAGGTGCGCGGCGGCAAGCTCTGGGGCAACGCGCCGAAGCTCGTCGGCCGGGTCCTGCTGATCGCGCTGCCGCTGAGCCTCGGCGCGGCCGTCCTGCTCGGCAAGCTCGCGTTCCCCGGGCTGCCGTGGGCGCTGATGCTGGTGATCGCCTGCATCGTCGTCCCCATCGACTTCGCGCCCAGTGAGAGCGTCGTCCGCGACACCCGGCTGGCGTCGCGGGTGCGCAGCGTGCTGAACGTCGAGAGCGGCTACAACGACGGCATCGTCTCGCCGCTGTTCCTGTTCGCCCTGCTGCTCGCCGGCGGGGACTCCGCCCTCCACACCCCCACCGAGGCCCTGACCAGCGCCGCCGGGCAGGCGGTCAAGGCGATCATCGCCGGGCTGATCATCGGCGCGCTCGTCGCCTGGCTGCTGCACCGCGCCGACCGCGCGGGCTGGACGACCGACCAGTCACGCCGGTTCGCCGTCCTGCTGACCCCGCTGATCGCCTACAGCGCCGGCGTCGAGATCGGCGGCAACGGGTTCGTCACGTCGTTCGTGTGCGGGATCGCCTTCCGGTACGTCCACCGCGTCCTCGTCGCCCGCAGGCAGGCCCACCGCTCGGCCCTCGGGAGCCACGAGGTGGTCCTCCTTGAGGATGTGACCTCGCTGCTCACGATGACCATGTGGTTCGTCGTCGGCCTCGCGGCCGTCGTCACCTTCGAGATCGGCGTGAGCTGGCAGGCGGCCCTGTTCTGCCTCGGCGCCCTCACCGCAGTCCGCATCATCCCAGTCCTCCTCTCCCTCACCGCCTCCCCCCTGAACCGCCGCGACCGCCTCCTCCTCGGCCTCCTCGGCCCCCGCGGCACCACCACCATCGTCTTCGGCCTCATCGCCTACAACAGCCTCCCCGACGGCCCCGGCGCCGACACCGTCCTCCAGACCACCGTCCTCTGCGTCCTCGGCAGCGTCCTGCTCCACGGAATGGGCTCAGAGGCTCTGATCAGCCGCGCCGCGAGGCCGGGCCGGCTCAGGGAGACGGCCCGCTCGACGGTCGCGTAGCCGCCGTCGCCGGGGCCGCGCACGATGTACGTCGGCAGGAGGCGGTGGCGGCGCGCGTTCGCCGGGCAGGGTTCTCGGAGCGGCGCGGGTCGCGGTTGACCACCGCCGACGTCGTGCCCGCCGCGCCGACGCCGGCCGCCCGCGCTCCGCGCACAACAGGCCCCCGATGTCACTCGGCCGGTTCGCCGGCGGCACCTGAACCGCCTCGTTGTACCTCGCCTCACGGCCGTGCCCCGGGACAGGCCGGGGCACGGCCGTGGTGGTTCAGCGGACCGGCGTGAAGTCCCGGGCGCCGATGAAGTCCGGGCGGCGGACGGGGGCCGCGAAGGGGTCTGTGGCGGGGTTTTCGGTGCTGTTGAAGACGATGAAGAGGTTGGAGCGGGGGTAGGGGGTGATGTTGTCGCCGGAGCCGTGCATGGCGTTGCAGTCGAACCAGACGGCGGAGCCGGCGGGGCCGGTGAAGAGGCGGATGGAATGGGCGTCGGCGAGGCGGGTCAGGGCGTCGGGGGAGGGGGTGCCGGCGTCCTGCATCTGGAGGGAGCGCTTGTAGTTGTCGCGGGGGGTCTCGCCGGCGCAGCCCAGGAACGTCCTGTGGGAGCCCGGCATGATCATGAGGGCGCCGTTGGTGTCGTAGTTGGGTGTCAGGGCGATGGAGACGGAGACGGTGCGCATGCGGGGCAGTCCGTCCTCGGCGTGCCAGGTCTCGAAGTCGGAGTGCCAGTAGAACCCGGACGCCCCGAAACCGGGCTTGACGTTGACCCGGGACTGGTGGACGTACACGTCGGAGCCGAGGATCTGCCGGGCCCGCCCCGCGACGCGTTCGTCACGGACGAGGGCGGCGAACACCTCGCTGATCCGGTGCACCTCGAAGACCGAGCGGACCTCGCCGGAGCGGGGTTCGACGATGGCGCGCTCGTCGGCGCGGACCGCCGGGTCGTCGAGGAGACGGTTCAACTCGGCCCGGTAGACGTTCACTTCGGCCGGATCGAGGAGCCGGTCGACCGGGAGGAAGCCGTCCGTGTCGTAGGCGGCGAGGTCGGCCGGGGTGATCGGCCCCGGGGTGCCGGGCGGCGACCAGACGACCGGGTCCCGGCGGGGGGTCGTGACTTCGCGGGGGCCACGGCTCGGGTAGAGATCGGTGAGCGTGGTCATGGGATCAGTCCTCCAGGAGCAGGGGGTAGACGCCGTTCTCGTCGTGGTCCTCACGGCCGGTGACGGGCGGGTTGAACACGCACACGCACCGGAAGTCCGTCTTCGGCCGCAGCGTGTGCCGCTCGTGGCCGTCGAGGAGGTACATCGTGCCGGGGGTGATGAGGTGGGTGAGGCCGGTCTCCTCGTCGGTGAGCTCCGCCTCGCCCTCCACGCACAGCACCGCCTCGACGTGGTTCGCGTACCACATGCTGGTCTCGGTCCCGGCGTACAGGACCGTCTCGTGCAGCGAGAACCCGACCTTCTCGCGGGCGAGGACGATGCGTTTGCTCTCCCAGGTGCCGGACCTGGAGCGGACGTGGCGGTCGGTGTTCTCGATCTCCGCAAGCGACCTGATGATCATGGGTAAGTCATCCTCCGTTCAGTGCGACCCTCGTTCAGTCCGACGCCCGCACGGCCCGGTCGAGGATGTCCAGCCCCTCGTCCAGCTCGGCCTCGCTCACCGTCAGCGCCGGCAGCAGCTTCACGACCTCACCCTCGGGCCCCGACGTCTCCAGCAGCAGCCCCCGCTCGAACGCCCGCGCGCACACCTCGGAAGCGCGCGCCGGGTCCTCGAACTCGACCCCCCACACCAGCCCGCGCCCCCGGCAGGACGTCCCGGTGTGCTCCGCGCACAGCGCGAGGAGCCGCTGCTCGACCAGCTCACCGAGCCGCCGGGTCCGCAGCTCCGTCTCCTGGTCCGCCCAGTACGCGTGCAGCGCGGCCGTCGCCGTCACGAACGCCGGGTTGTTCCCCCGGAATGTCCCGTTGTGCTCGCCCGGCTCCCACAGGTCGAGTTCGGGCCGGAACAGGGTGAGCGCCATCGGCAGCCCGTACCCGCTGATCGACTTGGAGACGGTCACGATGTCCGGCGTGATCCCCGCCTCCTCGAAGGAGAAGAACGACCCCGTACGCCCGCACCCCATCTGGATGTCGTCGACGATCAGCAGCATGTCGTGCCGCGCGCACAGCGCCGCGAGCCCCCGCAGCCACTCGGGCCGGGCCACGTTGATCCCGCCCTCGCCCTGCACGGTCTCGACGATGACCGCCGCCGGATGGTTCAGCCCGGACCCGGTGTCCGCGAGCAGCCGCTCGAACCACAGGAAGTCCGGGACCTGCCCGTCGAGGTAGTCGTCGAACGGCATCGGCGTCCCGTGGACCAGCGGAATCCCCGCCCCGGCCCGCTTGAACGCGTTGCCGGTGACCGCGAGCGACCCCAGCGTCATCCCGTGGAACGCGTTGGTGAACGAGACGACGGACTCCCGCCCCTTCGCCTTGCGGGCCAGCTTCAGCGCGGACTCCACAGCGTTGGTCCCCGTCGGCCCCGGGAACATCACCTTGTACGGCAGGTCGCGCGGCTTCAGCACGAGGTCGTGGAAGCTCTCCAGGAAGGCCCGCTTGGCCGTCGTCGCCATATCCAGGCCGTGCGTGACGCCGTCCCGCTCCAGATAGTCCAGCAGGGCGCGTTTGAGGACCGGGTTGTTGTGCCCGTAGTTCAGCGAGCCGGCGCCGGCGAAGAAGTCCAGGTAGCGGCGCCCGTCCTCGGACCACAGATGGCTGCCGCGCGCCTGGTCGAAGACGACGGGCCAGCCGCGGCAGTAGCTGCGGACCTCCGACTCCAGCAGCTCGAACGTACTCAGGGGCGTCTCGATGGTGGTCATGCGAAAAACTCCTCATAAAGGGGGGAGGGAGGAAAAAGAAGGGGGAGGGTCAGCGCAGGGGGCCGATGCGGTGCAGCACCTCGGGTGCGTGCCCGGCGCCGGGGAACAGCGCGTCGTCGAACAGCACGGTCTCCTCGACCGGTGCGCGGTGACGTTCCGCGTACGACGCGAAGAGTGCCCGGGAGGCGGCGTTGTCCGGCGTGATGGTGGTCTCCACCATGCGCGCGGCGGTCCGCGCGGTCAGCGCGTCGAGCAGGGCGCCGGCCAGTCCCCGCCCCTGGTGGGCGTCGGCGACGGCGATCTGCCAGACGAAGAGGGTGCCGGGGCGGTCGGGCCGCAGGTAGCCGGTGACGAACGCGACGGGTTCGCCCGCGTGCCGGGCGACGGCCGAGGTGTCCGCGAAGTCACGGCACCACAGGAGGTAGCTGTAGGGGGAGTTGACGTCGAGGACCTGGGAGTCCCGGGCGATGCGCCACAGGGCGCTCCCGTCGTCCACGGTCGGGCGGTCGATGGTCAGGGCAGGATGAAAGGGCATGAGTCCCTTGGGCCGGGAACGGGGAGACGGGCGACGGGCCCGGCGGGCGGACCACGCGCGCGGAGCCGGCGGTTCGGGTTCACAGCACCGCGCTCAGGAATTCCCGCGTACGCCGGTGGCTCGGCGCGCTGAACAACTGCTCGGGGCTGCCCGCCTCCACCACCCGCCCGGCGTCGAACATCAGGACCTCGTCGGAGACGTCCCGGGCGAACCCCATCTCGTGCGTCACGCACAGCAGCGTGATGTCGGTCGTCTCCGCGATCTCCCGCAGCAGGTCGAGGACGCCGGTGACGAGTTCGGGGTCGAGAGCCGACGTCACCTCGTCGAGCAGCAGCACCTCCGGTTCCATGGCGAGCGCGCGGGCGATGGCGACCCGCTGCTGCTGCCCGCCGGACAACTGGGTGGGATGCGCGAGCGCCTTGTCCGCGAGGCCGACCATGTCGAGCAGTTCCCGCGCCCGCTCCTCGGCCTGTTCCCGGGGCTGTCCGAGGGCCCGCACGGGCGCCTCGGTGATGTTGCGGACCACGTTCATGTGCGGGAACAGGTTGAAGTGCTGGAAGACCATGCCGATCCGGCGCCGCAGCGCCCGCAGGTGCTTCTCGTCGGCCGGCTTCAGCGAGCCGTCGGGGGTGCGCTGGTGCGTGAGGGGTTCGCCGTCGACCCAGATCACGCCGTCCGTGACCGGCTCCAGCGTCATCAGCAGCCGCAGGATGGTGGTCTTGCCGGAGCCAGAGGGCCCGATGAGGGTGATGTGCCGGCCGCGCTCGACGGAGAAGTCGAGTTCGTCGAGGACGGTGTTCTCGCCGTAGCGTTTGACGACCCGTTCGAAGCGGATCATCGGGGGTGTGACGGCGGCGGTGGAATGGACGCGGGGTTCGGTGTCAGTGGCCAAGGCGTTGCTCCAGTTTCCGCAGGGCGAGCGAGGTGGGGTAGCTCGCCAGCAGGAAGACCAGGCCGGCGAGGGTGAATGCCTCCGGGTAGGCGAAGTGGTCGGCGCCGTACTCACGGGCCTGCGCGACCATCTCCGCGACGGTGATCACGGCGAGGAACGGCGTCTCCTTGAACATGGAGATCGCGTAGTTGCCGAGCGCGGGCAGCACGGTGCGCACCGCCTGCGGCAGGATGACGTCCCGCCAGGTCAGCCCCGGCGTCAGGGACAGCGCCCGCGCCGCCTCCCACTGCCCCCTCGGGACGGCGTCGATACCGGCCCGGTAGACCTCCGCGAGGTAGGCGGAGTAGTGGACGCCGAGCACCGCGACGCCGATGGTCAGCGGATCCAGCGTGGTGAACACCGCGTACGCGCCCGCGAGTTGGACCAGCAGCGGGGTCGAGCGCACGAACGTGACGAGGCCCGCGAGCGGCAGGGTCACCCACCGCGTCGGCGCCCGCCCGCCGACCGCGAGCGCGAGCCCGAGGACGGCGGCGACCAGCGTCCCCAGCACGGTCGCGAGGAGCGTCGTCTCGAACCCTTCGAGCAGCAGCGGCAACGCCTCGCGCACCGCGTCCCAGTCCCAGTGGTAGTTCACGGGCGGCCCCCGCTCATCACCACGGGCGTCCCGGCCTTCGGCGCGACCGTACGGCCCAGCCGTCCGGCGGCACGCCGCTCCAGCCACCGCATTCCGGCCGTCAGCGCCCACGCGAGGACGAAGTACAGGGCCAGCAGCGTCAGATAGGCGGGCACGGTCTCCCCGGTACGGTCGCGCAGCGTCTGGATCACCGTCGTCAGGTCAGCCACCGAGATCAGCCACAACAACGGCGTGGACTTGAGGAGTTGGATGAGCAGGTTGGTGAACGGCGGGATCATCTGCGGCCACGCCTGCGGCAGCAGCACCCGGTACAGCCGCTGGAGCGGGGTGAAGCTCAGCGCGACGGCGGCCTCCCGCTGCGGCGTCGGCACCGCCGCGAGCGCCCCGCGCACCACCTCGGAGCCGTACGCCCCGTAGTTGAGGCCGAACGCGAGCACCCCGCACGCCAGCGGATCGAACTGGTACCCGGTCAGCAGCGGGAAGGCGTAGTACAGCCAGAACAACTGGATGTAGAGGGAGGTCCCGCGGAAGAACTCCACGACCCCCCGAGACGTCCAGCGCACCACGCGCAGCCGCGACCCGGCGGCCAGACCGCAGCCGAACGCGACGGCGACGGCGAGCAGCGCGCCCAGCACGGTCGCCTGGACGGTCACCCACAACCCGGAGCCGACCGAGGGCAGTTCGTCGCGGAACAAGGAGAGGAAGTCACCCATGACGACGCCTCCGGCTCAGGCGGCGCACAGACGCGCGGTCGACAGACCGGCGGGCGGCAGTTCGGCGGCCGTGAAACCGTACGCGCCCAGCAGGCGCACATACCGCTCCCGGTCCGAAGTGATCTTCTTCAGCTGGACGTTGAAGGCGTCCCGCAGCGAGGTCGCGGTCTTGCGGAACACCGCTCCCCCCGGGCTGTACTGCTTCACCCCGCCGATCATCGGCACGAACGGTTCGGTCACCTGGAGCCCCTTGTTGGTCCGCGCCAGCCAGCGCAGCGACACACCGGTCAGCACGAAGGCGTCGATGCGCCCGCTCTTGACGGCGTCGGCGCCGTCCTGCGGCTTGGTCAGCGTCTTGATCCGGCCGTCCGCGATCCCGGCGTCCCGCACGTACCCCTTCTCGGCCGCGCCCGACATCACGCCGACGGTGACCCCGGCACGCTTCGCCGACGCCAGGTCGGTCAGCTTCTTGGGGTTCCCGGACGGCACCATCATGGCCGTCGGCGAGATGAACTCCGGCTCGGAGAACGCGGCCTTCTCGCAGCGGTCCGGCAGGATCGCCATCCCGGCGCTGATCACCTCGTACTTCCCGGCCAGCAGCCCCGGGATCAGCCCGTCCCACTCCGAGAACACCGGCCGCAGCTCCGGCACGCCGAGCGCCTTGAACACCTCGCCGTGCAGCGCCGGTGCCTCGCCCTTCAGGGTGCCGCCCTCCCGGAATCCGTACGGCGCCTCGTTCGCGTACGCAACCTTGACGTAGCCGCGCTTGCGCAGCGCGGGGAGGAGTTCCGCGTCGTCGGTGGCGCCTCCCTCGACCTTGCTGCACGCGGCGAGGCCACCGAGGGCGGCGAGTCCGATGAGGCGACGACGGGTCAGGACGGTCTTGCTGGGCATCAACTGGAGTCCCCTGGTCGGGCGATCAACTTTCGTCGTGCCGACGCACCTGCCCGTCCTCAGAAAGGTATGCGCAAACCGTTTGCAGCGTTATGGGCTCGTGCCGGGGATGTTGCGGGAACTTAACCGCCCTGAATGTTTGAAGGGCGGACCATCCCTGCCCTGAGTCCAGGGTTGTCAAGTTTCCTTCTCGGCGCTATATAAGAAGGCACAGGGCATCGCACCCCGGAATCCGAAGAGAGGAGTGACCCGTGATGCTCATGCGTACCGACCCGTTCCGCGAGTTCGACCGGCTCGCCCAGCAGGTCCTCGGCTCCAGCGCCCGCCCCACCGCGATGGCGATGGACGCCTACCGGTCGGGTGACGACTTCATCGTCCACTTCGACCTCCCGGGCATCGACCCCGAGACGATCGACCTCGACATCGAGCGCAACGTCCTCAACGTCCGCGCCGAGCGCCGCAGCCCCGCCCCCGAGGGCGCGGAGCTGATCGTCGCCGAACGCCCCACGGGCACCTGCACCCGTCAGCTCTTCCTCGGCGACACCCTCGACACGGACCGCGTCGACGCCTCCTACGACGCCGGCGTCCTGACCCTGCGCATCCCGGTCGCCGAACAGGCCAAGCCGCGCCGCATCCGCATCACCGGCGGCACCGGCCGCAGGGAACTCGGCAAGTAACCCCACCGCACCACCAGCGCCCCGCGGCGACGTCCGGCCGCGGGGCGCCGCACACCCACGCACCGTGGAGGAAGAAACCACCCATGACCGTGACGACCGTGCCCCCCACCCCGGCGCGCGAGAACGACTGGTCCGACCTCGTCGAACGAGTCCGCCGCAACGGCCACTACGCGACCCCGGCCGAGGCCGAGCGGATCACCCGGACCGTCCTCGCGGCCCTCGGCACCCAGGTGGTCGCCGACGAGCGCGTCGCCCTCGCCCGCGCCCTGCCCGGCGAGGCCGCCCGGATCATCGCCGCCCAGATCCCGGCCCGGCGCCCGCTGACCGGCCCGGAGTTCGTCGCCTCGGTGGCCACCCGCAGCGAGAACGCCGCCGCCCTGGCCACCGTCCGCTGGGACGTCAGCTCGGTCCTGAGCACCCTGCCGGAAGTCGCCGGCGACGACCTCGTCGACCGGGTGCTCGCTCAACTCCCGCCCGGCTACGCCCTGTTGTTCGGCCGCGCGGAGTTGATCCCGGCCCGCTGAACGGCGTCACATGTACTGGAAGTACCGGTCCCACCACAGCGGCGGCGCGTCGTCGTCCTCGTCCTCCTCGCCGGGGATCGGCTCGTCGGCGAGGGGCGAGGGGCCGTCGTAGGGCTCCAGGAGGAGGGCGACGGGGACGTACACGCAGCCGAGGGACGCGCAGAGGCCGTCGAGCCAGGTCACGAACCCCGGGTCCAGGCCCTCCTCGCAACCCGGCACGCCCCAGTCAGGGCCAGTGCCAGTGGTGACGAAGGGGCCGAAGTTGCTCAGCAGGACCCAGCGGTCCGGGGTCGAGACGTAGCCGTGGAAGCTCGCGTCCTGGACCACGCCGGATGTCACGGACGGGCCGAACCGGTCCTCCAGGGCCCCGGCGAGGCGGGCGAAGCGGTGCCGGGCGGCGGACAGGTCGTGGCCTGCGGGGAGTTCGAGGCGGTCGGGGTCGTCCAGCTCGCGCAGGAGGGTGCGGAGGCGGTCGGGGGAGTGCATGGCGGGCCTTGTCGTCGAGGAGTCGTGAGGAGGTGCGGGAAGGGGCGGCGACCAGGTCGCCGCCCCTGAGCTTGTCAGCCTGCCGGGGTCACGTCCGAGGACACGACGCCGACGCCGACGGGTACGCCGTGATGACGCGGTACTTCTTGCTCTTGTACCGGGTCACGATGCACAGGAACTTCTCGCCGCCCTCGCCGATGGCCTCGGCGTACTCGTGGGCGAACACCTTGTTCCCGGCGCTGATCTGCGGCGTCTGGTTCTTGACCCGCTCCCAGGCGTCGTCGATCATCGCCAGCACCTCGTCCTGGCCCTTCGTCACGAAGACGCCGTGCAACGGCTTGTCGGGGTTGGGCCGGGTGTGTTCCATGACGTGGTCGATGCGGTGCGAACTGCCCTGCGGCATGTAGACCAGGCCGCCCGGCGACTGGAAGATGTCGTTGCCCAGGTTCTGGAAGTTGACCGGGCACGACGTGGCGCCCGCCGCGAGCGCCGTCCGCGCCAGCGGCCGCACGCACACCGGGAACTGCGGGGTCTTGCCGAACAGCCGGCGGAAGAAATCGTCCGCCTTCGTCGCCCACTTCCCGCCCTTGACCCCGGCCGCGCCCCACCCGGCGAACGGCACCATCCCGGCGCAGGACAGACCCGCGTCGATCCCGTTGCCCTCACCGGCGTACCACAGGCAGTTGGCACCGTCGGCGGCCTCGCCGAAACCGGGGATCAGACCGAGGACGTCGAGGGCGAAGTGACCGCCCTCGGAGAGGACCTGACCCCAGTCGATGTCCTCCAGCTCGGCCATGTACGCGGCGAACTCCTCGTCCTCCGCCAGCAGACCGAACTCCTCCGCCTCGGCCGCGGCCTGCGCGAAGTGCTGCCGGATCTCCTCCTGGAGCTTGCGGAACGCCACCTCGCCGGCCTGCGTCGCCGCCTTGCTCGCCGCGGCGGCGTCCTCACCGGCGGCGATCTTCGACGCGTACGCGGCGTCGGCCGCCGCCCACGCGCTGCTCGCCGACACCTGCGCGGCCGCCGCCGACGACCGGGCCTGGCCCGCCGACACGTCGGCACGCACCACGGCGTCCTTCGCGGACGCCTCGGCGGCACGGGCCGTCCGCGCGGACGCCGCCGCCTCGGCCGCGGATTTCTCCGCCGCGTCGGCGTGCGCGTCCGCCTGCCTGGCGTACTCCGTGGCCTCGGCGGCCGACTCCTTGGCCTGCTGCTCGTAGCGGGCCGCCTCCTCGGCGGCCTTGCGGGCCGTCGCCGCCACCTTCGCGGCGATCAGCGCGTTCTGCTGCGCCGTCGCGGCCACCCGCGCCGCCCCGGCGATCATGCCCTGCAGCCGGGACACGTGGGTCGCCGTCAGCCGGTCCTTGCGCACGGCCCGGTACTGGTCGACCTCGATGAACCGGTGCAGCACCTCCGGCGGCCCGTTCAGCGCCACATCGGCGGCGGCCTTCAGCTCCGGCCCGCCCGCGCTGTAGAGCTGGACGGCACGCACCCGCTCGTCGCTCGTGCGCGCCGTGTAGTACCCGGTGTGGACGAACTCCCGCAGCGCGTCGGTCGACCCGGAGTCCAGGGCGGCCTGTCCCGCCTTCTTCACGCCGGGCCCGGCGCCGGTGACCAGCTGGGTGACCCGGATCCGGTAGTCGTCCCGGGCCGCCTGGTGCTGGCCCGTCGCGATGAACGCGCTGATCCGCGCCGCGTCCCCGGTCAGGGCCGCCTTCGCGGCCGTCCGCACGGCCGCGTAGTCCGACTCCCAGGCCAGGTTGACCGTACGGGCGTACTCGTCGCGCCGGGCGGCCTCCGGCAGCCCCGTCCTGACGTATTCGACGACCAGCGCGTCCGAACCCGCGAGGGCGGACTCGGCGGTGGTGACGCTCCACGGGCCGCGCGTGGCGGCGATGTGCAGCGCGACCGCACGCGCCTTGCCGGCGATCCGCGTCAGGTCGGCGTCCGGCGCGGTGACCTCCTCCGCAAGGGCCCGCGCCTCCTCGTCGGCCGCCCGCGCCTCGGTCGCCGCCCGCTGCTCACGCGCCGTGCGCTCGGCGTCCGCGCGCTTGAGCGCCTTCGCCTGCTCGACGTCCGTGTAGCGGCGGTCGGCGAGTTCGGCCGCCTCCACCTCGCGGGCGACGTCGTAGGTGGCCTTGGCCTCGACGACGGCTGCGGTCGCCGCGTCGGCGGCCTTCTTCGCCTCGGCCGCGTGCTTGGTGGACTCGGTGGCCGCCTTGGCGGCGTCCCCGGCGTGCTCGGCGGCCTCCTCGGCCGCCGCGCCCGCGTTACGGGCGTGCACCGCGGCCGAGTTGGCCGCGTCCCGCGCCGCACGGGCCGCCTTCGCCGCCTTCGCCGCGAGCGCGACGGCACGGTTGGCCGCGCGCGTCGCCTCGGCCGCCTGCCGACGGGCCTCGGCGGCGGCCGCCGTCGCCCGCTGGGCCTGCGCGCTGGAGACGTTGGCGTGCCCGCTCGCCTCCTGCGCGGCAGCCGCCGCGAGGTCCGCGTTCGTCCCCGCGCTGGCGGCGGCGAGCGCCGCCTTGCCCGACTCGTCGGCCGCGATCGCCGCCTGATCGGCCGCCTTCGCCGCGGTCTCCGCGCCCTTGGCCGCCGCGTACGCGCCCTCGGCCGCCTTGCGCGCCGCCGACGCCTTCGTCGCGTCCGTCGCCGCGTCGGCCGCGGCACCGCGCGCGCTCGCCGCCGACTGGGCCGCCGCGGACGCCGCCGAGGCGGCCTGCGCCGCCGCGTTGGCCGCGATGCGCGCCGACGTGTTCGCCGCCCGGGACGCGTTGATCGCCTCCTGGGCCGCCTTCGCCGCGCCACTGGCGGCATCGGCGGCCCGGCCCGCCGCGTTGGACGCCTTGGTCGCGTCCTCCTTCGCGGCGGCCGTCTCGGCGGCGGCCTTCTGCGCGGCCTCCTTGGCGAGCTTCGTCGCCGCGACGGCCCGCGCCGACGCCTCCTTGGCGGCCTCGGTCTCGACCTTGGCCAGCCGGCCGGACTCCTCGACCAGCTTCACCAGGTCCTCGATCGTGGCCAGCTCCTGGTCACGGGCGAGCGCGAGGTGCCGGCCCACCTCCAGGAACTCGGTCACGTCCTCCGGCGTCCCGTCCAGCGCCACCTGCGCGGCCTCACGCGTGGCCGGACCGCCGGCCGACAGGAGCTGGACGACCTCCACGCGCTCGTCGTCGCGCCGGGCGTCGTACTGGCCGTCGGTGATGAAACGCTGCACGTCGTCGGGGGTGCCGTCGAGCGCCGCCCGGCCCGCGCTCCTCACCTCGGGGCCGCCCGCGCTGATGATCTGCGTCGCGCGCACCCGCTGGTCCTGCACCAGCGGCGCCTGCCAGCCCGACTCGATGAACGCGTCGAGGTCCGCCGGGGTCCCGGCGAGCGCCCGCTCGGCCGCCTCCCGCACACCCCGGCCGCCGGCCGAGAAGATCTGGACGGTGGCCACGCGGTCGTCCGACAGTTCGGCGACGGCGCGCTCGCTGTCGAGGAACGCGCGGACCTGGGCGTCCGTGCCCAGTAGCGCGGCCTCCGCCGCCGCCTTCACACCGGGGCCGCCCGACTTCCACGCGCGCAGGACCTCGCCGCGCGGGGTGTCGGGGATGTGGTCCGTGCCCACGGGCTCGCCGGAGTCCGGCGGCACGGCCGCCTGGACGGGGGTGCCGAGCAGGCCCACGAAGAGCGAGAGAAGGAGGACGAGACAGAGGGCTCGTGCGGAATTCCGTATTCCGTCTGTTCTGAATCTATGCGTCAAGACGGGGTCAAATCCTTTCTTTCCCGAGGAAAGCACAAGACGCACCGGACGGTGCCTCCCGGAGAATACGTCCTGTCCCACCTGCGGAGCGGCTTGATACCGTACGATCGTGGCCGAGATCGGGGCGGTCAAAAACGGGGGAAGTGTGCCAACGGTACGTAAAGCGAGACCGGTCGTACCGACGCGACGCCGTACCGGCGAATTTCCCGGATCTGCCCGTTTGTCGCACACTTTCTGTCCGTACACCGGAAGGAATCCCTGGTGATTTCCCGCGCCCATAAACTCCTGATCGCCAGTGCCGGGGTCGGCGCCGCCCTCGCCGCGGGCACCGCGCTCGCCATCGCCGCCCCGGGCGCCGCGCCCACCGCCGGGGACGAGCCGCCCTACCTCGCGGAGGACTTCTCCTACCCGAACGCCGCGAAGATCGAGGCCGAGCGGGGCATCAAGCTCGTCCGGGGCGACGGCCACATCACCCTCGCCGCCTGCGACGACGCCGCCGACCAGATCAAGGTCCTCTCCCGCACCGGCACCGGCGACTTCTGCTTCGCCACCACGTCCGCGAGCGGCTTCCTCACCCTCGAACTCGCCGACGTCTTCGCCGTCCAGACCGAGAGCCACCCGGTCCGCGTCGAACTCACCGCCGAGGGGCAGACAGAGACCGTCGACGTCCCGAAGAACGACCTCCAGGGCGTCGGCGAGGGCCTGGGCAAGCCGCCGACGGTCCTCCTGGAGATCCGGGTGACGGGCTGACCGAGGCCGCGCGGTGCGTAGGCTTTCGGCGTGGGTCCCCGCAGTTCGACGCGGGGACCCGGACCGCCCGCCGCAGCCGAAGGAGCACCCGTGAACATCGGTGAGATCGCCCGGCGGGCCGGTGTCTCCCGGAGCACCGTCTCCTACGCCCTCAGCGGCAAGCGCCCCGTCTCCGACGACACCCGGCGCAAGATCCAGCACGTCATCGACGAACTCGGCTACCGCCCCAACGCCAGCGCCCGCGCCCTCGCCAACGGCCGCACCTCCACCATCGGCCTGGTCTTCCCGCCCGCCGGGCCCCACTACACCGGCATGCAACTCGACTTCATCGGCAGCGTCGTCGAGGCCGCCGCCGCCCACGACCACGACGTCCTGCTCTCCCCGAGCGGCGTCGACAGCGACCGCTCCTTCCAACGCCTGCTCGGGGAGAGGCGGGTCGACGGCGCGATCCTCATGGAGATCAAGCTGGCGGACGACCGCGTCGACCACCTCGCCGGCCTCGGCTTCCCCGCCGTCACCATCGGCCGCACCGCCCGCCCGGAGGGCCAGTGGTGGGTGGCCCTCGACCACACGGCCCTCGCCGCCGCCTGCGTCCACCACCTCGCCGACCTCGGCCACCGCCGCATCGCCTTCGTCAACCGCCCCGAACGCCTCCTGCGCTCCGGCTACGAGTCCGCGCACCGGGGGCTGGAAGGCTTCACCAAGGCCGCCGCCGAACGCGGGCTGACCGTCCGCGCGTACTGCTGCGGCGACGACGCGGCCTCCGGCGAGGCGTGCGTGGAGCGGATCCTGCGCGACGACCCCGCGACGACCGCCCTTGTCACCCTCAACGAGGCCGCGCTCGGCGGCCTGTACCGGGGGCTCGCGCACGCCGGCCGGCACGTCCCCCGCGACTTCTCCGTCACCGGCGTCGTCGCCGCCCGCTGGGCCGAGACGGTCACCCCGCCGCTCACGGCGGCCGACGTGCCCGCCGCGCGGATGGGCGAGCTGGCGGTGGACCTCCTCATCGAACGCCTCACCGACCCGTCCGCCCCCGCCCGCCACCACCTGCTGACGCCGCCGATCTCACTGCGAGCGAGCACGGGGCCGGCGTGAGGGACCTGCGGGGCTGAGGGGCTGAGGGAACCGGCGGTCGCCGCGACGCCGCCGACGCGCCCCGCACGACTAGCCGGAGCGCAGCCGACGACACCCCGCACGTTTCGCTGGACCGCTGCTGACGCCCCGCGCGTCTCGCCGAGTTGCCGTTGGTGCCCCGCATGTTTCGCTGGACCGCTGCTGACGCGCCGCATGTTTCGCCGGAGCGCGGCCGACGACACCCCGCACGTTTCGCTGGACCGCTGCTGACGCCCCGCGCGTCTCGCCGAGTTGCCGTCGGTGCCTCGCATGTTTCGCTGGACCGCTGCTGACGCCCCGCACGCCTCGCCGAACTGCCGCCGGCGCCCCCCACGTCCCGGCGGATCGCCGCCGTCTCGCCCCCTCGCCTCGCCGCCCCGCAGCCGTCCCCCCTCGCCTCAGCGCACCGCCGTCGAGCTGACCTGCCTGACCTGCGGCAGTGTTGTCACCATGTGGGCCACGGCGCGTTCGCTCAGGCAGATGTGCTGGTGGGGGATGTCCCCGGGGAAGCGTGCGAAGTCCCCGGCCGCGAGGTCGACCGGCTCGGTGAGCGGTCCCGTGCGGAGCCGGCCGGTGATGACGTAGACGTGGTGGAGCGTGCCGGGCGCGTGCGGGGCGATGGGCTCGGGCCGGCCCGCCGCGCGGTCGAGGCGCAGGACGAGCGTGCGGACGTACCCGGAGCCGTACACCTCGTCCAGCAGCCGCTGCGACCAGTTCCCGGCGCGCGACCACTCGCCCTCGTCGTGCCGCTGGACGTGGACGGGCGTCCCCCACTCGGTGAGCAGCCTGCGCGTGGGGACGTCGAGGGCGGCCCCCAGCAGGGACAGGGTCTCGACGGTCGGGTTGCCGGTGCCCTGCTCGATCTTCGACAGCGTCTGCTTCGACAGCCCCGACCGGCGCGCGAGTTCCCCCAGCGACATGGCCCGCTCCAGCCGGAACCGCCGTACGTTCCGCGCGACCAGCTCGTTCTCGTGGGTCAGACCGTCACTCTTCACAGGCATGCCGCCCATGCTGGCGGACCCGGGCCTGTCCGCTCACGCTTTCACGCAAAGCCGGGCGGCCCGATCTCGCCAGCGAAGACGATGACCTGGTCGATGAGGCCGCGGCGCAGGTGGACGACGTCGGTGCCGGCGAGCCGGGGGCCGCCGTCGGGCGTGGTGAAGACCCAGCGGTAGCGGGCCCACTCGTCGGGCATGTCGATGGCCGAGGAGCGGACCATGGTGCCGGTGCCCGCCGGGTGGCGGCGGATGTCAAGGACGAAGCGCTCCACCGCCTCGATGCCCTCGCTGCGGCCGAGCGGACCCCAGAAGACGACGTCCGAGGTGAGGGCCTGGGCGAGCAGGGACGTCACATAGGCGTCGGCCGAGGCGTTGAAGGCGGAGATGAACGTGTCGATCGCGGACCGCGCGGTCTCTTCCTGCATGGGCCAGTCATACCAGCCCGCGCGCCCGGGAGCCGACCCCGCACTGTTTTGCAACTAGTTGCATAATGACGTCCGGCCCTCTACAACAGAGGGGCACACACCGCGAAGGAGGGCACCATGAGCCGCTACCCGCACCTGCTGAGCCCGCTCGACCTGGGCTTCGTCACACTGCCCAACCGCGTCCTCATGGGCTCGATGCACGTCGGCCTTGAGGAGGCCGAGCGCGGCTTCGAACGGATGGCCGCCTTCTACGCGGAACGGGCACGCGGGGGAGTGGGCCTCATCGTCACCGGCGGCATCGCCCCGAACGACGAGGGCCGCCCCTACCCCGGCGGCGCCAAGCTCACCACCGAGGAGGAGGCCGAGCGGCACCGCGCCGTCACCGACGCCGTGCACGCCGAGGGCGGCCTGATCGCCCTGCAGATCCTGCACTTCGGCCGGTACGCCTACCACCCCGACCTGGTCGCCCCCAGCGCACTCAAGGCCCCGATCAGCCCCCACACGCCCCGCGAACTCACCGGCGCCGAGGTCGAGAAGACCATCGAGGACTACGTCCGCACGGCCCGCCTCGCCCGCGCGGCCGGCTACGACGGCGTCGAGATCATGGGCTCCGAGGGCTACCTCATCAACGAGTTCATCGCCGCCCCGACCAACCACCGCACCGACGAGTGGGGCGGCTCCTACGAGAACCGGATGCGGTTCCCCGTCGAGATCGTCCGCCGTGTCCGCGAGGCCGTCGGGGACGACTTCATCCTCGTCTACCGGCTCTCCATGCTCGACCTCGTCCCCGGCGGCTCCACCTTCGACGAGGTCGTCACCCTCGCGAAGGCCGTCGAGGCGGCCGGCGCCACCCTCATCAACACCGGCATCGGCTGGCACGAGGCCCGCATCCCGACCATCGCGACGTCGGTGCCGCGCGGCGCCTACACCTTCGTCACGCGGAAGCTCATGGGCGAGGTCGGCATCCCCCTCGTCACCACCAACCGCATCAACACCCCGGAACTCGCCGAGGAGTTGCTGGCCGGCGGCGTCGCCGACATGGTCTCGATGGCCCGCCCGATGCTCGCCGACCCGGAGTTCGTGAACAAGGCGGCGGCCGGCACCCCCGAGGCCATCAACACCTGCATCGGCTGCAACCAGGCGTGCCTGGACCACACGTTCAGCGGGAAGATCACCTCCTGCCTGGTCAACCCCCGCGCCTGCCACGAGACCGAGCTCGTCCTCTCCCCGACCCGCCTGCGCAAACGCGTCGCGGTCGTCGGCGCCGGACCCGCCGGCCTCGCCTGCGCGGTAACGGCCGCCCAACGCGGCCACGCCGTCACCCTGTTCGACGCCGCGAGTGACATCGGCGGCCAGCTCAACATCGCCCGCAAGGTCCCCGGCAAGCAGGAGTTCGACGAGACGATCCGCTACTTCCGCCACCAGTTGACGGCCCATCAGGTCGACGTCCGCCTCAACACCCCTGTCGGGGCCGACGACTTGACGTCCTACGACGAGATCGTCGTCGCCACCGGAGTCGTCCCCCGCGTCCCCGACATCGACGGCGTCGACCACCCCAGCGTCCTCGGCTACCTCGACGTCCTGCGCGACGAGGCCCCTGTCGGCGAGCGCGTCGCGGTCCTCGGGGCCGGCGGCATCGGCTTCGACGTCGCCGAACACCTCACCGACAGCGGCGACAAGGCCCACGAGAACCCGGCGGCCTACTTCCGCGCCTGGGGCGTCGACCACGACCACACCACCCCCGGCGGCCTCACCACCGCCGACCGCCCCACCCCGCCCCGCACCGTCCACCTCCTCCAGCGCAAGCCCACCAAGGTCGGCGCGGGCCTCGGCAGGACCACCGGGTGGATCCACCGCACCGAACTCAGGCACCGGGGCGTCACCATGACCCCCGGTGTGACCTACGACCGCGTCGACGACGCCGGCCTGCACATCACCGTCGATGGACACAGCACGGTCGTCGAGGTCGACACGGTCGTCCTGTGCACGGGGCAGGAACCGCGCCGGGACCTGTACGACGCGCTGGTGGCCGCGGGCCGCACGCCGCGCCTGATCGGGGGCGCCGACGTCGCCGCCGAACTGGACGCGAAACGCGCCATCAAGCAGGGCACGGAGACCGCCGCCGCCCTGTAGGGGCCTTTCTAGGATGACCGCATGTCACTCCCGCACGCGATCCTCACCGCCCTGCTCGAAAAACCGTCCTCGGGGCTGGAGCTGACCCGCCGGTTCGACCGGTCGATCGGATACTTCTGGTCGGCCACGCACCAGCAGATCTACCGCGAGCTGGGAAAACTGGAGGCGGAGGGCCATATCCGCGCCCTCCCCTCCGAGGCCCCCGCGCGCGGCCAGAAGAAGTCCTACGAAGTCCTCCCCGAGGGCCGCGCCGAACTCGCCCGCTGGACGGCCGGCCCCCAGGACCCCCGCCCCCACCGCGACGCGACCCTCCTGCGCCTGCGCGCCGCCGCGGTCGTCGGCACCGCCGGCCTCGCCACCGACCTCACCCGCCATCTCGCCCTGCACCAGCGCCAGTTGGCCGAGTACCAGGAGATCGAGGCCCGCGACTTCCCGCCCGGGGACGACAGCACGCAGGCCAGGCTGCACCACCTGGTCCTGCGCGCCGGCATCGAACTGGAGACGTTCTGGACGGACTGGCTCGCCCGAGCCCTCGCGGAACTCCCCGCCGAGGAACCCTGACCTCGGACCGTGGAGAACGGGCTCAGAGCCGGTACGGCCGCCGGCGGCGCCGCAGGAACCAGCCCGCCGCCAGCATGCCGACGGCGGTGAGCGCTCCGCCCGCCGCGAGGGTCACCGTGCCGTAGTCGCGGATGCCGCCTCCGATACCGCCGAGGACGCCGCGGGAGGGGGCGGAGGTCGCGGAGATGGTGGGGGCGGAGGCGGTGGAGACGATGACGACCTGGGAACCGGCGTCGCGGCCGTCCGCGCAGCGCACCATCACCGTGTACGTGCCGGGGGTGACGTTCGTCCAGGCGGCCGACTGGCTGACCGTCGTCCCGGACAGGGTCGCCTGGCGGCCCTGGCTGAAGCTGGTCTGGCTGCTGGTCAGCAGAGACCCGGTGCCGTAGCTGCCGTCGACCTGCGTCGTGCACGTGCTCGTCACCACCGACACCGTCGACCCCGTCGTACTCACCGAGATCCCGGCCGCGAACGCCGGACCCGCTGCCAGCGCGACGGTCGCCGCAGCCGCCCCGGAGCCGACGAGAAGCTGAAGTGTGCGCATCGGATGTGCCCTCCCGGCGGCACGGTCGGCGGTTCATCCGCCGGGGGTCGGGAACGGCCGTGCTGCCTCAGCCGAAGCCAACGCGGCCACGGCGGGGCCCGCACCCCGGGGCCGCCGGGCAGGTGACGGATTCCTCCGTACGGCGCAACCTGCCGGCCCCGCCGCAGCCCCGGATCCTGGCGGTCCGTCAACCCGCGTGCACCGTACGGCCCCCTTGAGGTGGCCGACGGGACGCGCGGGCACCAGATTTACCTGAGTGTCCGTCAGAGTCCCCCCACGGATTGGGTTTCTCCACGTGCGTCGCCCCCAGTCGTTGACACTCGCCGCCGTCTGCCTCGCCCTGCTGGCACCGACCGCGCCCGCCGTCCCCCAGGCGTTCGGCCTCCCCACCTCCGACGGCCCCGTGGACGCCGACGACCTGCTGGCCAAGGTCCGCGACTGCGACCCCGTCTCACGCGGCAAGTACCGCACGGACGACGGCGCCCCGCGCACCGTCCCCGTCTGCGGCACCCGCGACGCGGTCTTCTGGAAGGCCGACATGGACATCGACTGCGACGGGCGCCCCGGCCGCCACTGCAACCGCGACACCGACCCCCTCTTCGCCCCCACCACCGCGTTCCAGCAGTCCGACGGGCGCCACCTCAGCGCCGAGACGCTGCCCTACATCGTCGTCCCCATGAAGAGCCGGACCTGGAACCACCGCGACAGCGGCGTCCTCGCCGGATCCGTCGCCGCCGTGATCTACCAGGGCCGGATCCAGTACGCCGTCGTCGGCGACACCGGACCCGACGACATCATCGGCGAGGCGTCCTACGCCACCGCCAAGGCCCTCGGCATCCCCGCCGACCCCAGCACCGGAGGCGTCCCCTCAGGCGTCACCTACATCGTCTTCAAGGACTCACGGGTCAAGCCGATCGAGGACAAGAAGGAGGCGGTGGCGGTGGGCGAACGCCTGGCGAAGCTGTTCGTGCGCGGGGACGGCTAGGGCCCGTCAGCCGTAGACCGGGTCGCCGTCGGGTGGCCCGCCCATGATCAGGCGTCCGGCACCCGACGGCCCACCGGTTCACACCTTGCGGTACGCGTACGCCTCCCCGGCCGCCGCCTCCACCGCCGTCAGGTCCGCCCCCGTCGCCGCCGTGACGGCCGCCGCGATCGCCCCCTCGACGAACGGGGCGTCCAACAGGCGGATGTCGTGCGGGAGTTCGTCGTCCTCCAGCAGCGCCTTGACGGTCAGGACGGCGCTGCCCAGGTCGGCGAGGACGGCGACCCCCGCGCCCTGGTCGACCTCGGCGGCGGCCCGCGTGATCAGCGCGGCGCTGGTCCCGAACCGGCCGTCCTCGGTCCCTCCGGCGGCGGCCACCGGCACGTCCGTGCCGTCGCCGACGAGGCCGCGCGCGAGGTCCGCGACGGACTCCGCGACCGTCGCGCTGTGCGAGACCAGGACGATCCCGACGAGTTTCCGCTCGCTCATGAAGTGCTGTCCTCCCCTTGCTCTTGACTGTCGGCGAGCGCCGCGATCAGCAGGGCCGCCGAGGTCGCCCCCGGGTCCTGGTGACCGACGCTGCGCTCGCCGAGATAGCTCGCGCGCCCCTTGCGCGCCTGGAGCGGCACGGTCGCCTCCGCACCCCGCTCGGCCGCGTCCCGCGCCGCGCCGAACCCGGCGTCGAGGGCGTCCACGGCCGGGAGCAGCGCGTCGACCATGGTCTTGTCGCCCGGCGCGGCCCCGCCGAGCCGCATCACCGCCTCCACCCCCGCCCGCAGCGCCGCCGCGAACTCGGCCTCGCTCACCTCGGCCGCGTCCCCGAGCGCCTTGCCGGTGCCGCGCAGCAGCGTCCCGTACAGCGGGCCCGAGGCGCCGCCGACGGTCGAGATGAGCTGCCGTCCGGCGAGCTGGAGGACCGCGCGCGGCGTCGCGGGCGCCTCCTTCGCCAGGGCGGCGGTCACGGCCGTGAACCCGCGCCGCAGGTTCGCGCCGTGATCGGCGTCCCCGATGGGCGAGTCGAGCTCGGTGAGACGGTCCGCCTCACGCTCGACGAGCGCGGCGGCCGTCGTCAGCCAGCGGATGAGGAAACCGGCGTCCAGCATGGGAACTCCTCGGTCGGCGGACACGTTCGCCATACGACGGATCACATCCCCCAGCGCAGTCCCGCCGTGCTGACCGGCGCCTTCCACAGCCGCAGCAGCTCCTCGTCGATCTGGCACAGCGTCACCGACGCGCCCGCCATGTCCAGCGAGGTCACATAGTTGCCGACGAGCGTGTGCGCGACGGCCACCCCGCGCTGGGCCAGCACCCGCTGCACCTCGGCGTTGAATCCGTACAGTTCGAGCAGCGGCGTCGCCCCCATGCCGTTGACCAGCGCGAGGACGGGGTTGCGGGGCGTGAAGTCGTCCAGGATCGCGTTGACGGCGACGTCCGCGATCTCCCCGGACGTCATCATCGGCCGCCGCTCCCGCCCCGGCTCGCCGTGGATGCCGATGCCGAGTTCCAGCTCGCCCGGCGGCAGGTCGAAGGTGGGGGAGCCCTTCGCCGGGGTGGTGCAGGCGTTCAGCGCGACGCCGAAACTCCGGGAGTTCTCGTTGACCTGACGGGCGATCGCCTCGACCCGCTCCAGCGGCTGCCCCTCGTCGGCCGCCGCGCCCGCGATCTTCTCCACGAACAGCGTCGCCCCGGTGCCGCGCCGCCCGGCGGTGTAAAGGCTGTCGGTGACGGCGACGTCGTCGTCCACGAGGACCTTCGCGATCTGGATGCCCTCGTCCTCGGCGAGTTCGGCCGCCATCTCGAAGTTGAGGACGTCCCCGGTGTAGTTCTTCACGACGAACAGCACCCCGGCCCCGCTGTCCACGGCCGCCGCCGCCCGCACCATCTGGTCCGGCACCGGCGAGGTGAACACCTCGCCGGGACAGGCCGCCGACAGCATGCCGGGGCCCACGAAGCCCCCGTGCAGCGGCTCGTGCCCCGAACCGCCGCCCGACACCAGCGCCACCTTCCCGGCGACCGGCGCGTCCCGGCGCACGATCACCCGGTTCTCGACGTCCACGACCAGCTCCGGATGCGCCGCCGCCATCCCTCGCAACGCGTCGGCGACCACGGTCTCCGGAACGTTGATGAGCATCCTCATGGCGTGTCTCCTAGTGACGTCGTTCGCCCTTGGCGGTGGGCGGCGGCCGAAGGCGGTCGTGCGGATCATAGCCACCCTCACGGCAGTATCGGCCGTGCTGCCCAGAAGGTCACGGGTTCCCCGGACGCCCGTCCGCCATGAGAACGCTGTGAAGAGCCGGTGAATCTATTCAGCTCTCAAGTTGTTCGCGTCCGCCGCGACCGGACCGTGGCCCAGGATGACGGCGATCACGGGGGAACTCGATCACACCTCCCACACCGGACCGACCGTCACGCGCACACGCCCGCAAGCCGTGCGCGGGAAAAGGCACCCACGTGTCCCAGCACCACCCCGGCCGACGCCGCACCGGCGGCAGAACGGCACTCCTGCTGACCCCGGCACTCCTCGCCGGCCTCGCCCTCACCTCGGGACCGGCCGCCCAGGCGTCCAACGCGCCGGCCGACGCGGCCCGGCGGACGACCTACGCCGCCGGCACCTACCTCGTCCAGCTCGCGGACCAGCCCGTCGCCGCCCACCCCGGCACCGCGCCCGCCGGGGGCGCACGGCTGAACACGCGGTCCCAGGCGGTCCGCGACTACACCGGCCGGCTGACCCGCGAACGCGACCGGGTGCTGGAACGGGTGGCGGGCGTCGAACCGCTGCACACCTACCAGTACGTGCTGAACGGATTCGCCGCCCGCCTGACGGCACGCCAGGCGTCCGAACTGGCCCGCACCCCCGGCGTCGTCTCGCTCACGCCCAACGAGATACGCAGGCCGGCCGACGACGCCCCGGCCGAAGAGAGTGTGCGGGCCACGGCACCCGCCGGCACCCAGCCCATTCCCGAGCCTCCGTCCGAGCCGACGTCCGAGCACCTGCCCGTCCCCGACACCGCCGCGTTCCTGGGTCTCAAGGAGCGCACGGGACTGTACGCGAAGACCCCCGGCGGGCAGCGCGACGCGGGCGAGGGCACGATCATCGGCGTGCTCGACAGCGGCATCGACACCGACAACCCGTCGCTGCGCGCCCTGCCCGAACCCCGGCCCGACGCCCGGATCATCGCCGCGAAGTGGAAGGGCGCCTGCGACCGGGGCGCCGACACCGCGCACCAAGTCACCTGCAACAACAAGGTGATCGGCGCCCAGTACTTCAACCAGGGCCTGCCCAACCCGACGAAGTCCGACTGGGCCTCGCCCCGGGACTCCGGCTCGTACGGCACCCACATCGCGACCACCGCGGCCGGCGATATGGACGTGCCCGCGCACGTGCCCGGCACCGCCATCTCCGGCCGTGTCTCCGGGATCGCCCCGGCCGCGCGCATCGCGGTCTACAAGGTCTGCTGGAGCGTCGGCTGCCCGACCGTGGACGTCGTCGCCGGCTTCGACAAGGCCGTGGCCGACGGCGTCGACGTCATCAACTACTCCGTCGGCAGCAACGCCCTGGCCGCCACCCCCGAGTACACGGCGATGTTCAACGCCGCCAAGGCGGGCGTCTTCATCGCCGCCTCCGCCGCCAACTCCGGCCCCGGCACCGTCCGCAACAACGTCCCCTGGGTGACCACGGTGGCCGCGTCCACCCACGACACCGGTTACCGCACCACCGTCACCCTCGGCGACGGCAAGACGTACGAGGGGGCCGGCATCAGCGACCGCGCCGTACCGTCCGCGCCGCTGGTCGACGCCGCGAAGGCCGCCAAGAGCGGGGCGGACGTCGGACAGGCCGAGCTGTGCCAGCCGGGCACCCTCGACCCGGCCAAGGTCAAGGGCGCCGTCGTGCTGTGCCGGCGAGGCCAGTCCGTCAACACCGACACCAGTGTCGAGGTCGAGTCGGCGGGCGGCGTCGGCATCGTGCTCTACAACCCGAACGCGGTCCAGGACCGGCTCACCTACACCTACCCCCTCCCGCGCGTGCACCTCGACAACACCGCGGGCGCCGCCGTCAAGGCATACGCCGACGGCCCCGGCGCCACCGTCCGCCTCAGCGCGGCCCGAGCCGTCGCGCAACGGGCCCCGCAGATCGCGGCGTTCTCCTCCGGCGGCCCCAACCCTGTCACCGGCGACCTGCTCAAGCCCGACCTCGCGGCCCCCGGCCTCGACATCGTCGCCGGCACCACCCCGGGCGGCGACGACGGCCGTTTCACGGGCGAGCAGGGCATCATGTCCGGCACCTCGATGGCGACCCCGCACGTCGCCGGCCTCGCGCTGCTGCTGCGCGCACGCCACCCCGACTGGTCCCCCATGGAGATCAGGTCGGCGCTGATGACCACGGCGACCACCACGGACCGCGCGGGCGAGCCCATCACCCGCATCGGCACCGGCCGCCCGGCCACCCCGCTCGACTACGGCGCCGGACAGGCCGTCCCGAACCGCGCCGACGACCCCGGCCTGGTCTACGACTCCACCCCGGCCGACTGGACGGCGTACAACTGCGCCGTCACGGGCGCCCCGGTGACCGCCGGTGACTCCTGCCCCACCGGGGAGCGGACCGCCCCGAGCGACCTGAACTACCCGACGATCTCGGTCGGCGCCCTCGCCGGGAAGCAGACCGTCACCCGCACCGTCACCAACGTCAGCGCCGCGACCGGCGTCTACACGGCCGAGCTGCGCACGCCGCCCGGCTACCGGGCCGAGGTCACGCCGAAGGAACTCGTCGTGAAGCCCGGCGCGTCGGCCGGCTACCGGGTCACCTTCACCCGCACCGACGCCGCCTACGGCGACTGGGCGTTCGGCTCGCTCACCTGGCACGACCGGCAGGGCCACCGGGTCCGCAGCGCCGTCGCCCTGCGCGCCACCCCGCTCGCCGTCGCCGCCGAGGCCACCGGCGAGGGCGCCACCGGCTCGGTCGCCCTCGCGCCGAAGCCCGGCTGGGACGGCACCCTCACCACGGCGGTGAACGGCCTGTACGCGGGCACCGCCGAGACCGGCACCCTCACCGGGACCAACCCCGACTTCGCCCCGGGCCGGTCGCCGCTGCCGGCCGCCACGATCAGGACCCGGATCACCGTGCCCGAGGGCACCGAACTCGCCCGCGTCGCGATCCGGTCCGCCGACCACCTGCCGGGCAGCGACCTGGACCTGTGGGTGCTCGACAAGAACGGCGACAACCTCGTCAACCTCGTCACCGGCAACGACGAACACGTCGACCTCACCGAGCCGGGCACCTACGACGTCTACCTCAACCAGTACGCCCTCCCGCAGGGCGCGACCGGCCAGACGTACACCCTGCGCACCTGGCTGATCGGCAAGGGCACCCGGCCCGACCACACCGCCACGGCCACCCCGGCCGAACAGCCGGTCACCCGGGGCACCCCCACCGGGGTCACCGTCTCCTGGCAGGACCTCCCGGCCGGCCGCCCCTACCTCGGCCTGATCGGCTACGGCGACGGCACCGGAGCCGTCGGCCGCACCCTCCTGAGCGTCACCCCGTGACCGCGCTCCGGCCCCGCCCCCACGGGCGGCGGGGCCGGAGCCGTTCGGTGTCAGCCCGCGGGGGTGTTGTAGTTGACGATCCCCTCCACCATGAGGGCGGTCGCGCCGGCCAGCGGGTTGGCGGCCCCCACGCACACGACGTCGGGCAGCCGGTGCGCCTCGTTCTCGGCGACGGCGACCATGCCCCAGAACGCGTTGAAGCCCGAGGGGTCCGCCGGCTTGTCGGTGGCCGCCCCCACGGTCAGGACGCCGTCCACCTCGGCCACGGCCAGCGCGCCCATCTGCCGCAGCGTCTCGTGGTCCCGTTCCTCGGCGGCGACCACGCTCCAGCCCGCGACCTCCACCCGCCGGAAGGCGTCGAGGAGCTTGCCCTGGGTGTCCGGCCCTGTGACAACGATGTCGGGCAGGACGAGGGCCACCGGCCCCCGGGTCATCGGCAGCGCGGCCCGGATCGCCCCGTCGAGACCGGGTCCGTACGAGTCCGCCTGGTAGACGAAGACCATCTGGAAGAGGTCGGCGTAGCGGGCCAGATGACGCACCGTGTCCAGCTTGTGCTCCGCGAACACGACGACCAGACGCACGGTCAGTCCGCTCTTGGCGAGTTCGACGACGGCTTCCAGGCTGCGGTCCAGCACCGTGATTCCAGAAGCCAGGCAGTGCAGCTCCTTCGGGTAGGGCGCCCCGAAACGCGTTCCGTGCCCGGCGCAGGGCAGGATGACCGACACATCAGGTACGGGTGTGAACGAACTCTGCATCGCGTAGCGCTCCGATTGTGTGGAGGGGGGAATTGCACACCTCGCCGGGCACAGACTGCCCGGTTCCGGACGGCGCCGAACCTTTCACGCCGATCGCATACGAAATTCTTACCGGTGCGACTGTTTCCGGTGACTCGGGAAAGGATAATTCCGCTGTGGCCCGGCGGAGCCCGCCCGGCGTTATGAGAAACCCGACGAAAGAGGACGCTGAATGCGCGTGCTGTTGTCCACATACGGGACACGTGGCGACGTCGAGCCGCTGGTGGCACTCGCGGTGCGGCTACGGGAGCTCGGCGCCGAGGTGAGGATGTGTACCCCGCCGGACGAGGAGTTCGCGGCGCGGCTCGCGGGCGTCGGAGTGGGGCTCGTGCCGGTCGGGCCGCCGGTCAAGGAGATGATGCGCGGCAAGACCCTGCCCTCGGCGGCGGACCTGGCCCGCTACCGCGACGAGCTGGTCGAGACGCAGTTCGGCGCCTTCCCCGCGGCGTTCGACGGCTGCGACGTGGTGCTGGCGGCCGGTCTGGGACAGGTCGCCGCGCGGTCCGTGGCCGAGTCCCTGGGCATCCCCTACCTCTACGTCAGCTACGCGGCGGTCCACCTGCCGTCGCCGCACCACGCGCCGCCGCCCCGGCCGGGCTGGCCGGAGCCCGAGGCCGCCGGCAACGCGGCCCGGTGGGAGTTCGACGCCCGCAACGTCGACGCGCAGTTCGGCGCGGCGCTGGCCAGGCACCGGGCGGCGCTCGGCCTGCCTGCGGTGGACAACGTGCGCGACCACATCATCACCGACCACCCGTGGCTCGCGGCCGACCCGGTCCTGGGCCCGTGGCAGGAAACCCCTGGCCTGGACGTCGTGCAGACCGGCGCGTGGACCCTGCCGGACGACCGCCCCCTCCCGGCCGACCTGACGAGGTTCCTGGACGCGGGCGACCCGCCGGTCTACGTGGGCTTCGGCAGCATGTCCCCGGCCGAGGGCGTCGGCGCCATGGCCGTCGAGGCGATCCGCGCCCAGGGGCACCGGGTCCTCGTGTCCCGGGGCTGGGCGGACCTCGACCTCCTCGACGACGGGGACGACTGCTTCGCCGTCGGCGAGGCCAACCACCAGAACCTGTTCCCCCGGGTGGCCGCCGTGGTCCACCACGGAGGCGCGGGCACGACGCTGACGGCGGCCCGCGCGGGCGCGCCGCAGGTCGTCGTCCCCCTCCAGCTGTCGGACAACCCGTACTGGGCGGGCCGGGTGGCGGCGCTGGACCTCGGCGCGGCCCTCGACGCGCGGGAGACGACCGCCGAGACCCTGGGCGTCGCGCTCAAGACCGCCCTGTCGCCCGAGACCCGCGAGCGCGCGCGGTCCCTGGCGGGCCGGCTCCGCACCGACGGGGCGGAGGTGGCGGCACGCAGGCTGACCGGCGAGCTGCGGTGACGCCGTCGAGGTGATCACCAAACGGCGTTCCGCCGCCGAATTCCTGTGGTGCTGGTCACAGTTGACCGCCTAATCCGAGCGCATTTAGCATCAACGCGAATGGGCCGCCGCGCGGGCGGCCGAATAAAAGAAACCCCCCAAAATCTTCACCCCGCGTACACTTCGCGCACCCTTCAGGAATTCACCCAGATCGCGCCTCGACCGCGACTCACCTATTCCGGACATCACTCCGGCGCTGCCGGAAATGTTTCCGCCGCGTTTTCTTCTTGTGAAGGGTAATCCGTGTCCTTGTCCCGAATCCCAGCCGGCGCTCCCTCCGGCGAAGAGACCGAATTCGCGCCCCTGTCCCTGGCGCAGGAGCGCCTGTGGGTCATGGCGCGCATGGACGGAGACGCCGGCGCCGCCTACAACGAGCCGATGCCCTTCGACATCCGGGGACCACTGGACCGCGACCTCCTCACCGAGGCGCTGCGCCTGCTCGCGGCCCGGCACGAGGCCCTGCGCACCCGGCTCGTCCCCACCGAGGGAACGGCCCTCCAGGTCGTCGACCCGCCGGACACGGGATTCCCGGTGACCTTCGAGGACCTGACGGGAGCACCGGACCAGGCCGAACGGCTCACCCGCCTGCGGACGGAGGCGGAGGGAGCCCCCTTCCGCCTGGGCGAGGAACCCATGGCACGCGGCTGCCTGATCGCGCTCCAGCCGGACCACCACGTCCTGATCCTGACGGCACACCACCTCGTCTTCGACGGCTGGTCCCGCTCCCTGCTGCTGAAAGAGCTGGGCCTGCTGTACTCCGCGCTCCAGCGCGGCCAGGAGGTCTCGCTGCCCGAACTGACCTGGCAGTACAGCGACTACACGCGCTGGCAGTGGGAGTGGATGGCGGGGGACGAACCCCGCGCGCAGGCCGACTACTGGACCGCCGCACTTGCCGGCGCCCCCGCCGCGCTCCCCCTGCCCACCGACCGGCCCCGCCCGCCCGAGCAGGACTTCCGCGGCGCCCGGGTGCCCGTGACCGTCGACGAGGACCTGACGCGGGCCCTGCGCGCCCTGGCCGAGGACAACGATGTCTCCCTGTACGCGACCGTCCTCACCGGCTGGTCCGTGCTGCTGGCCCTGCTCTCCGGCCAGGAGGACATCGTTGTCGGCGCCCCCACCGCCAACCGCCGGCGCGGCGACGTCGAGGGCCTGATCGGCTTCTTCGTCAACACCGTCGCCCTGCGCGCCGACCTCTCCGGCTCACCCAGCGTCACCGACGCCCTGAAACAGGTGAACCAGCGGATCCGCGACGCCCTGAAACACGTCGACCTGCCCTTCGAACGCGTCGTCGAACTCGTCAACCCGCCCCGCAGCCCCGCCTGCACCGTCCTGTTCCAGACCATGGTCGCCTGGGTCCCCTCCATGCGGCGGGAACTCGAACTGCCGGGCCTGACGGTCGAACCCAGGACCGACGCCGCCCACGTCCCCGCGAAGTTCGACCTGGTCCTGGCCCTGGCCGACGAAGGCCGACAGCTCACCGGCGAGATCGACTACGCCGTGGCCCTCTTCGACCGGACGACCGTCGAACGCTACCGGCGCCAGTTCCTGCGCGTCCTGCGCCTGATGACCGAACGCCCCGACGCCCAGATCACCGACCTGACCCTGCTCGACGAGGACGAACAGCGGGCCCTGCTCGCCGACTTCAGCACCGGACCCGCCGTGACCGGACCGGCGCCGGCCGGCGTCCTGGAGCGGTTCGCCGCGCAGGTCCGCGAACGGCCGGGGCAGTGCGCGCTGGTGGCCGGCGACACCGCACTCGACTACGCGACCCTCGACCGCCGGTCCAACCGCCTCGCCCACGCGCTCATCGCCCGCGGCGCCGGCCCCGACCGCGTCGTGGGCCTGCACACCGGACGCACCGCCGAACTCGTCGTCGGCGTCCTCGGGATCCTCAAGGCTGGGGCCGCCTATCTGCCCCTCGACCCCGGCCAGCCCCCGGAACGGCTCACCGCCATGGTGGACGACGCCACACCCGTCCTCGTCCTGAGCGACCAGGAGTCAGGGTGGGAACACCTGGCGAAGGTGGAGGCGGAAGGCACATGCGAGGAGGCGCCAGCCCTCGACGCGGACCCGGCCCGGCTCGCCTACGTCATCTACACCTCGGGATCCACCGGCCGCCCCAAGGGCGTCGCGGTGACGCACGGCAGCGTCGTCAACCTCCTCGACCACTGGCGCGACCTCATGGGAGACGCCCCCGGCGAGGCGTCCTCGGCCTGGTCCAGCATCGGCTTCGACGCGTCGGTGCACGAACTCCTCGTCCCCCTCACCACCGGCGCCGTCCTCCACCTCGTCCCCGACGAACTGCGCGGCGACCCCCGGGAACTGCTGGACTGGATGCGCGAACGCAAGGTCACCCAGGCGTTCCTGCCCCCCTCCTACGTCCTGTGGATCGGCGAGGACCCGGCCGCGCGGCTCGCCGGATCCAGCCTGCGCCAGCTCCTCACCGGAGTGGAGTCCCTGCCCGAGAACACCCTGCACCGCATGCGCGAACTCCTGCCCGGCCTGCGCATCTGCTTCGGCTACGGCCCGACCGAGGCCACCCTCTACTCCACCGCCTACACCGACCCCCAGCCGTATGACCGGCCCTGCCCCATCGGACGGCCCCTGCGCGGCACCCGCCTCTACCTGCTCGACGACCGCATGCGCCCGGTCCCCGTCGGCGTCCCCGGCGAGGTCTACCTCGGCGGCGCCAGCCTGGCCCGCGGCTACCTGAACCGCCCCGACCTCACCGACGAACTCTTCGTGCCCGACCCCTTCGTCCCCGGCGAACGCCTCTACCGCACCGGCGACCTGGCGCGCTGGCTGCCGGACGGCAACGCCGAGTACGCCGGACGCCGCGACGACCAGCTCAAACTGCGCGGCTTCCGGATCGAACCCGGCGAGGTCGAGGCGGCGCTGCTGGCGCTCCCCGGAGTGCGGGAAGCCGTCGTCCTGGCCGACCGCGACGCACCCGGCGGCCCCCGCCTGGTCGCCGGCGTCGGCTGCGACACCGGGGCCACGCGGATGCCGTACGAGTGGCGCGCGGACCTGGCGGACCGCCTGCCGGACTACATGATCCCCGCCGTCGTCGTCGAGTTCCCGCGACTGCCGCTCAACCGCAGCGGCAAGGCAGACCGGACCGAGGTGCTGCGCGCCGCGTCCACGGCCCTCGCGGGACGGGTCAACGCGGCCGCGCCCCGCGACCACGCGGAGATGGCGCTGTACCGGATCTGGCGCGAGGTGCTGCTGCACCCGGCCATCGGCATCGGCGACAACTTCTTCGACCTGGGCGGCACCTCGATATCGGCGATCAAGATGGCCTCCGCCGTCGAACGGGAACTCGGCGTCACCCTGCCGGTCCGCGACGTCCTGCTGCACCCCACCATCGAAGCGCTCGCCGAACGGGTGCGCGGCCACGGCGGCGAGGCCACGCGGCCCAGCAGCCTGGTCGAGTTCCGCGCGGGCGCCGGCCGGCAGCGCGTGGTCTGCGTGCACCCCGCCGGCGGCACCGCCTTCTGCTACCTGCCCCTGTCCGCCGAACTCGCCGACGACATCGGCGTGGTGGGCCTCCAGGCACCCGGCATCAACCCCGGCGAGTCCACCCTGCCCGGCGTCGAGGCGATGGCCGAGGAGTACCTGCGGCTCGTCGCCCCCCGCCCCGACGAGGCCCTGGTCCTGTGCGGGCTCTCCTACGGCGGCCTCGTCGCCCACGAGATGGGCCGCCGGCTGGCCGAGGCCGGCCACGAGAAGGTCAGCGTCGTCCTCCTCGACACCCACGGCGCCCAGGACGACGGACAGCGCGCCGCGCTCGCACCGGTCGGCATGGACGAGTTCCGGGACAAGCTGGTCCGCTTCAACGGCATGTACCCGGGCATCGACGACGACCAGGTGGCCCGCTACCTGAACGTCTACAACCACCACCGCGAGACGGCCCGCGACTACGCCGTCCCCGTCTCGCCCGCCCGCGTCGTCCTGATGCAGGCGACGGCCGTGGAGGACCCGGACGCAGCCGGCGGCCTGCGGGAGTTCTGGCAGCGGCGGGCCGGCGGCGGGTTCGCCGTCGAGCCGGTCGCCTGCGGCCACTGGGACATGCTGGAGAGCGCCGAACTGCCCCGCGTCGCCGCCGTCCTCACCGCCGAACTGCACCGGATGACCACCGCACCCAGCACCGCACCTTCAGGCACGTCGGAGGCACGATGACACCGCGCGGCGAGACGTCCCCCACCGACGTGGCCGGGATCGCCCTTGAGATTCACCGCCGAGCCCTGCGGACACCGCGCGCCGAGGCGGTCGTCGACGGCGAAGTCGGCCTCGACTACGGGACGTTGAACGCGGCGGCCGACGCCGTCGCCCGGGAGCTGGAGCGGCACGGCGTCGGCGCGGGGCAGGCCGTGGCGGTGGCGCTGCCGAGGTCGTGGCGGCTGGTCTGCGTGATGCTGGGCATCCTCCGGCTGGGCGCGCGAGTCGTGCCGCTCGACACGCAGAGCCCCGCTGAGCGCCGGCACTTCATCCTGCGGGACTCCGACGCCGTCGCCCTGGTGCACGAGACGGCCGAGAGCGCCGCCGAACTCCCGCAGGACGTACGGACGTTCGCGGTGCACGCCCTGCTGCCCGGCCTTCCGGACGCGGCTGCCGCCGTGGCGGCCCCGTCCGCGCCCGGCGAGGTGTCCTTCCTCTTCTACACCTCCGGAACTACGGGACAGCCCAAGGGAGTCGAGGTCCGCGACGCCGGCATCAGACGGCTCGCCCGACCCGGCTACCTACGCCTCGACCCCGGCCAGCGCTTCGGCTGCCTCGCCAACCCGGCGTTCGACGCGCTGAGTTTCGACGTCTGGGTACCCCTGCTGACCGGCGGCTGCTGCGTGATCCTGAACGACACCGACGTGCAGACCCCCGAACGGCTCGCCGAGGCCCTGAAGCGGGGCCGCGTGCACACCTTCTTCATGACAGCGTCGCTGTTCAACGCGATGGTCACGGCCGTCCCGGACTGCTTCGCCGAGGCCGGACAGGTACTGGTGGGCGGCGAACAGCTCAACCCCCAGGTGATCCGCCGCTGGTACCGGAACAACGCCGGCAGCGGCGCCCGGCTGTTCAACGGGTACGGGCCGACCGAGTCGACCACGTTCGCCCTGAGCCATCCGATCCCGCCGGACTTCGACGGCGACGTGGTGCCGATCGGCCGCCCCCTGCCGCAGAGCGGCGCGGTCGTCGTCGTCCCCGGCGAGGAACGGGTCGCCGCGCCCGGTGAGACCGGCGAACTGCTGCTGAGCGGCGCCGGGTTGGCCGCCGGCTACCGCAACCTCCCCGAGGAGACCGAGCGGCGCTTCGTACGCCTGCCGTGGCTCGACGGCGGCGCGGAGCGGTACTACCGCACCGGCGACCTCGCACGGGCCGACCGCGAGGGCCTGGTGGAGTACGTCGGGCGCATCGACCGGCAGGTCAAGGTCCGCGGCTTCCGGATCGAGCCCGGCGAAGTGGAGTTGCGGGTCCTCACGCACCCCGCGGTCGAGCGGGCCCACGTGTGCGCGCGCCGCGCGGGCGAGGAGGGGCCCAACGAGCTGCTGGCGTTCGTCGTCCTCCAACAGGACGTGTCCTACGAGGAGTTCGACCGCCACCTGACCGACCGCCTGCCCGCCTACATGCGCCCCCATCACATCCACCGCGTGGCCGAACTGCCGCTGAACGCCAACGGCAAGGTCGACCAGGCCGCCCTGCTGCGCCAGGCCGGCCGGCCCTGGCGCCCCATCGCCTCCGACACCGGCGCACCGGCCGCGACGGAGACCGAACGCCAGGTCGTCGCCCTGGCCGAGGAAATCCTCGACACCACCGGCCTCGGACCAGGAGACCGCTGGATCGCCAGCGGCGGCGACTCCCTGAAGGCGCTGCGGTTCTGCTTCGCCGCCCGGCAGCGCTGGGGCCGCGAGCTGACCCAGGCCGCCGTCCTGCACGGCGACCTGGCCGCCGTCGCCCGGTCCCTCACCACCGACGGCCCCGGCCCGGACAGCGCCGCCCCCGTGGTCTCCGGAGCCCGCACGGCACCCGCCACCAGCGAACAGCAGCGGCTGTGGCTGCTCCAGCGCCGCACCCCGGACTCGCGGGCCTACTCCGTCAACCAGGTCTTCGACGTGGACGGCCCCGTCGACACCGCCGCCCTGCGACAGGCCCTGCGCGCCCTGGTGACACGCCACGAGGCGCTACGGACGGGCTTCGGCCTCGGACCGGACGGCCTGGAACAGAACGTCGGCGAGCCCTACGACCCGTGGCACGAGCCGGGCGACTCCCGGCGGACCTGGGACGAGGAGGACGCGCACGCCTTCGCCGACACCTTCTTCGCCGAACCCTTCGACCTCGCCGTCCCCCGCATGCTCCGCGCCTGCTGGCTGCCGCGTGAGGGCGGCGGCACGCTCCTGCTGCACCTGCACCACATCGCCGTGGACGGCTGGTCGGTGAGCGTCCTGCTGCGCGACCTGTCCGCCGCCTACGCGGGGAGCGGCCTCCACGAGGCGCCCGCGCCGACCCCGCTGGACTTCGCCGTCTGGCAGAACGACCGGTTCGCGAGCGCGGCCTACCAGACGCAGCGCGCTGAACTCCTCGCGTTCTACCAGGGATTGACGGAGCCTCAGGAACCGCTGACCGCCCAGGACATGGACGCGGCACCCCGGGCGCGTCTGCTGCACACCTCGCTCGACGCCGCTCGGCGCGACCAAGTGGACCGGCTGTGCGCCGAGTTCGGGCTGACCCGGTTCCAGATCCTGCTGAACGTGTTCTCCTGGTGCCTGTACGGCGTGACCGGCCTGGTGCGCCCGCGTATCGCCGCCCCGGTCGCGGGCCGTCCGGTGCGCGAGTTCGAGAACAGCGTCGGCATGATGGCCAACACCGTGCTGCTGCCGCTGACCGTCGCACCCGGTGAGGATCTGCGCGCGCACCTCGCCCGCACCGGCACGGGGCAGGTCCTGGAACGCCAGGACGTGGCGCTCATGGACGTCCTGACCGGCTGGGAGGCCGTCGGCGACGGCACGCCGTTCGACTTCCTGTTCGTCCTGGAGAACACCGACTTCGGGGCGCTGCGGCTGCCCGGCTGCGCCGCCCGCCCCCTGTGGTGGGCGCCGGCGGAGGCCAAGTGCCCGATGACGGTCTCCGTGGTCGAGCACGCGGACGGGCTGGACGTGCTGTGGGAGTACGACGAGGACCGGTTCACCGGTGCGGACGTCCAGGCGATGGCGGCGCTGCTGCGGCAGGGCGTGGACGCGCTCGCGGCCGGTGGCGAGCGCACCGCGCGTGAACTCGTCACGCCCTACCGGCAGTCCCTCCCGGAACACGGACGAGGCCCCGCCCCGCGGCCCGGCTTCACCACGGTCGCCGAAGGCTTCGCCCGCCAGGTCGCCCGCACCCCGGACGCCCCCGCCGTCGTCACGGCCGACGGCGCCGCCCTCAGCTACGCGGCCCTCGACGCCCGCGCCGCCGCCCTCGCCGCCGAACTGGCCGGCCGCTACCCGGTCCCGGCCGACGACACCCCCTGCCGGGCGGCCCTGTACCTGGACCCCTCGGTCGAACACGTGACGGCGCTGCTGGCGCTGGCACGGCTGAACGTCACCGCCGTCCCCCTCGACCCCTCCTACCCGGCCGACGTGCTGCGCCGGGTCCTGGAACAGACCGACCCGCTGTGCGTCCTGACCACACGGGACAGCGCACCGGCGCTTCAGGCGTTGCTCCCGGACGGGGTGGTGCGCCACCTCGTCGACGCGCGCACGGATGACCCGCGCACGGACGACTCGCGCACGGCCGGCACTCCGGCGCACGAGGGAGCCCGCCCCCTCTACACGCTGTTCACCTCGGGCTCCACCGGCGTCCCCAAGGGCGTGCAGATCCACGACCGGACCCTGTGCGACCTGATCGGGTGGCAGTCCGGCCCCGGCGGTCTGACCGCCCCGGCCGCGACCCAGCAGTTCTCGAAGCTGGCGTTCGACGTCTCCTTCCAGGAGATCTTCGGGACCCTGTGCACCGGCGGCAGCCTCCACCTCGTCCGCCCCGAGTGGCGTCAGGACGCCCCCGCGCTCCTGGACCGGCTGGAGGCCACCGGCGCCGAGCGGATCTTCATGCCCTACGTGGCCCTGAACCTGCTCGCCGAGTACGCGGTCCGGCTGAACCGGTATCCCTCCCGGCTGCGTGAAGTGGTCACCGCGGGCGAGCAGTTGGTGTGCACCGACAGCATCCGCCGCTGGTTCGCCGGGCTGCCCGGCGCGCGGCTGTTCAACCACTACGGGCCGACCGAGACCCATGTGGTCAGCGCCCTGTGCCTGGAGGGCGACCCCGCACGGTGGCCCGAGCGCCCCGCCATCGGACGCCCGGTGGCAGGCGCCGACCTGCGGGTGGTGGACGCCCAGGGCGACCCGGTGCCGGCCGGACGCACCGGCGAGCTGCTGATCGGCGGGACCATGACCACCCGCTGCTACCTCGGCGACCCCGCGCTGAACGACTCCCGGTTCACCGAACTCCCCGGCGCCGGGCTGTTCTACCGCAGCGGCGACCGGGCGTACTTCGACCGTGCGGGCCTGCTGCACTACGCGGGCCGCGACGACCAGCAGATCAAACTGAGCGGCCACCGGCTCGAACTCGGCTCCGTCGAGGCGGCCCTGCTGCGCCACCCCGCCGTGGTCAACGCCGCCGTCACCGCCGACGGCGACCGGCTGACGGCGGGCCTGGAGATCCGTGGCGAGACACCGTCCGCCGACGACCTGAACGCGCACCTGTCCGCCCTGCTGCCCACCTACGTACGGGTGGACCGCTTCCGCGAACTGGAGAGGCTTCCCCGCACCCCCAGCGGCAAGCTGGACCGGCAGGCGGTCGTGCGGGCACCCGGCGAGGAGATACGCCGCTCGGCGACCGCCCGCACGGGCCTGACCCCCGAGGAGGAACGCCTCACCGCCGCCTTCGAGGAGGTCACCGGCGCGCCGATCGCCCCGGACCAGACGTTCTTCGAGGCGGGCGCCTCCAGCCTCACCCTGATGCGCTTCCACCTGCGCTGCACCACGGCACTCGGCCTGCGCTTCAACGTCGCCGACCTGTTCGAGCACGTCACCGTCCGCTCCCTGGCCCGCCACCTCACCACCCCGCAGCCATCAGCCCCGCCCACCGCGCACGACGTCGAGACCCCCGACCCCGGCGAGCCCATCGCGGTCGTCGGCATGGCCGTACGGCTGCCCGGCGCCCCGGACCTGGCCGCCTTCTGGGACCTGGTGGTCTCCGGCGGCACCGGAATCCGGCCCGTCGACGCGCCCGAGGGAGTCGTCGGCGTGCACAGCACCCTCGACGGCATGCTCGCCTTCGACCCGGGCCACTTCGGCATCAGCCCCCAGGAAGCACGCCTGATGGACCCCCAGCAGCGCCACCTGCTGATGGCCGCCGTGCAGGCCCTGGCACACGCCGGAGTCGCGGACACCTCGGCCACCCGCGTGGGCCTGGTGGCCGGCGCGGGGGAGAACACCTACTTCCAGTCCCTGCTGCGCGAGGCGGACCCCGACCGGCTGCCCGACGGCTTCCAGCTCGCCCTGCACCACGAGAAGGACTTCCTGGCCACCAAGGCGGCCTACCACCTCGGCCTCACCGGCCCCGTCCTCAGCGCCCAGACGGCCTGCTCCAGCTCCCTGGTCGCCGTGCACCTCGCCGCCGGCCTGCTCCGGCAGGGCGAGGCCGACGTGATGCTCGCCGCCGGCGTCCTCGTCGACCCCACACTGACCGGCGGCTACCGCTACCGCCCCCAGCACATCTTCTCGGCGGACGGCGACTGCCGGCCCTTCAGCGACGACGCCACCGGCACGGTCGGCGCGAGCGGCGTCGGCGTCGTCGTCCTCAAGACGCTGCGGCAAGCCCGCCGCGACGGCGACACCGTCCACGCGATCGTCACCGGCTCGGCGATCAACAACGACGGCGCGGCGAAGATGAGTTACACCGCGCCGTCCCTGGCCGGACAGCGGGAGGTGATCCGCAGCGCCCTGTCCCGGGCCGGCCGCACCGGCGCCGACCTCGGCTACGTGGAGGCCCACGGCACCGGCACCCGGCTGGGCGACCCGATCGAGGTGGCGGCGCTGCGGCAGGCGTTCGACGTGGACGAGTCCGGCCGCTGCGCCCTCAGCTCCGTCAAGAGCCAGCTCGGCCACCTGGGCGCCGCCGCCGGTGTGGTCGGCCTCGTGCGCGCGGTCCTCGCCGTGCGCCACGGAGTGCTCCCGCCCACCCTCAACTTCCGTGCCTTCAACCCCGAGATCGGCCCCGACCCCACCCCCTTCCACGTCCCGGCGAAGGCCACGCCCTGGCCCGAGGGACGCGCCCGGGTCGCCGCCGTCAGCAGCTTCGGGATCGGCGGCACCAACGCCCACGTCGTCGTGGAACAGGACACCGCGCCCGCCCCTGCGACGGCCCCCGAGATCCCCGGCTGCCTCGTCCTGTCGGCCTCCAGCACGGACGCCCTCACCGCCGACGCCGCCCGGATCGCCGACTACCTCGACCAGCACCCGGAGCGCCACGCGTCGGTGCTGCGCCACCTCCAGGCCGGACTGCCCGCCCGCCGCCTGCGGATCGCGGCCCCGGTGACGGACGCCGCCGATGCCGTGCGCGTGCTCCGAGCCGTGGCCGCGGGCGAGGTCCCGCCCGGCATCGCCGACCCGGACGCCGCAGTGGTCCACGCGACCGGCCGCACGGCCCGCGAACTCGCCGAGGACTGGACCGCCGGACACCCCGTCGACTGGGGGACGGGCGCCGCCCCGGCGCCCTGGGACTTCCCGCCCCCGTCGTTCTCCCTCGCGGAGTACGACTTCGAGCGACGGCCCCAGGAATCGGCCGCGCCCCGGCGGCTGCCCCCGGAGAACTGGCTGCACCAGCCGCACTGGGTCCGCCTGCGCCGCGCCACCGTCGCGGACCCCGCCGGACCGGCCGGCCGCGCGTCCGCCGTGGTCGTCGTCGCCCCCGAGAACACCCCGTCGGCAGCGCTCGCCCCCTTCGAGGCGGTCGCGCCACGGGTGATCCGGGTCCACCCGGCCGACGCCTTCGCCCGCAGGGGACCGGACGCCTACGACGTGGACCCCGCCGACCCGGCGTCCCTGAGCAAGCTCCTCGACGCGCTGCCTGAAAAGGCTCTCGCTGACACGGAGTGGGTGCACGCCCTGCCCCTAGGCGTGACCGGTCCTGTCGGCGCCGACGCCCTGGCCCACGCCCGGCACACCTGCCTGGACAGCACGGCGGCCCTGGCGCAGGCGCTGGCCGGGCGGACCGGCTCGCCCCGTGTGTGGTGGCTCTCCTACGGCGCTCAGTCCGTGAATGGATCGGTGCAACGCCCCGAACTGGCGCTCCTGGCCGGGCCGGTCGAGGTCGCCCCGCAGGAGTCCGCCCTGCACGGCCACTGGCTCGACCTCCCCGACGGCGACCTCACCCGCTGGGCCGGACACGTGGCCTCGGCCGTCGCCGCGAGCCACGAGGCCGGGCCGCCCCTGCCGCGCCGGCTCGCGCTGCGGCAGGGCTATTGGTGGCGGCCGGGCACCACCCCCGTACCGGAACCGGACGGCACCCGGCCCTCCGTGCCGGCCGGGGCGGACACCGTCCACCTGGTGCTCGGCGGCACGGGCGGCATCGGCCGCGCCGTCGCGGCCTGGCTGCTCGAACACACCCGGGGCCGGGTCCTGCTGCTGTCGAGGAACCCGCGCCTGCCCGAGGAGCTGACCGGCTGGGCCCACCGCGTCGGCCTCGTCCCGGCGGACCTCGCGACCATGACCGCGCACGAGGTCGCGGCGGCCGTCGCCGAGCACACGGCACGGCTGGACGGCGTCGTCCACGCGGCCGGTCTCGGACACGGCGGGCTGCTCGTCCGGCGTGACGCCGGCGCGGCGCGCGAGGCCGCCGCGGTCCGCGAGCGGGGCGCACTCGTCGTCGAGCACCTGATCGGGGCCCACCGCCCGGAGTACGCGGTGTACTGCTCGTCGATGTCCGCCCTGCTCGGCGGGGTCGGCCAGAGCGACTACGCGGCCGGTGCGGGTCTCCTCGACGGCTTCGCCCACCACCGGGCCGACGAGAGCGAGACGACCGTCCGGATCGGCGTCGACTGGGACATCTGGAGCGAGACCGGCATGGCGACCCGGGCCCTGGGCGGCGACAGCCGCCACCAGGCGCACCTCGCGGTCGGCCTGAGCGTCGAGGAGGGCAAGACGGTCTTCGCGCGGGCCCTGGCCCTGAAACTGCCCCAACTCCTCGTCTCCACCACCGACCTCGACGCCTCCCGGGCCTTCTACAGCCCCGCCGGCGCCCCGGAACCCGGGCCGGCCCGCGAAGCCGTCGGTGCCACCGGGGAGCGGGCGGAATCCCTGGCCCGGGTGATCCGCGACCTGCTCGGCGTGGCCGAACTCGACCCCGAGGACTCCCTCTACGACCTGGGCGCCGACTCGCTGACCCTGATCAGCCTCCTCGCCCAGATCGAGGACGACCACGGCGTCGAGATCGACCTCACCTCCCTGAGCCACCGCGTCAGCCTCACGGAGGTCCTGAAACACGTCGAGGCGGCCCTCACCGCCGCCGAGCCCACCCCCGAGGCACCCGCCCACGTCGTCCTCGACGTCTGGCAGGAGGGCACCGGCCCGGCCGTCCTGTGCCTGGTGCACCCCGTCGGCGGGGACATCCAGGCGTACCGCCCCTTGGTGGCGGCGCTCGGTCCGGCGCCGACCGTGTGCCTCATCGCCGACCCGGCACTCCGTGACAGCGGGGCGCCCGTCTGGTCGCTGACCGAACGGGCCCGGCAGTACGACGCCGCGCTGCGGGAGCGCTTCGGCGGCCCGGATCACCGGCTCCACCTGGCCGGATGGTCCTACGGCGCCCGGGTGGCGATGGAGATGGCGGGCCTCGCCGAGGAGGCCGGCCGGCCACCGGCGGCCCTCCACCTGCTGGACCCGCCGCCGCCCCGGGCGAAGGAACTGGTCGCCGCCTACGACGAGGCGCACCTGGAGAAGGTGTTCGCCGCCGAACTCGGCGCCTCCTCGTCGCCGGCCGGGCACGCCCAGGCGTACGCCGAGCGGCTGGCCCGCTGCTGCCGCGCGAACCTGCGCAGCCTCGGCGAGCACCGGGTACGGCCCCTGGCCGCCGTCCCCACGCGTCTGTGGCTGGCCGAGCACCGCAGTGCGGACATCCCCGCCCGCGTCGCCCTGCACGAACAGGACCGGCAGTGGAGTGACTGCCTGCCCCCGTCCGCCGTCATCGGCCACCTGCCCACGGACCACTACGGCGTCGTCGCGGCACCCCACGTCGACACGGTGGCCGAGGCCATCAGGGCGCACCTGTAGATCCCCATCCCCCTTTGGAGGTTGACGACATGGAGTCGTACGAGCGCGAAGCGCTGGAAGCGGTGACCACACGTCCCGCGCACCCCTACCGCACACTCACCGTCGAACGGATCACGCCCGTGCTGGGCGCGGAGGTCTCCGGCGTCGACCTGGCGCGGGAGATCCCGGAGGACCAGCTGGAGGAGATCCGGACCGCCTTCCGCGACCACCACGTCCTCGTCTTCCGCGACCAGAAGATCACCCCCGAGGACCACAAGCGCTTCGCCGCCGCCTTCGGCGAACTGCGCCCCGTCAACCCGCCGCCGCCCGAGGGCGACCCGCACATCCTGGAGATCCGCACGACGTCGGCCGCCGCGAACGTGGCCGGCAACGGCTGGCACGCGGACGGCACCGCCGACGCCGAACCCTCCCTGGGCTCGATGCTCCACATCACCGAGATCCCCGAACCGGGCTGCGGCGGCGACACCCTGTTCGCCAACATGCACCTCGCCTACGCGATGCTCTCCCCGGCGATGCGCGCCCTGCTGGACCCGCTGACCGCGATCCACGACGGCGCGCAGGCCCTCGCGGGCTACCCGCTGCCCCCGGACTACGTCGTCCCCAAGAGCGAACACCCGGTCGTCGCCCGCCACCCCGAGACCGACCGCCCGCTGCTGTACGTCAACAAGGCGTACACCAGCCGCATCCCGCAGCTGTCCGCCGACGAGAGCCGGGCCCTGCTCGACCTGCTCTTCGACACGATCGCCCGCAGGCCGGTCCTGCACTGCCGGGTCCGCTGGGCCCCGGACACGCTCGTCTTCTGGGACAACCGGTGCGTCCAGCACCACGCGACGTACGACTACTACCCCTACGCCCGCTACGGCCGGCGCGTCGCCATCAACGGCGGGCCCGTCAAGGGCTGACGCCGGCGCCGGTGGCGCACCCGCACCGGTCGAACTTCCAGGTGATGTGGGTGTCCGTCGCGTTGACGACCGTGACGGGGATGCCGACGACCGTGCCGTCCTCCCGGCGCCCGGTGCACGTCATCCTCGTCCCGGCGACCGCGAGCAGCGCGCCGGGGCAACTGACCCCGTGGACGCGGAAGCCGACCCAGGGCAGCGGGTGGTACCTGCCCTCCGTGCGACCGGCGACGATGTTCGGCGCGAGGGCCTTGCGGCCGTCGAGCCAGACGGTGTCGAACTCGTCCAGCCGGGTCGTCGACTCGGTCGTGGAGAGCGCGCGGGTGAGGGCGCCGCCGGCGAGGAGGACGGTGGCCGCCCCGGCGACGGCGCCGAGGAGGAACCTGGTGTCCGGCACGGTCGCGCTCCCAACGCTCTCGGGAGTCGGAACGTACCAGCTCGTCCCCGTTACGGTGTGCGGCATGCGATCCACCGTCCGGGGCTTCGCCGTCGGCGCCCTGCTCGCGGCGGCCTTCGTCGACCTCCTCGTCGTCCACCTCGCCGGCGCCGCCCTGCCGCTGCCCGCCCTGGCCGTCGGCACCGGCCTCGCCGCCGTCCTGTGGCCCGCCGGGCGCCGCCCGCCCTGGCTCACCCCGCAGGCGCGCACCGCCGTCCCCGCCCTGCTGTCCCTGCTCTGCACGGCGACGGCGGTGGCACGGCACCGGGACGTCCCCTTCGGGCCCGGGGAGGTGGCGCTGCTGCTGTGCCTGCTGTTCAACGCGGTGCGGCACGTGCCGGCGCGCTGGGCGGCGGTGTGCGCGGTCCTTGACGCGGGCGCGCTGCTCGCGACACCGGCCCGGTACGTGTCCACGCCCGCGGGGGACGAGGGGACGGTGTACGTCGCCGTCGGGCTGCTGCTGGCCGTCTCCGTCGCCGGGTTCGCCGGGTATCTGCGGTCGCTGGACTTCCGGCGGGCCGTCGCCGTCGCGGAGACGCGCCGTCAGGAGCGGGTGGCGATCGCGGCGGACCTGCACGACTTCGTCGCCCACCACGTCACCGGGATCCTCGTGCAGACGCAGATGGCCCGCATGATGACCGCCGGGTCCCGCGAAGGACTCGACCCGGTCCTCGGGGGCATCCAGGACGCGGCCACCGAAGCGCTCGCGTCGATGCGGCGCACCCTCGGGGTCCTGCGCGAGTCCGAGCCGGCCGCGCACCGGCCGGTGGGCGACCTCGCCGGGATCGGGGAACTGGCACGGGGCTTCGCCGGCACACCCGTGACCCTGCGGCGCGACGACGGCGTCCACGACGAACTGCCGCACGAGGTCCAGGCCGCCGCCTACCGCGTCGTCCAGGAAGCCCTCACCAACGCGCGCCGGCACGCGGGCGACGCCACCGAGATCACCGTCACCCTGCGCCTGGCCGGGCCGTGTCTTGAGGTGACCGTCAGCGACGACGGGCGCGGCGGGGCACCGCTCCCGGACGAGGCGCGCGGCGGCGGCTTCGGCCTGGTCGGACTGCGGGAGCGGGTCACGGCACTGGGCGGGGAACTGGAGGCGGGGCCGGGGGAGAAGGGGTGGCGGGTGCGGGCACTGCTGCCGGTGTGACGCCGGCGGTGGCGGGTGCGGGTGCTGCTGCCGATGTGATGCCGCCCTGCGGGTACCGTGCTCGCGTGGACCTCTTCACCCAGACGTGGACGGCGCTGCGCGCGGCCGTCGCCGGGCTTGCGGACGAGGACTTCGCCCGCCCCTCCGGCTGTACGGGATGGCTGGTGCGGGACCTGGTGTGCCACCTCGTGATCGACGCCCAGGACGTCCTGATCACCCTCGCCACCCCCACCGACGCCTCACCCACCCACGACGCCGCGACCTACTGGACCCTCACCCACACCCCGCCCACCGGCGACGACCCCCTCGACGCCCTGACCGTCCGCCTCGCCGCCGCCTACGAGGACCCGGCGCTGCTCGCCTTCCACCTGGACGACGTCGGATCGGCCGCCGGACGCGCCGCACAACTCGCCGACCCGGCGCGGCGCGTCACCACCCAGGACATGGTCCTCACCGCAGGCGACTACCTCACCGCGTACGTCCTGGAGTGGACGCTGCACCACCTCGACCTCGTCGCCCACCTCCCCGACGCCCCCGGCCCGCCCGCCGAAGGACTCGCCGCCACCCGGAACCTCCTGGAACGCGTCACCGGGACGGCCCTCCCGGCGTCCTTCTCCGACCCGGACGCCCTCCTCGTCGCCACCGGCCGACGCGCACCGACGCCGGCACAGCGGGCCGAACTCGGCGCGACGGCCGACCTGTTGCCGTTCGTCGTGGGGTGAGTCGTGGGGTGAGCGGCCCCGGTCGTCGCCGGTGCCACGCGGGCCTCCGATTACCATCACGCCCATGGAACCGACGCCGCGCTGGCTCACCCCCGAGGAACGCAGGGCATGGCTCGCCTACGTCGAGTTCTCCACCCACCTCGCCGACCACCTCAACCGCCAGTTGCGCCGCGACGCCGGCATGACCCACACGGACTACGTCCTGCTGGCGATCCTCTCGGAGTCCCCCGACCGCAAGCTGACCATGTCGGAGCTGGCCGAACGCCTGCGCATCACCCGCAGCCGCCTCACCCACGCGGTCACCCGGCTCCAGGAGTCCGGCTACGTCGACCGCGAGGACTGCCCTCACAACCGCCGCACCCAGCTCGCCGTCCTCACCCCCGACGGCATGCGCCTGCTGGAACAGGTCGCCCCCGGCCACGTCGAAGCGGTCCGCCAGGCGGTCTTCGACGCCCTCACCCCGGACCAGGTGACCCAGCTCGCCGAGATCGGCGAAGCCGTCAACACCGCCCTCCACCGCATCGACGCGGACAGCGACCACGACCGGACCCTGCCCTGGCGCAGACGCTGACCGCGATGCGGAACTCCGCACGCGGGGCATAGATCTGATCACCGGCGCTGTTTACGCTTCTTGAGGACGCTCACCGGGCGTGCGAGCACCTCACGGGCGGCACGAACGTGCCGCAGGAGTCGTATCCGATAGGACAGGTACAGCAGATGAGCGCTTCCGCATCGATCGGCGTCACCGGACTCGGGGTCATGGGCCGCAACCTGGCCCGCAACTTCGCGCGCCACGGGTACACGGTCGCCGTCCACAACCGGAGCGCGGGGCGTACGCGCGCGCTCGTTCAAGAGTTCGGCCACGAGGGGGAGTTCGTCGCGGCGGAGACGGCTGCGGAGTTCGTCGCGGCGTTGGAGCGGCCGCGTCGGCTGATGCTGATGGTGCAGGCGGGGGAGGCGACGGACGCGGTGATCGAGGAGTTCGCGCCGCTCCTTGAGCCGGGCGACATGATCATCGACGGGGGCAACGCGCACTTCGCCGACACGCGTCGGCGGGAGGCCGCGCTGCGTGAACAGGGCATCCATTTCGTGGGTGTTGGTGTCTCCGGGGGTGAGGAGGGGGCGCTGCACGGGCCGTCGGTCATGCCGGGCGGGTCGGTGGAGTCGTATGCCGTGCTGGGGCCGATGTTCGAGGCGATCAGCGCGAAGGTGGACGGGGAGCCGTGTGCCACGCACATCGGGGCTGACGGTGCCGGGCACTTCGTGAAGATGGTGCACAACGGCATCGAGTACGCCGACATGCAACTCATCGCGGAGGCCTATGACTTGCTGCGGCAGGTCGGGGGGTACGGGCCGGCGGAGATCGCGGACATCTTCCGGGAGTGGAACCAGGGGCGGCTGGGGTCGTACCTGATCGAGATCACGGCCGAGGTGCTGGGGCACACGGACGCGGTGACGGGTGGGCCGTTCGTGGACGTCGTCGTGGACCGTGCCGGGCAGAAGGGCACCGGGCGGTGGACGGTGCAGACGGCGCTGGACCTCGCCGCGCCGGTGACGGCGATCTCGCAGGCCACGTTCGCGCGTGCCGCGTCGGGGCAGACCGCTTTGCGGGCGGCGTATCGGGGGTTGCCGGGCGGGACGACGCCGGTGTTGAGCCGGACCGAGGCGGCGCGGTTCGCCTCGCAGGTGGAGAACGCGCTGTACGCGTCGAAGGTGATCGCGTACGACCAGGGGTGGTCGATGATCCAGGACGCGGCGAAGGAGTACGGCTGGGACATCGACCTCGCCGCCGTCGCCCGCATCTGGCGCGGCGGCTGCATCATCCGGGCGTCGTTCCTCGACCGCATCCGGGCCGCCTATGCACAGGACCCGGCGCTGGTCAGCCTGTTGACCGAGAAGGACTTCGCTCAGGAGATCACGGACGCGCAGGTCCCGTGGCGCGAGATCGTCGCGATGGCCGCCCGCCGGGGCATCCCGGTCCCCGCGTTCTCGGCCGCCCTGTCCTACTACGACACCCTGCGCGCCGAACGCCTCCCGGCCGCCCTGCTCCAGGGCCAGCGGGACTTCTTCGGCGCGCACACCTACGGCCGCGTCGACAAGCCCGGCATGTTCCACACGCACTGGGCGGACGCGGACCGGCCCGAGACCGACGCGTAGACCCGGGACCGGTCGTCGAACCACCTGGTCCGCCAGGCGGTTCGACGACGGGCCCGAACCCGCTCTACTTCCCCGGCGCCGGCCGCACCGTGAGGATCTGCTGCGCCGTCCCCACCGGCCCGGCGACGTCGTACAGCACCGTGCTGGTCAGCCCCTGCCCCGTCGGCCCGAACGATACGGTCGTGTCGAGCCCCGTCCAGGAGCCCTCGGGCTGGCGGTGCAGGTGGATCGTGAGGTCCACGTTGGGGAACATCCACTCCGTCGGCTGCTGCCGCACGGCGATGCCGTTGGCCGTGTCGACGAGCGTCAGGAACGAGGCGAGGTTGCTCACGGGCTCCCCGGCGACGAGGGTGTGCGGCGTGGAGAGCCACGCGGTGCCCCGCCCCGGCTCGGGCGCCACCGGGGTGCGGACGTCGAGGGAGGCCACGTACCCGCCGGGCCACGTCTCGCTCATCGCCCAGGCCGGCGACGTCTCCGGCGCCGGCAGCGACAGCCCCGTACCGCCCGCGACCGACGTGGTGTCGACGGCCGTCAGCAGCCAGCCGCGCGCGCGGACCACGGGGCGGCCGGAGATGTGGACGACGGCCTCGATCAGCTCGATCGTGCGGCCCGGCCGGACGGTCTCGACCGTGACCTCGCACTCGTCCAGCGCCAGCCGGCCCAGGATGTCGTAGCTGAGGCGGGAGAGCAGCAGCCCCGGCCGGTCGGCGAGGTGGCGGTCCATGGCGTGGACGATCAGACCGCCCAGCGGACTGAAGTGCTGCTCGTCCGGAGCCCAGGCACCCTGCGCGAGGTGCGTCGGCTTGAAGCGGTGGTCGTCGATGCGCTCGTAATAGCTGCCGGCGGTCAAGGCGGACCTTTCCTCGGTGGTCGTTACAACGTGTTCGACAAGGTTACGTAGACGGCTGTTCCGAGCCCAACGCTGAGGATCGTCCGGCGCCCGGACACGAGGTGGACGCCGATCGTGACGCCCACCGCGAGGACCAGCAGCAGTTCGAGCGCCCCGGCGAAACGCGGCCAGGGAGAGCGCGGGGGCCAGCCACCAGGGCGGGTCCGCCTGGAGGATCAGCGGGCCCAGTGCGATGCCCAGCGGGAAGATGCCGAGCCCGGCGGAGAAGGGGTCACGGACGCCGTCGGCGATCTGGCGACGGCGCGGCGGCGGTTGTCGACGCGGTACGACGACCGTATGAGCGGAGGGGGCGCGTCTCCACGGTCCCGCGAAACCGGCGCCTCACCAACGTCGAACTCACCGGACGCGTCGGCCTCATCACCGGGCCCTGTCTGCGCCGGGTCCAGCGCCTCGAAGCCGACGTCGCCGACCTCGCCGCGTACGAGACCTTCCTGAGCACCCGGGTCATGACCATCCCCGGCATCAGGAACATCGTCTCCCACTTCACGATGAAGAACATCAAACAAGTCCCCTAGCGGCTACTGTGCGCGGATGCACGGCAGTTATCGAACAAACGGACTGTGGGCCGCGGTCGGGTTCTCCTTCGCCGCCCTCTCCCTCGGCGTCATGGTCGCGGTCTTCGCCATGCTGGAGTACGACGAGCGGTGCATGCACGGGCTGGTCGAGGGGCCGGGCAAGCTGCTGGCCACCCGGGACCAGGCGTTCCCGCCGGCCACCGTCTGCGAGTTCGAGGGCGGCGAGGTGTCGACCATCGGCGGGCACGGGCCGTTCAACTGGCTGATGTGGGCCGGGATGGCGGTGCTGGTGGGCTGTCTGCTGGTGGCGCTGGTCGCCGAGTGCCTGCAACCGCCCCTCGGGAGCCGGCTGGCCGTGCCGATGACCAGGGGCGCGAAACTCCGGCGGACGGGAGCGGCGTTCACCGTGCTGGGGTCACTGTTCGCGGGCTGGTACGCGCTGACCGGCTGGCAGTTGCTCGCCGGGCCCTCGTCGGCGTGCGGCCGGGGCGCGGACTGGGGGAGCCAGCAGCCCCGGACCCTGGACCCCAGCCTCTTCCCGCCGCAGGCCACCTGCCAGTACACCAGCGGCCTGACGCGCCGGCTGAACCCCGAGTGGATGGCGTCCCTCGCGGTGGAACTGGCCGTCCCGGCACTGCTGGCGGGCGTCGGGTTCGGGCTCGCGCTGTGGCGGTGGAGCACGGAACGCCGGGCGGCTCCCGAACGGGTCCGGGAGCCGCAGGCGTCATGAACGGGCGTTCACCGCACGCCGAGTGCCGGCGTGCCGCCCATGGTCGTCAGGACGGAGTTGTACGCAGGCTTCTTCGCGCCGTTACGGTCGAACAGCAGCGGGTTCTCGCCGCTGCGCCACGAGTCGCTGTCCCGGATGCCCCACACGGTGATCCCGTTGCAGCGCGCCACGTCGAGACACGCCCGCACGGCGTTCGCGTACGCGCCCGTCCCGGCCTGAGCGATGTCCAGCTCGGTGATCTGGACGTCGACACCGAGCGCCGCGAAGTTCGACAGCGTCGTCCGGAACGTCGACGGCGGGCCGCCCGCGCCGAAGTGCGCCTGGAAACCGACGCAGTCGATCGGCACGCCACGGGACTTGAAGTCGCGGACCATCCGGTAGACGCCCTGCGTCTTCGCCGCGTTCCAGTCCTCGATGCTGTAGTCGTTGTAACAGAGCTTGGCCGCCGGGTCGGCGGTGCGCGCGGTGCGGAACGCGGTCTCGATGTACCCGTCGCCCAGCACGTTCTGGAAGACGGTCGCCCGGCGTCCGCCGCTGCCGCCGTCCGCGAACGCCTCGTTGACGACGTCCCACGAGTGGATCCGGCCCTTGTAGCGGTTCGCGAGCTGCGCGATGTGGTTGTTCATCACGCTGCGCAGCGTGTTCGCGTCGCCGATCGAGCCGACCCAGCCCGGGAGTTGGGAGTGCCAGACCATCGTGTGCCCGCGCAGCCGCTGGCCGTGCGACGTCGCCTGGTTCGCGATCCGGTCCCCGGGGCCGAAGTTGAACGAGCCGCGCGACGGTTCGACCGTCTGCCACTTCATCTCGTTCTCGGCGGTGACCTGGTTGAACTCCCGGTTCAGGAGGGACGAGTACGTCGAGTCGCCCAGCTTGTTCGCGGCGACCGCCGTGCCGAAGTACCGCCCCGACTGGGCGGCTTGGGCCCCGAGCGTCGACGCCTTGACGGCGGGCGCCTCCTGCGGGACGGCGGTCGCCGCGGTGCCGCCCGCGAGCAGCGTGGCGACGACCAGGGCGCCCAGCAGGGCCGGTTGGCGGGTGTGGGGATGCATGAGGTCTCCTCGTACGGGTGGGGGGATGCGGGTTCCGTGCGGGACGTGCCGTGGGTCAGGGCACCGACACCTCGAACCGCGGGACGCGGATCGAACCGCCGAGCGCCCGGGTGGCGTGGTTGAAGAGGGCGAAGCGGTAACCCATGAAGAACTGCCAGGAGTTGACCATCGAGAACGCCGGGCCGAGCCGGGTGAACGTGACGCCGTCGAGGCTGTAGGAGAAGGCGCCCTGGCGCCCTGAACCGGGGCGGATGTCCGCCTTCACGCGCAGCCAGACGCGGGTGGCGGTCACGGGCACGCTCGCGGCCTCCGTGCCCTTCCCCGTCGTGTTCCAACTCCCGTCCATCGTCAGCCCGTTCACCATCACGAGGCGCGTCGCCGTGCCCTCACGCTTGACGCCGATCCACGCGGAGGAGTCCCGCAGCAGCGCGAGTCCGGCGCGGTCGCCGTCGCGCATCGCGGCGATGTCCAGGGTCACGGTCGCCGTCGAGGAGGGGCCCTGGATGCGGTGGGTGAGGGTGTTGCGGGCCCAGTACAGGTCGTCGGTGACCGTCGCCGTGGACAGCGTCAGGCCGTTGTTCACCGACCACTTGGTGGTGTCCGGGTTGTGGTTCCACTCCCACTTCGGCTTCAGCGTCGTCCCGTCGAAGGTGTCGACGCCGATCATCGGCGCGACCTGGCGCGGCGGCGTCGGCAGCGCCGGGCTCGGGTACGAGGTCCCCCAGGCGCCGTTGACGAGCTGGAGCACCGGCCAGCCGTCGGACGTCCAGGTGACCGGCGCGAGGACGGGGATCCGGCCGCCGGGGTAGGCGTCCACGAAGGCGAGGTAGTACCAGGCGCCGGCCTGCGTCTGGACCAGGCCGCCCTGGTGCGGGACGCCGCCGCCGGGGACCGGGCCCGGCAGGTTCAGCAGCAACTGCCGCAGCGTGTACGGGCCGAAGGGACCGCCGGACGACTTCAGGATGTACTGGCCGTTCGCCGGGCGGGTCAGGAAGATGTAGTAGCTGCCGTTGATCTTGTAGAAGCGGGCGCCCTCCAGCGTCCCGATGCTCGACGGGGTGGAGAACACCTGCTGCGCGCGCACCTGGCTGCGGCCGTCCGGCGCCAACTGGGCGACGCTGATGGTGGTGTTGCCGTACGCGACGTACATCGTGTCGTCCGTGTCGACCAGCAGGCCCGCGTCGTAGTACACGTTCCCCAGCGACGCCAGCCGGGTCCACGGACCCTCGACGGCCGGCGCGGTGTAGAGGTACGTCCGCGCGAAGTCGATCTGGCCGAGCCAGTAGAACGTCCGGTTGGCCGGGCGGTACGCCAGCGACGACGCCCACACGCCGCGCACGTAGCCCCGGCCGCCGTTCAGGTCGTACTTCGCGCCGAAGTCCAGCGTCGGCAGCGAGTGGCCCGCGAACTCCCAGTTGACCAGGTCGTACGAGCGCAGGATCGGGGCGCCGGGGGAGTAGTGCATCGTCGAGGCGGAGTAGTAGAACGTGTCGCCGACCCGGATGACGTCGATGTCGGCGAAGTCCTGCCACAGCACGGGGTTGGTGTACGTGGTGGCCGCCTCCGCGGTGAACGGCAGCGCCGCCCCCACGATCAGCCCGGCACCGCCCGCCAGCGCTCTGCGCCTGCTGAGGTGTTGTCCCGGCCATGACATACCGGTCGGCGGCTCTCCTGTGACGTCCATCGGATCCTCCAGCGGGGTTGGGAGCGCTCCCATTCTCGGACGGAGTTTCTGGCTGCGTGTTCGCATATACGAACACTGAACAGGGTGTCGGACGCTTCGAATGTAGGTGCCTCAGGAGCAGCGTCAATACCTCGCGCACCGCCGAATACTTTCGGACGGTGCGCGAGGGGTGGGTTTTTGCGTCGGTGGCAGGCGGCGGGGGCGGGAGGTCCTACCCGATCAACCCGCGCTTCCCAGCGGGTGGTTGAAGCCCTGGGCGGAGATGAGGCGGGCGCCCTGGGTGAGGTCGGTGGCGAAGCGTTCGATGGCCTCGTAGGGGAAGCGGTGGGTGGGGCCGCTGAGGGAGAGGGACGCGGCGACGTGGCCGGTGCGGCCGGTGATGGGGACGGCGACGGCGGTCAGGCCCTCGTCGAACTCGCTGGAGCTGACGGCGTAGCCGCGCTCGGCGGCCTCCGCGGCCCAGGACTTGAGGCGGTCGGTGAGGAGTTCGCCCTGCGGGGAGGTCAGCGCGACCCGGCGGAGGAAGGCGTCCGGGGCGTCGCGCAGGAGGACCTTGGAGGAGGCGCCGGCCCACAGGGGCTGCTCGTCGCCGACGTCCACCACGTGGCGCAGGGGGTGCGGGCTCTCCTCGTGGGCGACGCAGATGCGGTGCACGCCCCGGGCGACGAAGAGGTTGACGGTCTCGCCGAGGCGGTCGGCGAGGTCCCGCATGACCTTGCGGGTCTCCTGGGGTACCTCCCACTGGCTCCGCGCGAGGTACGCCCACCGCCACAGCGCCGGGCCCGCCGTGTACCCGCCGGGGTGCGAGCCGAGCAGGCCGCTCTCCTCCAGGGTCTGGACCAGGCGCAGCGCGGTCGTCTTGGCCAGCCCCGTCGCCTCGGTGATCTCGCGCAGGGTGACCACGGGGCGGTCCTCGCTGAGGAGGCTCAGGATCTCCACGGCGCGGCGCACGCTGCGGACGCCGGAGGCGTGCCCTTCTTCGGTCCCCATGTCGCGGTCTCCCCGTGTCTCCCGGCCGGTCCGGCGCTGTCGGGGAAATCTTGCCGTAACTCTTGATGGCCGCAAACCGCCCGCTCTATCGTTCCGCTCATCGGATCAATAGGTCCGCACAGTGGACCTGTCTCGACGGAGTGTGAATGAGCAGCACCCCGCACCACGCCCTCGCCAAGCGCGCGGCCCTGGCGAGCTTCATGGGCGCCGTGGTCGACTGGTACGACTTCTTCCTGTACGGCATCGTCGCCGGCCTCCTCTTCGGCGACCTCTTCTTCCCCGACGCCTCCCCGGCCGTCGGCACCCTCGCCGCCTGGGCCACCTTCGGCGTCGGCTTCCTCTTCCGCCCCCTCGGCGGCATCGTCTTCGGCCACTTCGGCGACCGCCTCGGCCGCAAACGCATGCTGGTCCTGACGATGCTGATCATGGGCGTCGCCAGCACCCTGATCGGCGTCCTGCCCACCTATGCGCAGGCCGGCGTCTGGGCGCCGGTCCTGCTGGTCGTGCTGCGGGCCACACAGGGGTTCGCCGTCGGCGGCGAGTGGGGCGGGGCCGCGCTGATGGCCGTCGAGAACGCGCCGCGCAAGTGGCGCTCGCTCTACAGCAGCGGCGTGCAGGTCGGCGCCTCCTTCGGCCTGCTGCTCGCGACGCTCGTCACCAAGCTGATGTCGTCGGCCACCTCGGAGGCCGCGTTCCGCGCGTGGGGCTGGCGGATCCCGTTCCTGCTCAGCGCCCTGCTGGTGCTGGTCGGGCTGGTGATCCGGGCCAAGGTGGAGGAGTCGCCGGTGTTCACCGAGAAGGTCGCCGGGCTCTCGGAGACGGCCCGGCCGCGCGTCCCGCTGATCGCGGCCGTACGCTCCCACCCCGGCGGGTTCTTCGCGATCATCGGGCTGCGGTTCGTCGAACTGTTCACCTTCTACGGCGTGACGACCTTCGGACTCTCCTACGGCACCGACGAGTTGGGCCTCGACCGGGACCGCCTCCTCGACGTGAACCTCGCGGTCGGCGGGCTCGCCGTGCTCACCATCCCGGCGTTCGCCTACCTCGCCGACCGGTACGGGCGACGGCGGATCTACCGCGCCGGCGGGCTGATCGGGGCGGTGAGCGCGGTGCCGTACTTCTGGGCGATGGAGTCGGGGTCGATGGCGCTGATCGTCGTGTGCGCGGTGCTGCTGGTGAACGTCGCGCACGACATGGCCGTCTCCGTTCAGCAGTCGCTGTTCACCGACATGTTCGGGGCGGAGTACCGGTACAGCGGGGCGGGGGTCGGGTACCAGCTCGCGAGCGCTGTCGGGGGTGGGTTCACGCCGCTGATCGCGGGGGTGCTGGTGATCTGGGCCGGGGGCGGGTGGTCGCTGGTCGCGGGGTATGTGGCGGTGGGGTGTCTGGTGTCGGCGGGGGTGGCTTGGCGGATGCGGGGGGTGGAGCCGGCGGGTGGGGTGGCTGAAGTGGCGGCCGAGGTGACTGAAGCGGCCGGGGTGGCTGACGCGGGGGTCGATCCGGCGTCCGGCGGGTCAGCGGTAGAGTTGACCGCAGAGCGGAACAAGTGAACCGTCTAGTGGTCAAGCGGGAGTTTCTGTGAGGGCAGCGGTTCTGGTGGCACCGGGGCGGATCGAGACGGTCGACGACCGGCCCGAACCGTCTGCCGGACCCGGTGACGTGGTCGTGGCCGTCGAAGGCGTGGGGCTGTGCGGGACCGACCTCGCGGTGTTCCACGGGCGACGGGAGGTCCCGGCGTATCCGTGGGTGATGGGGCACGAGGGGTTCGGGCGGGTCGCCGCCGTGGGAACGGACGTGACGGACCGCCAGGTGGGCCAGAGGGTCGTCATCGAACCCAATTACGCCTGCCTGACGTGCGCCGACTGCCTCACCGGGCGCACCTCCGCGTGCCCGCACCGGGCGATCGTCGGCCTGAACAGCCCCGGTGTCCTCGCGGAACGCGTCGCGGTACCGGCGGCTTTCGCCCACCCCGTGCCCGGCGGTCTCGGCGTCGAGGGCGAGGGCATCGCCGGTCGGCCCGCCCCCGGCGACCTCACCCCCGCCGACCTCGCCTGCGTCGAGCCCTACACCGTCGCGCGGGCCGCCGTGCGCCGCAGCGGGGTCACCCCGGGCGACCGGTGTCTCGTCGTCGGCGCGGGTGCGCAGGGGCTGTTGCTGTGCCTGATCCTGGCGCGCCTCGGCGCCGTCCCCGTCGTCACCGAGCCGCATCCCCGGCGGCTGGAGCGGGCCGTGGGGCTCGGCGCGGTCGCCGACGACGGGCGGACCGGGTTCACGTACGTGTTCGAGACGTCCGGGCACGGGCCCGCGCTGCGCCCGGCGGTCGACCGGGCGGCGCCGGGGGCGACGGTCGTGCTGGTCGGGCTCAACGCCGAGCCGCTGCCGCTGACCACGGACGACGTCGTGCGCCGCCAGCTCACGGTGCGCGGCTCGATGATCTACGACCACCCCGGCGACTTCGCCGGGACCGTCACGGAACTGCCGGCCGCCCGGCCGGGACGGGTGATCGAGGCGGGCTTTCCCCTGACCGAGGCCCAGGAGGCGTTCAGCGGCGCCGCCGCACGGGCCGGCAAGACCTGGATAGGTATCGGGAGCGACCATGCGTAAGTCCATCGCCACCGTCTGCCTCAGCGGCACCCTCACCGAGAAGCTGACGGCCGCCGCCCGCGCGGGCTTCGACGGCGTCGAGATCTTCGAGAACGACCTCCTCGCGAGCCCCCTCGCCCCCGAGGAGATCGCCGCCCGCGCGGCCGACCTCGGCCTCACGATCGACCTGTACCAGCCGATGCGCGACGTCGAGGCCGTCCCCGAGGACCTGTTCGCCCGCACCCTGCGCCGCGCCCGCCACAAGTTCGGCCTCATGCGGCGCCTCGGCGTCGGCACGGTCCTGGTCTGCTCCAACGTCTCCGCGCCCGCCCTGGACGACGACGACCTGGCCGCCGACCAACTCTTCCGCCTCGCCGAACTCGCGGAAGAGTCCGGCATCCGGGTCGCGTACGAGGCGCTTGCCTGGGGGCGGCACGTCAGCACCTACGACCACGCCTGGCGGATCGTCCGCACCGCCGGCCACCCCGCCCTCGGCACCTGCCTCGACAGCTTCCACATCCTCTCCCGGGGCTCCGACCCGAAAGGCATCGAGGAGATCCCCGGCGAGAAGATCTTCTTCCTCCAGCTCGCCGACGCGCCCCTGATGGCGATGGACGTCCTCCAGTGGAGCCGCCACTACCGCTGCTTCCCCGGCCAGGGCGGCTTCGACGTCACCGGCCTGCTGCACCACGTCCTCGCCACCGGCTACACCGGCCCGCTCTCCCTCGAAGTCTTCAACGACGTGTTCCGCCAGGCGGACGCGGGCCGCACCGCCCTCGACGGCATGCGCTCCCTCCTCGCCCTGGAGGAGAGCGCGGGCATCTCCGCCCTCCCCGCCCCCGTCGTCCCCACGGGCGTGGCGTTCGCGGAACTCGCCACGAGCGACCCCGAGCCCGCCGAAGCCCTCCTCACGGCCGTCGGCTTCACCCGCACCGCCCGCCACCGCACCAAACCGGTCGACCTCTGGGAGCGCGGCGAGGCCCGCGTCGTCCTCACCACCGCGACCCGGCGCACGAGTACGGCACTCGCCGCCCTCGGCCTGGAGTCCCCCGCGCCCGCCGCCGCGGCCCGCCGCGCCGAAGCCCTCCTCGCCCCCACCCTCCCCAAACACCGCACGGCCGACGACGTCCCGCTCGACTCCATCGCCGCCCCCGACGGCACCGAGGTCCTGTTCTGCGCCACCCGCCGCGCGGGAACCGCGAGTTGGACCGACGACTTCACCTTCACCGGCGAGAGCCACGCCGACGGCCGGCTCGACCACCTCGCCCTCACCCAGCCCTGGCACCACTTCGACGAGGCGGTCCTCTTCCACCGCGCCATCCTCGGCCTGCGCCCCCACGACACCGTCGAACTCGCCGACCCCTACGGCCTGTTCCGCAGCCGCGCCCTTTCCGCGTCCCCCTCGGGCCCCCGCCTCGTCCTCAACCTCGCCCCCACCCCCGGGGCCGACGACCGCGCCCGCCACATCGCCGTCGCCGTCGACGACCTGGTGACGACGGCCCGCGCCTGCCACGCGGCCGGCGCCCCCCTGCTCCCCGTCCCCGGCAACTACTACGACGACCTCGCCGCCCGATTCGACCTCACGGAAGGCGAGTTGGCGACCTACCGCGAACTCGGCATCCTCTACGACCGCGACGAACAGGGCGGCGAGTTCCTGCACTGCTACACCGGGACCGTCGGCCAGGTGTTCTTCGAGTTCGTCCAGCGGAAGGGCGGCTACAGCGGGTACGGCGCGGCGAACGCCCCGATCCGGCTGGCGGCCCAGCGCCGCTGAGCCGGGGTGGGGCGGCGGCGAGCTGCCGGGGGCCTCGCTCCCGCCTCTCACCCGACGCGAACCGCGACACGACCGGCGCGACGATGATGACGACGCCGAGGACGGAGCCCTTGCCGCCGTTGAGGCTCACCCCGCCGATGACGGTCGCCGCGAACACCTGGAAGATCCAGCCGCTGCCCTGCGTCGCCGAGATGGACCCGTAGTGCCCGGTGCAGAGGATCCCGGCGAACGCGGCGAGCACGGTGCCGGCGATCAGCACCGTCCAGACGATGCGGTCGACCCGGATGCCCGCCGTCCGCGCCGCCTCCTGGTTCCCGCCGATCGCGTACAGGGCCCGCCCGTGCCGCAGCCACGCGAGCGCGCAGCCCCCGAGCGCGAACAGCGCCCCGCACACCCAGACGGCGGCGGGCGGCCCGAGCCACGAGGTACGGCCGAGGTAGGTGAACGACGGCGGCAGGTCGACGATCGACTGCCCCTCGGACAGGGCGACTTGGAGCCCGCGCAGCATGGTGAGCGCGCCGAGCGTGACGATGAACCCGTTGAGCCGCAGCTTGAGGATCAGGAACCCGTTCACCGCCCCGATCACCGCGCCCACCAGCAGACAGAGCGGGATCGCCGTCCAGCCCGGCAGCAGACCGACCCCGTGGAAGCGGCCCCCGTCGGCCGGCAGGACCAGCCACACCGCGAGCACCGGAGCAACCCCGATCGTGGACTCCAGCGACAGATCCATCCGCCCGCTGATCAGGATGAACGTCGTCGCCAACACCAACAGGCCGAGTTCCGTGGACTGTTGGAGCACCCCGATCAGGTTGCCGGAGGTCAGGAACGCGGGCGAGACGATGAACCCGATCAGCATCAGCACGAGGATGACCGGCACGAGGGACAGATCGCGGAACCGGCCCAGATCGAGCCGGTCGTCCCGCCACCCCGGCACGAACTCGGCGACCACCCGCCTCGTCGGAGACGATCAGCGCGGCCTTCCCGCCGTCGGCGATCCCCCGGACCGTCCCGAGCAGGAACTCCTTGGAACGCACGTCGACCCCGTTCGTGGGCCGGATCGCCACCAGCACCTCGGGATCGGTGGCGAGCGCCCGCGCGACGACGACCTTCTGCTGGCTGCCGCCCGACAGCGCGGCGACCGGTGTCGTCGCGCTCGGCGTCCTGATGTCCAGCCCCTGGATCATCCGCCCCGCGAACTCCGTTGCCCGCGACCCCCGGTCGTGCGGAACACCTGCACGTTGGCGACGAGTTTCGTCACGTCGTTCTGCGAATTGCTCAGCGGCAGCGCCTTGACGCCGTCGGCCTTGACGTCCTTCCTCGGGTACTGCGCGTACGAGTTCCAGAAGTCGGAGTCGGAGCGCGGCAGATCGATCCCGACGGCGGCCTGACCACCGGCCGCGTCCGAGCCGTCACGGTCGAGCGGATACGAGCGGTCGTCATGGCCGTTGTTCTCCCCTGGGCCGTTGACTGTCCCGTCACGAAGCGGGGCTCAACCCCCGTACACCGCCGCCGGATCCACCGCCCGTTCCATCAACTCCCGCACGGCCGCCCCCACTTCACTCGCCTTCCAGCGCCGCCCCCGCTCCACCCGGGGCCCGTGCTGCCAGCCGTCGGCGATGCTGATCAGGCCGCCCTCGACCTCGAAGACACGCCCGGTCACGTCGCCGGAGTCGGTGGAGGCGAGCCAGGTGACGAGGGGGGAGACGTTGGCGGGGTGCATGGCGTCGAAGCCGGTCGCGGGGGGCCGCATGCGGTCGGCGAACGCGGGGACGGCGGACGTCATCGGTGTGCGGGCGGACGGGGCGATCGCGTTGACGGTGACGCCGTAGCGGGACAGCTCGGCGGCGGCGATGACCGTCAGCGCGGCGATGCCCGCCTTGGCGGCGCCGTAGTTGGCCTGGCCGACACTGCCCATCAGCCCGGCGCCGGAACTGGTGTTGACGACGCGGGCGGCGACCGGCCGGCCCTCCTTGGCGCACTCGCGCCAGTACGCGGCGGCGTGCCGCAGGGGAGCGGCGTGGCCCTTGAGGTCGACCCTGAGGACGAGGTCCCAGTCGGCCTCGGTCATCGACACCAGCATCCGGTCCCGGTTGACGCCCGCGTTGTTGACGAGGGCGTGCAGCGCCCCGAACTCGACGACGGCCCGCCGCACCAGCGCCTCGGCATACCCCCAGTCACTGACGTCCCCCAGATCCGCCACCGCCGTCCCCCCGCGCGCGGTGATCTCCTCGACGACCTTCTCGGCCGCCGCCCCGAGATCGTTGACGACGACGGCGGCGCCCTCGTCGGCGAGGGCGAGGGCGTGCGCACGGCCGAGCCCCTGCCCCGCCCCGGTGACGACGACCACCCGGTCCCGACAGATCATCCGATGCCTCCAAGGGTTCAGGGGAGCCCCAACGCCCGTGCCACCAAAGCCCGATGCTCGGCCGGACCACCCCAGTCCGCCGCGAGCGCCCACGCCCGTTTCGCGTACCGGTGCAGCTCGTACTCCGTCGTGTAGCCCATCGCCCCGTGACACTGGATCGCCGCCCGAGCGGTGCTGCGGGCCGCCTCCGAGGCGAGCACCTTCGCGGCGGACGTCCGGACGCCCGTGTCGGCCTCCCCGGCGGCCTGCGCCCACCCGGCGGCCAGCACCGACGCGCGAGCGAACCGCAGCTCCACCACCACGTCGGCCAGCGCGTGCTTGACGGCCTGGAACGACCCCACCGGCACCCCGAACTGCTCCCGCTGCCGCACGTACGCGACCGTCAGCTCCACCATCCGCCCCCCGAGCCCCACCAGCAGCCCGGCCGTCGCCAACACCCCCCGCAGCCAAGCCGTTTCGACCACCGACGCCCCCTCGCCCACCACCACCCCACCCCGCGACGGCACCGACAGCCGCGCCAACTTCCGTGACGCGTCGACCGATGCGAGCGGCGTGATCCCCAACTCCTCGCGCCGGAAGAGCCGCAGCCGATCCCCCGCCCCCACGACGAAGAGGTCCGCGTCAGCCGCGAAGGGCACCGGCGCCTCAGTATCCAGGGACACCGTCAGCAGCACCGACCCGTCCAACACCCCACCCAGCACCGGCAGTTCAGCCAGCAGTGGCGCCCCCACCGCGATCGTCTCGGCGGCGGGCACCGCCACCCCCGCGTGCCCCAGCGTCTCCATCAACGGCGGCAGACAGTTCTCGTCGAGCCCCGCCTCACCCGGCACCAGCGCCCCCAGCACCCCCGCCCCCGCGAGCCCCCGCCACACGGCGTCGGCCGGCTCGGTCAGCTTCGCCAGCACCCCGCCCGCCGCCTCGGCGAGCGCCGCGTCCACCTCGGCCACCCGGAACCGCACCCCGCTCACCTCCTCGGCAGCCCGAGCAGCCGCTCGGCGACGATGTTGCGCTGGATCTCGTTGGTGCCCGCGTAGATCGGCCCGGCGAGGGAGAACAGGAACCCCTTGCTCCAGGGCCCCGCCAACTCCGCCTCGGGCCCGAGCAGTTCGGCGGCCGTCTCGTGCAGCCGGACATCCAGCTCGGACCAGAACAGCTTGGCGAGACTCGCCTCGGCGCCGACCTCGTGCCCGCCGGCGATCGCGGTGACCTGCTCCAGCGTGAACCACTGGTACGCCTGCGCGTCGATCCACGCCTGCGCGACCCGGTCCCGGTGCGCGCCGGACCCCACCTCGCGGGCCAGCTCCAGCAGCCGCTCGGCGGTGTGCAGGAAACGCCCGGGGGAGCGCAGGGTGAGCCCGCGCTCGGAGCCGGTCGTCGCCATCGCGACCGTCCAGCCCTGACCGACCTCGCCGAGCACGTCGGCGTCCGGCACGAAGACGTCGTCGAGGAACACCTCCGCGAACCCCTCGTCCCCGTCGAGCCGTTGGAAGCCCCGCACGGTCACGCCGGGCGCGTCGAGCGGGACGAGGAAGTAGGTGAGAGCGCGATGCCGGGCGTCCTGCGGGCCGGTGCGGAACAACCCGAACAGGTGGGTGCAGAACGCGCCGCGCGTCGTCCACGTCTTGTGCCCGGTGAGCCGCCAGCCGCCGTCGGCGCGGACCGCGCGGCTGCGCAGCGCGGCGAGGTCGCTGCCCGCCTCCGGCTCCGACCAGCCCTGCGCCCACAGGTCCTCGGCCGCCGCGATCCGGGGCAGGAGCCGGGCCCGCTGCTCGGCGGTGCCGAACCGGAAGAGGGTGGGCGCCAGCAGGAAGACACCGTTCTGGGTGACCCGCGCCGGGGCGCCCGCCCGGTGGTACTCCTCCTCGAAGATCAGCCACTCCCACAGCGACGCCCCGCGCCCGCCGTACTCCTCGGGCCACGACACGACCGACCAGCGCGCCGCGAACAGCTCCCGCTCCCAGGCGAGATGAGCCGCGAACCCCGCCCGCGTGTCCCCGGACGGCAGCGGCGGCGACGGCACGTGCGCGGCCAGCCACTCCCGCGCCGCACGCCGGAACGCCTCCTCCTCGGGGCTCCAGGTCAGGTCCATCAGCCGTCCAGCCCGAACCGCTCCTGCCGGGCCACGCCCGACAGGTTCACCTCGAACGTGAACCCCTGCTCGAAGCGGTAACTCCGTTTCACGTCCCACAGATCGATCCCGTTGAACGCCTCCTTGGCGGCCCGGATCACCGCCGGATGCTTCCCCGCGATCTCGGCGGCCACCGCCAACGCCCGCGCATGCAAGGCCGGTTCGGGAACGACGTCCAACACCGAGCCGAACGCGTGGAGTTCGGCGGCCGTCGCCGTCGCGCACGTGTACATCATCGCCCGCGCCCGGTGCGCGGGCACCAGCCGCGACAGGTGCGTGCCCGCGCCCAGCGCACCCCGGTCCACCTCCGGCAGCCCGAAGTACGCGTCGTCGGCGGCGACCACGATGTCCGCGTTGCCCACCAGCCCGATCCCCCCGCCCAGACAGAACCCGTGGACGGCCGCGACGACCGGCACCGCGCAGTCGTACACGGCGGCGAACGCGGCGAAACAGGCCCGGTTCACCTCGACGATCGCCCCCTCGCCCCGCACCTCCTTGACGTCCACCCCGGCGTTGAACCCCCGCCCCCGCGCCCGCAGCACCACCACCCGCACGGCCGGATCCCGCCCGAGTCCGGTCACCGCCTCCGCGAGCGCGTACCAGCCCGCCACCGGAAGGGCGTTGACCGGCGGCCGGTCGACGACGACCTCCGCGACACCCCGCTCGTCGACGTCCGTCGAGATGAACTCGGCACCCATGAAGGCCCCTTCACTCGTTCCCGGCCGAACCGCCGTACCCGGCAAGCCGCGTGAGAACGGCCTCAGCCTCGGCGACGATCCCCTCGATCAACTCCTCGCACGACGGCAGATCTTCGATCACCCCGGCGACCTGCCCGGACGCCAGCGTCCCGGCGTCGACCCGCCCCTCCACCATCGACGCGCGCAGCATCATCGGCGTGTTGGCGGCCATCAGCACCTGCGACCAGCCGAGCCCGTGCCCACGCCGCATCGCGAGCCCTTCACGGACCATCGCGGACCAGGAGATCCCGGACGCGCGATGGAACCCCCGGGCGCTGCGCACCGACCGCACCGCGCGCCGGGGCGCCCGTTCCCGCAGCAGCCGTTCGACCAGCTCCGTGCGCAGCACCCGCTGCGGCACCCCGTCCAGGACGCTCGTCACGACCGTCCCGTCCACCCCCCGCCGCAGATACTCCGCCTTCACCGCGTCCGGCACCGCGCAGTCACTGGTCAGCAGGAACCGGGTGCCCATCGCGACGCCCACCGCGCCCTGCGCGAGCGCGGCCACCAGACCCCGCCCGTCCCGGAACCCGCCCGCCGCGATCACGGGCACGTCCACGGCGTCCACGACCTGCGGCACCAGGATCGACGTCGGCACGGCCCCGGTGTGCCCGCCGCCCTCGCCGCCCTGCGCGATCACCGCGTCCACCCCCCACGCCGCGACCTTCTCCGCGTGCCGCCGCGCCCCCACCGACGGGACGACGACGAGCCCGGCCTCCTTGAGCCGCCGGATCACCCGCTCCGGCGGCGCCAGCGCGAACGACGCGACCCGCACGCCCTCCCGCACCAGCAGCTCCCCGCGCTCCAGCACGTCCGGCGCGTCACCGCGCAGGTTCACCCCGAACGGCGCGTCGGTCCGCTCCCGCACCGCCCGGATCGCCTCCCGCGTCTCGTCGAGCGTGAGCGTCGCCCCCGCGAGGATCCCGAGCCCCCCGGCCGCCGCCGTGGCCGCCGTCAACCCGGGCCCGCTGACGTACCCCATCCCGGTCTGCACGATCGGGAACCGGACCCCGGCCAGCTCGCACAACGCCGTACGCAGCATCACAACAGGCCCTCCTCTCAGGGGTGTTGACTGCTCACGGAGACGACTTCACCGGTCAGGTACGAGGCGTAGCCGCTCGCCAGGAACACCACCACGTTGGCCACCTCCCACGGCTCGGCCGCCCGCCCGAACGCCTCCCGCTCCGTCAGCCGCTCCAGCAGCTCGGCGCTGGTGACCTTCTCCAGGAACGGGTGCAGCGCGAGGCTCGGCGACACGGCGTTCACCCGGATCCCGTGCCCGGCCAGGTCCAGCGCCGCGCACCGCGTCAGCGCCATCACCCCGGCCTTCGCGGCGGCGTAGTGCGCCTGCCCCTCCTGCGCCCGCCACCCCACCACCGACGCGTTGTTGACGATCACCCCGCGCCGGCCGGCCCGCACCATCCGCCGCCCGGCCGCCCGCACGCACCGGAACGTCCCCGTCAGCGTCACGTCCAGCACCCGCGCCCACTCGGCGTCGGTCATCTCCAGCAGCGAACTCGTTCCCCCGAGGCCCGCGTTGTTCACCATCACGTCGACGCCGCCGAACTCCTCGGCCGCGTCCAGGAGTTGCCCGACCTGCTCCTCGACCGTCACATCGCAGACGACCGTCGCGACCCGGTCCGACCCGAACTCCTTGCCCAGCGCCTCGCCCGCCTCGGCGAGCCGCCGCTCGTGGACGTCCCCGAACACCACGGCGAGCGCGCCCTCTTCGAGACACCGCCGCACGACCGCCGAGCCGATCCCCGCACCGGCGGCAGCCGTGACGACCACCGTCTTCCCCGCGAGCAGCCCATGACCGGGCACGTACTCGGGAAGGCCCGTCTCGGGAAGGTCCGCTTCGGGAAGGTCCATGAGCCCTCCTGCTTGTCCGGAGCCGGAACGGCGTTCTACGGTAACCCACCAAGCGTTTGTTTGGTCAAGGTGCCGAACACCCGAGAGGGCCACCATGGGCGACAAGACAGTGCGGTTGGAGGAGTTCGCCGGAGTCGTCGAGTCCGGCATGACCATCGGGATCGGCGGCTGGGGATCCCGCCGCAAACCCATGGCACTGGTCAGGGAGATCCTGCGCAGCGACGTGCGGGACCTGACCGTCGTCACCTTCGGCGGCCCCGACGCCGGACTGCTGTGCGCGGCGGGAAAGGTGCGCAGACTCGTCTACGGATTCGTCTCGCTCGACTCCATCCCCCTCGACCCGCACTTCCGCGCCGCCCGCGAACGCGGCGAGATCGAGACCGCCGAGTACGACGAGGGCATGGTCGTCACCGGGCTGCGCGCGGCGGCGAGCCGCCTGTCGTTCCTGCCCACCCGCGCCGGACTCGGCTCCGACGTCCTGACCATGAACCCCGACCTGAGAACCGTCAACTCCCCCTACACAGGCGAGGAGTACGTCGCGATGAAGGCCCTCCCGCTGGACGTCGCCCTGATCCACCTGAACCGCGCCGACCCCGCCGGGAACGCCCAGTACCTGGGCCCCGACCCGTACTTCGACGACCTCTTCGCCCGCGCCGCCGACCGCACCTACGTCAGCGCCGAACGCGTCGTCCCCGACCTCCTCGCCGAAGGCCCCGCCCAGACGCTGCTGGTCAGCCGCATCTTCGTGACCGGCGTGATCGAGACGCCGAACGGCGCCCACTTCACCTCCTGCGCGCCCGACCACCCGCGCGACGAGGCGTTCCAGGCCCACTACGCGGCGAGCGCCAAGGACCCCGGCGCGTGGGAGCTGTTCCGCAAGCGGTTCCTGGACGGCGACGAACGCGCCTACCAGCGGGCCGTCACCGACTTCCACGCCGAACGCGCCACCGAGGAGGCCCGATGATCACCCGCGCGGAGGTGTGCGCCACCGCCTGCGCCGACGCCTGGCAGGGCGCGGGCGAGATCCTGGCGCACGCCGTCGGCGTCGTCCCCACGATCGGCGTCCGGCTGGCCCGGCTGACCACCAGCCCCGAACTCGTCCTCTCCGACGGCGAGGCGTACCTCATGAGCGAGCCGCCGCCGCTCGGCGGCACGGCCGCCGACGGGGGAGTGGCCGAGGGCTGGGTGCCGTTCCGGCGGATCTTCGACCTCGTGGAGAGCGGACGCCGGCAGAGCATGATGGGCGCGAGCCAACTCGACCGCTACGGCAACCAGAACATCTCCGCCGTCGGCAACTGGCGCAAACCCACACGCCAGTTGATCGGCGTACGCGGCGCACCCGGCAACACCGCCAACCACCGCACCGACTACTGGGTGCCCCGCCACTCGCCGAAGGTGTTCGTGGAGCGGGTCGACGTGGTCTGCGGCGTCGGCAACGACCGCGCGAGCAAACTGACGTTCCATCACCTCGGCGTCGTCGTCACCGACTTGGCGGTCCTGGACTACGGCGACGACGGCCGCCTGCGCATCCGCTCCGTGCACCCCGGCGTCACCGTCGACGACGTCCGCGCCGCGACCGGCTTCCCGCTCGACGCGACCGGCGTCACCGCGACCCGCGAGCCCGATCCGACCGAACTGCGCCTGATCCGCGAGGAGATCGACCCCCGGGGGCTACGGAACCGGGAGGTTCCCGTCACTCCGTGACCAGACCGCCGTACAGGATGCGCAGGTACTGCTCGGAGACCGCCTCGTGGCGGAACCGGCCGCGCGGGCGGTACCAGCGCACCGAGCACCACACCGTGTCCCGGATGAACCGGTAGGTGAGCCGGGCGTCGACATCCGCGCGGAACACCCCGGACTCCTGGCCCGCCGTCAGCGCGCGCAGCCAGATCCTCTCGATCCTGCGGCCCCACTGGTCGACGTACGCGAACCGGGGCTGGCCGCTCAGGGACGCCGACTCGTTCTGGTAGAGGGCGACCGCGTCCGGCGTCTCGTGTATCACGGCGAAGGAGTGCTGAACGAGCAGGTCGAGCACCTTCCGGGGGTCCTGCTCCGCCTGCTCGATCGCGGCGAACCGCTCCAGGAGACGGCCGAGGAAGTCGCGCAGGATCTCGTCGAGCATCTCCTCCTTCGACGCGAAGTGGTGGTACAGGCTGCCCGAGAGGATCCCCGCCTCGTCGGCGATGTCTCGCACCGTGGTCTGCGTGTAGCCCCGGGACGCGAACAACCGGGCCGCGATCCGCAGGAGTTCGGCCCGCCGGTCCGAACCCCCCTTCGGGGCGCCGCCGTTGTCGGCCGCCGTACGGACGGGGCGTCGTACCGCCATGTCGCTGCTTCCTTCCCGCCGTGCCTGGTGCGGCGCTCAGCATAACGACCAAGCGTTTGGTCACGCGTTCGGCGTGTGCCGCAGGAACGCCGGCCACTCGCCGCCCCCGTCCACGTTCAGCACCGCCCCCGTCACATGCGCCGCGAGCGGTGACGCCAGCAGGACGCAGGCGCCGCCGATGTCCTCGGGGCGGGCGAACACCCCGCGCGGGATCGTCGCCGCGACCCGCGCGACCTGCGCCGCGTCCCCGTAGTGGGCCATCGAACCCGGCGTCGCCACCAGCCCGCAGCTCACCGCGTTCACCCGCACCCGGGGCGCCCACTCCACCGCCAGCGACGCCGTCAGGCTCTCCAGCGCCGCCTTCGCCGCCCCGTACACCGCCGTCCCCGGACTCACCCGGCGGGCGCTGATCGAGGTGACGTTCAGGACGACCCCGCCGTCCGCCATGACCGGGAACACCGCCCGGCACACGTAGACCGGCGCGAGGAAGTTCAGCTCGGTGACCTTGCGGTGGAACCCCGGCGAGGCGCCCGCGAAATCGGCGTACGGCGCGCCGCCCGCGTTGTTGACGGCGACGTCGACCCGCCCGCACCGCCGCGCCACGTCCGCGACCCACGCCTCCACCTGCTCCGGGTCACGGACGTCCAACCGGGTGAAGCGCGCCGGGAGTTCGGGCGGCTCGCCGCGGGCGCACACCTCGACGTGGGCGCCCGCCTCCAGGAACGTCTGCGCGATCCCCGCCCCGACCCCGCGCGTGCCGCCGGTGACCAGGACGACCTTGCCCGACATGTCCAACTGGAGGGCCATGCGCCCACAGTAGCCACCGGAACCAAGCAAACGCTAGGTCGGCACCATCCATCTCCCGGCCTACGCCTCCGACAGCTCCTCCAGCAGCCCCTGCGGCAACGGCTCCGGCAGAAACGCCAGGAACTGCCGCATCGGCATCGACGCGATCATCCGCAGCACGTCGTCCCCGACCATCCGCCCGCCCGCCAACGCCTTGCGCAGCGCCGGACCCGCCGCGTCGTGCGCGAACCACTCCGACACCGGCGACTCCACCGTCAGCGGCCGCCGGTACCGGTCCCCCGCCAACTCCACGCCCACCGACGCGAGTACGGTGTGCGCGTCCCGCCCGAGCTGCACCTCGTACCGGCCCGCCGACACCGTCCAGTCCCCGCGCTCGATGTCCCAGAACGCGAACGCCCGCCGCTCCAGCGGGAGTTCGACGACAGTACTCTCACCCGGCGCCAGCGCCACCTTCGTGAACGCGCGCAGCTCACGCACGGGACTGACCACCGGACGCCCCGCCGGAGCGACGTACACCTGCACGACGTGCTTCCCGAAGCGCCCGCCCGTGTTCGTGACCGTCACGGACACCGTCGCCGTGTCCGCGCCCGTCCGCTCCACCCGGAACCCGGTCTCCTCGAACGACGTGTAGCTCAGGCCGTGTCCGAAGGGGTGCCGGACGGCGACCTCGGCGCTCTCGTAGTACCGGTAGCCGACCATCACGCCCTCCCCGTAGCGCACATGTCCTTGCCCGCCGGGGAAGTTGAGGTACGCCGGGGTGTCCTGGAGGCGGAGCGGGACCGTCTCCGCGAGCCGCCCCGACGGGTTCACGCGCCCGCTCAGCACGTCCGCGATCGCGCCGCCGCCCGCCTGGCCCGGCAGCCACGCCTCGACCACCGCGTCCACGTCCGCGTACCACTCCTCCAGGCTCACCACGCCGCCGTTCAGCAGGACGACCACCGTGCGCGGGGCCGCCGTCGCCGCCGCGCGGATCAACTCGACCTGGTCGGCGGGGAGTCGGAGGTGTTCGCGGTCGAAGCCCTCCGACTCGTCCTCCTCCCGCAGCCCGGCGAACACCACCGCGACGTCGGCATCGGCGGCCTGCGCCGGATCGTCCGTGAAGTCGACCCGGGCGTCCGGGAGTCGCAAGCGCAGCTCGTCCAACGGGCTGTCCACGCGGGTCGCGTTGACGTGCGAGCTGCCGCCGCCCTGGTAGCGCGGACGCCGGGCGAACTCGCCCAGGACGGCGATCCGGGTGGCCGGGGCGAGGGGGAGCGTGCCGTCGTCGTTCTTCAGCAGGACCAGGCAGTCGGCGGCGGCCTCGCGGGCGAGGCGGTGGTGGGCGTCGACGTCGAACCCCGGGGCGCCGGACCCGTCGGCGCCGGACCCCTTGGTGTCGGACCCGGCGGCCCCCGACCCGTCGGCCCCGGACTCGGCGCGCACCCGGCGTGCCAGTTCCCGCAGGCGGCCCACGGCGGTGTCGACGACCGCCTCGTCGAGCCGGCCCTCGCGGACCGCCGCCGCGACCTCCGCGTCCGTGCGTCCGCCCGTGCCCGGCATCTCCAGGTCGGTGCCCGCGACGAGCGCCGCGACCCGGTCGGCGACCGCGCCCCAGTCGGAGACGACCAGACCGTCGAAGCCCCACTCCTCGCGCAGGATCCCGGCCAGCAGCGCGCGGTGCTGCGTCGCGTGCACGCCGTTGACCCGGTTGTAGGCCGCCATCACCGTCGCCGGGCGGGCCTCCTTCACGATCCGCTCGAACGCCGGGAGGTAGATCTCCCGCAGCGCGCGCTCGTCGACGTCCGCGCTCACCCGCATGCGGTCCGTCTCCTGGTTGTTGGCCGCGAAGTGCTTCACCGACGCGCCGACGCCCTGGCTCTGCACGCCGCTCACATGCGCGGCCCCGAGGACGCCGCTGAGCAGCGGATCCTCCGAGAAGTACTCGAAGTTGCGGCCGCACAGCGGGGAGCGCTTGATGTTCACGCCGGGGCCGAGCAGGACGTCCACGCCCTGCGCGCGGGCCTCCCGGCCCAGGGCCTCGCCGACGCCGCGCAGTAGCTCCGGGTCCCAGCTCGACGCGAGCGCCACCGCCGGGGGGAAACAGGTCGCCGGTTCGCTGTCGTGGACCTCGGTGGCCCCGCCGGACTGCTTGCGGACGCCGTGCGGGCCGTCGCACATCAGGAGCGAGGGGACACCAGCGGCCTCGGTGGACTCGGTCGTCCACATGTCCCTGCCGGACAGGAGCGCGGTCTTGGTGTCGAGGTCCAGCGGGGTCGGGTCGGCCATGACGCGGGGTCCTCACGAGAGGGGGCACGGGTGAGGCCGACTCTAGGCGTGGAAAGCGAACGACGCTAGGTTTTGGTGCGGGTCCCGGTCCCCGACCCGCACATCCGGTTGAACGCCTCGATCGTCTCCGCCATCTCCACCCCCGGATCCAGCAGCCACTGCAACTGGAGCCCGTCCGACAGCGCGATCAGCATCCGCGCCAACTGCTCGGGCGTGACGTCCGTCCGGGTCTCCCCGCGCTCCTGGCCCTCCCGCATCCCCTCGGCGAGGGAGCGCGTCAGCTCGTCGTAGCGGCGCGTGAAGAACCCGTGCGCCGGGTGCTGGGGATCGGACGCGGCGGCGGACAGCGTCACGAACAGATCGACCAGACCCCGCTGCCCCGCGTTCCGCACGACCGTCCGCGCCAGCGCCTCGCCCGGGGAACCCGCGTCGGCCGTCGCCCGCCCGTCCCGCGCGTCGCGCTCCGCGAGCACCGCCACGAACAGCTCCTCGCGCGAGCCGAAGTAGTGCAGCACCCCCGCCTGCGACATCCCCACCCGGTCCGCGACCTCCTTCAGCGACGCACCCCGCTCACCGTGCTCGCTGAACACCTCCAGAGCCGCCCGCAGGATCTGTTCTCGCCGCTCAAGTCCCTTGCGGTACGGGCCCCTCGGCTTACGTGGTGTGGTCACCGTCAGACCGTACTTCACGGCGGCGGGGGCACCCGGTGAGCGCCCCCGCCGCCCCGCTCAGCCGATCTCCCGCTTCAGGATCTTCCCCGTCGACGTCATCGGCAGCGCGTCCGCGAACTCCACCACCCGCGGGTACTTGTACGCCGCCAGCCGCTCCTTCGCCCACTCGACCAGCTCGTCCCCGGTGACCTCGACGCCCGCCCGGCGCACGACGACCGCCTTGATCTCCTCCCCGTGCGAGGGATGCGGCACCCCGATCACCGCGACCAGGGACACCGCCGGATGCTCCATCAGCAGCTCCTCGATCTCCCGGGGGTACACGTTGAACCCACCCCGGATGATCATGTCCTTGGCGCGGTCGACGATGTAGTAGTAGCCGTCCGCGTCCCGCCGCCCGAGGTCCCCGGTCCGGAACCAGCCGTCCTCGGACAGCACTTCGGCCGTCGCCTCGGGGCGCCGGTAGTACCCCTTCATGACGTTGTGCCCCTTGACGGCGATCTCCCCGATCGCGTCGGTGCCACCCGTCACCTCGGAGCCGTCCCCGTCGAGGAGCCGCATCTCGACGCCCGGCACGGGCACGCCGATGGACCCGGGGCGGGGCTCCTGGCCGAGCACGGAGAACGCGGCCACCGGAGACGTCTCCGACAACCCGTACCCCTCAAGGATGGTCACCCCGAACCGCTCCCGGAACGCCCGGTGCACCTCACGCGGCAACGCCGACCCGCCCGAGACCGCCACCCGCAGATTGCGGGCCAGGGCCTCGACGTCCACGGAGCCGTCCAGCGCGCCGAGCAGCGCCCAGTACATCGTCGGAACCCCGCCGAAGAACGTCACCTCCTCGGCCAGCATCGCCTTCAGCGCCGCCGCCGGCTCGAACCGGGGCAGCATCACGATCGTCCCGCCGTACGCGAGCGCCCCGTTCTGGACGACCGTCTGCCCGAAGGAGTGGAACAGCGGCAGCACGCACAGGAACGTGTCCGGCCGCTCCACCGACGCCCCGAACAGCGCCTCGTCGATCAGGACGTTGTCCCGCATGTTCCGGTGCCGCAGCTCGGCACCCTTGGGGCGACCCGTAGTACCCGAGGTGTAGAGGATGACGGCCGTGTCGTCCTCGTCCGTCACCACCGTCTCGAACACCGGCGTACGCCCCGCCCACGGCAGCTCCCGCGCGGGGTCGACGACGAACAGCTCGACGCCGTCCACCTCGCCCGCGGCCTCGCGCGCGTACGCCCCGATCGGCAGCTCCGGCGTCCCCTCGAACGCGATGTACGCCGAGGCGCCCGAGTCCGCCAAGTGGTACGCCAGCTCGCGCGGCTTCAGCAGCACGTTCAGCGGGACGACCGTCGCGCCCGCCTTGAGGATGCCGTAGTAGGCGAACGTGAAGTACGGCAGGTTCGGCATCGACAGCGCGACCTTGTCGCCCGGCCGCACCCCGGCCCCGGTCAGCAGGTTCGCGACCTGGTTCGCCGCCGCGTCGGTCTGCGCGTACGACAGCCGCAGCTCGCCGAAGACGATCGCGGTGCGCTCCGGGTGGCGGGCGGCCGAGTCCTCCAGGAACCCGGCGAGGTTGTACGCGGTCATGATCCGGCCGCCGTCCACTGGCACGGCATACGGCCTCCCTCGTCGCAGAAACCTTCTTTCGGGGGACGCTAGTTGAGTGCGCCGCCTCGCCGCAAGGATCTTGGGTCAAGTAAGGGTGCAGGTCAGAGGCTTGCCGCGTGGTCCGGCACATAGTTCTGGAGATCACGCGGCGGACGCACGTACCCCGTCGACGGCGGACGCTCCGGCAACTCCAGGACCGGCAGCGGCACTTCGTGGTACGGCACCGAGCCCAGCAGATGCGCGATCATGTTCAGCCGCGCCCGCTTCTTGTCGTCGCTCTCCACGACCAGCCACGGCGCGTCCGGGATGTCCGTGTGCACCAGCATCTCGTCCTTCGCCCGCGAGTACGCCTCCCAGCGGGTGATCGACTCCAGGTCCATCGGCGAGAGCTTCCAGCGGCGCACCGGGTCGTCGAGACGCTTGCGGAACCGGTCCTGCTGCTCGCCGTCGCTCACCGAGAACCAGTACTTGCGCAGCAGGATCCCGTCCTCCACGAGCATCCGCTCGAAGATCGGGCACTGCCGCAGGAAACGCTGGTACTCCTCCTTCGTGCAGAACCCCATCACGTGCTCGACGCCGGCCCGGTTGTACCAGGAACGGTCCAGCAGGACGATCTCCCCGGCCGCCGGAAGGTGCTCCACGTACCGCTGGAAATACCACTGCGTACGTTCCCGCTCGGTCGGCTTCGGCAGCGCCACGACCCGTGCGACACGGGGGTTCAGATGCTCCGTGACCCGCTTGATCGTCCCGCCCTTCCCCGCCGCGTCCCGCCCCTCGAAGACGACGACCAGCCGCGCGCCCGTCGCCCGCACCCACTCCTGAAGCTTCACCAACTCCGTCTGCAGGCGCAGCAGTTCACTCTCGTACACCTTCCGCTTGAGCGCCCCCGCCGCCTTCTCGCCGGCCATACCGCCTCTTTCCGTCGCCCCACAGGTGAACGCCCCGAAGTCTAAGGAGCGGGGGGTGTGCGCGGCGTACGCTGACGGCCGTATGGACGCCCGTCTCGCCGTCGCCGCCCGTTTCACCGGTACCCCCGCGCGCACCGTCCGCCCCCTCTCCGGCGTGGTCGCCGAGGTCGGGCTCGCCGACGGGCGGACCGTGATCGTCAAACACGCCGACGCGCCCGGCGCGGCCCGTGCCGAGGCCGCCGGGCTGCGGTGGCTGGGGGAGGGGATGCGGGTGCCGGTGGTGCACGGGTACGACGAGCAGTGGCTCGTCACCGACCGGGTTCCGCCGGGGCGGGCGACCGCCGAGGCCGCGTACGGGCTCGGCCGCGCGCTCGCCGGGCTGCACGCGTGCGGCGCCCCCGCGTACGGCGCGGCGCCGCCCGGCGGGCCCCGCGAGGCGTACATCGGGCTCGCGGCCATGCGGAACGTACCCGGCGACGACTGGGCTGCCTGGTACATCGAACGCCGGGTCCTGCCGTACCTGCGGGCCGCCGTCGACCAGGGGAGCATGGACGCCGGTCAGGCCGCCGTCGTCGAGCGCGCCTGCGGGCGGCTGGCCACGCTCGCCGGGCCCGTCGAGCCTCCGGCCCGGCTGCACGGTGACCTCTGGAACGGGAACGTGCTGTGGGGCGCCGACGGGCACGCCTGGCTGATCGACCCCGCCGCGCACGGGGGCCACCGCGAGACCGACCTCGCGATGCTCCAGCTCTTCGGGTGCCCTCATCTGGAGCGGGTTCTCGCCGGGTACGAGTCGGTCGCGCCACTTGCGGAGGGGTGGCGGGAGCGGGTGGGGGCGCACCAGTTGTTTCCGCTGATGGTGCATGTGGTGCTGTTCGGCGGGAGGTATGTGGAGCAGGTGGTGGGGGTGGCTCGGGGGGTGGGGTGAGGGGGCGGTGTCGCGTTGCGTACGCGGGTGGTGCGGCTCAGTGCGCGCCCAGGCCGCCGCCACCGAAGGACCCGCTGGACCCCGGGCTCCACCTGCGGCGTTTCTTGGAGTCGCTGTGCCGGGTCTGCATGTTCGTGAGTTCGTAGGGGGTGAGGGCGTGGCCCTTCTTCCCCACCTTCGGCACCTCCTCCGGTTCCCTGTTCTCCAGGATCTCGTGCACCGCGCCCTCCGGCGGAAGGTGCGGCTGTTCGTCGGGGCGCGGGCACGGGGGCTCGCGCATCTTGATCCGGGCGCCCAGCCAGAACGCGCCGCACAGCATGGCCACGAGTGCCACGCCGACCGCGAACAACGCCAGGCTGAGCAGGCCGCTCGGCGCGGCCAGCATGACGGATGCGGTACTCATATCAGGCGAATACCCCCACAAGGGGAGCCGAACCCTCCGGGGGCGGGGGGTGGACGGCTGGAGTGGGGGAGCGGAGAACGGCCTACTGGAGCGGGCGGTGGAGATCGGCCGGCTGGAGAGGAAGGCGGAGAGTGGTCAGCTGGAGCGGGTGGCCGGGAGGGGGCAGGCCGGAGGGGTGGCCCGGAGCGGTGAGATGTCCGGAGGGAGTGTTCTCGCGGGGCTCCTCATCGCCCCGCCACCGACCCGCCCACTACTCCGCACCGACCCCCTCACCAGCCCGTCACCGACTTCCTCGTCACCCAGCGCCTTCACCAGCACGCCACCTGCCCCTCGCCACCTCCCGTCACCAGTCCGCCGCCCTCTCGTCACCCCGCGTCACGCCCCCTCGCCCCCGCCGCCCTCACCCCACCCGCAGATTCCACCGCCCACCCCTCCCGCTGATCTCCACCCCCGCCAACGGCGCCACATCCACCCGCCAGAACGCCCCCTCCGGCGCCCCGAGCACCCGCACCACCACCGCCCGCACCACCTCGGGCTCGACCACCGCGACGGTGCGCCCGGACAGGTCCGCGCACTCCCGCAGCCACCTCTCGACCCGGTCGCACAGTGCCCGCACGGACTCCCCGCCGTGCGGAGCGGCGCCGGGATCCGCCAGCCACGCCGCCACCGCCTCCGGCTCGCGGGCCCCCACGTCCGCCAGGGTCTCCCCCCGCCACCGCCCCACATCGAGCCCGCCCCACGCGGCCACCTCCACCGCGTCGAGCCCGAGCACCCGAGCCGTCTCCCGGCATCGAGCACTCGGCGAACACCACACCTGCTCGGCCCCCGGCACCCCGCTCGCCGCCTCCCGGGCCGCCCGCACCCCGGCCGGATCCAGCCCGGACCCGTCGTCGAACCGGGCCTCCCGATGCGAGGCGCTGAGAGCGGGCGCGAGCAGCAGAACCCGGTGAGTCATACGGCATGCCTTTCGTGGACGGGGCGGACCGGCGAGTCATACACAGCACCGGCCCACACCCGCAACACCTCCCGCGCGCCCTCTCGCCCCATGCCTCTCACCGACCCCCGCGTTCTCTCCAGCCACCCCGTCATGCCTCCCAGTGTGCCGACCGGCACTGACAACGCGGCCTGCCATTCCCAATTTCTGCAACAGGTTCTACCGTGTGCGCCGTCAGGACACCGGCCATCGGGAGGCGCCGTGCACCTCGACCAGACTCCGGAGCAGTTGCGGCTGCGGGCGGAACTACGGGAGTACTTCGCGGAGTTGGTGCCGGACCACGCGTACGCGCGGCACGCCGACCCGGTCGGCGCGAAACGGTTCTACCGGGAGACGATCAGGCGACTGGGCGCGGACGGCTGGCTCGGCGTCGGCTGGCCGAAGGAGTACGGCGGACGGGGCCTGACCCCCGTCGAGCAGTTCGTGTTCTTCGACGAGGCCGCGCAGGCCGGCGTCCCCCTCCCGCTGATGGCGCTGAACACCGTCGGCCCGACCCTCATGCGCTACGGCACCGACGAGCAGAAGGCGTACTTCCTGCCGCGCGTCCTGTCCGGCGAGATCGACTTCGCGATCGGCTACAGCGAGCCGGGCGCGGGCACCGACCTCGCCGCGCTGACGACGCGGGCCGTGCGGGACGGCGACGAGTACGTCGTCAACGGGCAGAAGATCTGGACGACGAACGGCGACACCGCCGACTGGATCTGGCTCGCCACCCGCACCGACCCGGACGCCCCGCCGCACAAGGGCATCACCATGCTGCTGGTCCCGACGGCGGACCCCGGCTACTCCTGCACGGTCATCCGCACCCTCGCCTCCCACGACACGACCGCGAGCTACTACGAGAACGTCCGCGTCCCCGTCACCCACCGCGTCGGCGCCGAGAACGAGGGCTGGCGGCTGATCACCAACCAGCTCAACCACGAACGCGTCACCCTCGCCGCCCACGGCACGATGGCGATCCGCGCCCTCCAGGACGTCCGGCGCTGGGCCGGGGAGACCAAGCTGACCGACGGACGCCGGGTCCTCGACCTCCCCTGGGTCCGCCGCCGCCTCGCCCAGACCCACGTCAGACTGGAAGCCCTCAGGCTCCTCAACTGGCAGATGGTCCAAGCCGTCCAGAACAACACCCTCACCCCCCAGGACGCCTCCGCCGTCAAGGTCTACGGCTCCGAGGCCCGCCGCGACGCCTACGCCTGGCTCCTGGAGATCGTCGCCGCCCCCGGCGCCCTCCAGGAGGGCTCGGCCGGAGCGGTCCTCCACGGCGAACTCGAACGCGGCTACCGCTCCGCCGTCATCTTCACCTTCGGCGGCGGCAACAACGAGATCCAACGCGAGATCATCACCTGGATCGGTCTGGGGATGCCTCGCGTGCGGAGGTAGCCAGGTGTGACCACCGACGCTACTGAACTTGATTGAGTGATGTCGGTCAGCCGTCCAAGGTAAGAGTGGTGCCGGCGAGGCAGCCGTCGACGACTTGACCAGCGACCAGATGCTCTCCTGCGGGTTGAGGTGCGGCGCGTGAACGGGCAGCTGGAAGACGGTCAGCCAGTGCGCGTTGGCCTCGAAGAACGCCTTGAGCGGCGGCACGAGGTGAATGCGGGCGTTGTCCCAGACCAGAACGATCGGTCCGCCGAGCTGGATGCGGGCGCGGACGATCAGGTCCCGGAAGTCGCGCCAGGTGAAGCCCTTCGGCTCGCCCTTGCGGCCCCGGTATTCGCGGATCGCGTAGATCAGCCGGGACCGTTCACCCGTCCTGTAGCAGGCCATGCCCGCCATGGAGACCCGGCCGGAGCCACGGCCACGGACGACAGGTGTCTGTCCGATACGGCCCCACGTCCTGGCGCGCGGCGGCGTCATCGACTGCCCGGCCTCGTCCTCGAAGACGATCCAGGCGCCGCGACCCGCCGCGGTGCCTTTACCCGCGGCCAGACTCCCCCGCAAGCGGGGGCACCCCCACCTTCTTCCACAGTTCTACCGCCGCGTCGTCGCGCTCGATCGCCCGCCGGGTCGGCTGCTGCCACGACCAGCCATGCCTCTTCAGCAGCCGCCAGGTGCCCTCGACCGTGCGGGAGACATGGAACAGACGTCCGATCAGCGTCTTCACCCGGGCCGGCGTCCACCGCTGATCCTCCCAGCCGTGGACCAGCGGCCCGCGTTCCAACTCCCGTTCCAGCCGGGCGATCTGCTTCTCGCCGAGCCTCGGCCGCCCGGGCGATCCCTTCGACAGGACCCCGGTGTCACCGCGCTCGCGCCACTGCCGACGTGCCCGCCCTCGAAACGCTCCACGGCCTGCAACCGCACCCGCTCCCGGGCGGCCCTCCCAGCGTCGGTCAACCCGCCGCCCTGCGCGTATCTCACGGTCCAGGGCTACCGGAGACGACCCGCCACCGTCAGACGAACGGCCCCGACATCACTCAATCAAGTTCAGCAGCGGCTGTGGTCACACCAGGTGTGACGAGGATTTTCAGTCGGCGCAGAAGAGGGATGGCGGCACTGGCCGCAGTCGCGTACAGATCAGTCGCCGTCGTAGGCGGTATGAGTGGCTGTGGCCGGGCGTCGTCACCGCTGCGTGCGCCGGAACCGGACCGTCCCGATGATCTACGGCACAGACATCGTCCGCCGACCGGCGCGAGCCCCGAACAGCCACTCACCCCAGACCCGTGACCTGCGATTTCATGATGCACACCGCTCAGTGGGATCGGCCGGTGCCGGATTCCCCGATGAGCGGTCGTCGACGGGCTGATCGAAGGGGGCGCCTTCGCTCCGTACCTAACCGGCGATTTTCATATTGGATACGGTGTTGCTGTTATGGTGCTGGCCGAGGAGGTGGACGTTCAGTGGCAGCAACTGGTCCTGTGCGAGCGACCCCGGCATCGGCTCGGCGCCCGGGGCGTCCGCCCGTGCCGCTGGAGCGCATCGTCTCCACCGCACTGCAGATCGTGGACGACGAAGGGGCCGACGCTCTCTCGATGCGGACGCTGGCCCAGCGCCTGGGCTCGGGCACGGCGACGCTGTACCGGCATTTCGACAACCGGGCAGCGCTGGTCGCCCATGTCGTGGACCGCATGTTCGGCGCCGTGGAACTGAAGGGCGACGAACTCCTCGCGATGGGCTGGCGGCAGGCGCTGCGTACGGTCGCGCACAGCATGTTCGAGGCCCTGGCCCGGCACCGGAACGCGGCGCGCCTGATGGTCGAGGAGATTCCCCTGGGGCCGAGCGCCATGGCGCTGCGGGAGCACTGCGTCGCGGCGCTGCTCGACAGCGGTTTCCCGCCGCGACAGGCCGCGCACGCCTATGCCACCCTCGCCCGCTACGTCCTCGGATTCGCCATACAGATCAACGGTCACGGCAGCGGTGGTCAACTCGATGAGGCGCACCTGTCCGCCGTCTTCCAGGGCGCCGATCCGGCCTTGTTCCCGGCAACGGTCACCGTCGCCGGTTCGCTGCCCGTTCCGATCGAGGAGGAGTTCTCCTTCGGACTCGAACTCATGCTCAGCGGGCTCGCCCACCTGCGCGACGACGCCTGACCAGGCGGGGCGAGTCACCGCGCGGGCGTGAATTTGGCAACAGGGTCGCCCTTGCGCAGGTGTACGACCACAGCTCCGGCGAGCAGCAGGAGAAGCCCGGCCCCCTCGAGAGCGGCGGCTCCTGCCGGCTCGCGTGCCTTCGGCAAGGCGAGTGTACTGAGCACTCCGATCCCCCCCCCGAAGATCAGGGCGATGGCGCAGGCGAGGGTCTGATGGCGGGCGGGTCGTCACGAGACCGCTTTGGGATGTGTCGGGCGCGGTCGAGTTGCCGGCCGGGCGCATCGCTCGGCGCCCAGACGGGCGATTTGGTCGATCGACGCAGCGGCTCGGCCTCACGCAATAACGGAAACGGAGTAACCGTTATGAGGCTCGGCTTCGGGGTGAGTTCGCGGTGTCGAGCTCAGAGGCTGCCGGGGCGGGCCAGGCCGGCCCTCTTCACTCCGGTCAGGATGAGGCCGACTTCAAGGGTGGTGATGTGTTCGAGGGCGCCGATGGTGTCGCTGAGGAAGTGATACAGCGCTGGGGGCCGGTCTCCTCCAGCCCGCCGGGTGTGACGGTGATCCACAGGAGGGCTTCGGTGCGGATGCCGAGCCGGGCTGGGACCTCTACCTGCCCGAGATCGGCGTGGCCGACCTCGGCCCCCAGGACCAGGCCACCGTGCTGTCCTGGGTGCAGGACAGCAGCGCTTCCTTCGGCGGCGACCCGCGCACGGTCACCGTCGGCGGGCAGTCCGCCGGAACGTACTCGGCCCTGTCGCTCGCGCTCGACCCCGCGACGGACGGATCCATCACCCAGGGCATGTTCACCTGCTCCTGCTGGGTATCCCGAACGGCCCCGATGCCGCCACGGCTTTGCGGGCCCTGCCGGCCGAGCAGTTACTGGACGCCTACGGCCGCCTCGTTGCCCAGCTCGCGGCCCCGGGCGACGCGGCTCCGCCGATGTACCCGGTCCTCGGCGCCCCCGGCATGTCCCGTACCCGGCAACAGGCCCTCACCGACGGCGCCCTGGAGGGCAAGCCGCCGCTGATCGGCACCGTCCGCGACGCGGCGACGGCCTTCTTCGTCTCGATCCCCGCGTCCAGAACCTCACCACCGACGCCGCTTTGGACGTGCTCACCGCCCAGGTCGGCCGACAGGCCGCCCAGGAGGCACACCAGCAGCACGCCGACCACCACACGGCCGGCGGCAACACCACCCACGTCTACCAGTTCGACTACGCCCTCGCGGCCGCGACCCGCATGTCGGGGTGGGGGCGACCTGCTGGCCGACCGCCTTCAGCACTACCTTGACCAGCGCGATTCACCTCGGCTGAAATCCTGGCGAACCCTGGGCGGTTGACCTGGCCCCCCAAGCTCCCCGTCAGAGTCAAGCTCAGAAGCGGAGTGCTCCTTCGGGCAGATCCCGCTCCGCGGTCAGCGGCAACTCCAAAGTGGTGAGCATGTCCCGGTATCGCTCGGCCAGCTGGGAGGGGAGCTTCCTGCTGAACACCACCAGCTCCCGGAAACAGCCGGGCCCGATCCGCCGGGCGTGCCTCGACCAGCGCAGCGGCACCGCGTTCTCCGGTGTCACCGTCACACCGATCCCCTCGACCGCGAACAGGAGCGCTGCGGAGACCTGGCCCGTGCGCGCGACGGCGCGCGGCGTGAACCCGAGGTGCCCTGCCAGGCGGTCCACCACCTCGCTCATGCCCTGTTCCTGCTCGTAGAGCACCCAGTCGGCGGCGGCCAGTTCGGCCGGATCAGCCGCTGTCCCCGCCGGGTGTTCGGCCGAGCCGGTCACCACCATCTCCTCGTATCCCAGGGAGACGACGGGCCCCTCCCACGGGTCGGGCCGTGGACCGACCGCGATGTCGCCCTGGCCGCCGCGCATGGCCTCTTCGAGGTCCCGGCGGTGGGAGTAGTCGTGCAGTCTCAGCACGGTGGAGGGGTACGTCGAGTGCCAGCGCGCCGCGGACGGCGGCAGGATCCCCGAGGCGACGGACCGCACGGTCAGGACGTGGACGTCGCCCTGACGGCCCTCCACCACCTCGCGCACCGAGTCCTGCGCGTCCTGAACCGCACGGACGACGTCCTGAGCACGGGGCAGGAAGACGCGGCCCGCGGGAGTCAGCGTCACCCCTTGCCGGCCGCGCTCCAGCAGGACCGCGCCCAGTTCCTTCTCCAGGGCGCCGATCTGCTGGGACAGTGAAGGCTGCGTGACATAGAGCCGCGCAGCCGCTCCGCTGAAGGAGCCCGCCTCCCAGACCGCGAGGAAGTACTCCAGCTGACGTAGCTGCATGGGATCAAGTTACGTGGTGCCGTACTGCTGCGCCGAGGGGTGTCATCTGCGCGTCATGCCGTGAGCGCGACCCTGTCGTCCTTGCGGGTGAGCCGGGACAGCAGGTAGTCGACCTCGCTGCGGGCTCGCGCCGACAGCACGGCCCCGGGCTCGCGCTGGGTGTCGGAGGTCAGGATTCCGCGGCGTTTCATGACGTACTTGCGCACGGCCAGGCCGATGCCCGGCTGCTGTTCGTAGCGCAGCAGGGGCAGGTGGGCGTCGAAGACGTCATGGGCGGCGTCACGGTCGCCGGCGGCGGTGTGGCGCACCACGTCGACGAGGAGTTCGGGAACGCAGTAGCCCGTCATCGCTCCGTCGGCTCCGCGTTCGGTCTCGAAGTCCAGGAAGAGGCCGCCGTTTCCGCACAGGATCGACAGACGGGGCATCGCTCCATCGGCTTCGAGTCGCCGGAGCGCGCTGATCTTCTCCAGGCCCGGCCAGTCCTCGTGCTTGAGCATCACGCACCCTGGCGCGGTGTTCGCGATGCGGGCGATGACGGCGGGGGACATGACGACGGAGAACGACAGCGGATAGTCCTGGATCACGAACGGCACGTCCGCGCCGATGGCGCCCGCCGCTCCCTCGTAGTAGCTCACGATCTGGTCGTCGGTACGCAGCGTGTTCGGCGGGGCGATCATGACGCCGTGGGCGCCGGCTGACATGACGTCGACCGTGAGGGTCCGCATGGCGGCGTAGCCGGGTGCGGAGACGCCCACGATGATCGGCAGATCGGTGCGCTTGAGGACGTGCTGGACGATGCGCACGCTCTCCTCGTGGGACAGCTTGGGTGCTTCGCCCATCTGACCCAGGAGGGTCAGTCCGGTGACGCCGGAGCCTCCGTAGAAGTCGACGAGTCGGCTGAGCGAGTCGAAATCGATGGCGCCTTCCTCGTCGAAGGGCGTTGGTGCGATGGCGAAAACACCATGGGTGTCGCGGTCCAGGGGTGCCATTGTTCTGCCTCCTCAGAATTCCGATGTCTTTTTCAGAGGCTGGCGACGAGTCCGCCGTCGACGCGCATGACCGAGCCTGTGATGTAAGAGGCATGGACGCTTGCGAGGAAGGCGACGGCGGCGGCGTACTCCCGCGGCTCGCCGTAGCGGCCCACAGGGATCGACGCGACGCTCTCGGCGGACGTCTCCGCGACGGACTTGCCCTCCCGGTCGGCCTTGGCCTGGTCGAGGAACTTGGTCCGCTGGGTGCCGATCCGTCCCGGAACGACCACGTTGCAGGTGACACCCTCGGCCGCGACTTCCCGGGCCAGCGTCTTGGACCAGCCGAGCAGGCTGCCCCGCAAGGCGTTCGACAGCCCCAGGTTGGGGATGGGGGCGATCACCCCCGAGCTGGCGCTGGTGATGATCCTGCCCCAGCCGCGGCCGCGCATCAGCGGCACGACCCTGTCCGTGATCGCGATGACGGACAGCACCATGGACTGGAAGTGCTTCAGCCAGAGTTCGGGGTCCTGCCCCGCGACCGGCGAGGGCGGCGGCCCTCCCGTGTTGTTGACCAGGATGTCCACGGAACCGAGCGCCCCTTCGACTGCCGCGATGTGCTGGTCGATCGCGGCCAGATCGGCGAGGTCCCATTCCAGGGGGAGGGCTTTCCCGCCCGCATCGGCTACCGCCTCGGCGGTGCTCTCCGCGGCCTGTGGGCTGATGTCCGCGACGGCGACGGCGGCGCCCTCCGCGGCGAGAGCCTGGGCGATCGCGCCGCCGAGACCCCCACCTCCGCCCAGCACGAGCGCGGTCTTGCCCGAAATTCCCAGATCCACAGCTTCACTCCTTGTTTCCGAATGACACTGCCACGAGGTCGTGATGGCTCTCCAATAGGAATCTCTCGCGACACGCATAAGGAATTCCTATGCGCCGCGAAGAGGAAACAGGCGTTTCCGGCGTGCAAGATGAGGTGGGGAAAAGGGCCGTTTCGGTCCGTCGATTCCCGACGCATGTTCATGGCCGTAACTGGAGGCCCCTATGTCCTTGCCGGAAACCATGCGGGCCGCGGTGCTGGGTGAGCCCGGCACCCTCGCCGTCACGACGCTGCCCGTGCCGCGGGTGGGACCGGAAGACGTTCTGGTACACGTCCGCAGGGCGTCCCTGTGCGGGACGGACCTGAAGATCCGCAGTCGGCACTTCTTCAAGGACGGCGGCCCGGCCGCGGGCGAGTTCGTACCCGGCCACGAGTACGCCGGCGTCGTCGCCGCGGTGGGCAGCGCCGTGGACGAGTTCCGGGTCGGCGACCGGGTGGTGACGGAAGCCCACCGCGGCTGCACGCGCTGCGCCAACTGCCTGGCCGGGGCCTACACGGACTGCCTCAACTACGGTCTGCGCCACACCGGGCACCGCGTGCAGGGGATGACCGTCGACGGGGGCTTCGCGGAATACGCGCTCAACCACGTGGCGACCCTCCACCGGTTGCCGGACACCGTGGACTTCGACGCCGCGGTCGTCCTCACCACCGTGGGCACCGTGATGCACGCCTTCGACGTGCTCGACACCCTGCTCGTCGGATCCACGGTCGCGGTGATCGGCCCCGGACCGATAGGTCTGCTCGCGGTACAGGTCGCACGTGAACTCGGGGCCAGGACCGTAGCCCTGGCCGGCACGCGGGAAGCCAGGCTCGCCCTCGGCAAGTCCTTCGGCGCGGACCTGGTCGTCAACTCCCGCGAGGAGGACGCGGTGGCGGCGGTCCGGGAGGCGACCGACGGGATCGGCGCCGACATCGTCCTGGAGTGCTCCGGCGCCCCGAGCGCGGTGGACGACGCGCTGCGCATGGCCAAACGGTCCGGGACGGTCGTCCTCGTCGGCTTCTTCGAAGAGCCCGTGCGGGCCGATCTCAACCACGCCGTGATGAACGGCATCTCGATCCGGACGGTCCGCGGCGAGGGCACCGGTTCGGTGGCCCGCGCCGTGGGCCTGGCCGCCCGGGGCCGGCTGCGCACCGCGGACCTGGTCACCCACCATTTCGGGCTGCCCGACGTCGCCGAGGCGTTCGACACCTACGCCGAGCGCCGGGGCAACGCCATCAAGGTCATGCTCGACATCTCCGAGGACCCGGAGCCCACCCGTGACCGGTGACCGGGAGGACGCCCTGGCAGCCGGACGGGAGAAGGCGGCGGACGCCATGGCCGAGGCCGCCACCGCCTGGCTGGGCAGCCTGAGCGCGGACCAACTCCCGCTCGCCGCCTACGACTCCCCGCTCCACCCGGACGCGGAGGCCGAGCGGCTGCGCTGGTTCTACACCCCCACCGAACACGGCGGACTCGCCGTCCGGGACCAGAACGCCCGCCAACAGAGCCTGGCCATGCGGCTGGTGGCCACCGGACTGTCCGTCCCGGGCTACGCCACGGTCACCACCGTGATGGGACTGGAGAACGTCCTGGACCAGCTGGAAGGGTGGCGGGTCCACTGGGGTCGGCAGCGCGGACGGGACCCCGGCCTGTACTGGCTGAGGATCTTCGGCCGCCCCGGTGACCGGGTCTGGGCGTGGCGGTTCGGCGGCCACCACATCTCCCTGAACAACCTCGTCGTCGCCGGTCGGCTCGTCTCCACGACCCCCTGCTTCATCGGTGCCGACCCGGCCACGACCGAGCTGGTCGGAGGCACCCTGCGGCCCCTGCAAGGCCCCGAGGAGACGGCCCGTCGACTGGTCCGCAGTCTGGACCCGGACCAACTCCGAAGCGCTCTGCTCCACCCGTCCGCCGTCTCGGACATCGTCTCCGGCAACCGTCCACGCGTCGGACACGGCGACACGATGATGCACATGCAGGACCTGTGGCGCGGCCGGTTCGCCGACCCCGAGCTGGACCGGCTCGTCGACGACATCGACCGCCGGGCGGAAGCGGGCAGCGGATACACCGAGAACGATCACGCGCGCGTGGCCATCACGATTCCCCCCCAAGGCATCAGCGGTCGCGACCTGGACAACGAGCAGCGGCACCTGTTGCGCCGGCTCGTCACGCTCTACACCGGACGGGCACCCGAGTTCCTCGCGGACGCCTACGACACCCACTACGCCTCCGACGCCGTCCTCGACGCGGTGCATTTCGGCTGGGCGGGCAGCACGGACGCCGGGGAACCGCACTACTACCGGGTTCAGGACCCTCGCGTCCTCATCGAGTACGACAACACCCAGCGGCACGCCAACCACGCCCACTCGGTGTGGCGTGACCTGACCTCCGACTTCGGACTGGACGTACTCGCCGAACACCGCGCACACATCGCACACGAGTAGGGCCTACTCGGGGAGCGCCGTACACACCCGTACCGCCGGCCCCCACCCCCCCCACGAAAGAACCGGCACCATGACCACCCTGCTGATCGTCGACGACGAGTCCCCGCAACGCCTTGCCGTGCGCATGATCCTCGAACGGCAACCTGGACTGACCGTCGTCGGCGAGGCCGACAACGGCCGCGAGGCGGTCCGTATGGCCTCTGCACTCCAGCCCGACATCGTTCTGATGGACGTGGACATGCCCGGCATGGACGGCACGGAGGCCACACGGCGCCTTGTTGATTCCGGCAGTCGTTCACGGGTCCTGGTACTGACCACCTTCGATCTCGAGCAACGCGTCTACAAGGCGCTGCGCGCCGGAGCCAGTGGCTTTCTCCTCAAAGACGCCCGCCCCGAGGAACTGGTCGCCGCGGTCCACGCGGTGGCCAGAGGCGACGCGGTCATCGCGCCGAGTCTGACCCGCAAACTCCTCGACACCTTCGCCCACCGCCTGCGAAGTCCCGTCCTGGAGCAGGACCACGACGACTGCGGCCGACTCCACCACCTCACCGTACGCGAGCGTGAGGTTCTCGCCCACGTCGCATCGGGTCGGAGCAACAGAGAGATCGCCGAAGACCTGCATCTGGCCGAAACCACGGTCAAGTCACACGTCAGCCGCATCCTCGCCAAGATCGGTGCCCGGACCCGCGTCCAGGCGGTGGCTTTCGCCTACGAAGCAAGGCTGGTCAGACCGGTTCCGCAGACGTGACAACCCCTCTGCGAAGCGGACGGCATCGCGGCGCCAAGAAGGAGAGCCATACATGAACAGTCCCCAGACGCACGTACTCGCCGCGTTCTTGCGGTTGACTCTTAAACGCAGGGATCCGGACCCCGTGGCCGCATCGACGGAGCCACCTCGTCCGCCCGCCGAACCGGTACAGCGGCACGACGTAGATCGCGTGGCATCGACGGTCTCGAACGCCGCACCGTCAGTCCGCGCGGGCGCCGGGCGGAGCGAGCGGTTGTCGATCTGCACGGCGGCGCCTGCTTCGGCCACATCTGGCCCCAGCACGGGCCGTTGATCTCGCAGCTTGCGGATGCCGGTGTACGAGTCGAGGTGGCGTACCACGGGCTGGCGCCGTAGTACGCCTACCGTGACGCCTATCCCTTCGTCACTGCCGTCCACCGCGACCTGCTCGGCTCGGGTCTGCCCCAGCCGGCCCGAGTAGCACGGATCTCCCCCTGACGCCCATCGACGTCTACAGCGGAAGGGGTGGCCGTGAACGCCATCGTGCGGTCCGCAGCGGCTTTTTGATGTGCCAGGGCCGCCTGGGGCTGGTCACGGGACCTTCTCGCTGGGGGAACGAGGCCGCGGTGTGCGGCTCTGAGGGCGTGGCCATCGCGCCGACGAGGACGGGGTGTCGCGCGCGTCGGCGCACGGTTCACGCGTGGGGGCCGTCGCGGTGCGTCAGCCGGGAGAGCCCGCGGGCCTGATGCCGCGCAGCAGCCGCTCTCCGGAGTCGCGCAGCTGGTCCTTGATCTCGTCGAGGCCGGATGCGAGCAGGACGTGATCGCGTTTGCGCCAGGTGCCGGCGACCATCACGGCTTCGATGTTGGCGATGTCGGCGTGCAGGACCGTGGCGATGGGGTCGTGCGCCGGCCACAGGTTGAGCGCCCGGGCGTCGACGGCGACCAGGTCGGCCTGCATGCCCGCCTCGATCCGGCCCACCTTGTCCGCCAGGCCCAGTGCCTTCGCTCCTTCGACCGTGGCCCAGGCAAGCGCCTGTTTGCCGGTGACGGACGGTGTGTCGGCGTACATGCCGGTCGTCTGCCGGTGGTGGGCGTGGTCCAGGCTGCGCTGGTGGGCCAGGGCGATCCGGGCGGCGGTGAGGATCCTGCCGGGTACGACGGTGTCGATGTCGGTGCCCAGGGAGGGTGCCGCGCCCAGGCTCAGCAGGGATCCGGTGATGGGTGTGCCGTGTCCCTGGCCCAGTTCGTTCTCCGGGGTGGTGGTGAAGGTGACGCCCGCATCGACGAGGGTCTTGATCCAGTCGTCGGGCAGGTCGGCTCCGTGCACGACGTTGGTCAGGGGGCTGAACAGCCCGGCGTCGCGCACGGCTTCCCAGCCGGGTGAGGGTTCGCCGCCGCTCTGGTGCATCGAGACGACGAGGCCGCGTTCCGCGCCGGCCCGGAAGTCGGCCAGCGCGGTCTCGGCGGAGGAGTACTGCGGCCCCTGGAGGGCCATGCCCAGGGTGAGGAGGGCGTGGTCGCGGACGGGGCCGTCGAGCAGCCGGTCGATCTCGGCGAGCGGGTGGGGTGTGTCCGGCGAGCGGTAGGGCGTGCCGTGCAGGAAGACGGCGCGGATCCCGGCTTGGACCAGTCCCTCGACGGCCGCGTCGGCGTGCTCGGGCGACAGGGCGTTGTGACACCAGTCGCCGAGGGTGGTGGTACCGCAGTTGATCTGGTTCAGGGCGCCGGCGAGATTGCTGATGTGCATGTCGGCCGGGGTGTACTGCCCGACGCACTCGCCGTGCAGGTGGGTGAGGTACTCCATCAGCGTCCAGTCGGCGCCCGCGGAGCGCAGCGCGGTCTGCCAGGTGTGCAGATGGGCGTTGACCAGGCCGGGGATGATGACGCGGCCGGAGAAGTCGACGACCTCGGCGTCGGGCGCCTCGATGGTTTCGCCGACGGCGGCGATGGTCTCGCCGTCGACGAGGATGTCGACATGCTCGGCGTCCGGCCGGTGGGGCGTCATCGTGATGACCTGCGCTCCGCGCAGCAGTACGCGGCTCATTCAGTGGCCCCCGAACCGGGGTGGGTGTGGCTCGGCTGGGACATGGTGCGGCTCCTTGCCTGCGGCGTCATTGCCCGCACGGCGGTTTGTGTGGTGGTGAGGAAATCCCGAGTGGCGATGTGTCCGATGTAGCCGTCGGGACGGATCAGCAGCAGCGTGTCGCCGGTCAGGCCGTAGGCACTCCGCAGCGTGTTCTTCGGGTCGGAGAAGGTGCGGCCGTCGCCCGCGGCCGATCCGCCGGTGAGTCGCTTCAGCCGGGCGCCCGCCGTCGGCCAGTCGAGGAGTTCGAGGTCCCGGGCGGCACCGGGGCCGTAGGCGATGGCGGTGAAGTGCGGTCCCTTCAAGAGATCGAACAGGCGGGTCTCGGCGCCGTCGGCGCCGAGCAGTCGGGCATCCGGGGCGCGGTCGCCCACGTGCAGTGTGCTGGTGCCGCCGCTGCCGGCGGGGGCGAGTGGGCCGCCGTAGTAGGTCAGGGCGAGCTGCTGCTCGTCCTTGCCGCGCTTCATGCTGGAGGGGTCGAGCTTGGCGAGGCCGCCCCATTTCTCCGTGGACAGGCCCAGGACCCCGGCGGCGATCGGCTGCCGCTCGGCCTCGTAGGTGTCCAGCAGGGCCGGGTCGGCTCCGGCGAGGACCTGGCCGAGCTTCCAGCCGAGGTTGTAGCCGTCCTGCATACCGGTGTTCAGGCCCTGGGCGCCGGCCGGGGTGTGGACGTGCGCGGCGTCGCCGACGAGGAAGACCCGTCCGCGGCCGTAGTGCTGCGCGAGACGGATGTTGGGCCGGAACACGGACGTCCAGTGGATCTCGTGCAGCTGGATGTGCCGGTTGCGGGTGTGGGAGTGGATCCGGTCGACGATGGCGCCGATCTCCTGGGGCGGCTCCTCGTCGGGCGTGAGCCGGATCATCCACTGGAACATGTCGCTGCCGGGGAGCGGGCAGGCGCCGATCAGCTTGCCGCCGAGGCCGGGCCACATGTGCCACCGGTTGCGGGCCAGGCCACTCACGGAGGCGTCCACGATCAGCACGCGGTCGGCGTCGTCCGTCGTCCCGGCGAAACCGATGTCGAGCTGCTTGCGCACCACGCTGGAGCCGCCGTCGGCCCCCACGGCATAGCGGGCGACGATCTCCTCGACCCCGTCCGCGCCCACGACCTTGGCGACCACCGTGTCCTCGTCCTGCGTCAGCTCGGTCAGTTCCTTGCCGAACTCGACCTCGCGGCCGAGCTCACCGAGCCGGGCGTGCAGGGCGCGGTCCGTGCGGAACTGCGGGATCAGCCAGGTGTTCGGGTACGGGACGTCCGGGGTCGCCTCCTTGTGGGGGAACATCTTCCACGGCACACCGATGGGTCCCGCGTGGATCCCGAGCTTGGGATAGAGGTCGCCGCCGGCCAGCACGTCGTCGAGAGCGCCGAGGTCTTCGAGGATTTCGAGGCTGCGGGGCTGGATGCCCTTGGCGCGCGAGCCGTCGAAAGCCTGGGGGGACCTGTCGACGATCCGGACGTCGAGTCCGCGGCGTACGAGGTCGATCGCCAGGGCGGAGCCCGAGGGGCCGGCACCGATGATCAGTACGTCGATGGCCTGCGGGCTGTTCATGAGTCGAGCCTTTCGGTGCGTGCGGACACGAACGGGACGAGCTGATCGGCGACGTCACGAGGCCGTTCGAAGGGGGCCATATGTCCGCATTTGTTAATTACATGATGTTTCTGAGGCTTCAGTAGGACGCGCGCCGTGTCGAACTGCGTCAGCGGCGTGACGACGTCCTCGTCGCCCCACAGCAGCAGCGTCGGAATGCCGAGGGTCCCCGTCCGCCGGAAGAGGTCGTCACGGCCGGCGACAGGCAGGTGCTGCAAGGTGTCGAAGACCGCGTACAGCGAGCCCTCGAAGCGGAAGGCGTCGAGGACCATCTCGGTCAGCTTCGCGCCGAGCTCGGGGTCGCGGACGTTGTGCCCGAGGTGGCCCTGGAGCAGCTGAAGGCCGCGTCGGCGGGCGACCACTCCGGCCAGCAGGTCGCTGCGCAGCAGCCGGTTGGGGGAGGTCAACTGCGGTTTCGCGAGACCGGCGGGGCCGACGATGGTGAGCGTGGACACCGACGATCGGTACTGGGCGGCGTACGTCATGCTGACCAGCGCGCCCATGGAGGTGCCGACCAGGTGCAGGGGCCGCGCCGTCAGGCCGAGCCGGTCCGTCAGCTCGGCCAGCTGCCGCGTGAACAGCGTCTCGTCGTATCGCGCCTGGACCCGGTCGGAGTAGCCGCGGCCGTAGGCGCTGCAGGTCAGCGTGCGCAGCCCGCGGGCGTGCAGCTCGCTGACGAGGCCGTCCCAGTAGAACAGCGGGATGGTCAGACCGCCCGCCATCAGGACCACGTCCCCGTCCTCGGGCCCCGCCAGCTCGTAGTGGGTGACGCCGTCGGACAGCTCGATGAAACTGCCGCGCAGCGCCCCCCGCGAATCGGCGGTGAGCTTGCGGTCCTCGCCCGAGGCGACGAAGTACTTCATGGAACGGGCCTCCTTGCCCTCAGTACGTGGGGGTGTCGGCGCAGGAGCCGAGGAACTTGGCGATCGCGTCCGCGACCCACTGCGGTTCCTCCTCCGGTAGCAGATGTCCGCCGTGGGGGTGGACGAGCTCCTGGGCGCCGGGGATGTCGCGGGCGAAGTGCTGGCCGTCGATGCTCGCGCTGCGCAGCACCAGCGTGGGTACCGTGATGCGGGGGAGCTGCGCGCTGCGGTCCGGCTGGTCGGTGTTGCAGAAGTCGACGAAGGCCGAGCGGTTACCGGGACGGCTCATGAGCTGATGGGCGCGGTCCACCATGGCGTCGTCCACGATCTGCGAATGCGGCCCGACGTTCTCACGCAGGCTGCGCTCGATGGCCCCGCGCGGCATCACCCGCCGCAGCAGAGGCCGCAGCAGCGGGTTGCGGGTCAGGCGCATCCCCGCGGGCACCGTCTTCTCCGGATAGCCGGTGGCGTTGACCAGTACCAGGCCGGTCAGCCGCTCCGGATGATCCAGTGCGACGTTCCAGGCGATGTTGCCGCCCAGGGAGTTGCCGGCCAACGCGTAGCGCGGCACGCCCAGCGCCTCCGCGAAGCCCGCCACCGTCGCGGCGTACGCCGGGACGCGGTAGTCGCGGTCCTTGCGCGGGCCCGTCAGTCCGAACGCCGGAAGGTCGGGGCGGATGACGTCGAACGCATCCGACAGCAGATCCGCCGCGCGGTCGAAGTGCTGCAGGGACGAGGCACTGCCGTGCAGCAGCACGAGTGCCGGACCGTGCCCAGCGCGCTTGTAGTGGATCCGCAGGCCGTCCACCTCGACGAACCGGGAATCGGGCTGGGGTTCAGACCAGGTACTCATAATGGCTACACTGTTACCGATAAGAAGTCATGTCAAGAGGTCGTGTCGGCAGGAAGCCCCCGCGTGTGACGACCACGGTGCTCTTGAGCGAGGAGATGGATCAGTCGGTACGCCGCGCCGCCGGCCGTCCGCCGGTCCCGCCGGACCGGATCGTCGCCATGGCGCTGCGGATCGTCGACGAGGAGGGGCACGGGAACGCTGTGTCGCGGTCCTGCGCAAGGAGGAGCCGGTCGCTGCCCTGCGGGGCGTGGATCCGGCACAGTTCCCCGCGTCCTCGGCTCTCCATCGAGCGCGCTGGCGCGGGCGCGCTCGATCAGGCGCGCCCTGACCGACTGGAGCGGTCCGCCCTGGCCCCGGCCGGAACCGGTCACCACACGGGAGTACGCGCACGCGGTGCGCACCCTCGGTGCCGGACGTGTGGGCGGGAACGGGAGCTGCCCGGCCTGGACGCCTACCTGGGCGAACTGGCGTCCCAGGGTGTCACGTTCGCCCGCTCGACCGTCAGGGGGCGAACCCCTTCTTCGTCGCGGACGTCCGGCTCCGCCCCGACCTGGCCGCTCTCTGGCCGTCGGCCGAGGCGACCCGGGCGGCCGTGCGTGAGTGTGCGGCGGTCACACTGGAACCCATGACGCGAGACGAAGGCTTGTTCGGCCCCAGGTCCGTGACGTGGCAGATGCACGGCGACCCCATGATGTGGGTCGCTGGCATCAGGGCGCTGTGGCTCCAGGCGCTGCACCCGAGGGCGGTGCGCGGAGTGACGCAGAACTCGGACTTCCGGCAGGACGCGTGGGGCCGGCTGCGGCGCACCGCGCACTTCGTGGGGACGACGACGTACGGGACGACGGAGGCCGCCGAGAAGGCGGGCGCGCGGGTCCGCAAGATCCACCGGACGCTGACAGCGCTGGACCCGGCGACCGGCGAGCGGTACCCCGTGGACGAACCGGAACTGCTGCTGTGGGTGCACTGCGCGGAGATCGACTCCTACCTGAACGTGCTCTGGCGCTCCGGATACCCACTGACCCGGAGCGCGGCGGACCGGTACATAGCCGAACACCGGGCAAGCGCGAGGCTCGTGGGCCTCGACCCGGCGACCGTGCCGGTCAACAGGGCCGAGATGGCGGCCTACTTCAAGGAGATCCGGCCACAACTCGCCCTCACCGACGAGGCCCGGGACGTCGACGAGTTCCTGCTGCGTCCCCCGGCGCACCCCCTGCTCGTACCGGCGCGTGAGGTGCTGTGGCGGAGCGTGGCGCATCTGGCGTACGCCGCTCTGCCCCCGTACGCCCACGAGCTGTACGGCAGAAGAGCACCGGGCGGAGCGGCCGTGACCCGTGAACTGCGGGCAGCAGGGCGGCTGTTGCGCGGCATTCCCGCACGTGCGCGGTGGCAGCTCCCGCCCAAACACATCCTGCGGGCGGTGGGCAGACTGGGCGAGGACGCCCGCCCCGCACCGTACAAAGCGGGGCGATGACTCGTCATACTGGATCCGCCGGAAGAGCAACGACGGGGGCGGCGGGGCGAGATGGCGGAGTCGAGGCTGATCCAGGGCCGTTACCGGCTGCTGGAGCTCATCGGACGCGGCGGGATGGGCGAGGTGTGGCGGGCGACGGACGAATCCCTCGGCCGCCAGGTCGCCGTGAAATGTCTGAAACACCCCGGCCCGCACCACGACCCCGGCTTCACCCGAGTCCTGCGCGAACGCTTCCGCCGCGAGGCCCGCGTGGCAGCGGGCCTGCAGCACCGGGGCGTCACCGTCGTCCACGACTTCGGCGAGTCGGACGGCGTGCTGTACCTGGTGATGGAGTTCCTGGACGGCCGCAACCTCTGCCAGCTCCTGACGGCGACCGGCCATCGCCCGCTGCCCGTCGAGGACGTCGTCGACATCGCGGACCAGGTCGCCGCGGCCCTCGCGTACACGCACCGGCGGGGCATCGTCCACCGTGACCTGAAACCGGCGAACGTCCTCCGCCTCGCCGACGGCACCGTGAAGATCTGCGACTTCGGCATCGCCCGCCTCGGGGACGGCACGGGCGTCACCTCCCGTCTCACCGGCACGGGCGTCGCCATGGGCACCCCGCACTACATGTCGCCGGAACAGATCGGCGGCGGCGAGGTCGACCTGCGCAGCGACCTCTACTCCCTCGGCTGCGTCCTGTACGAACTCGCCACCGGCGCACCGCCGTTCGCGATGGACGACCCCTGGGCCGTCCTCATCGCCCACCGCGACACCCCGCCCCGCCCGCCCGCCTCCCACCGCCCCGAACTCCCCCGCTACCTCGACCACGTCATCCTCGACCTCCTCGCGAAGCAGCCGGCAGGGCGGCCGGGCGACGCCGCGGAGATCGTCCGCCGCATCGCACTGGGGCGCACGGCGCCGGGGTATGTGCCGACGGTGGTGACGGCGAGGCCGGTGGAGGGGGGTGTGGTTTCCCAGGGGCGGTCGGCGGAGGGCGGCGCGGTCTCTTCGGGGTGGCCGGTGGAGGGAAGCGAGGTCTCTTCAGGTCGGCCCGCGGAGCGGGAAGCCTCCCAACCCCCGCTCCCGGAACGGTACTTCGCCGATACGGCACCTTGCCCGCCGGAGCGGGACGTCTCCGAGGTGGCACCCCGCCCACCCGGGCGGGACGTCCCCGATACGGCACCCCGTCCACCCGAGCCGGACGTCTCCGACACGGCACACCGGCCCCCGAACACCTCCTCGCCCCCGCCCGACCCCCGCCTCCCCCTCTGGACCCGTGGCATGACCCACGGCCCCAAGGCCACCGGCCCCCGCACACCACCCCCGGACACGCCCCTCTCCGGCACCTGGACCAACCGCCCGGCCCTGGGCCTCGTCCCGGGCCCCAGCCCCCAACGCCCCCCGTCGCCCGAGAAGTTGGCCTCCCTCGCGCGCCGCCACAACGCGGCGTTGAAGCTGGGCGGCCTGGGCCGCTGGCCGGAGGCCGGGGAGATTCACCGCGCGGTCGCCGCCGAACGCGCCCACCTGCTGGGCCCCGAGCACGCCGACACCCTCGCGAGTCGGTACGAGATCGCGTTCACCCTCAGCCGGACGGGCCGCGCGCAGGACGCCCTGCGTGAGTACCAGGACGTGGCGACGGTTCGCGCGCGCACCCTCGGCGACGACCACCCGGACACGCTCGCCGCACGACAGGAAACCGCGTACGCGCTGGGCCAGTTGGGACGTCACCTGGACGCGCACCACACCTACACGGCCGTCCTCGCGGCCCGTGAGCGCGCGATGGGCGCCGACCATCCCGACACCCTGCGCTGCCGCCACAACCTCGCCTTCAACCTCGGCAGGCTGGGCCGGCTGACGGAGTCGTACCGGATGGCCCGCGAGGTGGCGGCGGCCCGCGCCCGCGTGCTTGGCCCCGAGCATCCGGACACCCTGCTCACCCGGTACGAAGTGGCGTGCGTGCTGGGCCAGTTGGCCCGCTGGCCGGAAGCGCTCCAGACGTTCCGCGAGGTGGCCGAGGCCCGCGCCCGCGTGCTGGGCCCCGACCACCCCGACACCCTCGCCGCCCGCCACGAGACCGGCATCAGCCTGGGCCGCCTGGACCGCGGCGAGGAGGCTCTGGCCCTCTACCGCGCACTGGTGGACGACCGCACCCGTATCCACGGCCCCACCCACCCCGACACCCTCCGCGCCCGCCACGGCCTCGGCGTCAACCTGGGCCGCCTCGGCCGTTGGGACGAAGCCCTGGCCGAGGCCCGCGACGTCCACACCCTGCGCGCCCGCGTCCTCGGCGACGACCACGAGGACACCCTCACCAGCCGCCGCGAGATCGCCGTCTGTCTCGGCTGGCTCAACCGGTGGCCCGAAGCACTGCCCCACTACCGCGCCCTCACCTCGACCCGCACCCACCTCCTCGGCCCCGACCACCCCGACACCCTCACCGCCCGCGAGGACGAGGCCCAGTGCCTACGGCGTCTGGGCGGCAGGCCGACGGAACCGACGGTGTTAGGGCGGAGGGGAGCGTAGGGGGGAGCGCCGGTTTTCGACGGCAGCGCTCGACAACGGGACTCGACGGCAGGGCTCGGCGCAGGCCCCGGCGGCGGCGCTCGGCAGTGGGGTTTGCCGGCAGGGTTTGGCGCGGGCCTCGACGCCAGGGCTCGGTAGCGGGACTTGACGGCAGAGGTCTCGGCGCGGGCCTCGGTGGCGGCGCTCGGCAGTGGGGTTTGCCGGCAGGGTTCGGTAGCGGGGCTGGCGGCTGAGCTCGGCGCGGGCTTCGGCGCTAGGGTTCGGCAGCGGGCCTCGGTTGCAGCGGGGCGGCGTCAGGGCTCGGCAGCAGGCGCGGCGGGCATCCGACGAGGCGTTCGGCCGGGTGGCGAGCCGTGCAGGAGTCGCGGGCCGGGCGGAGACCGGCGGCGGACGACGCCCGGTCAGGCGGACGTGCGCCGGGGGAGGCACCCGGCAGGGCCGGAGGCCGACGGCAAGCACCGGGGCAGATCGCCGGCGGCGGGCGCCGGCCGGCAGACGCGCGGCGGAGCACACGTCAGCAGGAGACAGCCGCCCCGATGGGCACCCGGGAGAGGGAGCCCCGGCGGGATGGAACCGGTGGGATGGAGCCGGCGGCAGGCGCCCGGCGCCCGCCCTCCGGGGACACCTACGGCTGCCGCCGGCTCCGCCCCGCGCCGAGCCTCCCCCTGACCTGACCTGACCTGACCTCGCCCTCAGCCCCCCGCACCCCCCTACCCCTCACCCGCGTCCCACCCGTGCTCGCGATGCGCGGCCTCCGCCTCCTCGGGCGGCAGCCACTCCAGCGCGTACACGTCGTCGTACAGCCGGAAGACGCCGGCGGACCAGTCGGCGAGTTCCTCGTCCACGTCCTCGTGCCCCACCAGGCCGTCCTCGGGTGGGATGCCGGTGGAGCCGATGCGCCACACCATCCACTCGGCCACCTCCCGCACGTTCTCCGCGCGACGGCGCCACGGCGGCCCGGCGATCTCCCACCAGGTCACCACCCGTGTGACCAGCAGCCCGGCCTCACGTCCGTCGAGCAGCATGCGCGCCGCCGCCCGGCGGTACGGATCGAGCCGCGCGTCACGCTCCGCGGTCGGCTTCTCGCGTGCGAACACGCCACCGCACCCCCGCCCGTGCTACCAAGAACCATGCCTGCACACAAAGCTTCCCACGCGTACGACGCCGTCATCGTCGGCGGTGGTCACAACGGACTGGTCGCCGCCGCCTACCTGGCCCGCGCGGGGCGGTCGGTGCTCGTGCTGGAGCGGCTGGACCGGACGGGTGGCGCGGCGGTGTCGACGCGGCCGTTCGCCGGGGTGGACGCGCGGTTGTCACGGTACTCGTACCTGGTCAGCCTGCTGCCCGGGAAGATCGTCCGGGAGCTGGGGCTGAACTTCCGGGTCAGGTCGAGGGACATCTCGTCGTACACCCCGGTTGAGCGGCACGGAAAACCGACGGGCCTGCTGGTCGGCGGCGGAGCACACCGCACCCGGGACGCCTTCGCGCGACTCACGGGCTCGGACCGGGAGTTCGAGGCGTGGGAGAGGTTCTACGGGATGACGGGCGACGTCGCCCGCCGGGTCTTCCCGACCCTCACCGAACCCTTGCCCACCCGCGAGGAGTTGAGGCGCAGGGTGGACGACGAGGAGGCGTGGCGCGCGCTGTTCGAGGAGCCGATCGGGGCGGCGATCGAGGAGCGGTTCGACGACGACCTCGTGCGCGGCGTCGTCCTGACAGACGCGCTGATCGGCACGTTCGCCGGCGCCCATGACCCGGACCTCGCCCAGAACCGCTGCTTCCTGTACCACGTCATCGGCGGCGGCACCGGCGCCTGGGACGTCCCCGTCGGCGGCATGGGCGCCCTGACCGACGCCCTCGCGACGGCGGCCCGCGAGGCCGGCGCCGTTCTGGCCACCGGCCACGAGGTCACCGGCATCGACAGCGACGGCCGTACGGCGGAGGTGAGTTACCGCACGGCCGACGGCGATGCAACCGTCACCGCGCGCCACGTCCTCGTGAACGCCTCCCCGCAGGCCCTGGCCCAACTGACCGGCGCAACGCCGCCGGAGCCCGCCGAGGGGGCCCAACTCAAGGTGAACATGCTCCTGAAGAGGCTCCCGAGGCTGAAGGACACCTCGGTCGACCCGAGGGAGGCGTTCGCCGGTACCTTCCACATCGCCGAGGGATACGCCCAACTCGCCACCGCCCACGCCGAGTCGGCGGCCGGACGCCTCCCCACCGCCCCGCCCTCGGAGATCTACTGCCACTCCCTGACCGACCCGAGCATCCTCGGCCCCGACCTGACGGGCCATCACACCCTCACCCTCTTCGGCCTCCACACCCCGGCCCGCCTGTTCCGCGACGACAACGACGCCACCCGCGCGGAACTTGTCACCCGCACCCTCGCCCAACTCGACGCCCACCTCGCCGAGCCGCTCGCCGACTGCCTCGCCGAGGACGCCGACGGCCGCCCCTGCATCGAGGCGAAGACCCCCCTCGACCTGGAGTCCGACCTGCGCCTGCCCGGCGGCAACATCTTCCACCGCGCCCTGTCCTGGCCCTACTCCCAGGAAGGCAGCGGCCGTTGGGGCGTGGAAACCCCGCACGCGAACGTCTACCTGTGCGGCGCGGGCGCGATCCGCGGGGGAGGGGTGAGCGGCGTGCCGGGCCACAACGCGGCCATGGCGGCCCTGGAACACCAGATCTGACGCCCAGTCAGAAAACCTCTTCCCTCGGACGACCGTCTGCGGCATCCTGCGCGACATGCAGACGGAGCTGAGCAACCAACTGGGAGTCGAGCACGCCCTCTTCGGCTTCACGCCGTTCCCCGCCGTCGCCGCGGCGATCAGCCGGGCCGGCGGGTTCGGCGTGCTCGGCGCGGTCCGCTACACCGCCCCCGACGACCTCAAACGCGACCTGGACTGGCTCGACGCGCACGCGGACGGCCGCCCGTACGGCCTGGACGTCGTCATGCCGGCGAAGAAGGTGGAAGGCGTCACCGAGGCCGACGTCGAGGCGATGATCCCCGAGGGGCACCGCCAGTTCGTGCGGGACACCCTCGCCAAACACGGTGTGCCCGAACTCGCCGAGGGTGAGGCGTCCGGCTGGCGCATCACCGGCTGGATGGAACAGGTCGCCCGCACCCAGCTCGACGTCGCCTTCGACTACCCGATCGGGCTCCTCGCCAACGCGCTGGGCTCGCCCCCCGCCGACGTCGTCGACCGCGCGCACGGCAAGGGCGTCAAGGTCGCCGCGCTCGCCGGGAGCGCCCGGCACGCGCGCAAGCACCGGGACGCGGGCATCGACATCGTCGTCGCGCAGGGCTACGAGGCCGGCGGGCACACCGGGGAGATCGCCTCGATGGTGCTGACCCCGGAGGTCGTCGAGGCCGTCGATCCGCTGCCGGTGCTCGCCGCCGGCGGGATCGGCAGCGGCGCGCAGGTCGCCGCCGCGCTCGCGCTCGGCGCGCAGGGCGCCTGGCTCGGCTCGCTGTGGCTCACCACGGCCGAGGCGGACCTGCACTCGGCGGCCGTCACCCGCAAACTCCTCGCCGCCGGGTCCGGGGACACCGTCCGCTCCCGTGCCCTCACCGGGAAACCGGCCCGCCAGTTGCGCACCGAGTGGACCGACGCGTGGGACGACCCGGCCGGTCCCGGCACCCTGCCCATGCCGTTGCAGGGCCTCTTGGTCGCCGAGGCGCTGTCGCGGATCCAGAAGTACGAGGTCGAGCCGCTGCTCGGCACCCCCGTCGGGCAGATCGTCGGGCGGATGAACGAGGTCCGTAGCGTCCAGGCGGTCGTCGACGACCTCACCCGCGGCTTCGAGAGGGCCGTGGACCGGATGAACCGGATCGCCGGAAGGAGCGGCCCCCGATGACCAGCGGATTCTGGGCCCAGGCCACCGAACACCCCGACCGTACCGTCCTCGTCGCCCCCGACGGCGAGGAGTGGACCGCCGGACGTCTGCACGCCGAGGCCAACCGGCTCGTCCACGGGCTGCGCGCGGCCGGACTCGAACGCGGCGACGCCTTCGCCGTCGTCCTGCCCAACTCCCCCCAGTTCATCGCCACTTACCTCGCCGCCACCCAGGCCGGTTTCTATCTGGTGCCGGTCAACCACCACTTCGTCGCCCCCGAGATCGCCTGGATCCTCGCCGACTGCGGCGCGAAGGTCCTCATCGCCCACGAACGGTTCGCCTCCGACGCGGCCCGCGCCGCCGACGAGGCCGGCCTCCCGGCGGACCACCGCTACGCCCTCGGTGACATCGACGGCTTCCGCCCGTACGCCGAACTCCTCGACGGGCAACCGGAGTCGGCGCCGCCCGAGCGCACGCTCGGCTGGGTCATGAACTACACGTCCGGCACGACGGGACGCCCGCGCGGCATCCGCCGCCCGCTGCCCGGCAAGCTCCCCGAGGAGACCTACCTGGGCGGCTTCCTGGCCTTCTTCGGCATCCAGCCCTTCGGCGACAACGTCCACCTGGTGTGCTCGCCGCTCTACCACACGGCCGTCCTCCAGTTCGCGGGCGCGTCCCTGCACATCGGGCACCGGCTGGTGATGATGGACAAGTGGACGCCGGAGGAGATGCTGCGCCTGATGGACCGTCACAAGTGCACGCACACCCACATGGTGCCCACCCAGTTCCACCGCCTCCTCGCCCTCCCCGAGGACGTCCGGGCGCGCTACGACGTGTCGGCCATGCGGCACGCCGTCCACGGCGCCGCCCCCTGCCCGGAGCACGTGAAGCGGGCGATGATCGAGTGGTGGGGCGAGTGCGTCGAGGAGTACTACGCGGCCAGCGAGGGCGGCGGGGCGTTCGCGAGCGCCGAGGACTGGCTGAAGAAGCCCGGCACGGTCGGAAAAGCCTGGCCCATCAGCGAGTTGGCCATCTTCGACGACGACGGCAACCGGCTGCCGCCGGGGCGACTCGGCACGGTGTACCTGAAGATGAACACGGGCGGGTTCGCCTACCACAAGGACGAGCAGAAGACCCGCAAGAACCGCATCGGTGACTTCTTCACCGTCGGCGACCTCGGACTCCTCGACGAGGACGGTTATTTGTTCCTGCGCGACCGCAAGATCGACCTCATCATCTCCGGCGGCGTCAACATCTACCCTGCCGAGATCGAGGCGGCCCTCCTCGCCCACCCGGCCGTCGCGGACGCCGCCGTCTTCGGGATCCCCCACGACGACTGGGGCGAGGAGGTCAAGGCGGTCGTCGAACCGGCACCCGGATTCACCCCCGGACCGGATCTGACCGCCGCCCTCCTCGCCCACTGCGCCGGACACCTCGCCGGCTACAAACGGCCCAGGAGCCTCGACTTCATCGCCGAGCTGCCCCGCGACCCCAACGGCAAGCTCTACAAACGCCGTCTGCGGGAGCCGTACCTGGCCGGCTCAGGAGTGGACACGGACCGTCCGCAGCACGGGTGACGCCTTGACGTCCTTCTCGCAGAACCGCGCCGTCACCCACCGCTCCCGCGCGTACAGGCGCGTCTGGTCGGCGTAGTGCGGTGAACTCGGGTTCGAGGACTGCGAGTAGGACAGCAAGGTCCGTGCCACCGGGCACCCGCTCGCGTCCCAGCCGACGGCCTGGATGTGGCTGGACCCCATCGACACCTCGGGGTAACCGCCCCCGGCCGGGTTCCACGACGCCTCGATCTTGTTCCACACGCCCAGGCTCTCGGTCCCGCCGGAGATGGGGATCCGCTTGCCGTCGCGGACGACGAACTGGTGCGCGCCGAGCGGGGAGTTCAGCGGGATGCCCGCCGCCCGCAGCTCGCTCACCGCGTCCGCGAGAGCCGTCGCGAAGGCCGGGCTGTCGGTGTTCAGGGTGTGCGGCGTGTTCACCGGGTCGGCCGCCGAGAACGGCACTTTCCAGCGCTGGGCGGGCAGCTTCCGCCAGAACCGGTCGAAGAGCAGCGCGCCCCTGCTGCCGGTGTCCATCGTCCGGTCCCAGGCCGCGAGGACCCCGCACGCCTCGGAGACGTCGACTGCCGTGCCGTTGCTGCCGGTTGCCGTTCCGCCCGGCAGCGCCGCGCACGCCGTCGCCGTGTCGGCCGCCGCCAGGTCACCGGCCGGGACGCGGTTCGCGAACTGCTGCGCCTGAAGGTCCCGCACGGTCAGCTTTCCGCGCTCCGCGAGCGCCGCCACGTCCTGCAAAGCACCCCGCGTCCGCAGGCTCCGCTGCGTGCCGACCGTCCCGAAGATCCGCTCGTAACCGGTCAGCGGCTTCGCGGCGTTGGTGAGCCAGGCGCTGTCGTTGGAGTTCTCCACGTACGGGGCGTCCGCCAGCGTCGGCATGCTCGCCGGGCCGAAGATGCCGGGCTGCGCGGCGTCGGGGTCGCTGCCCGGCGCGCACGCGGCGCGCGAGCCGTCCAGGACCGCGAGACCGGCCGCCGGGTACGTCGCCGAACCCAGGGGCGTCGAGCAGGTCGCGGCCAGGTCGCCCGTGATCCGGGGCAGCACCTGCGACTGCGTGAACAGGGTGTGCCCGGCGGAGTCGGCGGCGATCGTGTTGACCCAGGGCAGGCCCTGGTGGCGGGCGAGGGCCGCGGCGACCCCGGCCGTGTCCCGGGCCTTGCCGAAGCCCAACGAGGTGTCCGCGAACCGGAACTGGGCCGCGTTCGGGTCGTTCAGCGCGAACGCCGTCGCCGTGGTCCACGGCAGCGGGAGCCCGGAGCCCGAGGGGGCGACGACAGGGCCGTACCGCGTCCACCACTGGGTGCGCGTCACCGGCGCGCCGTCCTTCACCGCGACCGTGACCGTGCGCTCGGTCATGCGCTCCGGTGTGCCGTCCACCAGGTAGACCGTCGGGTCGGACGGGTCCAGGGTGAGCTGGGTCAGGTTGAACGGGACGCCCGTGGCGACGGTGTGGCTCCACGCGACGTGCGCGTTGTAGCCGATGGAGACCGTCGGCAGGCCGAGCAACGAGCCGCCCGCGACGTCCAGTTGACCCGGGATCGTCTGGTGCGACTGCCAGAACCGGCGTCCGCCGTGCCACGGGTAGTGCGGGTTGCCCAGCAGCAGACCGCGGCCGTTCGCCGTGGTGTCCCCGCGGAACGCGACCGCGTTCGAGCCCATCGCGGCGTCGGCGGCGCGCCGCTCGACGACGCGGATCAGGGCCCGCGGATCGGCCTTCGCGGCGGGGGTGCCGGCGGTGGGCGGCTGGGCCGAGGTGATCGCGTCGACGTGGTCGCCGTGGCCGCCGAGGACCGACAGGGCGTAGAAGCGGGCGGCGACGTCGGTCGCGGTGACCGGGCGGACCCAGGGCGCGTCCGCGCACGCCGGGTCGGTGATCCGGTTCTGCGCGAGCCACGCGTTGTAGCCGGCCGCGAACCCCGACATCAGGTCCTTCGCCTGGCGGCTCGGGCCGCGCGGCGCCGGCTCGGCGAGCAGCTTCTCGACCGTGCCCGTGTCCCGGACGCCCCGGAAGTACAGGTCACTTGAGAGGTTCGTGGTCGCCGCCGACAGCGACCGGTCGGCCGTCGGGCCGGGGCCGAAGTGGCGGGAGCGCTCGCCCTTCACGGTCACGAAACCGTCGGCGAGCACGCACACCTGGTCGGCGGCCTGCGCCCAGCCGGTGCCGAAGCCCAGGTCCGCGTAGCTCTTCGCGGTGATGTGCGGGATGCCGTACTCGGTGTAGCGGACGACCGCCGACAACCGGCCCGAGGAGAGGGTGTCCTGACGGCTCTGCGACTGTGCCGCCGCCGCGGGAAGAACCGTCGCCCCGGTGAACAGGGCGACGGCCGCGACGGTCAGCCGTCTGAGGCGGGTGCGCATCGTGCCTCCCAACATCGTTGATGGAAAGGGACGTTGAGCCTATCAACGGGTAAATGGTGCGTCAGGAACTTCCCGGATCCGCCGCACTGCCCCGCTCCCCGCCCACCTCCGTCTCGTACGCCAGCAGCGTGTCCACGAACAGCCGCCGCTCCAGCGGTGTCAACGGCGCGAGCACCCGCCGCCACGCCGCCGCGCCCGGCGCGAGCCACGCGGAGATCGCCGGCTCGTGCTCGGGGGACAGGGCGACGATCCGACGGCGCCGGTCGCGCTCGTCCTCGCGGCGCTCCAGGACACCCTTGCGGCTCAGATCACCGATCAGGAGGCTGGCGGTCGTCGGGGCGACGCCGAGCCGCGCCGCCAGTTCGTTGACCGTCATCGGGCCGTCGAACAGCAGGTACGACAGCAGGGAGAGGTGCCGGGGCGCGAGCGACAGCGACCGCAGCGCCTCGGGCACCGGCAGCTTCTTGGCCCGGCCGACCAGACGGGGCATGAGCAGCAGCAGCTCGCGGACGGCCGGATCGACGGCGCGCTCCTCGCCCGGATCGACGGCGCGCTCCCCGTCCGGATTCTTCGCGTCCGGATTCTTTTCGCTGGAGGGCATGGACAGGCGGCTCCTCTTCCTTTACCTTTGAGGTCAAAGCTAATTTGTCTGGCAAGGTAATGCGGCGGCCATCGTACGCATGCCGCCCACGGGAAGGGGACACGCAGTGCCGCACTACACCGTTCACCTCCGGGAGGACGCCCTCACGGGCCGCGAACCGCAGCTCATCACCGCCCTCACCGACGCCGTCGGCTCCGTCTTCGGCCCCGACTTCGGCAAACTCGTCGGCGTCGACCTGATCGGCCTCCCGCCCCACCGCCGGGCCACCGGCGGCCTGCCCCAGACCGGCCCCGCGCCGCAGGTGACGCTGAGCATGAGAGAGGCCGCCTACACCCACCCCGCCGTCCCCGAAGCGCCGCAGCGCCTGATCGGCGCGATCACCGACGCCGTCGCCGGAGTCCTGGGCGAGGAGACACGGCAGGAGACCCTGGTGACCCTGGTGGGCGTGCCGGAGGGCCGGACGGGGGTGGGCGGCCGACTGGTGTGACAGCGGCCCGACTTGACCGGCCGACCCGGCCCGCCCAGGATCACCCCCATGACGTCCGGACAACCCAGCACCACGGTCGACGGGGTGCTCAGGCGCACTGCCACCCGTACCCCGGCGCGCGTCGCGGTGGAGTACCGCGACCGCACCTGGACCTACCAGGAACTCGACGACGCCGTCTCCCGCGCGGCGGCCGTCCTCCTCGCCGAGGGCCTGGAGAAGGGGGACCGGGTCGGCGCCTACGGCCACAACTCCGACGCCTACCTCATCGCGTTCCTCGCCTGCGCCCGGGCGGGACTGGTCCACGTCCCGGTGAACCAGAACCTCACCGGCACGGACCTCGCCTACCTGATCGGCCAGTCCGGCAGCGCCCTCGTCCTCACCGACCCCGACCTCGCCGACCGGCTCCCGGACGGCACGAGACACCTGCCGCTGAGGGACACCGACGGCTCCCTCCTGGACCGGCTCACCACGACACCCCCGTACGACGGAGCGGAGGCGCGCACCGAAGACCTGGCCCAACTGCTCTACACGTCCGGGACGACCGCCCTCCCCAAGGGCGCGATGATGTCCCACCGCGCGCTGGTCCACGAGTACCTGAGCGCGATCGCGGCACTGGACCTGAGCGCCGGGGACCGGCCCGTGCACTCGCTGCCGCTGTACCACTCGGCCCAGACGCACGTGTTCCTGCTCCCCTACCTCGCGGTCGGCGCGACCAACGTCATCGTCGACGCGCCCGACGGTGACCACCTCTTCGACCTGATCGAGGCCGGCCGGGCGGACAGCCTGTTCGCGCCGCCCACCGTGTGGATCGCTCTCGCCAACCGGCCGGACTTCGCGACCCGGGACCTCAGCGGGCTGCGCAAGGCGTACTACGGGGCCTCGGTCATGCCGGTCCCGGTTCTGGAACGGCTGAAGGAACGGCTTCCGAAACTCGGCTTCTACAACTGCTTCGGACAGAGCGAGATCGGCCCGCTCGCGATGGTCCTCGCGCCCGACGAGCACAAGGGCCGGATGGACTCCTGCGGGCGGACGGTCCTGTTCGTGGACGCGAAAGTCGTCGACGAGAACGGGGCGGAGGTGGCCGACGGGACCGCCGGGGAGATCGTGTACCGCTCGCCGCAACTGTGCGACGGCTACTGGGACAAGCCCGAGGAGAGTGCCGAGGCGTTCAGGGACGGCTGGTTCCACTCCGGGGACCTCGCCGTACGGGACGCGCACGGCTACTACACGATCGTCGACCGCGTGAAGGACGTCATCAACACCGGCGGCGTCCTCGTCGCCTCCCGGCAGGTCGAGGACGCCCTCTACACCCACGACCAGGTCGCCGAGGTCGCCGTGATCGGGCTGCCGGACGACAAGTGGATCGAGGCGATCACCGCCGTCGTCGTCCCCCGGGGCGACGTCACCGAGGCCGAACTCCTCGCCCACGCCCGGGAGAAGCTGGACCACTTCAAGGCGCCGAAGCGGATCGTCTTCGCCGGGGAACTGCCGCGCAACGCCAGCGGGAAGATCCTCAAGCGCGAGCTGAGGGACAGGCTCAGCGGGGCCTGAGGTCCACGATTCTGCGGATCTTGCCGACCGACCGCTCCAGGGTCTCGGGGTCGACGACCTCCACGCTCACCGTGACGCCGATCCCGTCCTTCACGGCCGCCGTGATCGCCGCCTCCGCCGCCCGCCGGTCCTCGGGAGCCGCGTCGGGACGGGCCTCGGCGCGGACGGTCAGCGCGTCGAGGCGGCCCTCGCGGGTCAGCCGCAGCTGGAAGTGCGGGGCGACCCCCGGCGTGCGCAGCACGATCTCCTCGATCTGCGTGGGGAACAGGTTCACCCCGCGCAGGATCACCAGGTCGTCGCTGCGCCCGGTCACCTTCGCCATCCGGCGGAACACCCGGGCCGTCCCCGGCAGCAGCCGCGTCAGATCACGGGTGCGGTAGCGGACGACCGGCATCGCCTCCTTCGTCAGCGAGGTGAACACCAGCTCGCCCTCCTCGCCGTCCGGCAGCACCTCACCCGTCACCGGGTCGACGACCTCCGGATAGAAGTGGTCCTCCCAGATGTGCGGCCCGTCCTTCGTCTCCACGCACTCCTGCGCCACCCCCGGCCCCATCACCTCCGACAGCCCGTAGATGTCCACCGCGTCGATCCCGAACCGCCCCTCGATCTCCCGCCGCATCTCCTCCGTCCACGGCTCCGCCCCGAACACCCCCACCTCCAGCGAGGTCGACCGCGGATCGACGCCCTGCCGCTCGAACTCGTCGAGGAGCGTCAGCATGTACGACGGCGTCACCATGATGATCCGCGGCCCCAGATCCCGGATCAGCTGAACCTGCCGGCTCGTCACACCCCCCGACGCCGGGACGACCGTGCAGCCGAGCCGTTCCGCCCCGTAGTGCGCGCCGAGCCCGCCGGTGAACAGCCCGTACCCGTACGCCACATGGACGACGTCCCCCGGCCGCCCGCCCGCCGCTCGGATCGACCGGGCCACCAGATCCGCCCACCGGTCCAGATCACCCTGCGTGTACCCGACGACGGTCGGCACCCCCGTCGTCCCGCTGGACGCGTGGATCCGCCGCACCCGCTCCCGCTCCACCGCGAACATCCCGTACGGATAGTTCGCCCGCAGATCCGCCTTGACCGTGAACGGGAACCGCGCGAGATCCGCCAGCGTCTCGCAGTCCTGCGGCCGTACCCCGGCCTTGTCGAAGGCGGCCCGGTAGAACGGCACGTTCTCGTACGCGTGCCGCAACGACCACCGCAGCCGCTCCACCTGAGTGGCCCGCAGCTCCTCGACGCCCATCAGCTCACCGGAGTCCAGCACCGGCCTCACCTCCGGTCACACGATCGACGCTCCGCCCCACCCGAAGCAAGGGCTCCGACACCCGCCCACCTGTTTCTCACCACACCCATGACCAGGACAACCCCCGCCGCCCATAACCCGATGACCCACAGCCCGCCGGGAGGAGAAGATCACCCCATGCCGACCTTCACCGCCCTCGACGGAACCGAACTCGCCTACCACGTACGGGGCGAGGGCCCACCCTTGATCGTCCTGCCCGGCGGCCCGATGGTCGCCTCCGCCTACCTGGGCGACCTCGGCGGCCTGACCGCCCACCGCACTCTGTTCTTCCTCGACCTGCGCGGCACCGGCGACTCCGCGACCCCGGCCGACCCGTCGACGTACCGCTGCGACCGCCAGGTGGACGACGTCGAAGCGCTCCGCGCCCACCTCGCCCTCGACCGCGTCGACCTGCTGGGCCACTCGGCCGCCGGAAACCTCGCCCTCCTGTACGCCGCCCGCCACCCCACCCGCGTCGCCCGCCTCGCCCTGATCGCCGTCACACCCCGCGCCCTCGGCCTGCACGCCACCGACGAGGACCACCTCACCGCCGCGCGGCTGCGCGAAGGCGAGGACTGGTTCGAGGAGGCGTACGCGCACCTGACGGCCGTCCAGGCGGGCGAGCGCGCCTTCGACCTCGAAGCGGTCGGGGGCTTCGTCTACGGTCGCTGGGACGAGGCGGCCCGCGCCCACCTCGCCCTCATGGAGGCCCTGACGAACGACGAGGCGTCCGACCTCTTCCACGCCCCCGACGCCTACGACCCCCCGGCCACGCTGAAAGCCCTGGCCCGCCTCGACGCCCCCGTCCTCCTCCTCTCCGGCGAACGCGACGGCGCCCCCAGCCCGGCCCTCACGCACCGCGCCGCCGCCCTCCTCCCGCGCGCCGAGGCCATCGTGCAGCCCGGCGCCGGGCACCTGCCGTGGATCGACGACCCCGAGCGGTTCGTGCGGGGCGTCAACGGGTTTCTGCGGTCGGCAGAGTGACCCGGACCGGCGGGACGGCCCCGGGTAGCGTCCCCGGCATGGACACCGTCAAGGCCAACGGCATCACGCTCGCCTACCGAGCCTGGGGCCCCGAGGACGCCCCGCCCGTCGTCCTGCTGCACGCCCGGGGCACGGACGGCGCGGACTGGACGCGGGTCGCCGAGCGGCTGGCCGCCCGGCCGCGCCGGGTGTACGCCCCCGACCTGCGCGGACACGGACGCAGCGACTGGCCGGGCGCGTACGGGTACGAGGCGATGCGCGACGACGTCCACGGGTTCCTCGGCGCCCTCGGGCTCGCCCGCGCCGACGTCGTCGGACACTCGCTGGGCGGCGTCGTCGCCTGCCTCCTCGCGCAGGAACACCCGGGTGCCGTACGGAGGTTGGTGCTGGAGGACGTGCCGGTGACCGTCCCCCTCGACCCGCCCCGTCCACCCGCCGAACGCCCTCAGGGGCACCTGCCCTACGACTGGGCGATGATCACCGCGACCGACGCCCAGCGCAACGCCCCCGACCCCGCCTGGCGGGAGGGCACGGCACGGATCACCGCGCCGGTCCTGCTCATCGGGGGCGGCCCGAGCAGCGTGATCCCGCAGGCGCAGGTCGCCCAACTCGCGGGACTGCTGCCCGACGCACGCCATGTCACCGTCGACGCCGGGCACTTGGTGCACGAGAGGCGGCCGGAGGAGTTCCTGGCGCACGTCGAGGACTTCCTGCGCTGACGATCGCCGACTTCCCGCGTCCACCTGTTCGCTAGCGGCGGTCCGCCTCCACCGCCACCTCCCGCGCCCACCGATAGTCCGCCTTCCCGCTCGGCGACCGCCGGATCGTGTCGGCGATCACCAGCTGGCGCGGCACCTTGTACCCGGCGAGGCTGCCCCGGCAGTGCGCCTGCACGGCGTCGAGTGTCAACGCGGGCGCCCCGGAGCGGAGTTGGACGACGGCCGCGACATGGCTGCCCCAGGTCGCGTCGGGCACCCCGGCCACCAGCGCGTCGTACACGTCCGGATGCGCCTTGAGCGCCTGCTCGACCTCCTCCGGATACACCTTCTCCCCGCCCGTGTTGATGCACTGCGACCCCCGCCCGAGGACCACGACGACCCCGTCCGCGTCGACGGTCGCCATGTCGCCCAGCAGCACCCAGCGCTCCCCGTCGCGCGCGAAGAACGTCTCGGCGGTCTTCGCGGGGTCGTTGTAGTAGCCGAGCGGCACGTGCCCGCGCTGCGCGACCCGCCCCACCTCGCCGGGCGCGACGGGCTCGTGGGTCGCCGGATCCACCACGCAAGTACGGGAGTTGACCTGGACGCGGAAGCCCCGCTCGGGCCCGGAGTCGTCCGTGGCCGTACCGTTGAAACCGGACTCGGACGACCCGAAGTTGTTGAGCAGCATGGTGTTCGGGAGGAGTTCACGGAACCGGCGCCGGACGGAGTCCGAGAGGACCGCGCCGGACGAGGAGACGCTGAACAGCGACGAGCAGTCGGTGCCGCGCAGCGGACCCTCCAGGGCGTCGATGAGCGGACGCAGCATCGCGTCGCCGACCAGCGAGATCGCGTTCACACGCTCCTTCGCGACCGTCCGCAGCACCTCCTCGGGCACGAACTTGCGGTGCAGCACGACCCGTTGGCCGTAGTTGAAGCCGATGAACGCGGTCAGCGTCGACGTGCCGTGCATGAGCGGGGGAGTGGGGAAGAAGGTGATGCCCGACCCCCCGGCGGCCACCCGCTCGGCCAGCTCCTCCGGCTTCTTCACCGGCTCGCCGGTCGGCGCGCCCCCGCCCATCCCCGAGAAGAACAGGTCCTCCTGACGCCACATCACCCCCTTGGGCATCCCGGTCGTGCCCCCGGTGTAGATGATGAACACGTCGTCCGCCGACCGCGCCGGGAACCCGCGCTCCGCCGACCCCTCGGCGTCCGCGAACGCGACCCCCGCCTCCCCGCCCCCGACCCGCAGGAGATGCCGCACCCCCGGCACCCGGGGCAGCACCGCGCGCACCCGGTCCTCGAACTCCCCGTCGAAGACCAGCCCGACGAGGTCGGCGTCCCGGTACAGGTACACCAACTCGTCCTCGACATACCGGTAGTTGACGTTCACCGGCACCAGCCGCGCCTTCAGACAGCCCAGCGCCGCCTGGAGGTATTCGACCCCGTTGTAGAGATGCAGCCCGACATGCTCGCCCGGCCGGAACCCCCGGTCCAGCAGGTGGTGGCCGATCCGGTTGGCGGCGGCGTCCAACTCCGCGTACGTGAGCCGCAGTTCGGCGCCGGTCCCCGGATGGTCGACATACACGAGCGCTTCGCGGTCCGCTGCGGCGTCCACGACCGACTCGAACAGGTCGGCAAGGTTGTACTCCACCGCTCCTCCTCACCTCGGCTCGCCGGTCATCAGAGCAAAGGCGGCGGCAACTGGGAAGGCTCACGGCAGACAAATCTGACTGCCTGTCAGAAAGTCGCCGGTCGCCCCTTGAAGTGCCCACCTGCCTCCTGCAACCTGTTGCACCCAAGGACCGGCAGGGGAGAGCGCCATGAGCGGAACGGAACACCTCACAGTCCGGCGCGAGGGCGCCACCCTCGTGCTCACCCTCGACCGCCCGGAAGCGAAGAACGCCCTGTCGCTGCCCATGCTGGTCGGCCTGTACGACGGCTGGACCGAGGCCGACGCCGACGACAGCATCCGCTCGATCGTCCTCACCGGCGCGGGCGGCACCTTCTGCGCCGGCATGGACCTCAAGGCCCTCGCCGGCCAAGGCATCGACGGCGAGCACTACCGCCACCGCCTGAAGGCCGACCCCGACCTGCACTGGAAGGCGATGCTGCGCCACCACCGCCCCCGCAAGCCGGTCATCGCCGCCGTCGAGGGCCACTGCGTCGCGGGCGGCACCGAAATGCTCCAGGGCACCGACATCCGCGTCGCCGGCGAGTCCGCGACCTTCGGCCTCTACGAGGTGAGACGCGGCCTCTTCCCCATCGGCGGGTCGACGGTCCGCCTGCAACGGCAGATCCCCCGCACCCACGCCCTGGAGATGCTGCTCACCGGACGCCCCTACAGCGCCCCCGAAGCCGCCGCGATCGGCCTCATCGGACACGTCGTCCCCGACGGCACCGCCCTCGACAAGGCCCTGGAGATCGCCGAACTCGTCAACACCTGCGGCCCGCTCGCCGTCGAGGCCGTCAAGGCGTCCGTGTACGAGACCGCCGAACTCACCGAGACCGAGGGCCTGGCCGCCGAACTCAAGCGCGGCTGGCCGGTGTTCGCGACGGAAGACGCCCAGGAAGGCACCCGCGCCTTCGCCGAGAAACGCACCCCCGTCTACAAGCGGGCCTGACCGAAGGAGCCACCCCGTGCTCAAGGCACCGCTCGTCGTCGAGTTCCCCTTCACCCGCTCCCTCGGCCCCGTCCAGAGCGCCTTCCTCACCGGACTGCGCGAGCGGACCGTCCTCGGCGTCCGCACCACCGACGGCCGTGTCCTCGTCCCGCCCGTCGAGTACGACCCCGTCACCGCCGAGGAGTTGCGCGACCTCGTCGAGGTCGCCCCCACCGGCACCGTCACCACCTGGGCCCACAACCCCGCCCCGCGCCGCGATCAGCCCCTCGCCACCCCCTTCGCCTGGGCCCTGATCCGCCTCGACGGCGCCGACACCGCCCTCCTGCACGCCGTCGACGCCGACACCGTCCACACCGGCATGCGCGTCCGCATCCGCTGGGCCGACGACCGCGAGGGCGCCATCACCGACATCGCCTGCTTTGAGCCCTACGACGGCCCGGCACCCGAACTCACGGGCCACAGCGGCGAGTTCGCCGACCCCGTCACCGGCATCGTCGCCCCCGCCCGCCTCGACTACACCTACTCGCCCGGCCGCGCCCAGACCGCCTACATCACCGCCCTCTCCCAGCAGCGCACGGTCGGCGAACGCTGCCCCCGCTGCCGCAAGGTCTACGTCCCCCCGCGCGGCGCCTGCCCCACCTGCGGCGTCGCGACCGCCGAACAGGTCGAGGTCGGCCCGCACGGCACCGTCACCACCTTCTGCGTCGTCAACATCAAAGCGAAGAACCTGGACATCGAAGTCCCCTACGTCTACGGCCACATCGCCCTCGACGGCGCCGACCTCGCCCTGCACGGACGCATCGCCGGCATCCCCTACGACCAGGTCCGCATGGGCCTGCGCGTCGAGCCCGTCTGGACGGAAGGCGCCCGCTACCCCGACCACTACCGGCCGACCGGCGAACCCGACGCGGACTACGACACCTACAAGGAGCTGCTGTGACCCGGGACATCGCGGTCGTCGCCTTCGCGCAGAGCGACATACGGCGCACCACCGAGGAGTCGTCCGAGGTCGAGATGCTGATGCCGGTCCTGCACGACGTCCTGCACCGCACCGGCCTGAAGACCGCCGACATCGGCTTCACCTGCTCCGGCTCCTCCGACTACCTCGCCGGCCGCGCCTTCTCCTTCACCCTCGCCCTCGACGGCGTCGGCGCCTGGCCCCCGATCTCCGAGTCCCACGTCGAGATGGACGGCGCCTGGGCCCTGTACGAGGCGTGGGTGAAGCTGCGCACCGGCGACGCCGACACCGCGCTCGTCTACGCGTACGGCAAGTCCTCGCCCGGCCACCTGCGCGACGTCCTCACCCGCCAGCTCGACCCCTACTACGTCGCCCCCCTGTGGCCCGACTCCGTCGCCCTCGCCGCCCTCCAGGCGCAGGCCCTCATCGACGCGGGCGACACCGACGAACGCGAACTCGCCGAGATCGCCGCCCGCAGCAGGCGCGCCGCCACCCTCAACCCCCATGCCCAGCAACGGGGTTCACACCCGCAGGGCGACTACGTGGTCACGCCGCTGCGGCACGGCGACTGCCCGCCGATCGGCGACGGGGCGGCCGCCGTGATCCTCGCCGCCGGGGACCGGGCGCGCGAGCTGTGCGACCGGCCCGCCTGGATACGCGGGATCGACCACCGTATCGAGGCCCACTCCCTGGGCGTGCGCGACCTCACCGACTCGCCGTCCACACGCCTCGCCGCCGAAAAGGCCGGCGCCTTCGAAAGGCCCGTCGACACCGCCGAGTTGCACGCCCCGTTCACCTCCCAGGAGGTCGTCCTGCGCAAGGCGCTCAAGCTCGACGACAGCGTCCGCGTCAACCTCTCCGGCGGGGCGCTCGCCGCGAACCCCGTGATGGCCGCCGGGCTCATCCGGATCGGCGAGGCCGCGACCCGCGTCCACCGGGGCGAGGCCGACCGGGCGCTCGCCCACGCCACCTCCGGGCCCTGCCTCCAGCAGAACCTGGTCGCCGTCCTGGAAGGGGATCCGCGATGAGCAAGGAACCCGTGGCCGTCGTCGGCGTCGGCCAGACCAAGCACGTCGCGGCGCGAAGGGACGTCTCCCTCGCGGGACTTGTCCGCGAGGCGGCTCAACGCGCGCTGGCGGACGCCGAGTTGACGTGGGCCGACGTCGACGCCGTCGTCATCGGCAAGGCGCCCGACTTCTTCGAGGGCGTCATGATGCCCGAGCTGTACCTCGCGGACGCGCTCGGCGCCGTCGGCAAGCCGATGCTGCGGGTGCACACGGCCGGCAGCGTCGGCGGCTCAACCGCCTTGGTGGCGGCCAGTCTTGTCGCCGCGCGCGTCCATGCGACCGTCCTCACGCTGGCGTTCGAGAAGCAGTCCGAGTCCAACGCCATGTGGGGGCTGTCCCTGCCGATCCCCTTCCAGCAGCCCCTGCTGGCCGGCGCGGGCGGGTTCTTCGCGCCGCACGTGCGGGCGTACATCCGGCGCAGCGGCGCCCCCGACAACATCGGCTCGCTCGTCGCCTACAAGGACCGGCGCAACGCCCTCAAGAACCCCTACGCGCACCTCCACGAGCACGACATCACCCTCGACAAGGTCCGCTCCTCGCCCATGCTGTGGGACCCGATCCGCTACTCCGAGACCTGCCCCTCCTCCGACGGCGCCTGCGCGATGGTCCTCACCGACCGTACGGGAGCCGCCCGTTCGCCCCGCCCGCCCGCCTGGATGCTGGGCGGCGCCATGCGCAGCGAGCCGACGCTGTTCGCCGGCAAGGACGCGGTGTCGCCGCGCGCGGGCCGGGACTGCGCCGCCGACGTGTACCGGCAGGCCGGGATCACCGACCCGCGCCGCGAGATCGACGCCGTCGAGATGTACGTGCCGTTCTCCTGGTACGAGCCGATGTGGCTGGAGAACCTGGGCTTCGCCGAGGAGGGCGAGGGCTGGAAGCTCACCGAGGCCGGGGTGACCGAACTCGACGGCGACCTGCCCGTCGACATGTCCGGCGGCGTCCTGTCCACCAACCCCATCGGCGCCTCCGGCATGATCCGCTTCGCGGAGGCCGCCCTCCAGGTCCGCGGCCAGGCCGGGGAACACCAGGTGGACGGCGCCCGCAAGGTGCTGGGGCACGCGTACGGCGGCGGCTCCCAGTTCTTCTCGATGTGGCTCGTGGGCGCCGACGCCCCCGACTCCTGACCCGGCCCCCGCAGCCCTGTGCCGCGGCTTCACGAAAGGTACGCCTCAGGTGCCCTGTCGGCGCCCCCGGCCGATCGCTAGGCTGGCCCGCGGACGACGGAACCGGGAGGAGCACGGACGTGGCCGAAAGCACCATCCAGCAGCAGCCGTTGGCGGGTTGGGAGAAGCCGGACCTCGATCTCAGCGGGGCGCAGTGGCAGCCGGGCAGCCGGGGGCACGGTGATGTCCAGATAGCCTTCGTCGAGGGTTTCATCGCCCTGCGCAACAGCGGCCGCCCCGAGAGTCCGTCCATCGTCTTCACCCCCGCGGAGTGGGGCGCCTTCGTCTCGGGCGCGCGCGAAGGCGAGTTCGACCTGACCTGAGACCTGATCTGAGACCGCGCCCGGGGCCCGCCCGGGACGAGCCGGCGGGCCCCGCCACGCGTGCCGCGCGCAGGGGCCCGTCCGCACGCTCCACCGCCATCCGACCCGCGCCCGGCCACCCGCCCCCGCAACCCCGTACGATGGCCGTATGTCGTTCCTCCGCCGCCGAAGCGCAACCCCCGCCGGCCCCGATTTCGACGTTCTCGCCATGGACCCGGGCGACTGGCCCGGCAACCTCGGCGCCGGCCTCCTCCCCGCCCCCGACGGCACCTGTCAGGGCGTCTTCCTGCGCTACGACCTCTTCGGCGGGCGCGGCCCCGCGATGATCATCGGCAACCTCCCCGAGGGCTCCCCGGCCCGCGACACCGCCGACGGCGAGATCCCCTTCGAGGTCGCGCAGCTCCTGCTCGCGCTGGAGAACGACGAGGAGGTCACCGTCACCGGCACCGAGGACATGCCGGTGATGCAGGGCGACAACCTCCTCATCGTCCGGCGCCTCAAGCTCTCCGAGAGCCGGATCTCCTGCGTCCAGTTCGACCGCAGCGACAACGTCCTGGTGACCATCGCCGCCTGGGACCGCCCCATCACGGACGACCTGTACGCCCTCCTGAAGCCCCTCCCGGCGGAACTCTTCCAGCAGGGCTGAACCCGGCAGGGCCGCCCCTCACCCCCGTACGGATGGCACCACGTCCACGTCGGTGGCGCGGACGAACGCGACGCGGTGCCCGTACTGGATCTCGTAGTACATGTCCTTGCCGGTGACCACCCGGTGCGAGCCGGTGGCGAAGGTGACCGCGTAGTAGTACTCACCGGGCACCTTCCCGCCGACCACGTACGCCTGCCCGGCGGGCAGCGTGTACGCCAGCGGCACGACCGCCTGGACCGGGACGCCCTTCGGGTACGCGGACGCCTCCGGATAGGCGCGCCCGTACACCGGCACCGCGTCCCGCCCCGCCTTGGCCCGCACGACCAGGCCCGACGCGTGGACGGCCGTCGCGTGCTTGCGGGGGTTCTTGAACCACGCCTTCTGCCCCAGGTACCAGATCGCCGTCCACTCGCCCCGCCGCTCCGCGACCGCGTACTGCTGGCCGGTGGAGACCCGCGAGGAGATGTCGTTGACGCCAATCGTCGGCGCCGTGCCCCGGCCGACGTCCTTGACCAGCGGATACGTCTCACCGGGCCCCGTGAACAGCCGCACCTCGCTGGATCCGTGGTCCGCGCAGGGCCGCCCCTTGGCCACACAGTCCGTGTACGCGGGACGGTTCGCGGCGTACGAGGGGCGGATCGTCACCAGCCCGCCGTGCGCCCCGGCCGTGGCCTTCACCGGCGCCTTCAGCAGCTCGAAGTAGTGCCGCCAGTCCCAGTACGGGCCGGGGTCGGTGTGCATCCCCGCGACCGTCGTCGCCGTCGGCCCCGGCACGTTGTCGTGCCCCAGGATGTGCTGCCGGTCCAGCGGAATCCGGTACCGGTCCGCCAGGTACCGCACCAGCCGGGCCGACGTGCGGTACATCGCCTCCGTGTACCAGGTGTCCGGGGACGCGAGGAACCCCTCGTGCTCGATGCCGACGGACCCCGCGTTGACGTACCAGTTCCCCGCGTGCCAGGCCACGTCCTTCGTCTTCACGTGCTGCGCGATATGGCCGTCCGAGGAGCGCAGGGTGTAGTGCCAGGACACGTACGTCGGGTCCTGGACCATGTTGAGGACGCCCTCCCAGGCGCCCTCGGTGTCATGGACGACGAGATAGCGCACCGGCTGCGACACCGGACGGCCCGCGAGGTCGTGGTTGCCGTAGTCGCCCTCGCCGAACTCCTCGTACGGCGCCGGGATCCACTCGCAGGACACCTCCTTCGGGCACTCGGTACCGGCCCGCACCGGCCGGCGCAGCCCGGCGTGCGCCAACGACCCCTTGTCCGCGACGAGTTGCGGCTGCCCCGCCAGCGCGACGAACTGACCGGCGTCCGTGGTGCGCTCGGCGCCCGTGCGCAGCACCTCGTACACGTCGTCGGCGTACGCGGCGGCCGTCGCCGTGTCGTCGGCGCCCGAGAAACGGGCCACCGCGCCGTACCAGTCGGCGGGGTTCGCGCTGAGGGGTTCGCCCAGGGCGCGCTGGGCGGCGGCCAGGAGGGCGGCGCCGCCCGCGACGTTCGCGGCGGGGTCCGAGCGCAGCGCCTCGGGGCTGAGGCCGGTCAGCTCGGCGGCCCGCACGAGGGTGCTCAGCCGTGGGGCGTCCACCGCGCGCGGCAGGTGCGCCTCGGGGCGCAGGGGCGGGCGGGCGGTGTCGCCGCGCGGGTCCTCGGCGCCGTCGCCGTGGTGCGAGGCGGACGTCAGGGCCGTGCGGGCGTCCGTCAGGTGCATCGGGCCGTAGCCGCCGATGACGCTGGGCGCGCCGGCGTGGTCGTCCCAGCGGGACTGGAGGTAGGAGACGCCCAGCAGGACGCTGCGCGGGACGCCGTACTCGGCCGACGCCGACGCGAACGAGCGCTCCAGCGCGAGCCGGGCCGAGCCGGACCCGGCGGGCGGGGCGGCGGCCACCAGCGGCAGGAGCAGGACGGCCGAGGCGACGGCCTGGGGGATACGTCTGGGCAATGCGGCCTCCGGTGGGGGGATCGCGCGGGCCGGACACGTCCGTTGCTACCGGCCGGCTGACGGTCCGTCAATCATGCCCGGGAACAGCCGCTCCCCTCGGCACGGCGACGGCGACGCGCCGGTGTGCCCATATGACCGCCATGACCGCATGCCGACGTGCTGAGGGCCTGCGATGCGCCGCCGCTCTGGCGCACCGCAGGCCCTCGGTCCAGGGGATCCCCGCCGCCGGCGAGGTCTCGCTCAGCGCGTGCCGACCGCCGCCCGCACCGCCCTGCGCGCCATCTGGCTGTCGTCGTGCAGCCGCCGCAGCAGCAGCCGCTGCTCCTCGCCGGACGGCAGACCGCCGCCGTGCGCCGGCGCCGGATCGTGCAGCGCGCGCTGCACAGCCGTCTCGTAGGTGCGGATCTCGCGCGTCAGGACCAGCATCAGGTTCACCAGGAAGGCGTCGCGGGAGGCGGGGCCCGCCGCCTGGGCGAGTTGGCTGATCTGCCGCCGGGCCCCCGGCGCCTCGGCGAGCACCGACCACAGCACCGCCAGGTCGTAACCCGGCAGGTACCAGCCCGCGTGCTCCCAGTCCACCAGCACCGGGCCCGCCGGGGACAGCAGCAGGTTCGACAGCAGCGCGTCACCGTGACAGAACTGCCCCATCCCGCCCCGGCCCGCCGACTGCGCGATCCCGTGCAGGAGTTTCTGCAGGTCACCGAGGTCACGGTCGGTCAGCAGCCCCAGGTCGTGGTAGCGGGAGATCCGGGCCGCGTAGTCCAGCGGCGCGTCGAACGCGCCCGCCGGGGGCCGCCACGAGTTCAGCCGGCAGACCGCCGTCAGCGCCGCCCTGATGTCCGCGCGCGGCGGCGCCTCCACCGGGTGGCGCGTCAGCGCGGCGACCCGGCCGGGCATCCGCTCGATGACGAGGACGCAGTTCTCCGGATCCGCGGCGATCAGCCTCGGCGTCCGCACCGGCGGACGCTGCCGCACGAACGTCCGGTACGCGGCTATCTCGTGCCGGGCGCGCTCCGTCCACACCGGGGAGTGGTCCAGCAGACACTTCGCCACCGCCGGCTTGCGTCCCGTCGTCCCGACGAGGAGGACCGAGCGGCCGCTGCGGCGCAGCACCTGGACCGGGGCGAACTCCGGGCAGATCCGCTGCACCGACGCGAGCGCCGCGCGCAACTGGGCGCCCTGCGGGCCCGACAGGTCCAGTCTGCCGCTGAGCGGCTGCGTGCCGACGCCCGCGGGCCTGCGCTGCCTCACCATGCCGGGCAGGGCGGGGGCGAGATAGGGGGCGCCGGCACCCTGACGGGGGTGGGACGGCGGCCGGGGCGGTGCGGACACGGAGGACGATGCTGCGTACATGGGCGAGACAGATCCCTTCGTGTGCCTGCGACGTAGGTGCGCTGCCCGACCCGGTCCCCCGGGCGCACCCTGGGGAGTGATCCCGGACGACCGGGTCGGGGTGGCGCATTCCTACCTGACACCCGAACGGCCGTGGCACACCACGTGGCGGACCCTGGCGAACCCTGGCGAATAGTCGCCCGGCAACTGTGGCGGGGCTAGTGTCAACTCCAGCCGAGAACCTGGGGGCTTGACGTGAGCGGAGATCCCAACACCCGACTTTCGGACCTGTTCGGCCTGGCCGGCTGGTCCAAGGGGGAACTCGCGAGGCTGGTGAACCGGCAGGCGGCGGCCATGGGCCACCCGCAACTGTCCACCGACACCTCGCGTGTACGGCGCTGGATCGACACGGGAGAGATCCCGCGCGACCCCGTGCCGAGGGTGCTGGCAGCCCTGTTCACCGAGCGTCTCGGCCGTGTCGTGACCATCGAGGACCTCGGTCTGGTCCGGCACGGGCGGACAGGGAAACGGCAGAGCGGCGGGAGCGCTGAGCGCCCCGACGGGGTGCCGTGGACGCCCGACCGGACGGTCGCGTTCCTCACCGAATTCACGGGAATGGACCTCATGCTCAACCGACGCGGCTTGGTGGGCGCGGGCGCCGCGCTCGCCGCGGGCTCAGCACTCAGCAGCGCCATGTACGACTGGCTGCACACCGACCCGATCCTCTCCGCCGACGCTCCCGTCCTCGACCACCCCCTGAACGCCGACCCCGTGGGGTTCGACCGCTACGAGGCCGCCCCCATCGGGACCGAGGAGATCGAGGCGCTGGAGCGCTCCGTGGAGGTGTTCCGCGCCTGGGACGCCGCCCGGGGCGGGGGACTCCAGCGCAAGGCGGTGGTGGGGCAGCTCAACGAGGTGGGCGGCATGCTCGCCTACCGCCATCCGGCCCCCCTCCAGCGCCGCCTGTGGGGCGTGGCCGCCAACCTCGCCGTCCTCGCGGGCTGGATGTCCCACGACGTCGGCCTCGAACCCACCGCCCAGAAGTACTTCCTGATCGCCGCCCACGCCGCCCGCGAGGGCGGGGACCGGCCCCGCGCGAGCGAGGCCCTGTCGCGGGCGGCCCGCCAGATGGTGCACCTCGGCAAGCCCGACGAGGCCCTGGACCTCATGCGGCTCGCCCAGTCCGGCGCCGGTCCCGAGACCCTGCCGCGCACCCGCGCCATGTTCCACACCATCGAGGCGTGGGCGCAGGCCGCCGAGGGCAAGGGACAGGCCATGCGCCGCACCCTCGGCAAGGCGGAGGACCTGTTCACCTCCGCCAAGGACGACTCGCCCACGCCGACCTGGATGCAGTTGTTCAACGAGGCCGACCTGTACGGCATGCAGGGCCTCGCCTACCGCACCCTCGCCGAGCACGACCCGGGCGCGGCGGCGCAGGCCCAGTACTTCGCCGACAAGGCCCTCGCCCTGCGCGACGACAGCCAGCAGCGGTCGATGATCTTCGACCACCTGTCGATGGCGTCGGCGCTGTTCATCGCGGGCGACGCCGAACACGCCCACCACTACGCCAGCCAGGCCCTGCGCTCCATGGGCGCCAACTCCTCCCTGCGCACCTGGGACCGGCTGGGCGACATGTACCGGCTCACCGGTCCCTACGCGAAGGACCCGAAGATCGCCCAACTGCGCGAGGAGATCAAGCTCGCGCTGCCGAAGTCGAAGGGAGGCAGGGGCACGGCGGCCCAGGCGTAGCCCGCCTCACGGCCGCACCCGCGCGACCAGGACGCACGCCGCGTCCTCGCCGGTGTGCGGCCCTGCCGCCGCCTCGGCGCCCTCGGCCGCCGTCCCCGCCCGTGCGAGCCGCGCGGCGAGGGCGTCGACGGGGGCGTCGGGGTCGGTGTGCAGGAGCAGGACGTCGCCGGGTTCGAGGACCGTCTCGGACGGCCGGTGCACGGCGCCCGGCGCGGACCCGAGCAGCGGACCGCCCGGCCCGCCGAGCCTGCGCCCGGCCCCGCCCCGGACCAGCACCGGGCCACCGGGACCCGCCTGGGCCCAGGTCAGGGTGCGGGTCGCGGGCCGGTAGCGGCAGCAGACGGCGGCGGCGAGCACCGGGTGGTCGCCGGCCCCGACGAGCTGACCGAGCAGCCCGAGCAGCCGGCCCGGCTCGGTCCCGGCCAGCGCCATCCCGCGCACCGCGCCGAGCAGCATCGTCGTCGTGGCCTCCAGACCGGCGCTCTGGCCCGTCAGCGAACCCACCGTCAACAGGGTGTCGCCGCCCGGCAGTTGGACGGTGTCGAACCACTCGGTGCCGATGTCAGGGCCGCCGGCCGCGGGCAGGTGCAGCCCGGCGACGTCGAGGGTCGGGGCCGCCTGGCGCGGGAGTCGCAGGACGCCGCACCAGGGCGGGGGCGCGGCCTCCTGCGTCTCGACCGCGAGCCGTGCCCCGGAGCGCGTGCGCCGCCCGCTGCGGCGGAGCGAGTCACGGGTCTCGGTCACCGCCCGCTGGCTGCGCCGCAGTTCGCTGACGTCCCGCAGCACCGCCCACATCGAGGCGGTGCAGCCGTCAGCGCCGAGCACGGGCTCGCCCATCATGTGCACGGTCCGGACCTCGCCGCCCGGCCGCACCACACGGAACTCGCCGTCGATCGGCCGCGAGTCGACGAGGCAGTCCGTCACCATCGCCGTCAGCTTCGGCCGGTCCTCCTCCAGCAGCAGCGAGGGGAACTCGTCCAGCGTCAGCGCCGGGGCCGCCGGATCGCGGCCGAGGATGCGGTGGAACTCCGCCGACCACACCGCCTCGTCCGACATCAGGTTCCACTCCGCGCTGCCGACCCGGCTGAGCAGGGAGCCGCGCCGGGGAGCGGCCGGCGCGGTCTCCGCCGCCGAGGCGGGCCCGTCGCGCAACTGCGCCAGGTGCGTGTCCAGGTCGGTGAGCTGATGCAGCGCCAGGTCGTACAGCGCGCGCTGCCACAGGTCCGCCGGCTCGCACCCCGCCGACTGCGTGTCCCGGCGCACCGCGGCCACGTCCCCCCGCAACCGTCGCGCCAGCGATATCAGGGCGTCGACCGGGCCGGGCTGGGCGGCTGGGCGGTCCGCGGAGAGAGGGGACGGCATGACGCACTCCGATGCGGGGACGGTTCGGCCGGGGCTGGCGACGAAAGGGCCGTTACGACTGTTGCACAGCCCGCGACGCCGTGTAAGGGATTTGGCAACACACCTTGACCTGATGCGCTCGGCATATGCCACGGTCCTTCCGGACGGCTTTCCGGACCACCGGGGCAACCCCGTGACGCACTCCAAGTCACAGACGCCGCACGGGAGTTGCCGGTTGCACCAGCGCAATACGGGTGTCCCACAAGTGTGTTCGAACCCCGTACGCGCTATCCGGCCCCGCCCGCGTACAGTTCCGGCCGCGCCGCCGGCTCCACGGTCACCCGCCCGCCGCCACGCAGCGACCGCACGCCCGCCTCCGCCACCACCGACGCCGCGTACCCGTCCCACACCGACGGCCCGCCCACCCGCCCACGCCGGATCGCCGCCACCCACGCCCGCACCTCACGGTCGTACGCGTCCGCGAACCGCACCACATAGTCCTGCGGCACCTCGGCCGCCGCCGACCCCGACACCGTCACCAGCGGCCCCTGGTCGTCCCCGATCCGCACGCTCCCCAGCTCGCCCACCGCCTCGCAGCGCACCTGGTAGCCCGCCCGGCAGTTGACGAACACCTCGACGTCCACCAGGGCGCCGCCCGCCGTCTCGAACACCACGAACTGCGGATCCGCAAGCCCCTCGGGCGCCCCGCCGGAGGCGCGCGGACGCAGCACCGTCACCGCCGTCAGCTCCTCGCCCAGCAGCCAGCGCGCCGCGTCGATCTCGTGGGCCACCGAGTCCTCGATCAGCATCTCGCTCGTGAAGAACGACGGCGAGGCCGCGTTGCGGTGCACACAGTGCAGCATCAGCGTCCGCCCGAGCCGCCCCTCCTCCAGCACCGCCTTCAGCCGCAGATACCCGGCGTCGTAGCGCCGCATGAAACCCACCTGCGCAAGCCTGCGCCCCAGCCGGACCTCCGCCTCGACGATCCGTAGCGCGCCCGCCGGATCCGGCACCATCGGCTTCTCGCACAGCACCGGCAGCCCCCGCGCGAACGCCGCGAGCAGCGCCGCCTCGTGCGCGGGACCCGGCGACGCGATCAGCACGGCCCCGACGCCGGGCGCGTCCAGCGCGGCCTCGGCCTCCGCGTGCACGCTCACACCCTCGATGCCGGCCGCCGCCTCCTTCGCCCGGTCGGTGTCCGGGTCCGCGACCGCCGCGACCCGCGCCCCGCTCACCACCCGGTCCAGCCGTCGTATGTGGTCCGCTCCCATGTGCCCGGCCCCGAGCACGGCGACTCCCAGCGACTCCGTCACGACCTGCGGCTCCTCTCCCGGCGACGATCACCAGCCTCGCACGGACCGTCAAGAGGCCCGCTCCGTACGCCGCGCACACCGCGAGGACACGTAACCGGTGTGCCCCTCGCGGACCGGACGACCCGTTGCTGGTCGAGGCCGTCCCGTCCAGCTGGATAGGCGGCTTTACTGCCTGTTCGACAAGCGGGCCACTCGATGGAGTGAAAGGACGATGAGCCATAACTCCGATGGTTCGCCCGCGTTTTAACCGGTGCGGGCGGTGCGCCCGTGTCCGGTGCGGGAACGCCCGCGCCCCTGACTGGAAGGCAGGGATCCCATGAGACGAGCGACCCGAAACGGTGTCCTCGCCGTCGTCGCCGCGTCCGGTGCGATGGCCGTGACGATGCCCGCCCACGCCGACTCCGCGGCGGACGGCTCCACCGCAGACTCTCCCGGGGCGGTCTCCGGGAACACGCTCCAGGTGCCGGTGCACATCCCGGTGAACGTGTGCGGGAACACCGTGGACGTCGTCGGGCTGCTGAACCCGGCGATGGGCAACACGTGCGTGAACTCCTCGGAGAGCGGGGCGACATCGCAGACCGCCGGGTCCTCGGGGGCGGCCAACGGCGGCGGGGCCCACACCGACGGACGCACGCACGACTCGCCGGGCCTTCTGTCCGGCAACGGCGTCCAACTGCCGGTCCACATCCCCGTGAACGTCAGCGGGAACAGCGTCAACGTGGTCGGCGCGCTCAACCCGGCGTTCGGGAACGACGCGGTCAACACCTCCCACGAGGATCCGCCGGCCCGCCCCGTCGACCCCGCCCCGCAGCACCCCGGCCCACACCGCGACCCCGCCTCCCCGCCCCGCACGGTGCCCCCCGAGCCCGGCGTCCACGCGACGCTGGCCAGCACCGGCAGCGACGGGCAGGCGGCGATGGTCGCGGGCAGCGCGGCCCTGCTGCTGGGCGGCGCCGCGCTCTACCGGCGGTTCCGGCCGCAGGGGGTGCGGTGAGGTGAGGGGGCTGGTGGGCGGGCCGGGGTGAGCGGCCGGGAGGCGCGGGCAGCGGTTCGCGGGCAGAACCCGAGGCCGGCTCCCCGCGCCCAACGCCGGGGCGGTTGCCCGAGCGGGCCTGCCCGCTGAGCGGCGTGAGTCGTGTGCTGAATGGCGCGAGCCGTGTGTGGGGCGGGGCGAGCTGTGTGCGGGGCGGGCCGGAGGCCGAGTCGCAGCCCCTTGCGCTGAGCCGCAGCCCCCGGCATTGAACCGCAGGCCCCGCGCCGAGCCGAGACCACGCCGCGCGTCGCCCCTTCGCGCGCGGGGAGGCCGCCCCCGCCCCTGGCCTCCCCGGCGCTCCGAGGGTCGCCCCACTCCCCAGCCCCCGGCAGTCCGAGGGCCGTGCCGTACCGAGCCGGTGCGGCCCTCAAGCCTGGTGGAAGCGGCGGTGCAACTCCCGTACCTCACCGACCAGTTCGGGGACCGGGCCCTCAACCACCACGCCGGGCGCGACCTCGTGCACCGGCAGCCCCCGCACCGGCGGTTCCGGTACGCCCAACTCGCTGAGCCAGGCGCCGAGTTGCCGGGACGAGGCGACGTACACGATGCGGCCGAGGCCCACCCAGGCGTGGGCCGCCGCGCACATCGGGCAGTGTTCGCCGGACGTGTAGACGGTCGCCGTGGCCCGCTCCCCGGGGGTGAGGTGGTCCGCCGCCCAGCGGGCCAGTGCGAACTCCGGGTGCCGGGTGCGGTCGCCGGACGCGATCCGGTTGCGGTCCTCCGCGAGAACCGTCCCGTCGGCGCCGGCCAGCACCGAGCCGAACGGCTCGTCACCGGCGTCCAGCGCCTCGGCCGCGAGTTCCACCGCCCGGCGCAGGTGCGCCAGCTCCGATTCCTTCACCATCTGCCCGTGACCTCCTGTGTTCGCGCGGCGTAATTGTGTTGTGGCGGCCGGGCCCGGGTGTTGGAGTGGCCGCATGGACAACGCTGACATCCTCGCCCTCTACGACCACGAGATGCGCCGGGGCGCCCGCCCCGACAGCACGGACGCCCGGATCGAACGCACCGACAAGGTCGTCCGGCAGATCGCCTCGCGGGAGGGCTGGAGCGGCATCCTCTGGTCGGACCTCGACGAGAGCGACGCGGACGAGCAGATCGCCGAGCAGATCGCCCTCTACACGGCCCTCGGGCGCGAGTTCGAGTGGAAGACCTACGCCCACGACACGCCCGCCGACCTGGGCCGACGCCTCAGGGCCGCCGGGTTCACGCCGGACGACGCCGAAACCCTCCTGATCGCCGAGACCAAGACCCAGCTCCCCGGCGCCGAGCCCCCGGAGGGCGTCCGCATCGAGCCCGTCACCGACATGGCCGGCGTCGAGCTGATGGTCAGGGCCAACGAACGCGCCTTCGGCCGCGACGCCTCCTGGCTGCGCGACCTGCTGCGGGTGCGCCTCGCCCAGGATCCCGACGTCATCGTGGCCGTCGTCGCCCTCGCCGGCGACGAGCCCGTCAGCTCCGCCCGCATGGAGCTGATCCCCGGTACCCGTTTCGCCGGGCTGTGGGGCGGCGGGACGGTGCCGGAGTGGCGGGGGCGCGGGGTGTACCGGGCGCTGATCGCGCACCGGGCGCGGATCGCCGCCGCGCGGGGGTACGAGTTCCTTCAGGTCGACGCGTCCGAGGACAGCCGGCCGATCCTGGAGGGGCTGGGGTTCGCGAAGCTGAGCACGACGACGCCGTATCTCTACACGCCGTGAGGGGTACCCCGTCCGGGTGGGCCCGCCGTGCGTTGAGGGGAGCCGAGTCGGCGGGCCCGGTGTCGGACCTCTGCGGTGTCCGTCCAGCGTAGACCCGGGGAACCGGCGGGGGAACGGCGCGCGGAGGCGTCGTACCGGCGCACGGGGCAGTTCGCCGTAGGGGGATCGCGTGGGGTGGCGTAGGGAGGCCGGACCGGCGGGCGGTCAGGCACCCCGCACGCCGGGTTCCCGGACGACCGGCGGTTCCGCGCACCCTGCGCCGGGCGCGCGGGCGACGCGTTTCCCACGCCGCCCGCAGGGCTCAGCGCCGGCGCTTCGACCGGCCCTTCGTCCGCCCCTTCGTCCGGTCCAGCGCGGCCACGCCCAGCGCCGCGAGGCCGATCTGGATCAGCCACTCGACCCAGTCGACGCCGTCCGTGTCCTGGACGTCGAAACCGGCGGCGATCGCGGAGCCGACGAGGGCGGCGGCGATGCCGACGAGGATGGTCCACAGGACGCCGATGCGCTGGCGTCCGGGGACGACCAGGCGGCCCAGGATGCCGATGACGCAGCCGATGACGATGGCGCTGATGATCCCGGAGATCTCCATCTTCGCCCCTTCGTGTCGGGATCCCGATGCTGTGCGAGTGCCCTGCGGCGGGCCGAACAGTCCGACCCTGTTATTGCCCGCTCTTGATTCTCTCCCCGTCGAATCGCCATGTACCTTTCAAGCGATCAATGCGCGTAGAGCCGTCCGACCTGGGCCTACGTGCACGCATTCCGCACCCGCACCCGCCTCTTCCCCCCCCATCCTTCACGGAGGTCCGCCGGATGCCCGGTATCGCTCGCCCCCGCTCCAAGGCCACCAGCACGCTCGCCGCGCTCGGTCTGCTGGCCGCCGGGGTCACGCTTCAGGTCACGATCGCCAGCCCCTCGCACGCGGCCACCCCCCACCGCGTCCTCTTCGACAACGCGCACGCCGAGACCGCCGGCAACGCGGACTGGATCATCTCCACCAGCCAGCCCGACCCGCTGGGCGAGAACGCGTCCCCGTCCGACGAGACGGACTGGACGGGCGCCCTGTCCTCCTGGGGCGTGGCGCTCCAGCAGACCGGGAACTACAGCCTCAAGACGCTGCCGTCGGGTTCCAGTCTCAGCTACGGCGGGACCTCGGCCACCGACCTCTCGAACTTCGACACACTGGTCCTGCCGGAGCCCAACACCCTGTTCACGACCGCCGAGAAGACGGCGATCATGAACTTCGTGAAGAACGGCGGCGGCCTCTTCATGATCTCCGACCACACGGGCGCCGACCGCAACAACGACGGCGAGGACGCGGTCGAGATCCTGAACGACCTGATGACGAACAACTCCGTCGACTCGACCGACCCGTTCGGCTTCTCCATCGACTCCCTCAGCATCAGCTCCGGCTACCCCGCCGCGATCAGCGACTCCACGGACCCGGTGCTGCACGGCTCCTTCGGCACGGTCACCAAGAGCCTCATCGCGAGCGGCACGACGGCCACCCTGAAGCCCGCCGACAACTCCGCCGTCAAGGGCCTCCTCTACCGCTCCGGCTACTCCGGCAACACCGGCGCCTTCTTCCTCACCTCCACCTTCGGCTCCGGCCGGATCGCGTTCTGGGGCGACAGCAGCCCCATCGACGACGGCACCGGCCAGTCCGGCAACACCCTCTACGACGGCTGGAACGACACCGGCGCCACGAACGCGGCCCTCGCGCTGAACGCGACGGACTGGCTGTCCAAGGCGTCCTGACCCGCCGGACGCGTGGATGACCGGGCGGCCCGGGCCGGCGGAACCCTGGACGGTTCCGGCGGGTCCGGGCGGCCCGGTCGGGTGAGCGGGGTCAGGACGGCTTCGTGCTCCTGGCCGCCGTGCCGGCGCACAGCACCCCCAGGATCACGGCCAGCGCGCCGATGATGATGTTGTTCAGCTTCACCCCGGTGTCCGGGCTGCTGCCGACGACCCACGGGGCGATGATCATCCACCCGCCCATGGCACACATGGCCCAGCTCAGGCCGTACATGCGGGCGGGCGCCACCGTGAAGCCGATACCCATCAGGGCGATCGCGATGCCCACGATCAGGTTGTGGGTCGTGAGCGGGGGCTGGTTCGCGGTGTAGTGGAGGATCCAGGGGGATACGGCGCAGTACAGGCCGAGCAGGAACACCGGCCCGTCGACGAGCGCCACATCACGACCGCCGAGCATGCGGGCGTAGCGGTCCCGCATCTCGGAGACATCGGGGTGAGTCGATATGTCACCTCTGGTGGGCGAGACGTTGGCCATGATTCGTCTCCTTTGACGTCATAGCGGAAATAACGCCGCTTTTCTCCATTGTGCTCTTATTTTGCTCTTATGTGTAGTGCTTGACGGCCTCGACGGGCGGCTGTCACGATCGACGGCATGAACACGCGACTGGACCTTACGCGGCGACGCCATGTCGACCTCGCACGCGTCTCCAGCGCCTCCTGTCGCGCCGCGGCCTGATCAACTCCCCTGAAATCCGCCGCGCTCAAGGAACTCCCATGTCCCTGACCTTCCACTGGTTTCTCCCCACCAACGGTGACAGCCGCCATGTCGTCGGCGGCGGACATGGCACGTCCGTGACCGCGTCCGGGCGGGACCGGCCGCCCACGGTCGCCTACCTCAGCCAGATCGCCCGCGCCGCCGAGGAGTTGGGGTTCACCGGGGCGCTCACGCCGACGGGTGCCTGGTGCGAGGACGCCTGGCTCACCACCGCGATGGTCAGCCAGCACACCGAGCGGCTGAAGTTCCTCGTCGCGTTCCGGCCCGGGTTCGTCTCGCCCACGCTCGCCGCGCAGATGGCGTCCACGTTCCAGCGGCAGACCGGGGGACGGCTGCTGCTCAACGTCGTCACCGGGGGCGAGAGCCACGAGCAGCGGGCCTACGGGGACTTCCTCGACAAGGACGAACGCTACCGGCGCACCGGGGAGTTCCTCGATGTCGTGCGGGGGCTGTGGGCGGGGGAGACCGTCGAGCTGAAGGGGAAGCACATCAGGGTCGAGGACGCGAGGCTCGCGCGCGTTCCCGATCCGGTTCCCGAGGTCTACTTCGGGGGATCCTCGCCGGCCGCCGGGGACGTCGCCGCCCGGTACGTGGACGTCTACCTCACCTGGGGCGAGCCGCCGGCCCAGGTCGCCCAGAAGATCGCCTGGATCAAAGGGCTCGCGGCCAAGCACGGGCGGACCCTGCGGTTCGGGATCCGGCTGCACGTCATCACACGGGACACGTCCGAGGCGGCCTGGTCCGAGGCCGGGCGGCTGCTGGCGGGGTTCGACCCCGAGACCGTCGAGGCCGTGCAGTCGGGGCTGGCCCGCAGTGAGTCCGAGGGGCAGCGGCGGATGCTGGCGCTGCACGGCGGGAGCCGGGACGGGCTGGAGATCCACCCCGGGCTCTGGGCGGGGATCGGACTCGTACGCGGGGGCGCGGGGACCGCGCTGGTCGGGTCCCACGCGGAGGTGGCCACGCTGATCAAGGAGTACGCGGCCATCGGGATCGAGGAGTTCGTGCTGTCCGGGTATCCGCATCTGGAGGAGGCGTACTGGTTCGGGGAGGGGGTGCTGCCCCGGCTGGCGGCGGAGGGGCTGTGGAAGCATCCGTCCGCGCCGGGGGCCCGCACGTCGGCGCAGGTGCCGTTCGCCAGCTGAAGGGGGGTGGTCCCGGGGTTACTCGAAGGGGGCGGTCCCGGGGTGCGCCAGCGCGTTCAGATGCGCCGTGCGGGACTGTGCCGTCTGGGCCTGTACCAACAGGAACAGGCCCTCCCTGGCGAGGCGTTGGGCCTTGCTGCCCAGCAGCATCGACCGGCCGCCGCCCGCCACCACGGCCGCAGTCGTCGCCGTCTGCATGAGCTGGAACGCCTCCACCTTGACGGCCAACCGCTCGTCCGGCGAGGAGTTCGGGTCGTCCGCCAGCGCGTACGCCCGCCCCCTGACGTCCGCCCACCGCTCCGTGGACATCCCCGCCAACTCCAGCGCCGCCCCCGCGATCCCGAACACCGCCGGATTCGCGTTCGCCGCCTTCGCCCGGTCCTCCCGGGCCCACTCCTCGTACGGCACCCGCGACGCCACCGCCTCCTCACCCACCCACAGCCCGTCCAGCTCCAGCGAAACCGTCCGCGCCCCCTCCAGCGCCGCGAGCCGCAACGGCTCCGACGCCCGCAACCCCGCCCGCTCCCGAGCCTCGACGAACGCGAACACCACCTCCCCGCCGTCGGTGACCCCCGCGAGCAGCATCACATCGTTGAGCCCCCACCCCGTGAACCACGGCACACGCCCGTCGAACCGCACCCCACCCCTCTCATCCACAACCCGCACCGGCCGCCGCGGATAAGCCCGCAGATGCGCGTAAGCCACCCCCGACAACAACTCCCCCCGAGCCAACGGCCCCAGCAACCGCTCCCGCACCCCCGCCTCCCCCCTCACCAACGTCCGCACCGGCGTGTGATGCTGCGTCTGCACGAACCACGTCGAACAACACGCCCCCGCCAACACCTCCGCGACCTCCCGCCCCACACCGGCCGAAGCCCCCGAACCCCCGTACTCGACCGGCGCGTTGACCCCCAACACCCCCGCCCGCTTCACCGCCTCGACATGCCCCACCGGAACCCCCTCCCGCTCGACACGCTCGGCATGGGGCACCAGAACTTCGGCGGCGAGCCGACGGGCCTGGACGAGGAGAGGGTGTTCCATGAGGCGATTCTGACTCAGGGCCGCAGTTCTGTGAGGACGTCGAAGTCCAGGCCGTCGGCTCGGGCGAGGTAGATGCGTTGGCGGACGTGGTTGTTGTGGAGGTGGAGGTGGCCTCGGGGGCCCTCGTAGGAGACGGTGGGGGCGGTGGCGTCGATGCGGGTGATGTCGGGGGTGCCGGCGCGGTGGAGGAGGGCGGCGAGGAGGAGGACGCCCTCGTAGCAGGACTCGCCGAGGCTGCCGGGGGAGGGGGCGTCGAGGCCGAAGCGGCGGGCGTAGAGGCCGTGGAAGTCGAGGGTGCCGGCGGTGGCGAGGGAGGTGAAGAAGCCGGCCGTGCTGTAGAGGTCGGCGGTGGCACGGGCACCGCTCGCGAGGAGCATGTTCTCGTCCATGAGGGTGCTCAGCCGCAGACAGCGCGCGTCGAGACCGTACGCGGCGAAGGCCCGGTTGAAGCGCACGGCGTCGTTGCCGACGAGGAGCATGAGGACGCCGTCCGCGTCGGAGCGTTCGACGCGGCGCAGGACCGGCGTGAAGTCGTGGGTGCCCAGCGGGAGATACGCCTCGCCGGTGATCCGGGCACCGGTGGCGCGCGCGTACGCGTGGGCGGCGCGGGCCGTGCGCCGGGGCCAGACGTAGTCGTTGCCGACGACGAACCAGCGCCGCACCCGGCGTTCGAGCCCCAGCAGCGCCATCGCCGGACGGAGCTGGTCGTGGGGCGTCTCGCTGGTGAGGAAGACCCCCGCGCGGTCCTCGCCGCCCTCGTACAGCGCGGTGTAGACGTACGGCACCCGGTGCGCGATCCGCGGCGCGAGGGCCTGGCGCACGGAGGAGATGTGCCACCCGGTGACCCCCTGGACGGCCCCGGCGTCGACCAGCGCCTCCACCCGGTCGGCGACCTCGCGGGGCGCCGCGCCCCCGTCGACCGGGATCAGCCGCAGCTCCCGGCCGAGGACACCGCCGTCCCGGTTGACCTCCTCGGCGGCGAGCCGCGCGCACAACTCGCAGGCGGGCCCGAAGATCCCGGCGGGTCCCTGCTGCGGGAAGACGAGGGCCACCGTGAAGGCGGACGGGTCGGCGAACATGGCGCCATCGTCACGGGTCCTCGCGGTGAACTCCAGTGCGTCTCATAGGATGTACCCCCCTCGGAGCTAGGAGCAGGATGCCCACCTCGTCCGCCCGCCGGCCCATCGATCTGATACGCCTGCTCACCAGGGCCGAACGGCTGGCCGCCCGCCGCCTGCAAGCGGTTCTCGACGAGGAGGGCTGCTCCCTGGACGCCTGGCGGGTCCTCGCCCTGCTCGCCGACGACACCGGGCACCACATGACGGCGATCGCCGAGGCCGCGTTCCTCCCGCCGCCGACGCTGACGAAACTCGTCGACCAGCTCGTCGACCAGAACCTGGTCCACCGCCGCGTCGACCCGCACGACCGGCGCCGCATCCTCGTCCACCTCACCCCGCGCGGCCGCGACCACTGGCGCCGCCTCGACCGCGCCGTCCGCGCCGACTGGCCCGCGCTCGGGGAGGGCGACGAGGAACTGCTGAAGGCGCTGCTCGCCCGCCTCGCGGAGACGGTGGACGGCGCGACGCGCGTGTGACCGCCGTGTGACCACCGAGTGGCGCGAAGGAGTGGCGCAAAGTAGTCGTACGGCCGGGGAATGCTGGACCGGAGCCGATAGTTGCTATATACATCTGAACCGCGCATGGCATCCGAACCACACCCCCCCTACCCGAGCGAGGCACCACCGTGACCACCGCCACTCCCGAGCAGCCCGCCGACGTCGTCGCCCGGCTGCGGGCCACCTTCCGCACCGGCCGCACCAAGCCCGTCGAGTGGCGCACGACGCAACTGCGCCGTCTGCGCGACCTGCTGAAGGAGAAGGGCGACGACCTCGCCGCGGCCCTCCACACCGACCTCGGCAAGAGCAGCACCGAGTCCTACCGCACCGAGATCGACTTCACCGTCCGCGAGATCGACCACACCCTCGACCACCTCGCCGACTGGCTGCGCCCCGAACCCGCCCCCGTCCCCGCCCACCTCGGCGCCGACGCCACCGCCCGCACCCAGTACGACCCGCTCGGCGTCGTCCTGGTCATCGCGCCCTGGAACTACCCGGCCCAGCTCCTGCTCGCCCCGCTCGTCGGCGCCCTCGCCTCCGGCGACGCGGTCGTCGTCAAGCCCAGCGAACTCGCCCCGGCGACCTCCGCCGCCCTGGCCCGCCTCCTGCCGGCCTACCTCGACACCGACGCGGTCGCCGTCGTCGAGGGCGGCATCCCCGAGACCACCGCCCTGCTCGCCGAGAAGTTCGACCACATCTTCTACACCGGCAACGGCGCCGTCGGCCGGATCGTCCTGCGCGCCGCCGCCGAACACCTCACCCCGGTCACCCTCGAACTCGGCGGGAAGTCACCGGCGTTCGTCGACTCCACCGCCGACCTCCAGGTCGTCGCCGACCGCCTCGCCCGCGGCAAGTTCCTCAACGCCGGCCAGACCTGCGTCGCCCCCGACTACGTCCTCACCGACCCCGCGACCGCCGCCGCGCTGGAGCCGCTGCTCGCGAGCGCCGTCGAGAAGACGTACGGCGCCGACCCGCAGCGCTCCGGCGAGTACGGGCGCATCGTCAACGAACGCCACTTCGACCGGCTCACCGGCCTCCTCGGCTCCGGCCGCGTCGTGGTGGGCGGCGTGAGCGACCGCGCCGACAAGTACATCGCGCCGACCGTCCTCGCCGACGTCGACCCCGCCTCCCCGGTCATGGGCGAGGAGATCTTCGGCCCGATCCTGCCCATCGTCACCGTCGACGGCCTCGACGAGGCACTGGCCTTCATCAACGACCGCGACAAGCCCCTCGCCCTGTACGTCTTCTCCGAGTCCGCCGAGACCCGGGACCGCATCGCCGCCGAGACCTCCTCCGGCGGCCTCGGCTACGGCCTCCCGCTCGCCCATCTCACCGTCTCCGACCTGCCGTTCGGCGGCGTCGGCGAGAGCGGCATGGGCAACTACCACGGCCGCTACTCCATCGAGACGTTCAGCCACCGCAAGGCCATCCTGGACAAGCCCCTCGGCTGAACCTGTGCCAGACTCCGCCGATGACCCCAGCGAAGATCACAGCGGCCGCCTCCGGCACCTGGACCCTCGGTGACCTGCCGGTCAACCGCCTCGGCCTCGGCGCGATGCGGCTGACCGGCAACGGCACCGCCTTCCACTTCGGCACCCCCAGCGACCGCGACCGCGCGCTCGGCGTCCTGCGCACGGCCGTCGAACTCGGCGTCAACCACATCGACACCGCCGCCTTCTACTTCTCCGCCCTGCGCTCCGCGAACGAACTCATCAACACCGCGCTCGCCCCCTACGCCGACGACCTGGTCATCGCCGTCAAGGTCGGCCCGTTCCGCGACTGGACGGGGGAGTGGGGCACCTCGGCCCGCCCCGAGGACCTGCGCGGCCATGTCGAGGAGAACCTGCGGCAGTTGGGGCGCGACCACCTCGACCTCGTCTACCTGCGCCGGATGCGGCAGGACTCCATCGCCGAACACTTCGGCGCCCTCGCGGAGTTGAGGCAGGCCGGGCTCATCCGCCACCTCGGCGTCTCCGAGATCGAACCCCGCCACCTCGCCGAGGCCCAGGCCATCGCACCCGTCGTCAGCGTCCAGAACCGGTACGCCCTCGGCCGGTTCGACCCCCAGGGCGAGGAACTGCTGCGCCTGTGCGGCGAGTTCGGCATCGCCTTCGTGCCGTACTACGCGATCGCCGGCGACGCCGGAGCGGAGGGCGCCACCGCCCGACACGACGACGCCGTACGGGAGATCGCCGAGGCGCACGGCGTGGGCCCGGCGCAGGTGCGGCTGGCCTGGACGCTGGCCCAGGGGCCCCACGTCCTCGCCATCCCCGGCACCGGGAACCCCGACCACCTCGTCGAGAACGTCGCGGCGGGCGCGCTGCGGCTGAGCGAGGGAGAGCTGGCCCGACTTGAGGAGGCCCACCGTAAAGTAGCGGGGTGAATGGTGACTCCGTGACGCTGCGACCGGTCCGCGAGGACGACCTCCCGGTCCTGGAGGCGTTCCTGGTCGAACCCGAACTCGCGGGCCCGTTCCAGTGGTTCGGCTGGGCCGACCCCGCGCGGTTCCGCCGCCGCTGGGCCGAGGACGGCATGCTCACCCCCGACGGCGGCCACCTCACTGTCGCCGCCGGCGGGGCGCCCGTCGGGTTCGTCGCCTGGCACAAGACCGGCGTCACCCGCGCCGCGTACTACTGGAACATGGGCATCCAGCTCCTGCCCGACGTACGCGGACGGGGCATCGGCACCGAGGCCCAACGCCTCCTCGTCCGCTACCTGTTCGCCCACACCACCGCCCCACGCGTCGAGGCCGACACCGACATCGCCAACCTCGCCGAACAACGCGCCCTGGAAAAGCTCGGGTTCACCCGCGAGGGCGTCCTGCGCAGCGCCGCGTTCCGCGACGGCCACTGGCGCGACCTCGTCCGCTACGCGATCCTGCGCGACGACCCGCCGGCCTAGCTTTCTTCCAGCCACACCCCGTCCCGCATGAGGTGCCGGCGCGGCAGCTCCTTCACCTCGCACCACGCCTGCACCTCCAGCGGGCGGACGCGGAAGAACCCGTACGACCCGGCGTCCTGACGCGGGTCCCACCCCGTCTTGGCCTCGAACGCCCGCGCGGCGGACTCCGGGACCGCGTCCAGGGGGTAGGACTCGGCCTCGCCGTCCACGAGGACGACGTCGCGGGTGTCGCCGAGGGCGAGGCGGGCGCGTCCGCCGTCGCGCAGGTTGCGGCCGGTCGGGTTCGTGAAGCGGGTCGCCAGCCACAGGCAGTCGTCGTGCCACACGAACCAGAGGGCCACGAGACACGGCACGCCGTCCGGGCCCGCCGTGGCCACCCAGATGTCCGACTCGCTCTCCAGCCGGGCCAGTACGTCCCGCCTGCGCTGCTCGAAGTCCCTGACCGGGCCGGTGATCGTCATGGGCGGAACGTATCCGCGCGGGGGCCGTGCGCGCGTCGGCCATCGGACCTAGGTCCAGTGGTCCGAAGGGTCCGCTGGAGGTTCGTACCAGTGGTCTAAACAGAGGTTGGCATCCGCTGGGTTTTACGTATAACCTCATCCGCTAACCAGCCCAGCCGATCACCTCGGAAAGGCCCCGATGTCCCGCATCGCCCTGGTCACCCTCGTCGTCGACGACTACGACGAGGCGATCCGCCACTACACCGACGCCCTCGGCTTCCGCCTCGCCGAGGACGAGCCCCGCCCCGACGGTTCGCGGTGGGTCGTGGTGGAGCCCGGCGACGGCGGCACCGCCCTCCTGCTGGCCCGAGCCAAGGACGACGCCCAGTCCGCCCGCGTCGGCGACCAGACCGGCGGCCGGGTCGCCTTCTTCCTCCACACCGACGACTTCACCCGCGACCACACCCGCATGACCGCCGCCGGCGTCACCTTCCTGGAAGCCCCCCGCCACGAGCCCTACGGCTCGGTCGCCGTCTTCCAGGACCTCTACGGCAACCGCTGGGACCTCCTCCAGCCGAAGGGCTGACGAGGGCGAACCCGGCGGCGGGCCCCGACGGAGAGGCCGCCGCGGACGGCCGAACGGCCGGCCCTCGGCGCAGATCCGGACCGATGCCCACCGGGCAGGCAATTCCGGTCGGCGCCGACCTCGACGGCCGCTCCGCCGGCCGACCGGCCCCGGCGAGACCCGCTCGACGCGCCGGGGCCGACGGCCCCAGCGCCCTCCGTATCCGGTGCCCCCGCTCCGGCCGCCCCGCCCCACCCCTCGACCGATCCCGCACGGCGGGTGCCCCCGCACAGACCTCCCGCACCGCACCCCGACACCACCCCCTCGACCGCAAGGAGCCCGCACCATGACGCCTACGCGCGTAGACGCCGATGTCATCCGCACCCTCCCCAAAGCCGTCCTGCACGACCACCTCGACGGCGGCCTGCGCCCCGCGACCCTCGTCGAGCTGGCCGCGGAGGTGGGCCACACCCTCCCCACCACCGACCCCGACCAGCTCGCCGCGTGGTTCTTCGAGGCCGCCAACTCCGGTGACCTGGTCCGTTACATCGCGACCTTCGACCACACGCTGGCCGTGCTCCAGACCCGTGAGGGCCTGCTGAGGGTCGCCGAGGAGTACGTCCTCGACCTGGCCGCCGACGGCGTGGTGTACGGCGAGGTCAGGTACGCCCCGGAGCTGAACACGCGCGGCGGGCTGACGATGCGGGAGGTCGTCGAGACCGTGCAGGAAGGGCTCGCGGCCGGCATGGCGAAGGCCGCCGCCGCGGGCACCCCGGTCCGCGTCGGCACCCTGCTGTGCGGCATGCGGATGTTCGACCGCGTCCGCGAGGCCGCCGAGATGGCCGTCGCCTACCGGGACGCGGGCGTCGTCGGCTTCGACATCGCCGGCGCCGAGGCGGGCTTCCCGGCCGCCGACCACGCCGAGGCGTTCGCGTACCTGCGCGGCGAGAACGTGCCGTTCACGATCCACGCGGGCGAGGCCGACGGCCTGTCCAGCATCCACCAGGCCCTCCAGACCTGCGGCGCCCAGCGCATCGGCCACGGCGTGCGCATCACGGACGACATCGCCGACCTCGCCGCCGGCAAGCTCGGCCGCCTCGCCGGCTGGGTCCGCGACCGGCGGATCGCCCTGGAGATGTGCCCCACCTCCAACCTCCAGACCGGCGCCGCCACCTCCATCGCCGAGCACCCGATCACCGCGCTCAAGGAACTCGGCTTCCGCGTCACCCTCAACACCGACAACCGCCTGGTCTCCGGCACGACGATGACGCGCGAGATGGCCCTGCTGGTCGAGCAGGCCGGCTGGAGCACCGCCGACCTGCGCGACGTCACCGTGAACGCCCTCAAGAGCGCGTTCATCCCGTTCGACGAGCGCGTCAGGCTGATCGAGGACGTCGTCCTGCCGGGCTACTCCTCCGCGCTCTGAATCAGCCCCCGCAGGTAGGCCGCCTGGCCGGCGTGTTCGAGGTCGTCCGCGAGCACGCTCACCAGGCGCACCCCGAGGCTGACCGGCGGGTCCCAGCGGATGTCGACGATCCGCTCCAGATCCTCCGCGCCCACCGTGACCAGCGCCTCCAGCGTCTGTTCGTGGACGGCGTCGTAGTACCCGGTCAGCAGGTTCGCCCCGGCCACCCGCACCTGCGCCACCTGCTCGGGCCCGTGCCCGTACCCGGTGTCGTGGGAGGGCAGGTCGAGGCCGAACAGCTTCTCCCACCCCTGCGCGTGCCACACCTGCTCCAGACCGAACGCGTCGGCGACATGGTCGTCCTGGACCCGCGTGAGATGCCAGATCAGCCAGGCCACCGAGTTGGCCTGGGGAGAGGGCCGGTGGTTGAGTCCGTCCGCGTCGAGGCCGGCGACCGCCGCGTGGACCTCTTCCCGGATGCGGCCGTACCCGTCGATGAGAATGTCCTTCGCATGCATACGACCACCATGCCCCGCGCGGGCCTCAGCCGCCCCCGGTTTCCAGCAACCCCATGAGGGCACGGGCCGCGGGACTGCGCGCCCCGTCCGGCGGCAGCAGCGCCACCGTCTCGTACCCCCGCTCCCCGGCGCCCTTCAGCGGCAGCGCGGTGAGCGCGGGCCGCTTGTGCCGGAAGTGCCTCGGGACGACGGCCACCCCCAGGTTCTCGTCGATCAGGTCGAGCAGGCTGTGCACGTCGTTGACCTCCAGGGCGACGGTCCGCCGCACCCCCGCCTCCGCGAACGCCGCGTCGGTCGCCCGGCGCGGCCCCCAGTCGGGGTGGAAGTCGACGAACACCTCGTCACCCACGTCCTCGCAGCTCAGTGCGGCGGCCGCGCCCGCAAGCCGGTGCTCGGGGTGGCACAGCACGTACATCGGCTCCACCGCCAGCGACACCGACCTGAGCTGGTCGGTGTCGTCCTGCGTCCGGTAGGCGAACGCGAGGTCGAGGCGCCCGGCCGCGACCTCCTCGGCGAGCACCGTCGAGCCGTGCTGGCGCAGCCGCACCTCGACGTCCGGATGGGTGCGCCGGAACGCCGCGAGCAGCCCCGGCGGGTGGACGCCCGCGATGCACTGCTCGGCGCCGACGGACAGCGTGCCGCGCAGCACGCCCTGCACGGCGGCCACCGCCTCGTGCGCCGACCTCACCTGCGCGAGGATGCGCTCGGCCTCCGTCAGCAGCGCCCGGCCCGCCTCCGTCAGCGTCACCCTGCGGGTCGTACGCACGAACAGCGGAGCGCGCAGTTCCCGCTCCAGGGCGCGGATCGACGCGGACAGGCCGGACTGGGACACCATGAGGCGTTCGGCGGCCCGGGTGAAGTGCTGGTCCTCGGCGACCGCGACGAAGTGCTGGAGGTGGCGCAGTTCCATGACTGAGAAGCGTAGTCGCTGAATTCCATCGGATTCTTCTGTTGGACCTCTCCCCGCAGGTCGGGAAAGGTGGGAAACGCTCGATTGCTGTGCCTCACCCCCTGATGGAGTCGCGTTGTCCTACACCGCACACCCCGACCGCTACGCGGACATGCCCTACCGCCGCTCCGGCCGCAGCGGCCTCAAGCTCCCGGCGCTGTCGCTCGGCCTGTGGCACAACTTCGGCCCGGACCGCTCGGTCGACACGCAGCGCTCGATCCTGCGCCGCGCCTTCGACCTCGGCATCACCCACTTCGACCTCGCCAACAACTACGGCCCGCCGCCCGGCGCCGCCGAGTCCGCGTTCGGCGAGTTCCTGAAGGCCGACTTCGCGCCCTACCGCGACGAGATGGTCATCTCGACCAAGGCCGGCTACCTGATGTGGCCCGGCCCGTACGGCGAGTGGGGATCCCGCAAGTACGTACTGTCGTCGCTGGACCAGTCCCTCAAGCGGATGGGCCTCGACTACGTCGACATCTTCTACTCGCACCGCCCCGACCCCGAGACCCCGCTCGAAGAGACCATGGGCGCGCTGCACTCGGCGGTCCAGCAGGGCAAGGCGCTGTACGTCGGCGTCTCCAACTACTCCGCCGAGCAGACCCGCGAGGCCGCCCGCATCCTCGGTGAGCTGGGCACCCCGCTGCTGATCCACCAGCCCCGGTACTCGATGCTCGACCGGCGCCCGGAGAGCGGCGGCCTGCTGGACGCGCTCGACGAGCTGGAGGTCGGCTCGATCGTCTTCTCCCCGCTGGAGCAGGGCGTCCTGTCCTCCCGCTACCTCGACGGCATCCCGGAGGGCTCCCGCGCGGCGAGCGACAGCCCGTTCCTGAACTCCGACGCCCTCACCGAGGACCTGGTCGCCAAGCTCCGCGCGCTGAACGAGATCGCGGCCGGACGCGGCCAGACCCTCGCCCAGCTCGCCCTCGCCTGGGTGCTGCGCGGCGGCCGGGTCACCTCCGCGCTGGTCGGCGCGAGCAGCGACCGGCAGATCGAGGACAGCGTCGGCGCGCTCGCCCACCTGGACTTCGAGGACGCGGAACTCGCGCAGATCGACAAGATCGTGAACGGTTGAAGCGTCCGGTCGGCGCTCCGCTCCCGCCTCGCGCGGCTGTGGCGCGGTGACCGCTGATCCACTTCCTCTGCCCGCCCGGCACTCTCTGTCACGAACCGGGCGGGCAGAGCCGTTCACACCCGCTCCGGGACGGCAACGATCCGGCCGTCCTGCTCCGGCGGGGCGGGACGCGATCCGGCCACGGTGCGCGGGGAGTCAGCCCCGGACAGTCACGGCGAAGCCCCTTCGGTGCCCCGCGCATTCCGGCCAAGCCGGGCGCCGAATATGCCAGGAGACTGGCCAAAAAGACATGGTGACAGTGTTTTAGAAGTGAACATACTCGTCGTGAGGGGTAGTTCACGCACAGGTACCACATGGGGGAGCGAGGGGACCCACCCGGCAGGCGAGCGACGGGGGAGAACGACGTGCACGACGAATTCCTGTGCCATGTCACCGCGTACGGTGTCTGCGACGGCCGCCGCATCGGCGTACCGCTCGGCACCTACCGCGCGCCGACCCTCGCGCTGGCCCTGTGGTGGCTGCGTGACCGGGCCTCCTGGATCGCCGAACGCCTCGATCCGCAGCCCGAGGGCGGCGCCGTCCCTCCCGGAGCCCTCGTCCCCGTCGCCCACACCGTCCCCGACGTCCCCGGCGCGCTGCGCGCCTGGTGCGCCGACATGGGCCAACAGGAGCTGGTGGCCGACGAGTTGGCGGTCGGCCGGCTGGTCCGGGTCGCCCTGAGCGACGACACCACCGAGTACGAACTCCTCGCGGAGTCGGTGGACGCGCTGCGGATGCAGCGGACGATCCCGGCGCTGGTGATGCCGGTCGGCTGAGGCGCCTCCGAGGGGCGCACGAATGGGCTGATCGTCAGAATTCGGGCATGGCGGAGCCGTCGGTCGTCCCGACCGCACCCGACCTCGTGCTGGAGACCGAGACGGGCGCGACCGTGCTGACCCCGGCCCACGCCTACCGCGTCGGCCGCGACCCCCTCAGCGATATCGTCCTCGACGACTCCCGCGTCTCCTGGCGCCACGCGGTCCTGCGCCCCGACGGCGACCACTGGAGGGTCGAGGACGAGCACAGCACCAACGGCACCTGCATCGAGGGCCACCGCGCCGACGCGGCGGACGTCGGCCCCGGCAGCGTCATCGGCTTCGGCAGCCCCGACGACGGCCCCCGCGCCCTGCCCGACGGCACCTTCGAGATCGCCGACCTCGGCCACTCCGCCTTCCTCCTCGCGGACGGCCGGCTCCAGGAGTAGGTCGACACCGGCGAGGTCTCCCTCGACGTCCAGGACCTCACCGTCACCGTCGACCAGGGCCGGCGCGTCCTGCTCGACCACGTCTCCTTCCCGGTCGGGGAGAAGTGGCTGCTCGCGGTCGTCGGGCCGAGCGGCGTCGGCGAGTCGACGCTGCTCGGCGCGCTCACCGGACAGCGCCCCGCCGACCACGGCACCGTCGGCTACGACGGCCGCGACCTCTACCGCGACCACGCCGAACTGCGCCGGCGCATCGGCCTCGTCCCGCAGGACGACATCCTCCACGTCCAGCTCACCGTCCGCGCCGCCCTCACCCACGCCGCCGAACTCCGCTTCCCCGAGGACACCGCGCGGGCCGAACGCCGCGCCCGCGTCGAGGAGGTCATCGGCGAACTCGGCCTCGACCAGCGCGCCGACCAGGCCGTGCACAGTCTTTCGGGAGGGCAGCGCAAGAGGGTGTCCGTCGCCCTGGAACTCCTGACGAAACCGTCCCTGCTCTTCCTCGACGAGCCGACCTCCGGACTCGCCCCCGGCGGGCGCACCGCCTACTACGGGCCGCCGGCCGACGCGCTCGGCTGCTTCGGCGCCGAGCAGTGGCCGGAGGTCTTCGAAGCCCTCGAACGCGACCGGGACTGGGCGGGCGAGTACCTGCTGTCGCCGCAGCACCGCCGGTACGTCCGCGACGCCACCGCCCAGCCCCGGCTGCCCCGGCGCGACCCGGTCGCCGTCCCGCCCACGCCCCGCCCGCGCGGCCGGCGGGCCCAGCTCTCCACCCTGGTCCGCCGCTACACCGCCGCCCTCTCAGGACCGGGAGGCCAGGGAGGGCGGGGAGGTCAGGGAGGTCAGGAGCGTGTCCCGGCCCCCGGGCTGGGGCGCCGTCGTCTTCTGGGCAGCGCCCCCGCGACGAACCCGGCCACGAACCCCCACAGTGCCGCGAGCCCCAGCCCCGGCCACCACCGGGGCCGCAGGTCCAGTGAGCCGCCGAGACCGCCGGCGAGGTCCCCGATGCCGAGGAGGGACAGACCGTAACGGGCCTCGGCGCGGCACAGGAGGAACACCGCGAGGACGGCGAGCGTCAGGCCGACCGCCAGGTGCAGCCCGTGCCGCCAGGCGGGGGTCCCCGCCGGTGAGCGCCGGACCATCACGCGGGCCGCCGCGAGCAGCAGCACCGCCTCCACCGCGAGCAGCCACCACACCCGCCCGTCGCGCGCGGCCAGCGCCCGCAGGTCGAGGGTGGACAGGTCCGGCGTCCGCATCACCTCGTCGAGCACCTGCGGCATCGGCAGCCCGAACGGCCCCTGCACGCGCCCCTCCCAACTCGCCCCGAGGCCGAGCGTCAGCGTCAGCCACATCAGGTTCGGCAGGCCCAGCAGCACCACGGCGACCGTCTCCGCGCGGTGCCCCCGGCCCACCGTCACCCCCAGCGCGGCGAGCGCCCCGAGGGCGACCCACGCCAGGAGCAGCACGAGGAGCGCGTGCGACACCGGCCGCACCGTCTCCCGCGCCCGCAGCAGCCGCCCCGGCAGCGGCGCGCCGGGCGACACCAGCAGCGCGAGCAGCAGGACGCCCGCCAGCCACACCAGGCCGACGGCCAGGGTGAGCGGCACGTCGGTGGTGAACCCAACCTCCGGGTCGACGCCGAACAGGTCCGCGAGGTCGCCCAGCGTCCCCTGGCCCAGGGAGATCCGGAACGTGTGCCGCGCGGCGAGCGCCAGCCCCAGCAGGGCCAGCAGCCAGACGGCCGCGAGCCGCGCCGCCCACCCCGCCGGCTCCACCGCCCCGGCCACCGCGCGGCGGCGCAGCGGACGCAGGAACCCCGCGCCGGTCACCAGCGCCCCGGCCAGCGTCACCGACAGCGGGACCACGCTCATCCCGGCCCCGCCGCCCGCCAGGGCCCCCGCCGTGCCGGACAGCTCCACCGTCCCGCCGACCGCCGTCACCACCGTCGCCGCGACCACGCTCGGGAACGCGCCGTCAGGCAGCTCCCCGGCCCCCGCCAGCAGCAGCCCCAGCCCCGCCACGAGCCCCATCGTGAGCACCCCGGCCAGCACGGCGGCCAGGGCCTGCGGCCAGCCGTGCCGGGCGGGTACGGAATCGATCATGCCGTCACGCTAGGCAGGCCCGTCGGGGAGCGCCTGCCGGGTGCGCCGTCGGTGTCGGCTTGCGGGGGACACCCGAATGGAGCACACAATGGGGAGGTTTGCTGACAAAACGACCCCACTTCAGGAGGGTGCGTGAGCGTCGAACCGCCGTCCTCGGGACCGCCCCCGGGCGAACCGCGCCGGCCCTGGTGGAGATCCGCGCCCCGGATCGCCCTCGCCACGACCACCGCCGTCGCCGTCACCGCCGTCGCCCTGCTCCTCACCCGCTCCGGCGACTCCGGCAAGGACACCGGCGCGAGCGGCGGCGAGGTCTTCCTCCAGGCCGCCGCGCGACCGGGCCCCGACCCGTTCACCGAGTCGACGGCCGTCCACGGCACCGCCCCGCCCGCCACCACTCCCTCGCAGGCCCCCGACGGCGCCCTGCGCAGCGTCGACGGCGGCTCGGCCGGCCTCTACGGCGGCAGCAGGGACGTCGCCGCCTGCGACGTCGGGAAACAGATCCGCGTCCTCGCGGCGGCCCCCGCGAAGAACGCCGCGTTCGCCTCCGTCGCCGGCGTCCAGCCCTCCCAGGTGCCCTCCTACCTGCGCTCCCTCACCCCCGTCCAGCTCCGGGCCGACACCAGGGTCACCAACCACGGGTTCCGCGACGGCGCCGCGACCAGCTACCAGTCCGTCCTCCAGGCCGGTACGGCCGTCCTCGTCGACGGCTACGGCGTCCCGCGCGTGCGCTGCGCCTGCGGCAACCCCCTCGGCCGGCCCCTCGCCCAGTCCGGCGCGCCCCGCGCGACCGGCGACGCCTGGCCCGGGTACCGGCCCGCGAACGTGGTCGTGGTCGCGCCGTCGATCACCGTCGTCAACGTGTTCGTCCTGTACGACCACGACGACCACGGCTGGATCGCCCGGCCCCGGGGCGACTCGGGCCACGGGGACCGGCCCACGACACCGCCGCCGAGCCCGAGCCCGAGCCCGACGCCCACGCCCACGCCCACTCCCTCTCCCTCCCCCTCTCCCTCTGCCTCGCCGAGCAGCAGCGCGACGCCGACGCCCTCGCCCCCGCCGAGCCCGAGCACCAGTCCGAGCTCCAGCTCCGGTGACAGCACCTCCCCGTCCCCCTCGCCTTCCGAGCCGGCGCCGAGCCCGTTCCCGTCCCCCTCCCCGGCCGACTCGCCCAGTACGGCGGCGGATTCGCCGGAGCCCTCGCCGCTCACCGGTACCCTCAGCCCGTCGGACCCCGTGTCCGCCGCTCCGTCCCCCGCTCCCGAGGAACCCCCGTCTTCCCCTGGTGTATGAGGGGACTGCTCGGCCCGGCACGGGGTACGAGCACAATGCAGCAGCGTCCGGCCAGTCCGGCCTCCGAGAGCGACGCACGAGAGAGAAGCACGACCGAGTATCTGGACGGGGCAGTGATACCGACTGGTTTCGACGTACCGGTGGAACCGCTACGGCGGGCCGCGCACTACACGGGTGACCCCGGTTGCATCGGAGAGGCCCGCACGTTCGCGGGGCGCTTCGTCGACCAGCTGAGAACCGAGTGGTGCGCGGTCATCGACGACCGGATCGTGAACGAGGTGATGCTCGTGGTGAGCGAGCTGGTCACGAACGCCGACCGGCACAGCAACGGCCCGTACATCCTGGAGCTGGAGGGCACCGACGCCTCGGTGACGGTCTGCGTGTACGACAGCAGCGACGCCCTCCCGCTGCGCTTCCCGCGCGACCCCGAGCGCGTCGGCTGTCACGGCCTGGAGATCGTCCACGCCCTCGCGGCCGAGGTCAGCGCCGAACGCGTCCCCGTGGGCAAACGCGTCCGGGCCGTCGTGCCGTTCGGGGTGAGCAGCCGACTGGGCGACCGGCTGAGCGGCTAGGCGAGCATGCCCTCCCGCAGGTGCGCGATGATGCGTTTGATCAGCCGCGAGACGTGCATCTGCGAGCAGCCCAGCTGGGTGCCGATCTCCGCCTGGGTGGCCTCCTCGACGAACCTGAGGTGCAGGATGCGCCGGTCGCGTTCGCTGAGCCCGGCCATCAGGGGGGCCAGCGTGTGGAAGTCCTCGACGAGCCGCATCGCGTGCTCCTCGACGCCGATGAAGTCGGCCAGGACCGCCTCGCCGTGCTCGGAGCCGTCGCCGGTGAGGGCCGCGTCCAGCGACGAGGACGTGTACCCGTTGGCGGCGATCTGCGCCTCGACGACCTCGTGGTCGGCGATGTTCATCAGCGTCGCCAGCTCCGCGACCGTCGGCTCCCTATCCAGGCGCCCGGCGAGTTCGTCGCGGGCCTTCGCCAGCTCGACCCGCAGCTCCTGGAGCCGGCGCGGCACGTGGACCGCCCAGGTGGTGTCCCGGAAGAACCGCTTGATCTCGCCGACGATGTACGGCAGCGCGAACGACGTGAACTCCACCTCGCGGTCGGGCTCGAACCGGTCGATCGCCTTGATCAGCCCGATCATCCCGGTCTGGACGATGTCCTCCATGTCGTCGCCGCGGCCCCGGAACCGGCCTGCCGCGAACCGGACCAGCGACATGTTCATCTCTATCAGCGTGTTGCGGGCGTACTGGTACGCGTGCGTGCCCTCCTCCAGCTCACCCAGCCGCCGGAAGAACTGCCGGGACAGTTCGCGCGCGTCACGCGGGGCCACGCTGCGGGGGTCGCTGACCCCGGGCAGCCCGGCGGACCCGGCCGTCCTCTCGACGGCCGGCGTTGTCTGCGAGCCGATCACGGCGGTGCGCATGCCCTCTCCCTCGCGCTTCATGGTGTGCCGGCCCCGGGGCGGGCGAACGCCACGAGGCCCACTCTCCGGGCGCCTACCCACAGGCACGCGGCGCATGCACCCCGGTTCACTCCAACGTGCGCCGGGCGGTGACGAGTTCGTGGAGATACCGTTTGGTGACCGTGCCCCCGTACCGGGTGTCGATCAGCTCCCGCAGCGCCGCCAGCAGCCCGGCGCGTGACGGCTCGTCGAGCGCGAGGTGGCCCGAGTAGGTGAGCAGGACCTCCAGATAGCCGTCGGCGGTGTACGTGACGTCCTGGACGAACCGGCGTACGGACACCGCCTCGTAGCGCGGGTCGCGCCCGAACTCCCCGGTGTCCGCGGCCACTTCGGAGGCGTCCTTGAGGAGCGGGCCCGGCGGGGTCGAGGGGTCCCAGTGTTCGTAGTGCGCCTGTGAGTCGTGGAAGAACTGAGTGGTGCCGCCCGCGACATGCTCGGTCACCACCACCGCGAGCAGCCCGCCAGGACGCAGCGCCGCCGCCGTCCGCGCCACCCGCGTCGCCGGGTCCAGCCAGTGGAACGCGGTCGCGCACGCCACCAGGTCGAACGCCCCCGCGGGCACCTCCCACGTGTCGAAGTCGGCGACGACAACTTCGGCGCGGGGCCGGTCCGCGAGGTTGCGCCGGGCGACGGCGGCGAGGGACGCGCCCAGCTCCACGGCGGTCAGCCGGCACCCCGTCGCCGCCAGCGGCACCGTCAACTGGCCGGTGCCCGGGGCGATTTCGAGGACACGGCTGCCCTCGCCGAGGCCGGCCGCCGTGACGATCGCGTCGACCAGGGCGGCGGGGTAGCGGGGGCGCACCCGGTCGTAGCGTTCGGCGACGGCGTCGAAGGTCTCGCGCAGCATGGGGGATCCGCCTTTCGGGAGGCTTGCGGGAAGGTCCCGGGACGTCCGGGAGTTCTCGGGAACTTCCCGGGACGAGGAGGCCGCAGTCTCCCGTCCCGACTCCCGCCCGCGCCTCCTCTTTTCCGCCCCGCCTTTTCCGCCCACGGCGGAACGCCGGGCCACGTCCCCAACCCCCCTTCTAGGCTGGGGCGGTGAGCAACCACGACGAGGCCCGAGTCATCCCCCTGGCCCCGCCCCGCGAGCCCCTGTGGCGGGACCTGGTCGGAGATGTCCTGCGGCGCGAACGCCAGGCGCAGGAACGCACGTTGAAGGACGTCGCCGAGGCGGCCCGGATCTCCATGCCCTACCTCTCCGAGGTCGAGCGGGGCCGCAAGGAAGCCTCCTCCGAGGTCCTGGCCGCCGCCGCCCACGCCCTCGGCCTGAGCCTCGGCGACCTCCTCTCCCGCACCCAGGACGAGCTGATCCGCGTCACCAGCCGCCGGACCCCCGCCCGGCGCCGCGCGACGACCTCCTCCTACCGCGACAACGGACTGTGCCTGGCCGCCTGAGCCTCAGAGCCTGCCTCAGCGGCGGCTGAGCACGTCGTCCGCGAGTCCGTACGCCACCGCCTCCCGGGCCGTGAACACCTTGTCGCGGTCCATGTCGGCGCGCAGGGTCGCGGTGTCGCGGCCGGTGTGGCGGGCCAGTACCTCCTCGACCTGGGAGCGGATGCGGACCATTTCCTTCGCCTGGAGGGCGAGGTCCGAGACCATGCCGCGCTGTCCGCCGCTCGCGGGCTGGCCCAGCAGCACCCGCGCGTGTTCCAGGACGAACCGGCGCCCCGGATCGCCGCCCGAGAGGAGGACCGCCGCCGTGGAGGCGGCCTGGCCGACGCAGAACGTCGAGATCGGCGCCCGGATGTACGACATCGTGTCGTAGATCGCCATCAGCGAGGTGAACGAGCCGCCGGGGGAGTTGATGTAGAGCGCGATCTCGTTCTCCGGCGACGCCGACTCCAGGTGCAGGAGCTGTGCGATCACCACGTTGGCGACGCCGTCGTCGATCTCCGTGCTGAGGAAGACGATCCGCTCCGACAGCAGCCGGCTGTAGATGTCGTAGGACCGCTCGCCCTGCGGGGTGCGCTCGACGACGTAGGGGATCGTGTAGCTGCCCATGGTCACAGTCCCATCCGTCGTTCCCGGGTCACCGGCCGCAGATCCGCGAGGGAGCTGACGATCCGGTCGACCATGCCGTACTCCAGGGCCTCCTCGGCGGTGAACCAGCGGTCGCGGTCGCCGTCCCTGGAGACCTCCTCCTGGGGCCGGCCGGTGCGTTCGGCCGTGAGGCGTTCGATGGTCCGCTTGGTGTGCTCCAGGTTCGCCGCCTGGATCTCGATGTCGGCGGTCGTCCCGCCGATCCCGGCGGACGGCTGGTGCATCATCACGCGGGCGTGCGGCAGCGCGTACCGCTTGCCGGGCGCGCCCACGGTCAGCAGGAACTGGCCCATGCTCGCGGCGAACCCCATGGCGAGAGTGGCCACGTCGTTGGGGATCAGCTGCATCGTGTCGTGGATGGCGAGGCCCGAATGGACCTCGCCGCCGGGGCTGTTGACGCACAGCACGATGTCCGCGCGCGGGTCCTCCGAGGCCAGCACGAGGAGCTGGGTGCAGATCCGCTGGGCGGACACCTCGTCGACCTGCGTCCCGAGGAACACCATGCGCTGCGCGAGGAGCTGGCTCGCGAGGTGGTCGTCGAAGCGCGTCGGCCGCGTGTCGCCGTCGGCGAGGGTGAGGGGTGGGGTCATCGCGTCTCCTTGGTCGGCGTCGATGACTCCACTCTCGGCCCGCGGCGGCGGTCGCCCGGGGTTTGTCTGCCCGCGGCAGAGCGGATCTGCCGTCAGCAGATCAGCGCACCTGCCGGAAGAACGCCCGGACGTCCGCGACCAGCAGCTCCGGCTCCTCCAGCGCCGGGAAGTGGCCGCCCCGCTCGTAGGGCGTCCAGCGGACGATGTGGTCGGTGCGCTCGGCCCGGTGGCGCAGCGCGATCTGGAGTTCCGCCGGGAACAGGGCGAGGGCGGTCGGCGCCGTCGACGGCTCGGTGGGCCGGGCGAAGCGGCCGGTCGTCGTGTGCGCCCGCTCGAAGTAGATGCGCGCCGCCGAGTGCGCCGTCGCGGTCAGCCAGTAGACCATCACGTTGGTCAGCAGCAGGTCGCGGTCGATCGCCTCCTCCGGAAGCTGCTCGCAGTCGGACCACTCGCGGAACTTCTCGATGATCCAGGCGAGTTGACCGACGGGCGAGTCCGTGAGGCCGTATCCGACGGTCTGCGGCCGGGTCGCGTTGAGCGCGGCGTACGCGGAGCCGTCGGCCGTCCACGCCGACCAGGCGCGCCAGGACAGCAGCGTCCGCTCCCGCTCGGCGGGGCTCAGCGCCGCCAGCTCCTCCTCGGTCGGCTCGGTCGTCGCCTGCGCGCCGGGCAGCAGGTTGAGGTGGACGCCGATGACCCGCTCGGGGTGCGCGCGGCCCAGCTCCCGGGAGATCCCGGCGCCCCAGTCGCCGCCCTGCGCGCCGAACCGCTCGTAGCCGAGGCGGGTCATCAGCTCGGCCCACGCGTCCGCGATCCGGCCCGCCTCCCAGCCGCCCTCGGTGGTCGGCCCCGAGAACCCGAACCCCGGGATGCTCGGCACGACGACGTGGAAGGCGTCGGCCGCGTCCCCGCCGTGCGCGACCGGGTCGGTGAGCGGCCCGACGACGTCCAGGAACTCCACGACCGACCCCGGCCAGCCGTGCGTGAGGATCAGCGGGGTCGCGCCGGGCTCGGGGGAGCGGATGTGCGCGAAGTGGACCCGGGCGCCGTCGATCGTGGTCGTGAACTGGGGCCACTCGTTCAGCCGGGCCTCGGCCGCGCGCCAGTCGTACCGGTGCCGCCAGTGGTGGGCCAGCTCCCGCAGATAGTCCACCGGCACCCCGTGCGACCAGCCCGAACCGGGCATCTGGTCCGGCCAGCGGGTGCGGTCGAGCCGGTCGTGGAGGTCGTCGAGGTCGGCCTGCGGTATGTCGATGCGGAACGGCTGGATCGTCATGATCACGATGCTAGTTCGCGGCGATCCGGCATCCCGGCGGGTTTTTACCCGGCGGAACGATGAGTTCTCGGCGCCGCTCCGGTCGACACACATGAACGCGTCGACCAGGACCTCAGGTCGACCGAGACCTTGGGGAGTGCCCATGACCACCGACGGATTCATCACCTGCCTCTGGTTCGACGACCAGGCGGAGGAGGCGGCCCACCACTACGCGTCCATCTTCAAGGACTCCAGCGTCGGCAAGGTCTCCCGCTACCCCGAGGGCGGCCCGCGCCCCGCAGGCAGCGTCCTGACCGTCGAGTTCACCGCGAACGGCCAGCGGTTCGTCGCCCTCAACGGCGGCCCCGAGTTCACCTTCAACGAGGCGATCTCCTTCCAGATCATGTGCGCGGACCAGGAGGAGGTCGACTACTACTGGGCCAAGCTCACCGAGGGCGGCGAGCCCGGCCCCTGTGGCTGGCTCAAGGACAAGTACGGGGTGTCCTGGCAGGTCGTCCCGACCCGGTTCATGGAGCTCTTCTTCGATCCCGACCAGGACAGGGCGGCCCGCGTCAACAAGGCGATGCTGGCCATGGGCAAGCTCGACATCGCGGCCCTGGAGAGGGCGGCCGAGGGCGAGTGAGTCCGGCGCGGGCGCGCGAAAAGCTCCGGCCGGGAAAGACCCGGCCGGAGCGTGTGCCCTACGGCGCTGCTCTGCGGCGCGCGGAGGGCTCAGACGCGGTCCGCGACGATCATCAGGTACTGGAAACTGCCGTTGCGGTAGGCCGTCAGGAACGTTTCCTCGATCCCGGTCACCAGGTGGTCGGCCTGGCTGCGCAGCTCCCAGTAGGGCAGCGCAGCCTGCGTCAGGTCCTCGACGTGGACCGGGACGAGCCGGTTGCGCGACATCGCCCGGAAGTACTCCGAGCGCGGGTGGATGTCACAGATGTAGTGCGCGTTGATCAGCGACACCTCACGCGACGCCCGCCCGTACGTGTCGTTGTAGCAGCCGGTGATCGTGACATAGCGCCCGCCCCGGCGCAGCAGCCGCGCGTGCTCCGCGAACAGCAGGTCCAGCTCGACGTACATCGTCGACTCGTTGTTCCACGACGCCGCGTACGCCCCGGTCTCGAAACCGGTGTCCAGCATGTTGCGGTGGTGGTACCTGACCTTGCCGTCGATCCCGCGCTTGCGGGCCTGCTCGTTGGCGAAGTCGGCCTGCTTGGTGGAGAGCGTCACACCGTCCGCGCCGCAGCCGTAGCGCAGGTGCGCGGTCACGCTGCCGCCGCCGCGCCCGCAGCCCGCGTCGAAGACCCGGTCCTCGGCGGTCAGCGGACCCAGCTTGGAGGCCAGCAGCTCCGCCTGGGCGTGCTCCAGTCGGTGCAGCTCGGCCGTCAGACGCTCACGGCGCAGCACGGCGTCCGGCTCGTCGAGGACGCTCCAGTCGGCCTCGCCGATGCCGTAGTGGTGGTGGTACAGGTCGTCGATCCGGCCCAGGTCGAGGTTGACCGGGTTCTCCTCGGCGTTCCAGTAGTCCGCGACGCGATTCTGGTACACGGACTGGGTCGGCACCGAGGCGAGGCCGGGTCGGGTGTCGTGGGCTGTGGTCAACGCTTGCTCCTCTGTCGTACGGGTCGGTGCGTGGTGGACCGGGGGTCTCACCAGTAGTCGGGCAGGTGGTATCGGTGGGTGTTGGTGGCGTGCCACTCGTGGTTGCCCGCCACCCAGTCGTCCAGGCTCCGCGCGTAGCGCTCCGCGAGCGGGGAGAGGGCGGCGAGGCGGGCGGACTCCTCCTCGAAGGCGTCCATGATCTGGTTGTGGATCCCGACCGCCTTCAGATAGGCGGCCTTCAGCCCGCGCTTGTCGTTCTTCGCGATGACCTGCGGGAGGTTCAGGTGGTCCGGATCGGTGGCCAGCTCCTTGGTGAAGGAGTACAGGTCGTTGACGAGGGTCGTCGCGTTGGAGGCGAGCGCGGTGATCCGCTGGATCTCGGGGCGGGCGTAGATCTGCTCGGGCAGCTCGTAGCCGTCCACCGCGTCGACGATCGACAGACAGGGCCGGAAGTTGTTGAACTGCCGCATCACCAGGTACTCCCAGACCTTCGGCACGTACCCGGTCTGCGCCCACGCCGCCTCGCCGAGGTAGCCGAGGTGCAGCCGCGCCATGTCGTGCACGAACCGGTCCGCCTGGCTCGGCGTCGCGAGCGCCGCGTAGTCCTTCATGGCCCAGAAGTACGAGCGCAGCGGACTGTCGGCCTGCATCCCGGCATGCCACTCCTCGGTGAGGTCCGCCGGGCCGTGGAACGGGTCGAGCGCGGACTGCGCGATCACGAGCCGCCCGCCGAGCCCGGCCGCGCTGCCGCCCCGCCCCTCGGCCTCCTCGCAGTAGCAGTCGTCGACGATGTTCTCCGCGAGCAGCAGCTTCCCGGCCGCCACCAGCCGCTCGACGTCCAGCGCGCGCGGGTGCTGGAGGACGACGGCCCGGCCGAACTGGAAGCCCGCGAAGTCGCCGTGCCACTCCGGCGGGAACAGCTCCAGCTCGTTCGCCCACTCCTCCAGCCTGCGGTCCACCTCGGCTGTCCTCACCGGGTCGGCGGGCTCCACCTGGCGGTACTTCAGCCCCGGTACGGCCCCGGTGCGGCGCGCGTTCAGCGGCCGGAAGGGGGCGGGCGGTCCGGGCAGCGTGAACGAGGTCATTCCGGCGTCCGTCCGATCTGTACGTTCTCCAGGATCCCCACCGCGTCCGGCACCAGCACGGCCATCGAGTAGTACGCGGTGACGAGGTAGCGGATGATCGCGTTCTGGTCGATCCCCATGAACCGCACGTTCAGCCCCGGCTGGTACTCCTCGGGGATGCCCGTCTGGTAGAGGCCGACGACGCCCTGGTCCTCCTCGCCGGTGCGCAGCGCGATGATGCTGGTCGTCAGGTCGGGGCCGACCGGGATCTTGCCGCACGGGAAGATCGGCACGCCCCGCCACGCGGGCACGTGATGCCCGTTCACCTCGGCCGACGCCGGCATCAGACCGCGCCGGTTGCACTGCCGGAAGAACGCCGCGATCGCCTTCGGATGCGCCAGGAACAGCTTGGTCTTGCGCCGCATCGACAGCAGCTCGTCCATGTCGTCCGGCGTCGGCGGGCCGGTGAACGTGGGGATGCGCTGGTCGTAGTCCGTGTTGTGCAGGAGTCCGAACTCCCGGTTGTTGACCAGCTCCCACTCCTGGCGCTCACGGATCTCCTCGACGGTGAGCCGCAGTTGCTGGTGGGTCTGGTCCATCGGCTCGTTGTAGAGGTCGGCGACCCGGGTGTGGACCTTCAGGATGGTCTGCGTCAGCGACAACTCGTACTCGCGCGGTGCCAGTTCGTAGTCGACGAACCCCGCGTCGATCGTCGGCTCGCCCACGTGGCCCGCTTGTACGGGCACCGCGGCCTCGCCCCGGCGGTTCATGGGCAGCCGCGCTCTCGCCGCGTACCCCTCCAGGTGCGCCGCGAGCGACGGCACCCGCGCGGTCAGCTCCTGGACGGCGTCCCGGGGCAGCGCCAGCACCACGCCCGCCGTGTCCGCCCGTACCGACGTCCCCCACAGCGGATCCCGCTGCCCGACGGCCTCGTCCCCGAGCTGGTCGCCGCCCGAGACGACGCCGACGACCTCCTCCTCGCCGTACGCCCCCGCCGTGAACCGCGTGAGCCGGCCGTGCGCCACCACGTACGTCTCGGTCACCGGCTGCCCGGCCTCGCACAGCACCTCGCCGGCCCGCACCTCACGCACCCGGAACCGCCCGGCCAGCTCCCGCAGCACCTCGGTGTCCGCGTAGCCGCGCAGCGCCGGGAGTTCGGTCAGCGTCTCGGGAATGATCCGGACGTCGTCCGCGCCGTTCTGCTCGAACCGCACCCGGCCCCGGCCCACCGACAGCTGGAGGCGCCGGTTGACGCGGTAGGTGCCGCCCCGCACATCGATCCACGGCAGGGAGCGGATCAGCCAGCGCGAGCTGATGCCCCGCATCTGCGGCTCGGACTTGGTGGTCGTGGCGAGCTGCCGGGCGGCGCGGGTGCCGAGACTGGTGAGCGGGGCGGTGGTGACACCGTCCGGTGTGGACACATTCACTCCCGTCGAGCTGGACGAAGCGGGCCCCGGCCGACGCCGGCCGGATGCGTACGAGCAGCCAACCCGGTCATGCGACGAACGCGCACCGGCGTGCGGGGGTGGCTGAATCGCATGCCGGTCGCACAGGCGGATCAACTGAGGCAGGAACCGTGATCCGCGACGCCCCCGCATCACTCTCCAGGGGAATATGTGGAACCTCCGCTTCTGTGTTAGAGGTCGTGTCGACAGCGGAAAGCCGACGGCCGAGGAGGCGCACCCCAGGGGCGCGGGGCTGTATGTGACATGCGGCTACCGCCGCGTGGGCGCGACCAGCCACGACGGTGCCGCGGGTGACCGACTGCCCAGCGCGCACGGCCTTCCCAGCGGAGCGTCGGCGCGTCGTCGGAGTTCGGCAGCTCCACGCAGGCGTACGCCGACGGGAAGGCGGTCGCCGCCGTCGTCCCGCCCATGCCGGGGCAGGAGGGTGCCTCGCAGTGGTGCCTGTACCTCGGCTCGGACGACGCCGCCGCGAGCGCCGCGAAGGTCCGCGCGAGCGGCGGCGACATCCTCATGGAGCCCATGGAGGTCGGTGACTTCGGCACCATGTGCCTGGCGCGCGACCCCGGTGGCGCCGTCTTCGGGATCTGGCAGGCCGGCACCCACGAGGGCTTCGAGGCCGTCGCCGTGCCCGGTGCCTACTGCTGGGCCGTATGCGCATGGGCGAGGAGTTCCCGCCCGAGGCCCCGCGTACGTCAACGTCTCCTTCACGGTGGACGACTGCGACGCCGCCCTGAAGCGGGCCTCGGTGATCGACGTGACGACGACGGAGGGGGAGCCGCCGGCCCTGACCGACGTGGCATGATCGAGTCCATGCGTGAACGAGTTGTGGCCGCCTGCGACGGCGCTTCCAAGGGCAACCCCGGACCGGCGGCGTGGGCGTGGGTGGTCTCCGACGACGGCGGGACGCCGGCCCGCTGGGAGGCCGGCCCGCTCGGGAAGGCGACCAACAACGTCGCCGAACTCACCGCGCTGGAACGGCTGCTGGCCGCCACCGACCCGACCGTGCCCCTTGAGGTGCGGATGGACTCGCAGTACGCGATGAAGGCCGTCACGACCTGGCTGCCCGGCTGGAAGCGCAACGGCTGGAAGACGTCCTCCGGCAAGCCCGTCGCCAACCAGGACCTCGTCGTCCGCATCGACGAACTCCTCGGCGGCCGCACCGTCGAGTTCCGCTACGTCGCCGCCCACCAGGTCGACGGCGACCCGCTGAACGACTTCGCCGACCGCGCCGCGAGCCAGGCCGCGGTCGTCCAGGAACCGGCGAGCAGCGCGCTCGGCTCGCCGGAGCCGCCGCCGTCGTCCATGACGCCGTCCTCCTCCTCCGGAGGTGGAGGCGGAGGCGCGCGGCGCGGGGGCAAGCCCGCCCGGAAGGCGGGCGGTTCCTCCTCGCGCACCATCAAGGCCAAGTTCCCCGGCCGCTGCCTGTGCGGGCGCTCCTACGCGGCGGGCGAGGACATCGCGAAGAACGCCCAGGGCTGGGGTCACCCGGAGTGCCGCGCGGAGGCTACCGGCTGACGGGGACACCAGCCGAACGTGCGCTGAGCGACGCTCACCGACTGCTACCCTGCGTCGTCTCTTGCCCACGTTCGGTCAATTTCAGAGGTGTGCGTGAAGGTCGCCTGCGTCGGTGGCGGGCCCGCCGGCCTGTATCTCTCGATCCTGCTCAAGCGACGGAACCCGTCGTCCGACATCACCGTCCACGAGCGCAACCCGGAGGGCTCCACCTACGGCTGGGGAGTCACCTACTGGCGTGAACTCCTCGACAAGCTCCACCACCACGACCCCGAGTCCGCCCGCGCGATCGACGCCGCCTCGGTCCGCTGGACCGAGGGCGTCGCCCACATCCGCGACACCGCCGCCCGCCGGCCCGGCGACGAAGGACACGGCATCGGCCGCCACCGCATGCTGGCGATCCTCGCGGACCGCGCCCGCGAACTCGGCGTCCACCTGGAGTTCGAGTCCACGATCACCCCGGACGACCTCCCCGAGGCCGACCTCGTCGTCGCCGCCGACGGAGTCCACAGCGCCCTGCGCACCCGGCACGCCGAGCGGTTCGGCGCCGAGCTGAAGGACGGCCGCAACGCCTACGTCTGGCTCGGCACCACCCAGGTCTTCCCCACCTTCACCTTCGCGTTCGTCGAGACCGGCCACGGCTGGGTCTGGTGCTACGGCTACCCCTACGACGACGGCCACAGCACCTGCGTCATCGAATGCGCCCCCGAGACCGTCACCGGCCTCGGCCTCGACGGGCCCGACGCCCTCCCGGCGCTGGAGAAGCTGTTCGCGCACATCCTCGACGGCCACCCCCTCACCGGCCGCGAACCCGGACCCTGGCCCACTTTCCGCACCCTCACCAACCGCACCTGGCACCACGGGAACGTCGTCCTCCTCGGCGACGCCGCCCACACCACCCACTACTCCATCGGCGCCGGCACCACCCTCGCCCTGGAGGACGCGATGGCCCTCGCCGACGCCCTCGACGCCCACCCCGGCGACCTCCCGCACGCCCTCGCCGCGTACGAGGGCGAGCGCAAGGCGGCGCTGCTGTCCACGCAGAGCGCCGCGCGCTACAGCGCCCAGTGGTACGAGAACCTGTCGCGGTACATCGACCTGCCGCCGGAGCAGATGTTCGCGCTGCTCGGCCAGCGGCACTCGCCGCTCCTGCCGTACGTGCCGCCCCAGCTGTACTACCGGCTCGACCAGGCGGCCGGGTCGCTGGAGGCGCTGCGGCGGTTCAAGCGGTGGCTGGGGCCGAGGGTGGCGCGGAGTGTGCACGCGCGGGTGCTGACCTCGCGGAAGTAGGGGCGGTCGCTGTGGTGAATGGCGATTCACTGTTACGGTGAATCGCTATTCACCTTTTTTCTTTTCGCTTCTCCCCGCGCTGGAGTGCCCATGGGGTCGCCCGTCCCGATACCCGCCACCAGGCCCGACGGCCTCCGCGGCCGGCTCACCGTCCCGGCCCTCGCCTTCGGCGGCATCCTCATGGCCGTCATGCAGACGGTCGTCGTGCCCCTCCTGCCCGACCTGCCCCGGCTGACGAACTCCTCCGCCTCCGCCGTCTCCTGGATGGTCACCGCCTCCCTCCTCTCCGGCGCCGTCCTCACCCCCGTCCTCGGCCGCGCCGGCGACATGTACGGCAAACGGCGCGTGCTGCTGCTGTCCTTCGCGATGCTCTCCGTCGGCTCGGTGATCTGCGCGCTCACCTCCGACATCGGCATCCTCATCGCCGCCCGCGCGCTCCAGGGTGCCGCCTCCGCCGTCGTCCCGCTCTCCATCAGCGTCCTGCGCGACGAACTCCCGCCGGAGAAACGGGGATCGGCGGTCGCGCTGATGAGTTCCACCGTCGGGATCGGCGCCGCGCTCGGGCTGCCGGCGGCGGCCGTCGTCGTCCAGTACTTCAACTGGCACGTGATGTTCTGGGTGACCGGCGCACTGGGGGCGCTCGGGCTCGGGCTGATCCGGTGGGCGGTGCCGGAGTCGTCGCTGCGCGAGCCCGGACGGTTCGACGTGACCGGCGCGCTCGGGCTCGCCGCCGGGCTCGTGTGCCTGCTGCTCGCGGTGTCGCAGGGCGGGCAGTGGGGGTGGGGGAGCGGGCGGATCGTGGGGCTGTTCGCCGCCGCCGGGGTGGTGCTCGCGCTGTGGTGGTGGCAGCAGGGGCGGACCGAACGGCCGCTGGTGGACCTGCGGCTGGTGACCAGCGCGCGGGTCGGGCTGCCCCATGTGGCCGCGCTGCTCACCGGGTTCGCGTTCTACGCCAACTCCCTCGTGACCGCGCAGCTGGTGCAGGCGCCGGAGGCGACCGGGTACGGGCTCGGGCTGTCCCTCGTCGAGACCGGGCTGTGCCTGCTGCCGGGCGGCGTCATCATGCTGCTGCTCTCGCCGGTGTCCGCCCGGATCTCGGCGGCGCGCGGGGCCCGGGTCACGCTGGCGCTGGGGGCGGTGGTCATCGCGCTGGGGTACGCCGTCCGGATCGCCGACAGCCACTCGCTGGTGATGATCATGGTGGGGGCGGCGGTGGTGGCGACGGGGACGACGTTCGCGTACTCGGCGCTGCCCTCGCTGATCCTGGGGGCCGTGCCCGCCGGGCAGACCGCCTCCGCGAACGGGGTCAACGTGCTGATGCGGACCATCGGGCAGGCGGTGTCCAGCGCGGCGGTCGCGGCGGTGCTGGTGCGCCACACGACGCCGGTGGGCGGGCTGCCGGTGCCCACGCTGCACGGGTACCTGGTGGCGTTCGGCGTCGCGGGGGCGGTGGCTCTCGCGGCGAGTGCGGTGGCGTTGACGATTCCCCGGGACGGGGCGACGGGGGAGGGGGCTCGGGGGATGCGGGCGGCGCGGGAGGGCCGGGCTGGGCGGAGGGTCCGGGCCGGGCGGGAAGGGCTGAAGGAGGGCGCATGAGCACGGCTTTCGCACGGCGGGACGCCGAGACCACCAAGGCGGCGATCCTCAAGGCCGCCCGGCATCTGCTCGCGCGCCAGGCGCGGGCCGACATCACGTTGAAGGCGGTCGCCGAGCGGGCCGGGGTCAGCGCGCCGCTGGTGCTGAAGTACTTCGGCAACAAGGACGCGCTGTTCGCCCGCGTGATGTCCTTCGAGGCCGACACCGAGGCGTTGCTGGACGCGCCGCTGGAGGAGCTGGGGCGGCACATGGTCCGGCGGGTGGTGCGGGGGCAGCGCGAGGAGGGGGCCGATCCCGTCCTGCGGATCGTCTTCGCGCCGGTCCAGGGCGAGCACGGCGACGAACTGCGGGCCAACTTCCGCGCCCAGGTGGTCGACCGTCTCACCGCACGGCTGTCCGGTCCGGACGCGGCCCTGCGCGCGGAACTCGCGCTCGCCACGCTGCTCGGACTCGGGGTGATGAACGGGATCGCCCGGGGCGAGGCGGTGCGGGCCACGCCGGTGGAGGAGATCGTCGGGCGCTACGGGCCGATGGTGCAGGCCCTTCTCACGCCCTAGCTCCGCTCGCACCCTCGGCTCCCCTCGCACCCGTGCCCTAGCCGAACAGCCGGTCGTGCAGCGGCGCTCTGAACACCCCGTGCGGATCCAGGCGCTCCAGCACCCCCGCCGCCTCCGCCCACGCCGCCCCGTACGACTCGGGTACGACCGTCCCCAGCACCTCGGGATCGGCCCATGCCGATGCGTCCGTGTACCCCCACCCCTTCGACCACTCCACCCGCGCGAGCGCGTCCGTCCCGTCGAACGACGCCAGCAGGAACTGCTCCAACTCCCGGTAGAACTTGTCGGAGTGGGGAGTCCCCGGCAGGGTGAGGATGTCGAGCCAGACTGCGACGTCCCACTCGGGGTGGTCCGGGACCGGGCTCAGCGCGGAGAGCGACGGCGGCCGGGCGCCGGGGTGTTCGGCGTCGGCGGGGGCGTCGAGACCGGTCACGCGGATCTCGACGGCACCGTTGATCGGGAACTCGCCCCGGGCGGCGTACGCGTCGAGCTGCCCGCGGTAGAACGCCGCGAACTCCGAGACGACGCGCTGCACCTGAGGGCGTGAGGTGAGGATCGCGTACCCGTTCGCGTGGACGCGCAGGGTCGTCGGCCTGACGTACAGCAGCGTGTTCTTCGACGGCCCCCAGAGGTCCGCGGACAGCGTCGCCGTGAGCCCCAGCACCGCCGCGTCGAGCTGCGCGTTGCCCAGCACGGGCGCCAGGTACCAGGCCGCGTCCGCGACGAGCCGCCCGGCGAGGTCGGCGACGAGGGTGGGGAGGGTGTCGGAGAAGGGGTAGTTGTACGGGGAGTTCACGCGCCGCGACAGCAGTGGCCTGACCGGCTCGACGCTCCACGTCTTGAGCCACGGGAACTCGGTGAACGCGAACCAGATCGCCTCGACCCGCCCGGTGGACTCCACGAAGCTCGCGAATGTCCGCCCGCTGTCCCCGAACAGTTCCTTCGCCGGGATGTCCGTCCGGCTCACACACCGCAGGTCGCTGTTCGCGCCCACCCTGAGCACGGCCTCGACGACCAGCGCGCGCCCGAGGTGCGTCAACAGCGCCGCGCAGTCGGCCTCTTCGCGCCGGAACGTCCGCAGCGCGTACGCCTCGCCGTCCCAGACGACCGCCGTCAGCTCCAGCACCCGGTTGCTCAGCGACCCGTACGTCTGCCCCGCGAGCCGGCTCTCGCCGGATGCCGGGACGGCCGTCCCGTGCCCGTCGATCGCGAGGACCCCGCCGAGCGTGAGGTCGCCGGGCGCCGGAGCGGCGGTCACGCCGAGGCCGTGGTCCTCCAGGAAGCCGAGCAGCGTCTCCATGGGGACGCCGGTGCCCGCGCGGACGGCGGTGGGGGAGTCGAGGGCGAGGCCGGTGAAGCGGGAGGTGTCCAGCAGCAGGATCCGCGCGTCCGCCGGGGTGTCCTCGGCCAGGGTCAGCGGGGCCCAGCCGTGCGAGGCGCCGCGCGGACGGACCGTCCAGCCGTGCGCGTGCGCCCAGTTGACGGCGTCCACCGCCTGCGCCGGGGTCGCGGGGACGCAGGCCCACAGGCCGACGGTGACGATCGTGCCGTCCCAGTTGCGGTAGGCGGTGCGGCGCACCTCCACGCCCGGCGGGAAGCCGGGCAGCTCCTCGGCGGCGGCAGCGGGGTCGGCGGCCAGCAGCACCAGCGCGGCGGCGGCACCGCCGAGGAAGCCACGGCGGCTGGGGAGGTTCACACGGCGATCGGTCACAAGATCACGGTACGCACGAACGTCCGCTTTTCGGCCGTCTGGCCGAACAGATCACCCGGACGAGTGACAGGCCCCCGCGAGGCGCCCCCGTTTCCGTCCCCACCGGCCCTGATGACAGACTGCCGCCATGGAGCAGCGCGCATTTACCCGGACCGGTCGGTCCGCATCCGTCATCGGCCTCGGCACCTGGCAGCTCGGCGCCGACTGGGGCGACGTCGACGAGAAGGACGCCCTCGCGGTCCTCGACGCGGCCGTCGAGTCCGGCGTCACCTTCTTCGACACCGCCGACGTCTACGGCGACGGCCTCAGCGAGCGGACCATCGCGACGTTCCTGCGCTCCCGCCCGGAGCTGGACATCTTCGTCGCCACCAAGATGGGCCGCCGCGTCGAGCAGCTTCCCGAGAACTACGTCCTGGACAACTTCCGCGCCTGGAACGACCGTTCACGGCGCAACCTGGGCGTCGACCGCCTCGACCTGGTCCAGCTGCACTGCCCGCCCACCCCGGTCTACGCCAGCGGCGAGGTCTTCGACGCCCTCGACACCCTGGTCGCCGAGGAGCGCATCGCGCACTACGGCGTGAGCGTCGAGACGTGCGCCGAGGCGCTGACCGCGATCGCCCGCCCCGGTGTCGCCAGCGTCCAGATCATCCTGAACCCGCTGCGTCTCAAGCCCCTCGCCGAGGTCCTGCCGGCCGCCGAGAAGGCCGGCGTCGCGATCATCGCGCGCGTGCCCCTCGCCTCCGGCCTGCTGTCCGGCAAGTACACGAAGGACACCGTCTTCCCGGACAACGACCACCGCACCTACAACCGGCACGGCGAAGCCTTCGACCAGGGCGAGACCTTCTCCGGCGTCGACTACGCGACCGGCGTCGAGGCCGCCGTCGAGTTCGCGGGCCTCGCCCCCGAGGGCGTCACCCCCGCCCAGCTCGCCCTGCGCTGGATCCTCCAGCAGCCCGGCGTCACCACCGTCATCCCCGGCGCCCGCACCCCCGGCCAGGCCCGCGCCAACGCGAGCGCCGCAGACCTGCCCGAGCTGGACGCCGCGACCCTGGCCTCGATCCGGGACCTGTACGACCGCCGGATCAAGGACCAGGTCGAGCACCGCTGGTAGCGGCTACTCGGCGCCGCGCGCCTTGCGGAGGGAGGCGATGCAGCTTCCGATCGCCTCCTGAAGCTCCTCCAACTGCTTGACCATGTCGTCCTCGTAGAAGTCCTGCGCGTCGTCGAACGTCAGCTCCTCGAAGACCTTCGTGGCCCGCTGGAGGCTGCTGTAGAACTTCGTGCGCCGCTCCTGGACCCGCAGCTCCGGGTCGGCCTCGACGGTCTCCACGACGAGGTTCTTCATCGTGTCGTACGCCTCGGTCGCCCACTCGCCGGCGTCCTCGCCGTCGTCCAGCTCGTCGATGAGGGACAGGTGGCGCTCGGCCTCCTCGCGCAGCGACACCGGCGCGTCGATCATCTGTCCGGCCGGGGTCTTCACCTGGCCGGACTCGGCGATCTGCCGGACGTACCCGATGCGGTCGGCGGACCGGCTCTCCGTCGCGACGGCCTTCTTCAGGTCGTCGGTGCGCACGACGTCCCGCGCCAGCTCGGCCTGGAGCGTCGGGTCCTCCTTGATGCGGTCCAGGAGGGCCGCGCGCGCCGCGCGCGCGGTGGAGGGGTCGGCGAGGATCGCGGCGCGCAGGGCGGTCGGGTTCTCCGCGACCTCCAGGGCCTTCGTCGGCCGGATCCCCTCCGCCTCGGCGGCCTCGGAGATCGCGGTGCCGCGCTCGGACGTGGCGCTGGAGCGGGAGACGTAGTAGCTCAGCCAGACGTCCGCGTCCGGCAGTTCGACGTCCTGCCCCGGCTCCAGCTCCTCGAAGTGCGGGACGAGACCGTCGTCGGCGGCCTTGTCCCACGCCTTGTAGTAGCGCATCACGCGCTCCGGGGAGCACTCGGCCAGCTCGGCGAACTCCTTCGCCGACACCTTGTCGTTCTCGCCCGCGGCCTGGCCGCCGGGCCGCACACTGCGCGCCACCTTCAGCCCGAAGGCCCAACCACCGGTCCGCGCGTACGCGCCGAACTCCCGCGCGTCACGCACCACGGCGTCGGCGAGCACGGCGAACTCCACCTCGGCGGGCATCTCGGACGGGTCGATCGCCAGGGTCACGGAAGACTCCTCAAGAGAACTGCTGGGCGTACGGAACATGCAGACCGGCAGCCTATATCGACCTGTTGATACGGCTTTGGCAAGACCCGCGCGGGCGCGCGGGGCTCGGCGGAAACGTCCCTTCAGGATGGTCGGAACGTTCGCTCAGCTGGGCCGGAACGTTCTGAAGAACGTCTTCAGCGCGTCCACGTTGGCGTCCTTCTCCCAGTCCGCCTCCGGCGTCGTCCAGCGCAGCGAGAACCCGGAGTGCCCGCCGGTCAAAAAGCCCCGCCCGAAGGTGCGCAGCGGCATGCCGTGCCCGTCCTTCACGACCCACTCCATGTCGGCGGCCGTGTATCCCTGGTACGTCGTCGCCCGGATCTCCCCGATCCGCCGGAACCCCTCCGCCCGCCGCAGCTCCGGCTCGACGGTGTCGCGCCACACGGCGACCGGGTCGGGCCCGAGCTGTGTGCTGTAGGTGACGGCGAGCGTGCGGCCGTCGCCCTTCGCGCCGAACGTGATCCGGTACGCCAGGTCGCCCTGTTTCGACGTCTCCTGCCGCTCCCACCCCTCGGGCAGCTCGATGGTGAACCCCTCCGGCGCGCGGTAGTCCTGGAACTCCTCGTCCGGCGGGGGCGGCGCGGACGGCGACGGGGACGGGGGCGCGGTGTCGGGGGAGGAGGCCGTGGGCGTGGGGGCGGGCGTCGCGGGGGCGCTCTGTCCGGCGTCGGCGGGCGGGGCCGCGGCGGTCGACGACGGCCGGGGCCGGGTGTCCGTGCCCGCGCCCTGCGTGCCGGGCAGTTGGTTCGTCGCCGCCAGCGCCGCGACGGCCACCGTGACGACCGCCAGCGCCGTCCCCGCGGCCATCGCGCGCCCGCGCCACCGCGGCGTCGTGTGCAGCACCGCGTACGCGCGCCGCAGCCGGGGCGCCGGGACCAGGTGAGGGTTCTCGTCCAGCGTCCGCGTCAGGGACTGCCGCAGCACCACCCGCGTCAGCCGCTCACGTGAGTCCTTGCGCAGCAGACCCTGGACGGTCCCGGCGAGCGGGCCCGCGCGCAGCGGGGCGCGCAGCGGCAGCCGGTCCACGCCCCGCAGGGTCGCGTCGGGCCGGTCGCGGTCCCGGAACGGGGGACGGCCCTCCAGCAGCGTGTAGAGGATCGCGCCCAGCGCCCACAGGTCCGCCGCCGGGCCGATCCGTTCGTCGCGCGCCTGCTCCGGCGAGGCGTACGACGGGGCCGCGATCCGGGGCGCGAGCGTCGCGCCGACAAGACCGAACCCGGTCAGGACGACAGGACCCCGGTCCCGGACGAAGATCTGTCCCGGGCTCAGCTCGCCGTGCGTGATGCCCTCGCCGTGGGCCGCCTCCAGGACGTCCAGCACCTCCAGGCCGATCGCGGCGGCCCGCGCCGGGTGGAACGACCCCTGCTGGTCGATGAGCTGGCCGAGCGGCAGGCCGTCGATCCACTCGGTGACCGTCCACAGCGAGCCGTCCTCCGCGACCGAGTCGAGCACCGCCGCGATCCGTCCCGGGCACAGCCGGGTCATCGTCGCCGCCATCCGCCGCACGCCCCGCGCGGCGGCGCGCGCGTCCTCCTCGGTGGTGCCCAGCGGCAGCCCGATCCGTGTGACCAGGCAGGGCCTGCCGTCCTCCGCGTCCTGGCCGTACCAGCTGACGCGGTTCGTCTCCCGCTGGACGACGTCGAGGAGGAGGTATCTGCCGGCGATCAACTCGTGCGTGGAGACGTGCGCCTTGACCATGGTCATCCCTCGCTGAACCCCCGGAGTTTCGCTCCCTTTCCCACAGGTACGGCGCGCGGGGCGCGGTGCGTTCAATGGAATCGAGATTTCCGGAGCGGATCCGTCTTTCATTCAAAAGCGGCGCGCAGAGGGAAACGCGTGTGCGAGGGAATTCAGGCCCCGAATAGCTGGGTCCAGTACGTGCCCGAGGGGCCGCCGCCCGCGAAACCGACACCGAGGTGGGTGAAATCCGCCTTCAGGATGTTGGCGCGATGTCCCGGACTGTTCATCCAGCCTTCCACCACCTCGGCGGGCGAACGCTGCCCGCAGGCGATGTTCTCCCCGATCGACCGTTTCGCCGATCCCGCCGCCGCTGCCCTGTCCCACGGCTGGGTGCCCTCGGGCGAGGTGTGCGAGTAGAAACCCCGGGCCGCCATGTCGACGCAGTACGCGCGGGCGGCGCGCGCCAGCGGACCGTCCGGCGCGAGCGGACGCAGGCCCGCCCTCGCCCGCTCCCGGTTGGTCAGCGCCAGCACCTCGGCCTCCACCCCGTCGAGCCCCGCCGGGGTGAGGGGCGCCGCCCACAGCGCCGTCCAGTACGCGCCGTCCCTCGCGACCGCCGCGTGCGTGAACGCCGGGTCCTGGAGAATGCGGCGGGTCCGGTCGGTGCTCAGGCAGTACTCGACGAACTCGGCGTGCGTGTGCGGCCCGGAGACCAGGTGCTCGCCGACGGTGAGGTACGCGAACCCGGCCCCGGTGACCCGCTGGAACACCGACATCCCGTCCCGCCCCTCCACACCGAGCTTCCCGGCGGCGGCCATGGCGGAGGCGTGCGCGCGGGCGGCGGAGGCGAGGGCGGGGTCGAGGACGACCGGCGGTGAACCGGCCTGCGCGCGGGCGGGGTTGACGAGGGCGAGGAAGCCGTCGGGGTCGGCGGGTGCGGGGTGGGCGGAGCGGGGTGGGCGGGCGTGGGTGGGGTCGGTGGGGATCGAGGGTCCGGGGTGGTGGGGGCGGCCGGGGTGCGGCGGGCCTGCGGGCGTGAGGCCGCCGGGGGTCGAGCGGCCGGTGTGGCCCGGGTGACCGGGGGCCGGGGGACTGGCGTGTCCGGGAGCGGCGGGGTCGGCCTGGCCGGGGAACGGGGGCCGGGTGTGTGGGGGCCGACCGGGGGTTGGGGAGCCGGTGTGGGTGGGGCGGCTGTCGTATGGCGGGCCCGCGTGGGTGGGGCGGCCGTCCGACGGCGGGCCCGCGTGGGTGGGGCGGTCGTACGGTGAGCGGGTTCCCGGCCGGGTTCCGGTGGCGGCTCCGCGTGTGTGTGGCGCGCCGGCCGGTGCGGATCCGGGGGTGCGGCCCGCCGGCTCGGGTGCCTCCTCCTCGACGTCCACCCCGAAGTCCCGCGCCAGTCCCGCGAGTCCGTCGGCGTACCCCTGTCCCAGGGCCCGCACCTTCCAGGTGTTCGTGCGCCGGTAGACCTCGGCGAGCAGCAGGACCGTCTCGGCGCGCACGGGAGGGGGTGTGAAGCGGGCCAGGACACGCCCGCGGGCGTCGGTGACCTGGAGCGTGGGGGAAGGCAGGCGTGCGAGCAGGGTGCCGGGGCCGGCGGGGCTGACGACGAGCGTCACGCGCGCGGCGCCCGCCCGCAGGCGCGCCGGGTCCAGGGTGAGGGTGTCGCCCTGGAGCCGGGCACCGGGGGCCGCAGGCTGGTTGAAGAACACGAAGTCCGCGTCACCGCGCACCGTGCCGCCGTCGTCCGTGATCAGGGCGCTGACGTCGAAGGGGCCCGGTACCCGGAAGGTCCACGCGCCGCTCGGGAGGGCCGTGTTGCCCCCGGGTACCAGTTCGTTCATCGTGCCGCCCCGCTGTCGCTCCGTACTGCCCCGACAACGGGTGACCGAGCGTCACGGTTCCCGCCGGTCAGTCCAGCGGGATCTCAGGCGCGAGGTCGTCGTAGCGTTCGGTCACCGGTGCGGGGGAGACCCGGGAGAGCGCGCTCCTGCCGCAGAACGTCGATTCGAGGGTGCGCAGCATCGTGGTGTGGACGCGCCCGCTGTTGGAGACGTTGGCGAGGGCGGCGAGGCTGCGGCGGCCGTCCTTGGTGGTGAACGCGTAGCTGTAGTAGCCCTGTACGGCCCCGGTGTGCCCGTACACCGAGACACCGCACGACAGCGTGCGCCGGCGCAGCCCGAGACCGTACGCCTGGGAGGTCCCGGCGGGCACCCAGCGCTGCATCTGCCCCAACTGCGCGGCCGACATGAGCTTGCCGCGCATCAGGGCCGACAGGAACGTGTCGAGGTCCTTCGCGCTGGAGATCATCGCGCCCGCGCTCTGCGCCCAGGACACGGTCTGCCGGGTCGCGTCGACGAGGGGCGCGCCCGCCTTGTCGGGGGTGAGGTACCCGCGCGTATGGCGGCCCGGCAGCGCGGTGCCGGGGTGCACGTACGCGGTGTCGGCCAGCTTCAGCGGCTTGATGATCCGCTTCTGGTACTCCGCCGCCACCGGGTGCCCGGTGAGCTTTTCGATCAGCATCCCGGCGACGACGAAGTTCGTGTTGGAGTACCGGTAGGGGCCGCCCGGCTTCGTCGTGCGCGCGTGGCGCAGCGAACGGGCCACGAGCTGGCGGTAGGTGAACACCTTCGTGCGCACCGCCTCGAACCCGGAGACCGAGCGGGCGAACATGTCGTTGCTGTAGTCGTACAGGCCGCTGCGGTGGCTCAGGACGTGCCGGACGGTGATCCGGTTGTCCGGCAGGAGCTTCGGCAGGTACTGGTTCACGGGCGCGTCGAGGCGCAGCTTGCGCTCGTCGGCGAGTTGCAGCAGGACGACCGCCGAGAACACCTTGGTGACGCTCCCGATCCGGAACCGGTCGGCCGTGCTGAGTGCCCGTCGCGTCTTGCGGTCGGCGACGCCCACGGCGGCCTGGCGGACCGTGCCGTGGTCGTCGATCCGGGCCATCGCGCCCGGCGCGCCCTGGCGCTGCGCCGTCTTCAGCGCACCGCGCAGCCCCGTCATGTCAGGTGCCGGGGCGGCCGGCGCGGCCTGCGCGGGGCCGGTCAGCAGGGACAGGACCACGGCTCCCGTGAGCGCTCCGCCGGCGAGCCGTCTCCACTTCACGCACGTCACCATTTCCTCCGCTGTCACACCTCGTCACGACCGACGCACGGTCACGAAAACGTGACCGTGCGTCGCTGATGTGCCTCAGTATCGCCGTGCGAGACGCGGAAACCGATGACCCGCGCGCGGGCGGTGTCAGCGGGGGACGACGCACGCGCGTGCGCGGTGTCAGCGGTGCAGGGAGCGTGCCCAGTCCGCCGGGACCCGCCCCTCGGGGCCCGGTGCCGCCTGGTCCTCGGGGTGGCTCAGGGGCGGCGCGAGGTCGGGCCCCGTCTCGTGCACCCGGTCGTGCGCGTAGTCCCAGAACCAGCCCTCCCCGGGCTCGTAACTGCGCACCACGGGATGCCCTGTCGCCTTGTAGTGGCCCGTCGCGTGCTGTCCCGGCGAGGAGTCGCAGCAGCCGACGTGTCCGCACTGCGCGCAGCGCCGCAGGTGGAACCACCACCCGCCCACCGCGTCGCAGTCCACGCACCCGGGCCCGCTGGGCGGCACGCTCGGGTCGACACCGGCGAGTTCGGTCATGACGGGTCCTCCTGGGCGGGCGGTGCGGTCAGCGGCAGCAGCACCTGGAACCGGGTGTTCCCGGGGACCGACTCCACCCGCAGGGTGCCGTGGTGCTTGTTGACGACGATCCGCCACGAGATGTCGAGTCCCAGCCCCGTGCCCTCGCCGACCGGCTTGGTCGTGAAGAACGGGTCGAAGATCCGGTCGCGGATCTCGTCCGGGACCCCGGAACCGGTGTCGCGGAACTCCACGAGCACCTGGTCGCCCTCGCGCGCGGTACGGATCGTCAGCGTCCCCGCGCCGTCCATCGCGTGGACGGCGTTGTCGATGAGATTCGTCCACACCTGGTTGAGTTCCGCCGGATACGCGGGAACTTCCGGGAGTGTCCGGTCGTACTCCTTGGCAACGGTGATCTGCTTGCCGAGCTTGCCGGAGAGCATGAGGAGGGTGCTGTCGAGAAGTTCATGGACGTCGACGTCGCGGTGCGGCGCGCGGTCGAGCTGGGAGTACTGCTTGGCGGCGTCGACCAGGTGCGAGACGCGGGTGGTGGAGTCCTCGATCTCGGACATCAGCAGCTCGGTCTCGACCGTGTAGTTCAGCCAGGCGACCGCCCCGGGCAGGATCTCCTCGCCGACGGCCGCCGCGACCTGCTCCAGCCAGTCGGTGTCCAGCCCGGCCTGTACGAAGACCGGCGCGATCTGCCAGCCCTCGGCCATGCCGTGCTCGTCCAGCCAGTCGGCGATCAAATCCTCCCGGTCGGACGCCTCCAGCGGGCTCAGCGCGGGCGCCTTGCCGACCCGCTCGGCCGTCCGCTCCTGGATCTCGATCAGTCGCGTCAGCGCCTCGTGGTCGTAGGGCCCGGAGGCGATCAGGGCCAGCTTGTGCCGCATCTTCGCCACCCGCTCCCGCAGCGACGCCGTCGCGCGCACGGCAGCCGCCGCCGGGTTGTTCAGCTCGTGCGTGAGCCCCGCCGACAGCGAGCCCAGCGCCAGCAGGCGCTCGCGCTGTGCCACCGTGCGCTGGGTGTTGCGCGAGCCGAAGAACATGCCCTCCAGGAGGTGCACGGCCATCGGGAACCAGTCCCGCATCATCGCCGCGAACGCCTCGGCCGGCATCACGAAGAACCGCGTCGGCTCGGTCACCCGCATCGACCCCGCGTACACCTGCGGCACCCGGTCCCCGAGGAACGCCTGCATCGACCCCGAGTACACGCCGGGCTGCGAGGTCCGGCTGACCTCCACGTCGTCCCCGCCGACCCGCCGCGACAGCACGACCGTGCCCTCGATCATCACGTAGAAGCAGGTCGCCGGCTCCCCCTCGCCGTACACCGGACCCGGCTCGAACCGCTCCACCCGGCCCGCCGCGCACAGCCGCCCCAACTGGTCCGGGGACAGCTTCTCGAACAGGAACAGCGACGCGATCTCCGCCGGGTCGCACGGCAGGACGACGCCGCTCACGACTGCTCCAGGTACCGGTGGACGAACATCACGGCCATGGCTCCCTCTCCTACGGCGGACGCGACCCGCTTCGCGGACTCCGCGCGCGCGTCGCCCGCGACGAACACACCGGGCACGCTGGTCTCCAGGTGGTACGGCGGCCGCTCCAGCTCCCAGCCCGCCGGCGGCCGGCCGTCCGGCGCGAGGTCCGGCCCGGCCAGGATGAACCCGCGCGCGTCGCGCAGCACCGCCGCATCCAGCCAGTCCGTCAGCGGCGCCGCCCCGATGAACACGAACAGCCACTGCGCGTCGACCAGTTCGCTCGCCCCGCTCACCACGTCCCGCAGGGTCAGCTGCTCCAGGTGGTCCTCGCCATGAGCCGACTCGACGACCGTGTGCGCCCGCACCGAGATGTTCGGCGCCTGCTCGATCTGCTGGATCAGGTAGTGCGACATCGACGCCGACAGGTCCGGCCCGCGCACCAGCAGGGTCACCGACTTCGCACCCCTGGACAGGTACATCGCCGCCTGCCCGGCCGAGTTCGCGCCGCCCACGATGTACACGTCGTGCCCCTGGCAGGAGGGCGCCTCCGTGAGCGCCGACCCGTAGAACACCCCGCGCCCGGTCAGCCCCTGAGTCCCCGGCGCCTCCAACTGCCGGTACGACACCCCCGTCGCGAGGATCACGCTGTGCGCGGCGACCGAGGAGCCGTCCGCGAACCGCACCACGCGCGCGGACCCGCTCACCTCCAGGCCGGTCACCTCGCGCGCGGTCAGGATCTCCGCCCCGAACTTCGCCGCCTGGCGGCGCGCCCGGTCGGTGAGCTGACCGCCGGACACCCCGTCGGGGAAGCCCAGGTAGTTCTCGATGCGCGAACTCTGCCCGGCCTGCCCACCCGTCGCCGACCGCTCCACCAGCACCGTCCGCAGCCCCTCCGACGCCCCGTACACGGCCGCCCCGAGCCCCGCCGGGCCGCCGCCGATGACGACCAGGTCGTAGAAGTCGGCCGCCGGGGTCGTCGCGAGGCCCACGCGCGCGGCCAGCTCCCGGTCGTCCGGCTCCACCAGGGGCGCGCCCTGAGCGGTCACCACCAGCGGCAGCCGCTCCCCGTCCGCGCCCGCCGCCGCCAGCAGCCGACGGCCCTCAGGATCGTCCGACGAGTACCAGCGGTAGGGCACCTGGTTGCGGGCCAGGAACTCCCGCACCTGGGAGGAGCGCGCCGACCAGCGGTGGCCCACCACCTTCGTCGTCGGCACCGGCCGGTGGTCGCTGCGCCGCCACGCCTCCAGGAGGTCGTCCAGGACCGGGTACAGCTTCTCCTCGGGCGGGTCCCAGGGCTTCAGCAGGTAGTGGTCCAGGTCGACGACGTTGATCGCGTCGATCGCCGCGTTCGTGTCCGCGTACGCCGTCAGCAGCACCCGGCGCGCGCCCGGGTACACGTCCAGGGCCTGTTCCAGGAACTCGATGCCGTTCATCTGGGGCATCCGGTAGTCGGCGAGGATCACCGCCACCAGGTCGCCGCGCAGCTTCAGCTCCCGCAGCGCCTCCAGCGCGGCCTCCCCGGACTCGGCCCGCACGATCCGGTGCCCGGCGCCGTAACGGCGCCGCAGATCGCGGGCCACGGCACGGGAGACCCCCGGGTCGTCGTCCACGGTCAGGATGACCGTCCGCGCCGTTTCGGCGGCCTGTGTCATACGTCTCCCACCCCGAGTGTCCAGGCCCAGGGCCCGCCGCCCTCGCCGACTGCCGTCATCGTAGGGTCGGAGGGGAACGACCGCTCGGCTTCGCGGGCACCCCGCGGGCCACGACCGAGGGAGGCGACCGCATGACGGCCCCGATCACGGCAGGCTTCGACGGCACCGACGAGAGCCGCGCCGCCCTGTCCTGGGCGGCCCGCGAGGCCGTCCGGCAGGGCAGGGCGCTCAGGATCCTGCACGCCTGGCAGGTCCACCCGGACGCCACCGTCGACCACGCCACGCAGGAGGGATGGGCCCGCGACGCGGTCGCCGCGGCCGCCCGCGAGACCGCCGACCGTCACCCCGGCCTCGACGTCGTCACCGACTCGGTCGAAGGCCCCGTCGTCGACACCCTCACCGCCGCCGAGGACCTGCTGGTGCTCGGCTCGCGCGGGCACGGCGCGGTCGTCGGGTTCCTCCTCGGCTCCGTCGGTCAGCAGGTCCTCGCGAGCGCGGCCCACCCCGTCGTCCTGGTCCGCGCCGGCGACGGCGCCGCGCACGAGGCCGCCGGGCGCGACATCGTCGTCGGCCAGGAGGGCGACCCCGAGGACAGCGCCGCCGCCATGGAGTTCGCGTTCGAGACGGCCGCCGCGCGCGGGGCGGGCGTCCGCGCGGTGCGCGCCTGGACGCTGCCCCCGCTGTTCGCCTACAGCCCCGGCTCCCTCCGGCTCCTCGACGAGGTCGGCGGGCCCGAACCCTACGAGCGGAAGGCCCTCGCCGACGCCGTACGGCCCTGGCGCGAGCGCCACCCGAAGGTGCCCGTCACCGAGCACATCGAGATGGGCAGCGCCGGACAGGTGCTCCTCGCGGCGGCCGGGGACGCCCAGCTCGTGGTCGTCGGGCGCAGGGCGCGGCGCACGGCCGTGGGCGCGCGCATCGGGTCCGTCGCGCACGGCGTGCTGCACCACGCGCCCTGCCCGGTGGCCGTGGTGCCGCACGCCTGATCACTCGGGCAGCGTCGGCTCCAGCGTCTCGCGCGCCTTGGGCAGGATGTTCTTGATGTAGTCCTGGACGGCCGTGTCGAGCCCGATGTCGTGCTGCGCGCGCTCGGACAGGTACCAACGGTGCTCCAGCAGCTCGTGGTAGATCTCCGCCGGGTCCATCTGGCCGCGCAGCTCCAGCGGCACCTCGCGCACGGTCGGCCGGAACACGTCCCGCACCCACCGGTGTGCCAGCACCTCGGGGCGGGCCGCCAGGGGGTCGCCGGGCGCGTAGTCGTCCTGGGTGGCCATCCACGACTCCAGGTCGCTCAGCAGCCGCCTGGCCTGGTTCTCCTCCGTGTCGAGCCCCGTCAGCCGCAGCAACTGCCGCTGGTGGTGGCCGGCGTCGACGACCTTCGGCACGAACGTCACCGTGTCGCCGTTGGAGGAGTGCTCGATCTGCATCTCCGCGACGTCGAAACCCAGCTCGTTGAGGCGCCGGATGCGCCGCTCGATGTAGTGGTACTTGCCCGCCGGGTACACCGAGGTCCGCGTCAGCTCCTCCCACAGCTCGCCGTAGCGCCGGTAGATCTCCTGGCCGAACTCGATCGCGTCGATCGACGGGTGCAGCGCGCCCGACGCCTCCAGGTCGAGGAGTTCACCGCTGATGTTCACGCGCGCGAGGTCCACGTCGTACTCCCGCTGCCCCGGGGACAGCTGGGGGTGCAGGTCGCCCGTCTCGGCGTCCACCAGGTAGGCCGCGTAGGCGCCCGCGTCGCGCCGGAACAGCGTGTTGGACAGCGAGCAGTCGCCCCACGCGAACCCGGCCAGGTGCAGCCGCACCAGGAGCACCGCGAGGGCGTCCATCAGCCGGTGCATCGTCGCGGGCCGCATCGTCGTCTCGAACATCGACCGGTACGGCTGCGAGCCGCCCAGGTGCCGGGTCACCAGCACCGACTCCAGAGGCTCGCCCGCCTCCGTCGTACGGCCCGTCACGACGGCCAGCGGATCGACGGCCGGGATGCCGAGGCGGTCCAGGTCGCGCAGCAGCTCGTACTCGCGCAGGGCGGGGCGCTCGGCCAGCTCCTTGACGGCGATCACCTCGTCACCCGCGCGCGCGTAGCGCACGACGTGCCGCGAGATGCCGCGCGGCAGCGGAACCAGGACCTCCTCGGGCCACTCCTCCAGCGGGACGTCCCACGGAAGCTCCAGCAGGAGGGCCGGATGCTCCGGAGTCGTCGCACTTATCTGCAAAGCCATGGCCTGACCTTAAACGGCCTGCCCGCACGCCCGACGCCCGGCACCGGCGTCGAACACCCGTACGGGTGAGAAAGCGGCAAGACCCTGTTCGATACATCGGTGTATCCGATACATTCGCGTATGGAACACAGGTGCGAAAGGAGGTGCCGCCATGGCCGACGACGTGCCCGCCCCGCGCGTCACCCGGCGCCGCGTCCGCACCCGCGCCAGGCTCCTGGACGCCGCGTTCACCGTCTTCGCCGCCAAGGGGTTCGGCCGGGTCTCCATCGAGGAGGTCTGCGAGGCCGCCGGATACAGCCGGGGCGCCTTCTACTCCAACTTCGCCAGCCTCGACGAACTCTTCTTCGCCCTCTACCGCGAACGCGCCGACCTCATCGCCGACCAGGTCGCCGGCGCCCTCGCCCAGGACGGCCCCGGGCTCGACGTGCCCGCAGCCGTCGACCGCGTCACCGACGTCCTGCTCCTCGACCTGGACTGGCTGCTCGTCAAGACGGACTTCCTGGTGCACGCCGCCCGCGACCCCGAGGTCGCCCAGAGCCTCCTCGGACACCGCGCCCGCCTCAGGGGCGCCCTCACCGACCGGCTCGCCGACACCCCCGTCCCGCAGGCCCTCGGCACCGCCCCCGCCGCCGCCCACGCGGTGATCGCCGCCTACGACGGCGTCACCACCCAACTCCTGCTGGACAAGGACGTCGCACACGCCCGCGCCTGGCTGAAACAACTGCTCACCGCGCTGCTGACGGACGGCAGCGACACCAACGGATGAAGGGACGGGCGCCATGGACGCGGACGTCATCGTCGTCGGAGCCGGACTCGCCGGGCTGGTCGCCGCGCACGAAGCGACCAGCAGGGGCCGCCGGGTCGCCCTGGTCGACCAGGAGAACGCCGCCAACCTCGGCGGCCAGGCGTACTGGTCCTTCGGCGGGCTCTTCCTCGTCGACTCCCCGGAACAGCGCCGCCTCGGCGTCAAGGACTCCCTCGACCTCGCCTGGAGCGACTGGCAGGGCAGCGCCGGGTTCGACCGCACCGACGACGAGGACTCCTGGGCGGTGCGCTGGGCGCGCGCCTACGTCGAATGGGCGGCCGGCGAGAAGCGGACCTGGCTCGCCGGGCACGGCATCACCTTCGTCCCCACCGTCGGCTGGGCCGAACGCGGCGACCTGCGCGCCGACGGCCACGGCAACTCCGTCCCCCGCTTCCACGTCGCCTGGGGCACCGGCACCGGCGTCGTCGAACCCTTCGTCCACCACGCCAAACAGGCCGCCAGGGACGGGCTGCTGACCTTCCACCACCGCCACCGCGTCGACGAACTGGTCATCGAGGACGGCGCCGCAACCGGCGTGCGCGGCACGGTCCTCGCGCCCGACGACTCCGCGCGCGGGGTGGCCTCCAACCGGGACGCCATAGGCGAGTTCCAGCTCACCGCGCAGGCCGTGATCGTCACCTCCGGCGGCATCGGCGGCAACCACGACATCGTCCGCCGGTACTGGCCCGAACGCCTGGGCACCCCGCCCGCCGAGATGGTCACCGGCGTCCCCGCCTACGTCGACGGCCGCATGCTCGACATCAGCGCCGACGCCGGGGTCCGCCTCGTCAACCGCGACCGCATGTGGCACTACACCGAGGGCATCCGGAACTGGAACCCGATCTGGCCCGGCCACGGCATCCGCATCCTGCCCGGACCGTCCTCGATGTGGTTCGACGCGCTCGGCCGCCGCCTGCCCGACCCCTGCCTGCCCGGCTACGACACCCTCGGCACGCTCAGGCACCTGCGCACCACCGAGGACATCGCCGGCCACGACCACTCCTGGTTCGTGCTCTCCCAGAAGATCGTCGAGAAGGAGTTCGCGCTCTCCGGCTCCGAGCAGAACCCCGACATCACCGCCAAGGACCGCAAAGCCGTGCTGCGCGACCGGCTCCTCGGCAAGGGCGCGCCCGCCCCCGTGCAGGCGTTCCTCGACCACGGCGCCGACTTCGTCATCGCCGACACCCTCGACCGGCTCGTCGAGAAGATGAACGGCCTCACCGACAAGCCCCTCCTCGACGCCGACACCCTGCGCCGTCAGATCCGCGCCCGCGACCTCCAGATGACCAACCCCTACAGCAAGGACGCCCAGGTCCAGGGCATCCGCAACGCCCGCCGCTACATCGGCGACCGCCTTGGCCGCGTCGCCACCCCGCACCGCCTCCTCGACCCCGCCTCCGGCCCCCTCATCGGCATCAAGCTGCACGTCCTGACCCGCAAGACCCTCGGCGGCATCCAGACCGACCTCGACTCCCGCGCGCTCGGCACCGACGGGCAGCCGATCGCGGGCCTGTACGCGGCCGGCGAGGTCGCCGGGTTCGGCGGGGGCGGCGTGCACGGCTACAACGCGCTGGAGGGCACGTTCCTCGGCGGCTGCCTGTTCTCGGGGCGCGCGGCGGGAAGGGCGGCGGCGGAGCAGACGCGGTGAGCCGACGTCAGCCCAGGAGGCGCAGCAGCACGGCCGCGTGACTCTCCTCGGGCACCTTCGCCGACGTCAGCAGCGTCACCGTCCCCGTGGCGGCCGACTCCCGGACCTCCTCCAGGAGCCGCGCCGCCCCGGGCTCGGCCAGCTCGCCCTCGTACCGCCGCGCGAACTCCTCGTAGGAGCCCTCGTCCGCGTGGTACCAGCGGCGCAGTTCGGTCGACGGGGTCAGGTCCTTCGGCCACGCGTCGACCCGGGCGGCGTCCTTGGTCAGCCCGCGCGGCCAGAGGCGGTCGACGAGGACGCGCAGGCCGTCGTCCGGCGAGGGAGGTTCGTAGACACGGCGGACGCGGACGCTCATACGAGCGAGCCTAGGCCCCCCGGAGCATGATCACATTCCGTGGGACGACCTAAAACAGAGAGCGACAGCAGGCGCTTCTTACCTAATGTGAAGGACGTTTGACCACACCTCACGACCACACCCCACCAAGGAGCGTCCGTGCCCCGAAGACGTCCCGCTCTCGCAGTCTCCGCCGCCCTGGCCGCCGTCCTGATCGGCGCGAGCCCCGCCTCGGCGGGCCCCGTCGGGAACGCGGGCGTCGGCGACCCCTACTTCCCGCTGGCCGGCAACGGCGGCTACCACGTCGCCCACTACGACCTGACGATCGGTTACGACCCCGGCAGGAAGCACCTCGACGGGCGGGCCGTCCTCACCGCCCGCGCCACCCAGGACCTCACCCGGTTCAACCTCGACCTCACCGGCCTGAAGGTCACCGGCCTGACCGTCGACGGCCGCAAGGCCGCCTACCGGCGTTCCGGCCAGGAACTCGTCGTCACCCCACCCCGCGCCCTGCGCAAGGGCCAGCCCTTCAAGGTCGCCGTCGCCTACAACGGCACCCCGGGCCCGGTCACCGACCCCGACGGCTCGCCCGACGGCTGGATCCCCACCGACGACGGCGCGTTCGTCGCCGGGGAGCCGCAGGGCGCGATGACCTGGTTCCCGGCGAACAACCACCCGCTCGACAAGTCGGCGTACGACTTCACCCTCACCGTCCCGCAGGGCCGCACGGCCGTCGCCAACGGCGTCCTGACCGGCCGGTGGACGAGGAACGGGCGCACCACCTTCCGCTGGCACCAGCCCGAACCCATGGCCGCCTACCTCGCCACCGCGACCGTCGGCACCTTCAAGGTCCGCCAGTACACGACGAAGAGCGGCATCAAGGTGTACGACGCGATCGACCCGCGCGAGGCGAACGCGGCGGAACCGGTCACCAGGCAGTTGCCCGCCGTCCTGGAGTGGGCGAGCAGGCTGTTCGGGCCCTACCCCTACCGCGCGGCCGGATCGATCGTCGACCGCGCGCCGCAGGTCGGGTTCGCCCTGGAGACCCAGACACGGCCCGTGTACGACCGGGCGCCGAGCCTGTCGACCCTCGTCCACGAGACCGCTCACCAGTGGTTCGGCAACTCCGTCTCGCTGACGTCCTGGAAGGAGATCTGGCTCAACGAGGGCTTCGCGACGTACGCGTCGTGGCTGTACGCCGAGCAGCACGGCGGCGACAGCGCACAGAAGACGTTCGACGCGCAGTACGCCAGGCCCGCGAGCGACGGACTGTGGGCGTTCCCGCCAGGCAACCCCGGCAGCGGGGCGCACATCTTCGGGCAGCCCGTGTACACGCGCGGCGCGATGACCCTGCACGCCCTGCGGAAGGCCGTCGGCGACCGAGCCTTCTTCCGGATCCTGCGCGCCTGGGCCGACCAGCACCGCGACGACCACGGCACCACCGCCCAGTTCCAGCGCCTCGCCGAGCGCACGTCCGGCAAGAACCTCGGCCCCCTGTTCCGCACCTGGCTCTACACGGCGGGCAAGCCGAAGCTTTCCTAGAAGGTTCCGGGGAACTTGCCGGAACATGGCGATTTCCTCAACTCCCTCGGACAGGGTCGGACCATGATCACCGCACGGTCCCGCACCCTCCTGCTCACCGCGTCCCTGCTGCTCACCGGATGCAGCGGGGGCGCGGTGGCCACGACACACGCGACACCGGCGACGCCCGCCGAAAAGGCCGCCGGAGAGCCCGGCGAGACGCCCGCGCACAACCCCGCCGAGACGCCCGCGCACGCCCCCGCTCCCGCCGATGCGATCCCCGGCCTCGGCCCCCGCACCCTCGCCCAGATCCCCCCGACAACCCGTCAGGCCCTCGTCGTCACCGGCCGGGACCGCGACTCCCCGGACTCCACCGTCGTCCTGTACCGGCGCACGGCCACCGGCTGGACGGCCGGCCCGGCCTGGCCCGCGCACAACGCGCTGCGCGGCTGGAGCGGCCACCACATGCTGGACGACCTGCGCTCACCGGTCGGCGTCTTCACCCTCCACGACGCCGGGGGCCTGCTCGCCGACCCGGGCACGAAGCTGCCCTACCACCGCTCCGGCAAGTTCACCGCGCCGGGCACGGGGTTCGAGGGCGAGAGCCTTGCCGGGTCCTTCGACTACGTCGTCGCCATCGACTACAACCGCGACCCCGGCACCTCGCCGCTGGACGCGGACCGGCCGCTCGGGGCGCGGCGCGGCGGCGGGATCTGGCTGCACGTCGACCACGGGGGTCCGACGCACGGCTGCGTGGGGCTCTCCGAGGAACACATGCGGGACCTGCTGCGCGCCCTCGACCCGGCGTGGCGGCCGGTGATCGTCATGGGCGACCGGGCCTCCCTCGCCGTCTGAACGCTCACTGCTCCCGCAGGCCCCACGGCGAGCCGTACACGCCGAGCAGGTCGAGGAACGGGCGTGCCGAGAACGCCTCGGGGCCCAGGACGCCCGCGCCCGACCAGACGCCGGAGGCGAGGAGTTCGAGGGCGACGACCGGGTTGAGCGCGGTCTGCCAGACGACCGCCTGGCTGCCGTACTCGGCCATCGACCACTCGTTGTCGACGACGTGGTACAGGTACACCTCGCGCGGCGCCCCGTCCTTGGTGCCGCGCACCCACGTGCCCGCGCACGTCTTGCCGCGCATCCGCCCGCCCAGGGACGCCGGGTCGGGCAGGCAGGCCGCGACGACGTCCCTCGGCGAGACCGCGACCGGGCCGCCGGCCGTCGGCACGGTCACCGGGGCCGTGCGGTCCAGCTCCAGGCGGTGCAGCGTCTTGAGGGTGTCGACGAACTCCTTGCCGAGGCCGTACTTGAACGTCACCCGGCGCGCGTCCACCCAGCGCGGCACGAGCAGCACCTCCTCGTGCTCGACGTTGACGCACTCGACCTTCCCGATGCCCTCCGGGAAGTCGAACACCTCCGGCTCGCTGAACGGCGCGGTCGTGTACCAGCCCCGGCCGGCCTCGTAGACCACCGGCGGGTTCAGGCACTCCTCGATCGTCGTCCAGATGTTGAAGGACGGCGCGAAGTCCAGGCCGTCGACGGTGAGGTTCGCGCCGTCGCGGATGCCGATCTCCTCGATCTCGTCGAAGAGTTCGTCGGCCGCGTACCGGGCGAAGACGTCCGAGAGGCCGGGCTCGACGCCCATGCCGACCAACGCCAGCGCGCCCGCGTCCGTCCACTGCCCGGCGCGCGCGAACTGGGCGTCGCCCAGCTTCACGCCGCACTCCTCGTAGGGGCGGTCCGGGTGCGGGCGCGACAGGGACATCGCCATGTCGACATAGGTGGCGCCCGCCGCGAGGGCCGCGTCGAACAGGGGGAGCACGAAGCGGGGGTCCGTCGCGTTGAGCAGGACGTCACAGCGGTGGCGGGCCAGCAGGTCGCGGACGGCCGGCCGGTCGGCGGCGTCGACGGACACCGCCGTGAAGCGGTCGTCGCCGTCCAGTGCCGCGACGGCCGCCGCCGCGCGGGCCGGGTCGTAGTCGGCGACCACCATCGCCTCGAAGAACGGGCGCCGGGCCGCGATCCGGGTGATGGCGGTGCCCACGCCACCGGCTCCCACGAGCAGTACACGCATGACAAGGCTCCTGTCGATATGTCGGTACAGGGGTGCGCGCGTCTTGTCCCGCATCAAACGTTCCCGGGTGCCGTAAGGTCAATGGCGTTGGCATAAGGAGGGATCGGTTCCGTGGCCAAGCAGGTCGTTCCCGAGGAGAAGCGCCGGCGCCGCCGGCCCACCAAGAGCGGCACCGTCCTGTCCGAAGGGCTCATCGTCGACGCGGCGCTGCGGCTGCTGCGCGAACACGGCAGCGCCGGCCTCACCGCCCGCCGGCTCGGCCTCGCCCTCGACTGCGACCCCAGCGCCCTGTACCGCTACTTCCGGGGCATGGACGACCTCACGCTCGCGATCGGCGACGCGCTCATGGGGCAGGCGCTGCACGGCTGGCGGCCGACGGGGCACTGGCGCGCCGACCTCCACGCCGTCGGCCTGCGCATCTACGAGGCGTACGTCTCCCACCCCCAGGCCGCGCAGCTCACCGCCAGCCGTGTCACGGGCCGCGCGAACGAACTCGCCGCGGACGAGGCGGTCCTGGACATCCTGCGCCGCGCCGGCTTCCCCCTCCCCGAGACCGTCCGCATCTACCACGCCTTCATCGACCAGACCCTCGGCTTCGCCGCCCTCGACGCCGCGTCCCTCGCCCTCCCTCGCGCCTCCCAACGCGCCGACGACGCCAAGTGGCAGTCCACGTACGCCCGCCTGCCGCCGACCACCCACCCCCGCATCGCCGAGGCCGCCCCCCTCCTCACGACCCACATGGTGACCAGCGCGTACCCGACGGCCCTGGAGATGCTGCTGGACAGCGCGGAGTCACGGCTGGGGGCGGGGACGGACGGGACGTGAAGGCCGGTGGCCGGCCGGCCCGGGGCGGGGTTGGGCGGGCCCGGAGGCGCTGGCGGCGTGCGAAGGCTGGTGGCCGGCCGGCCTGGGACGGGCGGGGGCGGAGCCGGGGGAACGCGGAGGCGCTGGCGGCGTGTGAAGGCTGAGGGCCGGTCGGCTCGGGGTGGTCGGGGGCGGGACCGGTCGCTCGGCTCGGGTCGTCGTCGCGGGGCGGAGCGCGTCAGCAGGCCCGGGGCGTCGTCGTGGAGGCGGACCGCGTCGGTCGGCCCGGAGGCTTGAGCGGCAGCGGGGCTCGACGGCCGGCCAGGGACGCTTGAGCCGAGGCGCGCCGGCCCGTCCGGGGCGGTCCGAGGGAGGCGGGCCGGTCGGTGCCGGAGCGCGGACCTGCGCGCGCGGTGCCCCATCGAGTGGTGCGGCGGAGGGCCTGCGACTCGGCAGATCGGCCGGGCGGCCTGGGCGGCAGCCGCTGCCCCGACTCCGTGCGGGGTGAACAGGCGGCCTGGTCACGCCACTTGGCGGGACGCCCTCCCGGCGGGCGGCGATCGGCACGTGCCGTCGCCCACAGGCGCACACGAACCCGCGTGGGCAGCAGGCCGATGCAAGGCGGCCGGGCGGCGCGGGGCGGCCCTCGACGCGGGGGCGGGCCGGTCGGCGTGGGGGCGGTCGGGTGACGCGGGGCGAGCCGGTTCGGCGTGGGGGTGGTCGGGTGGTGGTTGCCGGTTCGTGTTCTCAGCGCAAGAACGCCCGCGCCGTCGTCGTCACCGCGTCCGCGACCGCTGCCAGGGCGGGGGAGTCGAGTTTCCACTGTTGCCAGTAGAGGGGGAGGTCGAGGGAGTGGGACGGGGCGAGGGAGATGACGTGGCCGGTGTGGAGGAGGGGGGTGGCGTGGGGCTCGGGGAGCATGCCCCAGCCGAGGCCGGCGACCACGGCGTCGCGGAAGCCTTCGGAGCTGGGGACGGCGTTGCGGATGCCGCTCGCGCCGCTCGCGCCGAGGCGTCGGACGAACGTGTCCTGGAGGCCGTCGCGGCGGTCGAAGACGATGACGGGGGCCTCGGCGAGGGCGGGGGCGAGCGGGCCGGTGAGGTGGCGGGCCGCGAAGTCGGGGTGGGCGCAGGCGAGGTAGCGCATGGTGCCGAGGGGGCGGACCGAGCAGCCCGTCACGGGGTCCGCCGAGGCGGTCACCGCGGCCATCACCAGCCCCTCGCGCAGGAGTTGGGCCGTGCGTGTCTCGTCCTCGCGGTGGAGTTCGAAGGACAGGCGCGGCTCCCTGGGGACCTTCGCGAGGGCGGGCAGGAACCAGGTCGCCAGGGAGTCCGCGTTCACCGCGACCGTGACCCGCGTCGCCTCCCCCTCGGCGCTCATGCCCAGCTCGGAGCGCGTGTCGCGTTCGAGGCGGGCGAGCTGGCGGGCGAAGCGGACGACGATCTCGCCGGACTCGGTGGGCCGTACCGGCTTGGTGCGCAGGAGCAGGACGCGCCCCGTGCGCTGCTCCAGCGCCTTGACGCGCTGGCTCACGGCGGACGGCGTGAGGTGGAGGGCGGTGGCCGCCGCGTCGAAGGTGCCCTCGTCGACGACCGCCAGCAGCGTGCGCACCTGGTCGAGGGGGAGATCCGTCATCATAGACGCTAATGATACGTAAGAATCTTTAGCTGTACGCGCGGTGATCCGCTTCGTAGCGTGGACACCGTGCCTCACGCTCTCACCGCCGCCGCGGCCGGTTTCGGTACCGGCCTCTCGCTGATCGTCGCCATCGGCGCCCAGAACGCCTTCGTCCTGCGCCAGGGCGTCCGCCGCGCCGCCGTCCTGCCGGTCGTCGCGATCTGCGCCCTCTCCGACGCCGTCCTCATCGCCCTCGGCGTCGGGGGAGTGGGCGCGCTGGTGGTGGCGTGGCCGGGGGTGCTGACGGCCGTCGGCTGGGTCGGCGGCGCGTTCCTGCTCGGGTACGGCGCGCTCGCCGTCCGGCGGGTGATCAGGCCCGAGGGGGCGCTCGCGGCCGACGGTGCGGCGGCTGGGTCGGTGAAGCGGGCGGTGCTGACCTGCCTCGCGCTGACCTGGCTCAACCCGCACGTCTACCTCGACACCGTCTTCCTGCTCGGCTCGATCGCCGCCGACCGGGGCTCGCTGCGCTGGACGTTCGGGCTCGGCGCCGCCCTCGCCAGCCTGTGCTGGTTCGCCGCGCTCGGGTTCGGGGCGCGGCTGCTCGGCCGGTTCCTGACCCGGCCGTCCGCCTGGCGCGTGCTGGACGGGTTCGTCGCCCTGACGATGATCGTGCTGGGGGTCACGCTGATCGCGGGGAGCTGATCGTCGTACCGGCGGGCTGCCACACTGATCCCCGGCGACGGAAGAGGGTGCGTGTGGAAACCGGTGAGAGCAGTCCCCCGCTCGACGGGCAGGCCCCGGTGCGCAAGGGGTGGCGGCGGTGGGCGATGGACACGCGTCCGCTGCGGCGGCCCGCCTACCGGCGGCTGTGGTCGTCGACGATCGTCACGGCCGTCGGGAGCCAGCTGACGGCCGTCGCCGTGCCGAAACAGGTGTACGACATCACCGGGTCGTCGGCGTGGGTGGGGTACGCGAGCCTCGCCGGGCTGGTGCCGATGGTGGTGTTCGCGCTGTGGGGCGGGGCCGTCGCCGACGCGATGGACCGGCGCAGGCTGCTGCTGATCACCAACTCCGGGATCGCCGTGACGTCCCTGCTGTTCTGGGTGCAGGCGTTCGCCGGGGTCGGCTCGGTCGGCGTGCTGATGGTGCTGCTCGCCGTGCAGCAGGCGTTCTTCGGGCTCAACTCGCCCGCGCGCAACGCGTCCATCGCCCGTCTGGTGCCCGCCGAGGAGCTGGCCGCGGCCAACGCGCTGGGGTCGACGGTCATGCAGACGGGGCTGGTCGCCGGGCCGCTGCTGGCGGGGGCGCTCATCCCGGTCGTCGGGCTGGCGGAGCTGTACCTCATCGACGCGCTCGCGCTGTGCGTGACGGTGTGGGCCGTGTACCGGCTGCCCCCGCTGCCGCCGCTGGGCGCGGCGGGGGCCGCGCGGCGGGCCGGGGTGCGGGAGATCGCCGAGGGGTTCGCGTACATCTCCCGGCACAAGGTGCTGCTGCTGTCGTTCCTCGCCGATGTGATCGCCATGGTGTTCGGGATGCCCCGGGCGCTGTTCCCGCAGCTGGCGTCGGAGACGTACGCGCCGTACGGGGAGGGGCTGGCGCTGGGGCTGCTGTTCGCGGCGATCCCGGTCGGGGCCGTGCTGGGCGGGCTGTTCTCGGGGACGTTCTCGCGCGTGCGGCGGCACGGGCTGATGGTGATCGGGGCCGTCGTCGCCTGGGGCGCGGCCATCGCGCTCGTGGGGGTCAGCCTCAACCTGTGGTTCTCGGTGGCGTTCCTGATCGTCGCCGGGGTCGCGGACATGGTGTCCATGGTCTTCCGGGGGGCCATCCTGCTGTCCGCCGTCACGGACGAGATGCGCGGGCGGATGCAGGGCGTGTTCACCGTGGTCGTGGCGGGCGGGCCCCGCCTCGCGGACGTCCTGCACGGGACGGCGGGCGCCGCGTTCGGGCCCCGGGCGGCCGTCGCGGGAGGCGGGGTGCTGGTCGTGGTGGTGATGCTGGTGCTGGCGGCGGCGCTGCCCGCGCTCAGGCGCTACCGCATCTGAGGGCCCGTGTCACAGGTCGCCTCTGCGGTGCGCCTCCAGCAGCCGCCCCCGCGTCAGCTCCAGCCGGTGCGCCAGGATCTCCGCGACCAGCCGCACCAACGCCATGCCCAGCGCCGGGTCCTCCTCGCAGAGCCTCAGGACCGGGCCCGCCTCGAACTCGTAGGCGCGCACCGGGCTGAACGCCTCGGCGCCGAAGTCCCACTCGTACGGGGGGAACAGCCACGACCAGCCGAGGAGGTCGCCGGCGCCGAGGCTCGCCACGGTGACGCGCTGCTGCGGGGTGACCTGCTGGTCGAGGCTCACCGCGCCGGAGCGGACGACCCAGAAGCGGTCGGCGTGGCCGCCGGCCTCGAAGATGCGGGTGTCCTCCGGGAAGGACACCTCCTGGGCGAGGGACATCAGGCGCTCGCGCTGCGGCGGGGCGAGGGCGGTCAGGAGTTTGGTCGCTCGGGTCATGGCGCGGGGCTCCTCGGCGCGGGGCTTCTCGGGGGTTTCCCTGTGCTCCATTGGAGCGTGCGGCGGCGCCGGGGGCACCTCGGCGGGTGTGAAGAAAGGGGAAAGCCCTGGCTGGACGGGGGAAGCCAGCCAGGGCAGTCACGGAGGGGATCGTCTATGGGAGGTGAACCTCGACCACGTCGACCCCGTATGTATGAACCGTAAACCACTGCGGGAGATTTCGCGTACTCTCAAGCGGGTTGAGTGACCCGTTTCACTTTCATCTTTCCCGGGAACCCCCTCAAGTCGGCCCGATTCAAAGGAAGTTCACAGGTTTCACGAAGCCGCCGCGTCGCCCGTCTCGGCCTTCACCGGCACCTTCAGCGGACGCGCGAGCCCCACCACCGCCTCGTCCAGCCGCTGGAGATGACGCAGCACCCGGTCCGTGACCCGGCCGTAGCGCGGCGTCCCGTACCGGCCGGGCCGCAGCAGCGAGGCGATGCTCGCCCCCGTGCGGACGGCGGACGGCTCACCCCGCACGTGCGCCGCGACCGCCCCGACGTTCTCCACGATCCGCGTCCCCGCCCCGCGCAGCCGGGGATCCGCCGCGATCGAGGGGTGCGTCGGCAGCAGCTCGGCCGTCGCCGCGAGGGAACGCGCGTGGTACGCGCAGGTCTCCAGCAGCGCGACGACGTACCGGGCCGTGTCCTTGCGGCCGCGCAGCGGCGACACCGGGTGCGTCAGCGGCTGCGTCGCCCCCAGCAGGTCGGCGAGCGCCTGGTCCAGCTCCCGGGCCCGCTCCAGCAGGTCGTCCGCCCGCGCGCCGCTGAGCTGGTCGAGGGCGCCCGAGGTGACGTCCGCGAGGTGGTCGAGGACGGCCTCCAGGAGTTCGTTCGTGCGCCGGTCCGTGTGCACCGGCAGCACCAGCGCCGCCGCGATCACCCCGCAGGCCGCGCCGAGCGCCGTCTCCTCCACGCGCAGCACCAGCACCGAGAGGCTGAAGGTGTGCAGCAGCGTGTAGAGGACGCCCAGGGCGGCCGTCACGAAGAACGACATCAGCGTGTACGACAGGGGCGCGGTGTAGAACATCGCGAACACGCACAGCAGGACCAGACCGAACGCCGTCCACGTGTGCCGGCCCACCAGACCCGCGAGGACGAGTCCCGCGACGACGCCGAGGACCGTGCCAAGGAGCCGGCGGTAGCCCTTGACCAGGATCTCGCCGGTCGACGCGGTGTTGATGAAGACGATCCAGCACGTCAGGACCGCCCAGTACCAGCGCTGCGAGGACAGGAACTCGCCGCCGACGATCGCCAGCGACGACCCCACGGCGACCTGGAGCGCCGCGCGCGTCGTCGGCCGGGCGAGGCCCCGCTGCTCGGGTTCCTCCTCCGCTTCGAGCGCCGCGTCCTCCGCGTCCAGCTCCTCGCGGGAACGGGCCGTCTCCGCGCTGTCGTCCGCGTCGTCCCGGGCGCCGTCCAGCACGATCCGCAGGCCGAGCACCGCGCGGGCCGCCTCGCCGATGCCCCGGAACACGTCCTGCACGGCCGTCGGACCGTCCGGCAGGTTCTCCTCGTCCCGGTAGCCGAGCAGACGGTTGCGCAGGTACGCGCGGGAGGAACCGGCGGCGTCCGGCTCGCGCGCGAGCACCTGGAGCGCCGAGAGGTCGCGGCGCAGGGTGTCCCTGGCCGCGTCCCGCACCGGGAGGCGGCCGCCCTCCGGGACGGGGGCGCCGGGCAGGTGCAGGGTCAGGGTGTCCGCGCGTTCCACGCTGCGGGCGGTCAGCAGGAGCAGGCCCAGGCGCTCGGCGGTGATCTCCGCGTCCGCGACACGCCGCTGCACGAGGCGGGCGGACGCCGCGTCCGGGGTGCCCTCCTCCAGCCGGCCCTGGATCATCAACGCCGTCTCGTGCAGCCGCGCGGTGCGCTCACGCAGGTGCGCAAGCGCCCGCTCGACGTCCTGCGGACCGGCGTCCAACAGCTCCAGCTGGGCGTCCATCAGCTGCGCCAGGCGCGCGCGGAACGCCCTGCGCAGACGGTGGAAGATGCCGGCCGAGGTCTGCGGCACCAGCACGAACCGCGCGAGCGCGCTGCACGCGAAGGCGACGGCGACCGTGCCGAGGAAACCCGGCAGGTTGCCGGTCCGCACGCCCACGAACAGGGCGACGAAGTGGGTCTGGAACGCGATCATCCCCAGCGCGTGGCCCCGGTCGCCGAACCTTCTCCCGTACACCGCGCCGAAGATCAGCACCACGAAGAAGACGTCCCCGGCGACGACCAGGTTGTGCAGCAGCGTCGCCAGCGCCACCGACGCGGACGCCACCGGCAGGCCCAGCGCCAGCGTCACCCCCTGCGGGCCACGCCGCTTCTCCTGGATCGCGAACGTCGCCACCATCGCCGTGATCGCCCCCGCGACCAGATGCGACACCCCCACACCCCACGGCGCCAGCACCCCCAGCGTCAACGCGATCGCCCCGGTCGTCCGCAGCCCCGCCGCCAGCCGCAACAACCCCGGATCCGACGCCGCGACCCTGTCCCACACCCGCCTGACCACTGTGTTCACGCGGCGTACTTTATGCGGGGCGGGAGTTGGGGGAGGGGGGACGGGGGTGTTGTGGGGAGGGGCGGTGGCGGGCCGTTGGGCGGCAAGGGGAGAGCGGAGGGGCTGGCCGGGACGGGGGAGGACGCGAAGTGGTTGGCGGGAGCTGGGCGTTGCGGCGTCGGGTGGGCGGAGCCCAGGGGGAGTCTTGGGTGTGGCTCAGGCGGGCGGTGAGGGGCGGGCGGTGCTCTGACGCGGGAGGTCTGCCTTGCGGCGGCGTGGGCTGGGGCGAGCCTCGGCGTGGAGATGTGGGTGTCCGGGGCGGGGCCATGGTGGTGGCGCTGGGGCGAGGTTGCCGACGCGTGGCGGCGTGATGCCGGGCGGCAAGGGGGAGCGCGTGAATGGCCGAGCGGGGGATGGGGGTTGCGGCGCCGGGTGGGGCGGTGGCCGGGGTGAGTCTCGGGCGGGCGGTGAGGAGCGGGAGGCGCACTGGCGCGGGAGCCCTGCCGTGCGGTGGGGCAGGGGACACGCCGTCGGTTGTGGGGCTGGGGAGGGCGAGGGCGCTGGCAGGTGGCGGTGTGGTGCGGCACGCGCGGGGGTGTGGATCCGGTTGGGTCTCGCCGGGCGGTGGGTACGGGCCCGGCGCCCGGCGCCTTCCGGGCGGCCCGCACGGTTCATCGGCGGGTCGGCCGCACTACCCGGCAGCGCGCCGCCCGATGTCCGGCCGGCGGGCGGCGTGACCGGGGCCAGGAGGCCAGGCCCGCCTCCGCCGGACCCCGTTCACTTCGCCCGGCCCCGTTCAGTCGCCCATTGTCTCCTTGAGGTGGGCCTCTACCTGTTCCGGGGTCAGGTAGGTGTCCGTGTACTCGAAGTCCTTCATGCGGGCGGGGCGGCGGTACTGGAAGCCGGTGCGGACGAAATCGTCGCCGGCGAGGGCGTTGAGGGTCCAGTTGGTGAGGACGCGGACTTTGGCGACGTTGGTGCGGAGGGCGGACCAGTGGTAGCCGCGGGCGACGGCCTGGGCGGGGAGGCCGCGGAGCTCGACGCCGAGGGGTTTGGAGACGGCGTCGGTGCCGCCGAGGTCGACGACCAGACCGAGGTCCTTGTGCCGGTACGGCTTCGCCGGCGCGCCCCGCAGCGTCGCGATGACGTTGTCCGCGACGACCTTGCCCTGACGCATCGCGTGCTGCGCGGTCGGCGGGCAGACGGCGTCGGCGTCGCCCTTGGCGAGGTCGGGCACGGCGGCGGCGTCCCCGAGCGCGAAGACGCCGTCGTGGCCCGGCAGGGACATCTCGGGGGTGACGGCGAGCCGCCCGCGCACGGTCTCCGCGCCGAGCGTCCCGATGAGCGGACTCGCGGCGACCCCGGCGGTCCAGATCAGCGTCCGCGTCGGGATCACCCGCCCGTCCGTGAACGTGACCTCCTCCGCGCCCGCCTTCGCGATGGACACGCCGAGCGAGATCTCGACGCCCCGCTTGCGCAGCACCTCCTGCGCGCTCGCCCCGAGCTTGTCGCCCAGCTCCGGCATCAACTTGGGCGCGATGTCGATGAGATGCCACTTGATGAGCTTCGGGTCGAGCCGCGGATACCGCTTGACCGCGTTGTGGGTGAGGAGCTGGAGGCAGGCCGCCGTCTCCGTGCCCGCGTACCCGCCGCCGACGACGACGAACTGGAGCCGCGAGGCCCGCTCGGCGGGGTCGTCGCTGGCGTCGGCCAGATCGAGCTGTGCGATCACGTGGTCGCGCACGTACGCGGCCTCGGCGAGCGTCTTCATGCCGATCGCGTGATCGGTGAGACCGGGGATGTCGAACGTGCGGGTCACACTGCCGGGCGCGAGGACGAGATAGTCGTACCGTTCGTTCACCAGCTCACCGGTGATCGTGCGCACCACGCACACCTTCGCCCTGAGGTCGACGCCGATCGCCCCGCCAGGGATGATCCGCGTCCGGTATTTGCTGCTGCGGCGCAGCGACACGGCGATCGACTGCGGGGTGAGCACCCCCGACGCGACCTGGGGCAGCAACGGCAGATACAGCTGGTACGCGAACGGCGTCACCAGCGTGATGTCCGCCTCGCCGGGGGACAGCCCCCGCTCCAGCCTCCGCACGCAGCCCACGCCCGCGAAGCCCGCGCCCACCACCAGGATCTTCGGTCGAGCCATGTCGGTCTCCCTTTCTACGGCACCACACCGATCCCACCGTGCCGGGAGCGCTCGCGCCAGCCGGGAGAGGCATGTTGACGACCCCGGCCCGATAGTCACATTGCAATACCCCCGCCACACGGTTCCATGCGTGCCGTACGGCACGCGGACATGCCGCGTCACCGGGGCCCAGGGCGGGTATGGGGGAGCTGTACGGACGGCGGCGCGCGACCGTCCACGGGGTGAAAGGGAGGGAGCCGTGTTGACCAGCGAGAGAATCTGGACGTACGCGCCGGAGACCGGCCACACCGAGGGTCGGGCACTGACCGGCTACACCGTCGTCGCCACGGACGGCACCGTCGGCCGCGTCGAACGCGAGGCCGGCCCCCAGGGGATGCGCCACCTCGTCGTCGAGACCGGCATGTGGGTCTTCGGCCGCAGCGCGGTCGTCCCCGCCGGCACCGTCGCCGGCATCGACGACACGGGCCGCCGCGTCCTGCTGACCTGCACCCGCGACGAGGTGAAGGCCGCCCCGCGCTTCCGCACCGACAGCGAGACCCGCGACCCCCGCTACCTGGCGACGGTCGGCGCCTACTACCTGACCCTCACCCCGCGCGGCGCAGCGCCCGCCTGACACGGGCGCTGCGGCTCAGCGGGTCTGCCGGAACACGTCGTCCGCGTCGTCCCAGCTCAGGACGGACGGCGGGCTGTAGCGGGGGATCGGGGCGCGGGCCTGGTACATGGCCTCGATCTCCGCCGACCAGTGGTCGACGATGGAGTCCCGGCGGAGTTTCATCGACGGGGTGAGCAGCCCGCCCGCCTGGTCGAAGGCGCGGGGCAGGACCCGGAAGACCCGGATCGACTCCGCGCGGGAGACCGCGCTGTTGGCGGCGGCGACCGCGCGCCCCATCTCCTCGCGCAGCGCGTTCTCCTCACGGGCCTCACGGCTCGGGACGTCGCCCTGGAGGGCGAGACGGGCCCGCCAGTGGGCCAGGAACTCCGGGTCGAGGGTGATCAGCGCGCCCACACAGGGCCGGTTGTCGCCGACGACGACCGCCTGGTGGACCAACGGGTGCATCCGCAGCCGCTGTTCGAGCAGCGCGGGCGACACGCTCTTGCCGCTGGTCGTGACGATGACGTCCTTCTTGCGGCCGGTGATCGTCAGATAGCCGTCCGAGTCGAGGTGGCCGAGGTCCCCGGTGGCGAGCCAGCCGTTGTCGAGGACCGCGCGGGTCGCCGCCTCGTCGCCCACGTACCCCTGGAACACCGAGGGGCCGCTCACCAGGATCTCGCCGTCGTCCGCGACCCGGACGTCCGTGCCGGGCAGCGCCCGGCCGACCGTGCCCGACTTCTCACGGCCCAGCGGCTGCATGGTGACACCGCCGCCGGTCTCGGTGAGGCCGTAGCCGTCGTGGACGTGGATGCCGATGCCGTCGTAGAAGAGGGACAGGTCGCGGTTGAGGGGCGAGCCGCCCGAGGTGGCCCGCGTGACCCGGCCGCCGAGCGCGGCGCGCAGTCTTCGGTACACGGTCCGCTCGAACACGGCGTGCTGCATCCGCAGGTCCAGGCCCGGCCCCGAACCCCGGCCCAGGCGCTGGCGTTCGAGAGCCGCCGCGAACTCCCGCGCCGTCTGCGCCGCCCGCTCGAACAGCCCCCCGCGCCCGGCCTGCTGGGCGGTGCGCAGGGCGTTCTTGTAGATCTTCTCGAACACCGACGGCACCGCGTACAGGTACGTCGGACGGAACGTGCGCAGCGCCGAGGTGAGCGCCGCCTCGCTCATGTCCGGCTCGTGCCCCATCAGGACGCCGCCGCGCAGGCACAGCCCCTGGATCATCAGCCCGTACACGTGGGAGAACGGCAGGAACGCGAGGACCGCCGGGCGCCTGCCCGCGGGCGCGACCGTGTGGCCCCAGCCGGCCAGCAGCGTGTCGCAGGGGCTCGCCAGGTTCTCGTGGCTGAGCGCGCAGCCCAGCGGGCGGCCCGAGGTGCCGGAGGTGTAGAGGATCGCCGCCGTCGAGTCCGGCAGGACGATCCGGCGCAGCGACTCCACCGTCGTCACCGGCACCGACTCGCCCGCCGCGGTGAGCTGCCGCACCGCGCCCGCGTCCAACTGCCAGACGTGGCGCAGCCCTTCGAGCCCCGCGCACACCGAACCGACCGTCATCACGGTCGCCTCGTCCTCGACGACCACCCCGACACAGCCCGAGTCCCGCAGGATCCACTCCACCTGGTCCCGCGACGACGTCGGGTACACCGGCACGATCTCCGCGCCCACCGCCCACAGCGCGTAGCACAGCACCGTCCACTCGTAGCGGGTGCGGGCCATCAGCGCGACCCGGTGCCCCGGCGAGATCCCCGACGCGACGAACCCCCGCGCCAGCGCCACGACTTCGTCCCGCAGCCCCTCGGCGCTCACCTCCTCCCACACCTCGGGATCGGCCGCCGAGCGCCGCGCCAGCACCGGCCGGGCGGGCGTGCGCGCGGCGGCGTCGAAGACACTGTCGGCGAGCCCTCCGGTCAGGGGCGAGACGGCGGCCGGGGGAGCGAGTGCGACGTCGCGCATGCGCTGGCTCCTGAGACGTACGGACGGTGAACACCCCAGGCCGAAGCGGTCACCGGGGTGCTCGAATCTAGCTCAGCCGCAGCCGCTTGTGACCACGAACGGGCAAGTAAACAGCACTGATCCACGACATCGTGACCACTTTTTCCACCAGGTCTTCTCCACTGGCATAACTGTGGCGATCACGGGTACGCGAGGTGATCGTGTTGCACGGACGGAGCAACGCCCGCACTGTGGAAGTGACGCGGAAGCGAACGCCAGTCACGCTCCGTGGAGCACAGTCGGTGAGGAGCCAACGACGATGAAGACCGCCGCTCCCCGCAGCTACCACCTCGACGTCGACATCAGCCCCGAACGCGCCGGCCAGGTCCGCCGGATCCTCGCCGCCCACCTGCGGCACTGGGGCCTGGAGACCCTGGCGGACCCCGTCGGCGCGGGCGCCGAACTCCTGCTCCGCGCCATCGACCGGCACACCGTCGACAAACGCGCCACCGTCGAGATGTGGTGGAACGGCCACCACCTCATCACCGCCGTCGCCGAGCACGACCCGGACCTGCGCCCCGACCAGGACCTGCGCGCCTGCCTCGCCCGTCTCGCCGCGACCAGCGACGGCTGGGGCTGCTGCGCCACCGCCCAGGGCGCCAAGGTCATCTGGTTCACCCAGCGCGCCCGCACCGGCCGCCGCGCCCCGCTCGTCCCCGTCGCCCCGCTGCCCGCCCTGCGCACCGGCCTCGACCTGCCCAGGGCGCTGCCGGCCGCCGGGTAGTCAGTCGCGGCGCTCGAACACCGTGAACTGCGCGCCGTCCGGATCACGCAGGACGACCTGCTCGGCCGACTTCGTCAGCACGCTCCCGCCGTGCAGCTCCGCCGCCCGCACGCACGCCGCGACGTCCGCGACGGTGAAGTGGACCTGCCAGTGCGGGCGCACGGTCGGATCGGGGGCCGCCTCCAGGGCGCCGGAGCCGATCCGGGCGACGGCCGCGCCACGGCTGCGCAGGACGACCTCGCCGTCCTCATAGTGCACCTCGCAGCTCCCCGGCCGGTCCGACGCCCAGTCCAGGACCTCGCCGTAGAAGATCGCCGACGCGAAGGCGTCCCGCGTGTGGAGGCGGACCAGGGCCGGGGCCGCGCTGCGCCACAGTTCCCAGTCGCCGGACAGCCGGCCCTCCCAGACGCCGAACGCCGCGCCGTCCCGGTCGGCCAGCAGCGCCGCCCGGCCCGGCGGCAGCGACACCGGGCCCACCGCGACCGTGCCGCCGCGCTCACGCACCCGGCCCACCGCCTCGTCCGCGCCGATCACCGCGAAGTACGGCGTCCACGCCACCGCCATCTGCCACATCGCCGCGACCCCCGCGAGACCGGCCACCGGGACGCCGTCCGCCGAGGCGACCCGGAAGTGGTCGCCCAGGGAGCCCTGGCGCCACTCCCAGCCGAACACGGCCGCGTAGAAGTCCTGGGTGTCCGTCAGATCGCGCGTGGTGAGGCTGACCCAGCAGGGCGCCCCGAACACGGAACGGGTGGTGACGACCTCGGGGCGGTGGTTCATGGGCGCTCGCGTCCTGCTCTGTCGCATCCGGCAGCGGTCGTACCCAGTGTCGGCCGCACGGAGCGCAGGCCGCCTCTTGACTCACTCTTGAGGATGTTACCTCTGCTAAAGAGATAATCTCACCGTATGGATGACGAGACGTTTCCGCAGGAACTCGCCGACGCCCTCACCGGCGTCCAGCGGCTCCTGCGCCGCCGGCTGCGCGCCGGACTCGACCGGCCCCGGCTGCGCGGCGGCGAGGCCGAACTCCTCCGGCTCGTCGGCACCCGCCCCGGCATCGGCGTCTCCGAGGCCGCCAAAGAGCTGTACCTCGCCGGCAACTCCGTCTCGACCCTGGTGAACCGGCTCGCCGCCGAGGGGTACCTGGTCCGCGAGACCGACCCCGCCGACCGGCGCGCCGCCCGCCTGCGCCTCACCGAGGCCGCCGAGACCCGGCTGCGCGACTGGCGGGCACGCCGCGCGCGACTCGTCGAGCAGCACATCGCCCGCCTCGACGCCGCCGACCGTGACGCGCTGCGGGCCGCACTGCCCGCGCTGCGCACCCTCGCCGTCCAGCTCCAGGAGGAACCCGACGACAGTCCCTGACCGCCCCCCTCGCCCGGCACCCCCTGTCCGACCCCCTCACCAGGAGGACGCCCCATGACCGACGCCGTCACCTGCACCGGACTCACTCACACCTTCGGGGACACCCGGGCCGTCGACGGGCTCGACCTCACCGTCGCCGAGGGCGAGGTCTTCGGCCTGCTCGGGCCCAACGGGGCCGGCAAGACCACCGCCATCCGCTGCCTCACCACCCTGCTCCCCGTCCCCGCCGGCACGGTCCGCGTCTTCGGCCACGACGCCGCCGGCGACCGCATGGCCGTCCGCCGCCTCCTCGGCTACGTCCCCCAGCAGCTGTCCGCCGACGCCGGGCTCACCGGACGCGAGAACGTCGCCCTGTTCGCCCGCGTCTTCGACGTCCCCCGCCGCGAACGTGCCGAGCGCGTCGGACAGGCGCTCGCCGCCGTCGGACTCACCGACGCCGCCGGACGGCTCGCCGGAACCTACTCCGGCGGCATGGTCCGCCGCCTCGAACTCGCCCAGGCGCTGGTCAGCGCGCCCCGGCTGCTCATCCTCGACGAACCCACCATCGGCCTGGACCCCCTCGCCCGCACCGGCGTCTGGGAACACATCCGCGCCGTGCGCGAGGCCACCGGGATGACCGTCCTCGTCACCACCCACTACATGGACGAGGCCGACCAGCACTGCGACCGCGTCGCCCTCATGCACCACGGACGCGTCCGCGCGCTCGGCACACCGGAGGAACTGCGCCAGGGGCTCGCCGCCCGCCTCGGCAGCCGGACGCCGCCCACCCTGGAGGACGTCTTCCGCGACGTCGCCGGCGGGTTCCTCGACGAGAACTCAGGAGACTTCCGAGATGTCCGAAGCACCCGCCGCACCGCCCACCGCGTCGGCTGACCCAGCCCGCTCCCTCCTCCTGCGGCCGCCCGCGCCGCGCACCGGGTGGCGGCTCGTGCCCGCGCGCGTGGGCGCGATGTGCGTCGTCGAACTCCAGAAACTGCGGCACGACCGCACCGAGCTGTACACCCGGGCCGTCCAGCCCGCGCTGTGGCTGCTGATCTTCGGCCAGACCTTCAGCCGCCTCCACGCGATACCGACCGGCGGCCTCCCCTACGTCGACTACCTCGCGCCCGGCATCATCGCCCAGTCCGCCATGTTCATCGCGATCTTCTACGGCATCCAGATCATCTGGGAGCGCGACGCGGGCGTCCTCAGCAAACTCCTCGTCACACCCACGCCGCGCGCCGCGCTCATCACCGGCAAGGCGTTCGCGGCCGGCGTGAAGTCCGTGGTCCAGGCGGTCGTCGTCCTCGTCATCGCCGCGCTCCTCGGGGTCGCGCTCACCTGGAACCCGCTGCGGATCCTCGGGGTGCTCGCGATCGTCGTCCTCGGATCCGCGTTCTTCGCCTGCCTGTCCATGACCATCGCGGGCATCGTGCTCAGCCGGGACCGGCTCATGGGGATCGGGCAGGCGATCACCATGCCGCTGTTCTTCGGGTCCAACGCGCTCTACCCCGTGTCGATCATGCCGGACTGGCTGCGGACGGTCAGCGCGGTCAATCCGCTCAGCTACGAAGTGAACGCGCTGCGGGGTCTCCTGCTCGGTACGCCGGCGCGTCTCGCCGTCGACTTCGGGGTGCTCGCGGTGGCCGCCGCGCTCGGTGTGCTCACCGCCTCCGCGCTGCTCGGCCGGCTCGCCCGGTGACGTGATGTGCGGCACGTTTGCACAAGGCGTGACCTGAGCGTTTCGGTGATTCCCGCTGGGCACGGCTTGATCAACGATCAAAAGGGACGATCGCCCAGGCCACGGCGTATTCCGCTCATTTGACAGTGCACTGAGCGCACGGATAGGACTCAGCCGGTGGACGTCGGGAGGTGGGCCGTGTACGAGCCGAACGTGGTCGGAGACTGGCAGGAGTACGAGGCGTACTCCGGTCTGCGTCTGCGCGTCAGCCGACTGGAGCGCGCGGAGCCGCCCCGCGGGCGCGACGAGGCCGCCGAGGGCCTGACGTACTTCAGGCTGCGCGTCGTCGTCGAGAACCGGGGCGAGTCCAAGTACTGCGTCCACCTCGAGGACGGCCAGATCGACGTCCGCGTCGGCGCCGACGGCGAGGGCGCGTTCGTCGACTGGCGCAACTCCCAGTTCGTCGAGGGCTTCGACGTCTACCCCCTGCGCCGCGTCACCGCCGTCCTCCACGCCGCCGGGCCCGAGACCTCCCTCGACCGCGTCGACATCCAGGTCCAGCTCCGCGTCGACGACGAATGGACCGAACGCCGCCTGTGGACCGGCGCGCTGGACCTCTGCGAGGGCGAGGACCGCCTCGACACCACCCCCTGCACCGGCCGCGAAGGCGAACTCGCCCGCCAGGTCAGCAACTTCCTCCGCGAACAGACGGAGGCGGGCGAGGGCACGGTCTGAGAAACCGGCGGGGCGCCCGCGCGGGCGGGTTGCCTAGCAGGCCGAGGTGAGGCGGGGCGGACCCGCGCCGGTGAACCCCCAGGTGTCGCGCAGGAGCGGCGGGCGTCCCTACGCGGGGCGGACGGTCGGGCAGGAGGCGAGGGGCCCTCGGGGGGGTGCCCCTATGACTTCGGTCAAGGGGCAACTGGGGTTGGTGGTTGGTAGAAGGTGCCGTCGCGGAGCATCGCGAAGAGCACGTCTGCTCGGCGTCGGGCGAGGCAGAGGATGGCCTGGGTGTGGTGCTTTCCCTGGGCGATCTTCTTGTCGTAGTAGGTGCGGGAGGCCGGGTCGGCCAGTGCGGCGAACGCGGAGAGGAAGAAGGCCCGCTTGAGCTGCTTGTTTCCTCTCCGTGAGGGCTGTTCGCCGCGGATGGACGACCCGGAGGTCCGGGTCGCCGGGGCGAGGCCGGCGTAGGCGGCAAGGTGGGCGGCGGACGGGAACGCGGTGCCGTCACCGACGTCGATGAGGATGCGGGCTCCGGTCCTGATGCCGATGCCCGGCATGGACATCAGGACCTTGGAAAGAGGGTGGGCCTCCAGCAGTTCCTCGATCCGGTGGGCCAGCAGTTTGCGCTGGTCGAGCACTGCCTGGAGCGAGGAGGCGAGGCTGGGAACGATCAGCGCGGCCGCATCCGTGCCCGGGACGACAACGGTCTGCTCGTCCAGCGCGGTGAACACGTCATCGATCAGCCGCTCCGCCATGCGGGGCGCTTTCGGCCGGATCAGGGTGACGAGCCGTCGGCGTCCGGCCTTGCGTATCTGGGCCGGCGAGCCGAACTGGTCCAGCAGCCTGAGGACGGCCGGGTGCTGCATGCGCGGGCCCAGGACCCTTTCCAGGTGCGGATGAATCTGTGTGAACAGGCCCCGCAGCCGGTTGGACAGGCGAGTTGCCTCGGACGCCAGGTCGTCGTCGAACCCCACGATCATCTGCAGCTCGGCGATCGTCTCGTCGTCGAGGTCGACCGACCGCAGCGTGTGGGGCATCGACCTGGCCGCGTCGGCGATGATGAACGCGTCCTTCGCGTCAGTCTTGGCCTCGCCGGGGTAGAGGTCGGCGATCCGCCGCATGGTCAGGCCGGGCAGATAGGCGACATGACAGCCGAGCTCGCGGGCGACGGCCAGGGGCAGGGCGCCGATGGAGGCGACCTGGTCGACGATGACGAGGACGGTGCCGTGCTTGGCCTGCAGTTTGGCGAAGACCTCGCGGAGTTTGGGCTCGCTGTTGGGCAGTCTGCGGTCGAAGGTCTTCTTCCCGGCCGGAGTGAGTGCGGTGGCGTGGTGTTCGCCCTTGCCGACGTCCAGGCCGAGGTAGACGTCGATGCCGCCGGTATCGATCACGTGCGGAGTCCTCCGGTCGTACTCACCCGGCCCTGCCACGGCACTGATCGCCACATCCACATTACGAAGAGCCTCCCGACCTGCGAAGAAGTCGGTGGTTATGCCCCTAATCAGCGGTCTGTCAGTGCCTCCGGAGCTGGTGACACCACCCCCCAAGGCCATGCACTCGACAAGGGGAGGTAGTCATGCCAACTCCGAAGGCCGGTAACCCCGTTGCGGGGCTACGAAGACGGTAATGGGGGGGAGTGGCGCGGGCGGGCCTACGGTGGTTCGCCGGCTGAGGCGGGATGCGGGGCGCGGGGGCGGACTCCGGGGGAGCCGGGGGGAGTTGGCGAGCCGGGTGGACGGGGCGGGGAGTGTGAGGGGCGGCGTCGGGTGTGCGGGGGAGTTCCGGCGGGGGCAGGTTCTGCGGGGTGCGCCGGGCGAGGGGCGTGGAGCCTGAGTCGGGCGGCCGGGGGCGGGGTTGGGTGGAGCCTGCTCCTGGTCAGCCGCGGTCACCGACCCCGGGACCGTTCCCGGTGGGCCGCGCGGCGAGCGCTCCGGGAGGCGGGCCGTCGGCAGACGGCGGACCGCACGGCCCGGCTGCCGGATGAGGAGTGGGCGGCGTCGCCTCGGCTCCCGGCGGAGCCGGACCCCGATGGCCAGCCCTCCCGACGGGACACCATGGGGCGCTGTCGCGCTGTCGCGCTGTCGCGCTGTCGCGCTGTCGCGCTGTCGCGCTGTCCGATGCCGAGCCTCGCCGTTGCCCGCATGCCCCCGGCGCCGGCTTCTCACCGCGCCTTGCCCCGCTGGCACCCGCAGGGTCTCACCCGCCGGATGCCGGCTTCCCTCCGGCCCGGTCCCTCCGCTGGGTGCCTCTCACCGTCGCTGCCCGGCTGCGCCGGTGTTGTTTCCCGGCTTTCCCCCGGAGGGCTCAGCTCAGTGGGGGATGCCGTCGATGAGTTCGCGGGCGCCCTGGCGGAGGAGGGTCACCGCGACGGACGTGCCGAGGGTGGCGGGGTCGAGGGGGCCGGCCCATTCGTGGGCGTTGAGGCGGGTCTTGCCGTCGGGGGTGAAGACGCAGGCGCGGAGGGAGAGTTCGCCGGTGCGGTCGACGGTGGCGTAGCCGGCGATGGGGCTGTTGCAGTGGCCCTGGAGGACGTGGAGGAACATGCGTTCCGCGGTGGCCTCGCGATGGGTCGCGGGGTCGCCGAGACCGCTGACCGCGTCGATGAGGTCCATGTCGCCCTCGCGGCACTGCAGCGCGAGGATGCCCGCGCCGATGGGCGGCATCATCGCCTCGGGGGAGAGGACTTCGCTGATCACGTCGGTACGGCCGATGCGTTCGAGCCCCGACACCGCCAGCAGCAGCGCGTCCGCCTCGCCCGCCGCCAGCTTCTCCAGCCGCCGGTTGGCGTTGCCCCGGAACGGCACGCACTCCAGGTGCGGATGGGTCGCCGCGAGCTGGGCGATCCGGCGGACCGACGAGGTGCCGATCCGTGTCCCCTCGGGCAGCTCGTCCAGCGTGAGCCCGCCGGGGTGCACCAGCGCGTCCCGGATGTCGTCCCGCTTGAGGAACGCCGCGAACACGGTCCCGGCCGGCAGCGGACGGTCGGCCGGCACGTCCTTCACGCAGTGGACGGCGAGATCCGCTTCTCCGGCGAGGAGCGCCGCGTCGACCTCTTTGGTGAACGCGCCCTTCCCCTCGACCTGCGCCAGGTCGCCCATCCACTTGTCACCGGTCGTCTTCACCGGCACGACCTCGGTGCGCACCCCGGGATGCAGGGCGCCCAACTCGGCGCGCACGCGCTCCACTTGGGCCAGCGCCATGGGCGAGTCGCGGGAGACGATACGGATCAGTTCGGGTACCGACATGTGAGACACGATAGCCCCTCGGGACACCCGGGACGGACGCGGGTTCCACCCGCCGGAACGTCCCCGCAGGTCACGGCCGCAAGGCCCCGGAACGCTTCGACCACCCCTCGAACCCGGATGGACCCGGGTTCGAGGGGGACGCTCACCGGGACGTCACGCGGCCGGGTCGAACGCGATGCCCGACGGCTTCGCCTTCGTGAGGTGGTTCACGAAGTTCCCGTCCTTGAGGCCGAAGTTGGCGCTCCCGAAGTCGTACGCGCTCAACTTGTCCCGCAGCCCCGCCGGATACCCGTTCCAGCCGACCAGCGGCGGGTACTGCCAGGTGTGCTTGTCGTTCTCCGGCGGCTCGTCGTTCGCGCCCGCCAGCCGGAAGCAGTGCGTGCTGATCCCGTCCTTGTGGTAGACGACCTTCGCGTGGGTCCCGTCGAACCGCACCGAGGACGCCGGACTGATCGTGAACGAGCCGTGGTTGGACGTCGCGACGTACTCGACCGCGCCGTTCCGCACCCAGATCACGACGTGCTCCCAGTCGTTGCGGTGCCCGCCGATGCTGCTGTTCGCGAGAGCCTGGTCCTTCTCGAAGTACAGGCCGTACATGTACGCGCACCAGCCGTTGTTGCACTTGGAGCGCGAGTAGCTGTTCGTGTTGTCCAGGTCCGAGGCGTCGTGGCACTCGCCGCTGAGCGGACCCGTCGGGTTCAGCCCGCCGTTGATCGTCCCGTCGGGGCCGATCGCGGGCGTCGAGTAGCAGCCGTCGGTGTCGTAGTCGAACGCCGGCAGGAACGTCAGTTCGGCGGCCTCCGCGTTCTGCGGCAGCGCCTTGGGGGGAGCGGCGTACGCGGCCGTCGGGACGGCGAGCACGAGCGCGCCGGCGGCGGCCGTGACGGCGAGCCATCTCCTGCGGCGCGAGGGGGACTTGGGTGACGACACGGCGTCCTCCGGGTGGGGGAGAGGGGGGAAGTCGTGAGGGGCAGCTCAGCTTCCCCGCTTTTCCCGCCCGCGCCAAGAGGTGCCGTGTGTATCCGTGGTGAAGCGCGGGCCAACAGCGGGCGCTCAGGCGTGGTTCGTCCGGAAATCCGCCGTGACCAGCCCCGACCGGTAGGCCATGACGACGAGTTGGGCCCGGTCGCGGGCGCCGAGCGGGACAGCAGCCGCTCCCCGGCGGCCACCGTGCGGATGCCGTCGAGGAGTTCGTCAGCGGTGACGTCCTTGCCGAGGAACCCGCTCGCGCCCGCCCTGAGGGCCCTGGCGACGTATTCGTCGGTCTCGAACGTCGTCAGGATCAGGACCTTCGTGTCCGCGAGCGCCGGGTCCGCGCGGATCGCCGTCGTCGCCGCGAGCCCGTCCGTGCCCGGCATGCGGATGTCCATCAGGGCCACGTCGGACCGTCCGGCGCGGGGCATGGTGAGTTCGTTGTCGAAGAGGAACGCGGCGAACAGCAGGACGGCCGGCATGGTGTCGATCGTGCGGACGTGGGCGTCGGGTGTCGCCGTCGGATCGAGCCGGTTCACCACACGCACGGCAGCTCCGCAGTCACCGTCGTCGGACCACCCGGCGGGCTGACGACCGCGACCGTGCCGTCCAGCGCCGCGACCCTGCGCCGCATCCCCACCAGGCCCGACCCGGCGCGCTCGTCGGCGCCGCCCGCGCCCTCGTCCCGGACCTCGACGCGCAGGCCGCGCCGCGTGCGGGTCAGGTGCACCCCGGCGTGCTTCGCACCGCTGTGCCGGGCGACGTTCGTGAGGGCTTCGGCGACGACGAAGTAGGCCGCTGTCTCCACCGCCGCGGGCGGGCGCACGGCGTCGTCGAGGCCGTCGGCGCGCACGTCGACCGTGAGGCCGCTGCCGCCCGCGAGCGCCCGGACGGCGTCGGCGAGGCCCCGGTCCGTGAGGATCGGCGGATGGATGCCGCGCACGACGTGCCGCAGCTCGGCGAGAGCTTCCTCCGCCTGGTCGAGGGCGTCGTCCAGGAGTCTGCGGGCCTGCTCCGGGTCCGCCTCGTACGCGCGCCGGGCCAGGCCGATGCGCATCGACAGGGCGACCAGGCGGGCCTGGGCCCCGTCGTGGAGGTCGCGTTCGATGCTGCGCAGTTCGGCGCCGTGCGCGGCGACCGCGTCGGCCCGGGTCGCCGTCAGCCGCTCCACCCTCGCTTCGAGCAGGGCCCCGGGGGGGAGGGGCGCAGGAGCGTCGCCGACCAGCTCGCCTCCAGGTCGGCGAGTCGTGTGATCAGCGGCAGGACAACGGCGGGGCGCCGCAGGAGCCCGCACCACACGCCGTCCACGGCGAGACCGAGCGGCCACAGCGAGATCAGTCAGCATCCAGACGCCGATCACGGCGACGACGAAGACGGCCGTGATGAGGAGGACCGTGACGAAGAGGTACGACAGGAACGCCACGACCGCTGCGAGGGCGAGGTGGGCCGAGGCGCGGGCGGCCTGACGGAGGGGCGCGAGCATGAGGGGTCCTGGGGGCGGGGGGCTCGGGCGTTACTTGAGTAAGGCAAGTGATCGGGATTTGCTTGAGTAACGCAACCAGCGCGCTACGCTGAACGCCATGCCCCTCTTACGTCCCCCCACCGAGCACCCCCACCAGGGCCCGCCACCCCTGCCCGCTCAAGGAGGCCCCCCAATGCCTCATCACCCCCCTGTCGCCCCCGCCCCGCTGTGCCCCCTCTGTCACACCCCCTCCCCGATCCCCCTCACCCCGCCTGCTCTCGTCCGGGGTTCCGGGCAGCGGGTGTTGGTCGCCGCGGGGGAGGTGGCCGTGGTCGAACTGCTGGCCGTCAGCCTGGAGCTGGCGGGGTACAAGGTGGGGCTGGCCGGGAGTTTCGGGGAGGCGGTGGGGCGGTTGGAGGGGTGTGAGCTGGCGGTGGTGGACCTGGGGTTGCCGGGGCTGCCGGAGCGGGGGCGGCCTGCGGTGGGGCGGACGCCGCCGGTGCTGTATCTGCTGCCGCCCGAGCGGCTGGACGTGATCCTGCCCGCGCTGGACGTGGGGGAGCGGGACTACGTCACCACGCCCTTGCGGGTCGCCGAAGTACTCGCCCGGATCCGGGTGTTGCTGCGCGCGGCCGGCCCCGCGCGGGCGGACCGCACGCTCGGCTACGACGACCTGCTGCTCGACGACGCGACATGCCGCGCCGTCCGCGCCGGCCGCCCCCTCGACCTCACCCCCGCCGAGTACCGCCTCCTGCGCCACTTCCTGGTCAACGCGCACCGCGTGCTGTCGAAGGAGCAGATCAGCCGGTGCGTGTGGGGCGACTTCAGGGAGGGGAACGCGATCGAACAGCTCGTGTCGAGGCTGCGGCGCAAGGTGGACCAGGGCGCCCGGCCGCTGCTGCACACGCGCCGGGGTTTCGGGTACTGGCTGGGCCGGACCGAGAGTGAATGCTGACGCCCCCTCACCAACCCTTCAAGAGAAGGGAGTTGGCGTGAAGGAGTGATCCGGGCCACGTCAGGAAGACGTCAGGTTCCTGACCGGACGGCGTCAGAGCGCTCTGCTTGCATGCGTCCACCGATTCCCCCCACCGACTCCCCCCACCGAGGAGAACCATGGCCGACACGCCGCTGCCCGCCCCGGAGTTCCCCATGCCGAGGTCGGCGAAGTGCCCCTTCGACCCGCCGCCCGAGCTGACGAAGCTGCGGGAACAGGGCCCCCTGACGAAGGTCCGCCTCTGGGACGGCACCGAACCCTGGCTGGTCACGACGTACGCGCAGCAGCGCGCCCTGCTCGGCGACCCCAGGGTCAGCGCGGACCCGGACACCCCCGGCTACCCCACGAAGGCGACCCCCGCCGCCGGCGAGGGCAAGCTCAGCTTCGTCATGATGGACGACCCGGAACACGCCCGCCTGCGCCGGATGGTCACCGCCCCCTTCGCCATCAAGAAGGTCGAGGCCCTGCGCCCCGCCGTGCAGACCATCGTGGACGGCCTGATCGACGACCTGCTCGCCGGCCCCAACCCGGCCGACCTGGTCGAGGCGTTCGCCCTGCCCCTGCCGTCCCTGGTGATCTGCGAACTCCTCGGCGTCCCCTACGACGACCACGACTTCTTCCAGGACAACACGAAGACGATGGTCCGCCGGACCGCGACCCCGGACGAGCGGGCCGCCGCGAGCCGGGAGATCGGCGGCTACCTCGGCGAGCTGATCGGCAGGCGCCTCACCGACCCCCGCGACGACCTGATCTCCGGCATCGCGGCCAGGATCACCGCCGGTGAACTCGACCACCGCCAGGCCACCGAGATGGCGCTCCTCCTGCTGATCGCGGGCCACGAGACCACCGCGAACATGATCGCCCTCGGCACCCTCGCCCTGCTGCGGAACCCCGACCAGCTCGCCCTCCTGCGGGAGAGCGACGACCCGAAGTTCGTCGCCGGCGCCGTCGAGGAACTGCTGCGCTACCTGCACATCACCCACCTCGGCCGGCGCCGCGCGGTCACCGGGGACATCGAGATCGCGGGCCGCACGATCAAGGCCGGCGAGGGCGTGATCCTGGTCAACGAGATCGGCAACCGCGACCCCGAGGTGTTCCCCGACCCCGACCGCCTCGACCTCACCCGCGACGCCCGCCGCCACGTCGCCTTCGGCTTCGGCGTCCACCAGTGCCTGGGCCAGCCGCTGGCCCGCGTGGAACTCCAGGTCGTCTACGGCACCCTCTACAAACGCCTCCCCGGTCTGCGGGCCGCGATCCCCTTCGAAGACGTCCGTTTCAAGAACGACGCGTTCATCTATGGTGTTCACGAACTGCCCGTGACCTGGTGACCTGTCGCCAACTTCCCCCCACAGAAAGGAGAACCGCCGTGAAGGTGGAACTCGACACCGACAAGTGCGTGGCGTCCGGCCAGTGCGTGCTCACCGCGATGGACGTCTTCGACCAGGACGACGACGGCATAGTGGTGCTCCTCGCCGAGGAGCCCGGCGCCGACCAGCTCGACGACGTCCGTGAGGCCGTCGCCGTCTGTCCGGCCGCCGCCATCCGGCTGGTCGAGAAGTGAGGCGGATCGTCGTCGTCGGAGCCTCGGCCGCCGGACTCGCGGCGGCCGAGACCCTGCGCCGCGAGGGCTACACCGGCGCCCTCACTCTCGTGGGCGACGAACCGCACGCCCCCTACGACCGCCCGCCCCTGTCCAAGCAGCTCCTCGCCGCCGAGTGGGAACCGGACCGCCTCACCCTGCGCCGCCCCGAGGACCTGACCGCCCTCGACGCGGACCTGCGCCTGGGCACCGAGGCCACCGCCCTCGACACGGCCGCCCGCACGGTCCGCCTCGCCGACGGCACCGACGTCCCCTACGACGGCCTGATCGTCGCGACCGGCGTGCGCCCCCGGCGGCTGCCCGGCGGCGGGCACGTTCTGCGCACCCTCGACGACGCCCTCGCCCTGCGTGCGGGGCTGCGCCCCGGACGGCACCTGGCCGTCGTGGGTGCCGGGTTCCTCGGGGCCGAGGCGGCGGCCGTCGCCCGGGGCCTGGGCTGTGAGGTGACGCTCCTCGAACCGGCGCCGGTCCCCCTCGCCCACGCCGTCGGCGAAGAGGTCGGCCGCGTGCTGTCGCGGGCCCACCAGGAACACGGCGTCACCCTGCGGACCGGCGTCAGTGTCGCCGAGGTGACCGGCGCCGGGGTGCGGCTCGCGGACGGCGAGCTGGTGGCGGCCGACGAGACCTTGGTGGCCGTCGGCTCCCTGCCCAACACCGAGTGGCTGGCCGGCAGCGGGCTCGGCGTCGGCGACGGCGTGCTGTGCGACGAGTATCTGGAAGCCGCGCCGGGGGTGTACGCCGCCGGGGACGTCGCCCGCTGGACCCACCCGCTGTTCTGCGTCTCGATGCGGATCGAGCACCGCACGAACGCCGCCGAGCAGGGCATGGCCGCCGCCCGCAACCTCCTCAACCCCGGGGCGCGCAAGCCGTTCGCGCCCGTGCCGTACTTCTGGTCCGACCAGTACGACATGAAGATCCAGGCGTTCGGGCACCTGCGCGGCCACGAGGAGGTCGCGGTCGTCGAAGGGGACCTGGCGGAGCGGCGGTTCGTCGCCGTCTACCGGACCGGGGACCGGGTCAGCGGGGTCCTCGGGGTCGGGGTGGCGCCGAAGGTGATCCGGGAGTGGCGGCAGGCCGTCGCGAAGGGTGCGCCCTTCCTGTCGTCCGTGGGCGGTACGGGGAAGGAAACGTAGGCCGTAACTTACTTGAGTTACGCAACGATATGGTAAAGTGGCGCGCATGCCGACCGAACCGCTCCCCGACTCGACCTCCCCCGAAGTCATCGAGATCGAGCGGGCCCTCACCCGCATCACGTACCTGAGCACCCGTGCCCGCCAGCACGACCGGCTGATGGCCGTCGCGGGCGTCCCCCTCGACCGCGCCGCCGTCGCCCTCCTGCGCCAGGTCGCCGACGCCGACCCGCTGCGCCCCGGCGAACTGGCCCAGCGGCTCGGCGTCGAGGCGTCCCACGTCACGCGGACCGTCCAGCAGCTCCAGAAGTCCGGCTACGTCACCCGCGTCCCCGACCCGCTGGACGGCCGCGCCCAGCGCATCCAGCTCACCGACGCCGGCGAGGGCGCCGTCGCACGGATCCGCGCCGCCGGCACCCGGGGCATGCAACTCGCCCTCCAGAACTGGACACCCCAGGAACTGGAACAACTGGCGACCCTCTTCCACCGCATGGTCGACGACTTCCTCGCCTACGCGTCGGACGACGACCCCGAACCCGCCACCCCCTGACCCCCCGGCTCCCGCACCCCACGCACCAGCACCCACGCCACCACGGGCGGCACCAGCAACGGCACCAGCCCCGCCCGCAACGACGTCGCGTCGGCCAGCGCACCCAGCGCCGGCGCGGCGATCCCCCCGACGCTCACCGTCAGCCCCAGCGTCACCCCGCTCGCCGTCCCCACCCGCCCCGGCAGACAGTCCTGGCCGAGGGTGATGTGCAGCGAGAACGGCACGTACAGTCCCGCCGACGCGAGCGCCACGCACCCGTACAGCAAGGGCCCCGGCACCACCAGCACCCCCGCCACCGCGACCAGCGTCACCGCGTACGACGCCCGCACCACCGCGAGGCGCCCGTACCGCCCGGCCAGCCGGCTGCCCGCGAGCGTGCCGACCGCGCCGCCCGCGTACAGCACGCACAGCGCGAGCGTCCCGGCCGCGGCCCCACCACCGGTGCGCTCGCGGACGTACAGGGCGACGAAGGTGCTGAGGCCGGTGAAGACGAGGGAACGGCAGACGACGGCGCCGGACAGGCGCAGGAACGCGGGCCAGTCGGCGCGTCCCCGCGCGTGATCACCGGCCGGCGCGACCACGGCGCCCCGCCTCCTCGCCGTCACCCCGCACAGCACCGCCCCCACCACCCCTGGCACCGCCAGCACCGGCGTGGCCGCCAGCCCCCACGGCACCACCACCCCCGCCACCAGCAGCGGCGCCAGCGCGAACCCCACGTTCCCGCCCAGTGCGAACCACCCCATCGCCCGATGCCCGTCACCCCCCGCCGCACGCGCAGCCCGCGCCGCCTCCGGGTGGTACGCGGCGACCCCGACCCCGGACACCGCGAACGCCGCGAGCGTCAGCGCGTACGAACCGCCGACCCCGCTCAGCGCGACCCCGCCCGCCGCCGCGAGCGTGCTCGCGGGAAGCAGCCACGGCAGCGCCCACCGGTCGGTGAGCAGCCCGAACAACGGCTGCGCCACCGACGACAGGAGGGACGCGGCGAGGACGACGCCCGAGGCGGCGGCATACGCGTAGGCGCGTTCGGCGACGAAGAACGGCACCAGCGCGGCGACGGCGCCCTGATAGACGTCGACACAGGCGTGGGCCAGGGACATGAGGGTGATCGTGCGGCGTGTGGACACCCCGCGAGCCTCGCGCCCGCGCCCCCTGTCCCGCTTCCGATAACCTGCCTGATCGTGTCGAACATCCGCCAGGCCCCGACCGCCGCCCGGCACCTCGCCCCCGGCGAACGCATCGACGCCCACCGGCACGACGACCACCAGATCGTCCACGCGGGCTCCGGCGTCCTCGCCGTCACCACCGACGCCGGGACCTGGTTCGCGCCCGGCACCCGCGCGCTGTGGATCCCCGCCGGGACCGTCCACGCCCACCGCGCCCACGGCACCCTCGACCTGCACCTCGTCGGCCTGCCCGCCCACGACAACCCGCTCGGCCTCACCACCCCGACCGTCCTCGCCGTCTCCCCCCTGCTGCGCGAACTGATCCGCGCCTACACCCGCGACCCCGCCGACGACGGCCCCGAGCGCGCCCGGCTCCTGGACGTCCTGCGCGACCAGCTCCGCGCCTCCCCGCAGCGCCCCCTGCTGCTGCCCACCCCGGCCGACCCGCGGCTCGCGGCCGTCTGCGACCTCGTCCACGCGCACCCGGCCGACCCCTACACCCTGGCCCAGCTCGCGGCGGCGACCGGCGTCGGGGAGCGCACGCTCAGCCGGCTCTTCCGCACCGGCCTCGGGATGAGCTTCCCGCAGTGGCGCACGCAGTCGCGGCTGTACCACGCGCTGCGGATGCTGGCGGACGGCGAACCCGTCACGGCCGTCGCGCACCGCTGCGGATGGGCGTCCGCGAGCGCCTTCGTCGACGTGTTCCGGCGGGCCTTCGGGATCACGCCCGGACAGTACGCGAGGGGCGCCGGGGGCGGGAGTTCGGAGGTCAAGTAGCATCGCGCGCAACCCATGTGAAGGAGGGACTGGCAATGAGCCGCGCCCCTGAGACCGGTGATGTCGTCGACGATTTCGCGCTGCCGGACGAGACCGGAACCGTGCGCGGTCTCAGCGAGCTGCTGGCCGACGGTCCCGTCGTCCTCTTCTTCTATCCCGGCGCCCTGACCCCTGGCTGCACCGCCGAGGCGTGCCACTTCCGGGACCTCGCCGCCGAGTTCGCGGCCGTCGGCGCCCGCCCGGTCGGGATCAGCGGGGACACCGTCGACAAGCAGAACGAGTTCGTCGGCAAGCACGCGCTGGGGATGCCGCTGCTGTCCGACGAGGACGGCACCGTGCGCGAGCGGTTCGGGGTGAAGCGCGGGTTCGCGCTCATGGCCACCAAGCGGGTCACGTTCGTCATCGGGCAGGACCGCCGGATCCTGGAGGTCGTCCGCAGCGAGCTGCGCATGAACCAGCACGCGGACCGGGCGCTGGAGGTCCTGCGCGCCCGGGGCTGAGCCCCCTGCCTTGTCGCCGCGACCCGGCGGACCGCCCGTCCGGCTCCGGCTGATACGCGGCCGGACGCTCAACTGCGAGGTGTCCGACGTGAGTTCGCCCTCATCACCTGTGCCGGGCCCACGCTTTCGACGAAGGCGGGTGAGCGCGGGCGGGCTGGTCGGACATGCTGGCTCGGTGCAGCGTGATGAGGAACAGCCGTTGTCCGGTGGGAACGTCAGCGCCGGTGTCGTCCGGGTCGGGGACACCGTCCGCCGCCCGAGCGGGCCGTGGACCCCGGCTGTGCACGCACTGCTGACCCACCTGTACGAGGTGGGGTACCGGGCGGCGCCCCGGCCGCTGGGCACCGACGACCAGGGGCGGGAAGTCCTGACCTTCGTGCCGGGAGACGTGGTCTGGCCCGACCGGTTCGCCCTGCTGGACGCCGAGCGGCGGCTGGCGGACGTGGCGCGGCTGATCCGGGACTTCCACGAGGCCGTGCGGGGTTTCACGCCGCCGCCCGACGCGCAGTGGCAGGTGCTGGTGCCCGCCGAGGGCGGCGACATCATCGCCCATCAGGACCTGGCGCCGTGGAACCTCGTGGCCGGCGACGAGGGGCAGTGGGCCTTCATCGACTGGGACACCGCCGGCCCCGGCTCCCGTCTGTGGGACGTCGCCTACGCCATGCACGGGTTCGTTCCGCTGTCCGCGCATCCCGACTGGCGACGCGCCGACGCCGCGAGCCGACTGCGGGTCTTCGCCGACGCCTACGGCCTCGACGAGGCCGAACGCCGGCACACGGTCCCGCTGCTGGGGCGCCGGACGCGGGCCATGCACGACTTCCTGCGCGACCGGGCCGCCCAGGGAGTCCAGCCCTGGGCGACACTGTGGGCCGAAGGCCACGGCGACGCCTGGCGCGGCGACGCCGAGTACATCGAGCAGCGCGAGGACGAGTGGGTGCGGGCCCTGCTCGCCGGCTGATCCGGTTACTGGAAGTCGCAGCCCGGGTTCGGGGCGTCCTCCGAGAACGGGGCGCCGTGCGGCAGGACGTACAGAGCCTTCAACACGAGCGGGGTGTCGCCCAGGTTGCGGCCGATGTGCACGTAGTTCGGGCCCTCCTGGATGACCTGGCCCTTGTGGTAGACGCCGTCGGACGCGCACGTCGCCTCGAAGTGGCTCAGCGTGCCCTCCTCGACCAGGCCGTAGACCATGCCGTCGTGGTAGTGCCAGCCGGTCGACTGGCCCTGCGGGATGGTCAGTTCGCGCAGAAAGTAGTCCTTGTCACCGATCGTCCACTGCGCGAGGAGCTTCGCGGTCACCCCCGGGCCGGGGGGAGTGGCCTGGGCCGCCGAGGTGCCGAGCACGAGCGCGGCGAAGGTGGCGGCGAGGACGGTACGGGTACGCATGAAGGGCCTCCTGAGGGGGTGTCGGGCGGACCCTATCGAACGGCAGGGGCAGGCGAGGGGGATTCCGGGTAGAGAGGCCGTAAACCGATCTTGGAGGGTTCATGGAGGTCAAGCCGGTCGCGGGGCACATCGGGGCGGAGATCCACGGAGTCGATCTCGCCGGGGAGTTGGACGACGCGACGGTCGCGGGGATCCGGGACGCGCTGCTGCGCTGGAAGGTCGTCTTCTTCCGCGAGCAGCGACTCGATCACGCCTCGCACGTCGCGTTCGCGCGGCGGTTCGGACGGCCGGTCGCCCTGCGCAAGCGCGGCAGCGCCTCGCCGGCCGGCTTCCCCGAGGTCGAGACCACCGCCGACCGGCTGGAACTCGGCGGCAGTTTCGGCATGGACCACGAGGAATGGCTCCACCGGCGCCGGCACACCCTCCTGCGGGGGTGGCACTGCGACCACGGCGCCCGCATCGACCCTCCCGCCGCGACGATCCTGCGCGCCGAGACGGTTCCCCCCTACGGGGGCGACACCACCTGGTCCAACCTCGCCGCCGCCTACGCCGGGCTCTCCGAGCCGGTCCGCCGGTTCGTCGACGGGCTGCGCGCCGAACACCGGCTCGGCGTCGGCTACCAGCCCCGCCCCGGCGACGACGCCTACGTCCGCCACCTCCTGGACCACCAAGTAGCCTCCGTCCACCCCCTGATCCGCGTCCACCCCTTGACCGGCGAGCGGATCCTCTCCGTCAACGGCTACTACGTCGACCACATCCACGACCTCTCCCGCACCGAGAGCCGAGCCCTCCTCGACCTCCTCCTCGACCAAGCCGTCCGCCCCGAATACACCGTCCGCTTCCGCTGGGAACCCGGCAGCGTCGCCTTCTGGGACAACCGCGCGACCATCCACCTCGCCCCCAGCGACAACGCCCACCTCGACTTTCCCCGCACAATGCATCGAGTGATGCTGGCCGGAGAGGTGCCGGTGGGGGTGGACGGCCGGGAGTCGGTGGCGGTGACGGGGACGGAGGTGGGGCGGTGGTGAGGCGCCGGTGTTCAAAGCCTCGCGCGGTGTTGGTCCGGCGGTCAGACTGTCGTGTTCGGCTTCCAGCCCAAAGCCGGGCCCAGTTTTGTTGCCATGTCGGTGAGGATCTGGACGTAGTCGTCGTGGTGGAAGGTGAAGGGGAGGGCGAAGGCTACTTCGTCGATTTCGCGGTGGGCGGGGTGGGATTGGAGGCGGGCGGCCAGTTCGGTGGAGGTGCCTACGTAGTCGGGGGCGAACATCATGCGGGCGGGGCCTTGGGGGGAGGTGGTGCGGGGGAGGCGCTTGGCGGCGTATTCCTCGTAGCGGGCGCGTTGGGAGGGAGTCGCGGAGTCGGTGGGGATGACGACCAGGCCCTGGGAGACGCGGGCGGCGTCGCCGTCGGGGTGGGCGGCGCGGAAGGCGCGGATGTGGGAGAGCTGGATCTCGGCGAAGTCCTCGGAGTTCTCCGCCTTGACGACGCTGCTCGTGAGGAAGTTCATGCCGTGTTCCCCGGCCCACTGGGCGGAGCGCAGGCTGCCGCCGCCGTACCACATGCGTTTGGCGAGACCGGGGGAGTGCGGCTGGACCCGGTCGGAGAAGACCTCGAAGCCCTGGACGCCGCTGAAGTCGCTCGCGGGCTTGCCGCGCACGAGGTCGAGGAGCCGGGACACCCGGTCGTAGGAGAAGTCCTCGGCGTCGGCGGTGTCGGGGTAGAGCGCCGACTTGACCTGCTCCCACTGCATCGGCGGCCCCACGCTGACACCGGGGTTGAGCCGCCCGCCGGAGAGGATGTCGACGGTCGCCCAGTCCTCCGCGAGCCGCAGCGGGTTCTCCCAGCCGAGCGGCGTCACGGCCGTCCCGAGCTCGATCCGGCTCGTGCGCTGCGTCGCGGCGGCGAGGACCGCGACCGGGGAGGAGATGCCGTACTGGAGGTGCCGGTGGCGCAGCCACGCGCTGTCGAAGCCGAGCCGTTCGCCCAGCTCGATGATCTCCAGGGTGGACTCGTGGCCCGCGCGGGGATCGTCCCCGTCGAACAGGCCGATGGTGAGGAAGCCGAGCTTGCGCAGGGGGCGGGGCGTGGACGGCATGGGCGCTCCAACGGTCACGGTATGTACGACCGTGCCAACCCCCGCCGCCCGTCACGCATTCCGGCCCAGCGGGACGATCACCTCGTCCTCGACCGGCGGCTGGATCTCCTGGGCCAGGTTCCCGGTCGCGGCGAAGCAGCGGATACGGACCGACTCCGGGGTGACGTCGAGCCGCAGGAAGCTCTTGAAGAACGGCGGACTGTACGTCGCGGAACCGGGCGAGAAGAGCTGCGTGTAGATCTTCCGCACCGGCAGCCTGAGCCGCTTGCGGCGTTCCGGCTTCGACGCGACCCCGAGCAGCGCCGCCACCAGCCGGATCCGCCGGGTGATCCGCACCTGAGGTCCGGGCGTCCGCGTCGCCGGGATCCCCAGCCGCTCCGCGATCACCGCCGTCGCCTCCTCCTCGCTCAGCCGGAAGAGGCGCCACAGCCGCAGCCGGCGCCCGTACAGCGCCGCGTAGAACGCCAGTGAGTCGCCGCGCAGCGGATAGCACCGGAAGTCCGCCTCGGTGACCCCGGCGACCGAGACGCGCGGGATCGTGTGCGTGGCGTGCGTGAACGCGCCCCCGCCGCCCGAGACGACGTACTGGAGTGTGCGTCCGTCCGCGAGACGCACCGGATAACGCTGGTAGTTGTGGATGTCGCCGCCGATCGCCGCGACATAGTGGTGCTCCGGCGCCCGCACGATCTCGTCGACCGTCCCGCCGCCCTCGATCGCGCACGGGTGGTGCTCACCGTCGACGTACAGCGGCGACCCGGTGACGAGGATCTTGGGACGCGGCCCCCGGGACACCTCGCGCAGCCACGCGCCCTGCTCGGCGTCGACCGTCCCGAGCAGTCCGGTGTCGATGCCGATGATCCGCACCGGCCCGCTGTCGATCGCCCAGTACGGGCCCGGCTGCACGGCGTGGGCGCGGCGCAACGCCCGTACCTCGTCCAGGTGTTGACCGTCGCCGGGGCGCGGCCGGTGCCACAGCAGGTCCCGCAGCCACGCCTTCGACAGCGCGCGGGGCCTCGGCTCGGCGGGCAGCGGCGGGGCGTCGTCGCAGAACACCCGCATGAACGCGCCCAGGCCCTCGTACCAGTCGTGGTTGCCCGGTATCGCGTAGATCGGCGCCGGGTAGTCCGCGTACGGGCGGAAGAACTTGGTGCCGTAGTCGTCGGCGCTGCCCACGGGGTAGATGACGTCGCTCGCGACGACCGCGAAACGGGTGCCCTCGCTCTCCTTGAGGAAGCCGGGGACGACGGCGTACTGCGGGTCGTCGCCCTCGCCGGTGTCCCCGATGACCATGAACGAGAACCGCTCGGGGTCGTCCCGCCGGATCACCTTGTCCCCGGGCGCCCCGGCCGCCGCCCGCTGCGCCACCCACCGCCCCCGTGTCCGGCCCGTCGGGTCACCCAGCCACGAGGCGACCACCCCGTTCCGGGCCGCCCACAAGGTACGCGGATTCAGCCACGAGACCTTCTCCGTCCGCTCCGGCATCAGATCACGGTAGGCACCCGGAACGGACTCGCCCCAGCCGGCGCCGGTGGCGGTATCACGTGAGGAGTCAGACACGGGGGCACCGTAGCAATGGCCAGAGGGTGACGGTGAGTTGGGTCCGGCCGCAAGGGAAACCCCGTCAACGCAACGGGACCGTCCCGCCGGCCACACCCCCGACGGGACCGTAGAGCGCGCACGCCGCCCCCGTCACCATCGCCCAGTACCGGTCACCGTAGGACCAGTGCCACCACTCCGTGGGGTAGTTGACGAGCCCGACCGCCCCGAGCGCATCGATCAGCAGCCGCCGGTTGGCCCGAGCCTCGGCCCCGATGTTCGCGGCATGCGTGTAGCAGGCGCCGTCGCTGTCCTCGGGGGTCGCGGCGACGTGGACGGCCTCCGGCGTCCAGTCCGGGTGCGCGGCCCGCAAGGTCGCGGAGTAGTTCTCGAAGTAGCGGCGCTGGAGCGCGGGCGGACGGTAGCCCTCGATGAACAGCAGGCGCAGGCCGGCCGGGAGGTGCTGTTCGGCGGCGGTGAGACGGGTGAGGACGCCCTCGCGGAGGTGGGCGAAGGCGCCTGTTCCGTCGTCCTCGCGGGAGGTCGTGCGGAGGGCGGCGCGGACGTCGGTCAGGGGCTCGCCGCAGTCGGTGACGGGGATCGTCGTGACCCTCGGGTCCGACATGAGGATGGGTTCGGGCATGGGGCGATCATGCCCGGAGTCGGTCTTGACAGGGGGTCGGACGGGCGACGTAGGTTGAAGTGGCCTGTCCGGGACGGGTGGAGGCCCCATCACTGCCGTACCGCTTCCGCGGTGTGTCTTTCCCCGAGGCGGCCCGCGTCTGGGGGCGGCCGGCGGTCGAGGGGACGTCGCCCTGGACACCGAGGACTTGACGGCCGATCAGCGCGCCTCTGCCTGGCGCGACGAAGGCCGCCTGCGCCACATCGGCTCGGCCTCGGGCCTCGTCCGCCTCCTCAAGGACCTCCACGCAGCCCCCAGGGCCACCCGGTGATCTTCCAGGCCGGCGATTCGAGTGAGGGCCGGAACTTCGCGGCGCGCAACGCGGACGTCATCTTCTCCGCGCACGGCGACGACTTCGAGGACGCGCCGGCGTTCGCGCGGGCTGAGGGCGACCTGCGGATCCTGCCCGGCACGGAGATCGTCATCGGTGCGCCAACAGGCCACCCCGGCAACGGCGTTGAGCATCGCGGGCCGGCTCTGGAACCGGGACCTGAGCGACCGCGACGCGGACGGCCCGCTCCCGCGGGAGGACCCCGTCGGCGCGGAGAACGACGGCTCCTTCGGCGCCCGCCGTGTCGCCGACCCGCGCGCCGTGGCCGCCGAGTGGCGGCAGGAGGCGGAGGCGAACGGCTGGTCCTTGCGGGAGGCGGTGGTCGCGCTCGGCCCGCAGCGCGGCCACGTCGGCACCCCCTCGGGACTCGCCGGCAGGTTCGCCCACTGGGTCCGCCACGGCGCCGTCGACGGCTTCGACATCACCCCGTACCTGATCCCGGACGGCCTCGACGACATCGTCGGCCTGCTGGTCCCGGAGCTCCCCTCACCCGCCGCTCCGTGTCCGCTCCCGCTCCCACGCCGCGGGCCGGCTGAACGCCTCGGGGACGGCGGGGGCCCGGCGGTCCTCGACCGGCCGGTTCCACTCGCCGTCCCCGAGCACCAGCAGCGGGTCGAACATCACGACGACGCCCGCGAGGAGCAGGAAGATGACCGGCCCGATCAGCATCGGCAGCAGCAGCGAGGTCGGCGAGTCCCCGGCCCACGACGCGGTCGTCCCGTGGACGTGGACGCTGACCGCCGCCATCCCGGTGTAGTGCATGCCGGAGACGGCGACGCCCATCACGAGGCTCGCGCCGAGGCTGGGCAGGAAGCCCCGGATGGTGACCGCCGCCCACAGCGCGGCGGTCGCCGCCCCGATCGCGATCAGGACGGACAGGACGACGACCAGCGGGTCGTAGCCGATGCGCCCGTTGAGGTGCATCGCCGCCATCCCGAGGTAGTGCATCGCCGCCACCCCGAGCCCGGTCACGACGCCCGCGAACAGCAGGGTGCGCGCGCTCGCGCCCCGGTAGCCGACGATGAACACGCCGACGCCGACCACGAGGACGGCGACGACGAGGCTCAGCACGGTCAGTCCGACGTGGTAGCCGACGCGGGTCTCCACGACCCGGAACCCGATCATCGCGATGAAGTGCATCGTCCAGATCCCGCACCCGATGGAGGCCGCGCCGAGCGCGAGCCAGCCGGGTTTCCAGGACTGGGTGTTGAGCAGCGAGCGGACGATGCAGCGCAGTCCGAGGGCGCCTCCGAGGCACGCCATCACATAAGCCGCGATCGGAGTGACGGCCCCGTAGCGGAACCCGTCCACCGTGCCTTCCATAGGCCAACTCCCCCCAGAGTCAATAGCTTGTACGAGTCAATACTTGTGCGTCTCTCACGTGCCGGTACGCAATTCTGGGCACAGATGTTCAGGGCTTGGCCCTCTTTATTCCGATTGGCATATTCAGTCGGCAATAAAGAAGGGCGCTCGCGGGGGAAGGTCCCGCGAGCGCCCCTGTGCGGCGTCGGAAGGCGGTGTCAGAAAGTACGGCCGAGGAGGTCCAGGAGCGCCGCCCAGTGCCGCTCGTCCCCCGCCTTGTCGTACGACGCCATGTCGGCCTGTGTGTAGCCGTGCAGGGCACCCTCGTAGACCTCGGTGACGTGCCGGACGCCGGCCTCGGTCAGCGCGTCCTCCAGGGTGCGGACGGCCTCCGGGGGCATCGACTGGTCCTGGTCCGCGTGGCCGAAGTACACCTCGGCCGTGATGTTCCCGGCGACCAGGTGCGGGCTGTCGGGGCCGTCGGTGACCAGGCCGCCGCCGTGGAAGCCGGCCGCCGCCGCGACCCGGTCCGGGTGGGTGCCCGCCGTCAGCAGGGACAGCCGCGCGCCCATGCAGTAGCCGGTGAGACCCACCGGGCCCCCGGTGACCGCCGGGCTGCCGGCCAGCCAGCCGAGGTAGGCGTCCGCGTCACGCATCGCCAGGTCGTTGGTGAGCGACTGCATCACCGGCCAGATCTTCTCGAAGATCTCCGGCCGGGCCTGCGGGTCGATGTACTCGGGGAGGTCGAAGACGGGGGTGCGGCCGTGCCGGTAGAACACGTTCGGCACCAGCACGGCGTAGCCCTCGCCGGCGATCCGGTCCGCCATCGCCCGCAGGTGCGGACGCAGCCCGAACGCGTCCTGGTAGAACAGCACGCCGGGGTGCGGGCCGCCGTCGGCCGGGTGGACGAAGTAGGCGTCGGCGACGCCGTCCTCGGTGGTGATGTCGACAGAGGTTCCCTGAACTGAGGTCATGACCGCCATCGTTACATGTTTCAACCAACGCCCCGGGTGGCGGCCCACCCCTCATGAACCGCCCTTTACTCGAACCGCGACGCGTCCCCCGCCCCGTACCGCACGATCGTCGCCTCGCCCTCCGAGAAGTCCACCACCGTCGTCGGCTCGGTCCCGCACTCCCCGGAGTCCAGCACCCCGTCCAGGACGTGGTCCAGCTCGTCCTTGATCTGCCAGCCCTGCGTCATCGGCTCCTCCTCGCCCGGCAGCAGCAGCGTGCTGGACAGCAGCGGCTCGCCCAGCTCCGCCAGGAGCGCCTGGGTGACCGTGTGGTCCGGGATGCGCACCCCCACCGTCTTCTTCTTCGGGTGCTGGAGCATCCGGGGCACCTCGCGGGTCGCCGGCAGGATGAAGGTGTAACTCCCGGGCGTGGACGCCTTGATCGCCCGGAACACGTTGTTGTCGATCTGCACGAACTGGCCGAGCTGCGCGAAGTCCTGGCACACCAGCGTGAAATGGTGCCGGTCGTCCAGCTTGCGGATGGACCGGATCCGCTCGATGCCGTCCTTGCTGCCGAGCTTGCAGCCCAGCGCGTAGCACGAGTCCGTCGGGTACGCGATGAGGGCGCCGTCCCGGACGGCCTGCGCGATCTGCGAGACGGTCCGCGCCTGCGGGTTGTCGGGGTGCACGTCGTAGTACTTCGCCATGGGGCGAGCCTATGCCGCCGCCCGCCCCACCCCAGGCCCGGGACCCGCCGACGCCCGGATCCGTGTAACCTCCCCGGTCAGCGACCTGAGGGGGAGGACAAGGAGGGCGAGGCGATGACGGCCCGGGACGAGGGCGGCACGAGGTGGGCCCAGGAACTCCTCGCGCTGCTCAGACAGGGTGTCGACGGCGCCGTGAACTGGCTGGCCCGCACCCTGGACGCCGAGGTCTGTCTGCACGACGACACCGGCACCCCCGTCGCCGGACACCCCCGGCCCCTGGAGGGCACCCCGGCCGCCGACGTCCTCGCCGGCCGCATCGCCGCCGCCTCCTGGGAGGGGGACGGCCGGTATCTGCGGCTCGTCAGAGTCGTCCGCCCCGGCCCCGCGCACCCCTGGCTGCTCGCCGTCGCCCGCACCGCCCCCTTCGACGCGCGCGCCTCCGACGTCGTCGCCCACACCGCCGCCGTCCTCGAAGCCGTGCTGCGCGCCCGCGAGGCCGACGCCACCGAACGCCGCCTGCGCCGGGCCGCCGCCGACCTGCGGCTCGCGATCCTCCAGCTGCTGATGGTCGAGGACACCGTCGCCGCCCGCCGCGTCGCCTCGGGGCTGTGGCCCGGACTCCTGGACGTCGACACCGCGCGCGTCTACATCGCCGAGTCCACCGTCGAGGACCGCGACCAGCTCGCCGAGGACATCCTCGCCGCGACCCGCGACGCGGCCCTCGTCGTCCGCTGCCCGGCGATGGACCCGCAGGTCATCGTCGTCGTCCCCGACGAGACGGCCGACGCGCGGCTGCGCGCCCTGCCCCCGCTGCGCCCCGGCACCTACCTCGGCGGCAGCGTCCCGCACGACCTCGCCCGCACCGCCACCGCCTACGGGCAGGCCGCCAGCGCCCTCGCGGTGGCCCGCTTCCACCCCGAACGCACCGCCATCTACACCGAACGCACCAACCCGCGCCGCCTGATGGACCCGCACGACCTGAACGCGTGGGCCCTCGACCTGCTCAGCCCCCTCGACCGGCTCCCGCACCACGTGCGCGCCGAACTCATCGCCACCACCCGCCTCGGCCTGGAGTTCACCGCCGTGCGCGCCGCCCGCATCCTCGGCGTCAGCCGCAACACCGTGCGCGCCCGCATGGAACGCGTCGAGTCCCTGATCGGCACCGACCTCTCCGACCTGACCGCCCGCGCCGCCCTCCACCTCGCCCTCGCCCAGCGCGACTCACCCGCCGAGGACGCGCCCCCGGCCACCCTCGACGACCTCCTCACCGCCCCCGCCCTGCGCACCTGGGCCCACACCCTCCTCGCCCGCCTCGACGCCGACCCCCGCGACCTGCGCGGCACCCTGCGCGCCTGGATCGCCGCCCAGGGCAACGCGGAACGCGCCGCCGACGCCCTCGGCATCCACCCCCAGACGGTCCGCGACCACGTCCGCAGCGCCGAACCCGTCCTGGAACGCCAGCTCCTCGCCCCCGGCGGCGACCTGTACGAAGTCGTCCTCGCCCATCTGGTCACAGGTGACGTCGGACGCCCCGCCCCCGACCCGGCGAACGGGGGCGAACCGGACGGCCCTGTGCACAGGTGAGCCCCGCCCGCGCACCCGTGCGATTCACACCCGCCTTACCGTTCACGTACCTTCGGGGCAGCTCGGGGTGCGACCAGGACGGGGGACCGGTCGCACCCCGCCGGCGTCTCAGCCCCGCAGCCGCACCGGGATCTCCTGCCACCCGAACGCGATGAACGACGGAACCTGCGTCAACTCGCCGCTCTCCAGCGTCAGTCCGGGGAACCGCTCGAAGAGCGCGGCCAGCGCGTGCGACGCCTCCAGGCGGGCCAGGGGCGCCCCGATGCACCGGTGGACGCCGATCCCGAACGCCAGGTGGTCGTCGGCGCCGCGTGTCGCGTCGAAGACGTCCGCGTCGCCGCCGTAGCGCGCGGGGTCGACGCCGGCCGCCGCGTACGTCGTCAGGATCGCGTCCCCGGCGGGCACCGTCACGTCGCCGACGGTCAGGTCCTCGACCGCGAACCGCAGGGGCAGCGAGGCGATCGACGGGTGCGCGCGCAGCGTCTCGTCGATGACCGCGTCCCAGGAGATCTCCCCGGCACGCACCGCCGCGAGCTGGTCCGGGCGGCGCAGCAGGGCGACGACCGCGTTGCCGATCAGGTTCACGGTCGTCTCGAAGCCCGCGCCGATCACCAGCAGCAGCGTGTGGAGCAGTTCCTCGTCGCTGAGCCGGTCGCCGCCCTCGTCGCGCACCCGGATCAGGTCGGTCGTCATGTCGTCGCCCGGCTCCTCGCGCTTGCGGGCGATGAGTGTGCCGAGGACCGCGCCGATCTGCTCCTGTACGAACGCCGCGTGCTGCGGGGACGGGTCCGAGGTGTCCATGATCGCCGCGATCAGCCGGCCCGTCGCGTCCCGCAACTCCTCGGGCACACCGAACAGTTCGCAGATGATCCGCATCGGCAGCGGATGCGCGAGCGCCGCCCGCAGATCCGCCGTCTCCGCCCCCTCCAGGGCGTCCAGCAACTCGGTGGTGACCGCCTCGACGCGCGGGCGCAGCGACTCCGTGCGCCGCGCCGTGAAGCTGGGCGCGACCAGCCGGCGCAGCCGCGTGTGGTCCTCGCCGTACGTCGAGAGCATGTTGACGACGCCGACCCAGCCGAGCACCCAGCCCCAGGACGGGTGCCCGGGCACCTCGGACCACAGCCGCCAGTGCCGGCGCGGGTCCTTGCTGACCCTCGGGTCGAGGATCAGCTCCTTCAGCGTGTCGTACCCGGTCGGCGCCCACGCCGGGATTCCGCCGGGCAGCTCCACCGGCACGATCGGGCCGAGCGCGCGTAACCGCGCGGACTCGGCGGGGATGTCGGCGCCGAGCGGGTCGATCGAGATGCGGTCGGTCACGGTCACGTCGGGTCTCCAGGCTGGTCGGGAGTGCGCGGGGTGAAACGGACGGGCAGGGCCTTGAGGGAACGGTGGAAGGGGCCGGGACGCCAGGCGAGCCGGTCGCGCGGCAGCACCGGACGCAGGTCGGGCAGCCACTGCGTCAGCCGCTCGATGGCCTCGGTGACGATGAGCAGCGTGTGCCGGCGCACCGGACAGGCGTGCGGGCCCGCGCCCCACGACAGGTGCGAGGCGTCCGACGGATGCCGCCCGCCGGTCACCTCACGCTCCGCGAACACCCCGAGCGCCCCGTACGACACCACCACCGGCACCGTCTCCGGCAGCCACACCCCCCGGAACGCGACCGGCTCACGCGCGTAGTAGATCCCGTAGTTGGCGAGCGGCGTCTCGTGGTGCAGCACCTCCACCACCGCGTCCGTCACCGGACGCGCGCCGCTGGTCAGCGTCGAGTAGTACAGGTCGTTGCCGAGGATCCGCGACAGGGTGTTGGAGACGAGGTTCGCCGTCGGTTCGAGGCCCGCGCCCAGCGTGAGGAACACCTGCCAGGTGACTTCCTCCTCGGTCAGCCCCAGCGGATGATCGAGGAGCCGGCTCGGCAGGTCCTCGCCCGGCTGCTCCGCCTTCGCGGCCACCAGGTCCAGCACGTACCCCGCGTACTCCGCCTCACCGGCCGCCGCCTCCGGGCCGCCCTCCATCATCCGGGCCAGGCCCCGGTGCAGCCGGTCGCCCTGGCTGTCGGGCAGCCCGAACAGGTCGTTGAAGACCAGCGCCATCAGCGGCCGCGCGAACTCCTCGACGAGGTCGGCCTCACCGCGCGGCCCGATCCGGCCCACCACCGTGCGCACCGCCCGGTGCACCCGCGCCCGCAGGTCGTGCGGCTCCACCAGGTCGAACACGTCGATCAGCGTCCGACGGTAGCGCAGGTGCGCCGCGCCGTCCGAGAACAGCGCGTTCGGCCGCCACCGCATCATCCCCAGCACCGGCGAGTCCACCGGCACGGTCGTCTCCCAGGCCCGCGGGTCGTGCGAGAACCGGGTGTCGTCGTGCAGCACTTCGAGCGCCGCCCGCCGGTCCGTCACCACGAACGCCGTGATCCCCGGCGCCAGTTCCGCCCAGCCCACCGGGCCCTGCGCCCGCAGCGCCGCGTAGTAGCGGTGCGGATCGGCCGCGAAACCCTCCTCCCACAGCCGCACCGGCGCCGACCGCGAGAAGTCCCGCTGGTCCGGGGGGTACGTGGTCACCTGGCCTCCCTGAGGATGAGATGGTCGACGAGCGCCAACAGCGCGTCGATCGACGAGTGGGCGTCGCGCGCGTCGCACGTCACCATCGGCGTGTCCGCCTCCAGGTCCAGCGCGCGGCGCACCTGCGCGTCCGTGTGGTGGCGGGGCGAGTCCGGGAACGCGTTGACCGCCACCGCGTACGGCAGCCCGCTGTCCTCCACCAGCTCCAGCACGTCGAACGACGCCCCGAGCCGGCGGCTGTCCACCAGCACCAGGGCGCCCAGCGCCCCGTACGAGATGTCCTCCCACAGCTCCCGGAACCGCTCCTGCCCCGGCGTCCCGAACAGGTACAGCACCACCCCGCCCGGCAGGCTGATACGGCCGAAGTCGATCGCGACCGTCGTCGTCGACTTCTCCCGCACCCCCGCCAGATCGTCGACGTGGGCGGACGCCTGGGTCAGCCGCTCCTCCGTGTGCAGCGGGGTGATCTCGGAGACCGAGTCGATCAGCGTGGTCTTGCCGACCCCGAACGGGCCCGCGACCAGGATCTTCACCAACTCCCGCGCGGTGTCCGGGAGATGCGGGGGGCTAACGCTTGAGGGCGCGGAGGCCATCGGCCACTCTCTTCAGCAGGTCGGGGTCGTAGTGCGCGGCGGACGCCATCGGGGCACGGGCGAGCAGCAGCTCCTTGTCCAGCAGGGCGGCGATCAGCACCCGCACCGCCGACACCGGCAGCCGGAGCACCGCCGCCACCTCCACCAGCGCGAGCGCGCCCCCCGACAGCGCGTCGAGGACGGCGAGTTCGGCCGCGGGCAGCCCCGGGGGCACGGGGACGGCGGGATCGCGGGCGAGGACGGTCAGCCGCTCGAGGCGCGGCCGGCTCGGGCGGGCGACCCCGCCCGTGGAGAGGTACGCCGGCACCAGCGGCCGGCCGGCCGGGCGCCCCGTCACGCGGGTCCGGCGTCGTCGGCTCCTCGGGGCACGGCCGCCATGGCCTTCTCGCCGAGCCGCGCGACCTGCGAGTGCACGCGGTGCGCCAGCAGGTCAAGACGCACGTCCGCGCTCCCGTACGCGGCCACGCACGTGCCGTGGTCCGTCGGCACGATCAGCACGTACCCGTGGTCCGACTCGATCACCACCTGCCGGACGACGGCACGCTCGGCGTCCGCGAACGCGGCGGCGGCCGTACGGCAGGCGCCCTGCACGGTGCTGGTGATCGCCGCGACGCGCTCGGCGGACGGCCGGCTGAGCGCGTCCGTGTACCCGGTGACCAGGCCGTCGCGGGTCAGCATCACGGCCGCGATCACCTGCGGCACCTCCAGGATCGGCTCCAGCACCCAGGCCGTGTTGTCACCCGTCTCGGGAGTGGTCATCGCGTGGGGCCTCCTTGGTGTTCGGTGCGCTCGAAGTCTCGGGGGGTGTCGTCGGGGCGGGAGCGCTCGCGCTCGCGGCCACGATCGGGGGTGGGCTCGGGCTCGGCCGCCGTGTGCGGGGTGGCGAAGCGGGACCAGTCGTACGAGGTGTCGTCGCCGTGGGAGGGCGGGCGCTCGTGGGTGGCGGCGGGCCACTCCTCGGCTCCCGCGTCCGGGGTCGGCTCAGGGTCGTCGGCCGGGCCCTGGAGCCACTGGTGGACCGTGTCGTCGGGGCACGGCTGCGCGTCCGGCGGGGCCTCGGCGGGGGCGGGGACGCGGGGCCACTCGTGGGTGTCGTCCAGCGCGCGGCGTTCGGGCGCGTCGGGCCGGTCGTCCGGGGGCTGTCGGGGTTCGGGGGCCGGTTCGGGCGGGGCGCCGGCGTGGTTCCAGTCGTCCGCCGGGTCCGGGGTGACCGGGGGGCGTGGAGTGGGCGCGGGGGCGGGGTCCCACTGGGGGGTGGGGGTGAGGCGGAGAGTCTCGGTCGTGGAGCCGTCGCGGGCCGCCGCCGTGCCGGACTGCAGGGCGCCGAGCGCCGCCGCCGACTCCTCCGGGGTACGGGCCGGACGCCGGGGCGAGGACCACTCCTGCCCCGGCACCGGGCCCAGCGGGGTACTGCCGCTGGGGGAGGGGCGCGCGGTGCGGTTGCGGCGGCGGCGCTGGGGGAGTTCGTCGAAGTCGAAGTCGTCGTCGGGGGCGGGGCTTGCGGAGGGGCCTGCGGCGGGGGCGGTGGCGCCGTGGAAGGCGGGGCCCGGCGACGGGGGCTCGGGGGCGTACGCGGGGGACGCTTCGGCTGAGTACGGGGGTGCCGGCACGGGCGGCGGGGGCGGAGGCGTGGGCGGTGCCGGGGGAGCCGGAGGCGTCGGCGGGGCGGGAGGCGTCGGGGGGACCGGGGGCGTGGGCTGCGGGCAGGGGACCTCGGACGGTTTGCGGGTCGTGCGCGGGGCGCTCGCCGACGGGGGCCTGCGCGCGGGATCGAGCCTGGTCAGCAGGTGCGTGCCGATGCGCAGCACCGCGCGGACCCCGCCGTACGGCGACGCCGACGTCAGGTCGACGGCCAACTCGAACTGCCGGGTCAGGCGCCCGATCGCGGCGTGCCCCATACGCGGCGGATCCCCGAGGTCGGTCAGCTGGATCGGCTCGTCCCCGGCGACCATGCGCTGCGCCCGCTCACGCTCGTCGAGGGTCATGCCGACGCCCGCGTCGTCGACGGTCACGCACACCCCGTGGTGGACGTGCTCCAGGCCGACGATGACGTCCGTGTCCGGCGCCGAGTGGCGCAGCGCGTTGTCCAGCAACTCGGCGACGATGATCGCGACGGGCTCGACGGCGTGCGAGACGAGCGCGGTGCCGGGTTCGAGGTGGTTGTGGACCTTGACGCGCTGGTACCCGGCGAGCCGGGCCTGGCCACCGGTCACCGCGTCGACGAGGTGCGACTCCTCCCGCGCGAGCCCCACCCACGCCCCGCACACCACCGCCGTCACCTGGGCCCGGCGCAGCGACTGCTCGTTCTCGTGGTCGAGCCGGAACAGCGTCTGCGCCAACTCCGGTTCGTCGTACTGCTGCTGGAGTCCGCGCAGGGCGTCCTGGAGCCGGTAGAGGGCCGCCTGGATCTCGCGCGTGGCGCCCCGCATCCCGGCCTGCGCCGCCGCGTCGACGCTGCCGCGCTGCGCGGTCACCTCGACGCGCAGCGACTCCAGGACCTTCTCCAGCGCGACCCCGAGCGGGGTGCCCGCCGTGAGCGGCTGGAGCGGGCCGGGTATCTCCAGGTGCGGATGGGCGATCCGGCGCGCGGCGGCGGGTACCCGCCGCCCCGCCAGGTGCTCGATCTCGGCGGTGAACGCCCGTACGGACCCGTCGAGTTGGGTGCGCAGCGCGGCGATCTCGGCCTGCTGTCTGGCCTGTCTGCGCCGGGCGCGCAGCAGGCCGCCGCCGAGGGCGAGCGCGGACAGCGTGCCGGCGGCGAGACCGCCGACGGCCAGGTCCGGGAGTTCGATCATCGATTCGGTTCCAGGGTGGGCCGGGCGCTCGACGGGAACACACGGGCGGACGAGGACAGGGGCAGGAGGGCAGAGGGCAGGGGAGGGGTGGGTGGCACGGGCGCCCCGGTGGGGCACTCGCAGCACAGTACACACCGTCATCGGCCGCTCTCGCACGGTCGAGTGCCACTTCCCGGCGAAACGCTCCGCCATCTGTGCGCTTCTGCCCCCGAGTGTCGGAAATTCCGTACAGGAAACCGCAGTTGGCGTTGAACGCGGGCCGCCCCGCGCCCGTACCGACGGGTGCCCAGCCACCGTTCGCCGACCCCGGAGACCGGAAATCACCCATGCCTCCCTGACCCCGTTGACACCACTGGCCCGATGCCTACGGTGGACCCCGCACGGCGAAACGCCCGATATTCGATATGTCGAACCGTACGGCGGAGGCTTTGTTGACCCCCCTAGGCAGACGCCCGTTCCTCGCCGCGGCGACCACCCTCACCCTCACCGGTGTCCCCGCGCTCCCGGCCCGTGCGACACCCCGCCCCACGGCCGCCCCCACCGCCCCCTTCCTGCTCACCGACGTCGCCCTCCTCGACGGCCCGTTCCGCGACAACCAGCGCCGCAACACCGCCTACCTGCGCTTCGTGGACCTCGACCGGCTGCTGCACACCTTCCGGCTCAACGTCGGCCTGCCCAGCACGGCCCAGCCCTGCGCCGGCTGGGAAGGCCCGGACGTCGAACTGCGCGGCCACTCCACCGGGCACCTCCTGTCCGGCCTCGCCCTCACCCACGCGAACACCGGCGACACCGCACTGCGCGACAAGGGACGCCGGCTGGTCGCCGCGCTCGCCGAGTGCCAGGCCGCCTCGCCGGCCGCCGGCTTCCACCCCGGGTACCTGTCCGCGTTCCCGGAGAGCTTCTTCGACCGCCTGGAGGCGGGCACCGGGGTCTGGGCGCCCTACTACACCCTGCACAAGATCATGGCCGGCCTCGTCGACCAGTACCGGCTCTCCGGCAACGAACAGGCCCTCGACGTCGTGCTGCGCAAGGGCGACTGGGTGGACCGGCGGACGGCCGGCCTGTCGTACGAGCGGATGCAGCGCGTCCTGGACACCGAGTTCGGCGGCATGAACGACGTCCTCGCCGACCTGCACGCGATCACCGGTGACGCCCGCTGGCTCGCCGTCGCCGAACGCTTCGCCCACGCCCGCGTGTTCGACCCCCTCGCGCGCGGCGAGGACAAGCTCGCCGGACTGCACGCCAACACGCAGATCCCGAAGGCGGTCGGCGCCGTCCGGATGTGGGAGGAAGGGCTCGACGACCGGTACCGGACGATCGGGGAGAACTTCTGGCGGATCGTCACCGGCCACCACACGTACGTCATCGGCGGCAACAGCAACGGCGAGGTGTTCCACGAACCCGACGTCATCGCGGGCCAGTTGTCGGACAGCACGTGTGAGAACTGCAACAGCTACAACATGCTCAAGCTGACCCGGCTGCTGCACTTCCACGCCCCCGGACGCACCGACCTCCTCGACCACTACGAGCGCGCCCTGTTCAACCAGATGCTCGGCGAGCAGGACCCCGACTCCGCGCACGGCTTCAACATCTACTACACCGGTCTCGCCCCGGGCTCCGCCAAACGCCAGCCGTCCTTCATGAGCCCCGAGGACGCCTACTCCACCGACTACACCAACTTCTCCTGCGACCACGGCACCGGCATGGAGACCCACGCCAAGTTCGCCGACACCATCTACAGCCACGACGAACAGCGCCTCCTGGTCAACCTGTTCATCCCCTCGGAGGTCAACTGGCGTGCCAAGGGCATCCGCTGGCGCCAGACGACCCGCCTCCCCGACCAGGACACGACCACCCTGACGGTCACCGCGGGACGGGCCCGGCACGCCCTCGTCGTCCGTATCCCCGGCTGGGCGCGGGGCGCCCGGGTCCGGCTCAACGGCCGTGCCCTGCCCGACCGTCCGGCGCCCGGCACCTGGTTCACCCTCGACCGCGCCTGGCGCCGGGGCGACCGCGTCGACGTCACCCTCCCGCTGCGCACCACCGTCGAGGCGACCCCCGACGACCCCGAGGTCCAGGCCGTCCTGCACGGGCCCGTCGTCCTCGCCGGCGCGTACGGCGACCGCGCGAACCCCTGGATGCCGCGCCTCGACGTGGCGAGCGTGCGCCGGGAGTCCGCCGATCCGCTGCGGTTCACAGCGCGGGCCGACGGTGAACAGGTCACCCTCCTGCCGATCGCCCGCGTCCACCACCAGCACTACTCCGTGTACTGGCGGACCGGTGAACCCCCGCCCCCGCCCCCGGAGTTCGTCGCCTGGCACCCCTTCGACGAGACGACCGGCACCAGCGCGTCCGACGCCACCGGCAACGGAAAGACCGCGACCCTCGCGGGCGGGGCGACGTGGACCCGGGGGCGCACCGGCGGCGCGGTCGCCCTCGACGGGACGGACGGCCATGTCGCCCTCGCCGCCGACCTGTTGGCGGGCGCCTCCGCCTACACCCTCGCCGCCTGGGTCCGCCTCACCGGCGAACCCGCCCCCTGGACCCGGATCTTCGACCTCGGCACCGGCGTCACCGCCAACCTCTTCCTCACCCCCCGCAGCTCCGCCGACACCCTGCGCTTCGCCATCACCGCCGGCGGCGGGGGCGCCGAACAGCGCATCGACGCACCCCAGTTGACCCCGGACCGCTGGACCCACGTCGCCGTGACCTACGGCACCGGCACCGCCGTCCTCTACGTCGACGGCACCGAAGCGGGCCGCAACACCGCCGTCACCGTCGAACCCCGCCACTTCGGCAACCACATCCGCACCGCCTGGCTCGGCCGCTCCCAGTACAACGACCCCTACCTGAAAGCCGCCCTGGACGACGTCCGCGTGTACGGGCGGACCCTGGACGCGACGGAGATCGCGGACCTGGCCCGCTGAACACGAGGGGCACGCGCACGCCGACTTGCGGGTGCCCCTCCCGCACGGGCACGGTACGGACCGTGCGCACCTTGCTGATCGTCCACCACACCCCCTCCCCGAACTGCCAGGCCCTGTTCGAGGCCGCCGTCGCCGGCGCGAGCGCGCCCGGGATCGAGGGCGTGCGCGTCGTCCGCCGGGCCGCGCTCGCGGCCACCGCCTCCGACGTCCTGGCCGCCGACGCCTACCTCCTGGGCACCCCGGCGAACCTCGGCTACCTCTCCGGCGCCCTCAAGCATTTCTTCGACCAGATCTACTACCCCTGCCTCGACACCACCCGGGGCCGCCCCTGGGGCGCCTACGTCCACGGCGGCAGCGACACGACCGGCGCGCTGCGGGCGCTGGACACGATCACCACGGGGCTCGGGTGGCGCCGGGCGGTGGAGCCGGTGACGGTGACGGGGGAGCCGGCGAAGGGGGACACTGAGGCGTGCTGGGAGCTGGGGGCGGCGCTGGCGGCGGGGCTGATGGAGTGAGCGGGGTACGGCTGACCTGTGCGGTGGGTCAGCCGTAGGCGGTGGGGGCTCAGTGGCGGGGGCCGAAGAAGTCCACCGGGGTGTTCGAGCCGGCGAGGGCGCCGTTGCCCATCTGCTCGAACCGCTGCTGGACGTTGGCGGCGAACGCGTGGGACTGGGTGGCCGAGTTCTGGCCGCCCGCGTTCATGGCGACGGTGAGGATCCCGCTGACGGGCGCGGTGGGGGAGGTGCGCACCGGGGTGCACAGGAAGTCGAACTCCTGCGGCGACGGCGAGTCGTAGGTCTTGATGCGGCCGCCGCTGAGCGTGGTGGTCTGGCCGTTGCGGAAGGCGTCGTCCATCGCGTTGAACACGCCGATCGCCTCCAGGCCCGGCAGGACGTGCCGGCCCCGGCTGAACTGCGGGACCATGCCGAACGCCTGGCCCTGCTTGCCGTTGGCGTAGCGCAGCAGGTGCTCGGGGCCCTCGGTCAGCATGATCGGGAAGGGCGCCCCGTCGAACACCGCGAACAGCTCCTGCTGCTGGGCCAGCAGGCTGTCGCGCAGCCGGAACTCCGACAGCAGCGTGTCGGCCAGCTCCTTCATGCCCTCCCGGGTCTGCGCGTCCCAGGTGCGCGGCTTGAAGTCGGCGACGCAGACCGTGCCGAGGATCATGCCGGTGTTGTCGCGCAGCGGGGTGCCGAGGTAGGAGCGCACACCGAGGTCGTTGACGAGGGCGTTGCCCTTGAAGCGCGGGTAGTCGAACACGTCGTCCAGCGCGAGCTGGGAGCCCATCGCGACGGCGTGCGGGCAGAAGCCGTAGTCGCCGGGGGCCTCGCGGGTGAGGTTGCTGAGGTCGAAGGTGACCGCGTTGCCCGCCGCGTCGGTCCGCTCGCCCGGATCGCCGGGGGGCGTGTACATGCCGCGGAACATCTGCTGTTCGTCGCTGATGAAGTTGACCATGGCCAGGGGCGACTGGGTGAACCCGGCCGCGAGCCGCGCCACCCGGTCGAAGGTGGCCTCCGCGCCGACCGAATTGAGGCCGAGAATCTGCAGTCGCAGCCGGCGCTGCTCGCCCGCGAGACGGAGTTCTTCAGGTGAGAGGGAGTCCATGAGATCAGATCAAAGCAGAACTCCGTGTGCCGTGAGTCGCCTGCCCCGGCGATCCCGGTCACTTCAGCCCCGGGCGTAACCACCTTGTCACCTGAGGTGGTTGGCGGAAGAAGATCTTGCCAAGGCGGTGTGGAGGGGTGGTTGACGGGTGCTCAACTTCTGATTCTGTCCAAAAAGCGCCGCGTTTCAACCGGCGCCGATCACTTCCCGTCATTCCTTGCGGCGGCCGTCGCGCGATGCGGTTGAGACATACGACAATCGTGCGACGGGCGTGTTTTCGACGCTAGCGTGTTCGACTCGCCATGACATCGAGGAATCGAAAGTGTGTCCGAAAATGGGGTGTCGAGCCGGATGTGCGGCGTTCCTTTCCAGGGGGAACGCGCCCGGCGCCGGGGGGAGAGCCAGTCAGGCGGGGGGCCGGTACGCGGAGCGGGGGGTCCGCGGCGGCTGAACAGACCCTAGACACGCGTCTGTCGGACGCGGGTCCGTCCCTTCGACTCTTGCGGGCCGCGCCGGGCGCCACCGTGCCCTGGCGACGGTCGACGGTCATGGCGAACGCGCCGTGGGCCGTGAGGTGTTGCCGAGATCTCGTCGTCTTTTCGCCGTCCTGCGGGCAAGATCAACACTACTGCCGCGTAACGATGGTGAGCCGAGTATGAAATGGAGTCAGCTCATGAACAGCTGCGAGGCGGACGCCCGCTGCGTGGCGGTGATCGGCATGGCCTGCCGGCTGCCCGGCGCCAGTGGGGCCGGTGAACTGTGGGAGCTGCTGCTCGACGGAGCGGACGCCACCGGGGAGACCCCCGCGGAGCGTTATGACGCGGGCGCGCTGCACTCCGCCCAGGGCGCCCCCGGCGGGATCACCGCCCGCCGCGCGGGCTACGTCGCGGGAGCCGGGGAGTTCGACGCCGCCTTTTTTGGCATGTCCGAGGCAGAAGCGGCTCAACTGGACCCGCAGCAGCGCCTCCTGCTGACGACCGCCTGGGAGGCGCTGGAGGACGCGGGCCTGCCCCCGTCCCGGCTGGCCGGCACCCGCACCGGCGTCTTCGTCGGCAACGCCCGCTCGGACTACCTGGAGAACGCCCTGCGCCAGGGCGCGGACGGCGCCGACGCCGCCCAGCTGGGCAACTTCCGCTCCCTGCTGCCCGCCCGCGTCTCGCACTTCTTCGACCTGCGCGGCCCCAGCGTCGTCGTCGACACCGCCTGCTCCTCCTCCCTCGTCGCCGTCCACCAGGCCGTGCAGAGCCTGCGCGCCGGTGAGAGCCCCCTCGCGCTCGCGGCCGGCGTCAACCTGGTGCTGCGGCCCGACGAGGCCATCGTGATGAGCCAGGCCGGCGGCCACTCCCACGACGGGCGCAGCCGGTTCGGCGACGCCGCCGCCGACGGCCACGCGCCCGCCGACGCGGTCGGTGTCGTCGTCCTCAAACGCCTCGACCAGGCGATCGCCGACGGCGACCGGATCCGCGCCGTGATCCGGGGCAGCGCGGTCGGCAACGACGGCCGCACCAGCGACAGCGTCCTGAACCCCTCCCTCCAGGGCCAGTTGGACGTCCTGCGCTGGGCCTACGAGGACGCCGGCGTCGACCCGGCCGACGTCGACTACGTCGAGGCGCACGGCTCGGGGTCGCCCGCCCTCGACCCGCTGGAACTCACCGCCCTCGGCGAGGTCCTGGGCGCCGGACGCCCCGCAGACCGGCCGCTGCTGGTCGGCTCCGTGAAGACCAACATCGGCCACGGCGAGGCGGGCGGCGGCATCGCCGGCCTGATCAAGACGGTGCTCTGCCTGGAGCACGGCCGCGTGCCGGCCAGCATCAACCTGAGCACCCCCCGCCCCGACCTCGACTGGGACGCCCTCCCGCTGCGCATCCCCGGCGAGGTCCACGACCTGCCCGAGCGCACCGGCCGCCGCGCCCTCGCCGGCGTCTCCGCGCAGGGCTCGGCCGCGCTCAACGCGCACGTCGTCCTCGCCGAGGCCGCCCCGCCCGCCCCCGCCGAGGACACCGGGACCGCCGCCGGCCCCTGCGTACTGGCGCTCTCCGCGCGTAGCGCCGAGGCCCTGGCCGACCTCGCCGCCGCCTACGTCCGATACCTGGCCCCCGACGGCGCCGGCGCCGCGCACTCCGTGCGGGACATCTGCCACAGCGCCGCCCTGCGCCGCGACCACCACACCGGTCACCGCCTCGCCGTGGCCGGCGAGACCCACGCGGAGCTGGCCGCCGCCCTGATGGCGCGCACGCCGCCCGCCGAGGGCCCGCTCGCCGACCTCGCCGCCGCGTACACGGCCGGGGAGGACGTCGACTGGGAGGCCGCGCTCGGCAAGGGCGCCCGCTACGTCCCCGTGCCCGGCAACCCCTGGCGGACCAGGCGCTACTGGGCCGGCGAGCGCGCCGCGGAGCCCGCCGACGACCTCGCGCAGTGGGTGCTGACCGAGCACGCCCGCACTTCCTTCGAGGACGGCTCCACCCTCACCGACATCGGCATCGACTCCCTCGCCAAACTCCGCATCGTCGTCGACCTCGCCAAACGCACCGGCCAGGACGTCGACCCGGAGGAGCTGGGCGGGCTCCGCACGGTCGGCGAGCTGCGCGCGTGGACGCGGTCCCTCCAGGCGGCCACCCGATGAGCCGACCACTCGACCTGTACGGCCGGTTCGCCGAAGCGGCCGAACGATACCCGGACGAAACGGCCCTCGAAGTCGCCGGCGAGATTCTGACGTACCGTCAACTCCGTTCCGCAGCCGAAGAGTTGGCCGAAAAAATCGGCCAGGCGAAACGGGTCGGCCTCCTTGTCTCCCGCACCCTGCCGATCTACGCCGGCTGGCTCGCCGCGCTGCGCGCCGGAGCCGCCGTCGTCCCGCTCAACCCCGAACACCCCGTCGCCCGCACCGCCGAGATCGGCGCCTCCGCCGGCCTCGACCTGATCCTCGCCGACGCGGCCGAGGAGGGCCCCGGCGACATCGGCGTGCCCGTCCTCGCCGTCACCGCCGACGACATCACGACGTGGGCCGGGTTACCCGCGCCCGTCAAGGAGCGCCGGCCCGCCGCGCCGGACTCCACCGCCTACCTCATCTTCACCTCCGGCTCCACCGGCCGCCCCAAGGGCGTCCCCGTCACCCACCGCGGCATCTGCGCCTACCTCACCGACCTCGACGGCCGCTACGGCATCGGCCCCGGCAGCCGGCTCTCCCAGTGCTTCGAGCTGACCTTCGACGGGTCGGTGCACGACCTCTTCGTGACCTGGTCCTCCGGCGGGACGCTCGTGGTGCCCCGGCGAACCCAGCTCATGTCCCCCGTCCGGATGGTCAACACCCTGCGTCTGACCCACTGGTTCTCCGTCCCCTCCCTCATCTCCTTCGCCTCCCGGCTCGGCACCCTCACCCCAGGAGCGATGCCGACCCTGCGCTGGAGCGTCTTCGGCGGCGAACCCCTCACCCTCAAAGCCGCCCGGGAATGGCGCGAGGCCGCCCCGCACAGCCGCGTCGACGTCCTGTACGGCCCCACCGAGCTCACCATCTCCTGCACCGCCCACCTCCTGCCCGACGACCCCGCCGCCTGGCCCGACACCCCCAACGGCACCGCCCCCATCGGGACTCCCCACCCCAGCGCGGAGGCGGTCGTGCTCGACGAGGACGGCCGCCCGGCCGACACCGGCGAACTGTGCGTGCGCGGCGCCCTGCGCTTCGCCGGCTACCTCGACCCCGCCGAGAACACCGGCCGCTTCCTCGACGAGGACCTGCGCCCCGCCGACGGACCCCCCGGCGAGCGCCACTGGTACCGCACCGGCGACCGGGTCACCCGCCTCGACGGCGCCCTCGTCCACCTCGGCCGCGACGACCAGCAGGTCAAGATCCGCGGCCACCGCGTCGAACTCGGCGCGATCGAGGCCGCCCTGCGCCGCGCGGGCGGCGTCCGCGAGGCCGCCGTCGTCGCCGCGAAGGCCCCCGACGGGGAACCGGAACTGCTCGCCGCCGTCAGCGGCACCGACCGCACCCCGGACGCTCTCTACGAGGCCCTGGGCGCCGAACTGCCGCCGCACATGATGCCCCGGCGCATCACCGTGCTCGACGCACTCCCGCTCAACGCGAACGGCAAGACCGACCGGCGCGCTCTCCTCACCGCTCTGGGGCGGGACGGCTGACGTCCCGAGGCGCCCTCGCCTCCCACCTCAACCCCCCACACCTGTCCCCTAGTTGCCGACATGTAAGGCTCCGACATGTTCGACGCCATCGTGGTGGGGGCGCGCTGCGCCGGTGCACCCACCGCCATGCTGCTCTCCCGAGCCGGGTTCCGGGTCCTGTTGCTGGACAAGACGGCCTACGGCACGGACACCCTCTCCACCCACCTCCTGCACCAGCCCGGCGTCGCCGCGCTGGAGCGCTGGGGTCTGCTGGACGCCCTGCGCGACACCGGATGCCCCCCGATCGAGCGGGTGCGCTACGAGGTCGGCGACGTCCTGCTGGAGGGCTGCGCCCGGGGAGTGGACGGCCAGCGCGCGGCCTACTCGCCGCGCCGCCACATCCTCGACCCGCTCCTCATCGACGCCGCCGTGGCGGACGGCGCCGAATACCGCGAACGGTACGAAGTGAACGGCCTGGTGCACGACGACACCGGACGGGTCGTGGGGGTACGGGGAAGATCCGGGGGACACACCTTCACCGAAACCGCCCGCCTCGTGATCGGCGCGGACGGCATGCGCTCCACCGTCGGCGCCCTCGTCGGCGCCCCCTACACCGTGGAGCACCCCCGCCTCACCTGCGCCTACTACGCCTACTACCCGAAGGTGACCGACGCCCTCGAACTCTACGAAAAGCCCCGCAGCTGGGTCGCCGCCGTCCCCACCCATGACGACACCACCCTCGTCCTCGCCTACTTCCCCCAGGACCGCTACGCCGAGGTCCGCGCCGACGCCCAGACCGCCTTCCTCGCCCAGGTCCAAGGCACCGCGCCCGACCTGTACGACCGGATCGCGGGCACCGAGGCCCGGGAGAAACTGCGCGGCACCGGCCGCCAGCAGAACTTCTTCCGCAAGGCCAGCGGCCCCGGCTGGACCCTCGTCGGGGACGCCGGACACCACAAGGACTCCATCACCGCCCGCGGCATCAGCGACGGCTACCAGCAGGTCGAACTCCTCACCGGCCGCCTCGCCGACGCCCTCGGCGACGACCCCGCCCTCCTCGACACGGCCCTCAAGGACTTCGGCGAGGACCGCGACCAGGCCCTCATGGGCGGCTACGAGGCCACCCTCGGCGTCGCCCGCCTCGACCCCCACGAACAGAAGCTGTCCCTGCTGCGCGCCGTCCAGCAGGACGAGGAACTGACCTCGATCTATTTCGACACCGTTGCCGGAATCGCCCCGGCGAGCGCGCTCTTCACACCCGCGCTCCTCGCCCTCCTGTGACCCCTTGCCCGTACCTGCCCGCCCTTCGGCGGGCTTGTGCCGGTGCCAACTGTGCCGTGACGTGCGGAAGTTGCCTCAGGCGTATGCTGACGCTGCGCCATGATCCTGATACGGTGCAGCTCATCGCCGACATTCGAACACGCCGACCGAACCGGTCGGACGGGAAGACCCCGCACCGGAGTCCACCGCCCGCCGGTCCAGGTGTGTCGCTGCTGTACGAGGAATCAGATGCCAGGCATCCGCGACCGGCGGACCCGTAACCGCTCCGCCCACCGCAGTCCGCTGCGCTCCTCGTTCGTCGTTCCCTTCGTGGTCCCCGCGGTCTGTCTCACCTGCCTGTGGGGATACACGGCGGCCGAACCGGCCGACGAGCCGAGCCACGCCCGCACCGACGAGGCCGTCTCCGCCTTCCACCCGGACCTCACCGCCACCCCCGAAGGACTGGACGCGCACACCGCGCCCTCCGGTTCCACCTCCGGCGAGCCGATCGCCCACCCCGACACGCCGGACGCCGTGGTCAGCGCCGCCCTCGCCTCCGGCCGCCTCGGCGACGACCACCGCGCGCTGTTCCAGGAGTACCTGGCGATACGCCAGGAGACGGCGGCACACCTCGCGCGCACGGCCCACGCCGTCCCGGCGACGTTCCGTCAGCCCGCCGTCTCCACCGCCGACTTCTCCACCACCGCCTTTTCCGCCGCCGCCACGGACCCGGCGCCCACCGGCGGGAACGCTCACGGCACCGACCTCGCCGCCGTCATCGGCGTCCGCGCCGACGCGCTGCTGCTCGGCGCCGTCACCGGGGCCGTCGCGGCGCTCGCGCCCGTCCTCGCCGCCTGGCTCGTCGGCCGCAGGCGCCGCCGCGCCGCCGAGGCCGAACTGCGCGACCTGCACACCTACGCCGAGGAACTGGCGAGCCGCCGGCTCCCCGACGTCCTCGCCCGGATCGACAAAGGCGAGCGCCCCGACCCGGCGAGCGCGCTGGGCCTCGGCAGCCGGCGGCGCGGCAGCGAGGAGGTCGCCCGCCTCGCCGCCGTCGTCGACCGCATCGGCCTCGTCGCCGCCGACACGGCGATACGCCAGCACATGGGCCGCGAGGGCACCGAGAAGGTCGTCGCCCAGCTCATCCGGCGCACCCAGATCCTGCTGCACCGCCTCATCGCCCTCCTGGACGACCTGGAGCGCAAGCACGAGGACTCCGACCTCCTGCACGACATCTTCAAGGTCGACCACCTCGCCACCCGCGCCCGCCGGCACGCCGAGAACCTGATGATCCTCAGCGGCACGCCCACCGGCCGCCGCACCAACGCCGCCGTCCCCATCACCGACGTGATGCGCGCCTCCGTCGCCGAGACCGAGGCGTACACCCGGGTCAAGGTCAAGAACTCGCCCGCCGACCGGCGCACCGCGCTCTCCGCGCGCGCCGTCTCCGACGTCACCCACCTGCTCGCCGAGCTGATCGAGAACGGCACCAGCTTCTCCCCGCCGGAGACCCAGGTCGCCGTCAGCGCGATCCGCGTCGCCAAGGGCCTCGCCATCCACGTCGAGGACCACGGCCTCGGCATCCCGCCCGCCCAGCGCCACCAGGCCAACCAGCTGCTGGCCAACCCGCCGCGCCTGGACCTCACCGCGCTCGGCGAGGACCCCCGCCTCGGCCACTTCGTCGTCGCCCGGCTCGCCGAACGCCACGGCGTCAAGGTCGAGCTGCGCGAGTCGGTCTACGGCGGCACCCTCAGCATCGTCCTCATCCCCGTCGACCTGCTCGAAGAGGTCGGCTCGCCGGTCCTCGACCAGCTCCAGGCCGCCGCCGCGGCGACCGTCGACGCCCTCGCCGCGCCCGAACGCGCGGGGCTGGCCGCCGGGGGCACCGAGCAGGCCGGGGCGCCCGTCGAGCAGATCCTCGTCGGCGCGGGCGCGGTCACCTCCAGCGGCTTCGACCTGCCGACCCACACCCGCCTGTCCGACTACGACGGCTTCCCCGAGTACGCGGGCGCGGGCCTCCTCCCGCCGGTCGCCGGCCACCCCGGACACACCGAACCCCCGGCCCCCTACGGCTACGGCGCCCCCGCCGAACCACAGGCGGCCTACGACACCCAGGCGTACGGCACCCCGGCCCACGGCACCCCGGCGTACGAGACTCCGGCCTACGACACCCCGGTGTACGACACCCCCGCCTACGGAGGCCCCGCCGAACCCCAGGCCCCGGCCTACGAGGCATCCGTCCCGGCCTACGAGGCGTACCCCCCGCAGCAGCCCCAGGTCCCCGGACCCTACGGGCCGGGCGGCAACGGACTGTTCACGGAGCAGCCGTATGCTCCGCCCCACCAGGAGTCACCCGCACCCCCGCAGTACGGCCACGACCCCGCCGGCACCCCGGCGGCGGAGCAGTACCCGCAGCAGACCCGTCCCACGGCACCCCCGGCGGCCACGCCCCCGGCCGGCAACTCCCCGCTGACCACCCCCGACGTGCTGCCACGGCGCACCCGTGGGGCCGCGCTCGCGCAGCAACTGCGCAAGGAGGCCGCCCAGTTCGGCGGGGGCGGGGAATCCGACGAGAGCGTCATCTCCCCCGACGTGTCGGCCCGCGCGCTGAGCGCCATCCAGCGGGGCCTGAAACGAGCGCAGTCGCCCGAGACGGACCCTCCGCCTCCCGGGCGGTACGACGACGAAGGGCCCTGATGCACACCAATTGTGAAGGAACGTTAAGGAATGAGTGAGCAGGTACACCCCGGTCCGCAGCTGGACTGGCTGCTGGACGACCTGGTGGACCGGATCCCTGAGATTCGCTGTGCTGTCGTGCTGTCGGGGGACGGCCTTCTCATCGGAAAGTCGAAGGACATCCGCCGCGACGACGCCGAGCACCTGTCGGCCGTCGGCTCCGGCGTGCACAGCCTCGCGCGGGGCGCCGCACGCCACTTCCACGGCGGGCCCGTCCAGCAGACGGTGATCCAGATGGAGAAGGCGTACCTCTTCATCACGGCGGCGGGCCAGGGCGCGCGTCTCGCGGCGTTCGCCTCGGACTCCGTGGACATCGGCATGATGGCGTACGAGATGGGCACCCTCGTCAAGCGCGTCGGCACCTATCTGAGCGCGCCGCCGCGGGTGCAGGGCCCTCCCGGCGGCGGCCTGGGCCAGGATGTCTGAGTCCCGCTGGTCGGACGCGTCGGGCGGGGGGCGTTACTTACGGCCGTATGCGATCACGGGCGGCAGGACCCGCCACTCGCAGCACGCCTTCACGCTGATCACCCAGATCGTCTCGCGGTCCGTCGAGGAGGCGGACCACGAGGCGCTGGAGCCCGAGGCGGCCAAGATCCTGGAGCTGTGCCGGGACCGCGCGGTGGCGATCGCCGAGATCGCCGCCCTGATGGACCTGCCCGTGAGCGTGGTGAAGATCCTGTGCGGAGATCTCCTCAATACCTCGCTGATCCTAGTCCAGTCGCCGCCCGGCAAGGAAAGCCAGCCGGACGTCGAACTCATCGAAAGGGTGATGGATGCCATCCGTCAACTCTGAACCCGTCCTGCCGACGGCACTGAAGATCCTCGTCGCGGGCGGATTCGGCGTCGGCAAGACCACGATGGTGGGCTCGGTGAGCGAGGTGCCGCCGCTGGAGACCGAGGAGCGCATGACCGAGGTCAGCCGGGGGGTCGACGACCTCTCCGGCGTGGAGAACAAGGTGGCCACCACGGTCGCCATGGACTTCGGCCGGATCACCGTCGCCTCCGACCTCGTCGTGTACCTCTTCGGCACCCCGGGCCAGGACCGGTTCTGGTTCATGTGGGACGACCTCGCCAACGGGGCGCTCGGCGCGATCGTCCTCGCCGACACCCGCCGCCTCGACGCGTCCTTCGCCTCGATCGACTTCTTCGAGTCGCGGGAGATCCCCTTCGCGGTCGGCGTCAACTGCTTCCACGGACGCCGCGAGGCATCCGCCGAACAGGTCCGCGCCGCCCTCGACCTCGACCCCGGCATCCCGGTCGTCCTGTGCGACGTACGCGACCGCAACTCCAGCCGCGAAGTACTCCTGTCGGTCCTCCAGGTGGCCCGTATGCGGGCTGCCGCCCGGCTGAGCAGACTGGGCCACGGCTAGCCGCGGGCGCCAGGGCCGGGCAGCGGGTACGTCACCGTGCGCGGGGTCCGGTCCGGTGCGCCGGCGGTGAACGTGAGGGTCACCTCGGTGTAGTGCCGGGCCTTCGGGGCGTGCAGGCGGACGGTGACCGGGTAGGCGCGGAAGGTCCCGGCCGCGCAGTAGGGGACGCAGTCGTTGACGACGTTCACGCCGTGGCCCCGGGCCTCGCTGGAGTCCCAGCGGGTCCAGCGCAGGGAGGTCAGCCGGCTGTTGCCGTCGCCGCAGGCCAGGACGTAGTCGGCGGGACGGGTCAGCGCCCGGCCCGCGCAGTCCGGCAAGGCCGTGCCGGGGTGGGGCGTCGTCGTGCCGGCCGCCGCCAGCGACGCCACCGCGCACACCGCCAGGGCGGTCCTCGTCATGTACCTGGGCATGTCCGCTCCCTGCGCCGGCGCTCTCCCTCCGACGCTACGACTCCCCGCCGGACGCCACCACCGCGCGGGCCCGCGCGAAGAACACGAACTCCCTGCCGGGCCGGTCGGGGGCGCCCCTGACCTCCTCGACGCCGAAGCCGTGCCGTTCGAGGCCCGCCGCCACCTCGTCCCGCTCCCGGAACCGCAGCGTCGACATCGACGTCAGCACCTCCCCGGCCACCACGAACGTCGTCCGGAACGTCACCAGCGGCAGCGCGACCTCCGTCACCTCGTACCAGGTCTCCACCGCCCCCACGCCGGGCACCTCGACCCTGCGGCTCGACTCCTCGGGGGTCCACTCCTCCCATGCCCGCCGCGCCGGATCCCGCGTCTCGAACACGAACCGGCCGCCGGGCCGCAGCGCCGCGCGCACCCCGCGCAGGGTGCCCTCCCAGACGTCCTCGTCGACGACGGCCTGCGCGGCGTTCCCGGTCATGAGGGCGAGGTCCACGTGCACGTCGTCCGGCAGGGTGGTCGCGTCGCCGTCCAGCCAGCGGACCCTTTCCGCGCCGGGTTTGGCGCGTGCGACGTCCACCGAAGCGCGGGCCGGGTCGACGCCCGTGACGTCGTGGCCCTGGGCGGCGAGCAGCAGGGCGAGGGTGCCGGTGCCGCAGCCGACGTCCAGGATCTGACGGGCGCTGAACTCCCGGGCGATGTCCAGGTAGGCGCCGAGGTCGGGGCGGTCGGTGTGGAGGGGGTCGTAGAGGGCGGCCAGGCTCGGGTTCGTGAACTGCTCGTCCGGCATGCGGGTCAGGCTAGAAGGCCGCGGTGCCGTCCGCATCCGGATTGCGGGCGGCCTTGCGGTGGGCGGCCACGCGTTCGCGGGTCGCGCAGCGCGGGGCGCAGTAGCGGCGGGGGGTGCCGCTGGTCCCGGTGAGGAAGACGTTCGCGCAGGACGTGGACGCGCAGACGCCGCCCGGCGGGCGCTGGCGGTCCCACAGCAGGACGGCCAGGGTCATGCAGGACGACGCGAGGAACCACTCGGCCCAGGGCGCCTCGTCGTGGCGGTCGAGGTGGAGGTGCCAGGGCGTGTGCCCGCCGTGGGAGGTGAGGCGCACGGGTCCGCAGGCGTCCGCGAGGAGGTGGTTGAGGCGGCCTGCGGCCTCGTCGACGTTCCCCGCCGCGAACACTTCGCGCAGTCGCCGGGCCGCCGCGCGCATCCCGGCGACGTCCGCCGCGTCCAGGTCCAGCGGATCCGCCTCGCCGTACTCCCGCAGGACCGCCGCGACCGCCTCCGGTCCGGCCTCGCCGGTCGTGAGGACGTTGACGAGGGCGACCGTGCGGTGGGCGGTGCGGGCGGGGGAGTGGCGGCTGAACCAGTCGTCGGGATCCATGCGGGCGAGTGTAACGGCCTTGGCTCGACATAGAGTTACTTCGTAACGTAGGTCGCATGAAAAGACGTTACGGGCTCGCCCGGTACCTCCTCGGCGCGGGCGCCGCGCGCACCGGCGACGAGATGTCCGGCCCCGCCCTCCTCCTCACCGGCACAGCACTCACCGGCTCCGCCGCGACCGGCTCGGCCCTCCTCGCGGCGCTCACAGCCTCGGCGGCCCTCGGGGGCCCGTTCCTCGGCGCCCTCCTGGACCGCACACCACACCCGGGCCGCCTCCTCGCCGTGTCCCTGGCCGCATACGCGACCACCCTGCTCCTGCTCCGCTCCGCCCTCGACGGCCCACCCCTCCCCGCCGCCCTCTCCCTCGCCCTCCTCGCCGGCGTCTTCGCCCCCGCCCTGGCCTCCGGCTGGACCTCCCGCCTCCCCCACCTCACCACCCCGGACCGCCTCCCCCGCGCCACCGCCCTCGACGCCGCGTCCTACGAGTTCGCGGCACTCGCGGGGCCCGCGCTGGCCGGGGGAGCAGCACTGGTGGCGGGGCCGGAGGCTGCGCTGCTGACGGCTGTCGGGCTCATCGTGGCGGCGTTGCCGGCGGCGTGGACTTTGCCGGGGAGGGGGAGCGGTCACGGGATGGGCCGGGGTAGCGGTCACGGGGCGGGGCGGGCTGAGGGAACCTCCACGAGGGCGGCGGGGACTGGGACTCCCGAGCCGAGGGCGTGCGGGCTTCCGGGGCCGGAGGCGGGTCCTGTTCCGCCGGCGATCGCGGGACCGACGGGTGGCGAGGGAGGGACGTCGCGCGGAGGTGCGTGGCCGGAGCCGGAGTGCGGTGTTGAGCCGGCGCGGAGCGGAAGTCTCGGTGGGCTGGGCGCCGAGGCGCAGACCCGGCCCTCGACGCCCGTCGCCCCGCGCCGACCTCTGGCCCTACCGACCCCGCGCGGAGGTGCGGGCGCGTGGCCGGAGCCGGAGCGCGGTGTTGAGCCGACGCTGCGCGGAAGCTTTGGCGGGCTGGGCGCCGAGGCGCAGAACCGGCCCTCGACGTCTGTCACTCCGCGCCGGCCTCCGGCCGTCCGGACCCCGCGCGGAGGTGTGGGTGTGTGGCCGGAGCCGGAGGGTGGTGTGGAGTCGGCGCGGAGCGGAAGCCTCGGCGGGCGGGGAGCCGAGGCGCGGACCCGGCCCTCGACACCCGTCGCCCCGCGTCGGCCTCCGGCCCACCCGACCCCGAGCCGCCCCCCGATGCCGGCCGCCCCACACCACCCCACGACCCTCCGGACCTCGCACCGCTCCCTGGCCCTGCGGACGCTGGGCCGGCTCTCGGCCCGTTGGGTCCCGCGCAGGCCCCTGGCCGTCTCCATCCCGCGTCGCCCCTTGGCTCTGTGGCCCCTGCGTCTACCCCTGGCCCTCTCTATCCCGCGCCGCTCCCTGGCCCTGCGGTCCCCGCGCCGGCCCCCGGCCCTCTCAGCTCCGCGCCGACCCCGCGCCTCCTCAACCCCGGCGCCCTCCACCACCCGGCACCCCCTCCTCACCGACCTCCGTGCCGGATGCGCCGCCCTCGTCCGGATCCGCCCCCTCGCCCGGGCCACCTTCACCTCCACCGTCTCCCACGCCGGCCTCGGCGCTTTCACGGCTGTCACCCCGGTCCTGGGGGCGCGGGCCTTCGGGAGCGAGGGGGCGGGGGCGTTCCTGCTCGCAGTCCTCGCGGGAGCGTCCCTCGCGGCGAACCTCGCTCTGGCGCACCGCCCGCCGAAGGCGAGCCCTGATGCCGTGCTCCTCGGGAGTACCGTCGTGCTCGGTGTCGCGTTTCTTCTCGCGGGTGCCTGGCCGCTTGCCGGTGCTCTGGTCGCCGGGCTCGGGACGGGGCCGCAGCTCGTCGCGTTGTTCGGGGTGCGGAACAGGGAGGCGCCCGAGCGGCTGAGGGGGCAGATCTTCACCACGGGGGCCAGCCTGAAGACGAGTGGGTACGCGCTCGGCGCGGGTGCGGCGGTGGTCTGCTCGACGCAGGGCGCGTTGCTGGTGGCGGCGGGCTGTCAGGCGCTTGCGGTGGCCGGGTTCCTCACGCTCACGAGGCGCGCCGACCGGCCGAAAACCTTTACGGGGACGTGTGGTTGACTACCCGGATGCTCCACGAATCGGTGCTGAGAACGAAGGATCTGCCCCCCGCCGACCGGTTCGAGGCATGGACGGAACGGCTCGGCCGCACCCACGCGCCCATGCGGCTGCACAGCACCCGCGCGGCCGACTACCACGGCGTCCAACGCCTCATCGGACTGGGCGAGGTGACGATCTGGCCGGCCACCTTCGATCACCTCGTCTTCCACCGCACCCCGCGCCTGATGCGCCAGTCGGACCCCGAGGTCTACCACCTGTCCCTGCTGCTGCGCGGCGAGGGCGCCGCCGACTGGGGCGAGCGCAGGGCCGCCTACCGCGTCAAGGACCTGCACGTCAGCCACTCGTCGAAGGCGTTCGAGGTGTCCACGGGCCCCGACCCGGTGTCGATCGTCGGCGTCGAGATACCCCGCAGCGCCGTCGTCCTGCCCGGCCGCCGCGCGGAGGACAAGGTCCTCGGCAGGGTCCCCGGCGACGCCGGTCTCGGCGCGCTGCTCACCCAGTTCCTGATCCAGCTCGCCGACGACACCAGCCCCTACCGCCCGACGGACGCCGCCCGCCTCGGCACGGTCGTCATCGACCTCGTCACCGCCCTGTTCGCGCACCTGCTGGACGCCGAGCGGGCGGTGCCGCCGGAGACACGGGCGCGTGCGCTGACCCTGCGGATCAAGGAGTTCGTGCGGCGCAACCTCGCCGACCCCGACCTCACCCCGGCGGCGATCGCGGCGGCCCACCACGTCTCCCGCAGCTACCTGTACCGCCTGTTCCAGGAGGAGGGCCTGACGGTCGCCTCCTACCTGCGCGAGCAGCGCCTGAAGAACGCCCGCCGCGACCTCGCCGACCCGGCGCTGCGCGACCTCCCCATCCACGCGGTCGCCGCCCGCTGGGGCTTCCCGCGCGCCGCCGAGTTCACCCGCGCCTTCCGCGCCGCGTACGGCGACACGCCGAGCGACGTGCGCGCCCACGCCGGCCGGGCGGAATTGTCGACGGCCGACGCGCTGTAGACGGCCGGTGGACGCAGTGCGTCACGCCTGTGGACCGTGTGCCAACGACACGCGCCCGACGTGTGCCGCATGCTGGTGACCGCCGCGCAGGGCACACCTGCCCCGGAAGCCGGTCCAGGATCACTGGGGAGTCCTGGCACGCACCGGGGCGCCCTGAAAAAGGCGGGCCCGTACACCAGGGGTGGAGCCCCCCGGGGTACGGACCCGCCTCGCGTGCCGTCCGGGCTCAGCGGCCCACGGTGATCTTCCCGCCGGCCTTGCCGCCGCCGTCGTACACGACCTTGCCCGTCGACTTCTGCCAGACCTTGATCCGGAAGGTGTCGGGGCCGTCCACGACGGTGATCCGGAAGGCGTAGCCGGACGCCTTGTTCACCGTGCCGGAACCCTGGTGGACGGCCTGCTTGCCGGTTACCACCAGCCAGTCGGAGCCGGTGCCGCGCAGCGCCACACCGGGCGCGGCGAACGTGACACGGCTCGCCGGGACGGTCGCCTTCGCGCCGTACGCGGCCGAGAAGGAGAACGTCGAGCGGCCCTGCGGCGAGAGCACCATGCCCGCGCCCGACGCGCCGCCCGCCGCACGGTCGTACACGACCACCTCCGGCAGGACCGTCCGCGCGCTGCCGCCGTCGTCGTCCTTCACGGTGACGACCGGACGGCGGACGCCCGCCGACGTGTACCGGTGCTCGGCCTTGCACACGGGGCCGGTGTACGGCGTGCTGCCGTCGGCCCAGTCGATGGTGCAGGTGTGCGTGTCACGGGCGCCCGCGTCGGTGAACGCGGCCGTCACCGACGCCGGCCGGCCGACCGACACCGGGGACGAGCCCGACGCCTTGGTGATGACCGGCGCCGCGTTGGCGACCGTCACCTTCAGCGTGTCCCGGCTGCCGCCGCCCGCGAGGGCGAGCTGGAACGTGCCGTTGTCGGCGCACGTCACCGTCGTCCGGGCCTGGGCGGGGTCGGCGACCTTGCACGGCGCGCCGCCCTCGACGGACCACTTCGCGCCCGGCGCGCCGGAGACGGTGCCGGTCAGCGCGATCGGCGCGCCCTCGGTGCCGGAGACGTCCGCCCCCGCGTGCACGACCGTCACCGGGTCGATGCTGGAGAGGGTCGGCACGACCTTCTTGATCAGGCCATCCGCGTCGAACTCCAGCTTGTCGAGGGTCGTTTCGCGGTGCGTGCCGTCGCCGCCGGGGATCGCGAAGCGGTGGTAGGCGATGTACCAGTCGTCGGAGTTCGGGACCTGGACGACCGAGTGGTGCCCCGGACCCTTGATGCCGAGGGAGAGGTCCTTCTCCAGGATCAGGCCCCGCTTGGTCCACGGACCCGTCGGGGAGGGCCCGGTGGCGTACGCGACGCGGTAGTCGACGTCCCGCGTGTCGTTCTCCGACCACATGAAGTAGTACGTGCCCTTGCGCTTCACGACGAACGTGCCCTCGTTGTAGCCGCTCGGAGTGATCTCCTTGAACGTCGACATGTCGAGGGACGTCATGTCCGCGTTCAGCTTCGCCACGTACGCGTGCCCGTTGCCCCAGTACAGGTAGGTCGTGCCGTCGTCGTCCGTGAACGCCGCCGGGTCGATCATCTGGCCCGGCAACTGCCCCGCCTTCAGGAGGGGTTTGCCCAGGGGGTCCTTGAACGGGCCGGTCGGGGAGTCGGAGACGGCGACACCGATGTTCGCGTCGGCGCTGTAGTAGAAGTAGTACTTCCCGTCCCGCTCCGCGATCGTCGGTGCCCACGCCCTGCTGTCCGCCCAGGAGACGTCCGGACCGAGGTCCAGGATCACGCCGTGGTCCGTCCAGTGCACGAGGTCCTTCGACGAGTACGCCTTGAACCGCGTACCGCTCCAGCCCTCGAAGCCGTCCGTCGTCGGGTAGAGGTAGAAGGTGTCGCCGAAGCGGACGATGTTCGGGTCGGCGTTGAGCCCCGGCAGAACCGGGCTCTTCATGACGACGGCCGACACGGTCCAGGCGCGCTTCTGGCCGTCGCCGCCGGTCACCGTGTACGTCACCGGCCTGGTGAAGTCCTGGACGCTGCCCGAGGCGGGGCTGATCGCGGCGCCGCGGGCGAGGGTGAACTCCGGTGCCAGGCGCCGCAGATCGGTGCCCGGCTTCACCGGCAGGGTGACCTTGCCGTCGGAGACGATCGCGTCGGTCTTCAGCTGCGGCAGCGTCACGCGGGCGACGCCCGTCGTGTTGCCGCTGATCTCCATCACCTCGGCGGCCGTCAGCGCCCGCCCGTAGATCCGGAAGTCGTCCACCTCACCGGCGAACGCCGGGTCCGCCGCGTACAGGGACTTGCCGATGTAACCGGAGTAGTCCTTGGCCGCGTCGTACAGCTCGGACGGCTTGACGGTGGTCGTCGTGCGGGCCACCTCGACGCCGTCGGCGTACAGGACCAGCGTCCCGGTCGCCCCGTCCAGCGTGACCGTCACGTGCTGCCACGTGCCCGGCGTGAGCGCCGCGTTGCCCGTCAGCTTCGACTCCGCCGACCAACTCGCCTTGGTGATCGCCGAGTAGAGCGTCGAGCCGCCGTTGGAGGGCGTCGCGAAGAGGTACTTGTCGCTGTTGGGGCCGAGGCCGAACAGCCACTGGAAGTTGGCGCCGCCCTGCCACTTCGCGTACGTCGAGACGGTGACCGAACTCGCGTCCTTCAGCACGCCGTTGGGGATCCTCACGTACGAGCCGCCGGACAGCTTCACCGAACCGCCGTGCACCCCGGTGCCGAAGGACGGCGAGCCGACGTACGTGCCGTGGCCGCCGTGGCCGCCGTGGCCGCTGGAGTCGACGGCGATGTCGCCCTTGGCCTCGTCGAACTTGTAGTGGACGAGGAGGTCCGCCGGGACGTCGGGGCCCTCCGCCGAGACGGTCACCGCCGCCGTCACCGACGTGCCGTCCGCCAGCTTGCCCTTGACCTCGAAGGTGCCGGGCCGCCCGTAGGCGTCCGCCGGGACCGCGTCCCAGGTGACCGCTTCCGGGCGCTCCACGCCGTCGGCGTACCGGGCGAGGACCGTCGCCGGAAGCACCGGGGCCTGACCGGTCCGCGTCTTCACCGAGACGTTCTGGACGCTCTCGATCAGCTGGTCGGGCTGGTAGGCGCGCAGGAGGCGGTCGTACTCGGCCTTGGTGACCGGCAGGACCGTGCCGTGGCGGGGGCGGGCCGGGAGGTCGTAGTCCGTGGACGGCGTCCACACACCCTTGTCGAGGTCGGTCGTCTCGAACGGGATGTAGCCCCGGCCGCCGAACTCGTCGAGGAACGCGTACCACTTGTCCTCGGTGTTCGACTTGAACACCAGCGGACCCTCGGCCGCGCTCATCGCGCCCTTGCCGATGCCCTCGGCGACCGGCGTCCACGAGGTGCTGAGCAGCGAGTCGCTCTTCTCCTCGAAGATGAACTTGCTGTTGGGCGTCGACGAGGAGTTGTTGCGCTCGTCCTTGGAGAGCCGGTAGTAGGTGCCGCCCTCGCGGATCACCGTCGAGTCGATGACCGAGTAGCCCCGGTCGATCCACACCTTCGGCTCGCTGAACGTGTAGAAGTCACGCGTCGTCGCGTACATCATGCGGTTGTACGTGTCGCCGGAGTGCGCCTCGTTGTCGTACAGCTTCGACGCCCAGAACACGACGTACTCGCCGAGCTTCGCGTCGTAGTACGCCTCCGGCGCCCAGGTGTTGCCCGCGCTGTCCGGGGAGACCCGCACCAGGCGCTGGTTCGTCCAGTGGGTGAGGTCGGTCGACTCCCACACCATGATGGACTTGCTGCCGGTGCGCTGGGAGGCGTCCCAGTCGCCGTTGCCGTAGATCTTGAGGTCGGTGGCGATCTGGTAGAACTTGTCGCCCTCGGGGGAGCGGATGATGAACGGGTCGCGCAGGCCCTGCTCGCCGAGCGACGAGGTCAGCACCGGGCGGCCGTCGTTCAGCTCCCGCCAGTGCAGCGGGTCGTTGCCCTTGCTCAGACCGAAGTACAACTGCTCGCCGTCCGAGGTGCCCTCGCCCGTGAAGTAGCTGAACAGGTAGCCCTCGGGCTTCTGCGCGGCGGGGAGTTCGGGAACCTTCGCGGTCAGCGTGCGCGTCGTGCGCGCCGAACCCTTCGTGACCGTCGCCGTCAGGTCGGCGGTGGTCGCGCCCGCGCCGTGCGCCGGGCGGTGGACGATGCCGTCCGCCGAGACGACGGCCGGGTCGGACGAGGTCCAGGTGACCTTCGTGCCGAAGTCGCCGGTGGCGGGCAGGGTGAGGTTGCCGCGCGCGTCGTCGAGGTTGTGGACGGTGAGGGAGCCGGCGGCCTGCTCGACGGCCGTCGCGTCGTCGAACATGGGCAGGACCGTCACCTCGAAGGTCTTCGTGTCGCTGACCGGGCCCTTGCGGATCGTCGCCGTCAGGGTGGCCCTGCCGTCGGGCTGACCGGCCGCCGGGCGCGTGACGGCGCCGGTCGCCGAGACGGCGTCCGGGTTGTCGCTGGACCAGGTGATCGCCGAGCCGCCCGCCGGGCCGGACTTCGGGAGCGTCAGGTTCTGGGTGACGCCGGTGGTGTCGCCGAGGGTCAGGGCCGCCTTGTCGGCCGCCACGCCCTCGGTCGCGACCGGCAGGGACAGCGTCTCGACCTCGGAGTTCGTCAGGGCGCGGTCGTACACGCGGAAGTCGCGGATCTTGCCCTGGAAGAGCTTGTCGCCGGGGTACACCGACTTGCCGAGGTAGTTCGCGGTCGTCCTGCCGCCGCCGATCGACCCCGGGGTGAGGGAGAGCGAGGTGTTGCGGCCGACCTCGGCGCCGTCCTCGTAGAGGATGCCCGTCGTGCCCGACTGGGTGTAGGTGAGGTGCTTCCAGACGCCGCGCGCGAGGTTGTGGCCGTCGTCGGCGCGCGTGTTCTGCTCCGTGGACCAGTTGCCCGACGCGATCGAGGTGCGCAGCGCGTTGCCCGTCGTGAACAGGTAGCCGTCGCCGGCGGTGCCGCTGGTGTTGCCGAAGCCGTACAGGAAGTACGGGGCCTGCTGGGAGGCGTCCATCCGCACGTCGAAGGAGACGCTGATCGCGTCCATGCCCTTCATGACGTCGTCCGGGACCTTGACGTAGGTGTCGGTGCCGTTGAAGGCGAGGCCGTCCGCGAAGGCGCCGGTGCCGTTCAGGACACCGTCACGGCCGTGCCCCGAGGCGTCCGGCACGGTGGCCGTCCCCGAGGAGGCGTCCAGTTTGTACCAGAGGGCCAGGCCCTCGGTGAGCGAGTCTGCGTCCGCGGCCCGCGCGGAGACGACCGGCGCGGCGAGGCCGATGACCAGCGAGGCGGCGGTCAGCCCGGCGAGCCGGCCCACCAGGTGTCTCGCCCGGCTGCGGCTGCCCGGGGGTGCGATGTGCGGCATGTCTTGATTCCCTGTCGGAGGACACGAAGGGACGGGGGTGGACGTGGCACAGCCGCCCGGCCTTTCATCCAGAAGGCCGCGCGGTTACATCTGTGTGACGTCGTGTGGCGAGAGTGTCAGCCGGGGCGAGGAGCGGCGTCAAGAGGTCTCGAACAATGTCCGACCCGTCGAACGACGAGATGCGGCGGGAGAGTTGGCCGGTACGAGCGGCGCGGGCCCACGGGCCGGGGTGCGGAACGGGTGTTCGTTCGTGAAAATCCAGGTGTGACGACGGACGACGAGCTCCTGGCGCGGCTGCGGTCGCTGACCGCCCAGGCGCGGGCGCGGGCCGAGGTGCAGCGCTCCCAGGTGGAGCTGGCCATCGCCCTCCAGCGCGGCATGCTGCCCCGCGACCTGCCCCGCCCGCCACGCGTCCGCCTCGCCGTCCGCTACGAACCCGCCTGCTACGGCCTCAACGTCGGCGGCGACTGGTACGACGCGTTCCTGCTGCCCGACGGGCGGCTCGCCCTGTCCATCGGCGACGTCCAGGGCCACAACATCGAGGCCGCCGCGTTCATGGGCCAGGTCAGGGTCGGCCTGCGCGCCCTCGCCTCCGTCACCAGCGACCCCGGCGACCTCCTCGCCCGCACCAACGACCTCCTCTTCTCCCTCGGCAGCGACCTCTTCGCGACCTGCACCTTCCTGCGCCTCGACCCCGCGACCGGCGTCCTGGAGAGCGCCCGCGCCGGCCACACCCCCTTCGTCCGCGCCACCGCCGACGGCCGCTCCGGCATCGCCGACGACGACCCCGGCCCACCGCTCGGCATCCAGCCCGGCGCCGCGTACCCCGTCTCCCGCCACCACCTCACCAGCGGCGGCGTCTTCGTCCTCCTCACCGACGGCGTCGTCGAAGGCCCCGCCCTGCCCCTCGACGAGGGCCTGGACCACGTCGTGCGCCTCGCCGGCGTCGCCGCCGTGGCCGGCATGAGCACCGAGGCCCTGGCCGCCGCCGTCATCAAGGGCGCGACGAGGGTCGGGCACGAGGACGACGCGGCGGTGCTCGTGGTCGCCCTCGACGAGGAGTGAGGCGCGCGGCCTTGCGTCACGCGCAAACCCCCGGCGCCGGAATTCAGCCGAAAGGCCCGCCCCCGGCCCCCTCACCTGGCCGACCCGTCCCGCCCGGTGTCTGATGGCACCTGTGGTGGCCTCCTCGACGTTGCGCAGGGCGGCTGTCCTCGCCCTCCGGACGGTGGCCGTCGCCGCCTGCTACTACGGGGCCGGACGGCTGGGCCTGCTGCGCCGCCTCACCGTCGAGGACACGGTCTTCACGCCCGTCTGGCCCCCGACCGGCGTCGCTCTGACCTGCCTGCTGATCGTCGGCCTACGAGCCTGGGCCGGCATCGCGCTGGGCTGCTTCTTCGTGATCCTCCACCTCTCCGGCGACGGCCTGCACCCCTCGATGCTCGCCAACCTCGCCGGCAACACCCTCGCCCCCGTCTGCGCCTACCTCCTGCTGCGCCGCGTCGGCTTCCGCACCGACCTCACCCGCCTGCGCGACGGCGTCGCCCTCGTCTTCCTCGCCGCCCTCACCGCGATGCTGATCAGCTCCACCACCGGCGCCGGCACCGCCGTCCTCACCGGCGCCCTCCCCGCCGACGGCTTCTGGCCGGTGTGGGTCGCCTGGTGGGTCGGCGACGCGATGGGCGTACTGATCGTCACGCCGCTGCTGCTCACCCTCTACCGCGCCCGCCGGCCCTTCCTGGCGCGCGCCCGCTGGAAGGAGGCCGTCGCGCTCGCGGGGACCGCCTGCGTCATCGTCCCCGTGGCCACCCACAACCACGTCAACATGCTGTTCCTGACCTACCCGGTGCTGATCTGGGCGGCGCTCAGGTTCGAGCTGGCCGGGAGCATGCTGTGCGTGCTGTTCGCGTCCGTGCTGGCGACGGTCGCCGCGACGAACGGGGTCGGCCCCTTCGACGGGCTCACCCACGTCGAGGTCATGCTCAAACTCCAGGCGTTCAACGGGGCCACCGCCCTCACCGCGCTCCTGCTGTCCGCCGTCATCACCGAGCAGCGCAACACCCGGCGCTCCGTGGAACGCGCCTGCGAGGAGCTGGCCGAGGTCCTGGAACACCTCACGGCGTCCGACCGCACCTACCCGCCCGACCGCTCCAGCAAGTGATCCACGGCCTCCACGACGTCCGCCACGCTGTGGTGCGGCACGTCCAGGCCGTCCGGCCACGCCCGCCCCCGCACCCAGATCGCCCGCAGCCCTGCCCCACGGCCGCCCGCGATGTCCTTCACCGGATCGTCCCCGGTCATCCAGTCCCCGGCGGTCAGCTGCGTCCCGCACCGCGCCGCCGCCAGCTCGAACAGGCGTGCGTCCGGCTTGCGCACGTCGATGTCCCCGGACGCCGCGATGCCGTCCACGAGGTCCGCGAGGCCCGCCGAGCGGATCTTCGCGCGCTGGAGGTCCGACGAGCCGTTCGTCACGACGCCCACGCTCCAGCCCCGCTCCCGCAGCCGGCCCAGGCTCTCCAGCACCGCCGGACGGCACACCACCGACGCCGCCATCCGGTCCACGTACACCCGCCACAGGTGCTCGGCCGACTCCGTCACCCCGAACCGCTCCGGCAGCCGGCCCAGCACGTCCCTGCCGCCGTGCTCCGCCAGTTCCGCGAGCAGCCACTCCGCCACCTCCGGCCGGTACCCGTGGTCCCGGCACAGCCCGGCGACGGTGGCGGAGAGGGCGGCGGCACGGTCGACGAGGGTGCCGTCGAGATCGAAGAGGGCGAGACGCATGAAACGACCTTAACCGCAGGTCAGTTGGCGGCGGGATAGAGTTTCGTGATCTTGCCCTGGGAGTCGGCGACGAGGTGTCCGGAACCGCCGTACGCGTCGGAGAGGTAGGCGTTGAAGGTGACGGGCGTGTCGAAGACCTTGTTGGGCGCGCTCACCAGCAGGTAGCGGAGTTCGGGCTCGGGGACGTTCAGTTTCCGGTCGGCCTCGGCGAACAGCGCGGGCACCTTGTCCCAGGCGAACCCGTCCGTGGTGAAGGGCGTGGAGTTGGGGAAGATGTTCCGCTTGATGACGCCTTCCTTCGCCCCCTGGCCCGGCCGGTACGTGTACGACTCGGTCTTGGTGTCGCTGCCGTTCACCATCACCTCTGCCGTGACGTAGTCCGGGTACACCCCGATCGAACCGAAGCGGTCGCGCCCCGTCTTCTCCTCGATCGCCGCGAGCGCTGTCTTGATGCCCTGCGGGGTGAGCAGACTGCCGCTCTCCGCTGAGGCGGAGACCGACGGTGTCGGTGTCGCGGACGGTCCGGCCGTCCCGGTGTCGCCCCGCAGCGGCAGGAAGTTCCATGCCAGCACCCCGGCGAGTGCCACCCCCGCCCCCGGCAGGACCACGGCGGGCCACCGGCGCTGCCGCCGTACGGGCGCGTCGGGGACGGTCGTCGCCGGGAGTGGTGCGGGTGGCTGGAGGCGGTAGGACGTCGTCGTCGGCCGGTGCTGGCCCTCCGCCGCCTCCGTCAGGAGCCGTTCCACCGCCTGTGCCGTCGGCCGGGCGGACGGGTCGCGGTCGAGGAGGCGGACCAGGAGTCCCGTGAGGGGGCCGGCGTGGGCCGGGGGCGGTATGTCCTCGCTGAGGACCGCCGCGAGCGTCGCCAGCGTCGTCCCCCTGCGGAGCGGGTGGTGGCCCTCGACGGCCGTGTAGAGCATCATGCCGAGGGACCACAGGTCGGAGGCGGGGCCGCCGGACTGGCCGGAGACCCGCTCGGGCGCCATGTAGTCGGGCGTGCCGATGAGGGAGCCGGTCGCGGTGAGCGCGGTCGCCTCGCGGATCGCGGCGATGCCGAAGTCGGTGAGGACGGGCCGCCCGTCGGGGCGCAGGAGGACGTTGGCGGGCTTGACGTCGCGGTGCTGGATCCCGGCGTCGTGCGCGGCGCGCAGCGCGGACAGCACGCCGAGCCCGAGCCGCGCGGCCCGCGCCGGGTCCATCGGCCCCTCGGCGAGCCGGTCGGCGAGGGAGCCGCCGGGCACCAGTTCCATGACGATCCAGGGGTAGGTGCCGTCGCCCTCGTCGACGATGTGGTGGATCGTGACGACGCCGGGGTGGTCGAGCCGGGCCAGCGCCCGCGCCTCGCGCAGCACCCGCTGCCTGAGGTGGTGCGCGGCCTCGGGGTCGTACTCGGCGAGGTCGGGGTCCGAGGGCCGGACCTCCTTCACCGCGACCTCGCGCCGCAGCACGAGGTCGGTCGCCCGCCACACGAGCCCCATGCCGCCCCCGCCGAGCCGCGCCTCCAGCCGGAAGCGCCCGTCGACCACCCGTCTGACCGCGTCGTTCATGCGCGGAGCATAGGACACCGCCGATCGTGTGCCCCGCGCGCGGGGTGGCCCGGGTCACATGGACCTGTGCGGTCGGCGCCGACACCATGGGTGCCGACACCGGCAGGCTGAAGGGATCCAGGATGTTCCGCAAGGTGCTGGTCGCCAACCGAGGCGAGATCGCGATCCGGGCGTTCCGCGCCGGGTACGAGCTGGGCGCGCGGACGGTCGCCGTGTTCCCGCACGAGGACCGCAACTCGCTGCACCGCCTCAAGGCCGACGAGGCGTACGAGATCGGCGAACCCGGCCACCCGGTGCGCGCGTACCTGTCGGTCGAGGAGATCGTCGCCGCCGCCCGGCGCGCGGGAGCCGACGCCGTCTACCCCGGGTACGGCTTCCTCTCGGAGAACCCGGAGCTGGCGCGCGCGTGCGAGGAGGCCGGGATCACGTTCGTCGGCCCCGACGCCCGCACCCTGGAGCTGACCGGCAACAAGGCGAGCGCGGTGGCCGCCGCCCGCGCGGCCGGCGTCCCGGTCCTCGGCTCGTCCCAGCCCTCGAACGACGTCGACGAACTGGTGGCGGCGGCCGGGGAGATCGGCTTCCCGGTGTTCGTGAAGGCCGTCGCGGGCGGCGGCGGGCGCGGCATGCGGCGCGTCGAGGACCCGGCGGCGCTGCGCGAGTCCATCGAGGCGGCCTCCCGCGAGGCGGCGTCCGCGTTCGGCGACCCGACCGTCTTCCTGGAGAAGGCCGTCGTCGACCCCCGCCACATCGAGGTGCAGATCCTCGCCGACGGGCAGGGCGGTGTCATCCACCTGTACGAACGCGACTGTTCGGTGCAGCGGCGCCACCAGAAGGTCATCGAGCTGGCCCCCGCCCCGAACCTGGACCCGGAGCTGCGGGACCGGATCTGCGCCGACGCCGTCCGGTTCGCCCGCGAGATCGGCTACCGCAACGCGGGCACCGTCGAGTTCCTGCTCGACCGGGACGGCAACCACGTCTTCATCGAGATGAACCCGCGCATCCAGGTCGAGCACACGGTCACCGAGGAGGTCACCGACGTCGACCTCGTGCAGTCCCAGCTCCGCATCGCCGCCGGGGAGTCGCTGGCCGATCTCGGGCTCTCCCAGGACACGGTGAAGCTGCGCGGCGCGGCCCTCCAGTGCCGGATCACCACCGAGGACCCCGCCAACGGCTTCCGCCCCGACACCGGCCGCATCAGCGCCTACCGTTCACCGGGTGGTTCAGGCATCCGGCTGGACGGCGGGACGACCCACGCCGGTACGGAGATCAGCGCCCACTTCGACTCGATGCTCGTCAAACTCACCTGCCGGGGACGGGACTTCAGGTCGGCGATCGGCCGCGCCCGGCGCGCGGTCGCCGAGTTCCGCATCCGGGGCGTCGCCACCAACATCCCGTTCCTGCAAGCGGTCCTGGACGACGCCGACTTCCAGGCGGGCCGCGTCACCACGTCGTTCATCGAGCAGCGCCCCCACCTGCTGACCGCGCGCACCTCCGCCGACCGGGGCACCAAGCTCCTCACCTACCTCGCCGACGTCACCGTCAACAAGCCGCACGGCGAACGCCCCGCCCTCCTCGACCCGTTGGCGAAGCTGCCGCGCACGCCCGAGGGAGAGCCCCCGGCCGGTTCCCGGCAGCGGCTGATCGAGCTGGGCCCGGAAGGCTTCGCCCGCTGGATGCGCGAGAACCCGCGCCTGGGCGTCACCGACACGACGTTCCGCGACGCCCACCAGTCCCTGCTGGCCACCCGCGTGCGCACCAAGGACCTCCTCGCCTCCGCGCCGCTCGTCGCCCGCACCCTGCCCGACCTGCTGTCCCTGGAGTGCTGGGGCGGCGCGACCTACGACGTGGCGCTCAGGTTCCTCGCCGAGGACCCGTGGGAGCGGCTGGCGGCCCTCAGGGAGGCCGTGCCGAACATCTGCCTCCAGATGCTGCTGCGGGGCCGCAACACCGTCGGCTACACGCCCTACCCGACCGAGGTCACCGACGCGTTCGTGGAGGAGGCCGCCGCCACCGGCATCGACATCTTCCGCATCTTCGACGCCCTCAACGACGTCGACCAGATGCGGCCCGCCATCGACGCCGTGCGCCGCACCGGCACCGCCGTCGCCGAGGTCGCCCTCTGCTACACCGCCGACTTGTCCGACCCCGGCGAACGGCTCTACACCCTCGACTACTACCTGCGGCTCGCCGAGAAGATCGTCGACGCGGGGGCGCACGTCCTCGCCGTGAAGGACATGGCGGGGCTGCTGCGGGCGCCGGCCGCCGCGACCCTGGTCGGCGCGCTGCGCCGGGAGTTCGGGCTGCCGGTGCACCTGCACACGCACGACACGGCGGGCGGCCAGCTCGCGACGTACCTCGCGGCGATCGGGGCCGGGGTCGACGCGGTCGACGGGGCGGTGGCGTCCATGGCCGGGACGACGTCGCAGCCGTCGCTGTCCGCGATCGTCGCCGCGACCGACCACGCGGAGCGCACGACCGGGCTCGACCTCCAGGCCGTCGGCGACCTGGAGCCGTACTGGGAGAGCGTGCGGCGGGTGTACGCGCCGTTCGAGGCGGGGCTCGCCGCGCCGACCGGGCGGGTCTACCACCACGAGATCCCCGGCGGGCAGCTCTCCAACCTGCGCACGCAGGCCGTCGCGCTGGGGCTCGGGGACCGGTTCGAGGAGATCGAGTCGATGTACGCCGCCGCCGACCGGATCCTGGGGCGGCTGGTCAAGGTCACGCCGTCGTCGAAGGTGGTCGGCGACCTCGCCCTGCACCTCGTCGGCGCCGGGGTCGCGCCCGAGGACTTCGAGGAGACGCCGGACCGGTTCGACATCCCCGACTCGGTGATCGGGTTCCTGCGCGGTGAACTCGGCACGCCGCCCGGCGGCTGGCCCGAGCCGTTCCGCACGCGCGCCCTCCAGGGCCGGCCGGCCGCGCGGCCCGTCCAGGAGCTGACCGTCGAGGACCGCGAGGGGCTGGAGAAGCACCGCCGGGCCACCCTCAACCGGCTCCTGTTCCCCGGCCCGACCCGCGACTTCGAGACCCACCGGCAGGCGTACGGCGACACCAGCGTCCTCGACAGCAAGGACTTCTTCTACGGGCTGCGGCCCGGCCAGGAGTACGCCGTCGACCTGGAACCGGGCGTGCGGCTCCTCATCGAGCTCCAGGCGATCGGCGAGGCCGACGAACGCGGCATGCGGACGGTCATGGCCGGCCTCAACGGGCAGCTCCGCCCGATCCAGGTCCGCGACCGCTCCGCCGCCTCGGACGTCCCGGCCACGGAGAAGGCCGACCGCTCCGACCCCGGGCACGTCGCGGCGCCGTTCGCCGGAGTGGTCACGCTGGCCGTCTCGGAGGGCGACGAGGTGACCGCCGGGGCGACCGTCGCCACCATCGAGGCGATGAAGATGGAGGCGACGATCACCGCACCGGCCGCGGGCCGCGTGACCCGGCTCGCGATCAACCGGATCCAGCAGGTGGAGGGCGGCGACCTGCTGGTCGAGGTGCGCTGAACGCAGTCGCCGAGCGGGGGGCCGGGGACGGACCCGGCCCCCGGCCCGCACCGGCACAGGGCGGGGACAGGGCGCGGACAGCACCGACCCCAGGTTCCCCTCCACCGTCCTGACGAGGGAGGATGTCCCCCAACCAGGGAACGAACCGATGCGGAGGAACCATCCATGCGGCACGAGCGAGCGGGTAAGCCGGCCGGAGCCGAGGACCTTGTCGACGTGGCCCGGCTGGTCACCGCGTACTACGCGCTGCACCCGGATCCGGCGGAGGTCGGGCAGCGGGTCGCCTTCGGGACCTCGGGGCACCGGGGCTCGGCGCTGAACACGGCGTTCAACGAGGACCACATCGCCGCCACCAGCCAGGCCATCGTCGAGTACCGCACCGCGCAGGGCACCGACGGCCCGCTCTTCCTCGGCGCCGACACCCACGCCCTGTCCGAGCCCGCCAAGGTCACCGCCCTGGAGGTGTTCGCCGCGAACGGCGTCACCGTCCTGATCGACAGTGCCGACGGCTACACCCCCACCCCGGCCGTCTCCCACGCGATCCTCGCCCACAACAAGGGCCGTACGACCGGCCTCGCGGACGGTGTCGTCGTCACCCCCTCGCACAACCCGCCCGCCGACGGCGGCTTCAAGTACAACCCCCCGTCCGGCGGCCCCGCCGCCTCCGACGCCACCTCGTGGATCCAGGACCGGGCCAACGAGATCATCGCGGCCGGCCTGAAGGACGTCCGCCGCCTCCCGTACACGCGGGCGCTGGCCGCCGAGACGACCGGGCGGTACGACTTCCTCGGCACGTACGTCGCCGACCTGCCGAGTGTTCTCGACCTGGACGCGATCCGCGCGGCCGGGGTGCGCATCGGGGCCGACCCGCTCGGCGGGGCGTCCGTCGCCTACTGGGGGCGCATCGCCGAACAGCACCGGCTGGACCTGACGGTCGTCAACCCGCACACGGACCCGACCTGGCGGTTCATGACGCTGGACTGGGACGGCCAGATCCGCATGGACTGCTCCTCCCCGGACGCGATGGCCTCCCTCATCGCGCAGCGCGACCGCTTCGACATCGCGACCGGCAACGACGCCGACTCCGACCGGCACGGCATCGTCACCCCCGACGCCGGGCTGATGAACCCCAACCACTACCTCGCCGTCGCCATCGACCACCTCTACCGCCACCGCGCCGACTGGCCCGCCGGCGCCGGGATCGGCAAGACCCTGGTCTCCTCGTCGATGATCGACCGCGTCGCGGCCGGCCTCGGCCGCACCCTCGTCGAAGTCCCCGTCGGCTTCAAGTGGTTCGTGGACGGCCTGGTCGGCGCGACCCTCGGCTTCGGCGGTGAGGAGTCGGCCGGCGCGTCCTTCCTGCGCCGCGACGGCTCGGTGTGGACCACAGACAAGGACGGCATCATCCTCGCGCTGCTCGCCTCCGAGATCACCGCCGTCACCGGGAAGACGCCCTCGCAGCTGTACGCGGGGCTCACCGAGAAGTTCGGCGCCCCCGCCTACGCCCGCATCGACGCGCCCGCCTCCCGCGAGGAGAAGGCGCTGCTGGCGAAGCTGTCGCCGGCCCAGGTGACCGCGCGCACCCTCGCCGGTGAGGACGTCACGAGCGTCCTCACCGAGGCGCCCGGCAACGGGGCCGCGCTCGGCGGCATCAAGGTGTCCACCGCCAACGCCTGGTTCGCGGCCCGCCCTTCGGGCACCGAGGACGTCTACAAGATCTACGCCGAGTCCTTCCACGGGCCCGACCACCTCGCCCAGGTCCAGGAGGAGGCGCGGACGGTCGTGCGGGGTGCGCTCGGCGGCTAGCACCCGAGAGCGGCTGGCGCCCGATATGGGTGTCGCCCCCGATACCGGGGGCCGCCTCCGGAATGGCAGGGTGACGGAAGGCCCGGGGAGACCGGACCCGGGTCGTCCACCCCTGCCGTTCAAGGAGGACAGCCCATCCACTCCCCACGCGCAGTACGCCCCCGTCCCCACGCACGCCGGCGGGAGGTGACCCATGGGACACGCTGACTCGCTGCTGGCCCTCGGCGGAGCCTTCCTCGCCGCCGCCGTCCTCGCCCGGCTCGGCAACAGGTTCGGGCTGCCCACCATCCCGCTCTTCACCCTCGCCGGAATCCTGCTCGGCCCGCACACACCGGGGCTGGTGCTCGTGCGGGACTCGCACGACTTCGAGATGCTCTCCGCCCTCGGACTCGTCCTCCTGCTCTTCTACCTCGGCCTCGAATTCCACGTCGACGACCTCAAGAACGGCGGCCGGCGGCTGCTCCTCGCGGGCGGCAGCTACCTCGTGCTGAACGTCGGCGCGGGACTCGCCTTCGGGTTCGGGCTCGGCTGGGGCGCGCGGGAGGCGCTGGTGCTCGCGGGGGTCCTCGGGATCTCGTCGTCCGCGATCGTCACGAAGATCCTCATCGACCTCGGGCGCATCGGACGGCCCGGGACGAAGATCGTGCTCGGCGTCATCGTCGTCGAGGACATCTTCCTCGCGCTGTACCTGGCCGTCCTGCAGCCCGTCATCAGCGGCGCGCAGGGCGGGCTGGAGATCGCCTGGCAGGTCGCCAAGGCGTTCGGGTTCCTCCTGCTGCTGGCCACCGCCGCGCGCTACGGCACCCGCCTGGTCGCCCGGCTGATCCACGTCCGGGACGACGAACTCCTCGTCATCAGCTTCCTCGGGGCCGCCGTCTTCGTCGCCGGGGTCTCCGAGTACCTGGGGGTCGCCGACGCGATCGGCGCGTTCATGGTCGGCCTCATCCTCGGCGCGACGCCCTCCGGGCCCCGGATCCGCCGGCTCGTGCATCCGCTGCGGGACGCGTTCGCCGCGATCTTCTTCTTCGCGTTCGGACTCGCCATCGACCCCGGCGACTTCGCGGCCGTCGCGCTGCCCGTCGCCGTCGCCGTGGTCCTCACGCTCGCCATGAACATCGCCGCCGGGCTCGTCGTGGCGCGGCTGTACGGCTACCGGGTCCGTGAGGCGCTGCTCATCGCGACGACGCTGCTCGCGCGCGGCGAGTTCGCGCTGATCCTCGCCGCGATGGCCGCGAACGCCGGACTCGACAGCAGGCTCTCGCCGTTCATCGCCGGGTACGTCCTCGTGCTGGCCGTGCTCGGGCCGCTCGCGGCGGGACGTGTGCACAGTGGTGGCGAACCTGAGGAGAAGGGCGCCGCGACGACTGACGATCGTGCACCGGCGGAAGAACTCAAGCAGAGCGAGGAACGCAAGGAAGAGGTGAGGGCCCCCGTCACCGCCCCCGACCGGTGACGGCCCCGCACAGGAAGGGCCCCGCACGGGCCCGGACGGGAGGACCCGTGTCCGACACCGACAACGACCGCCTCCGAGCCCTGTCGTCCGCGACCGAACGCGACGACGCCCGCTTCGCCCGCGCCCTCGCCGAGGGCCAGCCGGAACGCCCCCGCGAGTACCGCCGCGCACGCGCCTGGTGGGCCCTCGGCGGGGCCGGCGCCCTGCTCCTCGCCGGCATCGTCCTGCCCGACGGGCTGCTGCTGGCGACGGGGCTGGTGGCGGCGGGGATGGCGGCGACCCTGTTCGATCCGCACCGGAGACATCCGGGGGACAGAGGACGGTGAGCGGGGGCACGGGGCGGCCCGTCGGGGAAAGGCGGTGCCTGGCGCGTGGGCTCGTGCGGCCCGCGGTGAACGGGCCTGCGCAAGGCGGCCGTTCACGCCGGCCGGGGACGTCCCGGGGGAATACGGCGGCGCCGAGAACACGTCCGCGCGGCCGGGGCGTGCGGGCGGCGTCCGCCGGGCTCGGGACGGCCGGGCGAGGGAGCGCGGGGCCGGCGGTCCTGCCGGGTGGGCGCTGTGGCGGGGCGTTCGCGGGCTGAACGTCCGGGCTTGTCCGTGCGTACCACCCCGTGTACGCAACCCCGTTCGAGCCCGGAGCCATCGCCGTGCCCCACACCGTCCGAGGCGTCGCCGCTGTCGCCCTGCTGTTCCTGCTGACCGCCTGCGGGGGAGGGGAGGGCGAGCCCGCCGCGCAGGCGTCCGAGACGGCCGGACCGGCCGCCGTGCAGGTCGTCGCGCCCGCCAAGGTCGAGGTCATCGCGGGGCTGACGGGGTGCACGGCCGCCCTCCGCATCCAGGCGGCCGAGTTGCGGGAGGGGAGCTGCCGGACGGCGCAGGGGGACTACATCATCACGACGTTCCCCAAGGAGACGCTGAAGGACACCTGGCTGGACGCGGCGGCCGTCTACGGGGGGACCTACCTCGTCGGCCCCCAGTGGGCCGTCGGCGGGAAGGCCGAGGTCCTGAAGAGGCTTCAGCCGTCGATCGGCGGCGAGCTGGTGAAGCTCACCGGGAGCGGGCCGAGCCCGGTACCCACCGGGACATGAGGAAAGGGGCCCCGGGACGACGAATCCCAGGGGCCCCTTCACCGTGTCCGGGTCAGCTCACGCGGGCGATGCGCCAGCGCTGGTTGGCACCGGAGTTGGCGAGCCAGGTGGTGACGGCGGCACCCTCCTCGGTCGACTGCCCGCCGACCTCCAGAAGACGGCCCGTCTCGGCGTTGACCAGGGTCCACGTGCCGTCGCCCGTGGTGGACAGGATCCACTCGGTCGCCGGGTCACGCCTGCCGGTGTCGGGCTCGATCACCGGCACGTTGTTCCGGACGGCCAGGCGCTTGCCCTCGGCCGGGTTGGCGAAGACGTACCGCAGACGGTTGCCCGTCGTGCCGTACACCTGCTCAAGACGCCACTGCTGGGCGACCGCCCCGCTCGCCGAGTTGATGGTCAGTCCGGTGCCGTTCGCGGCGACCGTCACCGCCTTGTTGGACTGCACGCCGGTCAGCGTGTACGCCTTGCCCTTGCTGAACAGGCTCGCGTCCTTCGCGACCCCGGAGACGCCCTTGACGGCGAACGACGTCACCGACTGCGCGGGCACCGTGAACGACGCCTTGCCGTCGACGACCTTCACCGCGGCCTGCTTGACCAGCTTGCCCGCCGCGTCGGTGACGGTCGGCGTGACCGTCGCCCGGCGGTCGATCTTGCCGAAGCGCGACAGGTCGATGACGACGGTACGCGGCGCGGTCGTCGAGTTGACGTGGACGAGCGAGGCGCCCTTGCCGTCCTTGGTCACCGCGGCGGCGCTGGACGTGTCGTCCACCTTGATCAGGCTGTCACCGGGCTTGATGAAGTGCGTGAAGTTGCGCGCCGTGTCGAACTTGGTGTTCGTGTAGATCGGGCACGACTTCAGCGTGTCCTTCGAGGTGCAGCTGAACGGCAGCTGGATCGAACCCCAGTTGCCGCCCTTGGCGGACTCGCCGCCCGGCTTCATGTTGTCGTAGTCCTCGACCGGCTGCCAGAACACCCACGCCTTGGGCTCCAGTTCGCGCAGGTCGTTGACGATCTGCTGGGCCAGACCGAGACCCGGACGCATGTCCGTGAAGCTCTGCCCGTCGCCCCAGTCGCCCTCGACCTCGCTCATCCACAGCGGCTTGTCGGCCGCCTTGGCGAGGTCACGCGCCGTCGTGCGCTGCCCGGTGCCGTAGGTGTGGACGTTCAGCTGCCCGACGAGGTCCTTGGACGCCTGCGAGTAGGAGTTCCAGTTCGTCGCGAACAGACCGGGGTTGGTCTCGTCCATCGCCGATATCTCGGCGCCGACCTTGGCCTTCTTCAGCGCGGGGGCGAGCGCCGCGAGGACCTTCTCCTGCATGGCGGGCCCGATGTGCGCGCCCTCCTGACGGCCGCCCACCGGCTGGCCGTTCGCGTCCAGACGCGTGCCCCAGTAGCCGGTGTTGGGCTCGTTGAACGGGTCGACCGTGTCGACCTTGATCCCGGAGGACTTCTCCAGTCGCTTCGTCGCCCCCGCGAGGTAGGCGGCGAAGTCGTTGACCGAACTCTCCTTCAGCTGCTCGTCGTTGGCGTTGAAACCGCCCGACACGTAGCCGCTGACCGTCATGAACCACGGCGGCGAGTTGGAGAACGCCTCCCAGTGGGTGATGTCCTTCTTGATCCGGTCGACCCACCAGCGCTGCGTCTGGTCGGCCTTGTCGTTCCAGTCGGCCGGGTCGTCCGCGCTCCACCAGTCGGTGTCGGTACGGGTGGTGCCCGCCGGGGCCTTCCACCAGCCCTCGACCGCGCCGCCGGCCCTCAAGTAGTCCTTCACATCGGGGGCGTTGCCGCCGCCGATGTTGTAACGCGCGATGTTCAGCGCGAGACCGTCGTCGCCGAACAGGAGCTTCGCGAGCTTCTCGCGGATCTCCTTCGGGTAGTCGCCGGTCGCGTTCGCGAACCACACCAGGCTGGTGCCCCAGCCCTCGAACGAGTCGTGCTTGTACGACGGATCCGGCTGGACGGTGACGGTCGGGGTGACCGTGTCGGCCTGCGCGAGCGGCGCCGGGATCGTGAGCAGTGCCGCTCCGGTCGCCAGCGCCGTCATCGACGCGGTCGCGAGCGACCGTCTGCCGCGGGTGAGTCGTGCCATCGTGTGCTCCCAGCTTCATAGGTGGAAACGCTGCGGTGGCCCTCCCGCCGGACGGGCAGGAGGGGGTGACCCCGGGCGGACGGACACACGCCGCCCGGGGAGTCGAGGATGTGGGGGGATATCGGGGGGTCAGGCCAACGGGCGGCGGACGACGGTCACTTCACGCGGACCGAGCACCAGGTCGCCGTACAGCACCTCACCGGCGAACCCGCTCACGTCGACCGTGTCGTCCGTGCGGTTCACGAGGAACAGGAACTTCTCCGTGGCACCCTTGCGCACGGTCAGCTCCACGCGCCCGCGCGCCTGCTCGGGCAGTTCGCTCTCCACGCCGGCGGGCGCGAGCAGCTTCGGCAGCAGCGCCGTCAGCCCCTGCACGCCGAGCCGCGTCGACACGTACGCCGCCGAACCCCCGCCCGCCGCACGGCGGGTGACCGCTGGGCGCCCGGACTGGTTGCCGGACTCGTAGCGGGCCAGGACCTCGGTGGAGTCGTCGGCCAGGGTGATGCGGTCGGTCCACAGGGTGCCGGTCGTGCCGTCGTCCAGCGCGACCGACTCGCCCGCGAGCAGCGGGCCGAACTCCTCGACGCGGATGCCGAGCAGATCGCGCAGCGCGCCGGGGTAACCGCCCAGCCAGATGTGGTCGTTCTCGTCGACGACCGCCGAGAAGTACGTGGCGATCAGGTGGCCGCCCTGCTCGGCGTACCGGGTCAGCTCCTTCGCCAGCTCGGCCGGCATGACGTGCAGGACCGGGGTGATCAGCACGTCGTAGCGGGAGAAGTCGGCGCGCTTGGTGATCAGGTCGGCGCGCACGCCGAGCGCGAGGAGCGCCGAGTACCAGTCCAGGCCCTCCTGGCGGTACTTCAGGAGCTCGGTGGGGTGCGAGTCCTGCTCGCTCGCCCACCACGAGTCCCAGTCGAAGACGATGCCGACGCGCGCGGACTCACGGTCCGAACCGGCCACCGGGGCCAGGGCCTTGAGGGTCGCGCCGAGCGCGGCGACCGCCCGGAAGACCTCGCTGTCCGCACCCGCGTGCGGGACCATCGCCGAGTGGTACTTCTCGGCGCCCGCCGCCGACTGCCGCCACTGGAAGTAGCAGACGGCGTCCGCGCCGTGCGCCACGTGCAGCAGCGCGTCGCGCGCCAGCTCGCCGGGGCGCTTGGCGACGTTCACGGGCTGCCAGTTCACGGCGCTCGTGGAGTGCTCCATCAGGAACCACGGCTTGCCGCCCGCGATGCCGCTCGTCAGGTTCGCGGAGAACGACAGCTCGTCGCGCGACTGCGGGCCGGGGTGCACGTAGTGGTCGTTGGAGACGAAGTCGATCTCCGCCGCCCAGTCCGCGTAGTCCATGCCCTTCGTCTCGCCCATCACCATGAAGTTCGTGGTGACGGGGACGTCCGGGGTGATCTCCTTCAGGATGTCGCGCTCGGCGCGCAGGTAGTCCTTCAGGACGTCGGAGGAGAACCGCTTGAAGTCGAGCTGCTGCGTCGGGTTCGGGTGCGAGGCCGCCAGACGCGGCGGCAGGATCTGCTCCCAGTCGGTGTAGCGCTGCGACCAGAACGCCGTGCCCCACGCGTGGTTGAGGGCGTCCAGCGTGCCGTAGCGGGCGCGCAGCCAGTCCCGGAAGGCGCGCGCGGCGTCGTCCGAGTAGTCGTAGACGTTGTGGCAGCCCAGCTCGTTGGAGACGTGCCAGGCGACCAGCGCCGGGTGGTCCTTGTAGCGGTCGGCCATCGCGCGCACCAGGCGCAGGGCGTGCTCGCGGAAGACGGGGGAGGTGGGCCGCCAGTGCTGGCGGGCGCCCGGCCACAGGGTCTCGCCGGTCTGCGTGACCGGCAGGATCTCCGGGTGGGCCGTCGTCAGCCACGGCGGCGGGGACGCCGTCGCGGTGGCGAGGTCGACGCCTATGCCGCCCGCGTGCAGCAGGTCCATGACCTCGTCCAGCCAGCCGAAGTCCCAGCTGTCGGGGCCGGGCTGCAGGCGCGCCCAGGAGAAGATCGCCACGGAGACGACGTTGACGCCCGCCTCCCGCATCAGGCGGATGTCCTCCTCCCACACCTCCCGGGGCCACTGCTCGGGGTTGTAGTCGGCGCCGTAGCCGAAGCGGGGGGCGAGGTCACCGTCCGCCCCGCGGACGGCGCGGGTGTGGAGGGTGGAGATCATGGCGGTCCTTCCCAAGGGTGGTGCACGGGGGCGGCGCGGCAACAGGGCCGCGCCGCCCGGTCGTTCGGGTACTGCTCGGCGTGAGCTACTTCTCGATCGTGAAGCCCTGCTCGTTGCCGTACTTCACCGAGGCGTCCTGCCACGCCTTCAGGCCCTGCGCCAGCGTCGTCGAGGAGACGTACGCCTTGCCGACGGTGTCGTTGAAGATCGAGTTGGCGTACGGCTGGAACGGAAGGTACTTCCAGTCGCTCGCCACGTTCGCCGCGGACTCGGCGAAGATCTTGTTGGCCTCCTGGCCGCCGAAGTAGTCGAACTTCTTCGCCTGGAACGCCGGGGACTCCAGCTCCGCCTTGGTGGCGGGGAAGGCGCCCTCGGAGACACGGGTGGCGACACCGGCGCCGGAGTTCGCGTACTCGACGAACGCGTACGCCAGCTCCTTGTTCTTCGCCAGCGACGGAACGGTCAGCGAGCTGCCGCCGTTCTCCGCGCTCGCCTTGTCACCCTTGGTCCACGCCGGCATGGCCGCGGCACGCCACTGGCCCTTCGCGCCGGGGACACCGGTGACGAAGTTCGCGGGCATCCAGGCGCCCGTCGCGAGGGTCGCGATGGTGCCGTCGCCGAGGCCCTTGTACCAGTCGTCGGTCCAGCCGGTGACCGGGGCGAGCAGCTTCTCGTTGATCAGCGTCTGCCAGACCGTCTCGAACTTCTTCGCGCCCGCGTCGTCGAAGTTGATGCCGACCTTGGTGCCGTCGACCTTGTACGGGCGCGAGCCGGCCTGCCACAGCATCGACGTGGTGAAGCCCGCGTCGCCCGTGTCGTTGGCGATGTACGCCTTCGGGTCGGCCTTGTGCAGCTTGCGGGCCGCGTCCAGGTACTCGTCCCACGTGGTCGGGACGGCGATCTTGTACTTGTCGAAGACCTGCTTGTTGTAGAACAGGGCCATCGGGCCCGAGTCCATCGGCAGACCCCAGACCTTGGAGTCGTCGCTGACGGCGTTCCACGGGCCCGGCGTGTACTTCGACGCGAGCTTGTCGGCGCCGAACTTCGACAGGTCGGTGAGGCCCTTGGTGAGCGAGTACTGGCCGACGGCGAAGTACTCGACCTGGGCGACGTCCGGGACGCCCTTGCCGGCCGAGATCGCGTTCGACAGCGCCGTGTAGTGCTTGTCGCCGGAGCGCTCGCCGACCAGGTTGACCTTGACCTTCGGGTACTTCTTCTGGAAGTCGGCGGCCACGGTCTTCAGCGTGGGCTCCCAGGCCCAGACCGTGATGTCGCCGCCCTTGTCCAGGGCCGCCTGGAGGTCCCCGGCGGAGACGGCCTTCTGCTCCGAGTCGCCGTCCGAGCTGCCGCAGGCGGTGGCGCCGACGGCCAGGACGGAGACGAGGGCGACGCCGCGAAGGACACGGCTCGTTGTTCTGCGCATGGTGCTTCCACTTCTTCGTGGGTGGGACAGGTGAGGGTGGGGGTGGTGCGTGGTGCGTGTTGCGTGGGGTCTTAGGGGGGTTATTCCTTGACGCTTCCGGCCGAGAGGCCGGACTGCCAGTACTTCTGGAGGAGGAGGAACACGGCGATCAGCGGCAGGATCGTCAGCAGCGAACCGGTGATCACCAGGTTGAAGATCACGTCACCGCCGATCGTCTGCGCCTGCGCGCTCCAGGAACTGAGCCCCAGCGTGAGCGGGTACCAGTCCGGGTCCTTCAGCATGATCAGGGGCAGGAAGTAGTTGTTCCACGTGGCGACCGTCGTGAACAGCAGCACCGTCACGATGCCCGGCGCCAGCAGCGGCAGCGCGACCTGGAAGAAGGTCCGCACCTCCCCGGCCCCGTCCATGCGGGCCGCTTCCAGCAGCTCCGTCGGGATCGCCTCGGCCGCGAACACCCACATCAGGTAGAGGCCGAACGGCGACACCAGCGACGGGATGATCACCGCCCAGGGCGTGTCGGTCAGGCCCATCTTGCTGAACATGAGGAACGTCGGGACCGCGAGCGCCGTCCCCGGCACCGCGACCGCGCCGATCACGACGGCGAAGATGCCCTTCTTGCCGGGGAAGTCGAACTTCGCCAGCGCGTACCCGCCGAGCACCGCGAGCAGTGTCGCCCCGCCCGCGCCGAGCACCACGTACAGCAGGGTGTTCAGCAGCCAGCGGCCGAAGATGCCGTCGTGGTAGGTGAACGTGTCGCTGATGTTGCTCCACAGCGCGAAGTGCTTCGCGAACCACAGGCCGTTGGAGTCGGCCAGCCCGTCCTGGGTCTTGGTGGCGCTGATGATCAGCCAGATCAGCGGGACGACGGTGTAGAGCACCATCAGGGCCATCAGGCCGGTCAGCAGCTTGCTGCGGCGCGGCTTGCCGGGCACGTACGCCTTGCGCGGGGTGCGCAGCTTCGGCGCGCTCTTCGCGGGGGCGGGGGTGGTGACAGAGGTGGTCATCGCTTGTCACGCTCCCTTGCGCATGCCGCGCAGCTGGACGACGTAGGCGACGACCATGGTGATGAGACCCATGATGATCGCGACCGTCGCGGAGTAGTTGTGCTGCTGGCCGTTGAACGACAGCGAGTACGTGTAGAAGTTCGGCGTGTAGTCCGTCGTCAGCGCGTTCGGCGCGAGCGGACGCAGGATGCTCGGCTCGTTGAAGAGCTGGAAGCTGCCGATGATCGAGAAGATCGTCGCGATGACGATCGAGCCCCGGATCGCGGGCAGCTTGATCGAGCGGACGATCCGCCACTGGCTCGCGCCGTCGATCTCCGCCGCCTCGTACAGCGAGGTCGGGATGACCCGCAGCGCCGAGTAGAAGATCAGCATGTTGTAGCCGACGAACTCCCAGGTCACGATGTTGCCGATGGAGGCCAGCACCCAGTCGGGGGAGAGGAGGTTCGGCAGCGTTACGCCGAACGCGTCGTTGATGTCCCGGACCAGGCCGTACTTCGTGCCGTACATGAAGCCCCACATCAGGGTGGCGACCACCGCGGGGACCGCGTACGGCAGGAAGATCGTGATCCGGAAGAAGCTCTTGCCGTACAGCCGGCCGCTGTCCAGCGCGAGGGCGACCAGCAGGGCGATGCCGAGCATGATCGGCACCTGGATCAGCAGGAAGAGCCCGACCCGGGCCAGGGAGTCCCAGAACTGGGAGTCCTGGAGCGCCTGGGTGTAGTTGTCGAGGCCGACGAAGTGGTTCCCGCCGATGAGCTGGTCACGGAAGAGACTCAGGTAGATCGAGTACGCGATCGGTGCCAGGAAGACGAGAGCGAACACGGCCACGAACGGACCGATGAACCCCCAGCCGGTCCAGGAACGGCGGTCCTTCTTCGCCGGTGGCGGTGCCGGCCGCGGCTCGGCGGCGGCCGGCGGTTGCAGCGTCTTCATGATCGATCCTCGCTCGTCCACTCATGGAACCCGCGACGCCTCACGGTTCCCTGTGCTGCGCCGCCTCGATGTTTACGTAAACATCAGCCAGCAAAAAAAGAGACCTGAGCTGTTATGTTTACGTAAACATCTGATGGCGGCATGTCTACACTCCTCGGATGACGCAGGTCAAGGGTCTTCGGGGGAGATCGTGGTCGACGTGGTGAGAGAAGAGGTCGGGGGTTGAAAATGGACACGACACACAGCATCCCGGCACAGGGTTCCGCGCCTGCCGGGACTAGGGGCAGCAGGCGTACCAGCGTGTCGATGGCCGACGTCGCCCGCGTCGCCGGGGTGTCCTCCCAGACTGTCTCCCGCGTCTCCAACGGCTACGCGGGCGTCACCGAGGAGACGCGCCGGCAAGTCCTCGACGCCATGCGCGAGTTGGGCTACCGGCCGAACAGTGCCGCGCGCGCCCTGAAGCGTGGCGAGTTCCGCACGCTCGGCGTCATCACCTTCTCCCTCGCCTCGACCGGGAACGTCCGCACCCTGGAGGCGATCGCCAACTCGGCCGCCGCCGAAGGGTACGCGGTGACCCTGCTCCCGGTGGCCGTCCCGACCCAGGACGAGGTGCGCGGCGCCTTCACCCGGCTCGAGGAACTCGCCGTCGACGCGGTGATCGTCATCATGGAGGTGCACCTCCTCGACGCGGCGACGATCAACCTGCCGCCGTACGTCCAGGTCGTGGTCGCCGACTCCGATGCCGGGGAGCGGTACACCGTCGTCGACACCGACCAGGCCGGGGGGACCAGGACCGCCGTCCAGCATCTGCTCGGGCTCGGACATGAAACCGTATGGCACCTCGCCGGGCCCGAGGACTCCTACGCCGCGCAGCGCCGGACCGACGCCTGGCGGGACACGCTCACCAAGGCGGGGCGGCCGGTGCCGCCGCTGGTCAGCGGGGACTGGTCCGCCGAGTCCGGGTACCGGGCGGGGCTCGAACTCGCCGAGCGCGACGACTGCACGGCCGTCTTCGCGGCCAACGACCAGATGGCGCTGGGGCTGCTGCGGGCGCTGCACGAACGCGGGCGGCGGGTGCCGGAGGACGTCAGCGTCATCGGGTTCGACGACATCCCGGAGGCGTCCTCGTTCCTGCCTCCGCTGACCACGCTGCATCAGGACTTCGCCGAGGTGGGGCGGCTGTGCGTGCGGGCGGTGCTGCGGAAGATGCGGCATGACGGGCCTGCGCACGGGACGACGCTGGTACCGACGCGGCTCGTGGTGCGGGAGAGTACGGCTCCGCCGCCGGGGCGGTGAAAGTCGGTATGGGGGGCATATGAGGCGATGATGTGATGATCATGTGTGCACGGCGTGGTTGAATGGTGAAGAACTGGTCAAGTGGCTTGTTTCAGACCCATGGAGAGAGGCGTCGGCACCGTGACCGCCACCCTGTCGGAGTTCCACTACGGCCTCGTGACCCCCGTCGCCGCCTATGTCATGGCGTGCGTCGGCTCGGTCCTGGCGCTGCGGTGCACCACCCGCTCGCTGCGCCGCACCGGCGGTGAGCGTCGCTGGGGCTGGCTCGCCCTCGGGGCGGTCTCGCTCGGGTGCGGGATCTGGACCATGCACTTCATCGCCATGATCGGCTTCACCGTCAACGGTGCCCTCATGCGCTACGACGCCGCGCTCACGATCCTCAGCCTCCTCGTCGCGATCGCCGTCGTCGCCGTCGGTGTCTTCCTCGTCGGCTACCGGGGTTCCGGTGCCGTCAATCTCGCCCTCGCGGGCACCGTGACCGGGTTCGGTGTCGCCGTGATGCACTACATGGGCATGGGGGCGCTGCGGCTCAACGGGGAGCTGCGCTATGACACCGGGATCGTGGCGCTGTCCGTCGCCATCGCCGTCGTCGCCGCGACCGCCGCGCTCTGGGCGGCCGTCTCCATCAGCGCCGTGTGGGCGACGATGGGGGCGAGTCTCGTCATGGGGGCCGCCGTGTCCGTCATGCACTACACCGGGATGTCGGCCGTCAGCGTGCATGTCGGCCACGGGGCCGTGGGCGGGCAGTCGTCGGCCGATCTGCTGTCCTTCATGCTCGTGATGCTCGCCGGGCCGCTGGTGCTGCTGCTGATCGCCGGGGTGATCGTGATGTTCGATCCCGAGGTCGTGATGGGGCGGACGGAGTGGGACGAGGAGCGGACGTCGGTTTCGCGGGAGTCGGTGGGGAGCGCGGGGGCGTTCGACTGGCGGTGAGCGGTCGGCGATCGGCGCCGGGTGGTCAGCGGAGTGCCGCTTCGACCAGGCCGCGGACCTCGTCCTCGTATACGTCCCCGCCGCTGACGAGGCGGTCGAAGACGAGGCCGTCGACGCAGGTCAGCAAGGTGATCGTGCGGTCCTCCGGGTCCGTGACGCCCTGGGCGGCGAGGAAGTCTCGCGCCGCCTGGCGGGCGGGGTTCTCGCGGGGGCGGAGGATGTCGCGCAGTTCGGGGTGGTGGACGCTCTCGATGGCGCAGGCGTAGCGGGCGAGGGAGCGGCGCCGGCCCTCGCCGGTGAGGCGGCGGGTGGTGAGGGCGAGGAGGCCGGCGATCATCTCCTCGGCGTCGCGCAAGGCGGGGAGCGTGTCGCCGACGGCGCGCAGTTCCGCCTGGTCCAGGGCGACCAGACGGCTGACCAGCGCCGTGAGCAGGGACTGCCGGGTGCGGAAGTAGGCCGAGGTGGTGCCGGGCGGCAGGCCGGCCTCGCGGTCCACGGCGCGGTGGGTGAGGCCGCGTACGCCGCTGTCGGCGAGTACGGCGATGGCGGCGTCGGCGAGGAGGGTGCGGCGGTCGGTGGACACGCCGCATTTTCGCATCCCCGGGTTCTACAGGTGTAGAAGGCTGCGGTACGGTCCTTCTACATCTGTAGAAGGGGGTTGGATGTGGGACGTACGGCGGTGGTCGTCGGAGGCGGGATCGGCGGGCTGGCGACGGCGGTCGGGCTGTGCGGGCGCGGCTGGGAGGTGACGGTCCTCGAACGCGCGCCCGTCCTGGCCGACGCGGGCGCCGGGATCTCCCTGCACGCCAACGGACTGCGGGCCCTCGACGCCCTCGCGCCGGCCGTCGGGCAGGGCGTGCGGGCGGCGTCGCGTCCGCAGTACACCGGGGGCACCCGCACCCCGTCCGGGCGCCGGCTCGCCCGCATGGACGGCGCGGCGCTCGAACGCGCCCTGGGCACACCCGTGATGGGCATCCCGCGCGCCGAACTGCACGGGTTGCTGCGGGCCGCGCTGCCCGCCGGGCGCCTGGTGTCTGCGGAGGTGTCGTCGGCGGGGGAGGTGGACGCCGAGTTGGTCGTCGCGGCCGACGGGGTGCACAGCCGCCTGCGCCGGGAGCTGTTCCCCGGTCACCCCGGCGCCGTGTACGGCGGTTCGACGGTGCTGCGGGGCATCACCCGGCAACCCCTGCGCCTCGACACCGACTTCGAGCTGACCTGGGGCCCCGGCGCCGAGTTCGGGCACATCGCGTTCCGGGACGGACGGGCCGAGTGGCACGCCGTCCACACCGCGCCGGCGGGCGTGCGGTACCCGGACCCGCTCGCGGAGGTGCGCCGCCGGTTCGGGCACTGGCACGGACCGGTGCCGGAGCTGCTGGAGGCGACCGACGCGGACGCCGTGCTCCACCACGACATCCATGAACTCGCCACGCCCCTCCCGGCGTTCGTCAAGGGGCGGGTGGCGCTGCTGGGTGACGCGGCGCACGCGATGACCCCGCATCTCGGGCAGGGCGCGTGCCAGGCGCTGGAGGACGCGGCCACGCTCGTCGCGGCGCTCACCGTCGAGCCCACGCTCGCCCCGGCGTTGGCCCGCTACGACGCCGAACGGCGGCCCCGCGCCCAGGCGGTGGCGCGGGCGGCGCGCCGGGCGGGGCGGATGGGGCAGGGGCTGAGGAGCCCCGTGGCGGTGGCGTTGCGTGACGCGGCGATGCGGCTGGCGCCGTCCGGGGTGACCGTGCGGGCGATCCTGCGGCACGCGGAGTGGACGCCGCCGACGGGCTGATGCCATGGCGGAGGGGTTGGGACCAGGGCGCGAATCGGCCAATGGGGAGTGTGTGACGTAGGGGGCGTGAGGGGAGGTAAGCGACGGCTCGGGGTGCGGGGGTCGGCGCACTTCGGCGTGCGGGTGCTGGGGGAGCGGGGTGCGGGGCGCGTCGGCGTGGGGCCGTCCGGAATTCGACCTTGTTCCGTCTCCTGGGCGGAGTTGAGGATTCCTATGTCAAATCTTGACGCGCCCATGACCAAAGCAGGGTCCGGCGTATGACCGTGCACCCCGCGGGCCCGCCACCCCAACGGGCCCGAAACCCCACTTCGGAGGTCGCAGTGAGAGTCAGGTTGTCGAAGAGAGCCCGCATCGCCGCGGTGGCCTCGGCGCTGGTCGCCGCGTCCGCGCTGACCGTGCCGGCGGCCGTCGCCGACACGGCCCCCGCGAAACTGAGCGGTGCCCAGCTCGCCCAGGTCAGCGAGGCGGTCTCGGCCGCCGACGTCGTCGGCACCGCCTGGTACACCGACCCCGCCACCGGCAAGGTCGTCGTCACCGCCGACGCCAGCGTCTCCGACGCCGAGATCGCCGAGATCAAGGACGCCGCCGGCTCCCGCGCGGGCGGGCTGGAGATCAAGCGCACGCCGGGCACGTTCAGCAAGCTCATCGCCGGCGGCGACGCGATCTACTCCGGCGGGCGCTGCTCGCTCGGGTTCAACGTCCGCAGCGGCAACACGTACTACGCGCTGACCGCCGGGCACTGCACCGCCATCGGCAGCACCTGGTACACCAACTCCGGGCAGTCCACCGTCCTCGGCACCCGTACCGGGTCCAGCTTCCCCGGCAACGACTACGGCATCGTCCGCCACGCGAACGCGTCGGCCGCCGACGGGCGCGTCTACCTCTACAACGGCAGCTACCGCGACATCACCTCCGCGGGCAACGCGACCGTCGGGCAGTCCGTCCAGCGCAGCGGCTCCACGACCGGGCTGCGCAGCGGCTCCGTCACCGGCCTCAACGCCACCGTCAACTACGCCGAGGGCAGCGTCAGCGGGCTCATCCAGACCAACGTCTGCGCCGAACGCGGCGACAGCGGCGGCTCCCTCTTCGCCGGCACCACCGCCCTCGGGCTCACCTCCGGCGGGAGCGGCAACTGCACCACCGGCGGGGTGACGTTCTTCCAGCCGGTTACGGAAGCGCTCAACGCGTATGGCGTGAGCGTGTTCTGACGCCTGCGTGAGTGTTTTCTGACGTCTCGTCAACTGAACGCCCCGGGTGCGTGCTTGCACCCGGGGCGTTCAGTTCCGCCGGAGCAGGTGCCGGGTGTCGCCCAGGGAAGTGACCTGACGGTTGTGGAAGTAGTCGTCCTCCGTGAGGGTCGTGATGCTTCCCGCCGGAACGGGGAAGCTGACTCTGCCCACGCTCTCGACCGGCATGCCGATCCAGGCCGCCACCACGAACGTCAGGGTGCCGCCGTGGGTCACCACGACCTGCTGTGCGCACGGGCGTTGCGTGATCTCCGCCATCGCGGCGTACACCCTGCGCGCCCAATCCCCCTTCATCTCCGCCCCCTTGACCCCCTCGTCGTGCCACAGGCGTTCGCCTTCGGCGGGCGGGACTGCGAATCTCTCGGCGAGCCAAGCCTTTGGTCGCCCCTCCGCCTCGCCGTACGACTTCTCCCTGAGCCTGCTGTTCAACTCCGGCTGCACGCCGAGTACTTCGGCGATGGGGGTGGTCGTCTGCCTCGTCCTCAGCAGGTCCGACGTGAACAGTTCGACGTCCGTGTCCTCAGGGATCGCTCGCCTCAGCGCCCGCGCGATGTGGCGTGCGTCGCGCAGGCCGTCGGGGGTGAGGGCGGAGTCGTGCCAGCCGCCGACGGTGCGGGCGACGTGGTGGGTGGCTTCGGGGTGGGTGATCACGTGCAGGGTGCGCATGGCTGACCTTGGACCGATCGCGCGTTCTTGACAAGGGGTAGCGCCCGTTTCGCATTGACGTTGCATTCAGTGCGATGAGAGTCGTAATGCGCGACTTGAGTGCTCAAGGTCGGTGAGCCCAAGCAGTGGGATGCCGGGATTCCGGCGGTGACGCATGTGCTGAGGATGGGGCAGGAGCAGATGGGCGTGCGGCGTACCGCGTTGACGCTGCTGAAGGTGAACCAGAACGGGGTTCGACTGCCCGGGGTGCGCGTGGCCGGAGGGTGAGCACCGCAGTCCGGCGGAGTTCCGCGAGAACGGGGCGAAGGCGGTGGCGGAGGAGGCCACCGTCCGCCGGGCGACAAGGGAGTTCTTCGCCTCGGCCGCCCCCGGCGCCGACGTGACCGAACAGGCCCTGCGGGGCTGCCGGTTGACCGTCCAAGTGTCCACCAAGCTCAACCGCTCGCACGCCGTCTGCGGACGCGAGGCGCTGACCCTCCCTCTCCTCGGCCGTACCTGCCGCCCGCGTCCGCGCACCTGCTGTCCGAACCGTCCCTGGTCTGCCGCCTCGGCGGCGCGCTGTTCGGCGACGAGGACGTCGTGCCCTGGGCGGAGTTCGAGGCGGACTACGACGCGGTCCGCGACGGCATCGCCCGGGTCGTCCCGGACTTCGAGGACTTCAACGCCCGCGTACGGCGCCCCGGCGGCTTCACCCTGCCGCACGCGCCCCGCGACGAACGCCGCTTCCCCACGGCGACCGGCAAGGCCAACTCCACCGTCAACCGCCTTGAGGCGCCCAGGGTTCCGCGAGGCCGGCTGCTGCTCCAGACCCTGCGCAGCCACGACCGGTACAACACCACGATCTACGGCCTCGACGACCGCTACCCGGGGCATCAGCCAGGGCCGCCGCGTGATCTTCGTGCACCCCGACGACCTGGCCGAACGCGGCCTGTCCGACGGGGACTCGGTGAACCTGGTCAGCGAGTGGGCGGGGCTGCTGCGCGGCCTACTTCCCGGAGACGAACGTCCTCGTCCCGCTCGACTCGACGGCCGACACGTCCAACACGCCGACGTCCAAGAGCATCGTGGTGCGGCTGGAGCCGGCCGGGTGACACGGCGGACGTGACCCGGCCGGCGTGCCTCAACCGGCGTGCCCCATACGGCTGCTGATCTCCGCCGCCCCCTCCACCAGCACCGGCGCGAGCTCATGGATGCGCGCCTCGGTGAAGCGGTAGGCCGGGCCGGACGCGCTGAGCGCCGCGATGACCTCGCCGCTGTGCGAACGGACCGGCGCCGCCATGGCGTGCAGCCCGACCTCAAGCTCCTCCAGCGTCACGGCGTACCCGCGCCCGCGCACCTGGTCGAGGTCGCGCTCCAGCCCCGCGACGCTGGTCAGCGTGTGCGCGGTGAGCGGTTTCAGCCGGGCCGATTCGAGGACGGCGGCCCGCTCCCGGCGGCTCAGGTGGGCCAGCAGGACCTTGCCGCTGGAGGTCGCGTACGGCGGGGTGAGCCGGCCGACCCAGTTGTGCGCGCCGACGGCGCCGGGGCCGCGCACCTGGCAGAGGTTGACGGCGTAGTGCTCCTGGAGGACGGCGATGTTGACGGTCTCGCCGAACTCCTCGGCGAGCCGTTCGCACACCGGTCTGCCCTGCTGGGTGATGTCGAGGCGGCTGGTGACGGCGCCCGCGAGGCGCACGAGCCCGAAACCGAGCCGGTACTTGCCCCGGTCGGCGGTCTGCTCGACGAGCCCGCGCGACTCCAGCGCCCCGAGCAGCCGGAACGCGGTGGACTTGTGGACGTCGAGCACGACGGCGATCTCGCTGACGCCCGCGTCCCCGCGCTGGGCGAGGGTTTCCAGGACGGTGACGGCACGGTCGACCGACTGCACCCCGCCCGTTGTTGCGTTGTCCGCTGAGTGGTTGCCCATAGCGCAACTATAGGGGCGGACTGGGAAAGTCGCGCCGCCCGGTCCGCGAGAAGGCCCGCAGGAAGCCCGCACTTCTTGACAAGGCGCCGAGGTGGCGAAACCATGTTGCACATCACGCATGTTGTTGCGTTACAGGGAACAAGGTCGGGAGACGGTAACCGTGGCCATCAGCGTCTTCGACCTGTTCTCCGTCGGCATCGGCCCCTCCAGCTCCCACACCGTCGGCCCGATGCGCGCCTCCCGCATGTTCGTCCACCGCCTGCGCGACGCCGACCTGCTCGGCGAAGTCACCGCCGTCCGCGCCGAGTTGTACGGCTCCCTCGGCGCGACCGGACACGGGCACGGCACTCCGAAGGCCGTCCTCCTCGGACTTGAGGGCGACGAACCGCACACGGTCGACGTCGAGACGGCCGACCAGCGCGTCGAGAACATCAAGTCCACCGGTTCCCTGCGCCTGTCGGGCGAGCGCGCGATCCCGTTCTCCTTCGACGACGACCTGATCCTCCACCGCCGCAAGGCACTTCCGTACCACGCCAACGGCATGACCCTGTGGGCGTACGGCGCCGGGGGCGCCGAGGTGCTGTGCCGGACGTACTACTCGGTGGGCGGCGGTTTCGTCGTCGACGAGGAGGCCGCGGGCGCCGACCGCGTCAAACTCGACGACACCGTCCTCAAGTACCCCTTCAGCACGGGCGACGAACTGCTGCGGCTGACCAGGGAGACGGGACTGTCCGTGTCCTCGCTGATGCTGGAGAACGAGCTGTCCTGGCGCGGCGAGCCCGAGGTCCGCGCCGGGCTGCTCGGCATCTGGCGGGTCATGCAGGCGTGCGTCGCGCGGGGCATGTCCGTCGAGGGCATCCTGCCGGGCGGACTGCGCGTGCGGCGCCGCGCCGCCATGACGGCCCGTCAACTCCGTGCCGAGGGCGATCCGTTGGCCCGCTCGATGGAGTGGATCACGCTGTACGCGATGGCGGTGAACGAGGAGAACGCGGCGGGCGGGCGCGTGGTCACGGCCCCCACGAACGGCGCCGCCGGCATCATCCCGGCCGTCCTGCACTACTACATCAACTTCGTGCCCGGCGCCGACGAGGACGGCGTCGTCCGCTTCCTGCTCGCCGCCGGCGCCATCGGGATGCTGTTCAAGGAGAACGCGTCCATCTCCGGCGCCGAGGTCGGCTGCCAGGGCGAGGTCGGCTCCGCCTGCTCCATGGCCGCCGGCGCCCTCGCCGAAGTCCTCGGCGGCTCCCCCGAGCAGGTCGAGAACGCCGCCGAGATCGGCATGGAACACAACCTCGGCCTCACCTGCGACCCCGTCGGCGGGCTCGTCCAGATCCCCTGCATCGAACGCAACGGCATGGCCGCCGTCAAGGCCGTCACCGCCGCACGGATGGCGCTGCGCGGGGACGGCCGCCACCACGTGTCGCTCGACAAGGTCATCAAGACGATGAAGGAGACCGGCGCCGACATGAAGGTCAAGTACAAGGAGACGGCGCGCGGCGGCCTCGCCGTCAACGTCATCGAGTGCTGAGGAAAATGGCCCTGACCAGCACGTCCACTACCCGGCGCTGCCTTCGTCGCCTTCATCGCAGCGCTTACACGTCCCCCCGAGTGAGTCGATGTGCCTGTCGCTCATTGATCGGTCTCAAGGAGCTTTTTGAGGCTCATGACGTCCTCGTCGGTCCGGTTGCCGTGGATCTCGATCTTCGCCAGCTCGTTCTCGATCCGGGCGAACTCTTCGTCGGTGAGGTCGAGTTCGGCGGCGTCCAAGTTCTCCTGGACGCGGTGGAGCTTGCGGGAACCGGGGATGGGCACGATGAAGTCCTTCTTGTGCAGCATCCAGGCCAGCGAGATCTGTGCCGGAGTGGATCCCTTCTGGTCCGCGAAGCCGGTGAGGAGGTCCACGAGGGGCTGGTTGGCGCGAACGTTGTCCTTGTGGAAGCGGGTGATGACCCTGCGGGCGTCGTCCCCGGTGTAGGTGTCGTCGGCCGAGACCTTGCCGGCGAGGAAGCCGTAGGCGAGGGGGCTGAAGGGGACGAAACCGATGCCGAGTTCCTCGCAGGCGGGGATGACGTCCCGCTCCCACATCCGCTCCATGATCGAGTACTCGCTCTGCACGGCCGTCAGCGGCGTGACGGCGTGGGCGCGGCGGATCTGTTCCTCGGTGGCCTGGGACTGGCCCCAGCCGAGGATCTTGCCCTCGGCGATCAGTTCGCCCATGACGGCCGCGACGTCCTCCACGGGGATCGAGTCGGGCACCCGGTGCTGGTAGTACAGCTCGACATGGTCGGCGCCGAGCCGGGACAGGGACGCCTCCAGGTGGGCGCGGATCAGCCGGCCCAGCTCAGGGCGGGTATGAGAGCCGTCCAGGTAGAACTTGGTCGCGAGGACGACCTGGTCGCGGATGGGCGCCAGCGCGCGGCCGACGAGGCGTTCGTTGGCACCGTCGGCATAGACCTCCGCGGTGTCGAAGAAGGTGCAGCCCAGGTCGAACGCCTTGCGGATCACGCCGACGGCCTCAGGTTCGCTCGTTGCCGGGCCGAAACCATGGCTGAAGCCCATGGTTCCCAGTCCGACGGCGGAGACTCGGAGTTGTCCGATGGTCCTTGTTTTCACGGAGGGTCTACCTTCGGTACGGAGGTACGGGTTCAGGTCCGGTCGGGGTGCGGGCCGTTGACGTGGCCGACGACGTACGGCTCGGCGTGACGGGGATGGCAGGCTCGGTTGTGGAGCCGGGCGCGTTCCAGCAGGAACGGGCGGCGCGCACGCTCGTGCGGACCGCCCGTTCCGAGGGGGTCAGTGCGCGGAGATGAACTCGTGCACGACGCGGTTGAACTCCTCGGGGTGTTCCATCTGCGCCCAGTGGCCGCAGTTGTTGATGAGGTACAGCCGGGAGGACGGAATCATCGCCATCAGCCGCAGCGCGTTCTCGAAGTGGACGGCGCGGTCGTTCCGCCCTTGCACGATGAGCGTGGGCACGGTGAGCTCGGCCAGCAACGGCGGAAGGGCCTGGAACAGCTGCGGCGGGCCATTGAGATCTCCGCTGGGTAGCGAGAGCCTCATGTTCTCCAGATGGTCGGGGCGGGCGAGCGCGGCCTCCGACCGCCGGCGGGCGAGGTCGGCGTCCTCGGCGAGCGCCGGGTCGTACGCGAACGCCGCGACCATCGCCTGGAAGTTCTCCGGCGACGGGTCGAAATAGGCGCGTACCAAGGGGAGGATTCCGTCCGTCTTGTCGTTGGGCGGGCCGAGCACGTTGACCCCTGGGGCAGGGGCGCCCATCGGGATCAGGTGGCTGACGCGCTCGGGATGGTGCGCCGCGAACCGGAGCGCCGTCCTTCCGCCCAGCGAGTTGCCGACGATGGCGACCTGGTCCAGTTCGAGGGCGTCCAGTGCCAGTTCCAGCGCCTCCACGTGGTCGCGGTCGCCCGGCACGGCCGTGTCGCTCTTGCCCCAGCCGGGCATGTCGAAGGCGAACACACGGTAGTGGCGCGCGAAGAAGCCGATGTTGCTCGAGAAGTTGCTCCAGCCACTGGCGCCGGCTCCCCCGCCGTGCAGCAGGATCAGTGGGTGACCGTCACCGGCCTCGTTGTAGTGCAGCTTCCACTTGGCCGTCCGGACGTACTTGCTGGTCGCCGATTCGGTCAGGGCCTCGGTCGTGGGCATGGCTTTCCTCTCGTCCCGGGCGGTGGTTCAGGCGTCGGCCGCGATGTACTTGTGGCCCCAGGTGCTGATCGCCTCGTAGTGGGCGACCTGCCAGGTGTCGTCGTCGACCACCAGGCCGTCGCAGCCGTACTCGATCTGGAAACCCGACGGCGTGGTCACGTAGAACGAGGTCATGTGGTCGTTCGTGTGCTCGCCCAGCGTGACGATGATGTGGTCGGGATCATCGTTGATCGTGTCCATGACGCGGCCGACGGTGGTGAGGTCGGAGACTTCGAGCATGAGGTGATCGATGCCCGGGGTGGGGCCGATGCCGCGGCCGAAGCCGACGGAGTGATGCCGGGGGTTGCAGTGCAGGAAGTAGCCGTCCCCGTCCACTCCGAGCTCGGCCATCGAGATCGTGTCGCTCAGCTTGAATCCCAGCTCACGCTGGTAGAACTCGGCGGCCTCGCGCGCGTCACCCGAACTGTTCATGAAGGCGTGCCCGACCCCCAGATCACCGGTGACGAAACGGACGCCCAGCGGGGACGTGAACGGGGTGCCGGCGAGCGGCAGGCCGTGGACGGCCTCGATCGTGTTGCCTTCGGGGTCGGAGAAGACCCGCAGTCCCTCGACGCCCCGGCGGGCTCGCAGGTCCTCGTCCTCGCGGACCGGGACGCCACGGGATGCGAGGTGGGTTTCCAGGTCGGCGAGCGCTGCCGCGTCCGGGACGGTGAAGCCCAGTGCCACCAGGGACGCGGGGCCCGCGGGCTCGCCGTCCTCGATGAGGATGCGGTACGCGTACTCGTCGAGTCGCAGGCGCAGTTCGCCCGCGGCGGACGGCTCGGGTTGTGCGCCGATGGTCTTGGTGGCGAAGCGGGACCAGTCGTCGAGTGAACCGCGGACCACGACGTAGCCCAGCGATGTGAAGACGTTCATGTGCTTTCTCCTCAGGGTGTCGGGGATGGTCAGTGAGGTGCGGTGGCGAAGGTTTTTCCGGCGGCCCGGCCGCCCTTGGGGGCGGGTATCCCGAGCGTGCGGGCGACGGCGTCGAGAAGGGCGTCCGGATCGGAGCCGGAGCGGGCGCGCCACGCGATGTGTCCGTCGGGGCGGACGAGCGGGCAGCCGTCGTCCTCGATGCCGCGCACGCTCGCCCATTCACCGAGCGGATCCCGGTAGGCGCGGTCAGACCCGATCACACGGGCGACGACGAGCAGGCCGTACAGCGCCGACGCGCGGTCCGCGGCCTCCGCGCCGTGGAGGGCCGGTATTCCAGGTCGTCGACGGTGCCGCGGTCGTCCGTGGCGTCGTCGAGCGCGCGTACCGTGGCCCACTTCTCGGCCTGAGTCGTCTCCGGCCGGAGCCCGATGGTGGCACCGATGCTCTGGAACTGGCCCACGGAGGTGAACGCACGGTCGACGACCTGACGCCCGGCCGGAGCGCGTTCGGCGGAGCACGTGTCGAGCAGCGAGGCGTCGGCCACTCCGGTCAGCACCAGACGCGGTTTCCAGGCGAGGTCGTAGCCGTCGGCGATCGAGGTGTTGCTGCCCAGCGCGTTCGCCGGCGGGTGCCGGTGGACGGCGTCGCCCATGCAGAAGACCCGGCCCACGGAGTACTGGTCCGCCGCGGCGTGGCTCATCGACCAGGTGCTCACCGCCTTGATCTCGACGGCGAGACGCGGATCGCCGACGGAGTGCCGGATCTTGGCCACGACCTCGTCGTGGTCCGGCACGTGGCCACGCGGCACCGACCATCCGGCCACCCATTCGTCGAAGCCGTTGACCACGGTCCACATCGCGTAGTCGGGGTCGACGGCCCAGTAGAGCGCGCCGGGGCGGTGGGCCACGTAGCGGGTCAGGTTCGCCTTGATCCACGCGGACACCTGGGGGACCAGGTCCATTTCGCCGCGCACCGACAGGCCGATCCGGCTCAGCACCCGGCTGTTCGCTCCGTCGGCGCCGACCAGGTAGTCCGCGCGGACGGTGTACTCGTGTCCCGACCGCCGTTCGACAACCGTGGCGTCGACGCCGCCGTCGTCCTGTGTGAGGTCCAGGAACTCGTGGCCATGGGGCAGGTCGACCATGCCCGTGGCGAGCGCGGCCTGTGCCAGGACCGGCTCCAGCTCGTGCTGGAAGAGGTTCAGCGGCAGGCGCCGGCTCGCCCGCCGGTACCGGGTCTGGTCCTTCAGACCCGCACCCCAGGCGGTCGTACGGGCGACCTCCGGGCCCTCCATCGTCAGGAGGAACTCCAGCGTGCGCTGGTCGGTGATGTGGGCGCGCGGTGTGTGCGCGAGCCCCGGGTGCCGGGTGAGGACGATCAGTACGGGGGCTCGTTCCGGAGCTTGGGCAGGGGAGGGAAAGGCGTCAGTGGCCATCTCGTCTCCTCGTCGAGCGGCGCGCCGATCGATTCAAGGGCGCCGACTGAGCTGGTGGCATGGGAGACGCTAGGGCGGGGGGCCGCACCGACGAAGCGAGTGTTCCGGGAACCGGCACAGCGTTTCTGCCGGCCCTGCGCGTGTTCCGGGAACCGGCACAACCGTTCCGCCGTGAGCCGGACCGCGACCTACTCTCTCCCCGCCACCTCAACGACTATGGAGAGGGCCCTTCCACGCACCGGATCGGTTGGATCGACGTCCACGCCCATTTCGCACTTCCCGGCGCCCCGACGGCCTGGGACCCCCTGTCCGCGCTGGACCACACGGACCGGCTGGGCATCGACATGCAGTTGCTGTCCGATGTCACGGTCACCGCTCCCGCCGACGTCCGCGCCTCCAACGAACACGGCGCCTCCGTCGTCCGGCGGTATCCGTCCCGTTTCGGTCTTCTCGCGGCCCTTCCGCTGTCCGATGTGGACGCCGCACTGGCCGAGATCGACTACGCGCACGAGCACCTGGACGCCGATGGGTTCGCGCTGTGCGCCACCTACGACGGCGACTTCCTCGGCGCCGAACGGTTCCGCCCGGTATGGCGGGCGCTCGACGCGATCGGGGCCGGAGTCTTCATACACCCCTCGCCGTTCGGGGCAGCGGCTCTCGACCTGCCGCGGCCCTTCTTCGAGGTCACCTTCGACACCGCGCGGACCGTGGTGGACATGGTGTGGCGCGGCGTCACGCGGACCGCTCCCCACGTCCGCGTCGTCCTCGCGCACGCGGGCGGCGCCCTGCCCGCGCTCGCCGGGCGGGTAGCACTGCTGTCCGACGCCGACTGGGTACCCCACGAAGGAGTCACCCCGGAGACGGTGCGCGAAGCCCTCGCCGGTCTCTACTACGACACCGCGATGGCGGGCACGCCGAACGCGCTCGGCCCCGCCCTGGCCGTCACCTCCCCCGACCACATCGTGTACGGCTCGGACTTCGGCGCCCCCTGCGCGAGCGAGCCTGTGCTGCGGCAGACGATGACCTCGTTGCTGACCGGTGGCGTGCTCGCCCCCGATGTCGCGGCCGGTGTGGGACGCCACGCGCATGCGGTCTTCCCGCGCGCCGCCGCCCGGCTGGCTCCGACCGAGCAGGCGGTCTCGTGAGAGGGGTCGTGCGGGTGGCGGGGCGAGAGGCGTACAGACAGTGACGGCGAGTCAGGCCCACCCGCGCACCGCACCGCTCAAGTTCGAGAACTGACAAAACGGCACTGGACCCGCGCTTTCGTGAGTCCAGTGCCGCTCTGTGTGTGGATTCCGCATGCGACCAGCGCGCGTGAGGAAGCGCGGGGCGCGCGGGCTACAGAACCCCGCGGACCGATGTCAACCGCGCTCCTACGCGGAGCACTGCTCAATCGCGGTCCAGCCGCCGGACTTCTGCACATAGCCTGCCCACGGGTCCGGGTGACCCCCGGCCCTGGTGCACTTGTTGTCGGCGTCCTTCTTGGCCGCGGCCGGCGTATGTCCGGTCCCCTGGACCGTCCAGTACCTGGTTGCCGCGTCGGCGGGGAGAGCCGTCGCAGCGCTGAGCGCGACGACGCCCGTCGCTATGACGCCCAGGGCGACCACCCTGGAGCGGATGCGTGACATATACATGGGGTATTCCTCTCGAAGTGGCTCGTCAGCTGTCGTGCGACGAGCACGGCTTGCAAGCACGCGCCGTCCGGACTGCGGCTTGGCGGGCAGGGAGTGGACTCCCTGTCGACACACCGGGTCGTACGCCCCAACGTTGATCCGCTGTCAGGTCAGGGCACCGGGCAGTGCCTTGGCGATCGACGACACCGTCCGCCGCAGGGGTGGCACGAACACATCATTCGGCCCGTGTTCTGTGGGGAAACCGATCGACACCGCCGCCACCGCCTCGCCGCCGAGGACGATCGGCATGGCCACACACGACCGTCCGGGCACCGCCTCCTCGACGTCGGTGGCGACCCCACGCTGCCGGACCCGCCGCAACTCACGACGGAGCAGCGCCGGATCCCGTACCGAGGCCGCGGTGAGCGCGCGCAGCCGGCCCGTGGTGGTCGACTCGACCAGGTCGGGGTCCGTATGGGCCAGCAGAGCCTTGCCCACACTCGTGCAGTGAGCGGGCAGAGCCATCCCGACCTCCGTGGCGAACAACCGCGCCCGCGGCGTGTACAGCTTCTCCACGTAGACGACCTCCGGGCCGCGCAGGACGCACAGATGGATGGTGTGCCCGACGGCCCGGTGCAGATCCAGCAGGTACGGAAGCGCGACGTGGCGGACCGCTCCTTCGGGCGACGCCGCACCGAGGGCCATCATCCGGAACGCGACCCGGTACCCGGTGCCCTCGTGTTCGACCGCCCCCACCCGGACGAGCATCCCGAGGACGCGGTAGGCCGTCGACTTCGGCAGCCCGGCGCGGCGCGCCACCTCACTCAGCGTCAGCACGCGGCCGTTACGGAACACGTTCAGCAGGTCGAACGCCTTCTGCATGACCGACGACGGACCGGCCGTCTCCCGCACTGCGGCTCCCTCGACCATGTGCAGTCCTTTCCAGAACGCCTCGGGAACGACTGTTCTCGGGTCTGTCCCGCAGATCGGTGCGGGGGTGCGGTGATCTGCGGGACGGGCCCGGGGGTGGTCAGGCCCCGGTCAGTTGGGCGGCTCGTGTCCCGTGTTCGGCGGCCTGTTCGTGGCCTGTCTTCATCGACTGTTCGGCCAGTTCTCGCAGGGACTCCATCTTCGGGTCCCAGAACGCGTGGGTCAGTTCTGCCTCGGCGATGTGCAGGTCGAGGCCGAGGACGTCGGCCAGGATCCGGCGCAGGTAGGGGGTGGCGTGGTCCCAGCCCTCTTTCGGGGTGCCGGGGCCGTAGCCGCCGCCCCGGCTGAGCGTGAGGATCGCGGGCTTGCCCGTGAGGGGCCAGTTGCCGTGCACCCCTGCCACGGGGTGCTTCAGGATCAGGTCGATCCAGGTCTTGACCTGTTCCGGGACGTTCCAGTTGTACATCGGTACCGCGAACAGGAACGCGTCGGCTTCGAGGAGTTCCGTGCCGAGCCGGTCGAGGAGTTCGTGCGCCTCGCGCGGGGCGGGTGCGTCCGGGTTGACGACTTCGTGGGCGAGCAGGGTCCATGTGTCGCCGGGCAGCGGCTGGACGCCGAGGTCGCGCCGGATCACGGTGCCGTGCGGGTGCTGGGTGAGCCACGCCTGTTCGGCGGTGTCGGCGAGGGCGCGGCTCATCGAGCCTTCGGTGCGGATGCTCGCGTCGAGACGGAACAGCTTCATGGTGCGGGTACCTCCGGTAGTTCTGCCGTGATGCAGATAGTATGCACAGCAGAACATCTACTGACAAGAAAGAACCTCCGGGCAACGCCATGCGGGAGAGATGTTCTGGATGTCAGACCATCTGCCGTGGTGTGGGAAAGTGCTACGGTGACGGGATGCCCTCCGCACCCCGCGACCGAGCGAACAGCAGCACCGAGTGCCTCGCCCTGGACAACGACCTGGTCTGGGCCATCCGCATGATCTCGGGAGCCCTCCGGCGCGCCGCGGCCGACGCCTCCGAGACCCTGCCCGGCGGATCACGCGCCTACCTGGTGCTCGTGGCACTGGCCGAGGCCGGGGACACACCCCCCACCCAACTCGAACTCGCCGGCCAGGTCGGCCTCGACCGGACCGTGATGACCTACCTCCTCGACGACCTGGAAAAACAGGGCCTCCTGTCACGGCGCCCGAACCCGAAGGACCGGCGGGCCCGCCACGTGATCCTCTCCGGCGAAGGCCGATCCCAACTGCTGCGCATGCGAACCGACGTCGCAGCCGCCGAAGAACACCTGCTCGCGGAACTGGACGACGCACAGCGGACCCAGTTCCGAGACCTCCTGACCCGCGTCGCGCTCACCGCCCAGCGGAGCACTGCCAAGGGCTGAGCTTGACATTTGTCCTCCGAGTCGGTTTCGTTCCGTGATGCTTTCTGATCGTTTCGTGGTCTTGTCCGCGTTGTGGTGGGTGGCGGGTCGCCGGTTCTGTGAGCCAAGTGGTGTTGAGGTGTCAGTGGGTGTGTGGGGCGGGCAGTGTGATGGGCTCGCCCGGGGTGGGCCACTGCAGGGGGGTGCCGGTGGCGGCGAAGGTCTGCTGGATGTGGTTGCGGTCTTCGGTGTAGTGGGCCCAGCCCTCGGCGTGCACGGCGACCACGAGGGGGTCGCCGAGCAGGCGGCGGGCCTCGACGGCCTGGATTGCGGTCAGTGACAGTCGTATGTCACCGAGCTCCTCGAAGCCGGCCGCGCCCAGGTGCAGCAGTGCCACGTCGATGCGGTACCGGCCGGCCAGGGCGCTCATCGCGTCCAGGTCGACGGTGTCACCGGAGACGTACACGCTCGGTGTGGAGGCGTCGTCGGTGTGCAGGAGGAAGCCGGTGACCGGACCGGTGATGGCCTCGGTGCCGACGGGACCGTGGCGGGCGGGGACCGCGGTGATGTTCAGCGGTGTGCGGCCCGGTATCGACAGGGTCCGGGTCTGCCAGGGCTCCAGGCCGACGGCCGCTCCCCCGAGATCGGTGGCGCCGGCGACGGTGGTGAACACCTGCGAGGCGCCGGAGGCCACCGCACGCCCGGCGGTGTCGAGGTTGTCCAGATGCCCGGTGTGGCTGACCAGGACCGCGTCGAGGGCGGGCAGTTCCCCGGGCTTCAGCGCCGGGTCGGCGGTCTTGCGCACCGGGACCGGGCCGTCCCGGTATTCGGTGCCGGCGGCGTCGAAGGTCGGGTCGGTCAGCAGCGTCCAGCCGGCCAGGCGGATCAGCGCGGTGGGGCCGCCGAGCACCGTCACGGTGTTCGCTTCACGGGTCACGGCATCGTCGGTTGCCACGGGTACTCCTTGACGATCAGGGGGTGGTCCCCTCACTCTGACCGAGTTACTTTCTCAGGGGAAGTACATACCTTCAGGTGAGGTGAGCACGTGCAGGAAAGCACGCGAGGCAACGTCCGCAATCCCGCCTGCCCCGGCAGGCAGCTCTTCGACCTGGTCACCGCCCGATGGGCCGCCCTGGTCCTGGTGGATCTCATGGACGGCCCGCAACGCTGGTCCGAGCTGCGCCGACGGGCCGGCGGCGTCAGCGACAAGATGCTCGCGCAGACCCTGCGCGACCTCGAAACCGGCGGACTGATCACCCGCACCGTGCACACCAGCCGCCCACCGGCGGTGCAGTACGCCCTGACCGACCTCGCCCGCGGCGCCACCACCGCACTGCGACACCTGCAGAACTGGGCCGAAGAACACACCAGCGACTACGCCCACCACCGACACACCCACACCACCCACCCGACCCCCTGAAAAAGGCAGGCCCAACGCACACACGTCACCGCGCTTCCACCGTATGAGCGAGCGCCCTGACCAGCTGGGCGCGGCCGCCGTACCAAGCGCTACCAGGCCGCGGGGGATGGTGGGGAAGATGGACGCGTCCCCGACCCAGAGCCCTTCGACCCCGAGCACCCGCGCCTGGGGGTCCACCACCGAGCGAGGGTCCTCAGGTGAACCCATGCGGGCGGTCCCGCAGATATGGGACATGTCTCCCACCGATTCGAGCAGCCATCGCTCGATCGCCTCGTCGTTCTCCAGCGTGGAGATATCCGTCCCCGCCGGGTCGACAGCAGCGCTTTCCACGACTCTGCGCATGGGTCCCGTCGCGAGATACTCGCGCACTCGATGAATCCCGTCGCGCAGACGAACGAGGTCCGCGCGCTCTTCCAGTTGCCGGTGCTCGATCCGCGGCGCCGCGAAGGGGTCCATTGATGAGAGCGTGAGTGCGCCTCGCGAGAAGACTTGGTTCGCCCAGACGATCGCCAGGCCGAACGGGTTCTCCATCGGGCCTTGGCCGAGGTTGCCCTGGCTCAGGCCACCCCCGCCCCACGTACCGGTCGCGCGTTCTTTCACCATGGTGTTCTTCACTTCGCGAGACAAGCGCGGCGCCTGGTTGGTCACTGACATCAGCATGTCGTTCTCGCCTGCTTCCTCGTGTCCCGACGAGTAACGCAAACAGGTGTTGACGTGGCGCCCGTCTACTGGGCTCCTCAGCGCGTCGGTTCGGTGACGCAGCCAGACGGTGGCAAGTGGGTGGTCCTGTAGTCCCTCGCCGACGGGAAGCCGAAAGCGTGGTGCTGTGGGACCGATGCCCGAGCGAATCAAGATCGCCGGCGAGTGCAGGGCCCCGGCTGCGAGAACGACGCCGTTCGCGTAGGCATTGACAGCGACGCCCTCACGATGGAACCGCACTCCCACAGCCCGGTCCTCCTCCATCAGGACGCGGTCCACCGTCGCTCCACAGATGACCTCGACGTTCGAGCGCTCACGCGCCGGCTCCAGGTAAGCGTCATTGGTCGTCACTCGTCGGCCGTCGCGGATGTTGAGCGGCGTCGGCGAAAGACCCGTGCCGTTGGGCGAGTTGCAGTCCTCGCACCACGGCTGCCCGCGTCCCAGCACTGTCTCGGCGAACGCCTCGTCGAGGCTGCTCCACTCGCCGCGAGGGAGGCGAGCCACCGGAATCGGACCGTTGTCGCCGTGATGGGGCTCTGCGCCGAAGTCGGCGTCGTTCTCCAGGCGGCGGAGGTAGGGGAGCATCTCGTCGTAGGACCAGCCGACGCACCCTGCTTCCGCCCAGCGATCGTAGTCATCCGGCATGGCGCGCATGGCCGCCAACCCGTTGATCAGCGATGAACCGCCCAGGCCACGACCGCGAATGTATGGTCGCGGAGGCTGGACACGCGTTCTGCGCGCCTGCAGATCCGCCCACTGGAAACGCGCCGCCTCAAGATCCTCAAGGGGACGCCATCCATTGGCGCTCCGGACGGCCCTCGGGGCTTCGCCGGGGCGCCAGTCGTCACCTGCCTCGAGAACAAGAACACGGCTCGTCGAGTCTTCACTCAGACGATTGGCCAGGACGCAGCCCGCGGACCCGCCGCCGATCACGATGAAATCGGCTTCGATGGACTTGGAAGTCATGGGGAAACAAGCTTTCGGTGAACAGGGGGCACCTGCGCCATTGCGGAGCGAGAGCGCCCCCGAGTGTCTTGCCTTGGACAACGACCTGGCCCGGGCGGCCGAGGCCACGAAGACGCCCCCCCGGAGGATCGCGCGCCTACCTGGGGCCCCTGGCAATGGACCCCGCGCAGCGTGCTCGGACGCCTCGCATACAGGAGCGGCCGGTGCGGCGACGGCGCACCGGCTCCTCCTCGACTCCGCACGTCAGGCAGCGGTCTCCGCCCGCGCGGCCAGGTCCAGCGCGATGTCGGTGATCATGTCTTCCTGGCCGCCGACCATGCGCCGTCTGCCGGCCTCGACGAGGATGCCGCGGGTGTCCAGGCCGTAGCGCGCGGCGGCGGTCTCGGCGTGGCGCAGGAAGCTGGAGTACACGCCCGCGTAGCCGAGGCTGAGCGTCTCGCGGTCCACCCGCACCTCGCGGTCCTGCAGCGGACGTACGAGATCGTCGGCGGCGTCCATCAGCGGGAACAGCTCGCATCCGTGCTCGAAGCCCATCAGGTCGGCGACCGCGATGAACGCCTCCAGGGGGCAGTTGCCCGCGCCCGCCCCCTGCCCGGCGAGCGAGGCGTCGACGCGCACGGCACCGCTCTCGACGGCGACGACGGTGTTCGCCACGCCCAGGGCGAGGTTGTGATGGGCGTGGACGCCCAGCTCCGTGGCCGGGTCGAGGACGTCACGGTAGGCGCGGAAGCGGTCGCGGACACCGTCCATGGTGAGCCGGCCGCCGGAGTCCGTGACGTAGACGCACGTCGCGCCGTACGACTCCATGAGCCGCGCCTGGCGGGCGAGTTCGGCCGGTTCGGCCAGGTGGGACATCATCAGGAACCCGGCGACGTCCATCCCCAGCTCCCGCGCGGCGGCGATGTGCTGGGCGGAGATGTCGGCCTCGGTGCAGTGCGTGGCGACGCGCACCGAGCGGATGCCCAGGGAGTGCGCCTGCTTGAGGTCGTGGACCGTTCCGATGCCGGGCAGGAGAAGAGTCGTGGGGACGGCTCGGCGCACGGCGCCCACCACCGCCTCGATCCACTCCCAGTCCGTGTGGGCGCCGACGCCGTAGTTGACGCTGGAGCCGGCCAGACCGTCGCCGTGGGCGATCTCGACGGCGGTCACCCCGGCGGTGTCCAGGGCGGCGGCGATCGTGGCGGCCTGGCCGACGGTGTAGCGGTGCCGGACAGCGTGCATGCCGTCCCGCAGGGTGACGTCCTGGACGTACAGGCGGGTCATCTTCAGGCCACCTCCGTGGCACGGTGAGCGGCCATGCGTTCCGCGGTGCGCAGCGCGGCCGAGGTCATGATGTCGAGGTTTCCTGCGTAGGCCGGGAGGTAGTCGGCGGCGCCCTCGACCTCCAGGAAGACCGAGACCTTGAGGACCTCGCCCGCGTCGGGGGCGAGGGTGCGCAGTGGGTCGTCGGCCGCCACCTTCGCGAACTGCACCTTCTGCTTGAGCCGATAGCCGGGCACGTACTCCCGCACACGCGCGACCATCTCCTCGACCGATGCCGCGACGGACTCGGTGGCGCAGTCGGAGACCAGGCAGTGCACCGTGTCCCGCATGATCAGCGGAGGTTCCGCCGGGTTGAGGATGATGATCGCCTTGCCGCGCCGGGCGCCGCCGACCCGCTCGATGGCCGAGGCGGTGGTCTCGGTGAACTCGTCGATGTTCGCCCGGGTGCCGGGTCCGGCGGAGCGGGAGGAGAGGGAGGCGACGATCTCGCCGTAGTGCACGGGGGTGACCGCGCCGACGGCGGCGACGACCGGGACGGTGGCCTGGCCGCCGCAGGTGACCATGTTGACGTTCGGTGCGTCGAGGTGGACGTCGCCGTTGACGGGCGGCACCACGTACGGGCCGATCGCGGCCGGAGTGAGGTCGACGAGGGTGCGGCCGAGCGGGCGCAGCCTGTCCTCGTGGTGCCGGTGTGCGCCGGCCGACGTGGCGTCGAAGACGATCTCGACGTCCGCGAACTCGTCCAGCCGGACGAGTCCTTCGACGCCCTCGTGAGTCGTGGCCACCTTCAGCCGGCGGGCGCGGGCCAGGCCGTCGGAGTCCGGGTCGATGCCTGCCATCGCCGCGATGTCAAGGGTCTCCGACAGCCGCAGCACCTTGATCATCAGGTCGGTGCCGATGTTGCCCGAGCCGATGACGGCGACCTTGGTCCGTGTACTCATGCCGCGTTCTTCTCACTCGTGAACTCGACACCTGCGGTGCCCAGGTGGCTGATGGACGCCTCGAACCGGTCACCGGGGACGGCGGGAGCGACCGGCCCCAGGGCCCCCGTGAGCACCAGATCTCCGGCGCGCAGCGGGTCGCCCCGCTCGGCCAGGGCGGACGCGAGCCAGACGGCTGCGTTCAGCGGGCTGCCGAGACAGTCGGCACCGGTGCCCTCCGAGACGGTTTCGCCGTTCCGGGTCATGGTCATCGTCACGGCGCGCAGGTCGACGCCGGTGAGCGACAGCGGGGCGCCGCCGAGGACGTACAGACCGCTGGAGGCGTTGTCGGCGACCGTGTCGACGAGGGTGATGTCCCACCCCTGTACCCGGCTGTCCACGATCTCCAGAGCGGGGAGTGCGAAGTCGACCGCGCGCAGCACGTCCACCACGGTGCACTCGCGCTGCGGCAGATCGCGGCCGAGCACCAGCGCGACCTCGGCCTCCACCTTGGGCTGCAGCAACCGTCCGGCCGGCACCCGGCCGCCGTCGGTCACCGCCATGTCGGCGAACAGCGCGCCGAAATCGGGCTGGTCCACGCCCAGTTGGCGCTGCACGGCCATCGAGGTGAGGCCGATCTTGCGGCCCACGATCCGGCGGCCGACGGCCTGGGCGCGCCGGACGTTCAGCTGCTGCACGGCGTACGCGGTCTCCAGATCGCCCCCTTCGTCGAACAGCGTGCGCACCGGCGGACAAGCGGCCCCGGTACGGGCGGCTTCCGCCAGCAGGTCGGCTGCCTCGGCCACCGCTGGTGGCACGGTGTCCGGGCTTGCGTTGTCGAGCCTGGTCGACACGGGTTACCTCCAGAGGGAAACGGGAGCGGCGGTTGCACACCGGTTTAGACATCACCGCCGTGACGGGCCACTTTTTGTTCCGGGACGCGGAACACCAGGGGCGGTGACGACGGCTGTCGCCGCCGATGCGGGACCAAGCCGGGAGCCTGTGTCACATCCTCTTTCCGCGGGTAGCGGCGTGGGGCGAGGCGGTCGGATGGTGCGAAGTGGAGGGTTTCCAAGGTGAGTTGACGGCACGCGAGGGTGTTGTCACCGGGGTTCGTGGGCGTTCATCACCCTCATGGCCCGCCGCCTCACCCGCCGAAACCGCCGCGGAGCAGCGGTGCCGGAACACGAACGCTTCACGGCAGCCGCCTGAACCCGATGCGATGTCCCTGAGAAGTCCCTGCTCTGCAAGGAGACGGCGCGCGGCGGGCTCGCCGTCGACGTCATCGCGTGCTGACGGGACGTGTCACCGAACGCCGCCTACAACAGGCCCCGGGCGCGCAGGTCGTTCGCGTACTTCACGATCAGGTCGCGGGACAGGTGGGGGATGTCCTTGTCCGGGCCGAGGCCCGCTTCGCGGACGGCGGCGCGGAAGCGGTCGGCGGTAACTGGTGAGGTGGGGGTGGGGGGTTGGGGAGTGGTGAAGGCGTGGAGGAGGGGGAGGAGGGAGTGGGTGCGGTGATGTTCGGGGAGCGCGCGGAGGGCGGTGGCGAGGCGGGGGGACCAGTCTGCGTGGGGGAGGCGTTGGAAGCGGTGGCCCGCTTCTTCCAGCCAGGTGATGAATGTGTCCAGGGAGATGCCGTCGTCATGGGGGTTGACCGCGTTGTAGGTGCGGTGGTCCGAACTCGCCTGCGCCCCACCCGAACTCGCCTGCGAACCAAGGGCGTTGACTGCCTCCGCCGTGAAGTCGACCGGGAGGCCGTCGAAGTGGGCGCGGCCGGGGCCCGCGTAGAAGGACTCCGGCGCGAGGCCGGTGCGCAGGACGCTGAAGAGGAGCCGGGTGAGGACGTCCGCCGGGTTCAGCTGGCCGGTGTGGTGGGGGTGGGCGAGGATCAGGTCCGAGCGGAAGACGGTCACGGGGACGCCGAAGCGGGCGTGGGCCTCGCGCAGCAGGATCTCGCTCGCCCACTTGCTCGTCGCGTACCCCGAGGCGTACGCGTCGCTCAGGGCGCGCTCGGGGATCAGCTCGGCGAGGTCCGTCGTCTCGTCGAGGGCGGGGGAGATCGCCGTGGTGGAGACGTGGACGAACCGTTTGATGCGCGTCGTGACGGCGAGGCGGATCAGCTCGGCCGTGCCCGCCACGTTCGGCCCGAACAACTGCTCGTAGGGCAGGACATGGTTGACCAGCGCGGCGGGGTGCGCGACGAGGTCGGTCTCGGCGGCGAGGTGCAGCCACGTCTCCTCGGCCAGCCCCAGCCGCTCCGCCCCGATGTCCCCGGCCAGCACGTCGAGCCGCCCGTCGGCCAACTCCCGGTACCGGTGCAGGAGGTCCGCGTCACCGGTGTCGAACGCGGCGTCCAGCCGGGCCCGCGCGTCCGCGTCGTCCGTCCCGCGCACGACACACACGAGCCGGCCCCCGCCCCCGGCCAGCCGCTCCAGCCAGTCCAGGCACATGAACCGGCCGAGGTAGCCGTTCGCCCCGGTGAGCAGCACATGGCGCGGCAACGCCCCGTCCGGCGCGGGGAGTTCAGCGGCGGCGGCGAGCGTCCCGGCGTCGAGGAACCGGTCCAGCGTCAGATCGGCCGCGCGGACGACCGTGGCGCCCGCCCCGTGCACGGAGGCGAACGACGGACGGCCCGCCCCCGACGCGAGCCGCGCCTCGATGTGCCCCGCGAGCCCGCGCAGATCGTGCGCCGGGCTCAGCACCGTGCCGACCGGCACCTCCACCCCGAAGACCTCCGTGAGCAGCGTCGAGAACGACAGTGCCGACAGCGAGTCACCGCCCAGCTCCGTGAACCGCGCCCCGGGCTGTGCCGCACTCCCCAGCAGGGCCTGGACGGCCCGTCCGACCGTCTCGAGCACCGGCCGCCCGGCGCTCTCCTCACGCACCGCGCGCACCGCCTCCTCCCGCGCCCGCGCGAGCTGCCCGTACAGCTCCTCCAGCCGCTCCCCGTACCGGGCGCGCAGGCGCGGCGGCAGGTTCTTGCGGGTGTCGGACAGCAGCCCGTTCGCCAGGGAGAACGGCTCGGTCTCGATCAGGAAGGCGCGCGGTATCTCGTACGCGTTCAACTCGGCGTCCCGCGCGGCCTCTCGCAGCGCCTCGGTGAGCGCGCCGTGGACGTCCGGGCGGGTCAGCGCCTCCTCGGTCGGCACGATCACCGCGAGGAGGTGGGCGCGCTCGCTGTTGCCGTAGACGTAGATCTGCCGGATCAGTGGATGCGTGACATAGACCCCTTCGAGCCGCGACAGGGCGACGAACTCGCCCTGGGCGAGCTTGACGACGTTGTTGCGGCGGTCCACGTACACGTACTGGTCGGGGCCGACCTCGGCCATGATGTCGCCGGTGCGGTAGAAGCCGTCCACGTCGAAGGCGGCCGCCGTCTCCTCGGGGCGTTTGTAGTAACCGGGCGTGAGGGTCGCTGACTTGAGGACCAGTTCGCCGCGCGGGTGCGGCAAGTCGGTGCGGAAGTAGCCGAGTTCGGGGACGTCGACGAGCTTCACGTCGAGGACGGGCGGGCGTTGGACGCGGGTGTTGAGCAGGACGGAGCCGGTCTCGGTGGAGCCGTACCCGTCGAGGACGGGCAGGTCGAGGCAGGTGCGCATGAACTCCCGCAGCTCGGCGGAGAGGGGCGCGCTGCCGTACAGGGCCTGGATGAGCCGGCCGCCGATCAGCCGCTCCCGCAGGTCCGCCTTCACGGCCGCGTCCAGCGCCTGCGGGTCGGTGAACTCGCCCGCGCGGCGCGCCCGTTCGGACTGGTACTCCTGGAACAGGGTGTCGCAGACGCGGGGCACGAACAGCAGCGCCGTCGGCCGGGCGAGGGCGATGTCCTCGAAGAGGGCCGACAGGTCGCTGCGCGCCGTGAAGTAGGAGATCCCGCCCCGGCGCAGCGTCTCCACGAGCGAGGAGCGGCCCGCGACATGGCTCAGCGGCAGGTAGTTGACGACGATCGAGGCCACACCGTCCGGGATGGGCACCGCGCCCGCCCACGCCCGGTGCAGCATCCGCTCCGTCTGGATCGCCCCCTTGGGCGTGCCCGTGCTGCCGGAGGTGTAGATCAGCAGCCGGACCGGGTCCTCGTCGGGCCCCGGCACGAACAGCGGGGCCGGCGGCAGGGCGCGCCCGCGCTCGATCACCGCCTCCAGCGACAGCGGGGCGGCGTGACCGGCCGCCGTCAGCCGTGCGGACGCCGCGTCGAACGCCTCGCGGTGCGCGTCGTCCGCCGGGTGGAAGTCGAACACCACCAGACGCGGCGCCGGTTCGGCGGACAGCGCCAACTCGACGGCCCGGTCCAGGAGTTCGAGGCTCGACGCGAGGACCTTCGGCGCGGTCTCCGCGAGGATCGGCGTGAGCGTGGCGACCGGCGCCCCGGTCTGGAGCGGCACGGTGACCACGCCGTGCCGCAGACACGCCAGGTCGAGGGTCACATGGTCGCCGCTGGTGAAGCCGTAGAGCGCGACGAAGTCCCCCGCGCGCACGTCCGCCGCCCACTCGGCCGTGACCGCGCCGGCCCGCTCCCACAGCTCGCCGTAGCTGACGGTCGTGAACGCGGGCAGCGGCCGCAGCGACGTCCGCCCCGTGGCCGGGTCGGTGACCGGCTCCGTCGCACGCCGGGCCAGGGCCGGACGGTCCGCGTACCCCTCCATGACCGTCGCCACGGTCCGCGACAACACCTGCTCGCGCGCGGCCAGTCGGACCGCCTCGCGGACCGAGGGCAGCGGCATCGCCGCGCGGTACTGCGGATCGTGCGCGGACAGGTGGGCGACGAGGCGGGCTGCCCGGTCGCCGGGGGAGACGTCGGTGGAGGGCTTCGCGGGCATGACCGTCACCTGCTTCGGAGTGCGGGGCGGAAAAAGGGGGTGAGGTGCTGTTACGCCGGAAAGGGGGGTTACGCCGGGCGGGCGCTCGGGCGTAACGAGGGCGCCGGGCGGGAGCCCACGCGCACCACCAGCTCCGTCGCCGAGGCGCCGTCCTGGTAGCAACGCGCCAGCTCCACCCGGGACTTGATGCCGAACTTCCGGAAGATGTTCCGCAGGTGGTAGTTGACGGTGTACGAGGACAGGTGCAGCTTCCCGGCGACCTGCCGGTTGGTCATGCCCAGCACGACCAGCTCCGCGACCGCCCGCTCCGAGTGCGTCAACTCCTGTTCCGGACCAACCGGTCGGTTTTCCGAGGGCGGCGTCGAAGGCACCGGCGGCACGTCGAGCCGCGCCGCGAGCCGGCCGGCGTCCCGCACCGAACCGGCCTCCTCGTACAGCTCCCGCGCCGTGGCGAACTGCCGGTGCGCCAAGCCCTGTCCGCCGGCCCGGCCGAGCAGCAGCCCCAGGTCCTCGGCGGCCCCGGCGGCGGCCCACGTGTCCCGGTGCTCCCGGCGCGCACGGGCCAGCGCACCCTCGTCCTGGCTCAGCAGCCCCTCCGCGTGGACGGCGGAGACGGCGAGCGGCTGGAAGTCCGCGTTGTCACGGGCGAGCGCGCGGACCGTCCGCACGACCTGCTCGGCCAGGTGCGGCGCGTGCCCGGCGAGCGCCGTGCGCACCAGCCAGGGCGCGGCGCCCGGCTCCTCGATGAACAGCAGCGGCCCGGTGATCAGCTCGGCGTACCGGTCGGCCAGCAGCCGCACGGTGTGCTGTGCGCCGTGCCGCTCGGCCGCCACCTGGAGCGCGACCCAGTCGGGCTGCGCGCAGTGCAGGAACAGGCACGCCTCACGCTCGGCGTCGGAGCGGGCCACGAGCCGTTCCGCCGCCGGGAGGTCACCGCCCCGCAGCGCGGCGAGCGCCTGGACGGCGGTGGCCAGTGGCAGCAGGGTCCGGTCGGGCCGGTGGACGACCGACAGCGCCGCGTCGACCCACTGGGCGGCCCGCCGGTGCCGGCCCTTCGCGCTCAGGACCCGCGCGGCGGCCATCGACATCGCGAGCCCGCCGGGCGGCGTGCCGCCGGGCCCCGACCAGCATTCGGCCCGGCGCAGCAGCCGCTCCGCCTCGTCCGGCTCGCCCAGCAGCGTCAGTTCGAGCGCCACCCCGTGGGTGATCAGCTCCTCGACGCAGTCCGACTTGCCGGGCGGGACGTGCGTCGCCGCCTCCCGGCTCAGCCGCAGCGCCTCGGCGGGCCGTCCCTCGATCCGAGCACAGGACGAGCGGAGCATCAGCGCGAACGCCTGCCCCGACGTGTCGCCCGCGTGCGCGCGATGGTGGAACAGGGCGGTCGCCGACTGGCGGGCGCGGTCCGTGCGGCCCTCGTTGAGGTAGGAGACGGCGCGCGCGTACAGCAGCATCACGTTCTCCTCCCGTGCGGCGGGCGCCGGCGCCGGGGGAGCGGTCGGGCAGGCGGCGTCCAGCAGCACCTGGCGCACGCCCGGCGCGGTGCCGTCGACGATCGTGCGGCGCAGCAGCTCGTACCGGAAGCCGAGCCGGCCGTCGTCGTCGCAGTCCAGGATCCCCGCGTCGACGGCCCGCTGGACGTGGGCGGCGAGCGTGACGGGGGAGACGTCGACGAGGACGGCGCGCAGGTCCGCGAGCCCGAACTCCGGGCCCAGGACGGCGGCGGTCCGCAGGACGCGCTGGACCTGCTCGCCGTGCTCCTGGAGCAGGCAGTTGACGGTGGAACGCAGGCGCGCGGGCACGGTGCGGGAGGTCAGCGTGGCCCGGCGGCCCACGACCCGCACCTGGCCCTCCTCACGCAGGCCCGTCGCCAGAGCCGTCGTCAGCAGGGGGTGGCCGGCGGCCTCGCCGGCGAGCGCCAGCAGACCGGCGTCCGGCACCGCGCCCAGCACGTCGGTCAGGAGTTCCCGCACCGCGTCCGGGGAGAGCCGGCCCAGGGCGACGCGCGTGCACCCCCACTCGTCGAGCGCCCTGACGAAACGGTGCACGTCCAGGCCGTACGTCTGGTCGCGCAGGGTCAGGAGCCACACGTGCGGGCGGGTGCGCAGGGAGGGCAGGTCGGCGGTGAGGCGGCGCAGCAACGACCTGTCGGTGTACACGTGCAAGTCGTCGAGGACGGTCAGTGTCGGACGGTCGTCGGCCCGGGGCGGACGGGTCTCGTCGTCGGCGCGGACGAGGGCGAATTCGTGCTCCTCGGCGATGCGGCTGACCTCGTGGACGAGCCGGGATTTACCGAATCCCTCCTCGCCTGAGACCAATATCACGCCGCCGCGGCTGGACTCCGCTTCGGCGAATGTCTGGAGGATGAGACTCATTTCCGGTGACCGGCCGCGCAGGGGGCTGTGTGACACGTGACCTCACGTAGTTCATGTCCGGGGCAGAGAATCGAACGAAAGTGGGTCCCGTACCTGAGGAATCGTGGGGGCTGACGATCCTTCAAAAAGGGTGCGGGGGGAGTTCTTGAAGGTTAATACGGTCCCTTGAAGATTAACACGCCTTTTTGGCCTGACCGTTACCCTCGGGAAGCGAAAACTCCGTGAATGGACGGAAACGGCGGACAGGGTGTCAGAAGGTGCCGGGGGCGGACCGCCGTCACCCCGGCCGGAGCCGACTCCCGCACGGTCCTACCCGCTTGAGTAGCCCCCGGAGTGGCCTGGCTGGGCAAACCTACCTGCTCAGGTGGTGACACTGGCCGGATCCGGCCGTGAAGGTGGATGCCGGGGAAGCGGCGCCCCTCCAGGGTCCACCGCCGAGTATTCGATCTTCGAGAGGGCGAAGTCCGTGCGAAGCGACACCGTACCCGGCATTCCTGAATGGTGTCGTGACTCACAGTTCGACAATCCTGAGCGATGCTCAGATTGGCGCCGAGTTCGGTGAACGCATATTCCGCGATCATGACCTGGGTCACAGGCTTCACCGCGTGGGAAGTCCGTCCTGGCCCGGTTCGGCACGCTTGGATCCGCACACAGGACTACGGAAATCCGTAGTCCCCCTTTCGGTGCACGGCTCCGTCAATTTCCCGGCCGCCGATTTGACGGAGTTCTCGGCCCACAGCCCCCACGGCCGGACGGTGACGGAATGACGACCACAGCGGACGCGGCCGGCGCACGGCCCGGGACGGCAGGCAAGGGCAGGGACATGGACCACAAGCGCACGGCACTGCTGCGACTCCTGCGCGAGGCACAGGCGAAAGACGCGGAGCGCGGCGCCGGACAGCCGGCCCCGCCGGCCGGTATCGCCGTGATCGGTCTCGCCGGACGCTACCCGCGCGCCGCGACCCCCGACGAACTCTGGGCCCGCACCCGCGACGGCGAACACTGCGTCAGCCGTGTCCCCGACGACCGCTTCCCCGGCGGCGAACCCTCCGCGACCCCCCGCTGGGCCGGACTCATCGACGACGCCGACGCCTTCGACCCCCTCTTCTTCGGCATCGCCCCCGTCGACGCCGACAGCATCGACCCCCAGGAACGCGTCTTCCTCGAAACCGTCTGGGCCACTCTGGAGGACGCCGGCTACCCGCCGCGCCGCCTCGCGCGCGAACACAACCCCGTCGGCGTCTTCGCCGGGGTCATGAACAGCGACTACGAGTGGATGAGTGGCTCAGCCACTGCCCTCGGCGCCCCCAACGCCGCCCGGTCCAGCCACTGGTCCATCGCCAACCGCGTCTCCTACACCCTCGACCTGCGCGGCCCCAGCCTCACCGTCAACACCGCCTGCTCCGCCTCCCTCACCGCCGTCCACCTCGCCTGCGAGTCCCTGCGCGCCGGGGACTGCGCGATCGCCGTCGCCGGCGGCGTCAACCTCATCCTCCACGAGTCCCACCTGCGCACCCTCGCCGACAACGGCATGACCTCGCCCGGCGACCGCTGCCGCAGCTTCGGCAAGGGCGCCGACGGATTCGTCGACGGCGAGGGCGTCGGCGCCGTCCTCCTCAAACCCCTGGCACAGGCTGAAGCCGACGGCGACCGGATCTACGGCGTCATCCGCGCCTCCGCCGTCAACTCCGGTGGCAAGACCGGCGGTTACACCGTCCCCAGCCCTCAGGCCCAGGCCGACGTCATCCGCGCGAGCCTGCGCAAGGCCGCGATCGACCCCCGCACCATCGGCTGCGTCGAGGCCCACGGCACCGGCACCCCCCTCGGCGACCCCATCGAGATCGCCGGCCTGCGCGAGGCGTTCGCCGACCACCTCGACGACACCCTCGCCCACGCCGTGGACCGCTGCGCCGTCGGCTCGGTCAAGTCCAACATCGGGCACCTGGAGTCCGCCGCCGGCATCGCGGGCCTGACCAAGATGCTGATGCAGCTGAAGCACGGCACCATCGCGCCGTCCCTGGACTCCGGCGAACTCAACCCGGACATCGACCTCACCGGCACGCCGTTCTTCGTCCCGCAGGAGGCGGTGGCGTGGGAACGGCCCCTCGCCGTGCACGTCGACGGACGGCGCGCCGAACTGCCCCGGCGCGGGGCGGTCAGCTCCTTCGGCGGGGGCGGGGCGAACGCCCACGTCGTCGTGGAGGAGTACGTCGCCGATACGGCCCCGCCGCCCGCGACCGGTCCACGTCTCGTCGTGCTGTCGGCGCGGGACGAGGAACGGCTGCGCGCGTACGCGGGACGCCTCGCGGACTTCCTGGACGCCGCCACGCCGGACGCCATCCCGGACGCCGCCACGCTGGGCGCCGCCACCCCGGACCACGACCCGACGACGGCCGAGGCGACCTGCCTGCGCCTCGCCGCCGAGGTGCTGGGCGTCCGCGTCGACGACCTCGACCTGGTCACCCCGCTGCACGAATACGGCTGCGGAGCCGCCGAGTTGACGCGGCTGGCGGAAGAACTCGACGCGGAGTTCGGGGCGGACGTCCGCCCCACGGGCGCCGGCACCCCGCACGTCATCACGGGCGCCAGCACCCTGCGCGACCTCGCGGACGCCGGCGTTCCGCGCGACCTCACCGGCGCCGGCACCCCGCGCGACCTCACCCCGCCGCCCCCGTCCGCGACCCCGGCCGTCACCCTCGCCGACCTGGCCCACACCCTCCAGACCGGCCGCGAGGAACTTCCCGCCCGACTCGCCTTCCCCGCGCGGGACATGACCGAGGCCCGCGAACTCCTGCGCGCGTACGCCGATGGCGAGCCGGCCGCCGCGCTGCTGACCGGCACGGCCCCGGCCCACCGCGTCGCACCGGACGCCACGCTCCAACGCGCCCTGGAGCAGGGCGACCTGCGCGTGGTGGCCGAACACTGGGTGCGCGGCACCGACGTCGACTGGACCAGGCTCCCCGCGAGCGGCGCCCGCCGAGTGGGCCTGCCGACCTACCCGTTCGCCCGCAAGCGGTACTGGCTGCCGACCCCCAGCGCCAAGGCGATCGCCCCAACTGGACGCGCGGAACAGCGAGTTGAGCCCGCCCAAGATATGGCTCACCAAGGTATGGCCCGCCAGGGCATGGCCTACTACCGCCCCACCTGGCTCCCCGCCCCCCGCCCGGCAGCGACCCCCACCCGCTTCGGCAACGTCCTCATCCTCACCACCTCCGACGCCACCCCCCTCGCGCACGGCATCGCCCACCACCACCGCCACGGCACCACCCGCATCGTCGACCTGGACCACGACGACCTGACCGCGGCCCTCACCGAAGCCGGCCAGGTCGACCGCGTCTACCACCTCGGCGGCATCCGCCCCGCAGCCGACGAGAGCGACCCCGGCGACCTGACGACCAGTCACCACCGAGGCGTCCTCGCCCTGTTCACGACCGCCCGGCACCTCGCCGCCCAGCGGACCCGCCCCCACCTCACGGTCGTCACGAACGACGCCACCGACGCCTTCGGCGCCCCCGTCACCAACCCCTTCGCCGCCGGACTCCACGGCCTGACCCGGGTGCTGGTCAAGGAACACCCCGACATCAGGGCCGTCTGCCTGGACTTCACGCACACCGAACCCACCCCGGACGCCCTCATCACCGCCGTCCTCGACGAACCCTGCGACTCCACCGGCAAGACGGTCCTCCTGCGCCACGGCACCCGCTACACCCCGGCGCTGCAACCCCTCGAACTCCCGCCCCCGGCCGAGGCGCCCTACCGCGAGCACGGCGTGTACGTCATCGTCGGCGGAACCGGCGGCATCGGCCGCGAACTCACCCTGCACCTCGCCGAACACCATCGCGCGAAGGTCGTGTGGATCAGCCGGAGCCCGCTCGACGAGGAGCAGCGGGCCTGCGCCGAGCGGGCGAGGGCGCTCGGGGGAGAGGTGCTGCACCTGCGCGCCGACTGCCGCGACGCCGAGGCGCTGAAGGGGGCCGCGCGGGAGGCGAGGGCGAGGTTCGGGGCGATCCACGGCGTCGTCCACGCGGCGATGACCTTCGACCCCGGCCCGCTGGCGGCGCTCGGGGAACGGGAGTTCGCGGCCGCGCTCGCCGTGAAGGCCGAGGGCAGCGTCGCCACCGACGAGGCGTTCGGCGCCGAACCCCTCGACTTCCTCGCGTTCTTCTCGTCCGTCGGCGCCCTCGTCGGCACCGCCGGGAACGGCGCCTACAGTTGCGCCGCCGCCCTCCAGGACGCCTACGCGCTCCACCTGGCCCACCGCCGCCCCTACCCCGTGCGGGTCATCGACTGGGGCTACTGGGGCCCCGTCGGCTCCGGGGCCCGCCCCGGGCTGCGGGAGATCTTCCAGGGCCTCGGCATCGGCGAACTCACCATCGCCGACGGCCTGTCCGCCATCGGCGCGGCCCTCGCCGGACGGCTGCCGCGGCTCCTGCCGATCAACGCGGACGACACCGCCCTCACCGCGCTCGGCGCCGCCGTGGCCCCGCCCGCCCGGCAGACCGAGACCGCCGCTCCCGCCACCCTCCGCGACGCCGCCCCGCTCCTGCTGCGCCCGCGCGCCGACGACGCCCCCGGCGTCCACAGCGTCATCACCGGCTACGAACAGCTCACCGAGGTCTGCCGCCCGGCCGTCCTCGGCGTCCTCCAGGGCATGGGCGTCCTCACCGTCCCGGGCGAGAGCCACGACCGGGACGAACTCGCCGACCGGCTCGGCGTCCTGCCCAAGTTCCGCCGCCTGTACGAGGCGCTGCTCAACATCCTCCGGGACAACGGGTACGTCGAGTTCGACGGCGCCCGCGTCCGCCTCCCGCACACGGCGGGCCCGGCCGGCGCGTACTCGGCCGAGGCGCTGGAACCCCGCTTCGACCGGATCGCCGCCGACCACCCCGACCTCGCGCCGACCGTCACCCTGACCCGGCTGTTCCTGCGCGCCTACGCCGAGATCCTGCGCGGCGAGATCCGCGCCACCGAGATCATGTTCCCGGGCTCCTCGATGGCCCTGGTCGCCGACTTCTACAAGGCCAACCCGCTCACCGACTCGTTCAACGAACTGGTGCGCGACGCCGTCAGCGTCCACCTCGAACAGCGCGTCGCCCGCCTCGCGCCCGGCGAACGGCTGCGCGTCGTCGAGTTCGGCGCCGGCACCGGCGCCACCACGGACGCGGTCCTGCCGGTCCTCGCGCCCCACGCCGACCGCGTCTCCTACTGGTTCACCGACATCTCCCCGCACTTCCTCGACCACGCCGAGGCCCGCCTGCGCCCCCGGTACAGCACTCCCGGGTTCCTGAACTTCCGGGTCCTGGACCTCGAACGCGGCCACCAGGAGCAGGGGTTCGAGCCCGGCACCTTCGACATCGTCCTCGCCACCAACGTCGTCCACGCCACCGCCGACCTGCGCGCCACCCTCGGCAAGGCGAAGGACCTGCTGCGGCCGGGCGGCTGGCTCGTCCTCAACGAACTGACCGAGGTCCGCGACTCGACGACCGTCGTGGGCGGCGTCCTCGACGGCTGGTGGCTCTTCGACGACGGCGAACTCCGCCTGCCCGACTCGCCGTTGGCGCACCCGGAGACCTGGCGCAGGCTGCTGCGGGAACAGGGCTTCGGCGACGTCACCGTCACCGGGGGCGCCGGCGCGGACGGGCGGGCGCGCGGGCAGCACGTCATCATCGGCGAGAGCGACGGACTACGACCCCTCACGATTCAGGCCGCCGCCGCGCCGGAGGAGGAACCCGCCGCCGTGCACGCGGCGCCCTCCGGGGAGTTGCAGACCCGGCTCGCGGAGATCGTCGCCCGGTGCCTGAAGCTCGACGAGGACATCGACCCCGACCAGCCGCTCGCGTCGTACGGGTTCGACTCCCTCACCGGCATGAAGATCGTGGCCGGGATCGCCGACGCGTTCGGCGTGACCGTGTCGCTGGGGGACTTCTACGACCATCCGACGCTGCGTGAACTCGCCCTGTACTACGCGGAGTCGGGGACGCTGGGGGCGGTCGAAGGGGAACAGGCGCCCGCGCCGGTACCCGTCAGGGCGCCGTTGCCCCCGGTCGTCATCGCGGACGGCCCCTCCGTCGACCGCCCCCTCTCCGAAGGCCAGCGCGCCCTGTGGGTCATCGAGCGGATGAACCCCGGCACCTACGCCTACAACCTCCCCCTCGCCTTCCGTCTCGACCCCGCCACCGACGTCGGCGCCCTGCGTCTGGCCCTCCAGCACCTCGTCGACCGCCACGACAGCCTCCGCTCCGCGATCCGCACCACCGACGACGGCCCCGTCCGCACGGTCGCCGCCTGGCAGGAACTCCACTTCCAGCAGCGCCACTTGGCGGTCACCGAGGAGACGGCGGTCCGTGACCGCGTCCGCGAGGAGGCCCGCCGCCCCTTCGACCTGGAGCACGGCCCCCTCCTGCGTGTCACCCTCTTCACCCAGGGCGACGGCGGACAGGTCCTGCTCCTCGCCTTCCACCACATCGTCTTCGACGGCGTGTCCATCGCCGCGTTCCTGCGTGAAATGGCCACCGCGTACCGCGAGTTGCGCGCCGGACGCGTTCCCGACACCGCCCCCGTCGAGGCGACCTTCGCCGACTTCACCGCCTGGCAGCGCGAACTCCTCGCCAGCCCCGAGGGCGAGAGGCTGCGCGCCTACTGGCTGCGCCGCCTCGACGCCGGGACCGAACCCCTCGCCCTGCCCTACGACCGCCCGCGCCCCCGGGTCCCGGGCCACCGGGGCGCCGCCGTCGAGGGCCGCATGGACGCCGAACTCGTCAGCCTGGCACGCCAGTTCGCGGCCGAGCAGCGGACCTCGCTGTTCGCCGTCCTGCTCGGCGGCTACTTCACCCTGCTCCAGCGCTACACCCAGCAGCGCGGCATCAGGGTCGGCACCCCGGCCGCCGGACGCCCGGCCGTGAAATTCGAGGACACCCTCGGCTACTTCATGAACATGGTCGTCCTGGAGGCCGACGTCGACCCCGGGAAGGACTTCGCCGCGCTGGCCGCACAGGTGCACCGCACGGTCCTGGACGCCCTCGAACACGCCCATCTGCCGCTGATCACCCTCACCGACGCCCTGCGCCAGGCGGGCCGCGCCGACACCGCCGACCTGTTCCGCACCGCGTTCTACTTCCAGAACTGGGTGGAGCCCGGCGACCGCGACCCGGTCCGCGAGGTGTTCCACGGGGTGCACCAGGAAGGCGAGTTCGACGTCACCCTGGAGATCGTCGAGGGCGCCACCGACTGCGCGTACACCCTCAAGTACGACCCCGACCTCTTCGACGAGACGACCGTCCGCCGCCTCGGCGACCACTTCCAGGCCCTGTTGAGGTCCGCCCTCACCCAACCCACCAGCCCCGTAGGCGGGTTGCCCCTGCTGACCGACGCCGAACGCCGCCGGATGGAGCAGCGCTGGCAGGACGCCCGCCGCCCCTACCCGCGCGAACGGACCCTCCCCGACCTCGTCGAGGAACAGGCCGCCCGCCGCCCCGACGCACTCGCCGTCACCAGCGACACCGGGTCCCTGACATACCGTCAACTCGCCGAGCGCATCGACACGTTGGCCGGACACCTGCGCGCGGAGGGCGTCCGCCCCGGCCGTGCTGTCGGCGTCCTCGTCGAGCGCGGACACCTCCCCGTCGCCCTGCTCGCCGTCCTCAAGGCGGGCGGGAGCTACGTCCCGCTGGACCCGACGTTCCCCGTCGACCGGCTCACCTACATGGCCGACGACGCCGGACTGCACCTCGTCCTCACCACCGGCACCGCCGAGAGCGCCCTCGGCGGCATGACCGTCCCGAGGCTGAGGCTCGACCAACTCGCGGGCCCCACACGTCCCGACGGCCCGGCAGCCGGCCCCGACGACACCGCGTACGTCATCTACACCTCCGGCTCGACCGGCCGCCCCAAGGGCGTGGCCGTCCCGCACCGGGCCCTCGTCAACTTCCTCACCTCGATGAAGGACGAGCCCGGCTTCGGCGAGGACGACACGCTGCTCGCCCTGACGACCGTCTGCTTCGACATCGCCGCCCTGGAGCTGTACCTGCCGCTGATCACCGGCGGCCGGGTGGACATCGCGCCCGCCGACGTCGCCAAGGACGGCGTCAAACTCCGCCGCCACCTGGCGAGTCGCGGCGCAACCGTCATGCAGGCCACGCCGAGCACATGGAAGATGCTCCTCGCGACGGGCTGGCCGGGCGACCCGGCGCTGACGGCCCTGTGCGGGGGAGAGGCGCTCGACCAGGACACCGCCGACGCCCTGGTCGAGCGCACCCGCGCCGCCTGGAACCTGTACGGCCCGACGGAGACGACCATCTGGTCCGCCGTCGCCCGCCTCACCCCCGGCGGCCGGGTCACCCTCGGCCGGGCCGTCGCCAACACCCAGCTCCTCGTCCTCGACGCGCACGGCCGGCCGGTCCCGCCCGGCGTCACCGGCGAACTCCACATCGGGGGCGACGGGCTCGCCACCGGCTACGTGAACCGCCCCGACCTCACCGCCGAACGCTTCGTCCCCAACCCCGTCGCCCCCGAACTCTCCGCCCGCCTCTACCGCACCGGCGACCTCGTCCGCGCCCTGCCCGACGGCGCCCTCGTCTACCTCGGGCGCGCCGACACCCAGGTCAAGGTGCGCGGCCACCGCGTCGAGACCGGCGAGGTCGAGGCCGCGCTGCGCCGCCTGGCCGGGGTCACCGAGGCCGTCGTCGTCCCCGCGACAGCCGTCGACGGCGTCATGCTGCGCGGCTTCTACACCGGCACCGGCGAACCCGTCGACCCGGCGCCGCTGCACGCCTGGCTGCCCGCGTACATGGTCCCGGACGTCCTGGTCCCGCTGCGGGAGTTCCCGCAGACCCTCAACGCCAAGACCGACCGGGTGCGGCTCGGTTCGGCGCCGCTCGACGAACTGCGCGCCGCGTACGGCGAGATGGGCCCCGCGCCCGACGAGCACGGCCCCGACCCCCTCGCCGACGAACTCGCCCGCCTCGTCGCCGAGGTCGCGGAAGTGACCGAAGACCGCGTGCCCAGGGACCGGCCGCTCGGCGAACTCGGCCTGAACTCCGTCGGGTTCACCACCCTCAGCACCCGCATCGGCACACTCCTCGGCGTCGAGGTCTACCCGACCGCCTTCTACCAGTACCCGACCGTCACCGGCATGGCCGCCCATCTCCTGCACACCCACCCGGAGTTGAGGACCCGCTACGGCACCCGGACCACGGCCGCCGCGCGCCCGGAGGCAGAGACCGCCCGCCCCGGCGCGGACACCGGTGTCGCCGTCGTCGGCATGGCGGGCCGCCTCCCGCAGTCGCCCGACCTGGACGCCTTCTGGCAGCACCTCGCCGACGGCGACGACCTGATCCAGGAGATCCCCGCCGACCGCTGGGACTGGCGCTCGGTGCCCGCCCGCTCCCGCTGGGGCGGCTTCGTCCCGGACGTCGACCGCTTCGACGCCGCGTTCTTCGGGATCTCCCCCCGCGAGGCCGAACTCATGGACCCCCAGCAGCGGTTGGTCCTCGAAACGGTGTGGACGGCCCTGGAGGACGCCGGGATCCGGCCGTCCGAACTCGCCGGACGCAGGGTCGGCGTCTTCCTCGGCGTCACCAACTCCGACTACCTGGAGGTCCAGCGGACGGCCGGCCAGGAGACCGGACCCCACACCATCACCGGCGCCGCCCTGTCGATCATCCCCAACCGCGTCTCCTACCTCCTCGACCTGCGCGGCCCGAGCCTTGCCCTCGACACCGCCTGCTCCAGCTCCCTCACCGCGATCCACCAGGCCCTCACCGCCCTGCGCGACGGCTCCTGCGACCTCGCGATCGCGGGCGGCGTCAGCCTCATCCTCGACCCCGCCCTGTACGTCGCCCTCAGCCGGAACGAGATGCTGAGCGAGGACGGCCGCTGCAAGGCGTTCGACAGCCGCGCCAACGGCTACGTACGCGGCGAGGGCGTGGGAGCCGTCGTCCTCAAGGGACTTGACGCCGCCCGGCGCGACGGCGACCCCGTGCACGCCGTGATCCGGGGCTCCGCCGTCAACCACGGCGGGCGCACCAACTCCCTCACCGCGCCCAGCCCCGACGCGCAGGCCGAGGTCATCGCCCGCGCCCACCGCGCCGCCGGCACCGACCCCGCCGCCGTCGGCTACATCGAGGCCCACGGCACCGGCACCGCCCTCGGCGACCCGATCGAGGTGACCGGACTGCGCACCGCCTTCACCCAGTTGTACGAGGAAGCGGGACGCCCGGTGCCCGACTCACCGGCCGTCGGGCTCGGTTCGGTCAAGAGCAACGTGGGCCACCTGGAGGCCGCCGCCGGCATGGCGGGCCTCTTCAAGGTCGTCCTCGCGATGCGCCACGCGACGATCCCGGCGAGCCTGCACGTCGTCGAGGAGAACCGCTATCTCGACCTGGACGGCGGCCCGTTCAGGATCGTCACCGAGGCGACCCCGTGGGAACGCGCCGGGGACCTGCCCCGGCGGGCCGGGCTCAGCTCGTTCGGGTTCGGCGGGGCGGGCGCGCACCTGGTCCTTGAGGAGGCGCCGCAGGACGACGGCGGCACGGTGTCCGACGGAAGCGGGCCGCACCTGCTCGTACTCTCCGCCCGCAGCAGGACCGCCCTCACCGCCTGTGCCGGACGACTCGCCACCCACCTCCGCGCAGGCCGCACCGCCCTCACCGACGTCGCCCACACCCTGCGCGTCGCCCGCGAACCCATGCCGCACCGCCTCGCGTTCGTCGCCACCGACCGGCAGCACGCGCTGACCGTGCTCGACGCGTTCGCCGCAGGCGCGCAGCCGTCCGGCACACACAGCGGACGCGCCGGCAAGGGGCGCCCCCGCAGCGCCTCCTGGCAGCGCCACCTCGACTCCCTGATCGGCGACCGCGCCCTCGCGGAACTCGCCGAACTCTGGGCCGAGGGCGAGGAGTTCGACTGGCACGGCCTCACCGGCGACGCCCGCCGCGTCCGCATCCCCACCTACCCCTTCGACCGCACCCGGCACTGGGTCGAGAGCCCCGCCCACCCCCTGCTCGACACCATCGGCCCCCACGAGTCCACCAAACGCCTCACCGGCCGGGAGTTCTACCTCCGCGACCACGTCGCCGACGGCACCCCGATCCTGCCCGGCGTCGTCCTCCTGGAGATGGCCCGCGCCGCCGACGAACTCGGACGCGGCGACGGCCGGCCGGTGAACCGCGTCGAGGACGTCACCTGGGCCGCGCCCGTGCAGACCGCGAACGGCGACGTCACCGTACGGATCCGGCTGGACCGGCAGGCCGGACGCACCGCCTTCGAAGTGCTCACCGGCACCGGACGGCCGCACGCGACCGGGACGGCCGTCGCCGGAACCCGGGGCGAACGGCGCACCCTCGACCTCGCCGCCCTCAACGACCGCTGCCCCGACCGGAGTTCGGGCACCGACTACTACCGGCGCGTGGAGGCGACCGGCTTCCACTACGGGCCGTCCTTCCGCGCCGTCGAATGGATCGCCACCGGTACCGGAGAGGCACTGGCACGCCTGGTGACACCCGCCGACCTGGGCGACGGCTACCGGTTCCACCCCGCGCTGATGGACGCCGCGCTCCAGACCGCCGGAGCTGTCGCCACCGGCGACGACCCGCACGCCCCCGCTCACCTCCCCTACTCCGTCGGCGTGGTGGAACTGACCGCCGACCGGCTGCCGGACACCTGCCACGCCCACGCGCGGCGCACCGACGACGGCTCGACGCCCGGCGTGAAGGTCTTCGACATCCAACTGACCGACGACGAGGGGGCGGTGGTCGCGCGGATCGAGCGGTTCACGCTGCGCGCGCTGCCCGGATCCCCGCAGGGCGACGAACCGCTGGTCGCCTTCGAGCCCTACTGGCGGGAGAGCGCGAGCCCCGCCGCGCACCCGGTGAAAACGCTGGTGCTGCTCGACGGGGCCCGTCGGGAGATCGGCGCCCGGCTCGCCTCATGCACCGGCGCGCGGATCGTCACCGTGGACCCCGGCGCCGAACTCGACCTCTCCGGCCTGACCGCTCCCGTCGCCGTCGTCCAACTCCCCGGCGAACGCGACGGGTTCCACACCGCGCTCGCCTTCTGCCGCGACTGGATCGCCCGCAGCGCCGGGGAGGCCCGCTACCTGTACGTCCACCCCGAGGGCGAGCCCGAGCACGCGGCCGTCAGCGGGCTGGCGCGCGCGGTGCGGGCGGAGTACCCGGGGCTGCGGATGACGACCGTGGCCCACCCGGCACACACCGCCCCCGCCGACGCCGCCTCGGCCGAACTCGCCTTCACCGACAGCCCTGTCGAGGTGTGGACGGACGGGACGCGGAGGCTGGCCGGCGCCTGGAAACCGGCCGAACTGCCCGCTGTGGCGCCCACGTCGCCGTTCGCGCTGCCCGGCGCGCACCTCGTCACCGGGGGCACCGGAGGCATCGGGCTCCACCTCACCGAACGCCTCGCCGCGCACGGCGCCGACATCGTCCTCGCCTCCCGGACCGCGCCCACACCCGAGGCCGTCGACCGCATCGCACGGCTCGCGGACACGGGCGCGCGCGTCCTGCACGTCCGCGCCGACGTCACCCGCCGCGAGGACGTCGCCGCCCTGGTGAACACCGCCCGTGAGCACTCCGGGCGGATCGCGGGAGTGCTGCACGCCGCCGGGATCCTGCGGGACGGCTTCGTCCTGCGCAAGTCCCGCGCCGAGGCCGACGCGGTCCTCGCCCCCAAGGTGCTCGGCGCACGCTGGCTCGACGAGGAGACGCGCGACGAACAGCTCGCCTACTTCGCCGCGTTCTCCTCCACGGCCGCCGCGCTCGGCAGCGTCGGCCAGTCCGACTACGCTTACGCCAACGCCTACTTGGACCACTTCGTGCTGCGCCGCGAGCGACTGCGCGAACAGGGACGCCGGTCCGGGCACAGCCTCGCCGTCAACTGGCCGCTGTGGCAAGGCGGCGGGATGACCATGGACCCCGCCACGCAGCAGGCGATGCGCCGGGAGTTGGGGTTCGGACCGCTGCCTACCGGCGTCGCGCTGGACGGACTTGAGCGGGCCCTCACCGGCTCCGCGCCCCGGCTGCTGCTCGCCACCGGGGACGCCGGACTCATCCAACGGGCCCTGGACGCCGAGCACATGACGCCACGAGCCGCGTCGCCCGCTGCTGAGGCGGCTCCGGCGTCGCCCGGTCTACGGGAGGCGGCCGAGCGGTATCTGCGCGAACTCCTCTCCGCCGAGCTGAAGATGCCGGTGGCGGACATCGACCCGGAGGAGCAGTTCGACCGGTACGGGATCGACTCGCTGCTCGTCCTGAGCCTCACGCGGGAACTGGAGGCACAGTTCGGGGAGTTGTCGAAGACGCTGTTCTTCGAGTACTTCACCGTGTCGGAGCTGGCCGGGTACTTCGTCGAGCAACACGGGGCGAAACTGGCGGAGTTGACAGGCGCCGGCCCTCAGGAGTCCAGGGAGTCCAGGCCCGCCACCGAGGCACCCGGCGTCTCGACGGCGCCCCAACTCCCCGTTCCCGACGACGACATCGTCATCATCGGCGTCAGCGGCCGCTACCCCGGCGCCGACGACCCCCGCGCGTTCTGGCGCAACCTCCGCGACGGCGTCGACTCCGTCGAGGAGATCCCCGCCGAACGCTGGGACCACACACGCTGGTTCGACCCCGACCGCGACGCCACCGGCAAGGCGTACGCGAAATGGGGCGGCTTCCTCAAGGACGTCGACCGGTTCGACCCGCTGTTCTTCCGCATGTCCCAGGTGGAGGCCGAACACATCGACCCGCAGGAGCGGATCTTCCTGGAGACCGTCTGGCACCTCCTGGAGGACGCGGGCGTCACCCGCGAGACGATGGCCGGCAGCCGCACCGGCGTGTTCGTCGGCATGATGTACGGCCACTACCAGCTCCACGGCGTCGAGGAGACCCTGCGCGGCGAGGGCGCCGCGACCTCCTCCTCGTACGCGTCCGTCGCCAACCGCGTCTCCTACTTCTTCGACCTCGACGGGCCCAGCGTCGGCCTGGACACCATGTGCTCGTCGTCGCTGACGGCGATCCACCTGGCCGCGCAGGCGATCCGCGCCGGGGACTGCGACACGGCGGTGGCCGGCGGCGTCAACATCTCCAGCCACCCGCTGAAGTACCTCCAGCTCAGCCGGGGCGGCTTCCTCTCCACCGACGGCCGCTGCCGCAGCTTCGGCGCGGACGGCGACGGGTACGTGCCCGCCGAGGGCTCCGGCGCGGTCCTGCTGAAACGCCGGTCGGCCGCCGAGCGGGACGGGGACCGGATCCTCGCCGTCGTCAAGGCGTCCGCCGTCAACCACGGCGGCGCGGGCAAGGGGTTCAGCGTGCCCAACGCCCGCGCACAGGGCGACCTCATCGCCACCGCGCTCCAGCGCGCCGGGTGGACGGCCGCCGACCTCGACTACATCGAGGCCCACGGCACCGGGACGTCCCTCGGCGACCCCATCGAAGTCACCGGGCTCGTCCGGGCGTTCGGCGGGCAGTCGCTGGAAGGCGGACGGAAGATCCCGATCGGGTCCGTGAAGTCCAACATCGGACACGCCGAGTCGGCGGCGGGCATGGCCGCCGTCACCAAGGTGCTGCTCCAGTTCCGGCACCGCGAGCTGGCGCCCTCGCTGCACGCCGACACGCTCAATCCCCACATCGACTTCGAGACCGCTCCGCTGCGGGTGCAGCGTGAACTCGCGGCGTGGACACCCCGGTTGGACGCCGGGGGTGAGGCACTGCCGCTCACCGCAGCGGTCAGCGCGTTCGGTGCGGGCGGGGCCAACGCCCATGTTCTGCTGGAGGAGTACGTGCCGGGGCGGCCCCATCCGGCTCCGCGCGGACGCACTCCGTACGTGGCGACTCTGTCGGCGCGTGACGCGGACCAACTCGGGTCGCAGGTTCGTCAGTTGGCGGACTTTCTCCGTGCCGAGGGCGCGGACGTCCATCCTGCGTCGCTCGCGTACACGCTCCAGACGGGGCGCGAGGCGATGGCGCATCGGGTGGCCGTCGTGTACGAGGACCACGCCGAACTGCTGGCGCGACTGGAGGCGCACGGGCGGGGTGAGGCGCCGGGGGTGTGGACCGGAGTCGTACGCCGTGGATCGCGGGCGCCGGGCGAGGCGGCCACGGATCCGCGTGAGCTCGCCGCCGCCTGGGTCGCCGGGGAGCCGGTCGACTGGCGTGTGCTGTACGACGTCCCGCCGCAGCGGGCCGAGTTGCCGGGGTATCCGTTCGCGGGGGAGCGGTGCTGGTACCGGAGCGCCGAGGCACCGGCGGTCACCGAATCGACCAAAGCGACCGAAGCGCCCGAGTCACCGGCGGTCACCGAAGCGCCCGAAGTACCGCGTATCCACGAGGAGTTGACCCTAACCTCCGACACCCCCGTCATCGCGGGCCACCGCGTCGCGGGCCGCCTCCTGCTCCCCGCCCTCGCCTACATCGACCTCGTCCACCAGGCGTTCCGCAAGCGGGGACACGCCCACGACGGCCTAGAACTGCGTGACCTCACCGCCCTGCGCCCCCTCGCGGTCACCCCCGAGACCCCCGTCCGGATCACTCTGGACGCCGACCCGGTCGCCGAGGACCGCTGGTCGATCCGTGTCGCCGGCCTCGACGGACAGCCCTACGCCACCGCCGAGTTGGTGACGACGGACCCCGTCCGGTTCGACCCGCCCCGCCGGCCCGCCGCCCCCGCGCCCTCGGCCGTCGGCGAAGACCTCGACGCGGTGTACGACCGGGACGGCGACCTCGGCCAGGTCTACAGCGGTGCCGTGCGCGCCGCCGGGCACGTCTGGCGGGACGCCGAGCAGGTGATCGCCGAACTCACCCCGCCGCCCGGCGCCGCGAGCAGCGGGCACCTCTTCCATCCCGGGCTGATGCTCGGCGGCGCGGTCGCGGCGGGCACGCTGCTGGCGGACGTCGCCGGGGACGAGGACGGGTTCTTCCTGCCGATGTACGTGGAGTCGTTCCGCGCGGCGGCCCCGCTGAACGGGCCGTGCACGGCGCGGGTGGCGCGGTCGTCGGTGGGTCGGCGCGACGAGATCGCCCGGCTGACCGTGGAGTTCCTGTCCCGGGACGGCCGTGTACTGGCCGAACTGCGGGGGATGGCCAGCAAGTTGATCCGGCCCGAGACACCCGCGACCCGCGTGGCGCCCGCGTCCCGGGGCGGCACCTCGCTCCAGGCCGGCCCCTCGCTGACGGCCACCGAGGACCGCGTACGCCGCCTCATCGCGGACGCCCTGAACCGCGACGCCGACGGCCTCGATCCCACCGTCGGCTACTACGAGTTGGGCATCGACTCCGTCAACGTCCTCGACCTCGTCGGCACGTTGGAGGCGGAACTGGGCACGAGCCTCCCGCCCACGCTGCTCTTCGAGTACACGACGATCCGCGACCTGGCCGCCCACCTGGACGAGCGACACCCCGGCATACGCGCCCCGCGCGGCACCCGGCTCCTCACCAAGGACTGGGCACCGGCCCCGGCGATCCCCGGCGAACTCCCCACGCCCGTCGCCGTGCTGGCCACCCCGGACACCCTCGACCTGGCCGCCCGCCTCGCCCGTGAACTCCCGGACGCCGACGTCGTCACCGACCTGTCCGGACGCCCCGACCGCTACCGGGCCTGCGTCGACCTCACCGGCTGCGCCTACGCCGGACCCGGCACGCACGCCGGTCTGTACGAGTGGCTGCCCTGGATCCAGCGCCTGGTGGCCGGCGCCTTGGCCGCCGAGCCGGTCGTCCTGCTCGGCGTCACCCGTGGCCTGGAGAGCGAGGGGCGCACCCAGCTCGCGGGCGCCGACCGCGTCGGCCTGTACCGGATGCTGCAGAGCGAGTACACGAACGTCCGCTCCCGCCACGTGGACCTCGACCCGCTCGACGACGACCGGACCGCCGCCCGGCAGCTCCTGGCCGAACTCGCCGACGGCGGCGAGGAGTCCGAGGTCCGCCACCACGGCGGACAGCGGCAGCGGGCGGTACTCAAGGAGAGCCCCGGCGCTGGTGAACTCCCGCCGTTCACCGGCGAGTTCGCCGCCGACGAGACACTGTGGATCACCGGCGGCACCGGCGGCCTCGGGCTCGCCTTCGCCCGGCACGCCGTCCGGCACTGGGGAGTCCGCCGGCTCGTCCTCACCGGCCGCCGCAGGCTGCCCGACCGCACCGAGTGGGAGTCCCGGCGCGCCGAGGACCCCACGCTGGACGCGCTGATCGACCTGGAGCGGGCCGGGGCGCGGGTGCGGGTGCTGGCGCTGCCCCTGGACGACTCCGCGCTGGGGCAACTCGTGCGCGAGGTACGGGAGTCGGGGCCGGTCGGCGGGGTGCTGCACTGCGCCGGGGTCGCCGACCGGGACAACCTCGCCTTCGTCGGCAAGCCGGCCGACGCCGTGCGGGCCGTCGTCGATCCGAAGGTCGGCGGGCTCGACGCGCTCGTGGACGCGTTCGCCGGGCACCCCCTCAGGTTCTTCGCGATCTGCTCGTCCGTCGCCGCCGCCGTGCCGAGCGCGGCCGTCGGGCAGAGCGACTACGCCATGGCCAACGCCTACGCCGACTACGTGGCCGCCGTCCGCCCGCACGGGCTGCCGCTGCTGAGCGTGCAGTGGCCGTCGTGGAGCGGGGTCGGGATGGGCGACGAGCGCCCCGGCCCCGGCTACCTGCGCACCGGCCTCGGCAGCGTGACGGAGGCCGAGGGGACGGCGCTGCTGGACCACCTGCTGCGGACGGGGGCGGGGCCCGTCGTCCTGCCGGCGATCGTCCATGACGCCGGGTGGAGCCCCGAGCCGCTGATCCGGCGGCGGATCGACGCGGGCCCGGGGGAGACGGCGGCGCGGACACCGGGCGATCCCGGGCGGGCGCCCGTGAGTGAGCCTGCCGGGGCCCTGCCGACAGCGGCTGCCGACACCGCGCGAGCGGACGCCGCCGCCTGGCTCCTCGGCCTCATCGCCGACCAGCTCCACTTCGACGCCGCCAAGCTCGCCGTCGACGTCCCGGTCGAGGACTTCGGGACGGACTCGATCGTGATGGTGCAACTGCTGCGGAAGGTCGGGAGCCGGCTGGGGGTGGAGCCCGATCCGACCGCGTTCATCGAGCACCCGACGGTCGAGGGGTTCGTGGCGTGGCTGGCGGCGGAGCATCCGGGGGAGTTCGCGGCGGCGTTCGGGAGCGGGACGGCCGGGGCGGACGGCGCTGGCGCGGACGGCCCTGAGGGCACTTCGGCGCCGGACCGTTCCGCCGACGTGGCAGCCCCCGCCGAGCAGCACACCCCGCCTCCCCCCGCCAAGCCCCACGACATCGCCGTCATCGGCATGTCCTGCCGTTTCCCCGGCGCCCCCGACCTCGACGCCTACTGGACCCTGCTCATCGAGGGCCGCTCGGCCATCGCCCCCGTCCCGCCGGACCGCTGGGGCGGCGACGGCGGACTCGTCGCCGGTCTCCTCGACCGGGGCGGCTTCGACCCCGCCCGCTTCCTGCTGTCCGACGAGGACGCGCGGGCCATGGACCCGCAGGCGCTGGTGCTCCTGGAGGAGACCCTGTTCGCGCTGGCCGACGCCGGGTACGGGCCGGACGACGTCAAGGGGCGGGACGTCGGCGTGTACGTCGGCGCGCGCAGCCGGCACCTCCCCGACGACGAGACGCTGAGCCGCACCAGGAACCCGATCATGGCCGTCGGCCAGAACTACCTCGCCGCGAACGTCTCCCGCTTCTTCGACCTGCGCGGCCCCAGCGTCGTCGTCGACACGGCGTGCTCCTCCGCGCTCGTCGCCCTGCACTCCGCCGCGCAGGCGCTGCGGGACGGCGACGCCGAGGCGGCCGTCGTCGGCGGGATCACCCTGCTCGCGGACGACGCCGGGCACCGGCTGTTCGAGCAGCGCGGGGTGCTGAGCCCCGAACCCGCGTTCCACGCGTTCGACCGGCGCGCCCGGGGGACCGTCCTCGCGGAGGGCGCCGGGGTAGTCGTCCTCAAACCGCTGGAGCGGGCGCTCGCCGACGGGGACCGGGTGCAGGCGGTGCTGAAGGGGATCGCCGTCAACAACGACGGGCGGACGGCCGGGCCCGCGTCGCCGAATCCGGTCGCGCAGCGGGCGGTGATGGCGAAGGCGCTCGCGCGCAGCGGGCGCGGGCCCGGGGACGTCACGCACATCGAGACCAACGCGGCCGGATCCGCCGTCCACGACCTCGTCGAACTCAAGGCGATCCAGGCCGTGTACCGGGACGGCTCGCACGTGCCGTGCAGTCTCGGCTCGGTGAAGCCCAACATCGGGCACCCGCAGTGCGCGGAGGGCATCGCCGGATTCATCAAGGTCGTTCTCATGCTGCGGGAACGGCAGGTGGTGCCGTTCCTGTCCGGGCAGGAGCCGCCGGACCACTTCGACCTGGCGGCCACGCCGTTCACCTTCGCACGCGAGACGACACCGTGGCCGGACGCCCCGCTCGTCGCGGCGGTGAGCTGCTTCGCGGACGGCGGGACCAACGCGCATGCGGTGGTGGAGGGCTGGAACGGGACGGGCGGGACGGGGGAGGGGCGGGCGGCGTTGCGACGGCCGGAGCTGGCGCGGCGCACGCTCGGGACGCCGGAGGCCCTTCGACGCCGTGACGACGATCCCGGGCGCCGCGACACCGCCCCGGCGAGCCCCGTCGCCGTCATCGGGCTCGCCGGCCGCTACCCCGGCGCCGAGGACGTGACCGCGTTCTGGCGCAACCTGGTCGACGGGCACGACGCCGTCACCGAGATCCCGGCCGGGCGCTGGGAGTGGCGGGCGGAGCCCACGCCGTCGCGGTGGGGCGGGTTCGTGGCGGACGCCGACCGGTTCGACGCGGAGTTCTTCCGGATCCCCCGCGCCGAGGCGGAGATCACCGACCCGCAGGAGCGGCTGTTCCTCCAGACGTGCTGGGAGGCCATCGAGGACGCCGGCTACACGCCCGCCACCCTGGTCGAACCCCGGGGACCCGAACGGCGGCGCGCGGTGGGCGTGTTCGCGGGGGCGATGCACAAGGACTACTCCCTGATCGGCGCCCAGGCCGCCCCGGTGGACGGCCGTCCGCTGCCGGTCGGCCTCAACCAGGGCATGATCGCCAACCGGGTCTCCTACTTCTGCGACTTCCACGGCCCCAGCATGGCCGTCGACTCCCTGTGCTCCTCCTCGCTGACGACCGTGCACCTCGCGGTCGAGAGCCTGGCCCGGGGCGAGAGCGAGGTGGCGCTCGCGGGCGGCGTCAACCTGTCGCTGCACCCCGCGAAGTACCACACCTACGGCGCCGTCGACATGCACTCCACCACCGGCCGCTCCCGCTCGTTCGGCGCGGACGCCGACGGCTGGGTCTCCGCCGAGGGCGTCGGCGCCGTCGTCCTCAAACCGCTGGACGCCGCCGAGCGCGACGGCGACCACATCTACGCCGTGATCCGCGCGACGGCCGTCAGCCACGTCGGCGCGGGCAGCGCCCTCACCGTGCCGAGCCCGGTCGCGCAGGCCGCCGTCGTCACCGAGGCGCTGGCGAAGGCCGGGGTCGACGCGCGGACCATCGGCAGCGTCGAGGCGCACGGCACGGGCACGAAACTCGGCGACCCGATCGAACTCCAGGGCCTCGTACGGGCGTTCCGCAGGGACACCGACGACACCGGGTTCTGCGCGCTCGGCTCGGTGAAGTCCAACATCGGGCACGCCGAGTCGGCGGGCGGCGTCGCCGGGCTCACCAAGGCGGTCCTGCAACTCCACCACCGCACCCTCGTCCCCACCCTGCACTCCGGCACCGTCAACCCGCTCCTCGACCTGGAGAACACGCCCTTCCGGCTCCAGCACGACCTGCGGCCCTGGCCCGCACCGGAGCCGGGCACCCCGCGCCGGGCGGGGCTCAGCTCCTACGGGGCCACCGGGTCCCACGCCCATGTGGTGCTGGAGGAGTACACGCCGCCCGAGGGGGTCGCGGTGAGCGGGCCGCAGATCGTGCCGCTCTCCGCGCGGGACGACGACCGGCTGAGGGAGGCGGTCGAGCGCTTGCTCGGTTTCCTCGGCGCCGAACGGACGCCGGATCTCGCCGAGTTGGCCCACACCTTGCAGACCGGGCGCGTCGAGATGGCCGCCCGGGTCGCGTTCGTCGCCGGGGACCTCGGGGAACTGCGGGACGCGCTGGCGAAGTACCTCACCGCACCCGTGGACCCCTGGGCCTTCGGCGGGGCCACGACCGCGAGCGCCGAGACCGTCGAACTCTGGCTGGAAGAACGCCGGTTGACCGAGCTGGCCGGCCACTGGGCGGCGGGCGGCGCCCTCGACTGGCGGCGCCTGTGGCCCGGCCCGCGACCGCGCCGGGTGCCGCTGCCGACGTACCCGTTCGCCCGCGACCGCCACTGGCACCCCGGCGTGGACGGAGGCCGATGACCGTGCGGACCGTCTTCATGTTCTCCGGCCAGGGCTCGCAGACCTACCAGATGGGCCGCGAACTGTACGACCACGAACCGGTGTTCAAAAACGCCCTGCACCGGCTCGACGCCGAACTGGACACCTCCGTCCTCGCCCGCCTCTACGACCCCGCCCGCCGCGTCTCCGAACCGTTCACCGACACCGCCGTCACCCACCCGGCGATCGTCATGGTCGAATTCGCCCTCGCCGAAACCCTCTTGGCGCACGGCGTCACCCCCGACGTCCTCCTCGGCGCCAGCCTCGGCGAGTTCACGGCCGCCGTGCTCGCCGGCGTCCTCGAACCCGGCGACTGCCTGCGCAGGCTCGTCCGGATGGCCCGCACGGCGGACGCGTCCGCGCCCGGCGGCATGCTGGCCGTCCTCACCGCACCCGACCTCTTCCACCAAGACCCCGAACTGCACCGCGAGTTGGAGCTGGCGGCGCACAACTACGACGCCCACTACGTCGTCTCCGGACCCCTGCACGCCCTCGACCGCACCCAAGCGCTGCTGGCCGCACGGGACATCGCCCACCAGCGCGTCCCGGTCGCCCACGCCTTCCACTCCCGCCTGATGGACCCCTCCCGGGACGCCTTCGACGCGGTGTGGGCGGACGCCGAGTTCCGGGCGCCCCGTATCCCGCTGGTCTCCAGCGCCACCGCCGGGCCGCTCACCGAGGTCACCGCCGGACACCTGTGGCGCGTCGCCCGCGAACCCATCGAATTCGCGGCCACCGTAGGGGAGTTGGAGAGGGGCGGGCCGTGCCTCTATCTCGACGCCGGGCCCTCCGGCACGCTCCACAACTTCGTCCGCGCCCACCTCGCGGCCCGCCCCGGCACGGGCTCCGAGTCGATGGCGCTGCTCACCCCGTTCACCCGCGACACCCGGCAGTTGGCCCTCGTGAGGGACCGCGCCCCAGCGAAAGGCGGCAGCAACGTGAAAGTGTTCGGCTTCCCCGGGCAGGGCTCCCAGGTCAAGGGCATGGGCGCCGACCTCTTCGACGAGTACCCCGACCTCGTCGCCCAGGCCGACGAGATCCTTGGCTACTCCCTGCGCGAGCTGTGCCTCACCAACCCCGAAGGCCGCCTGAAACTCACCGAGTTCACCCAGCCCGCGCTGTACGCCGTCGAAGCGCTCACCTACCTCCGGCGCACCCGCGAGGACCCCACCCCGCCGGACTGCCTCGTCGGCCACAGCCTCGGTGAGTACGCGGCCCTCTTCGCCGCCGGCGTCTTCGACTTCGCCACCGGGCTGCGCCTCGTCGCCCGGCGCGGGGCGCTCATGGGCCGCGCGAGCGGGGGCCGCATGGCCGCCGTCCTCGGCCTCGACCGCGCCACCGTCGAGGCGGGCCTCGCCGACGCCGGGCTCACCGGCATCGACATCGCCAACCACAACGGGCCCGAACAGATCGTCGTCGCCGGCCCCGAAGCCGACGTCGACCGCGTCCGCGCCGTCTTCGAGGACCGGGGCGCCCAGGTCGTCGTCCTCAACGTCAGCGCGCCCTTCCACTCCCGCTACATGCGCGCCGCCGCCGACGAGTTCCGCGAACTCCTCGACGCCACCGAGTTCCGGCCGCCCCGCATCCCCGTCATCGCCAACGTCGACGCCCGCCCCTACGCTCCCGGCCGCATCCGCGACACCCTCGCCGCCCAGATCACCGGCCAGGTGTGCTGGGTCGACACCGTGCGGCGGCTGATGGCCCTCGGTGATTTCGAGTTCGTCGAGCTGGGGCCGGGGCGGACGCTTCAGAAGATGGTGACGAAGATTCGCGCGGCGGTTGAGCCGATGTCGGGGGAGGAGTTGGCGGGGCGGGACGGGGAGGGGGAGGAGACGGGGCGGGGCGCTGGGCGGGCTGTGGCGCTGGGAGTCGCGGGGGTGGCGGACGTTGCCGTCGTGGCTTCGCCTGCTGCCCCGTCGGCTCCGGCCGGGGCCGCCACGCCGTCCGCGCCAGGCACGTCGGGCCTGCCTGTGGCGGACCGTGCCGAGGTTCCGGCATCGGAGCGGGTGACCGAACTCATCGGTGAGCGCGGTGTGGTCGGGACCCCGGCCGAGCCCCGCACGCCGGCAGTCACGCCGGCCCCGGCTCGCACGATGGCCCAGGCCGCCCCCGTCACGGAACCGGCCGTCGTCCAACCGCCCACGGCCCGCGTCGAGCCGTCCCCCCTTCCCGCCCCCACCCCCGTCCCCCGCCGTCCCCTCTCCGCCGAAGACCTCGGGGCCGACACCTTCCGCGCCCGTTACGGCCTGCGCCTCGCCTACCTCGCGGGCGGCATGTACGGCGGCATCTCCTCCGAGGCGCTGGTCGTGCGGATCGCCAAGGCCGGGGCGATGGGGTTCCTCGGGACCGGCGGGCTGTCGCTCGCGGACGTCGAGGCCGGGATCCGGGGTGTGCGGGGCGCGCTGGGGCCCGACGGACCCTTCGGCGCGAACCTCCTGCACCGGCACGCCGACCCGGAGGAGGAACGCGCTCTCGTGGACCTCCTGCTCCGGCTCGGGGTCGGCACGGTCGAGGCGTCCGGGTTCCTGCGGCTCACCCCGGCGCTGGTCAAGTACCGCCTGAAGGGCGGCCGGATCATCGCCAAGGTCTCCCGCACGGACACCGCCGAGGCGTTCCTGCGCCCGGCCCCCGCCGACGTCGTCCGCAGCCTTGTCGCGTGCGGCGATGTCACCGAGGAGGAGGCGGCGCGCGCCGCCGGCGTCCCCATGGCGGACGACCTGTGCGTCGAGGCGGGCGGTGGCTGGCTCGACGGCGCGGCGGACCTGGCGACGCTGCTGCCGACCGTCGTCCGCCTGCGCGACACCCTGGCGAGCGGCGGGGCCCGCGTCCACGTCGGCGCGGCCGGCGGCATCGGCACACCGGAGGCGGCGACGGCGGCCCTGGTGCTCGGCGCGGAATTCCTCGTCACCGGGTCCGTGAACCAGTGCACGGTGGAGGCCGGGACCAGCCCCGAGGCCAAGGACCTCCTCCAGGCGTCGGACGTCCATGACACCGAGCCCGCCCCCTGGGCCGAGCAGTTCGAACTAGGCGTCCGCGCGAGGGCGGTCAAACGCGGCGTCTTCCTCCCGGCCCGCGCCGACCGCCTCTACCAACTCTGGCGCACCCACGCCTCGTTCGACGAGATCGACGCCGCCACCCGCCGCCAGATCGAGGACACCTACCTGTGCCGCCCCTTCGAGGAGGCATGGCGCACGGCCCACCACGGCACCCAGGAACCCGACGCGAAGCGGAAGTTGGCGCTGGCGTTCCGCACCTACCTCGCCGACGGCTTCACCCTGGCCCGAACGGGCGCCCCCGGACGCCGAGTTGACTACCTCGTCCACTCCGGCCCCGCGATGGGCGCCTTCAACCACTGGGTCAAGGGCACCAGCCTCGAACCCTGGCAGGCCCGCAACGTCGACACCGTCGCCGACCGCCTCATGACCGCCACCGCCCAACTGATCGAGGAACGCTGCGGGGCCTTCAAAAGCTAGGGCCTACGCCCCCGTAACATGCGGCGCACGTCCTGAGTCGCCGCCGGTGTTCGGTCCGTCGGGACCGACCGCGCACCGGCGCTTCACCGAGCGGAGCGCCGCGCGGGTCCGGGCGAAGCCGCACGACAGCCGGGCACTCGAACCGCCCGTGCGCGGCATCCCGCCGATCCGCTCCCGCCACGGACCGCGCGGACGACGGCCCGCCAAGCCCTACACGGACAACGGCTCCGACTACGGCCACCTGCACCGACGGCTGCGCACCGAGGCATTCACATCCAGCGGGACCGTCTCCCGGTTCCGACTCCCTTGCGTTGAAGCGCGCTTCAACTCGTACGGTCGTCGTGTGGCGACCGAGCGGATCGACGGCGTTCCTGCTGCGGAGACACCAGGAACAGGTCAGCAGGCGGTACGAGGCCGTCATGCGCAGCCTCGACGCCATCGACAAGAAGATCGCGCACTACGAGGGACTGCTGGAGGAACGGGATGGGGACGGCGGACGACAGGCGTGACGCGCGGCGGAGGGGCGAGGCGGGCAGGGGCAGGCGGGCCCTGCTGCGGTACGGAGCCGTGGGAGGGGTCGGCGCGATGGCGGCACCCCTGACGAGGCCGGGCGTGGCGGTGGCCGACAGCGCGGAGCGCGGCCCGTCCGAGCGGTACGCGCGGGGCGCCGCCCGGATGAAGGAGATCGCCGGCGAGGACGCCCTCGCCACGGTGGAGGCGCTGGAGGACATCGCCCCGGATCTGGGGCGCTTCGTGGTCGAGTTCGCGTACGGGGACGTGCACGCACGGCCCGGACTCGACGTGCGGCAGCGGCAGTTGGTGACCATCGGCGCACTGACCGCCGCCGGGGACACCGCCCCTCAGCTACGGTTCCACATCGGCGCGGCGCTGCATGTCGGACTGGACGCGGCGCAGGTGGTGGAGGCGCTGATCCACCTGGTCCCCTTCGCGGGGTTCCCGCGGACGCTCAACGCGCTGACCGCCGCACGCGCCGTCTTCGAGGAACGAGGGGTGCGCGTCGAGCCGATCGAGGTGGAGCCCGGCGGGAACCGTTACGCACGGGGCGAGGACAAACTCCGCGAGGTCGACGGCGAGCACGGCATCGAGGTGATCGAGTCCCTGAACGACGTGGCGCCGGATCTCGGCCGGTACATCGTCGAGTTCGCCTTCGGGGACATCTACCCGCGACCGGGGCTCGACCTGCGGCAACGGCAACTCGTCACCCTGGGCGGACTGATCGCCCTCGGTGACACGGCACCCCAGCAGAAGGTCCACTTCAACGCCGCGCTCAGAGTGGGACTCGCACCCCGGCAGGTGATCGAGACGGTCATCCAGGCCGTCCCGTACACGGGCTTCCCCCGCGCGCTCAACGCCGTCGGTGTCCTGCGCGAGGTCTTCGAGGAACGCGGAATCCGCCCCGTCTGACGGGGCGCCCGGCTGAGATCCGTCACGCCACAACCTGGAACGTTGCAGGTACCCCCTGGGCCGGAAGCTTCGCAGACTGCCACCATGCGTAACTTCAAGAACAGGACTGTGTCCGTTGTGCTCGGTGGTGTCATGGCCGGAGGGCTCCTCGTCGCGGGAGGGTCACCGGCTGCGGCGGCCTCCTGCAGCATCACGGCCGGCAATGTGCTCAAGACCGGCGGCGGCCAGGTCACCGGATACGGTGCCTGGACCGGCAGCGGCTGCGGCTACATGAAGATCAAGATTCAGCGCAAGGTCCTGGGGATCTGGGACACCGTGAACGACGACGGCTGGAACGCCAGCGGCGACAGCTCCGGCAACATTTCCCTGCCGGCCAGGTGCAGCGGTACGCACACCTGGCGGGTGTGGCTGGACGGGGAGAAGACCGACAGCAGGACCGGCCCCACCAAGTCGATCACCTGCTGAGGCCGGGTGCGTAGGCCGGCGGAACGGCCTCGTCACTCCTCGCTGTGCGCGGGGAGATTGCGTTCGCTCCAGTGCGACAGAGGCCGAAGGGCGGCGATCAGCTCTTCGGCCTCTGGAGTGAGGGCGTACGTGATCTGCACCGGCGTGCTGGGGACGACGGTGCGTTCCATGAGCCCGCGGCTCTGCAACTGCTTGAGCCGCAGCGTCAGTTGCGGATCCGAGATGCCCGGGACCAGAGCGCGGTACTCCTTGAACCGGCGTGCGCCGCGGGCCCCGGCGAGCAGGATCGGTCCGGTCCAGCGGGCCCCGATGATGTCGAGCGCGCGCAGGACGCGGTGGCAGCTCTCCTCGTCGACAGGGGAGTCAGGAGGTTCGGTCACTTCTCCAAAGTAAGTAACTTCGGTGCCCTTTGTCGATGCGGACCTCAGGGCCGGATGCTTTGACGGTCCGGCCGAGAGGGAGGGCACCATGACCGCACGAACCGCGCCGACGGACCGACGGGTGGACCGGGTCGTCACCAAGGTGGACATCGGCCCGACCCCCATGTCCGACCACAGCGCGCTGATCATTCCGCCCGGTGACGACGCCCGGACCGACCCGTTCCTGCTCATGGGAGAGGAACGGGTCAACCGGCCGGGGTTCGAGTGGCATCCGCACCGCGGGATGGAGACCGTGACCCTCGTCCTGGACGGAGCCCTGGAGCACGGCGACAGCATGGGCAACACCGGTGTCCTGGGGCCCGGAGACGTGCAGTGGATGACGGCCGGACGGGGCGTGATCCACCGCGAGGCCGCCGCACGCGCGGAGCACGCGCACGTGATCCAGATGTGGCTCAACCTTCCGTCGCGTCAGAAGTCGGTACCCACCGGCTATCAGGACCTGCGGGCCGGCAGCCACGCCGTGCACTCCGAGCCGGGTGTCCTGGTCCAGGTGATCTCGGGCGAGGCCGGGGCGGTGCGTGGGCCGGCGGTCAACCACTGGCCGGTTGTGGGCATGGTGATCACCCTCGACCCGGGAGCCGGGTACCGGCAGGTGCTCGACGGGAGTGAACGCTCTTTCGCGTACGTGATCGCGGGCCGCGCCACGGCCGGCGGGCGGACCGTACGCGCGGGACAGATCGCCTGGTCCGATCCCGTGTCCCGGCAGGGCGACCCGACCACGCTGGCCCTGGCCACCGGCGACACCGGCGAACAGACGAAGGTGCTGCTGTTCTCCGGGCGGCCCATCGGGGAGACCGTCATCGCCCACGGCCCGTTCGTGATGAACAGCCGGGCCGAGATCGTCCAGGCGTACCGCGACTTCCACTCCGGCGAGTTCGGCAGCGTACCCCGGCACACGCGCCTGCCCGACGGCGGCTGATCGAAGCCGCCCGGATCGCGCGACGCCGCACCGGGCGGCCGTCCACAAGCGGATCGAACAAGGAGCGACGGCGATGACGACAGTACTGGTGGCGGGCGCGACCGGCAGCCTCGGCAGCCTGATCGTGAAGAACCTCCTGGCGCGTGGCGCGCACGTACGCGCGCTGGTCCGCCGGCCTTCGACGGACCAGTCGGCGGCCCACCCGAATCTGACGCTGTGCGTCGGCGACCTGGCAGACGGCTCCGACGCGCTGCAACGGCACGTCGACGGTGTGGAGGTCGTGGTGTCGGCGGTCCAGGGCGGGCCGGAGGTGATCATCGACGGGCAGCGGGAGCTGCTGCGCGCCGCGGAACGGGGCGGCGTCCAGCGGATGATCCCGTCCGACTTCTCGGTCAACCTCTTCGGCTACGGCTACGGCATCAACGTGCTGTCCGACCTGCGCCGCGTGTTCGCGGACGCGTTCGCCACCTCGACGGTCGCGCGCACCTCGGTGGCGATCGGCGCGTTCCCGGAATACTTCCTCGGCCCCGTCCACGAGGTGCTCGACCCGGCGGCGGGCACGTTCTCGGTATGGGGCGACGGCACACGCCCGATCGACATCACCACGATCCCGGACACCGCCGCGTTCACGGCCGCGATAGCGCTCGATCCGAAGACCGCGAACCGCGAGGTCCACGTGGTCGGCCAGCAACTCACCATGCTGGAGCTGCACGACGAGATCGAGACGGTGTCCGGGCGACGGTGGGAACTGGTGCGCAGGGGCACGCTCGACGACCTGCGCGCGGAAATCGTGCGCCGGCAGTTCACGGCATCCAGCGTGGTCGAGTACGTGGCGCTCCAGTACCAGGTCGCGATGTTCGACGGCACGGCCTCGCTGCGCGACGTCCGCAACGCGGACTACCCGGACGTGACACCGACCCCGGTGGCTACGTACCTGGCGGAGTGGAATTTTCGCGATAAATGCAGGGAGGTGTATCCCCGTAATTTTTCGTGATCTTATCGGGTGGGGCTGAATTTGCCTCTGGGGCAAATTCGTGCGCGTGAGGAAAAAGCTAGGTGAGGTTTACGTAACCCGCCTTTGTTCCGGATGACTTGGTTCGGTAATCGCCGCTGGCTGGAGTAGTGGGTACAGGCAGCGGCGAGGAGTAATTCACGGTGGATATCGAATACGCGCTGCTCGACGCGGACGGGAGCGCACGATGACGCAGACACCCCGGCTCGACGGCGCCCACCACACGGTGGCCGTGATCGGCGGCGGCCAGGCGGGACTGTCCGTCAGCCACTGCCTGGGGGAGCGCGGTGTCGACCACGTGGTGATCGAGGCCCACCGGGTCGGACACGAGTGGCGGGCGCGCCGCTGGGACTCGTTCTGCCTGGTGACCCCCAACTGGCAGTGCAGGCTGCCCGGCCACCCCTACACCGGCCCGGACCCCGACGGCTTCATGGCCCGCGACGACATCGTGCGCTACCTGGAGGAGTACGTCGCCGCCTCCCGGCCCCCGCTGGTGGAAGGGGTGACGGTGACCCGGCTGCGCCGAAAGGCCGGCGGAGTCTTCGACGTCACCACCACGGCCGGGGAGTTCACCGCCGACCAGGTCGTCGTCGCCACCGGCCCCTACCACACCCCGAAGCTGCCGCGGACGGCCGAGCGACTGCCGGCCGGCGTCGAGCAGGTCCACTCCTCCGGCTACCGCAACCCGGACCAGCTCCCCGCCGGCGCCGTCCTCGTGGTCGGCACGGGCCAGTCCGGCTGCCAGATAGCGGAGGACCTGCACCTCGCCGGCCGGCAGGTGCACCTCGCGGTCGGCGGCGCGCCCCGGGTCGCCCGCTTCTACCGGGGCCGGGACTGCGTGGCCTGGCTCGACGGGATGGGCCACTACACCAGGAGCATCGACGGGTTCGACGACGCCGACGCGGTACGGCTGCGCGTCAACCACTACGTCACCGGCCGCGACGGAGGCCGCGACATCGACCTGCGGGCCTTCGCCCGCGACGGGATGCGCCTGTACGGCCGCCTCATCGAGGCCGAGGGACCGCTCCTGGAGTTCGCCGACGACCTCAAGACCAACCTCGACCACGCCGACGCGGTGGCCGAGAGCATCAAGGACGCCATCGACGCGCACATCGAGGCCCACGGCATCCAGGCACCCACCGAGCCCCGCTACCGACCCGTGTGGCAGCCGGACGAACAGCCGGCCACCCTCGACCTCACCGCGGCCGGCGTCACCTCCGTCGTCTGGGCGACCGGCTTCACCCGCGACCACCGCTGGATCGAGGTCCCCGCCTTCGACGGACGCGGCTACCCGATGCACTGGCGCGGCGTCTCCAGCACGCCCGGCCTGTACTTCCTGGGACTGCCCTGGCAGCACACCTGGGGCTCGGGCCGGTTCGAAGCGGTCGGCAGGGACGCCGAGTTCATCGCGGGCCACATCGACGCCTCACGCCGCCTGGCCGACGTGTGCGGCACCCTGACCGGCGCGCCCAGCGCACTCGCCGCCGCCCTCCCGATCGGCTGACGGCCATGGTCTCCGACGCCCACCGGCACATCGGTGTCCTGCCCGCGCACCCCTTCTACGGCGGACCGCCCGTCCACCCCGACACCACCGCCCGCGCCACCGTCAAACAGCTCATCGCCGACCTGGACGCCGAGGGCACCGAACGCGCCCTGGTCATCCCCAACTACGGCGTCCCCGACCCCGCCGTCGCCTTCTCCTTCAACGCGCTGGCCATCGAGGCCGCCCAGACCGACGACCGGATCCGGGCCGGCCTGTGGGTCTCGCCGCGCCCCGAGGACGAGCACCGCACCACGCGGGCCCTGGCGCTGGCCGGCGAGCGCGGGGTGAAGGCGCTCAAGCTCAGCTTCCTGCTCGGCGGCCGCCCCACCGACCCGGCCTGCCGCCCCCTGCTGGACCGGATCTTCGCCACCGCCGCCCGCCACGACCTGGTGGTCCACGTCCACACCTCTCCCGGCGCCGCCTCCGACATCGACGAGGTCGGCCACCTCGTCGACCGGTACGCCGACCACGTCGCCGTCCACCTCGTGCACTTCGGCGGCGGGATGAGCGGCCACATCAAGCTCGCCGGTTCCCGGTTCTTCGACTGGATCGCCGCCGGCAAGCGCGTCTACACCGACCTCTCCTGGGCCATCGGCTTCCTGCCCCACTGGCTGGCCCGGGAGATCGAGCAGCGCGGCATCGGCCACGACCGCGTCCTGTTCGCCAGCGACCAGCCCTGGGGCGACTTCGCCGGTGAGTACGCCCGCATGACCGCGGCGACCGGCGGCGGCCTCCTCGCCGGCCTCGTCTTCCACGACACCTTCGCCGCCCTCTACGACTGACCCGTCCCGACCCGAAGGAGCGTCCCATGTCCGAGACCGCCGCCCAGCTGAGCGACGTCGAGCAGAAGTCCCTCGACGAGATCCCGCACCCCTCCCTGCCCGAGGGCACCAGCATCTACGGCTCCACGAAGGTCTTCCCCGACTACCAGGCCGAGGACGGCGAGACCTACTTCACCCTCGTCCACGGCATCGCCCACGAGTCCTCGGTGTCCTTCGTCGCCGTCCTCCAGGCCACCCGCGCCCTGCGCAAGGGCTTCGAGACCGCGATCTACTTCTACGGGCCCGGCTCCCTCAACTGCCTGGCCACCCGCGGCTTCCCGACCGTCGGCAACTCCGCCTTCCCCGGCGAGCACAACATCAACAACCAGCTCAAGACATTCATCGCCGAGGGCGGCAAGGTCTACTGCTGCCGCTTCGGCCTCTCCCTGCACGGCGCCCGCGAGGAAGACCTCATCGAGGGCGTCATCCCCACCCACCCCCTCGACGTCCAGGACGCGCTGATCCACTACGCGCGCAAGGGCGCCATCATCAACTCCACCTACCAGCTGTAGGGAGACCCCGCGATGAGCACCGGCACCGGACCGACGGTGGACGTACGGATCACGACCCGCGCCGAACTCGCCCTGCGCGGCGTCGCCCTGGACGCGCCCGTGCGCCGGCCCGACGGCGCGGGACCCAGCGACGACGGGCACTTCCTGGTGGGGCCCGGCCTCGTCGACGGTGCCGGTGCCGCCCTTCCCCGCAACCCCGACAGCCCCTACCGGGTCCGCGACGGCAAGGTGTGGCTCGGCGACGAGGACACCGGCCTCACCCTCACCCCCGTCCAGCGCCCGAGGTTCTACGACCTCACCACCGCCGACGGCATCCCCTACGAGCACATCGCCCGCCTGCACGGCGCCGACGTCCTCGCCACCACCGTCGTCCAGACCTGCGTCCGCTACGCCGAACCCGACCGCTGCCGCTTCTGCACCGTCGAGGAGTCCCTGCGGGCCGGCGCCACCGTGGCCGCCAAGACCCCGGCGCAGCTCGCCGAGGTCGCCGAGGCCGCCGTCCGGCTCGACGGCGTGAAGCAGATGGTCATGACGACCGGCACCACCACCGGCCCCGACCGCGGCGCCCGCAACCTCGTCCGCTGCGTACGGGGCGTCCTGGAGGCGGTACCCGGCCTGCCCGTCCAGGTGCAGTGCGAACCGCCCGGCGACCTCGCCTGGATCCGCGCCCTGCACGACGCCGGGGCCACCGCCATCGGCCTCCACGCCGAATCCCTCGACGAGGAGGTCCGCCGCCGCTGGACGCCCGGCAAGGCGACCGTCCCGCTGGCCGCCTACGAGGCCGCCTGGGACGAGGCGGTCCGCGTCTTCGGCCCCAACCGGGTCTCCACCTACCTCCTCGTCGGCCTCGGCGAGGACCCGGACGAACTCATCGCGGGCGCGGGCGAGTTGATCGCACGCGGGGTGTACCCCTTCGTCGTCCCCTTCCGCCCGATGAGCGGCACCCTCGCCGCCCGCGACGGCGTCGAGGCCCCGAGCACCGAACTCCTCACCCACGTCACCGAGGGCGTCGCCGCCAAACTGCGCGCCGCCGGGATGCGCGGCGCCGACCAGCGGGCGGGGTGCGCGGCCTGCGGGGCGTGTGGTGTGCTGTCGACGGCGGGCGGGTGAGGGGGAAGTGCTCCTCGACGGAACCCCGCCACCGACGGCCCCTCAGGCACCGGCGGCCGACATCCTCGCCCTGCTCGGCGACCGCAACACCCTCGCCCGCGCCCCCTCCTTCCACGTCACCGAGGCACACACCCGCGCCGAGACGGCGGCCTACCGGCGGCTGCGCCAGGACGTCTTCGTGCACGAACAGGGACTGTTCGACGGCCACGACCTGGACGACCGCGACACCGACTCCCGCACCCTGGTGCTGGTCGCCAAGGACACCACGGGCACCGTCCTCGGCGGGGTCCGCCTGGGCCCCGTCGACGACGGCCCCGACCTCGGCTGGTGGACCGGCGGCCGGCTCGCCGTCGCCCCCGGCGCCCGAGGCTCCTGGGGCATCGGCGCCGCACTGGTCCGCGCCGCCTGCGCGCGAGCCGAGGCGGAAGGCGTCCTGCGCTTCGACGCGACCGTCCAGACACGCGCCGAACCCCTGTTCCGGCGCCTGGGCTGGCGTCGCGTGCGCCGGACCGAGGTCGAGGGCGCGCCGCACACGCTGATGCGCTGGCCGATCGGACGCGTCGCCGCCCAGGCCGCCGCGACGAAGTCCGCCCTCGGCCCGCTCCTGGCGGGCCTGCGCGAACCGGCGGCCCGTGCCCACCGGCAGGACCCGGTCGGCGGGGCCCTGACCCTGGCACGGGCCGCCCTCGGCGGCGAGGGATTCACCGGCGACGACGGAGCACCCGTCCCCGGCACCGACGTGATCGCCGCCTGCGACGCGATCGTGCCGTCCATGGTCGAGCGCGACCCGGACTGGGCGGGCTGGTGCTCCGTCCTCGTCAACGTCAACGACCTCGCGGCGATGGGCGCCGCCCCCCTCGGACTGCTGGACGCGCTCGGCGCGAAGGACGCCGCCCACGCCGCACGCGTCCTGGCCGGCCTCGCGCGGGCAGCCCAGGCGTACGGCGTCCCGGTGCTCGGCGGCCACACCCAGCTCGGCGTCCCGGCCGCCCTCTCCGTCACCGCGCTCGGCCGCACCGCGCGTCCCGTGCCCGGCGGCGGGGGCCGCCCCGGACACGCCGTGCGCGTGACCGCCGACCTCGGCGGCGGCTGGCGCCCCGGCTACCGGGGCCGGCAGTGGGACTCGACGACCCACCGCCGCAACGACGACCTGCGCGCCATGACCGGCGCGGTGGCCGCCGCCCGGCCCGCCGCCGCCAAGGACGTGTCGATGGCCGGGATCGCCGGCACCCTCGGGATGCTCGCCGAGGCGAGTGGCTGCCGGGCACTGCTCGACGTGGCCGCCGTGCCACGGCCGTCCGGGGCGAGCGCCGGCGACTGGCTGACCTGCTTCCCGGGCTTCGCGATGCTCACCGCAGACACCCCCGCAGCACCACCGCTGCCCGCCGGACCGGCCACGGGCGCCGTGTGCGGCGAACTGACCACAGGAGAAGGCGTCGGGCTGCGCTGGCCCGACGGCGAGATCACCGAAGCGGTCGCCTCGGCGGTGACCGGGATGGGAGCCGCATGAGCGCGCTGCGGATGGCGGCCGTCGCCGACCGGTTCGGCCGCGACCTGGAGGAGGACTTCCGCGTCGCCGAACGGCTGATCGAGGACGCCCGCGGACAGGACGTACGCCTCCTCGCCCTCCCCGAGGCATGCCTGGGCGGCTACCTCCTGAGCCTGGACGACGCCGCCGCCCTGGACGACGGCCCGCCCGCCCTCGCCCTCGACGGCCCGGAGATCCGCCGGCTCGCCGCGCTGGCGGGGGAGATGACCGTCGTCGCCGGATACTGCGAGGCCGGCCCGGACGGAGACCGCTACAACAGCGTCGTCTGCGTCACCGGCGACGGCGTCCTCGGCAACCACCGCAAGGTGCACCAGCCGCTCGGCGAGGACGCCTCCTACGCCTCGGGCGACCGCTTCCACGCCTTCGACACCCCCGTCGGCCGGATCGGCATGATGATCTGCTACGACAAGGCGTTCCCGGAATCGGCCCGCGCCCTGGCCCTGGCCGGCGCCCAGATCGGCGTGTGCGTGTCGGCCTGGCCCGGCGCGCGCACCCACCCGGCCGCCGACCTGGACAACGACCGCTGGAAACGCCGCTTCGACCTCTTCGACCGCGCCCGCGCGCTGGAGAACCAGATCGTGTGGCTGTCGGCCAACCAGACGGGCACCTTCGGCTCGCTACGCTTCGTCGGCAGCGCCAAGGTCGTCGACCCCGGCGGCGACGTCCTCGCCGACACGGGCGTCACGGCCGGCGTCGCCGTCGCCGAACTCGACGTCGCGCACGCCCTGGAGACCGCCCGCCGGTCGATGGGGCACCTGCGGGACCGGCGGCCCGAGACCTACACGCACGCGGGAGCAGTCAGCGCATGAGCACCATCCGGATCGCGGCCGTGGCCGCCCACTTCGGCCGCGACCTGGAGTTCGACCTCGCCCGCATCACCAAGCTGATCGACGACGCGCGCGCCGCCGGCGCCGCCCTGCTCGTCCTGCCCGACGCGGCGCTCGGCGGCTACCTCGCCGACCTGCGCCACCCCGACCCCGACGCCCTGCCCCCCGCCCTCAAACCCGACGACCCACTGCTGCGGCAGATCGCCCTCCTGGCCGGCGAGATGGTCGTCTGCCTCGGCTACTGCGAGGACGCCGGCGACGAACGCTACAACGCGGCCGTCTGCGTCAGCGGCGACGGCGTCCTCGGCCGCCACCGCAAGGTCCACCTCCCCGCCGGCGAGACCGCCGCGTACACGCCCGGCGACCGCTTCGACGCCTTCGACACCCCTGTCGGCCGCCTCGGCATGCTCATCGACTACGACAAGACCTTCCCCGAGTCCGCCCGCTCCCTGGCCCTGGACGGCGCCGAGATCATCGCCTGCCTCTCCGCCTGGCCCACCTCCCTCACCAACCGCGCCCCCCGCCTCGCCCAGGACCGCCAGGCCAGGCTCTTCGACCTCTACGACCAGGCCCGCGCCGCCGAGAACCAGCTCGTCCTCGCCTCCTCCAACCAGACCGGCGCCATGGGCGGCATGCGCTTCCTCGGCCAGGCCAAGGTCGTCGGCCCCGGCGGCGACATCCTCGCCCGCACCTGGTCCAAGGCCGGCCTCGCCGTCGCCGAGATCGACGTCGCCGCCGAGATCGACCGCGCCCGCCGCGTCCTGCGCCACCTCGACGAACGCAGGCCCGGCGCCTACCGGGAGAACCCCTCGTGAAGATCGCCCTGCTCAGCTACTCCACCAAGCCGCGCGGCGGCGTCGTCCACACCCTCGCCCTCGCCGAGGCGCTGGCCGCCACCGGACAGGACGTCACCGTGTGGACCCTCGGGCGGGGCGGGGACGCCGCCTTCTTCCGGCCGGTCGACCCCGCCGTACGGCTGCGGATCGTGCCGTTCCCGGACGGCCCGCCCGGGGAGGGCGTCGGCGCGCGGATCCTGCGCTCCATCGACGTCCTGGGCCAGGCCCTCGCACCCGCCGCGGCCGAGTACGACATCGTCCACGCGCAGGACTGCATCAGCGCCAACGCGGCCGGCGGGCGCTGCCTGCGCACGGTCCACCACCTCGACCACTTCACCACCCCCGAACTCGCCGCCTGCCACGAGCGGGCCATCGTCGAACCGTCCGCGCACATCTGCGTGTCGGCGGCCGTCGCCGCGGAACTCGCCGACGGCTGGGGCATCGAGGCGGCGGTCATCCCCAACGGGGTGGACCACGACCGGTTCGCCGTCACCGACCCGGTCGCCCGCGCGAACTGGCGGGCCCGGCTGGGCCGTTACGTCCTCACCGTCGGCGGCATCGAACCGCGCAAGGGCTCGCTGGACCTGCTGGAGGCGTACGCCCTCCTGCGCGCGGCCCACCCGGACGTACGGCTGGTCATCGCGGGCGGAGAGACCCTGTTCGACTACCGCGACTACCGGGCCCGCTGGGAGGGGCGGGCCGCCGAACTCGGCGTGGAGCCGGTCGTGCTGGGCCAGGTCGCCGAGGACGACCTGCCACCCCTGGTGGCCGCCGCCTCCGCCTTCGCCTTCCCCTCCGTCAAGGAGGGTTTCGGACTCGCCGCGATGGAAGCCCTCGCCGCGGGAGTCCCGCTGGTCGTCCGCGACCTGCCCGTCCTGCGCGAGGTCTTCGCCGACACCGCCCGCTTCGCCACCACCCACCAGGACCTCGCCACCCAACTCGCCGCCGCCCTCACGGACGACACCGCCGCCCGGCGCGCGAAGGGCCGCGCACTCGCCGCCCGCCACACCTGGGCCACCGCCGCCGAACGCCACCTGGCGTTCTACGCGTCCCGGCTGGGGGAGGGGCCGCGAAAAGCGGACCCTCCCCGGACCATGACGGTTCAGTAGCCGATCAGTAGCCGAGCTTCCACTTCTGGTAGCCACCGCCGTTGCAGCCGTTCGCATAAGCGGCACCGGCGTAATTGCTGTCCACGCAGGAGCGGAACAGGTCGTTCACGAGCTCGATCTGGTTCCAGCTCGACCCCTTGGCGGCGAAACGCTGGTTGGAGCTGGGGACACCGGACTCGTCGCACCAGTAGGTCGTCAGTGCGCCGCCGCCGTTGACGTGCAGGCACTTCCCGGTCGCCTTGTTCTTCAACTGGACGACGTCATAGCTGGTGTGCTGGACGAAGATCGGCTGCCAGGTCTGGTAGGCGTTCCCCTGCTGGCAGGGCAGCGTGTAGATGCTCCCCTCGTTGTCGGCGTCCAGACACCGACCGGTCTCCCAGTTGCGCAGGAAATTCTCCCCGACATAGGCGGAGGCGGGAGTCGAGCTCATGAAAAGGGCCCCGACGGACATACCGGCGGCGAGGGCGACCGTCGAACCGCGGCGGGCGAAACGCCCGAGGAACGACGTCTTCTTTTCCTTCGTGTCCACCATCTCTGGTCCTTTTCCTTCCTGTGCGCCGAGCGAATTCCGCGTCGGCGGCATCTCATTCTTTACGGATCACGATGGTGCCAGCGGAAAGAGGCCCTTCCGGCGCCCTCGGCCCGTCGGCGGCTAAGTACAGGGAAACCTGCCGCGAACCCGCCGGGTCAGACGGAGCCGGTGAGGACGGCGGCGACGAGCTGGGTGCGGGAACGCGTTCCGGTGCGGGTGAACAGCCGGGTCAGCCGGTTGGCGGCGGCGGCCTCGCTGATCCGCAGGACGGCGGCGATCTGCCGGTTGGTGAGCTGTTCGGCCAGCAGGGTCGCCAGCAGACGGTCGTTCTCGGCGGTCGCCCGAGCCCGGCCGGGGACGGTGAGCCCGGCCGCGCGCAGCGCCGTTCTCGTGTGGTGGCGCCACAGGCCGGCGCCGGTGTCACCGAACAGGTCGTACGCCTCGTGCAGCACCGTGACCGGGCACGCGCCCGCGGCGGCGGCCGTCACCAAGGTGGTCGCCGTCTCGAACGGCAGGGCGCGGGAGCGGGCCAGCTCCACGGCCTCGACCAGTCCGGCGCGGGCGGCGTCGGGATCGTCGTCCCGCAGGACACGGGCCGAGGCCAGCAGGTACCGCAGCCGTGCGCGTCCGCTGCCCGACCGGGCGGAGATCCGCTCCAGGCGCTCCAGACAGACTCTCGCCTCGGCGGTGCGCCCCGACTCGGCCGTCACCTCGGCGAGCAGCGCCCACAGCTCGTCCGTGCCGAAGACGAGGGCGTGCGCCTGTGCCGCCTCCAGCCCCCGGCGCAGCGTCTCCTCGGCGCCCGTCAGGTCGCCGAGCGTCATGGCCACTTCCGCCTCGGCGGCGTGCAGCGAGCACGACACCGGGCCCCGCATGCTCTCCAGGACGTGGCGGGCGGTGGTGACACGGCCCCGGGCGAGGAGGATGCCCGCGGTCCGCGCGGGCAGCAGGAGGCCGTCCGTCGCCGGGGTGAGGACGTCCCCGTTCGCCAACAGGCGGCGGGCCCCCTCCAGCGCCTGGTCCCAGCGGCCGGTGAGGTGGTGGTGGAGGAACCGGCTGAGCGGGGGCAGCACCTCGGCGCTCAGCCCGCGCGCGTCCAGCAGCGCCCGGCCCGCGCGCAGGTCGCCGTCGGCGGCCAGCAGGTCGAACAGCGCCACGACGAGCGCGTACAGGGTGTCGGGGGCCAGCTCCGGCGCGTCCGGCAGGGCGAGTTCGCGTCGGAAGGACTCCGGGCGGCCCAGCATCAGGTCGGCCGTGGCCCGGCTGCACCTCGGCGTCGCGCGGGCCTGCGGACCGGTGTCCCACACCGCCTCCGTCCGCGCCAGCAGCTCCCGCACCTCCTGCCACCTCGTCAGATGGCCGAGGGCCAGGGTCTGACCGCTCACCTTGGCCAGCACGGGCACGGGCAGCTCGTCCCACCAGCGTGCCGTCGCCATCGCGGACAGCGCACGTAGGTCCCGCTCGCCGGCCGTCACCGACACCAGCAGGCAGGCGGCGTGCTGCAACTCCAGCGCGGTCAACGTCCCCCCGGGGTTGCGCAGCATCGACTCCGCGATGTCCCGCCCGGCGCGGTAGTCGCCCGCCAGATAGGCGGCGCCCGCGATGCGCCGCAGGGCGGAGTCCCGGGCAGGCCCCTCGGTGAGGACGACGGTGGCCCGCAGCCACCGCAGCACCGCACGGTCGTCGGTGCCCGGCCGCACCCGCTCGGCGACGGCCGTCAACTCGGCCACCGCACGCGCCCGGTCGACGAGGTTCCCCGCGTCCGCGATCCGGTCCGCCCGGTAGGCCAGGACGCTGGCCTCCTCGGGGACGCCTGCCTTCTCGGGGGAGCTGGCCTTCTTAGGGACGCTCGCCTTCTCAGGGGCGCCCGTCTCTTCGGGGGCGCCCGCCTTCTCGGGGGAGCCCGCCTTCTCAGGGTCGCCGGCCTTCTCGGGGGAGCCCGCCTTCTCGGGGGAGCCCGCCTCCTCAGCGACGCCCGCCTCCTCAGCGACGCCCGGCGTCGCCGCGTCCGTCTCCGCCCACAGGACGCCGACCGCCATGGCGGACAACCGGCTGCGCTGTACCGGGCTCAGCCGCTCCCGGACGGTGTGCGCGGTCAGCGCAAGTGTGAAGGCCCAGCCCGCCTCCTCGACGACGCCCGCCTCGACCAGGCGGCGCACCCCGTCGCCGACGGCCTCGGGCGACAGGCCGGTCCATGCCGCCGTCAGCTCCAGGGCTGGTTCGCCGAGCGGGGCCAGGACGCTCAGGGCTGCGGCCACCGCGCGCGCGTGCTCGCCCAGCCGGTCCAGGGCCGTCACGAACCGGTCGTCGTCCGGCAGCACCGGCAGCGTCGCCCGCGCGGAGAGGAAGGCGTGACCGTCCGCGATCCGGATGTCGCCCCGGTCCGTCCAGCCGGCGAGCAGGGCCTCGACCGCTCCCGGGACACCCCGGGTCGACTCGCCCACCCGCCGGGCCAGGTCGATGTCCGGGGCGGCCCGCAGCCACCGCGCTATCAGCGCGGCGGTGTCGGGCGGGCCCAGCGGGAGCAGGACCACCTCACGCGCGTCCTCGGGGGCGGGTTCCGGCGCATTGCCGCGCACCGCCGAGACCACCAGCCGGACCCCGGGAGCCTCGATCCGCCCGAGCACGGCCAGCGAATCGGCATCGGCGTGCTCCGCGTCGTCCACCAGGACCGCCACCGGCGCGCGACGGGCGAGCGCGTCGTGCAGCAGCGCCTCCATCGCCGCCGGGTCACGGCGGTCGACGGCCGACAGCGCGCGGGCGGTCCGTCCCGAGGCGTGCGGACCCTCCAGCGCCAGGACCAGCCGCAACGCCAGCAGCAACGGCTGCCCGGCGTCCCCGGGGACACAGTCCACGGCGTGCACGGCCGTCCCCCGAGCGCGCAGCCGCTCACCGGCCGCGCGCAGGAACGCGCTGCGGCCCACACCGCGTTCACCGTGCACGAGGACGAGACACGGGCCGCCGTCGCCGCCCAGCAGACCGTCGATCCGCCGAGCCTCACGCTCCCGCCCGAGCAGGCCGCCGCCGGTGCGGTCCAGGCGGGCGGGCCTGCCCCAGCGGACCCGTTCGTTGATTCCCGGCTCCACAGTCACCCTCCGAGCTGTCCCGGCGGGCGCCCTACGCCCACCTCCGTCCGTACGCCGACCCTACGAACTGACGGCGGGAAACCCGCTGGTCCCCGGCCGGGTGAAGGAACTGAAAACACCAAGACACCGTCTTTTCACAGGGGTTGAGAAAACGAACGAGGTGGCACCGTGCGGGAACTGCGTGAAGCGGTCATCGGCAGAGACGACGACATCCGGACCGTGGCGGACGCCCTCGGCGCCACCGGCGACACGGCCCGCGTCCTGCTCCTCACCGCCGGCGCGGGCATGGGTAAGACGACCGTCCTGGACCGGGCCCACCACGCGGCGGCCCGCTCCGGCGCCGCGATCGTGCGACTCGCCCCGCACGGCGAGGACGACGACCCCCACGCGACCGTCGTCACCACCGGACACGGCCTGTCCCTGATCGACCCCGACCACTGCCTGGCGACCCTGCCGGCCGCCGAGTGGGCACGGCTGCGGACGGCGGCCCGGTCGAGCGGGACGGCCGGACTGGCCGCGTTCTCCGAGGCGCTGTCCCTTGCCGCCCGCCAGCTCCCCCTCGCCCTCGTCGTCGACGGCGTCCACCGCATGCCGGCGCCCGCCGCCGACGCGCTGGGGCTGCTGCTGCGCGTCTTCCGCCCGCGCGGCGTGCCCGTCGTGATGGCCGGCCGCCCCCAGCCCGCGGTGGATACCCGGCTGACGGCCGCCGCCGACACCGTCCTCACCCTGCCCCCGCTGCGCCGGGCCGACGTCGCCGCCCTCGTCGACGTCCACCTCACCCGGCGCTTCGGCCGCCCGGCCGACCCCGGGGTGGCGGACGCCGTGCAGCGGGCCCTGGGCACCCTGGCGGGCAACCCGCGCGCCGTGCTCGCCGTCCTCGCCACGCTGGACGGGGACGACCTGCTGGACGTCGACGGGCGGCTGCACCTCACGCGGGCGGACACCCACCTGCGCCTCGCCACCGACGACGCCTTCCCGCTGGGGTTCGGCCGCCCGCACGATCCCCCGTACTCCGGCCTCGTCGAGACGGCGATCGTCACCGCCCGCGTCCTGGACCACGCCGACGTCCACGTCGACGACGCGTTCAGGATGGCGCCGTCGGCCGGCGCCCGCGCCCTTGAGCACGCGCTGGACCGGCTGATCACCGACCGGATCCTGACCGTCGACCCGCAGGGCCGGCTGTCGTTCGCCGTCCCGGCGCTCGCGGCGACCCTGCGGGCCCTGCCCGTCCGGCGCGACGTCCAGGGCAACTCCGCCCGGTACGTCACCCGGCTGGCGCGGCGGCTCGGCCCCGAGGCCACCGGCCGCGGCTACCCGAGGCTGGCCGACCGCGTCGCGGCCTCCGGCCCGCGCGTGGACGACACCCTCGCCGTGCCGCTGCTGCTGGCCGCCGCCCGCGAGGACGCCAGGACCAACTGGCCCCGCGCGGCCCGCGCCTACGCCGCCGCGCTCGGCCGGCTCACCCCGCACGACCGGCGCACCCCCGACGTCCTCCACGAGGCGACCACCCTGAGCCTGCGCCACGGCGACCACGCCGGACTCCTGGCCCTCGGCGACCCCCTGCTCGCCCTCCTCGACACGGAGCGGCCGGCCGAGACGGACACGGCCGCCGGCGCCTGGGTGTGGGCGGCCCTGCACGAACACCGCTCGCTGTGGGACGACGACACCGACCCCCGCCGGCGCCCGGCGCTGGAACGGCGTCCCGCCGTCACCGCCCTCGCGGCGCTCGGCGGCCCCTACGGCATCGGCCCGCTGCCGCCCGCGCCCCTGCTCCACGCCCCCCGGCACAGCCCCGGCACGCCGCTGCCCTCACCCGCCGAACTGCGCCTGCTGACCGCCGCGGTCGGCAGCCGCGCCGAACTCCTGCGCGCACGCGAGAACCTGCCCCCCGACGCCCTCGACGAGCGCGCCTGCGACCGGCTGCGCGACGCCGCCGCCTACGGGGACCTCGCCGGCGCGCTCGCCGCCGTCCTCGGCCACCGGTACGTCACGGCGCCGGACAGCATCGCCGCCCGGTACCGGGACATGGTGCGCGACTACCTGGCGGGCGACTGGGAAGCCGCGCTCACCACGGCCCGCCGCATCGAGGTGCACAGCCGCACCCGGGCGACAGCGGGCGCCCCGCACACGGCGCGGGCGCTGGCCGCCGAGATCCACTGCATGCGCGGGGACGTCGCACACGCCCGCGCCTGGCTCGACCCGGTGCCCGACAGCCACCCCCACCCCCTGGCGGCGCGTGCGCGCCTCGCCGTCCGGTACTGGTCCGGCCACGAGGACGAGGCGCTGGACGGGGCCTGGCGCGACGCCCGGCAGGCACGCAAGAACGGCCTGCTCGCCGGCGTCGAACGGCTGCTGCTGCACATCCTGGCGCTCGCCGCCCTCGACGGCCGGACTCACATCCGCCGGCAGACCCTGGAGGAACTGGAAGCCCTGCACGAAGAGGCCGCCACCCCCATGACCTGGGAGGCACTGCTCCTCGCACGCGGCATCACCCACCACGACGCGGACAGCGCGCTCGCCGCCCACCACGCGATCCAGCGGCGCGGCGACGCGCACCTGAGCGTCCTCAGCAGCCTCTGCCTCACCCACACCGCCGACACCCCCCGGCCCTGGCTGGCCGAGGCCGTGCAGCGCGTCCACACGCTCGGCCTCGGACGACCCTTCCGGCTCGCCGTGCAGCGGGCCGCGCACCGGCGCGGCATCCCCGTCCCGAGATTCCGCCCCGCCCGCCGCGAGCTGACCGAACCTGACATCCGGTTGATCCGCATGGTCAGCGACGGTGCGAGCAACCGGCAGATCGCCGCGGAACTCGCCTGTAGCCCCAAGACCGTCGAGCAGCGCCTCGCCCACCTCTTCCAGCGCACCGCCTCCCGTTCCCGGACCGAACTCGCCGCCCTCTGGCTGAACGGAACCCTCACGGAGGGTCTTGAAGCGGCGGCCCGGACGTAAGGGTTTCGTCATCTCGTTCGGGTGCGCGGACGGCCGCCCGGCCCGTTGGATGAGTGACGGAACACGGACGGCGAGAAGAAGAGGCGGGCATGGCGCGCGTACGGAAGGTGCTGGGCAGGCCGTGGGGGATCGGACTGGTACTGGTGGCGGTCGCCGCGGCCGGGTTCGGGCTGTACTGGTTCCAGCCGTGGAAGCTGTGGCAGGACCGGACCGTGGACGAGGCCCTGCCCGCGGCCCAGGTGACACCCGGGCCCGCCGAGAAGGAACAGGCCGCCGGGACGACGCCCTCTGTGGCGCCCTCGTCCCCGGCCGGCCCTCGGACGCTGGCCGGCGGCGAGCTGATCAGCCATGAGCACGCGACCTCCGGCACGGTGAAGCTCGTCCGACTGGACGACGGCTCCCACGTCGTCCGGCTGGAGAACCTCGACACGAGCAACGGACCGGACCTACGGGTCTGGCTCACCGACGCGCCGGTGAAGGAGGGACGCGCCGGCTGGCACGTCTTCGACGACGGCGCGCACATCAGCCTCGGCAAGCTCAAGGGCAACAAGGGAAGCCAGAACTACACCGTGCCCGCCGACGCCGACCTGTCCCGCTACAGCAGCGTCAGCATCTGGTGCGATCGATTCGACGTGTCCTTCGGTGCCGCCGCGCTCGTCGCATCAGGGCTTTGAATCGGCCCTGTCCGAAGTGGCTCGGGTGCTTTTGAGCCAACCGGGGGCAGTGGATGACCATCATGTGGTGGCCGACAAGCAGGTCTGATCCGGTTCAGTCGCACCTGGGTGCGACGGGAAGCAATCAGGCCAAATCAAGGTGCAATATTGTCCAAGTCTGGGCCATTCCCTAAGCTCCCGATCAGCGGGCAGTCAGATGAAAACCCGAGACCCGCGAGGAAGCGTCAAAGACCCTGCACCTCAGACTCGGGAAGACCTGTGAAATCTGACCACAAGATCGCCTTACTCGACGTGACACTTCGCGACGGTGGATACGTCAACAAACATTCATGGACCGCCGGCCAGGCGCAACAGGTGGTCCGAGCCTGCGCAGCGGCAGGCGTTCCGTTCACAGAAGTGGGATACCTGCGTCCGGCGAGGCACGGAGCCGAGGACGACACGGCACCCTCCGCCTCCTGCCCACCCCGCTATCTCGAAGCGCTCCAGGCCGAGGCTTCCCTCGGAGTCGACGCCGGCACCGGCACCGGGCTGGTGGTGATGGCACACGCCAGAGACACCGGGCCGTCCGACCTGGCGGGCCTGGCCCGCTCCGGCGTACGGCTGGTGCGGATGCCGGGACCCCCTCACAAGATCCAGGAACTGGCGCCCTACGCGGAGGCGGTACGGGGCGCGGGAATGCGCTTCGCGGTCAACCTGACACGCGTCAGCGAACTCACCGAGAAGGAGATTCTCGGCGCCGCGGAGGCCGCTCAGAGAATTTCGGCGGACATGTTCTACCTCGCCGACTCCAACGGCAGTATGTTCCCCGACGGAATCGCCCGTATCGCCCGGCAGGTGCGGAACTCCGTATCGATGACGCTGGGATTCCATGCGCACGACGGTCTCAGTCTGGGTTTCGCCAACGCTCTGGCGGCCATGGACAACGACTTCGAGTACATCGACGCCTCTCTCTGCGGAATGGGCAAAGGGGGCGGAAATCTGGCACTCGAACTCATCGCCGCGCATCTGTATTTCCGTCGGCTCTGCGATGTCTCGGTCACCCCGCTCGTCGATGCCGCGGTCAGTCTCCTGACCCCGTGGAAGGGTGACCAGATCCTGTCCCGGTGCGAGTCGATCGTCAGCGGAATCCTCGACCTCAACCTCGAGAACCTGGCCGAGATCAGAAGCGCCGGCGAGGGCAGCACGCTCTTCTCGATGCTCGACGGCACCCGCACTCCCTGCTGACACCCCTCCCTTCACGGACCTCCCTCCGCACGCTCACCCCTTCCGAGGAGCAGACCATGTCCAACCGCGCATTCGTCGACGAGCTCGAAGGCATCATCGCCGAGCGGAAGAAGATGACCAGCCCGCTCTACCAGACGATCCTCGAGGGCAAGGCCACGAAGCGCCTCCTGCAGACCTTCGTCATCCAGCGCTGGCCGATCAAGAGCTGGTGGACCCGCAACCTCATGGGAGTCGGCATGCGCGCCGACGACCTGGAGCTGCGCCGCTCCTTCATCGAGAACGCCTACGAGGAGGAGACCGGCGCCCTGACCGGCTCCAAGCGGCATGTCGACACCTTCGAGGACTTCGGGCGCGCCGTCGGCGTCGACCCGGCGTCGCTCCCCGAGGCGGAGCCTTTCCCGGAGACGCTCGCGGTCATCGAGCACAACAAGAACGCGTGCAACAACACCAACGTCCACTTCACCGTCGGCGCCGCGTCCGTGCTGCTCCTGATGGAGGGCCAGCCGCCGATCACCAACACCGCGGGCCACAGCATGATGGCCGTGATGCGGGACGTCTACAAACTGCCGCGATGGGGCTACGAGTTCTTCGTCCACCACGCCTCCAGCGACTCCGACCAGGACGGCGTGAGCGAGCTGGAGGACGAGCACACCGAGCCGCTGCGCGAACTGCTGATCCGGTACTGCGACACCCCCCAGCGCCAGGAAGACGCCAGGGAGAGCCTGCGCCAGGCCATCGAACTGCGGCACCGGCACTTCGACGCGATCCTGAGCCGGGCCTATGACCCCAGCGAACCGGTCTTCGTCCACTCCGGCGAACAGGGCCCCGGCAACTGACGGCCCGTCCGGTGCGGGGCGCCGCGGTCACGACAGCGGCGCCCCGCACCACGGCCGGCTCACGCAGACGCCCGCGGACTTCTCGGCAAAGAGACCAACGGAGGTGGTAGCCGTCTACCCGCACGTGTTCTTCCGTGACCGGTGGGTCACCAGGGACGAGGCCACAGTGCCGATCGGCAGTCTGGCCATGCGCTACGGGCTGTCCGTGTTCGAGGGCGTGCGGCTGTACGCCCCGAGCGGGCCCGACGGTCCCACCCGGCCGTTCCTGCTCCAGGAACACCTGGCACGCATGGCGGCGTCGCTGCGCCTCATGCGTTTCCCCGACCCCGGCCTGCACCGGCTGCCCGGAGTGGTCGACGAGCTGATCGACCGCAACCGCATCACCCGGGACGCGTACGTACGGATAGCGGCCACTCCGCTCAACGCGGGCCAGCTCGGCGACCCGGCCCTGCCCGAACTGAGCGTGACGGCCACCCCGATGGACCGCAAGCGGTGGCTGGCGGACAACCAGGGCATGGACCTGTCCATCAGCGACCGGCAGCGGGGACCGGACGAGGTGCACCCGCCGACGGCCAAGAACATCGCCAACTACGCGGGCCCCCGACTGGCCTGGCAGGAGGCACGTGAGGCCGGATTCGACGGCTGCGTGCTGACCAACCGGCACGGACGGCTGTCCGAGGCGCCCACCGCCGCGCTGTTCCTCGTCGAGGACGGCGTGCTGAGCACCCCCGCCCTGTCGGAGGACGTGCTGCCCGGCATCACCCGCGCCTGGGTACTGCGCACCGCGGCGGCCAAGGACATACCGGTCCGGGAAACCGCGCTCTCGAGGCGGGACGCCTACCGGGCGGACGAGGCGTTCCTGTGCGGCACCGGGCTGGAGTTCGCGCCCGTACGCTCCTTCGACCGCCGTTGGTTCTCACCGTCCGGGCACCGGCCGGGCCCGGTCACCCGGGAACTCGTCGCCGAGTACTTCCTCCAGGTACGCGAACAGGCCCGGGCCCCGCACCTGCCGCACGAGCACCGGGAGGTGGCCGATGGCAGCCCCCGCTGAATCGCCGGCACGACAGGAGGAGGACCCCGGCCCCGGCCTGGTCGACTGGCGTACCGCGCTGGACGTCGGCGCCCGGCTGGTCGACGCGGCGGAGGACGGCCTGCTGGCCGACGCGGTCCGGCAGGCCCAGGACCGGATGCCGGCGTTCCGCAACCGCGCGTACCCGCTCTCCCCGCTGCCGCTCTTCGTCCATGCCGAGGCGGCCACCTGTGTCGCCCGACAACTGGAGCCGTACGTACGCCTGTTGAGCAAGGTCGCCCGGCTCTACCTGGACGACGCCGGCGTGCGGCGCTGGTACGGCCTGCCGCCCGCGGCCGACCTCCTGATCGCCGCCGAGGCACACGGCGACGGCCCCGAGCGCACGGAGATCGGTGTCTGCCGCCTCGACGGCTACCTCGAACAGGACAGCGGACGGCTGCGGATCCTGGAGAACAACGCGGACGCTCCCGCCGGAACGCTCTTCACCCCCCGGATCCACGCCGTCGTGCGGTCCGTGCTGGACACGGCCGGGATCACGGTTCCCCCGCACGCCCTGCGGGCCGCCCCGCGCGACGACGCGTTGCTCGACGCGGTCCGGCCGGCGCTCACGGCCGCTCGCCGCGAGGGCCGCACCCCCGTACTGGCCGTCCTGCAACCGGACGGGGCGGCGAACCGGGAGAGCGTGCTGATGGCCGGGGCCTTCCAGGCGCAGGGCATCGACGCCTTCGTCGCCGATCCCCGCGAGGTCACCCCGGCCGGCGGCCGGGCCCGGGTGGGGCGGCGGACGCTGGATGCCTGCTGGAACAAGGTCAACACCGTCGGCTGGCAGCGGCTCGTGCAGGACGACCCCGGACTCGTCGCCCGCTGGGCGCGGATCCTGCGGGAGACGGACCTGCGGCACGTCAACTCCTTCCTCGCCCGCTACGTCGCCGAGAGCAAGCTGACCCTGGCCCTGGTGCAGGAGCCGGCCTTCGCCACCCTCTTCGAGGAGGACGAACGTCGGCTCGCGGCCCTCCTCCTCCCCTGGAGCAGGAGGGCCGAGCCCGCCGGCGGGCTACCGGAACAGCTGATGGCGCGGCAGCACGAGTACGTGCTCAAGGAGCCCTACGACATCCGCGGCGACGGGGTGACCATCGGCCGCGCGGTCAGCCGGGAGGCGTGGGCCGAAGCGGTCGGCAGAGCGGTGAAGGAGGGGGGCGTCGCACAGCGGTACGTACCGCCGGCCGCGTACCCGGTGGTGCGCACGGACACGGACCCGCGGGTGGTGGCGATGCCCGTCAGCTTCGACACGTACGTCATCCGCGGCACCGTCGCCTTCCACGGCTCGAAGGCGAGCCTCCAGCCGCGGGTCAACATCTTCCAGGGCGGTCAGAAACTCTCGGTCCACGTGACCACGGACAGCACAGGCGGGGAAGGGCTGCGATGAACGACCCGGCTACGCGGACCACGGCGGCGGAGCCGCTGACCATGACCATCGAGAGAATCACGCTCCGGCTGGTGACGGCCCGGCTGGCGCACCCCTTCGAGAACCGGTGGCAGCGCTACCACACCTGGACCAAGCTGCAGGTCGAGGTGGACGGCGAGTCCGACGGCACCGCGGGCACCGGACGGGCCGAATGCAGCGCCATGGAGACGCCGTTCTACAACTACGAGACGATCGAGACGGCCTGGTACGTCATCGAGCGGTTCCTCGGCCCGATGCTTCTGGAGGCGGGCCGCAGCGACCCCGTGGCCTGTATGCGGCTGTGGCGGGAGGTCAACGGCCACGAGGAGGCCAAGGCCGCGCTGGAGACCGCGCTGTGGGACCTGCAGGCCCGGCTGCGGGGCCGTCCGCTGTGCGAGGAACTGGGCGGCACCGTGCGGCCGGTCCCGGCCGGCGCGACGGTCGGCATCGAACCGACCGTCGAGGAACTGCTCGCGAGCATCGCACCGTCGGTACGGGCCGGCTACCGGCGGGTCCGGCTCAAGATCAAGCCCGGCTGGGACCTGGTCCCGGTCCGCGAGGTCGTCGCGGCCTTCCCCGGCCTCCAGGTCGTCGCGGACGCGAACGCGGCGTACGACGAGACGCACCTGGAGCACCTGACACGGCTGGACGGACTCGGCATGCACGCCCTGGAACAACCCTTCCCGCGCCAACTGCTGCGGACCACCGCAGAGTTGCAAAAACGCATGGCCACCCCGATCTGCCTGGACGAACAGGTCCACTCGCTGCGCGAGGTACGGGAGGCGGCCGAACTCGGCGCGTGCCGGATGGTGAACATCAAGGTCGGCAGGGTCGGCGGCATCGGCGAAGCGCTGCGCGTCCACGACTTCTGCGCGTCGGCGGGAATCCCGGCCTTCGTCGGCGCCAAGTGGGACCAGGGCATCGCCCGCTGGACCAACATCGCCGTGGCGACGCTGCCGAACATGACCGAGGCCAGCGACGTCGGCCCCAGCAGCACCTACTACCTCGACGACGGCGTCGAACCGCCCGTCGTCTTCCACACGCCGGGCTTCGTCCTCCCCGGGACCGGCCCCGGCACGGCGGCGGAGCCGACCGGGACGCTGACGGTGGAACGCCACACGGAGCTGACCGGCAAGGGGCCGGGGACGGGAGCAGGCCGGTGACCAGGGCGACAGAGGCGGCACCGGCGGACGTCGACGTCCTCCGCGAGCAGGGCACCAGCGCCGTCAGCGACGCACTCGACCTGCTGGGCCGGGGTGACACCGGCCTGCCGGGACTGCTGCGGATGTCCGGCGCCGGCACCGTGGCGGGACCCGCCTTCACCCTGCGGTACGTGCCCGTCGAACCGGGCACGCCCGGACCCGCCGGGGAGTTCCTGGACGCGGTACCGCCGGGCGCGGTGGTCGTCGTCGCGAACGACGGACGCACCGGCTGCACCGTCTGGGGCGACCTCCTCACCGCCGCGGCCCTGCGACGGGAGATCGCCGGGACGGTCATCGACGGGGTGTGCCGGGACGTGGGAGCGATCAGGGCGAGCGGCTATCCGCTGTGGAGCCTGGGCACCTACATGAAGTCCGGCAAGCACCGGGTGCGGCTCGCCGCGACCCAGGAGCCGGTCGTCCTGCGCGGCGTCCGGATCGCACCGGGCGACGTGCTGGTCGGCGACGACGCCGGCACTCTGGTCGTCCCGGCCGCGCTGGCGGGCCCCGTGGCGGAGAAGGCGCGACTGGTGACGCGGGCCGAGGACGCGATCCGGGCCGACATCGCGGCCGGGATGCCCCTCGCCGAGGCCCGCAGACGGCACCGCTACGACGCGCTCGGGCTGGTGCCGCGGTGAGCGGCCGGGGCCCGGCACCGCGGGCGGCGGTCGGGGGACTGGTCCACGAGTCCAGCACCTTCATGGTCGACCACCTCGGCACCGCCGGCCTGGCCGCCTTCTCCTGCCACCACGGCCCTGACCTGCTCGCCGAGTTCACCGGCACCGCCACGGTCACCGGCGGCTACCTGGACGCGTGCGCCTCGGCCGGAGCGCGGGTCCACCCGGCGGCCCACGCCCGCGCCGAACCCGGCCCGGCGGTCGGCGCGGACACCTACCGGGAACTGGAGGAGCGACTGCTGTCACGGCTGCGCGAAGCCGGGGACTGCGACGTGGTGCTGCTCGACCTGCACGGCGCCGGGGTCGTCGTCCCGGACCGGTCGATGGACGTGGCCGTCCTGCGCGCCGTACGCGCCCTGCTGCCGCGCGCCGTGCTGGCCGTCACCATGGACCTGCACGCCAACGTGCCGGCGGAACTCCTCGACCTCGCGGACGTGGTGACGGGGTTCCACGAATACCCGCACACCGACGCCGCCGACCGCTCGCGGCTCGCCGGAGAGCTGGCGTTCGCGGCCGCCAGGGGAGCCGTCACGCCGGTGCTCGGACAGCGCAGGCTGCCGATGCTGCTGCCGCCCTCACCGACCGTCGCCGGATCACCCGCCGCCGAACTGCGCGATCTGGTCCGGGAGATCGAACGGCGGCCCGGGGTGCTGGCCTGCACTCTCTTCCACGGCTTCCCGTACGCCGACACCGAGCAGGCCGCCGCGAGCGTGGTCACCGTCACGGACGGCGATCCGGCGCTCGCCCAGAAGTGCGCCGACGAGGTCGCCGACCGGCTGATGACGGCCCGCGAACGGTTCCGCACCGTGCCGCTCCCGCCCGAGCGGGCGATCCGCCAGGCACTGGCCGGCGGCCCCGGCACCGTCGTCATCGGCGACGGCAGCGACAACCCGGGATGCGGCGGGACCGGCGACAGCACCTACCTCCTGCGGGCCCTGCTGGACGTGCCGGAGCCCACCTGCTTCGCCACCCTGTGGGACCCGGAGACGGTGGCGGCGGCGGTGGCCGCCGGGGTCGGCGCCACCCTCCCGGTCCGGCTGGGAGGGCGGCACAGCTGGGCGAGCGGCCCGCCGGTGGAGGCCGAGGCGACGGTGCGGGCCATCACCGACGGGCTGATCGTCCAGACCGCGATGCGGCGCGGCAAACGAGCCGACTTCGGCACCTGCGCCCGGATCACCGTCGGGACGTGCGACGTGATCGTCGCCTCGCAGCGCCGGCAGGTCCTGGACCCGGAGATCCTGCTGCTGCACGGCTGTGTGCCGGAGCGCTACCGGATCGCGGCCGTGAAGTCCGTCAGCCACTTCCGGGCCGGATTCGCCGCCGTGACCGACCGGATGCTCGTGGCGGACGCTCCGGGCCCCACGGCCAGGACCATCGAGCACATCCCCAGGCCAGGCCCCACCCGGCTCCTGTGGCCGATGTCGGAGAGGCCCGCGCCCCACTGACGCGGCGCCGCCGAACGGCGAGGATGGCGTACATGGACGCGTACTTCGAGGACATCGGCGAAAGCCGGTTCCTGCCGACCAAGCACACCCAGGGGCCCTGGGATCCGGGCTACCAGCATTTCGGACCTCCCGGCGCGCTGCTGGCCCGGGAGATCGAGCGGTGCGCGGCTGACGACGGCGGTGACGGGGCGCTGGCACTGGGCCGGATCACGTACGACATCCTGGGGCCCGTCCCCCTGCGGCCACTGACGGCCCGCGCCTGGGTGGAGCGCCCCGGCCGTCGGGTGCGGCTGGTGCGCGGCGAACTCCTGGAGGCCGGCCGTCCCCTGGTCTCCGCCGCCGCGTGGGCCGTGCGGCCCGCACCGGACGACACTCCCGCCACCGGTGCGCGACGCCGCCCGCCGGCCGGGCCGCCCGGCCTGGAGCACGCCCCGGCGGTGATCCCGGACGGCTGGGCATGCGGCTTCCTCGACTCCGTCGAATGGCGCTTCGCACACGGCGGCTACGGCCGGCCCGGACCGGCCGCCGTCTGGCTGCGGCCCCGGATGCCCCTGCTGGACGGTGAGCCGATGTCACCGGTCCAGCGGACCGTGCTGGCCGTCGACTCGGCCAACGGGATCAGCGCCGAACTGGACATCCGGGCCTGGGGGTTCGTCCCGCCCGAACTCACCGTGCACCTGCTCCGCCCGCCCGACGGGGAATGGCTGTGCCTGGACGCCCAAACCAGCGTGGGCCCGGGCGAGCCCGGACTCACCACGTCGACCCTGTTCGACGCGGCGGGCCCGGTCGCCCGCTCCGCCCAGACCCTGCTGGTGCACCACCGCTGAGAGGTCAGCCGCGCAGCGAGCGCACGCGGGCGGCCAGCAGGGCCGGGGTGGTCGCCTCGAACAGGTCCCTGGCGGACAGCGGCACCCCGAAGGTGTCGGACAGGGCGGCCACGGCCGCGGTCGCCAGCAGGGAGTGGCCGCCGAGCGCGGCGAACTGGTCGTGCGCGCCGATCCCGCCGATGCCGAGCACCAGCTCCCACTCGGCGGCGATGGCCCGCTCCACCTCGTCACGCGGCGCGACGTACGGCGTGTCCAGGCGGGGCCTGCCCTCGGGGACGGCGACGGCGCCGAGGGCGGCCCGGTCGGTCTTGCCGCCCGGGGTGAGCGGGATCCGGTCATGGGCCAGGAAGACGGACGGGATCATGTGGTCCGGCAGCCGTTCGCCGAGGAAGGCACGGAGCTCTTCGACGGACAGGGCGTCAGGCCCGGTCACGGCGAGGTGGGCCACCAGCCGCCGCTCGCCCCGCGCCGTCTCGTCCGCGCGGGCCTCGACCATCGCCTCCCGCACCCGGGGGTGCCGGGTGAGCGCCGCCTCGACCTCGCCCGTCTCGATCCGGAAACCGCGCACCTTCACCTGGTGGTCCAAGCGGCCCAGGAACTCGACCGAACCGTCCGGGAGATGCCGCACCCGGTCCCCGGTGCGGTACATCCGGGCCTCCGGGTCGGCCGTGAACGGGTCGGGCACGAACCGCCGCGCGGTCAGCTCGGGCCGGTTCCAGTAGCCCGCGCCGACGCCGGCGCCGCCGATGTACAGCTCTCCGGGCACGCCCGGCGGTACCGGCTCCCCCCGCTCGTCGAGCACGTACGTCCGCTGACCGGGCAGCGGCCTGCCCCACGGCACCGCGGCACGCAGCGTGTCCTCCTCGGTCACCGGATGGGCGGTGGTGGTGAAGGACACCTCGGTCATCCCGGCGAAGTTGAAGGCCCGGCAGCCGGGCGCGAGGTCGGCCAGCAGCGCGGGCACCTCCGGCGGGAACCGGTCGCCGCCCAGCGCGACGGTGCGCAATCCGGGCGGCAGTCCGCGCCCGGTGGCGTACGCCTCGTCCAGCGCGCCCCTGAACAACGCCGGGGTGGAGCTCCAGACGGTGAGGCCGGCGCGGTGCGCGAGGTCGAGCAGCCGCGCCGGGTCGGTCGCCTCGTCCTGCTCGGGTATCACCAGGCAGCCGCCGGAGATCAGGGTGGACAGCACGTCGAACGCCGACATGTCGAAGGTGGGCGACGACGCCTGGAGCAGCCGGGTGGCCGAGCCCAGCCGGAGCCGGCTCACCAGCGACCGCATGGTGTTCAGCACGCCGCGGTGGGTGTTGGCGGCGCCCTTGGGCACGCCAGTGGAGCCCGAGGTGTAGATGACGTAGCACAGCGCGTCCGCAGTCACCCCGGACGCGAAGGGCTCGACGGGAGCGTCCCCGGCACCCTGCTCGGCGTCCAGCGGCAGCACCGTCGCGGGCCCGCCACCCAGCAGCGGCGCGGAGGCCGAGTCGGCCAGCACCACCGGCGCCGCGCTGTCGGAGAGCATGAACGCCAGCCGCTCCGCCGGGTACGCCGGGTCCAGCGGCACCCACGCGGCGCCCGCCTTCAGGACGGCGAGGATGCCGACGACGACGTTCACCGAGCGGCGTGCGCAGATCGCGACGACCCGTCCGGGTCCCGCTCCGTGGCCGGCCAGCGTTCTGGCGAGGCGTTCGGCACGGCGATCCAGCTCACCGTAGGTCAAGGTGGTGCCGGCGCAGAGCGCGGCGGGGGCGTGCGGCGCGGTGCGGGCCTGCCGGGCGATCAGTTCGTGCAGGCAGCCCTCGGGAGGCGCGACCGGCCCCGTGCGGTTCCACTCCTCCAGCACCAGGTGCCGTTCCTCCGCGGTGAGCAGCGGCAGCCGCGACAGCGGGATCGCTGGGTCCTCGGCGGCGGCGGTGAGCAGCAGCGCGTAGCGGGCCGCCGTCCGCTCAGCGGTGACCGGTTCGAACAGCTCCGGGGCGTACTCCAGCGTTCCGTCGAAACCGCCGCCGGGCCGGGGCTCCAGCACCAGCCGCAGCTCGTGGGGCGAGCCGGTCCGGGGCAGCTGCACGGGGACCAGCGGGAGGGTGCCCAGCGCGGCCGGCAGCAGCGGCCGTTCGCGGACGGTCAGGGCCACCGCGGCGGCCCCGGCCGGCCCGTCGGGCTCCGTGTCGGCCACCTCCCGCAGCAGGGCACGGAACGTCGGATCCGCTCCGGTGTCCGCACGGCTCAGCCGGGCCGGGCCGGGCCCGGTGGCACAGGCCACCGTGGTGGCGGCGCCGGCCCCGAGGCGGGACAGGAGCGCGTGCAGCCCGGCCAGCAGCGCGGTGCTCTCGTCGGTGCCGGCCTCCTTGACCAGGTCACGCAGGGCGGACGCGGCGCCGGCCGGGATACCGAACGCCACGGTGCCGGCGATCCCGGTGAGCGCCGACGGGCGGGGCCAGTCCGTGGGCAGCGTGCCGGACGGCACCGTGGAGGGCGACGCGTCCACGGGCGACGGCGCCGGCAGAACCGGTCGCCGGCCGGGGCGCCCGTAGGCCGCGCACACCTCGCGCAGGAGCAGCCCGAACGAGCCTTCGTCCAGCACCGCCCGGTGCGCGGCGGCGGCCAGCACCGCGCCGTCCGGCACCAGCAGCAGCCAGAAGCGCGGCCCCGCGCCGCCCTCGGGGCGGTCGGGCCAGGGGCCGACCGCCACCTCCTCCAGGACGTCCCGCACCGCGCCTTCGCGCTCGGCGGCGGGAATGTGCCGCAGGTCGAGGACGGACACGTCGGCGCCGACGCGGCAGGCCCGCAGCGCCTCGCGCAGCGCCGCCGCGTCGACCGGTCCGCGCACGCTGCCGGCGACGGCCAGCACGTCGGCCGGGCCGCCGTGAGCAGGGGGCGGGGACAGAGGTGCGGGGCCGGCGCCTGTCATGGGAACGTCCCTTCCCCCGCCGTGGTCGTCGGCGGGCCTTGGTGGTCCTGGCTGGTAGAGGAGAGTGGCTGATCGTTGCGGGGCGAGCCGGCCTACGGCCCGGTGACGGTCGCGCCCGGCTCGCCGAGGGCGGCGCGGGTGAGGTCGGCCGCCAGCCGGGCGAGGTAGGGCCGTTCCCGGCCACGGAAGAAGAAGTGGCCGCCGGGCAGCCGGTGCAGTCGGAAGTCCCGGGGATTCTCCCGCCGCCAGGCCGCCAGCCCGGTCGCTGTCGTCGCGGTGTCGGAGGCGCCCGCGTAGACGCGCACCGGACACTCCAGCGGCGGGCCGCCGCGGTAGCGGTACCCGGCGAGCAACGCCACGTCGGCGCGCAGGACGGGCAGGACGGCGTCCATCAGCCGGCGGTCCGCGAGCGCCCGCTCGTCCATCCCGCCGAGCCCGCCGAGCACCGCGAGCAACGCGTCGTCCTCCAGAGCCGTCAGATCCGTTTGCTCGGGTGCGGCGACCGAGGGGGCGTCCCGGGACGACACCACCAGCGCGACCGGTGGCGGGCCGCCGCGCGTCAGCGCCCGCGCGATCTCCAGGGCGGGCACCGAACCCATGCTGTGCCCGTACACCGCCGTCGGCCGGTCCGGCAGCCGCTCCACAGCACGCGTCACCCCGTCGCGGACCTCGTCGAACGAGGTGGCGAAGGGCTCCGCGTACCGGGTGCCGTGGCCCGGCGGTTCGACCGCGACGAGCTCCACGTACGGCGGCAGCAGGGCGGCCCAGGGCTGGTAGAACGCGGCGGAACCGCCGGCCGGCGGCAGGCACACCAGCCGTACCCGGGCGGAAGGCCGGGGCCGCCAGACACGCAGCCAGCCGCCCGCCACGCCACCGCTACGCACGAACCGCTTCCGCGCCGGTCAGCTCGCGGACGATCGCGTCGATCTCCTGCTCGGGGTCGGTCCGGTCGGCGTCCAGCCCCTTGACGACCAGCCGGGTCGCGCTCCTGGTGAACCGCACGATCTCGTCCATGGTCATCCCCTGGGACAGCAGATAGGGGATGCACCAGATGCTCAGCCCGTACAGCGGCATGAGCGCCGGCCCCTGGACCCGGCGGATCAGCTCGGCCTTCCACTCGGCCGCTTCCTGCCAGCTCATGGTGGCGTGCCGCCAGGAGTAGCCGCTGCCCTCGATGCCGTACCGCTCCCGTTGCTTCTCGATCGGGGCGAGGACGTCGTGGTAGTAGAGCTGGACGTTGTAGAAGGTGGGCTGGGTCCGGTTGAGGAAGTCGATGGTGTTGGTGACGCTCTCCTCGTTCTCGCCCGGGAAACCCAGCACGATGGAGGCCAGGGTGACGATGTTGCGCCGGGTCAGCTCCCGGATCCCGTACTCGTAGCGGTCGGTACGGGCGAACTTCGTCATGTTCTTCAGGATCCGCTGGTCACCGGACTCGATGCCGAGGAAGACCCCGACGCACCCGGCCTCCGCCATCAGGTCGAACGCCTCGTCGTCGGCGTTGGAGCAGCGGAAGAAGGACACCCACCGCAGGTCGAACTTGTTCTCGATCATCATGCGGCAGATCTTCTTGAAGCGCGGAAGGGGCACGTTGAACGTGTCGTCCACGAAGATGATGTTGCGCAGGCCGTGGTCGCACAGGTAACGCAGTTCGGCCTCGATGGTGGAGATGTCGCTCAGGGTCAGCGGCCCGGCCATCGCCGGGTAGTTGCAGAAGGCGCAGCCGAAGGAGCAACTGCGCGAGGTGCGCATGTAGGTGGTCGGCGTGTAGTAGCTGGAGTCGAACAGCGACCAGTCGACGGCGTTCTGGTCCAGGTCGTTGTTCTCGACCATGGGCAGCGTGCGCAGCATGGGACCGCGCGGCCGCGCCGGGTCGCGGTGGATCAGGTTGGGGGTGCGGCTCAGGTCGCCGTTCTTGTCGCGCAGCGCGGTCAGCACCGAGGCGAGGGTGTCCTCGCCCTGGGCGGAGTTGATGTAGATGTCGGCGCCGATCGCCCGCAGCAGGACGTCCTGGACACGCTCCGGCTGTCCGGCACAGAGATTGTGTACCCGGGGGCCGCCCACGATGACGGGGACGTCCGGGTCGTGTTCCCGCACGAACTGGATGATCTGCCGGATCGGTTCGTCGTCGACGTAGTAGGTGGTGGTGATCGCCACGGCCCGCGGCGACCGGGCGAGCAGCCGGGCCAGCTGTTCCTTGCCGGTGTTGAAGAAGTTGACGATGTCGACGCCGAAGCCCCGCCGGCGCAGGAAGCTGGCGAGGTAGGCCACCCCGAGGCTGGGCATCTCGAACGCCGTCAGGTGCGAGGGCCGGCCCGTCATGCGTTCCCGTACGGCGTTGAGGAGGTCCATGTACGTTCTGCGCCGGTCGCCGAGGAGGACGGAATTGGTCAGCAGTTCCTGATACGAGCCGGAGGTCGCTTCGAACGCCTTCTGCGCGCGGGCGAAGTCGCCGAAGTCGATCTCGTTGAAGCCGATCAGAACGCAGTCCGGACGGTCCACTTCTGTCACCTGGGTCTCCCGCAGCTGTGGTCCTGACGATGCATGATCGTGCTCGGCCGATCGGATGGTCGCCGGATGGCACACGCCGACAGCGGTGGAGCGCCCCGGCGCGGGAGAGCTCCACCGCCGGCTGCCGACGGAAAGGGGGTCGGACAGGGCTAGGGGTGCAGCGACGCGCCCTTGACCACCTTGTCGATCGCCTTGCGGTCGGCGCGCATGGCCAGGCCGACCAGATTGAGCTTCTCGGAGGGAACGGCCCGGACCTGCGCCCGGTTGTCCTCGTCGTTGTTGGTGGCGAACAGTTCCTCGGTGTAGACGGCCATCGGGATCTCGCGCCGCAGCGCGCGCTCATGGATCTGACGGAGCTTGTCACCGTCGGTGGCGAACACCAGCACCGGCTGACGGAACATCGGCAGATACTCCACACCCGAGCCGTCCTCGTACGGCTCGCCCGTCACGTCCTCGACCGTGGCGGCGATGCCGCTCACGGTGAACGCGGTGATGTTGAGCTTCTGCCACGTCTCGAGATCGTCTCGCAGAACCACGGCGATCTTCGTTTCCCAAACCACCCGTGTCGGCGAGTTCTCGTCGGTCATGTGGTGATGCCTCCTTGAATCGTGCAATGCGGCACGCATTTCGCCAGCGCGCACGCACCGTGATTCTCGCGGCGTCGCGCACACGGAGTCTTGGACGTTCTTGCCCTTTCCGGAACGGGTGCCACCGGCGTCACAGGGGCCGGGCGGCACGGGCGTGGCCGGCCAGCCTCCGGGCAGCGCGGGACAGCAGGTCCTCGTCCTTGCAGAAGGCGAGCCGGACCAGATGGCGCCCGGCCGCCTTGTCGTCGTACAGCGCGACGCTGGGGATGGCCGCCACCCCCGCCTCCGTCACCAGGGCGCGGCACAGCGCCTGCCCGTCCTCGCTGCCGAAGGACCGGGCGTCCATCTGCACGAAGTAGGTGCCGTGGCTCGGGTACGTGGTGATGCCGCCCGCTCGCAGGCCGGCGACCAGCAGGTCACGGCGGCGCTCCAGACTCGCCCGCAGCTCCTCCACCCAGGGCATGCAGTCCGTCAGCGCCACGGCGACGGCGGCCTGGAGCGGAGTGCCGGTGCCGAAGGTCAGATACTGCTTGACGGTGCGGACCGTGCCGACCAGCCGGGCGGGGCCGCAGGCCCAGCCGACCTTCCAGCCCGTGGAGCTGAACGTCTTGCCGGCCGACGAGATCGACAGGACGCGCTCCCGCATGCCCGGCAGCGCGGCCAGGGAGAGATGGCGCACGCGGTCGTACACGAGGTATTCGTACACCTCGTCGGTGACGGCGATCAGGTCGTGCTCCACGCACAGCCGGGCGATCAGTTCGAGTTCCGCCTCGTCGAACACCTTGCCCGTCGGGTTGTGCGGGGTGTTGAGCAGCAGCACCTTGGTGCGCGGGCCGACGGCCCGGCGCAGCGCGTCGGGGTCGAAGGCGAAGCGGGTGCCGTCGTACTCCAGCAGGACCGGTACCCGCCGCACCTGTGCCATGGCCAGGCACGCGCTGTAGGAGTCGTACAGCGGGTCGAAGACGATCACCTCGTCGCCCGGGTCGCACAGCCCGATCAGCGCGGCGGCTATCGCCTCGGTGGCCCCGGCCGTCACGACGATCTCGTGGTCCGGGTCGTAGCTCACGCCGTGGTCGTCCGCGCGCCGCGCGGCGATCGCGCCCCGCAGCGCGGGCAGCCCGATGGCCGGTGGGTACTGGTTCATGCCCCGCGCGATCGCGTCACGGGCGGCATCGAGCAGTTCGGGCGGGCCGTCGCTGTCCGGGAACCCCTGCCCGAGGTTGGCCGCACCGGTCTCCTGGGCGAGGGCGGTCATCTCGCTGAAGATCGTCGGTCCGGCGTACTCACGAAGTCGTGCGGCGATGAACGCGTCGGTCACGGTGCCTCCGAACGATGGCCGGGACAAGGACTGTCATGACGTGCCGCCTTCACGGCGTGGTCTTCCGCAGGCGCGGCAGCCACCGCCCGCTCACCGCGAGGAGCGCGCCGGCCAGCATCAGCAGCGCGCCGGCGCCCTGCGTCCAGCTCATGCCCTCGTCCAGGAACAGCACGGCGCCTCCCGCGCCGAACACCGGCGACAGGAACATCATCACCGAGGCCGTGGCGGGTCCCACCGCCCGCACTCCCCGGTAGTAGAAGACGTACGCCACCGCCGTCGGCCCGATGGCGAGGTAGGCCACCACCAGCCAGAAGTTCCCGGACAGGCTTCCCCACGCGACGGTGGGCACCGCGGGCAGCGCCATGACGGCGAGCATCACCGAGCCGCTGAGCGTCGCCAGGGCGGTCGCCTGCACCGGATCGCCGGTGAGCATCCGCTTCGACACGAGGGTGTACGCCGACCAGGACACCGCCGCCGCCAGGTAGATGAGGTCGCCCAGCAGCCGGTCCCCGTCGGCCAGACCGCCGACGCCGAGCAGGAAGACCACCGCTCCGCCGATGCCCAGGGCGAGCCCGGTGGCGCGGGCCGCCGAGGTGCGCTCCCGCTGGATCAGTACCGTGAAGGCGATGGTGAGGACCGGCGCGAAGACCGGCACGATGATGCTGCCGTCGATCGACGGCGCCAGCGAGAGCCCCCAGAAGAACAGGGCGTTGTAACCGAAGACGCCCAGGGCACCGGCGGTCGCGGCACGGGCCAGGTCCCCTCGGCCCAGGGATATCCGGCCGCGGGTGGCGAGCAGCCACGTCAGCATGGCCAGGCCGCCGAAACCGAACCTCAGCAGCGCGGCGACCTGGTGCGGGACGTCCTCGACGGCCGCCTTCGACAGGGGGAAGGCGCTGCCCCACAACGCCATGTTGAGGGTGAGCATCGCATAGACCGAGGCGCCGGCCTCCGGCCTCCCGCCGTCCCCCGCGCCCTCGCCGATGTCCTCGCTGCGCGCTTCGCCGGCGGCCTGCGGGTCCGGTTCGTCCTGTCCGCCGGTTCGTTGTAACACGTCGTCATTCATCCCTTGTTCTCGTGCTCCTCACGGCCTTCGTCCTCGTCCTCATGCCCGTCCTCGCGCGAGGTGGCCGGCCCCGCACATCAGGGCCCCGCGCATCAGGGCCGCGGCATCCGGGCCACCTGCCGGACACCGTCGTGGACCACTCGTCCGCCGATCTCGGCGTGGTCCGTGCCGAGGGGGCGGGCCCTGACCACCGATCCGCGTCCATGACGGATCGTCAGCTCGCGGGACAGGTAGGCGCTGAGCAGCAAGGAGGCGGACCCGCACGCCTCGTCCTCCACCACCCCGTAGTCGGCGGCGAAGACCCGGGCCCGGACCTCGCCCGCCGCCTCGTCCTGCCAGGCCCACGTCTGCGTCCGTCGCCACCGCTTGTCCTCCCCGGCCGACGGCGACCGTCCCAGCGGGGGCGGGACAAGGCCCTCGACCTCGGCGGGGCCGGCGAGGCGTTCGTGTTCCCAGGGCGGGGCGTCCGCCACCGCACCGCGCACCCAGACCGTCCCGTCGTGGTCGGTGCGCGCCGGCACCGGCTCCGCGAGCCGCACCGGACGCAGTTCCCGGGGCGGACGGCCGGTCGTCCGCGCGAGCAGCGCACCGACACCGACCAGGGGATGGCCCGCGAAGGCCAGTTCGCAGGCGGGCGTGAAGATCTGCAGCCGTCCGGTCGACGCGTCGTCGACGAAGACCGTCTCGCTGTAACCGAGCCGGGCGGCCAGCTCCTGCCGTTCGTCCGCCGCCCAGTCCGCCGCACCCAGCAGCACGCCGAGCGGATTGCCGAACCGGCCGTCCGCGTCCGTGAAGACGCGCAGGACGTGCACGTCTGTCACGGCCCCTCCTCCACGAGGCGTGGGGAGTGCGCGGGACCGGCGCTTCCCGTGGCGCCCACCATGAACTGGTGGGGCGTCACCCCGGTGTAGCGCTTGAACACCCGGTTCAGATGGGCCTGATCGTAGAATCCGACCTCGCGCGCGATGTCCACCGCGCGGCCCCCGCCGGCCAGCAGACGTCTGGCCTGCTTGACCCGCAGGAGAATCTGGAAGGCGTGCGGCGGCATGCCCAGCTCGGCGTTGAACAACCGTGACAGCCGGAACGGACTGACGCAGGCGACCCCGGCGAGTTCGAGCAGCGAGACCTTCTCCGCCAGCCGGGACTCCAGATACTCCCGGGCGACCGACACGGCCCGGTTCCCGCCCTTCGGGCCAGGCCCGGAGCCGGTGGATCCCGGCTCGGCGTACCAGTTGCCCAGCACCTGTCCGAGCTCCGCGAACAACTCCTCCTGGAGAAGCCGGTCGTCGGCACCGGGGGAGGCCGGTTTCAGCGCGTGGTGGGTACGGTCCAGCAGTGCGGCGAGCCGCGCATCCTGGACGACGGTCTCCCGGAACGCCGGTGGACGGCTGCGCCGCCCGGGGTCCGCCGGGTCCTCGCCGTGGAACTGCTCCAGGGCCCCCGCCCCCAGGTACAGCACCCGGTAGCGGTAGCCCTGCGGGTGGGCGAGCCAACCGGTGTGGACCTCACCGGGGTTGATCAGGAACACATCGCCCGCGGCGGCGGTGTGGATCTCACCCCGGTAGAGGAAGGAGGCCGCGCCGCTGTCCATGAGCGCGACGGTGGCGGCCTCGTGGGTGTGACGCGGGTACTGGTGCTGCCTGAAGTGGGCGTGGAGCACCTCGACTCCGTTGACCGGTGGCATCCAGAACGTCGATAAGTCCTTGGGCTTGCCCATGGCCCGACTATAGCGGGAGCCGCCCTGCGCCCCGCGACGCCGAGACTCTGGCCGATTGTGCTGATTCAGGTGTGCCTGCGGAGGGAATCGCCTGCCCGTCCGAGCGCGTGCCGGGGCGCACGCCGGTTCGTCGGCGAGCCGTCCGGGCTACCATGGGCATGGGTCAACCAGCGCTGCCGCGCCGGGAGTTGAGAGGTGTCGCGCGCGGTCGTCCTGGACCCCGCCCAGTGTCGTGAGGAGTACCGGTCGTGGCGGACACCGCAGCGCTCGACGAGGTCCTGACGTCCCTCACCGCGTCCTGCGGCCGGCTGGGCTTCGTCATGTCCTGCGATCCGCGCACCGGAGCGCTGCTGCGCACGCTGGCGGCGTCGAAGCCCGGCGGCCGGGTCCTGGAACTCGGCACCGGCGCCGGCATGTCCGCCGCCTGGCTGCTGGACGGGATGACGGCCGACAGCACGCTCCTGACGGTGGAGCACGACGAAGCGCTCGTGGCGGTGGCCCGTCGTCACCTCGCGCACGACGCACGGCTGCGGTCCGTCCACGGTGACGCCGGCGAGCTGATCGGGAAGCTGGTGGGCGAGCGCTTCGACCTGGTCTTCGCCGACACCTGGGCCGGCAAGTTCGACCGACTCGACGAAACGCTGGACCTGCTCGCCCCGGGGGCGCTCTACGTCGTGGACGACCTGCTGCCGCAACCCACCTGGCCGGCGGGCCACGGCCCTCGGGTGGCGGCGCTGGTGGACCGGCTGCTCGGCGAGGAGCGCCTGACCGCGACGCGGCTGAACTGGTCGTCGGGGCTGATCGTCGCCACGAGACGCTGACCTGCCCGCCTGCCCGCCTGCCCGCCTGCCCGCTGACCTGCGCCCCGCCGCCTCCGCCCGCTGCGCGAGCAGCCGCAGCTCGGCCACCTCGCCCGCCGCCCCGGCCCACACCACCCGTCCGTGCCCGAACTGCCCGCCCCCCGCGGCTGGCTGCCCCGCCCCGCGGTCGGCCGCCCCGTCCCGTGGTCGGCCGCCGCCGGTCACAGGATGAGCAGCCGCTCCTCGGCGTCCGCCGGCCACACGGGCCCGGCCCCCGTCAGGGCCCCGCGCGGCCCGCCGCCCGTTGTGCCCGTGCCCCGCCCGTGCCCGAATTGCCCGCCCCGCCCCGCGGCTGGCCGCCCCGTCCCGTGGTCGGCTGCCGCCGGTCACAGGATGAGCAGGCGCTCCTCGGTGTCCGCCGGCCACGCGGGGCCCTGCCCCGGTCAGGGCCCCGCGCGGCCCGCCGCCCGTTGTGCCCGTGCCCGAATTGCCCGCCCCGCCCCGCGGCTGGCCGCCCCGTCCCGTGGTCGGCTGCCGCCGGTCACAGGATGAGCAGGCGCTCCTCGGTGTCCGCCGGCCACGCGGACCCTGCCCCGGTCAGGGCCCCGCGCGGCCCGCCGCCCGTTGTGCCCGTGCCCCGCCCGTGCCCGAATTGCCCACCCTGCCCCGCGGTCGGCCGCCCCGTCCCGTGGTCGGCTGCCGCCGGTCACAGGATGAGCAGGCGCTCCTCGGTGTCCGCCGGCCACGCGGGCCCGGCCCCGGTCAGGGCCCCGCGCGGCCCGCCGCCCGCCGTACCCCGCCCGCGCAGGTACCACTGCGCGGTACGGCCGGTCATCGCCTTGAGCTCGCGTGTCAGGTGGGCCTGGTCGCTGAAGCCGCAGACGGTCGCGACCCCGGCCGGCGGGCGGTCGGCGGTCAGCAGCATCAGCGCCCTCCGCAGCCGTAACACGCGGGCCGCCGCCTTGGGCAGCAGGCCGATCTGCTCGCGGAAGTGCTCCTGCAGCTGGCGCCAGCTCCACTGAGTCCCGGCGACCAGCCGCCCGATGGGGATCGTGCCCGAACTGCGCGCCAGTTCCTGCCACGCGCCCACGATGCCCGGGGAGTACCCGGGCCCGGTGGCGGCCCACTCCTCCAGCCTGACGTCGAGGAGGTGAAGGCGTTCCTCCCACCGCCGGGTCGCGGCCAGAGCGGCGACCAGCGTGTCGAACCTCCTCCCCAGCAACTGGCCGGGCTGGACGACCTGTTCGGCGAGCTCGTGCATGGTGACGCCGAAGGTCCGGAACGCCTCCCACGGCGGCAGGGCGACTTCGAGGCCGATGTACGAGCCGCCGTGCTCCCTGAGCCTGGCCCGGGTGTGCGGTCCGGCCAGCGACGAGGAGAACGACTGCGTCCCGCTCGCCTCGCCCATCGGCCCGCTGATACGCAGCTCGCCCCTGAACGCCACGGTGAACGTCGTCCAGCCGGTGGGCGCCTGGAGCCACCGCTGACGTCCGCCCCGGCTGATCCGGTAGCGCCGGCAGTCGCAGCCCCCGCCTCGTGCCTGCGGGGTGGCGGTGGGATGGGAGTGGTCGGGGAGCAAGGTCCAGTGACGCATGCGGGTGACTCCTCCGCAAGGTACCCGGCGGCAAATCAGTTTAATGCTGCACCAAGTCGTCACCACAGACGCTTCTCAGCCATCGATGACGCACAGGAGTGCGAATTTCTTCAATACGTCCCCCGGCGGCACTCCAGCAGGCTCGGAGCGAGCAGGGCGCGACGAGGCTTCCGCCGCCGACCCGAGGAAGCCCGAAGAAGCCCGAGGAAGGCAGAGTGACGGTGCCGGACACCACGTTCGAGGCAAGAACCGACGAGTCCGACGAGTCCGAGGGGTTGCGTGAAGAGGAAAGGGCCGGGGCGCTCGGCCTGTACGACGGGTGGGAGCAGCGCAACTGGCGGATCGCCGACCTCGACCTGGCCGCGGACCGCCCCGCCTGGGACGCGCTGCCCGACGTCGTCCGGACGGGGCTGCTGGCCGGGCTGAGCGGTCTCTTCCTGGGCGAGGTCTCCGTGACCGAGACGCTGGCCCCGCTGGCACACGCGGCACCCCGGTACGACTACCAGCTGTTCCTGTGCACCCAACTCGCCGACGAGGCCCGGCACACGCTGTTCTTCCAGCGCTGCCTGGACGCGCTCACCGGCGCCGGGCAGCACCGCCCGGACGACCTGCACACCGAGGGCCGGCGCACCGAGGCACTGGCCGACGTCGTCGAACGTCGGCTCGTGGAGCGCACCGCCGAGGTCGGGCCGGACGGCGATCCCGCCGACTGGTACCGGGCGGTGACCCTGTACCACCTGATGGCCGAGGGCGTCCTCGCGATGACGCTGCTTCACTCGATCAGCGACGCCGTACGCGCCGTGCCCGGGCTGCCGGCCCTGTCGGAGGGCCTGGCCAGAGTGGCGCGCGACGAGGCCCGGCACGCGGCTTTCGGGAACATCGCGCTGCGCGAAGGCGTCCGCAGCGGCTACCGGGACGCCATCGCGGAGGAGGTGGTCCAGAGCATGCCGGTGGTGGCCCGGGCCCTGGTGGATCCCGAACGGCGCCTGACCACGCTCGCGCTGCCGTTCGCCGTCGCCCGGCACGGGCGGTTGCTGGCCGGGCAGTGGGACGCCGCGGCCGACGCCCTGCACCGGCGCCTGGCGCGGATCGGCCTGCGGGACCTCACCGGGTCCGCCCGCCGAGCCTGGTACGCCGACTGCGCGGCGGCCGTCGACGAGTACGAGGAACTGCACGGCGTGCGTCATCCCACCCGGCTGGCCCAGCAGGCGGCCGGCGGAACCGGAAAGGGGCGTTAGTGCTCTCGCAGGAGACCATCACGCAACAGGTCCGCGCCATCGTCACCGAGGTCGGACGGACGGATCCGGGGACGGTGACCGGGACGGCCAGACTCACCGACGACCTCGGCTTCGACTCCCTGCAACTGATCCAGCTGGCCGTGGCCCTGGAGGAGCGGTTCGCGATCGACGAGGTCGAGGAGACCGCGATGTTCGACATCGTCACCGTGGGGGACGTCGAGGAACTGGTCGGCAAGCTCGCCGGGGACGGCGCATGACGTCGCTGCTCGGCTGGCTCGACGACCCGGCGGAGAGCGCCGGAATCAGCTTCCGCGCCGGTGACGGCTGGCAGCGGCACAGCCACCGCTCCACCGCCGAAGCGGTGCTGCGGGTCGCGGGAGGGCTGCGCGACGCCGGGATCCGGTCCGGCGACGTCGTGTCGGTCGTCCTTCCCACCGGCCATGACTTCGTCGTCGCCTTCTTCGGGGCGCTGGCCGCCGGCGCCACCCCCAACCCGATCGCTCCGCCGACGGTCTTCGCCGGCTCGGCGACGTACGTGGAGCAGACGAGCCGGCTGCTGCGGGCGGCCGGGCCGAGCGCCGTCCTGACCGACGCCGACGGCCTGGAACCGGTCGGACAGGCGTGCCGGCCGATCGGTGACGGTGTCCCGCTCCTCACCGTCGGGCAGCTCCGCAGCGCTGCCCCGCCGCCTGTCCGGCCGCCCGCCGCCGAGACGGCGTTGTTGCAGTTCACCTCGGGATCCACCGGCGATCCACGCGCGGTGGAGGTGAGCCGGGAGAGCCTGGAGACCAACCTGGCGGGCATCGCCGGATGGCTGGGCATGCGGCCGGGCGACACCACGGCCACCTGGCTGCCCGTCCACCACGACATGGGACTGATCGGCTGCCTGCTCACGCCGGTGGTGACCGGGACGAGCGTGCTGGCCCTCAGCCAGGTGCGGTTCGTGCGCTCACCACTGCTGTGGCTGGAGTGCTTCGGCGTGCACGGCGCGACGCTGACCGCGACCCCCTCGTTCGGCCTGGCGCACGCCCTGCGGTACGTCACCGCACGGCCGCGGGCGCTCGACGGGTGGGACCTCAGCCGCTGGCGGTCCGTGATCGTGGGCGCCGAGCGGATCGCACCCGCACTGCTGCGCCGGTTCGCCGCCGCGCTGCGACCGTGGGGCTTCGACGAGGCCGCGCTGTGTCCCGCCTACGGCCTGGCCGAGAGCACGCTGGCCGTCACCGGTGTCCGGCCCGGGGGCGGGGTGCGGGTCTGTCCCGCGCCGGCCGGACCACGAGCGCCGGCGGGCCGCCCGGTACCGCTGCGGGCGACGGCCCCCAGCGCCGCCGTCGAGAGCCCGCTGGTGGGGTGCGGCGCGCCGCTCGCCGGGGCCGAGATCCGGATCCTGGACGAGGACGGCCGCGACGCGCCCGAGGGCCGGATCGGCGAGATCACCGTCAGCGGCCCCTGTGTGGCGAGCGGCTTGCGCCACCGCGACGGGATCCGCCCGGTGACGGACGGGGACGGCCGGCTGCGGACCGGCGACGCGGGCTTCCTCCGCGACGGCGAACTGTTCGTCGTCGGCCGGATGGGCGACGCCCTGAAGGTCCGGGGCCGCACCGTCTTCGCCGAGGACGTCGAGGAGCGGGTGGCCGACTGTCTCGACCCGGCCCGGCACCGGGTCGCCGCCCTGCTCGGCACCGACGCCTCCGGCGACACCGCCGTGCTGCTGATCGAGGGCCGCGTGGACGCCGACGGCGGAACACAGGTGCCCTGGGACGCCGTGTCCGCGGTGCTCCGCGCCTGCGTCGGCGCGGAGGTGCGCCGGCTGCTGTTCCACGGCCCGCCCGGCGCCATCGCCCGCACCACCAGCGGCAAACCGCGCCGCAGACTGCTGTGGCAGCGCCTGACGGGGGAGGAGCGACCGGACGACGTGATCGCGTACACCCCGGACGCGGCGGACCGGGTGGAGGTGTCATGACGACCACGGCACCGCGCAGCGACCAGCTGTGGCTGGACTCGCTGGCCGCGCTGATCCCCGTCCCGGCCCCCTACCGCCGCGCCGACCAGAGCCGGGCCACCGTGTCGACGACACTGCGCTGCGACGACCGGACACTGGACCTGCTGATCCGCGAGGGACTGCCCTGCGAAGGCCCGGAGGGAGCCGAGCGGTTCGACGGCCACGACATCTACAACCTCGGCCTGTACTCGGGCACCCGCCGCTCGCTGCCCGAGTACGCCGCGCACTTCGTGACCCGGCTGGCCCGCGCCGACCCCGCGACCTGGCTGCGGCCCCTGGACTGGACGCTGCGGCTGCGGGCCGGCTGCGGCGACCCCGCGCGCTGCGCAGGCGAAGACCGGTGGCGCGTGGTCAAACCGGTCCCGGAGGCGTACGGCGGGCACGTGCGACAACTGTCCGGGCATCCGCCGCCCGAGGTCACCGCCACCTCGCTCGAGGTCACCGGCGCACCGGGGCCGATCGAACTCACCTGGCGGCTCACCACCGCCGGGGTCCGGCGGACCCTGCTCTCCGGTCGCCTGCGGGAACTGATGCGGTGGCTGGTGGAGGACTTCCGCTTCCAGTCCCTCCCGTTCGAACTCGCCTCGGACACCGCACGGCTGCGGCAACTGGGCACGGCCGACTGCGTGGGAGGCAGCCTGCTGATGGAGGAGGAGTGCCGTCGGCTCGGCATACCGGCGCAGGCCCGGCGGACCGTCCTGCTCGGGGTCATGTCGTTCCTCAACCACGGGCGGCTGGAGTGCGTCGACGAGGACGGGGTGGAGAAAGCACTGGACCCCGGGCTGTGCTCCTTCGCCCGCCTGGACGGCACCGACCGGCCGGACTTCGAGGAGTTCTGCCACGGCTCCACCAGCAACCGGCTCATCCCCCTCGCGGGACCGCCCCGGCCGGCGCTCGCGACCCACGGCCCGGACGGCGGCTGCCCGGCCGAGGTGGACACCCGGGTGAGCAGAGAGGACCGCACCCCATGAGTACGGCGGCGCTGGAGCACTACCCCGGCTGCTACGGCTGCGGCAGCGGCAACGACCGGGGCCTCGGCCTGCGGATGACCTGGCAGGACGGCGACGCCGCGGGCGAGCACACCGTACCCGCTCATGCCGCGGGCGCACCCGACATCGCCCACGGCGGCTACCTCGCCGCGCTGGTCGACGAGGCGCTGGCCCTGATCGGGATGGCCGCGGCCGACAACCCGACCATGACCGTCCACGTGGAGATCGACTACCTCCACCCCACCCCGGTGGAGCGGCCGCTGCACCTGCGGGGCGGCGTCGAGCGGACCTCCGGCCGCCGGCTGACCGTCGTCGTCGAGGGCGGTGCCGTCGACGGCCCGGTCTCCTTCCGGGGACGCGGCATCCTCGTCGCCGTCGCCACCGACCGCTGGATGGAGCCGCTGCATCGGGTGTACCGGCCGGAGCGGATCGGCTCGGACGTGGTGCTGGGCCTCCACCTGGAGGACGTGCCGAACGGGAAGTGGACGATCCGCGCCACCCCGCACGGCCTCACCGGCGACCGGGGCTGGGACGCGGACCTCACCGTCGTCTACCGGGGCCCGGCCGCACCCTGGCACGACCTGAGCCGCCGGCGCCGGACCCTCGACGAGGTGGCCGCCCACCCCGACGTCCGGCTCGACGGCGACACCACGGCGCTGCGCAGACTGGTCGACTGCCTCGACTTCCCGAAGGAGACGCGGTGAACGGCTTTCCCACGGACCCGCTGCTCCACGACGTCCTGCTGCCCGGCGCCGACGACCAGGAGGCCGTCGACGGTCCGACCGGCCGCTGGACCCGCGGGCGCCTGGCCCGGTACGCGCGTACGTGCGCGGCCGAACTCGTGCGGCGCGGGATCACCGACGGCGAACGCGTCCTGGTGAGCCTCGACCCCGTCCCGGAGGCGGTGGGCGTGCTGCTCGCCTGCTCCATGGCGGGCGCGGTGTACGTACCGGTGTCGCCGGACACCCCCGAGCACCGCGTCCGGCAGATCCTCGACCACGTGACGGCCACCGCCTGGCTGCGGGCGCCGGACGGCCCCGACGCCCGGCCGCTCCCGGTGCCGGCGGCCCGCGTCGCCGACGTCACCGCCGACGGCCTGCGGTTTTACGACGCGTGTCCCGAACACCCCGGCGCCCGGCGGCGGACGCTCGGCACGGATCCGGCGTACATCGTCTTCACCTCCGGGACGACCGGGCGCCCCAAGGGCATCACCAACTCGCACCGCGCGCTCGTCGCCTTCGTCCGGGCGCTGACCGGGCACTTCGCACTCCCCTCCACCGCCCGGGTCGCCACGTTCTCCCCCCTGAGCTTCGACCTGAGCATCCTCGACCTCTGCCTCGCCCTGGGCTCCGGCGCCACCCTGGTCCAGGTGCCGCGGATCCTCGTGCACCATCCCCGGCGGATGCTGCGCCACCTGGCGGAGCACCAGGTCACCCACGTCAGCGCAGTGCCGTCCATCTGGCGGCCGCTGCTGGCGACGGCCGGGCCGCACACCGAGGTGCCGGCCTGCGTCACCGGCATCCACTTCACCGGCGAGCACTTCCCGGGGGACCAGGTACGCAGGCTCGCCGACCTCTTCCCCGGCGTGCGGCTCACCCACGGCTACGGGCAGTCGGAGTCCATCCAGTGCTCGTTCCGGGACCTGCCCCGACCCCTTCCGGACGCGTGGGAGGAGATGCCCATCGGCCAGGCGCACGACGGCGCCGAACTGCTGCTGATCGGCGAGTCGGGCGAGGAGGTCACCAAGCCCGGCGGGAGCGGTGAGCTGTACCTGCGGGCGACGACGCTGTTCAGCGGCTACTGGGGGGACCCCGCGGCCACCCGAGCGGCCCTCGTCCCCGATCCGCTGCGCCCCATGGCCCCGGAGCCCGTGCTGCGCACCGGCGACCTGGCACGCCTGACCGAGGACGGGGAGTTCACGTACCTCGGGCGGCGCGACCTCCAGGTCCAGGTCCGCGGGAACCGGGTGGAACTCGCCGAGCTCGAACGGGTGCTGCTGGAGCACGCCGACGTGGCGCACGCCGCCGCCCTCACGGTGGACACCGGCGGTGGCGACGAACTGGCGGCCGTCGTGGTGCCCACCGGGCCCGGCCGGCTCACCCGGCCCGGCCTGCGCTCCTTCTGCCAGGAGCAGCTGCCGGACTACATGGTGCCCCGCCACGTCCTGTTCGTCCCGGCCCTGCCGCTGTCGGTGCACGGCAAGCTCGACCGGGCGGCTCTGGCAGCACTGATCGGCGCGGACCTCGCGCGTGACGACTCCTCCGACTGAGAGATGATGGGCATGCCACGGCGCAGTCTGCTCGACGAATCCCAGGTCATTTCCCGCGACCACGTGTTACTGGGCGCACGCAACGCCACGCTCACCCTGGCCGCCCCGGGGGAGGCGCCGCACGACTACACCGACCTCATGAGCGCGTACGGCGCGGTCAACTTCGGTCACCGCAACCCCGACATCGACCCGGCCGCCGGCATGACGGCCGACATCTCCGGCTGCTTCTACCCGCCGGAGGCCGACACGGTCGCCGACTGGCTGTGCGAACGGCTCGGCCTGCCCGACCACCGGGTCCTGTTCCAGATCGGCGGCAGTTTCGCCGTGTCGACCGCGCTCGCCCTGGCGGCCCGCGCCCGGCCCGGCCGGATCCTGGCCATGGAAGGCGCCTTCCACGGGCTCGGCCAGGACACCCTGGCCGTCACCGGGATCCAGCACGACATCGCCCTCCAGGCCGGCCCCGGCGTGACCGCCCTGGCGCGGCACGTCGACTTCCTCGCCCCGGGCGCCCCGGCACCGGACTGGGGACCGTACTCGTGTCTGCTGTTCGAACCCGTGCAAGGGGCCAACGGGTACGTACCACTGCCCCAGGAGTGGCTGCGCGGCCTGGCGGAACAGGCCCGGACGGCCGGCGTCGTGGTGATCGCCGACGAGGTGCAGAGCGGCTACTACCGGCACGGCGAACTCAGCGTCGCCCGGTCGTGGGGCCTGACCCCCGACATCCTGCTGTTCAGCAAGTCCATGACCAACGGCGTCTATCCGCTCTCCGCGGTCGTCTTCGACAGCGGCCTGGGCCACGGCGCGCCGGACCCGGTACGCCTCGCGCACACCTTCCAGACCGGGGTGCTCGGCCACCGGGCCGCGGCCTCGGTGACCCGCTACCTGGACGCCACCCCGGTCGCCGACCTCGCGGCCGGGGCCGAACGGCTGCTGCGCGCCACCGCTGGCACCCTGGCGGACCTCGACGGCGTCCGCCGCGTCCACGTGACCGGTCCGACGCTGTCGTTCGAGCTGCCGCGAGGGCTCAGCCGGGCCGTCGTCCGCCGCTGCTTCCTGGGCGGCGTCATCGCGTTCGTCGGCGGGCACGGCGGCGAGCGGATCCGGGTGGCCCCGCCCGTGACGACACCCCCCGGCCAACTGGCGGACGCCCTGGACACGCTGACCGAGGCGGTGTCCGCCGAGGTCACCGCGGACGCCCGCCCCGCCGCGTCGATCTGAGCCCGCACAGATACGGAGAAGCAGAGATGATGCCCGACCGCACGGAATTCGTCAGTGCCGTCCAGGACTTCCTGGTCGAGCACAACCCGGGGGAACCGGCCGACTTCGGCCCCGACGACAACCTCTTCGTCCTCGGGCTGATCGACTCACTGCGCTTGGTGGAACTGATCGTCTTCCTGGAGGAACTGACCGGCCAGGACATCCCCGTGGAGAACTACTCGATCAGCTCCTTCTACACGATGAACGGCCTGTACGACATGGTCCACTCGGCCGCCACGGCCGCGACCACGGAGGTGACCGGATGACGGTGCTGGACGAGGTGGCGGTACGCCGGCTGGCGTCGCTGTTCGACAGGCTCGGCTGCGCCCTGCTGCACGACGCGGCCCCCGACGTCACCACGGTGGTCGACGCGCCCCTGCGCTCGCGCACCCCGGGACTGAGCGCCGCAGGGCCGGCCTTCCCCGTGGCGACGGACAACGACATGCTGCCCGGCCTGCAGGCCCTCGACCTGGCGCCGCCGGGCTCGGTGATCGTGCTGCACAACACGACGGCACGCTCGGAGGCCCTGGCCGGGGACATCTTCGTCACCGCCTGCAAACAGCGCGGCCTCGCCGGCCTGATCGTGGACGGCGCCGTCCGCGACGTGGACTCGCTGCCCGAGCTCGCCTTCCCGGTGTTCAGCTCCCAGGTGACCTACGTGTCGGCGAAGACCGCCAGGATCCCGGCCCGCGAGGTCCCGGAAGACATCACGCTGGGCTCGTGCACCCTGCGTCCCGGCGACTGGATCTTCGCGGACGGCGACGGCGTCCTGGCCGTCACCCAGCGGTACGTCAGCGCCGTGCTGCGCGCCGCGGTGCTGCTGGCCGAACGGGAGGAGGAGCTGAAGGGCAAGCTGCGGGGCGGCGAGACCCTGGGCGAGCTGTGCGGGCTGCACGACTTCCTGGCGGGCCGGGCCCCGCTGCGGTTCGAGGTCTGACGATGCTGACCCGGCCGCCCGCGCTGCTGCTGAGCGACCACCGGTCGGTCCAACAGGTGCTGCGCAGCCCGCACTTCACCGTGGACCACCCGTTCCGGGCGACCCGCCAGCTGTTCGGGCCGACCGCGATCGACGTCGACGGCCCCCGCCGGCGCGAGCTGCGCTCCCACGTCACCTGGTTCGCGCCGGGCCACATGACGCGGTGGCAGTCCCACGCCGTCGACCCCGTGGTCCGGGATCTCGTCTCCGCCCTGCCCCGGGGGAACCCGGTCGACTTCGTGGCGGCCGTCGGCCGCCGGCTGCCCACCCGGGTCGTCCTGCGGGTGCTCGGCTGCCCGGAGGGGGACGCGGACTGGGTGTGGGCACGGCTGCGGCCGATCGTCGCCCACATAGCGACCCCCGGACCGCCGGTCGAGGCAGCCGGGGCCCGTGACGAACTGGACGGCTACCTGCGGCGGTGCCTGCGCGAGCAGCCACCGCCCGGCACTCTGCTGAGCCTGCTGACCGAACGCGTGGGCCCGTCCCCGGGCGCCGCCGCAACCGACACCGTGATCCGGACCGCCCTGCTCCTCCTCGCGGCGGGTGTCGAGACCACCGCGTCGGCGACGGGCAACCTCATGGTCTGCCTGCTCCGCCACCCGGGCACGTGGCAGGCCCTGCGCGACGGGAAGCTCTCCGCGCCGCAGGTCGTCCGGGAGGCGCTGCGGTGGCTCTCCCCGCTGCGGAGGACCGTCCGCTTCGCCTCCCGCGACACCGAGGTCGGGCCGCTTCGGCTGCCCCGCGGCGCCGTGGTCGAGCTGGACCTCGCCGCCGCCAACCGTGATCCACACGTGTTCGAGCGCCCCGACGCCTTCGAGCCCGGCCGCCCCGGACACCCCGTCATGACCTTCGGCACCGGCCACCACGCCTGCGCGGGAGCCCGGCTGGCGCTCGCCGAACTGGAGACCCTGCTCACCGCGCTGGTCCGGCGCTTCCCCACGGTGTCCCAGCCCGCCGGCGAGGACGCCCGCACCGGCGGAGACGTCTTCCAGCAGCCGGCCCGGCTCGTCATGACACTGGGCTGACCGTCCCGTGCCCTTCCGGAGGAGGAGTCTCCGGTCGGGCCGGGACCGTTCGGTCAGCCGAGGCGCCACTGCTTAGTTGGGGCCGCCGGAGCCGTCGAGGCCGAAGAAGGCGATGGCGCGGGCCGCCATACCGGCGGCGGGCAGGGTGTGCCCGACGCCCTGGACGCTGATCGCCTCGACCGGCGCGTGTGCGCCGGTGGAGCCGTAGCGGGTGCGGGTCCAGCCGGACTGCGGGGAGTCGGTGAGGGCCGGGGTCCGGCTCACTCCGAGGGCGTTGGTCCACTGTTTGATCGCTTCACCGAAGTTCACGTAGTGCAGCGTGGTGTCCGTGGTGCCGTGCCACAACTGCATGCGCGGCCGGGGGCCGGTGTATCCCGGGTAGGCGCCCCGGACGAGGTCGCCCCACGCCTGCGGGGTCTTGGTGATCCTGCCGTTCGCGCAGTCGCTGTTCCAGCCGGAGCCGTTGGTGGTGGCGAAGCAGCCGAACGGCACGCCCGAGAACGCCGCACCGGCCTTGAACAGGTCGGGGTAGTCGCCGAGCAGGACGTTGGTCGTCATCGCACCGGACGAGGCGCCGGTGACGTAGACGCGGCCCGCGTCGGCGTTCATCGTCCGCACGGTGTGCCGGACCATCTGGGCGATGCTCGTGGGGTCACTGCCCCCGTCGTGCCTGAGCGCTTGGGGCGAGGAGACGTCGAAGCACTGCCCGCTGACGTTGGCGTCCGGGTAGACGACGATGAATCCGTACCGGTCGGCCAGGCGCGCGAACTCCGTGTTGGAGTGGAAGGCGGGCCCCGTGCCGGTGCAGTAGTGCACCGCCACCAGCACCGCCGGGCGCGCCGGAGCGCGGTCGGGCCGATAGACGTACATCCGCAGGTTTCCGGGGTTGCTGCCGAAGCCGGTCACCTCGGTCAGCGACGCGGCCGACGCGGTGGTGGCCGAGGCGCCGGTCAGCGCGAGCGCCCCGAGCAGCGGCGAGATCGCCATCAGCAGGGCCACCAGTACGTCCGCGACGCTTCTCTTCTTGGACTTCCGGGACATTGGGGGTGTCCTTTCTCTATCGGGAGAACGAGAAGTACAAGGTCCGGCCATAGTCGCCCGTCGCCGTGGTGGGGCCGCCGCTGGGGCCGAGCGCGGCCGGCGGGTCGAACTTGGTGCCGATCGCCGGGATCGCGTCGAGGAAGGACAGGTCCCCGTTCGGGAAGGGCGGCGCGGTGTGGCGGGGGTCGGGTCCGAACCGGGGGGTGAAGAGGCGGAGGTAGAGGTCGTCGTCCTCGGAGACGACGGTGAGCCGTCCGGCGGTGGTGTGCAGGGACGCCCAGCGGACGGCCGCGTGGTAGCCCTTGAACTCCGGGTACACCCAGCCGTCGGCACCGGTCGCGGTGTCGTTGTACCGCTTCGTCCAGACGTCCGTCGTGACGCCGCGCAGCCGGTTCTTCCACACCCGGTGGGGTCCGTGGCCGAGCCAGGTCACGCCGGTCACCCGCTCTTCGGGGTGGTCGAAGCCGACGCCGAGGAAGTCGTGCTCGCCGGTGAGGTGGTAGCGGTAGTCCAGCCGCAGCCAGCCGCTGGGGTGCAGCTGCCACCGGACGTGGCGCAGGGCGCCGGAGTACTCCGCCTCGACCGTGTAGCCGTTGCCGTCGGGCCCGTGCGTGAGGCGGGTGAGGTCGGCTGTTCCGGCGGTGGGCAGCGGGCCCCGGGACAGCGCGAAGTCCCTTCCCCGGTGGGTGACGCCGGCCAGCAGGCCCGTCGTGGCGTCGAGGGTGACCGTGGTGTGGCGGGACGTGAGGGTGAGGGTGTCGCCCGCCTGGGTGCCGTGCACGGCCGGTCCCGGGCCCGTCCGTACCAGCCGTCGGGCCTGGTCGGCGGCGGACGCGGTGGTCCATGTCCAGCCGCGGATCTCGCGGCCGTCGGCGTCGGTGACGGTGAGCGCCAGGGCGTCGGCGCGCCGCCAGCCGGACGGGAGGGGCAGGCGCAGCACGCCCTGCGCGCCGGGTTCGATGTCCGGGGCGGAGGCGGTGCCCTGGGCGCGCACGGTGTGGCCGTCCCGGCGCTGCGACGGGGTGCGGAAGTCCAGGAGCCGCCAAGTGAACCGGCAGGTGCGGGTGTTGGTGAACGCGTAGTGGTTGGTGAGGCCGATCCGGCCGTCGAAGTCGCCCGGCAGACGGCCGGAGGCGAACCGCTCGGGCTCGGCGAGCTGGACGGGGGACCAGATGTTTTTGATCGTGTAGAAGCTGGCCTCCTTCTCCCGGAAGGGGCCGAGGATGCCGTCGGGCGCGGCGTTGCCCGCCACGTCGACGGCGCCGCCGAGGTCGTCGCGGACGATGCCCTCGTCGATCAGCGACCACAAAAAGCCGCCGGCCGAGAGCCGTTCACGGCCCATCAGCTTCCAGTAGTCGTCGAGGCCCGCGCCGGCGCCGCCGTCGTAGAGGCCGTGCAGGAACTCGGTGGGCATGAAGACGTCGCCCTGTTCCTGGAGGATGCGGCGCGTGCTGTCGTACGTCTCGTAGTGGTCGGTGTTGATGCCGCCGAAATTGGCCCAGGGGTGCAGGACGGCGCGTTGCTGGGGGTCGTGGCGGGCGTAGTCGCCGTCGAGGGCGGTGTTCCAGCCGCCTTCGTTGCCGTTGCACCAGAACAGGATCGACGGGTGGTTGACGTCACGGGCGACCATCTCGGCGACGAGGGGCCGGCCCGCCGCCTCGTCGTAGGACTTCTGCCAGCCGGCGAGTTCGTCGAGCACGTACAGCCCGAGTTCGTCGGCGAGGTCGAGGAAGTGCGTGTCCGGCGGGTAGTGGGACATCCGGACCGCGTTCATGTTCATCTCCCGCATCAGCAGGATGTCCTGGCGGCTGACGCGGGCGCTGGTCGCCCGGCCGGACGTGGGCCAGATGGTGTGCCGGTTGGCTCCCTTGAGGAGGATCTTGACGCCGTTGACGTACACGCCGTCGCCGGGGCGCACCTCGACGGTCCGGAAGCCGAACCTCTCGTCGACGCGGTGGACGGTACGGGCGCCGGCGCGCAGCGCGACCTCGACGCGGTAGAGGTGCGGGGTCTCCGCCGTCCACCGCTGCGGGGAGTCGACGGCCGTCCTGAGGGTCACCGTCGTGTCGCCGGGCGCGACCGCCGCGGTGAACGGGGTGCCGACCGGGCGCCCGGAGAGGTCGGTGACTCGTGCCACGAGGCGGTCGGCGGAGCCGGTGCCCGACAGGTGTGCGTCGATCCGCAAGGTGCCGTCGGCGCGGGCGTCCACGGCAACGCGCTCGATGTGCTGGAGGGGGAACGCCTCCAGGTGGACGGGGCGGTAGAGGCCGCCGAAGTTCCAGTAGTCGCCCAGGCGTTCGGCCCGGTTGACGGAGTCGTCGGTGGACTCCTTGCTGACGGTAACCTCCAGGAGGTTGTCCCGCCCCGGGCGCAGTGCGCCGGTCACCTCGTGGCGGAACCGGTAGAAGCCGCCCCGGTGGACGGGGCCCGCCGGCTCGCCGTTGACCCACGCCTCCGTCTCGGTCATCGCCCCTTCGAAGACGAGGAAGACGCGTCTGCCGTGCCAGTGGGCGGGCGGCGTGAAGGTGTGCCGGTAGCGGCCCTTCTCCTCCGGGCGCAGGTTCCACCCGTAGTTGTAGGTGCCGTACCCGTGGAACTCCCAGTTCGACGGGACCGGGATGGTGCCCCAGCTGCCGCTGCGCCGACCGCTGGTGCACAGGAAGTCCCAGTCGACCGGGTGGTCGGCGTCCTCTCCGGAGAGATACAGGCGCTCGGTGCGCGCGGCGGCGTCCGCCGCGCCGGCCGTTCCGGCCTCGGCGGCCCGTGCCGGGGCCGTGGGCAGGCCGCCGGTGACGGCCGCGCCGACGGCGCCGAGGATCAGAACGCCACGACGTGACAGCTGCATGAGGTCTCCAGGCTTCCGTTGTCGAAGCGCTTCCGCGCACAACACAGCAGTTCAGGAGCGATCTTGGGGAGTGACGACGACCTTAGGAGTCGAATGAATCGAATACAAGAGGGCGGTAGCGCCGGCCCCGAGGAGCGGCACGCCGGAGGGGCCGCCGACGGGGGGCGGCCCCTCCGGGTTCCCGGCCGGTGCGCTACACCGCGGTGAACCGCCACTGCTGGTTGGTGCCGTTGTGGCAGGTCCACTGCAGGAGCCGCGCGCCGTCGGCCGTCGAGCCGCCGTTGACGTCGACGCACAGCCCGCTGGGCCGGCTCTTCACCGTGTAGATGCCCGCCGTGCTGGTGGGGGTGACGACGAACTTCTGCGGGTCGCCGTTGTCGCAGGTGGACTGCTGGAGGAACGCGCCCTGGGCGGTGGACCCGCCCGTGACGGCGAGGCACTTCCCGCTGTGCATCGCCTTCAGGTAGACGGCGCCACCACCGGCGTCGACGGCCTGCCACTGCTGGTTGGTGTTGCCGGTGGCCGGCCACTGGACGACCTGGGCGCCGTCGGCGGTCGAGACGCCGCTGACGTCCATGAACTTGCCGCTGTGCTGCGCCGCGACCGTCCACGTCCGACCGCCCACACCACCACCGTTGCCCGGTTCACCGACCCCGCTGCCGCCGAAGACGATCGAGTCGAGGCTGAACGAGGTGTCCGACGTGCCCTTGAACACCAGATGGAGCACGTGTGAGCCGGCGAGAGCGGCGGTGTTCACCGCTGGCGTGGTCTGGTAGGTGTTCAGGTCGCCGGTGGCGGGCACCGGCGTGGTCGCTAGGAGCGTGCCGGTCGGGGAGCCGGCGCGCAGCTCGATCGATCCGCCGCCGCCCGGCGACGACAGCCGGTAGCGGACGTTCGTGATGCCCGACAGGCTCATCGGGTCGAACGCGATCCAGTCGCCGTCGGAGGCGCCGACGACCCGCTTGCCGCTCTCCGCACCGGAGTGCGCGGCGACCTGCACGCCCGACTGGCTCGTGAAGAACTCGGCCTGCTTGTGCTTGGGCTGGAGGGTCGCGTGCGCGTAGCCGGTGAGCGGGCTCGCCCCGCCGGGGCCGCCGTCGTCGGTGTAGCGGGCGTTGAGGACGTAGTACAGGTTGGCGTCGTCGGGGTGCCCGCCGAGCAGCGTCGTGTCGATGGTGCCCGAACACCCCGGGTAGTCCGTGGTCTCGTGCTGGTGGTCGTCGTGGCCGAGCGCGGGGTTGACGAACACCTTGGCGCAGTCGACGGGCGCGCCGCCGGGGTCCGAGACGGACACCTTGTACGGGACGCGGTCCCCGAAGTCCACCATGCCGCCGTCGGCCGGAACGGTGACGGTGACGACCGGCGCGGTGTTGCCCACGGTGATCGGCACGTTCGCGAAGGCCGTGTCGCCGGTGCTGTCGGTGACCCTGAGCTGGGCGGTGTAGTTGCCGTTGGCGGTGTAGGTGTGCGACGGGCCCGCCGCCGTGGACGTGGTGCCGTCGCCGAACGTCCAGTGATAGGTGAGCGTGCCGCCGGGATCCGGGGCCGTGGACCCGGCGCTGCTGAACTGCACGGTCAGCGGCGCGCTCCCGTTGGTGGGCGTCGCGGCGGCCTTGGCGACCGGCGCCCGGTCGCCCCGGCTGTAGTCGATGCGGTAGAGCCCCGAGTCGTTGTTGCCGCCGCCGAAGTTGGTGCCCCATTCGAGCACGTACAGCGAGCCGTCGGGCCCGAACTCCATGTCCATCGGCTTGAGGAACTTACTCGACGGCATGAAGGAGTTGGTCCGGGTGACCGCGGTCGCGGAGTCGAAGTGGACCTCCTTGACGGTGTGGCGCGACCACTCGTAGAAGAAGTGGACCCCGTCGTAGTAGGGCGGGAACTTCGTGGCGGACGGGTTCGCGGCGTCGTAGCGGTAGACCGGCCCGCCCATCGGCCCCGAGCCGCCGGAACCGAGTTCGGGGAACTCCGGCGAGACGCCGTAGCCGTACCACATGTTCGGCGCGACGATCGGCTTGAGGCTGGTCAGGCCGGTGTTGTTCGGTGAGTTGTTGACCGGCGCGTTGCAGTTGAACTTGGCGCCGACGACGCCGGTGCTCGGGTTGTAGGGCGCGTACGCCTGGTTGTTCCCGTGGCAGAACGGCCAGCCGTAGTTGCCCGGGGCCTTGATGACGTTGAGTTCGACGAGCCCTTCGGGACCCCGGTTCGTCGTGGGCGGGTTGCGGTCGGGGCCGTAGTCGGCGAGGTACACCCAGCCGGTGGCCGGGTCGATCGAGAAGCGGAACGGGTTGCGGAAGCCCATCGCGTAGATCTCCGGCCGGGTCTGCGCCGTGCCCTGCGGGTAGAGGTTGCCCGCCGGGACGGTGTAGCCGCCGTCGGCCGACGGCCGGATGCGCAGGAGCTTGCCCCGCAGGTCGTTGGTGTTGCCGGCGGTACGGGCGGCGTCGAGGTTGGCCTTGCCCGCCCGCCAGTCCAGCGGGGCGTAGCCCTGCCAGTTGGGGTCGAGGTTCGGCGGGACGTCGTCCCCGGTGCCGATGTAGAGGTTTCCGTCGGGCCCGAACTCGATGTACCCGCCCGTGTGTCCGGGCTCGGGGGCGGTGCGGTCCCGGGTCGCGGGGATGTCGATGACCGTCTTCTGGCTCGACATGTTCAGGGTGTCGCCGGTGAGCGTGAACCGGGAGACCCGGTTGATGTCGTTCGGGACGCCGGCCGGGGAGTGGTACAGGTACACGTAGCCGTTGTCGGCGAAGCCGGGGTCCAGTGCCAGGCCGGTGAGGCCGTCCTCGCCGCCGGTGTAGACGCTGAGCGTGCCGGCGGTCACGGTGCTGTTGGTGGCCGGCTTGAAGATCTTCACCTGCCCGGACCGCTGGACGTAGAGCACCCGCCGGTCCGGGGCGACCGCGAGCGCCATCGGGTCCGCCGTGTTGTCGTCCAGGGTGCGCTTGCTGAAGTTGCCCCACACGGTGCCGCCGCAGTCGCCGTACGCCTTGCCGGCCGCCCACTTCACGCCCCCGAGGACGTGGTTGCGGAAGTGGGTCTCGCTGTAGGACGCGGCGGCGTGCCCCATGGCGGTCGCCCACACCCGGCCGCCGCCGGTGCTCCGGCACCAGGAGATCGGGTGGTCAGGACCCATCGCACGAGGTCCCGGGTTGTAGGTGCGCTCGTCCGCCGTGACCAGGACATGGACGTCACCGCGCGGATTGCGGTCGAAGTTGTACCACTCCTCGCTGCGGTTCCACCGGTCCGGCAGACCGGCCGTCGACGGGTGCTGCTTGTCCGCGACGACGGCGGTGCCCGCCAGCACACCGGGGGAGTGCTCCGGCATGTGCGCGCCGCCGTTGATCGTCTGGTCCCACCACGGGTACTCGTTCTCGATGCCCATGTCCGTGGCGTTGTGGATCGCCACGATGCCCTTCCCACTGGCGAGATAGCCCTCCACCGCCTGCCGCTGGGCCGCCGTGGTCCACACCATTCCCGACGTCTGGAACATGATGAGCACGTCGAACGTGGCGAGGTTCGCCGGGGTGAAGACGTTCGAGTCCTCGCTGTGCACCAGCTCGAAGTCGTTCGCCGCCGCCTGCTCCCGGAGCATCGTCAGACCGGCCGGAATCGAATCGTGCCGGTAACCGGCCGTCTTCGTGAAGACCAGGGCGCGGAAGGCCGGCGCCGCTGACGCCGGCTGGGCGACGACGAGCGACAGAAGCACGCTCACGATCGCCCCGAAGATGAATATGACGCGACGCATGCCGTCTCCTATTTCGGCGAACCGCCATGACGGGCGGTCAGCATGCAGCGGCCTCACACAACAGTCAATAAGGTTCGGGCGCGGCCGAATCCATAACACATTTCACGTAACAGTCTTCAAGATTCGGCGCGCGACTGCGGAAGAGCCGACGCGATAACAGATTTCGGCGTATTCGTTGATGATGTCCGGCGGTATTGCCAGGAGTTCACCGAGGCATTTAAGTATTCGACACGATTCCGCGAATGGAGGGGCTTCCACGATGTCTGGCCCGCTCCCGCCGCCGCTGCTCGCCCTGCGCGGCATCGGCAAGTCGTTCCTCGGCGTACGGGTGCTCGACGGCGTCGACCTCCAGGTCCGGCCGGGCGAGGTGCACGCCGTCGTCGGCGAGAACGGCGCCGGCAAGTCCACGCTCATGAAGGTCGCGTCCGGCGTCCACCGGCCCGACGAGGGAACGGTCGAGTTCGCCGGCGCGCCCAGGACGTTCCGTGGTCCGCGCGAGGCCCGGCAGGCCGGAATCGGCATCGTCCACCAGGAGTTGACCCTGCTGCCCGAACGCACCGTCGCGCAGAACGTCTGGCTGGGCCGCGAACCCCTGCGCCGGGGACTCGTCGACCGCGCGGCGATGCTCAGCCGCACCGCCGGACTCCTCGCCTCGGTCGGGGAGGGCTCCCTGCCGCCTGGCACCCGCGTGGGACGGCTCGGCGTGGCCCAGCAACAGGTCGTCGAGATCGTCAAGGCGCTCGCCCTCGACGCGCGGCTGCTCATCCTGGACGAACCCACCGCCGCCCTCGCCGACCACGAGGTCGACCAGCTCTACGCGCTGGTGCGGCGGCTGCGGGACCAGGGCATGGGCGTGCTGTACGTCTCGCACCGCCTCAAGGAGGTCTTCGACCTGTCCAGCCGGATCACCGTCCTCAAGGACGGCCGGGCCGTCGCCACCCTGGACACCGCCGACACCAACGCCGACCAGCTCGTACGCCACATGGTCGGCCGCGAACTGCCGACCTACTACCCCGCCTTGGCGCGGCCCGAGGAACGGGGCCCGGTCCGGCTGACCGTCCAGGGCGGCGGCAACCGGAAACTGCACGGCATCGACCTGAAGCTGCACGCCGGCCAGGTGCTCGGCGTCGGCGGCCTCCAGGGCTCCGGCCGCTCCGCGCTCGCCCGCGCCCTGTTCGGCGCCGCACCCTTCACCACCGGCCGGGTCACCGTCGACGGAACGCCGCTCCGGCCGCGCTCGCCCCGCGCCGCGATGCGGGCCGGCATCGCCTACGTCTCCGAGGACCGCAAGGGCGAGGGCATCGTCGCCGGGCAGTCCGTCCTCGACAACGCGCTCCTGGCCGGCCGCGCACTCCACCCGGCCCGCACCGGACGCGGCGCCCGCACCACGCGGATCCGCGAACTGCTGGCCGCCGTCGACCTGCGCGCCGCGGGCGAGGACCAGGAGATCCGCTTCCTGTCCGGCGGCAACCAGCAGAAGGTCGTGCTGGCCCGATGGCTCGCGCTCGCCCCGCGCATCCTGCTCTTCGACGAACCGACCCGGGGCATCGACGTCGGCGCCAAGTCGGCGATCCACGACCTCGTCCGCCGGCTCGCCCGCGACGGCGCCGCCGTCCTGATGGTCTCGTCCGAACTGCCCGAACTGCTCGGCATGAGCGACCGGATCATCGTCATGCGCGACGGCCGCATCGCCGGCGAACTGCCCGCCGGGGCGACGGAGGAGGACGTCGTCCGCCTGGCGGTCGGCACCGTGCGGGAGACGGCCGGATGAGCGGCGCGCTGTCCCCGCCGGCCCGCTGGACCCCGCCCGGCGTGTTCGTCGCCCTGGCCCTCACCCTGGCGATCGGCTGGCTCGCCGTCACCCTCGACGGCGGACGGCTGTTCAGCCAGCCGACGACCGTCAGCCTGCTGCACGTCGCCACCGGCCTCGGCCTCGTCGCCGTCGGCCAGACCCTGGTCGTCCTCGGGGGCTCGCTGGACCTGTCCGTGGCGTACGTGGTCAGCCTCAGCACCCTCGTCGCCGCCGAGACCATGGCCGGTGACGACGGCGCGCTGCTGCCGGCGATCGCCCTGACGCTCGCCGTCAGCGCCGCGATCGGCCTCGTCAACGGCCTGCTCGTCACCGTCGCACGGATCAACCCCTTCATCGCGACCGTCGGCGTCGGACTCCTGCTGAAGGGATACCTCGACAACGGGTACGACGGCCCGGCCGGCAAGACCGCGCCCGCCCTGGTGAAGGGCCTCGGATACCAGCGCGTCGGCCCGGTGCCGGTGTCGTTCCTGCTGCTGCTCGGCGTCACCGCCGCCGCCTGGTTCGTGCTGGCCCGCACCCGCTTCGGCCACCACCTGATCGCCGTCGGCGGCGACCCGGAGGTCGCCCGGCTGTCCGGCGTCCGGGGCCACCGGGTCCTCGTCACCGCCCACGTGCTGTGCGCCCTGTGCGCCGGCCTCGCCGGGATCTACCTCGCCGGCCGGCTCGGCGCCGGCGCGCCGAGGGTCGGCACCGAGGGCCTGTACGACCTGGAGTCGATCGCCGCCGTCGTGCTCGGCGGCACCGCCCTGGCCGGCGGGAGAGGCGGCGTCATCGGCACGGTCGGCGGCGTCCTGCTGCTCGCGAGCATCGACGCGGTCTTCAACCAGCTGGAGGTCGACGTGTTCTTCAAGCAGGTCATCCGCGGCGTCGTCATCATCGCGGCGGTCGCCGTCCACGCCCGCCGGACGCTGCGGAAGGCGACCTAGCATGCGGACCGCGCGCGCCCTGCACCGCCTCGACCTGCGCTCCGGCTCGCTCGCGCCGATCGTCGCGATCCTGGTGGTGCTGCTGATCCTGCTGACCGCCCGCCAGCCCGACTTCCTCTCACCGCCGTCGCTGATGGCGTTCCTCGGCCGCTCCGCGCCGATCGTGCTGCTCGCCGCCGGCCAGTACTTCGTGATCGTCTCCGGCGAACTCGACCTGTCCGTCGGCTCCCTGGTCACCGCGCAAGTGGTGGTCGCCGCCCGGCTGATCGACGGTGATCCGTCGGCCGGCTGGCCCGTCGCCCTCCTCCTGTTCGCGTTCGGCGTCGCCGTCGGCCTCGTCAACGGCCTCGTCACCACACGGCTCGGGGTGCCGTCGTTCATCACGACCCTCGGGATGTTCCTGATCCTCGTCGGCGCCGTCTACCTGTGGTCCGACGGCGCCCCGAAGGGCAGCCTCTCCGAGGAGTTCCGCCGGATCGGCCGGTCGGGCATCGAGAACGTACCCGTCCTGGAACGCGTCCCGTACGCCCTGCTCGTCCTCCTCGCGGTGGCCGCTCTCGCGCTGCTGCTGACGCGTTCGGACTTCGGCCGCACCCTGACCGCCGTCGGCGGCAACCCGCGCACCGCCGAGCTGAGCGGCGTGCGCGTGGGGCGCGCCAAGACCCTGGCGTTCGTCCTCAGCGCCCTCGCCGCCACCCTCGCGGCGATCCTCATCGGCGGCTACAGCGGCGTGTCGTTCCAGGCCGGCGCCGGACTGGAGTTCGGCGCGATCACCGCGGCCGTCCTCGGCGGCGTCGCGCTGGGCGGGGGCCGCGGGTCCGTCGTCGGCGCCATGCTGGGCGCGCTGACCCTGGAGACGCTGTTCACGCTCATGAACTTCTACGGCGTCTCCGGCGCCCTCGAACCGACCGTCCAGGGCGCGATCATCCTGCTCGCCGTGGCAGCGGCGTCCTTCCGACTCCCGTCCGGATGAAGGGGATCCAGTGAGACATTCCATGACGGTGACGGCCGTGAGCATCCTGCTGGTCCTGGCCGGCTGCTCCACCGACGACCCCACCGCCGGCACCTCGGGCTCGCCCGCCGCGAGCACCGGAGCGGGCACCGGGAAACAGTCCAAGTTCTTCGTACAGGCCGACTACGACAAACAGCTCACACTCCTGGACACCACGCCCACCGGGCCCGCCGGCAAGCCCTGGGAACAGGCGCTCGACCCGGCGACGGTGGACACCGCGAAGTACAAGAAGCCCGGCCCCTACAAGATCTGCTTCTCCAACGCCGGGCTCAACAACCCCTGGCGCCAGGTCGGCTTCACAACCATGCAGGCCGAGGTCGACACGCACCGCGACCGGATCTCCGAGTTCGTCCACATCGACGCCGAAGGCAAGGACCAGAAACAGATCGCCGACATCAACGACCTCCTCGGCAAGGGCTGCCACGCGCTCATCGTCTCGCCCAACACCACCGCGACCCTCACCCCGGCCGTCGAGGCCGCCTGCCGGAAGGGCCTGCCGGTCGTCGTCTTCGACCGCGGCGTCGACACGACCTGCCCGGTGACGTTCATCAACCCCATCGGCGGCTACGGATTCGGCCACGTCGCCGCCGAGTTCGTCACCCAGCAGACGAAACCGGGCGGCAAGGTCCTCGCCCTGCGCATCCTGCCCGGCGTCGACGTCCTGGAGACCCGCTGGTCCGCCGCGAAGATCGCCTTCGACAAGGCGGGCGTCGACGTCGTCGGCGTCGAGTTCACCGACGGCGACCCCGCCAGGACGAAGAAGATCGTGAACGACTACATCCAGCGCTACGGCACGATCGACGGCGTCTGGATGGACGCCGGGGCGGTCGCGGCCGCGGCGGTCGAGGCGTTCGTGGACGCCGGCAAACCCGTGCCGCCGATCAACGGCGAGGACCAGCTCGACTTCCTGAAACTGTGGAAGGACAAGAAACTCACGGCGATCGCCCCGACCTACCCCACCTACCAGTGGCGCACCCCGGTCATCGCCGCCCTGAAGATCCTCGACGGCCAGCCGGTGCCCAACCCCTGGAAGCTGCCCCAGCCGGTCATCACCCAGGACAACCTCGACGAGTACGTCGACCCCACCATGCCGCCGCTGCACTACGCGATGTGCGGCTGCACCGACCTGCCCGACTACCCGAAGCGCTGGAAGTAGCCCGGTGTACCCCATCGGCGTCAACCCATGGGTCTGGGCCTCGCCGGTCGACGACGCGGCCCTCGCCGAACTCGTCCCCAGGATCGCCGCGTTCGGGTTCGACGCCGTCGAGCTGCCGATCGAACACCCCGGCGACTGGGACCCGGCCCGCACCCGGGACCTCCTGGCCGCGCACGGCCTGCGCGCGGCCGGCGTCTGCGCGGTCACCTCACCCGGACGCGACCTCGTGAACGCGCCGCCGGAAACCGTCGCCGCCACCGCGGAGTACCTGAAAGCGTGCGTGGACGGCGCGGCGGCCGTCGGCGCGCCCGTCGTCGGCGGCCCCGTCTACGCGGCGGTGGGACGCACCTGGCGCATGTCCCCGACGGAGCGCGCGACCTGCTACGCGGACGTCCGCCGCGCCCTGCGGCCGGTGGCCGACCACGCGGGGGAGCGGGGCGTCGGCATCGGCGTGGAAGCCCTCAACCGCTACGAGACGAGCGTCGTCAACACCCTCGAACAGGCGGTGGAGTTGATCGACGGCCTGCCCGCGAACGTCGGCCTCATGATCGACACCTACCACATGAACATCGAGGAGGCCGACCCCTACGCGGCGCTCGTCACGGCCGGCCCGCACATCAAGCACGTCCAGGCCAGCGGCACCGACCGCGGCGCACCGGGCGCCGACCACTTCGACTGGCCACGCTTCCTCACCGGCCTGGCCGCGACCGGCTACGACGGCGCCGTGTGCATCGAGTCGTTCACCGCGCAGAACGAGGCCATCGCCACCGCCGCCTCGATCTGGCGTCCGCTCGCCCCGACGCAGGACACCCTCGCCCGTGACGGGCTGACCCACCTGCGCACCGTCCTGCGCGGTCTGCCGCCGGAACCGTCCTAAGGAGAAAACGTGTTCACCCCACTCGCGATATTCACGGCACGCAGGCGGCTGCTGACCACGGTCGCCGCCGCCGGCCTGGCCGCGACCGCCGTGGTGGCGCTCCCCACGCCCGCCTCCGCGGCCCCCCTCACCCTGTACGCCGCACCGACCGGCACCGGCACCGACTGCTCCAGCACGCAGCCGTGCTCCCTGACGGCCGCGCAGGCGGCGGTGCGCTCGCTCAACGACGCCATGTCCGACGACATCGTGGTGCGGCTGGCCGACGGCGTGTACCGACTGGCCCAGCCGTTACGGCTGACGGCGGAGGACTCCGGCTCCAACGGCCACACGGTCGTGTGGCAGGCCGCCCCGTCCGCGCGCCCGGTGATCACCGGCGCCCGCGCGGTCACCGGCTGGTCGGTGGCCGACACCGGCAAGAACATCTGGAAGGCCGAGGTGCCCGCCGGTCTCGACACCCGACAGCTCTACGTCGACGGCGCCGTCGCCACCCGGGCCCGCACCCAGGTCAACAGGGCGGACTTCACCGCCTCCGGCTCCGGGCTGAGGTTCACCAGCGGAGCGCTGAGCTACCTCAACAACCTGGCGAACCAGAGCCGGATCGAGGTGGAGGGCGTCAACTCCTTCACCGACCGGTACTCGCCGGTGCAGAGCATCAGCGGGAACTTCCTGACGATGCGGCAGCCGGCGTGGAACAACAACAACTTCGGCTACGACACCCTCATGAAGCCCCACCGGGCCGGCCCGTTCTACCTGTCCAACGCGTACGAATTCCTCGACTCGCCCGGCGAGTGGTACCTCAACCCCACGACCAGAACCCTCTACTACATCCCCCTCGCCGGACAGAACATGAACACCGCCGGCGTGGAACTCCCCACGCTGCAATCGCTGGTCAACCTCGGCGGCACCTACAGCGAACCCGCCCACCACATCACCTTCAGCGGGATCACCTTCACCGGCACGAGCTGGCTCGGCCCCAGCAGCAACCAGGGCTACGTGGACCAGCAGACCGGCGCCTACCTCGCCGGCAACTGGAACTGGCCCGGCTTCGACGCCTGCCACAACGGCTGCGCCCAGTTCGAGGCCGCCCGGCCGCACTGGCAGCAGATGCCGGCCGCCGTGCAGATCTCCGCCGCCAACACCATCACCTTCAGCGACTCCCGGTTCGTCAACCTCGGCCAGACGGCCATCGGCATCGGCAACGACGCCAACGCGCACGCCAGCGGCGTCGGACTGGGCGCCGGCAACATCACGGTGACGCGGTCGGAGATCGCCCGCAGCTCCGCCGGCGGCATCCTCGTGGGCGGCGTGCGCGCCGACGCCCACCACCCCGGCGACCCGCGCATGGTCAACAAGGACATCACCATCAGCGACAACCGCATCCACGACCTCGGCGCGGACTACCGGGGCATCGTCTCCGTCCTGACCACCTACGTCACGGGCACGAACGTGTCCCACAACGAGGTCTACAACATGCCGTACTCCGGCATGTCGATCGGCTACGGCTGGGGCTCCAACGACGCCGGCGGCAGCGACCACTACGCGAACCGCGGCCTCTACAACTACCAGCCGCGCTACACGACACCGACCACCGCGTCAGGCAACCGGCTCATCGGCAACTACATCCACGACGTCATGCAGCAGATGAACGACGGCGGCTGCATCTACACGCTCGGCTGGAACCCGAACGCGCAGATCAGCCGGAACCACTGCCTGCGCACCAACGGCTACTTCGGGATCTACTTCGACGAGGGCTCCAAGTACTACAAGGTCACCAACAACGTGTTCTCCAACACCGGGACGTGGGCGACGGCCAACTACTGGGGCGGCGAGAACATGGGGAACTGGACGCTCACCGACAACTGGTCGACCAACGGCAGCACGAACGTGACCAACGGGGACCGCGGCAACGTCGTCTCCGGCAACGTCACGGTCACAGGCGGCAACTGGCCGGCCGGCGCCCAGGACGTGATGGCGTCCGCCGGACCGCGGGACACCACCCCGCAGCCGGCCCGGCAGATCGTGGGCACGCAGTCCGGCCGCTGCCTGACCGTCCCGGGCTCCAGTACCACCAACGGCACCCAGACCCAGCTGTGGGACTGCACCGGCGCGACCGGCCAGACCTGGACCCACACCGCCGGCAAACAACTGACCCTCCCCGGCAACAAGTGCCTCGACGCGAGCGGCGGCGGCACTGCCAACGGCACCGCCGTCATCATCTGGGACTGCAACGGCCAGACCAACCAGCAGTGGAACGTCAGCGCCGGCGGCACCATCACCGGCGTCCAGTCCGGACTCTGCCTCGACGCGAGCGGTAGCGGCACCGCCAACGGCACCCGGATCCAGCTCTGGTCCTGCCACGGCGGCACCAACCAGCAGTGGACGATGAGGTAACAGCCGCCTCTAACGCCGCAGCAGGGTCGGCTCACCCGGCCCGCTGCGGCGCACCACCCACGCCTGCGTGATGTGGGTGAACATCGCCTCGGACGCGCCCCGGGGATCGTGCGCGGCGATCCGCTCGTAGATGCGCCGATGGCCCTGATTGGACGCGACACAGAAGGCGCGGCCGGTCAGTCCCGTGTACCGGGCGGAGTCGACGACCTGACGCTCCAGCGCACGGACCACGCCACGGCCGATCCGGTTCCCCGACGCCTGCATCACCGTGTCGTGGAACGCCCGGTCCTCCTCCTGGTACGCGGCGGGGTCGTCGACGAGTTCGTCCATCCGCTCCACCAGCGCGCGCAGCCGCTCCAGCGCCTCGGCGTCCGCCAGGCGGGCGGCGACGTTGGCCATGTCGGACTCCAGCGCGCGGCGGGTCGCCACGAGGTGATCGAGGACGGCCAGGCTCTCGTCCTCGGCGATCGTCGCGCCGAGGACCAGTTCGTCGAGCATGTTCCACATCGCCGGCGGCGTGACCATCGTGCCGGCGCCCTGACGGACCTGCACCAGCCCCTTCTCCTGAAGGATCTTCACCGCCTCACGCACCACGGTCCGGCTGACCGAGAAGGTCTTGCACAGCACGGGCTCAGGAGGAAGCGGCGAACCGGACGGATGGACCCCACGGACGATCCGCTCCACCAGCTCAGCCGTGACCGCTGCGGCGAGATTCGCCGGGCGCCGACTCCAGGCGGGGGCTTCGACCGCCTCTGCGGATGACCGCGGTGCTGCCGTCATGGACACCCCCCGGGTTCAAGTGGCGCACCACGGACGCCCGTCCACTGTACGCCATCCGGTTGACGTCATACGTCATACGAGTTACATACGTCATACGAGTTGCGTTCCTCCTCAACCTCCCACGCCGCACAGCCGGCCACCTCAGGAGAGCGGGACAGCAATGAAGACAGTTGTCCACCGCGGGGCCCGCACCCTCGCGAACGGCAGCCGCTCCACCGACGGCACCGGGGAGTTACGCGCGCACCCCCGGCGCGACCGGGCGATCCTCGGCCCGCTCCCGGCCGGCCGCCGAGTCGACGAGACGAGTCTGGTCGTCGCCGCGCAGGACGGCGATCCACGTGCGCTCGACGAACTGGCCGCGACGTACCTGCCGTTGGTGTACGCGATCGTGCGCAGGGCGTTGGGTGAACTCGCGGACGTCGATGACGTGGTGCAGGAGACGATGCTGCGGGCGCTGCCCGAACTGCGCACGCTGCGCGCACCGGAGTGCTTCCGGCCCTGGCTGGTCACGATCGCGACCCGGCAGATCAGCACCCACCTGCACCGGCGCCGGGCGGACGCCGAACGAACGGCCCCCCTCGACAGGCTGACCGACTCGCCGGACGCCGACGCCGAGAACCTGGCCCTCATCCACGTCGAACTGTCCGGCCACCGCCGCAAGACCGTACGCGCCAGCCGCTGGCTCGACCCCGACGCCCGCGCGCTCCTCTCCCTGTGGTGGCTGGAGACCACCGGCCGGCTGACCCGGGCGAAACTCGCCGCCGAACTGGGAACGAGCGTGGCCCACGCCGGCGTGCGCCTCCAACGGATGCGCAACCAACTGGAGTCGAGCCGATCCCTCGTCGCCGCCCTGGAAGCCAGCCCCCGCTGCTCCCGGCTGACCGCCGCACTGTGCGGCTGGGACGGCGTCCCCAGCACCCTCTGGCGCAAACGCATCACCCGCCACACCCGCTCCTGCGCGGACTGCGTCCGAGCGGCCGGCGAACTGGTACCCCTCCAACGGCTGGTACCCCAGCTGTAGATCGTGTTCCTGCTGAGGGGGGCCGGTGCGGACAAGGCGCGGCCACCGGCAATGCGGAGAGACCCACCGCGCATGCATGCTGGTCCCTGCCGGCAGAAACCGGTCTGGTGGTGGCGGGCGCCTGCGCGATGACCGCGTCCGGTTCGAAGCTCTTCGGTCTTCCTCTGTCCCTGCCGTAGCGAGTATTCGACTCGGAGGCCAGATACTCGGGCGCGGGTCGACGCCGGAGGTCGGCGAGGCTCTGCCCCCGGTCTGGCTGCTGCGCCGCAGTAGGGACCGGATGCCCTCGACGGGGTGGAGGTCGGGTGCGTAGGCCGGCGGGAAGCAGCAGGTGATCCAGACCGAGATGCCGCGTGGGCCGGTGGATCAGGCGTGAGCGTTCACCGTGCTTGTGGCGGGCCGGAGCGGCGTTGGAGAAGCGACGCTGAGAGCGTCCGCGAACCCGGCTGACTTGGTGGCTGAGCCGTGCCGTGGTGGTGGCGGCCTCGGTGCTCACCTGCCGGCAACTACCGAACCGGGTGGCGAAGCTCCCGTCGGACAGCCCGGCCGCGGTAGACCAGGTAGGGCCGGGTGAGATAGCCGACGGGCGCGCTCCAGACGTGCACGAGCCGGGTGAACGGCCAGACGGCGAACAGCAGGCAGGCGCTCAGCGCGTGGAGCCGGAACAGGAGAGGAGCGTCGGCCATGTCCTGAGGCCGGGGGCGCAGGGCGAACAGGCCCCGGAACCAGGGGGAGACGCCGGCGCGGTAGTCGTAGCCGGGGCCGAAGACGTTGTGCGCGGCGGTGGCGGCGATCCCCAGCAGGACGGTCGCGGCCAGCAGCGGGAAGAGGACCTTGTCGGCGCGGTCCGTGGTGAGCCGGATCCGCCGGGCCAGGACCCGGCGGGCGCACAGCAGGCCCAGCCCGGTGACCATCGCGAGCCCCGCGCCCGACCCCAGCCAGACGGCCCCGGTGTGGTACGCGTGCTCGCTGATCCCCGCCGCCTCGGTCCACGCGCCGGGCACCGCGAGCCCCACCACGTGCCCGGCGATCACCAGGAACGCGCCGAGGTGGAACAGCGGGCTGCCCCAGCGCAGCCAGCGGTGTTCGAGGAGCTGACTGGTGTGGCTGGTCCAGCCGAACTGGTCGTGGCGCCAGCGCCAGACGTGCCCGGCCGCGAACACGGCGAGACAGACGTAGGGGAAGGCGACCCACAGCAGCAGGTCACCGGCCGAGACGTTCACCGGGAGTCCTCCTGGCAGGCGGGCGGGGGCGCGAACTCGCCGTACCCGTACGGGGTGAGGCCCACCTCCTCGGCGGGCGGCCCGTCGGCGGCGAGCCGTGCGACGGCGGCCAGGTCGGCCCGCGTGGGCGGCGGCAGCAGACCGCACAGCGCGGCCAGCACGTGCCGGTAGGGCGAGCCGGCCTCCGCCAGCGCACACCGGATCAGCTCCAGGCCACGCCGGTGCTGACGCAGCGGAGCCTCCCCGCCGCCCGGACCCGCCAGCGCCGCGAACTCCAGCACCACCGGCAGATGATCGGGCAGCTCCCCGCCACCGACGTCCCAGCCGGCCGCGCGGTAACGCCGGCTGAGCGTCAGCAGCGCCATGCCCCGGCGGCGGGTGTCGCCGTGCAGGTAGTACGTGAGGTGGAGACCGCTCCTGCGCCGCAGGTCGAACATCTCGACGTAGTGCCGCTCCAGCGCCTCGCCCTCCTGCCCAGCGAACCAGGCGAGAAAGACGGCCAGTTCACCGGCGGCGCGCGAACGCGGCAGCGCTGCCACGGCGTTCGCCAACTCGGCGCGCCCCGCGACGAGTTCACGGTCCGGATACTGGAGCAGCAGGGAGCACAGCCGCAGCAGCAGGGCCCGCGCCTCGGCCTCCTCCGGCGTGAGCCGGGACGGACGGAGCACGGCGGCCCGCACCCGGGTGCGGACCATGGCGGGCAGGGACGAGGGCAGCGGACTCACGGACGGCCTCCAAAGACGGCGGGGTTCACGGACGGCCTCCGCCGCTCCGGCGCAGCGTGGGCATGCCCAGCGGCACCCGGCGGCCCGCGGGCGACTCGACCGGGCAGCGGTTCTCCAGCGCGCCCAGCGCCGCCGCGTCCTCCCTGTGCGCCGCCGGAACCACGTACCGGTCGGCGTACTTGGCGACCGCGAGCAGCCGGTGCAGCTCCTCGGCGTCCCCGGGCGTGAGACGGACGGCCTTCAGCGCGGCGTCGTCCCCCGGCTCGCCCAGCGCGCGCCGGCGCATGTACGAGCGCAGCGCCGTCAGTTTCATCAGCACCCCGGCGACGACGTCCGTGTCCCCGGCGGTGAACAGCTCGGCCAGGTACTCCAGCGGGATGCGCAGCCGGGTGACGGCCGCGAAGACGTGATCGGGGTCGTCCTGGTCCCCGCCCGCGCCGGTGACGGCGTCCAGCACCGGGGAGAGCGGGGGCACGTACCAGACCATGGGCAGGGTGCGGTACTCCGGGTGCAGCGGCAGAGCGATCCGGTGCCGGACGACGAGGTCGTGGACAGGGGAGCGGCGGGCGGCGTCCAGCCAGTCCTCCGGGATGCCCGACTCCCGCGCGGCGGCGGCGACTTCGGGGTCACGGGGGTCGAGGAAGACGTCCCGCTGCGCCTCCAGCAGATCCCGCGCGTCCGGGGTGGCCGCGGCCCCCGCGACGCGGTCGGCGTCGTACAGGAGCAGGCCGAGGTAGCGCAGCCGCCCCACGCAGGTCTCCGAACACACGGTGGGTCGGCCCGCCTCGACGCGCGGGAAGCAGAACGTGCACTTCTCGGCCTTGCCGGTGGCGTGGTTGACGTACACCTTCTTGTACGGGCACGCCGTCACACACATCCGCCAGCCCCGGCAGCGGTCCTGGTCGACGAGGACGATGCCGTCCTCGACCCGCTTGTACAGCGCCCCGGACGGACAGGCCGCCACGCAGGCCGGGTTGAGGCAGTGCTCGCACAGGCGGGGCAGATGGAAGAGGAAGGTCTGCTCGAACTCGAACCGCACCTTCTCCGCCCAGCTCCCGCTGAGGTTCGGGTCGTCGCCCGCGTGCTCCGGCGCCCCGCCCAGCCCGTCCTCCCAGTTGGCGCCCCAGGTGACGGCGGCCGGCCTGCCGGTCAGGAGCGAGCGGGGCCGGGCCACCGGGAGATCGGGACCGGCGGGGGCGCTGACGAGGTGGTCGTAGTCGTAGGTGACGGGCTCGTAGTAGTCCTCGACGGACGGCAGGTCGGGATTGGCGAACAACGACAGCAGGCGTCTGGCCCGGCCGCCCGAACGCAGGACCAGCCGGCCCCGCCCGTCGAGGGCCCAGCCGCCCTTCCAGTGCTCCTGGTCCTCGTAGCGGCGCGGGTAGCCGACGCCGGGTTTCGTCTCGACGTTGTTGAACCAGGCGTACTCGACGCCGGGCCGGTTGGTCCACGTCTGCTTGCAGGTCACCGAACACGTGTGGCAGCCGATGCACTTGTCGAGGTTCATCACCATCGCCACCTGGGCCAGCACGCGCATGGGTCAGTACTCCACGTCCTGTGAACGGCGGCGGATCACGGTGACCTCGTCGCGCTGGTTGCCGGTCGGGCCGTAGTAGTTGAAGGCGTACGTCAACTGGGCACAGCCGCCCGCGAGATGGGTGGGTTTGACCAGCAGCCTCGTCAGCGAGTTGTGGATGCCGCCCCGCTTCCCGCTGAGCTCGGACCTCGGGACGTTCACCGTGCGGTCCTTGGCGTGGTACATGTACACCGTGCCCTCGGGCATCCGGTGGGTGACCACCGCGCGGGCGACGACGACGCCGTTGCGGTTGTACGCCTCGATCCACTCGTTGTCCCTGACGCCGATCTTCGACGCGTCGGCCGTGGACATCCAGATCACCGGGCCGCCCCGGGAGAGGGCGAGCATGTGGGCGTTGTCCTGGTACGCCGAGTGGATGGACCACTTGGAGTGCGGGGTGAGGTAACGGACCGTCACCTCCGCGCGGTCACCGCCGAGTTCGTCGTCGCCGTAGTGCCTTCGGGCGTTCAACGGCGGCCGGTAGACGGGCAGTTGCTCGCCGAGTTCGGCGATCCAGTCGTGCTGGACGAAGAAGTGCTGGCGGCCGGTGAGGGTGTGCCAGGGCTTCAGGTGCTCGGTGTTGATGACGAACGGGGAGTAGCGGCGGCCCCCGGTCTCGCTGCCGGACCACTCGTACGACGTCATGACCGCGCGGGGCTGGGTGCGGGTGTCGGCGAAGGTGATGCGCTCGGCCTCCCGTTCGGCGGCCAGCCCCACCAGGCCCTCGCTGCCGGTCCGTTCCTGGAGCCGGCGGAAACCCTCGGTCGCCAGGCGGCCGTTGGTGGTGCCGGACAGGGCGAGGATCGCCTCGCACAGGTGGGACGCGGTGGCCAGCGAGGGGCGGCCGTCGAGGGTGCCGTTGCGTCGTCCCAGCTCCTCGATCTCCCGGTCCGGGTGGACGGTGACGCCCTTCGTCGTGGTGCCGAGGGTGCCCAGGAGCGGGCCGAGGGCACGCATCTTCCGGGCGACGGCCGCATAGTCGCGCTCGATCGTGACCAGCTTCGGCATGGTCCGGCCGGGGACCGGCGCGCACTCGCCGAGCTTCCAGTCCCGCACCACCCCGCCGGGCTGGGCGAGTTCGTCCGGGGTGTCGTGCAGGAGGGGGACGGCGACGACGTCGGTCCGGGTGCCCAGGTGCTCGGCGGCCAGCTCGCTGAAGCGGTCGGCGAGCGCCAGGAACGTGTCGTGGTCGGTGCGGGCCTGCCAGGGCGGGGCGATGGCCGGGGTGAAGGCGTGCACGAAGGGGTGCATGTCCGTGCTGGACAGGTCGTCCTTCTCGTACCACGTCGCGGCCGGCAGGACGACGTCGGCCAGCAGCCCGGTCGACGTCATCCGGAAGTCCATCGTGACCAGCAGGTCGAGCTTGCCCTCGGGCGCCTCCTCCCGCCACACCACCTCCCGCGGGCGGCCCTCCGGCGGGGTCTCGGCCGAGCGGACGGCCGCGTCCGTGCCGAGGAGGTGGCGCAGGAAGTACTCGTTGCCCTTGCCGGAGGAGCCCAGCAGGTTCGCCCGCCACACCGTCAGCACCCGCGGGAAGACGGCCGGGTCGTCGGGGTCCTCGACGGCGAACTTCAGCCGCCCCGAGGTGAGTTCACCGACGACGTGGTCCGCGGGTGTGCGCCCCCGAGCCGCCGCCTCGTCCGCCAGGTCCAGCGGGTTGCGGTCGAACCCGGGATGGCCGGGCGTCCAGCCCAGCCGGACCGCCTGTGCCAGGCAGTCGGCGGTGGCCCGGCCGGCGAAGCGACCGGTGCCCAGCGGGGACGCCAGCTCGTCCGGCCCGAACGCCTCGTAGCGCCACTGATCGGTGTTCAGGTACCAGTACGACGTACCCGCCATGTGCCGGGTGGGCCGCTGCCAGTCGAAGGCGAACGCCAGATGCTGGAGTCCGGTGAGCGGACGGATCTTCTCCTGGCCGACGTAGTGCGCCCACCCGCCGCCGTTCACGCCCTGGCAGCCGGTCATCGTCACCAGTGCGAGGAACGCCCGGTAGATGGTGTCGGAGTGGAACCAGTGGTTGGTCCCGGCACCCAGCGCGATCATCGAACGCCCCTCGGTGCGCTCGGCGTTGCGCGCGAACTCCCGCGCGATCCGGGCGGCCTGCGCGGCCGGCACCGAGGTGACCGTCTCCTGCCAGGCCGGGGTGTACGGCTGGCCCGCGTCCTCGTACGACGACGGCCAGCGTCCCGGCAGCCCCGGACGGCCCACCCCGTACTGGGCCAGCATCAGGTCGAACACGGTCGTCACCAGGTGCCCGCCGACCCTGCGGACCGGCACGCCCCGCACCATCGTCGAACCGCCCTCGGTCGCGCCCTCGTCGAAGCGCGGCAGCACCACCTCGGCCGCCCCCTCCGCCCGGTCGAGCAGGCTCAACTCCGGTACCACGCCGCCCAGATCGAGGTTCCAGCGGCCTCGCCCGGCTTCTCCCCACCGGAAGCCGAGCGAGCCGCCGGGGATCACCGGATCACCGGTGGCCCCGTCGAGGAGGACCGTCTTGAACCGGGCGTGCTCCTCGTCGCTGCCGAGATCGGCGGCGGTCAGGAACCCGCCGGGGACGAGCCCCAGATCGTGCTCGCGCAAGGTCACCAGGAACGGCGCGTCGGTGAACCTGCTCAAGTAGTCGCGGAAATACGGCACGTCACGGTCGACCAGGAACTCCCGCAGGATCACGTGGCCCATCGCCATGGCCAGCGCGCCGTCCGTCCCCGGGTGCGGTGCCAGCCACTCGTCGGCGTGCTTGACGTTGTCGGCGTAGTCGGGGCTGACCGCCACGACCTTCGTGCCGTTGTAGCGCGTCTCGGTCAGGAAGTGCGCGTCGGGCGTGCGGGTGACGGGGATGTTGGAGCCCCACATGATCAGGTAACCCGCGTTCCACCAGTCCGCGGCCTCGGGGACGTCCGTCTGGTCGCCGAAGACCTGCGGCGAGGCGATCGGCAGGTCCGCGTACCAGTCGTAGAACGACAGCAGCGTCCCGCCGATCAGCGACAGGAAACGGGCACCGGCCGCGAACGACGCCATCGACATCGCCGGGATCGGCGAGAACCCCGCGACCCGGTCCGGGCCGTACGCCTTGACGGTGTGCACGTGGGCGGCGGCGACCAGTTCGGTCACCTCCTCCCAGCTCGCCCGCACCAGCCCGCCCTTGCCGCGCGCCCGCTTGTAGGCGCGGGCCTTCGCCGGGTCACCGGTGATCTCCGCCCAGGCCGCCACCGGGTCGCCGAGCCGGCGCCGGGCCTCGCGCCACAGCGTCAGCAACTCGCCCCGCACGTACGGGTACCTGACCCGGCTGGGGGAGTAGGTGTACCAGGAGAACGAGGCGCCCCGCGGGCAGCCCCGCGGCTCGTACTCGGGGCAGTCCGCGCCGATGGACGGGTAGTCGGTGGCCTGGTGCTCCCAGGTGATGATGCCGTCCTTGACGTACACCATCCACGAGCAGGAGCCCGTGCAGTTCACGCCGTGCGTGGAACGCACCACCCTGTCGTGCGCCCAGCGGTCGCGGTAGAAGCCCTCCCAGCGGGCGTCGGCCGTGCCGAACACCGCGTGGCCGTCGGCCGACACCTCACGCCGGGTCAGCAGCCGCCGCGCCGCGAGCGGCCACTTTCCGGCGCCGGGTGTCCTTCTGTCGTTCGCCATGGCCGGAACGCTAGGCGGGGCGCGGGCCGGGCCACCGTGGGCCGAACGGCCCTGCGGCAGGCCCGGACAGCCCCCCGCACGGGCGGTGATCAAGGACCACCGGGCCCCGGACGAGGGCTTGTCGGCCTCCTTCGCCCGTCGCGCCCCTGGACCGAGAGTGGTGTGCCGTTCACCGGCATCAGCGTCGCCTGCATCAGAGTCACCGGCACCACCGTCGCCGGCACCCGTGGAGAGGAACGGATGGCCATGCCCCAGCCGTCGAGGAAACAGAGCGAGACACCGGCGGACGTCGCTTCCGTCCCCCGCCGGGCGTGGCTGATGCTGGCCCTGGCCACGCTCGGCTTCGCCGTCAACTTCTGGGCCTGGGCGCTGCTCAGCCCGCTCGGCCCCCGCTTCAAGGACACCCTGCACCTCAGCTCCTTCCAGCAGTCGCTGCTGGTCGCCGTCCCCGTCGTGGTCGGCTCGCTGGGGAGGATCCCCGTCGGGGCGCTCACCGACCGGTTCGGCGGGCGCGTGATGTTCCCCGTGGTGTCGGCGGCCACGGTCCCGCCGGTGCTGTACCTCGGGTCGGCCGGGGACACCTCGCTCGCCGCGCTGCTGGCCGGCGGCTTCTTCCTCGGCATCGGCGGCACCGCGTTCGCCGTCGGGGTGCCGTTCGTGACCGCCTGGTTCCCGCCCGAACGGCGAGGGCTCGCCATCGGCGTCTTCGGCATGGGCATGGGCGGCACCGCGATCAGCGCGCTGAGCACGGTGAAACTGGTCGACGCGCACGGCACGGCGAGCCCCTTCCTGATCACGGCGGCCGGTCTCGTCGCCTACGCCGCCCTCGCCGCGCTCGTCCTGCGTGACGCGCCCGGCCGCACCGCCGTGACGCAGCGCCTTTCCCACCGGCTGGCCGACACCCTCCGCCTCCCGGTGACCTGGCAGGCCGCCGCCCTGTACGCCGTGGCCTTCGGCGGATACGTCGCCTTCTCCGTCTACCTGCCCACCTACCTCAAGAACGGCTACGGCCTCACCCAGGCCGACGCCGCCGACCGGATGGCCGGGTTCGTGCTGCTCGCGGTGGCGATGCGGCCGGTCGGCGGCTGGCTCTCCGACCGCGTCGGACCGGTCCGCGTCCTCGCGACCGCCCTCGGCGCCGTCCTTGTCGGGGCGTGCGTCCAGTCCCTCACCCCAGACCTCGCGCCGGTCGGCACCGCCGCCTTCCTCACCATGGCCGGGGCCCTCGGCGCGGGCAGCGGGGCGGTCTTCGCCCTCGTCGCCCTCCTGGCTCCCGCCGACAAGGTCGGCTCGGTCACCGGCGTCGTCGGCGCCGCCGGCGGCCTCGGCGGGTTCGTGCCGCCGCTCGTGATGGGCGGGCTCTACGGGGTGTACGGGTCGTACGCCGTCGGACTGCTCCTGCTCGGCGCGGTCGCCACGGGGGCGCTGGTCTTCACCGGGACCGGGGTGCGGTCCGCGCTGGGAAGCCGTGGCCCGGCGTCCGCCCGGGTCCCGTCCTGACGGCCGTACAGGGCACGGACGTTCGGCCGGCGGCAGGACACACGAGTTTCCGCAGAGGTACGCCACGACCGGCCATGCGGCTCTTCGTCACGCCGGTGCGACCGCGCTGCGGGTCTTCGAGCCCGGCACGGAGGAGAAGCCCGACGCGCTGCCCGAAGGGCGTCGCCGAGATCACCATGCTCGCTGATCGGATTCGACTTCGGCGACGGCCACCCGCACGGCCCCGACCTGATCGACGCCGCGCTCGGGGCGATCGAACGGGACCCGTGGACGATCACCGACGCGGTCGAGGAACAGCCGCGGCCGCCGGACGACCCGATTCCCCTCGAGGACGAGCGATCCCCGTTCGGGGCAGCCCGGCCGCGCGCCGTCCACACCTGGCGCCCGGCGGCATCCGAACTCTCGGCGTTCCGCGAACGCGGCTGTCGATGCTTCCGCCGGGAGCCGCGCGGGTACGGCCCGAGGGATTTCTCCGCTCCGGCGGACGGACGCCGGACCGGGGCCGATCGGCCTCGGGCGCGTCCCGGGCGGCCCCTGTCGCACGGGGCCGGGCGACGTGACGCTGGTGGAGCGAGCGGGCCGGTGTCAGAACCGGCGTCCGCGCTCGTCCCGTGAAGGCACCCGGCATCGAGAGGCGGCACGACCCCGATGGACAAGCCGACCACGTACGTCCACACGTTCGCCGAGGGCGACCGGACCATGGCCGCTCTCCTGGGCGGGAAGGGCGCAGGGCTCGCGGAGATGACGCGGCTCGGACTGCCCGTCCCGCCCGGGTTCACCGTCACCACCGAGGCGTGCACCGCCTATCTGGCCACCGGGCAGGAGCCGGACGGGCTCGGTGTCGAGGTGGCCCGTGCCCTGGCCGGACTGGAGCGGGCCACGGGACGCACCCTCGGTGACGCCGAGGACCCGCTGCTGGTGTCCGTGCGCTCCGGCGCCCGGTTCTCGATGCCCGGGATGATGGACACCGTCCTGGACATCGGCCTCAACGACGTGTCGGTCACCGCGCTGGCCAAGGCGTCCGGCCGGGAACGCTTCGCCTGGGACTCCTACCGGCGGCTGGTGCAGATGTTCGGCCACACCGTGATGGGGGTGGACGGCGGCCTGTTCGAGGCGGCCATGACGGGACGCGAGCTGGACGCGGCCGAACTCGTCGCGCTCGTCGAGGAGTTCAAGGACATCATCCGCAAGGAGACGGGCGAGGAGTTCCCGCAGGACCCCGGCGAGCAACTGGTCCGGGCGATCCGCGCGGTCTTCGACTCCTGGAACGGCGAGCGCGCCCGCGTCTACCGGCACCGCGAACACATCGCCGACGACCTCGGCACCGCCGTCAACGTCCAGGCGATGGTCTACGGCAACCTCGGACCCGACTCCGGCACCGGCGTCGCCTTCACCCGCGACCCCGCGACCGGCGAACGTGGCCTGTACGGCGACTACCTGCCCGACGCACAGGGCGAGGACGTCGTCGCGGGGGTCCGGGACGCGGTCCCGCTCGCCGAGCTGAAGACCCACGTCCCCCGCGCCCACACCGAACTCGCCGGCCACCTGGAGACGCTGGAGGACCACTACCGGGACCTGTGCGACGTCGAGTTCACCGTCGAGCGCGGCCGGCTGTGGATCCTCCAGACCAGGATCGGCAAACGCACCGCCGAGGCCGCCTTCCGCATCGCCCACGACCTGCGGGAGGAGCGGACGATCAGCGCCGACGAGGCGCTGGCCCGGGTGGACGGGACCGAACTGACCCGGCTGATGTTCCCCCGCTTCGCGACCCGCCCCGGCGCCGCACCCCTCGCCCACGGTCTGCCCGCCTCGCCGGGCGCCGCCGTCGGGGTCGCCGTCTTCGACTCCGCCGAGGCCGTCCGCCGGGCCGCCGCCGGCGAGCGCACCGTCCTGGTCCGCCGCGAGACCGTCCCCGACGACCTGCCCGGCATGATCGCCGCCGAGGCCGTCCTGACCAGCCGCGGCGGCAAGACCAGCCACGCCGCCGTCGTCGCCCGAGGCATGGGCAAGGTCTGCGTGTGCGGCGCCGAGTCCGTCACCGTCGACCCGGACGCCCGCCTCCTGACCACCGCCGACGGGACCGTCGTCCGCGAGGGCGACACTCTCTCCGTCGACGGCACCGCGGGCACTGTCCACCTCGGCGCGCTCCCGCTCACCGCCTCCGACGTCACCCGCGCCCTGGAGACCGGCACGGCGACCGGACCGCTCACCGAGGCGGTCCTGGGTGCCCTCGCGCACGCCGACTCCGTGCGCCGGCTCGAGGTGCGCGCCAACGCCGACACCCCCGAGGACGCGGCCCGCGCCCGCGCGCTGGGCGCCCAGGGCATCGGGCTGTGCCGTACCGAGCACATGTTCCTCGGGGAGCGCCGCTCCCTCGTCGAGGCGATGATCCTCGCCCGCGACGACACCGCCCGCGAACGCGCCCTGGCCGCCCTGCTGCCGCTCCAGCGCGCCGACTTCACCGGCATCCTCAAGGCCATGGACGGCCTGCCGGTGACGATCCGGCTGCTTGACCCGCCGCTGCACGAGTTCCTGCCCGACCGCACCGCGCTCGCCGTCCGTCTGGCGACCGCGAAGCACCCGGACGTCCGTGACCGGGAACTCCTCGACGCCGTCGAACGCCTGCACGAGCAGAACCCGATGCTCGGACTGCGCGGGGTGCGCCTGGGCCTGGCCGTACCGGGTCTGATGGCCATGCAGGTACGGGCCGTCGCCGAGGCCGTCGCCCGGCGGCTGCGCGACGGGGGCCGGCCGCGCGCCGAGATCATGGTCCCGCTCGTCGGCACCGCCGAGGAACTGCGGCTGGCCTGCGCCGAGACCGCGCGCGTCCTCGCCGAGGTCTCCGCCGAGACCGGCCTGCCCATGGACCTGCCCATCGGCACGATGATCGAACTGCCGCGCGCCGCGCTCATCGCCGGACAACTGGCGGAGACGGCCGACTTCTTCTCCTTCGGCACCAACGACCTCACCCAGACGGCCTGGGGCCTGTCCCGCGACGACGCCGAGGCGTCCTTCTTCCCTCTCTATCTGGAGAAGGGCGTGCTCACCGCGTCGCCCTTCGAGACGATCGACGAGGAAGGCGTCGGCCGGCTGGTCGAACTCGCCGTCACGTTCGGCCGCCTCGCCAACGCCCGCCTGGAGACCGGGGTCTGCGGCGAACATGGCGGCGACCCCGCGTCCATCCGCTTCTTCCACCGGGCCGGCCTCACTTACGTCTCCTGCTCCCCCTTCCGCGTCCCCGTCGCCCGCCTCGAAGCGGGCCGCGCGACGCTGGAGGGCACGGACACGAGTGACAGCAGGTGACCAGGACCGGCCTCGCCGTCGCCGGGCTCGACGGCTCCCGGGCGAGCCCCGCCGCGGCCGACCGGGCCGCCACGAAAGCCCGGCGCCGGGGCACTGCCCGTGCGTCTGCCGCACGCGGGGGACAGCATCCCTGACTGACGACGAGACCGGGGCCCCCGCCCGAACTGAGGGCGGGGGCCCCGGTCTCGTCACATCTCGGACAGCGAGCGGTGCCCCGGACCGGGGGAGTCCACCGAACCGGTGCACCGCGCGCCCGGACTCGCCCTGCGCGCCGACGCCGTCCAGGAGTTCGCCTTCCGCGCAGCCCCGTCACGCCACGCACCGCCGCACGCCGTGCACGTGCGCAGACCGGAGGCCGGGGACGGGGATCTCGCGGTTCGGGTATCCCGTGGTGGGCCCGGCGCCCGGCCGTGTGCTCACCCGTGCGGCACCACCGCGACCGGGCACCCGGCGCGCTGGATCGCCGCGTGGGTGACGGGACCCGTGCGGTGGGTGAGGCGGTGGCCGACGACGGCGAGGCTCGCGGCGGCCGCGGCGCGGACCAGGGCGCCGGCCGGCTTGTCCTCGACGACGGTCTCCAGGACCGTCACGTCCGGATACTTGTCGCGCCACGGCGTGAGGACGGCCCTGAGGCAGCCCAGCCACTCCTCGGCCCGGGACACCTCCGTGAGGGCGATGTCGCCCGGCCCGAGGCCGAACGAGCCGGACGACTGCCAGGCGTACACGGCGCGCAGGCGTGCGCCGCGCAGCCGGGCCGCCTCGAAGGCGAACTCGATCACCTCGTCGCAGGAGTCGGTGACGTCGAGGGCGAGCACGACGTCCCGGTAGCCGGTGAACGTCGAGGGGCTGCCGTCGGTCTCCGGGACGTGCTCGTCCGGCGCGTCCGCGTCCGCGCGCACCAGGACGACCGGTCGCGTCGCTTTCGCCACCACACCGAGCGCGACCGACCCCACCAGGAGCCCGGTGAACCCGCCCAGCCCGCGCGAGCCCAGCACCAGCGGCGCCGCCCGGTCGGCCTCGTGCACCAGGGCGGCGGTCGCGGGACCCGCCAGCAGGTCGTCCTGGATCCGCAGCCCGGGGCACGCGGCGCGCACCCGCTCCCCGGCCCGCAGCAGTGAGCGCCGGGCCAGGTGCCGCTGGGCCGCGCTGGAGAGGACGGTGTCCCGCTGCCGGGTGTACCGGTTCCAGGCGTGCACCAGACGCAGGGGCTGGTCACGCCGCAGCGCCTCGCGGGCCGCCCACTGCGCGGCGGCCATACTCGCGTCGGATCCGTCGACTCCGACGACCACGGGCTGATCCTTCATCACGGCACCTCCGGCCAGGGGCGGTTCTCCACTGCCCAGCCTCCTGCGGTGCGACCGGCGCGGGGAGGGCCCACCGGGCCTCGACGGGGACCGACCGGCCTCTGCGGACCCGGACCCCCACGACGGAACCTGGAACCGGAGCCCGCGGCAGGACGGGCCGCGGGCAGAGTGCGAAGGAGGCTCGGACATGAAGCCCATGAAGGTCGGCGCCCTCATGACCCATGGGGTGGTCACCGCCGAGTACGGGACCCCGTTCAAAGAGGTGGTGCGCCTGCTCGACGAGCACCGCATCGGCGGCCTTCCGGTGGTCGACGAGGACGGCAAGGTGATCGGCGTGATCTCCGGGACCGATCTCATCTCGCACCAGACGCGCCGGCCCGGCGTGCGCCACCACCTCAGCGCCCGCGCCCGGCACGCCGAGGCGAAGAGCCGGGCACGCAGCGCCGGCGGCATCATGTCGACGCCCGCCGTCACCGTACGCGCCGACGCCACCGTCACCGAGGCCGCCCGGCTCATGGCCGCCCACGGCGTCGAACGCCTGCCCGTCGTGGACGAGGAGATGCGGCTCGCGGGCATCGTCACCCGCCGGGACCTGCTCCACGTCTTCCTGCGCCCGGACGCCGAGATCCTGCGCGCCGTGCGGCAGGAGGTCCTCCTGGAGACCCTGTGGCTGGTCCCGCAGACCATCGACGTCGCGGTACGCGACGGCGTCGTCTTCCTCACCGGACGGCTGGAGCGGCGCAGTGAGATCCCCATCGCGGTCGGCATGACCCGCCGGCTCGACGGTGTCGTGGACGTCGTCGACCACCTCACCTACCGGACGGACGACACCCGCCTGCGGCCCGCCGAACAGGCCCTGCACGGCGTGGCCGACGACTGGCTGCGGAAGCTCTGAGCCGCGCGCGGACCGCGGGACGCTCGGAACACAGAAAGGGGAACGATCGTGGCCGCACTGATCCTCGTCGGAGTGATCCTCGTGGGCGTGTGCGTGATGTTCGAATCCGACTACTCCGACGACTCCGATGACTCCGGCGACTTCGGCAACCACCACGGACACCGGACATGACCGACATCGTGGTGGGCGTCGACGGCTCCGAGGCGTCCCTGGCCGCCCTGCGCTGGGCGGCCGGACACGCCCGCCTGCTGCACGCGCGGGTGGTCGCCGTCCTTGCCTGGGAGCCGGCCGGTCTCGCGCCCTACGCCCCGGTGGCGGACCGTCCGACGGCCGCGCAGCAGCGGGCGGAGGCCGCGCGTGTCCTGGAGGAGAGCCTCGTCAAGACACTGGGCGAACGCGTCGACGTCGCCGTGCGCCCTGTTCTGGTGGAGGGGGCGCCCGCGCAGGCGCTGCTGGAGCGGGCCCGCGGGGCCGTCCTCCTCGCCGTGGGGCGCTCCGCGCACGGGTGCGGCGAACTGCCCGCGGGCGGTCCGGTCGCCCGGGAGTGCCTGCGGCATGCCCGGGTGCCGGTGGTCATGGTGTCCGCCCATCCGTAGACGTACGACGGTCCGGGTGCCCCCGCCGCGGCGGCAAGGGCACCCGGACCGTCGTCGCGTCAGCAGTGTGTGGGAGTCCGGGGCATGCGGTGCGGGGCCCGCCGCGCGGGGTGCCGGCGCAGACGGACGACGAGTGCGTCCAGCGCCGCGCTGAGGACGACCGTCACCACGATCGCCACGGCCAGCAGGGCCGCGAAGTGCTGCCAGAACTCCGGTGTGAGACTCGTGTGCACGGTCCTCGCCCTTCCTCGTCGGGGCCCTTTCCTCTCACTCTCAGCGAACTCCCGTACGAAGCGCGGTACATGGGGCGAACGGCTCGCGAGACGGCCCCGGCCCCGAGGGCCGAACGGCCCGCCCTCGGGGCCGCGAGACCCGTGTCCCCCGTGAGCGCCCGCGCCGATGCTGGACCCACAGGACAGGCCGCGTTCCCGGAGGAACCCATGGACACCGCCCCGCACACCGTGGGCGACGTGATGACGCGCACCGTCGTCGCCGTCGGCCGGGAGACCCTGTTCAAGGACGTCGTGACGTTGCTGGAGCGGTGGCAGGTCACCGCCGCCCCCGTCCTGGAGGGCGACGGCAGGGTCGTCGGGGTCGTCTCCGAGGCCGATCTGCTGCCGAAGGAGGAGTTCCGGGACAGTGTGCCGGACCGGGTCGTGCAGCTGCGGCGGCTGGACGATCTGGCGAAGGCCGGCGCGCTGACCGCCGGGGAGCTGATGAGCGCCCCGGCCGTGACCGTGCACACCGGCACCACGCTGTCCGAGGCCGCGCGGATCATGGCCCGGCGCCAGGTCAAGCGACTGTTCGTCATCGACGGCGAGGGACGGCTCGAAGGTGTCGTCAGCCGCGCCGATCTGCTGACGGTGTTCCTGCGCGCCGACGCGGACCTCGCCGAAGAGGTGCGCCGGACGCTCGCGGACGACGGGATCCGTGTCGAGGTCGCCGACGGGATCGTCACCCTGACCGGCACCCTCGGCGACAGCGCCACGGTCAGCGCGGCCGGCCGGCGGGCGAGGGCCGTCGAGGGCGTCGTCGACGTCTGCTGCCGTCTCCTGCCGCCGTCGGCCTCCTGACGTGCACGGATGACGCCCACGGAGGACGTGCGCGGAGTCCTTGTCCACGGCCCGGACACGGCGATGCGCGGCCGGTGTGAAACCGGCCGCGCATCTGTGCGGAGGCGGCTCCCCCCCGGGTCAGCCGGTCCGCACCTGGATGGTCCGGGCGCCCGTCTTCTCCTGTGGGACCGGAACCGTGATGGTCAGGACACCGTCCTTGTACGCCGCGGTCGCCTCGTCGCCCTTCGCCCCCAGGGGCAGCACGCCCTCGGAGACGGTGATCTCGACGTCCTCGCCGGGGGCGACGCCCGGAAGCTCGGCGCGCAGGGCGTACACGCCGTCCGCCGGCGGCTCCTCGACACGGATGCCGTGCAGACCCGCGACGCCGTGCAGACCGGGCAGCACCGGCCGGCCGGGGAACCGCTCGATCATGCCGCTCATGCGCTTCCTCCTCTCTCTGTCCGTCAACTCCAGCGTGACGTAAGAGGGTTCGCGCGGCAGTGAGCCGACCGTCCCTGCCCCGGGGGCCGGTCGGCCCCGGCACGCTACGCGGCGCTCACCGGCACCCGCCACACCAGCGTCGTCCCGCCCCCGTCCGGGCACTCCCACTCCAGCCGCCCGCCGAGCTCCCGCGCCCGCTCCGCCATGTTCCGCAGCCCGCTGCGCCGCCCCTGTGCCGGGATGCCGACGCCGTCGTCGCGGACGGTGAGGACCAGCTCGCGCCCGTCGGTGGCCAGGGAGACCTCGGCGCCGGTGGCGCGGGCGTGCCGGGCGACGTTCGTCAGGGCCTCGGACAGCACCGCGACCACATGGTCCGCGACCTCCTTCGGGACGTCCGTGTCGATCAGCCCCTCCATGCGGAAACCCGGCGCGAACCCGAGCGCCACAGCGGCCTCGCCGGCCACCCGGACCGCGCGGGCGCGCAGACCGGTGCCGGTGGTGCCCTCCCGGGTCTGGAGGCCGAAGATCGTCGAACGGATCAGCTTGATGGTCTCGTCGAGGTCGTCCACCGCCCGCAGCACCCGCTCCGACGCCTCGGAGTGCTCGATGAACCGGCCGGCGCTCTGGAGGGTCATCCCCGTCGCGAAGAGGCGTTGGATGGCGAGGTCGTGCAGGTCGCGGGCGATCCGGTCCCGGTCCTTGAGGACGGCGATCTCCTCGGCGTCGCGCCGCCGCTCGGCCAGCTCCATCGCGATGGCCGCCTGCGCGGCGAAGACCTGGAGGGGTTCGATCTCCTTGTCCGTGAACGCCACCCGGCCCGCCTCCCGGACCAGCAGCAGCACCCCGCGCACCCCGTCGGCGCCGGTCCCGACGGGCACCGCCACCGACGGGCCGAGCGACGGCACCAGCGACAGCCGCTCCGCGCTGGTGACGGCCGCTCCCCGGGTGAACGCGGCACCGATCGGACCCCCCTCGGCGGGCAGCACGAGACCGCGCAGGGCATCGGCCTCCCGCCCCAGCGCCAGCTCCACGGTGAACGACCCGGTGTCCTCCATCGGCATGGCGACGACGGCCAGCGCGGACCCCGTGATGTCACGGGCCCGCTCGGCGATCAGCCCCAGCACCTCGCTCTGCCCGCCGCCCGACATCAGCCGGTGCGTGATCTCCGTGTTCGCCCCCAGCCAGCGCTCCCGCAGCCGGGACTCCGCGTACAGCCGGGCGTTGTCGATCGCCACCCCGGCCGCGACCGCGAGGGTCGCCGTCACGGAGACGTCCTCCTCGTCGAACTGGGCGCCGCCGCGCTTCTCGGTCAGGTAGAGATTCCCGAACACCTGCTCACGCACCCGGATCGGGACACCGAGGAAGGTGTTCATGGGCGGATGGTGCGGCGGGAAACCGTAGGAGGCGGGGTGGTCGGAGATCTTCGCCAGGCGCAGCGGCTCCGGGTGGTGGATCAGCTCGCCCAGGATGCCGTGCCCCTCCGGATACGGGCCGATCCTCGCGATCTGCTCCGCGCTCACCCCGATCGTGTGGAACGCCGACAGCCGCCGGCCGTCGGGGCCGATCACACCGAGCGCCGCGTACTCGGCGTCCACCAGGGCCGCCGCCGCCTCGACGATGCTGAACAGGGCCTGTTCCAGGTCGAGTTCCCGGCCGACCGACAGCACCGCCTCCAACAGGCTGTGCACCCGGTCCCGGGTGCCCCGGGCGGCGTCCAGCCGTGCCTGCAGCTCCTCCAGCAACTCGTCCAGCCGCAGCTGAGGCAACCGTACCCGGGCCTCCTCGGGACTTCCCACCCGCACTCCTCGACATCCGCGCACCCGGCTCATCCGGTCAGGGCCCACGGTAGTGGGCGATGCCCTGGCAGGACACCGAGAACGGGCCAAGTCGTCCACCTCCGAGGGCAGGGCCGACCGGCCTCGGGACCGGGACCGACGGCACCTGCGCCACCGCCGTCCGCCGCAGGACGCTGGAACCGCACGAAACCCACGGCGACCAGAAGGGGCGACGAACATGACGACACGTGACGGCCTGAGGGTGCGGACCCGGGGCGAGGTGGGCGAGGAAGCCGTCGCCCATGTCCTCGCGAAGCTCGACGCGGCCTGCGCACGCGCCGGCGCCCCGGCCGCCGAGGGCACACTGACCGTCAGCAGGGCGAAGGTCTCCCGGACCGACCGGCCCTGGTCGGTGACCGCCGTACTCCTGGTCGCCGGGTCCTTCACGGTCGTCCACGTGACGGCGGCCACCGCCTGGCAGGCCGCCGCCCGGCTGGCGGACCAGGTGACGGCACGGGCCGCCCGCCCCAGGACGCACACCCCGCCCCCGTGGCGCACGGACGCCGGGACATGAAGGGCCGACCGGCCCCGGAGCCGGGACCAATGGCACCAGCGCCGGGGCCGCTCCGCGGGCACACTGGTGCCGCTCCCTCCACCGACTCACGGACAACGATGACCGACGACGCCACCCCCGCCCCGGCACGCAGAAGCGTGGACCTCGGTCACGCCGAAGCACTCGCACTGCTCGGGAGCGTGTCCCTCGGGCGCGTCGTCTTCACCCGGCAGGCGCTGCCGACCGTCCGCCCGGTCAACCACGTCCTCGTCGACGGCGACCTCGTCATCCGCACCCACGAGCGCGCGGCCCTCACCCTGCGCGCCGGCCAGGGCGAGGGCGACGGTGTCGTGGTCGCCTACGAGGCCGACGACATCGACCCCGTGACCCACCTCGGCTGGAGCGTCGTCGTCACCGGCTACGCCCGCCTGGTCACCGACCCCGGCGAACGCGCCCGCTACGACGCGCTGTTGCGCCCCTGGGTGGACCGGACCATGGAACACGCGATCCGCATCCACCCGACCCTGGTGACCGGCGTCCGCCTCGTCGCCGCCTGATCAGCCGTGCGGCACGACCGCGACCGGAGCGGCGGCGTGCCGCAGCACCGCGTGCGCCACGGGCCCCAGGGCGCCCTCGCCGCGCCGCCCGACGACCACCAGGCACGCCCCGCCCGACATGTCCACGAGATGGGACCCGGCCTCGCCGACCACCGGTTCGCAGGCCACCTCGACGCCGGGGAACTTCGTCCGCCACGGGGCGAGCGCGTGCTCCGGCCCGTCCGGGCCCGACGCCCGCCGCCGGCCGTGCACGACCCGCAGACCTTCGCCGCGGCGGGCCGCCGCGGCGAACGCGAACCCGAGGACGCCGTCGTCCACGCCGGAGAGATCGATCCCCACCACCACCTCACCGGCCCGGCCCGGCTGCCCGGACCGGACCAGGACGACCGGCCGCCGGGACCGGGCGGCCACCCCCGACGCGACGGAACCGAGCAGGAACCCCGCCGCCCTGCCCAGCCCTCGCGAACCGAGCACCAGCACCTCGGCCGCGTCCGCCTCCCCGACCAGCACCGGCACCGGCCGCCCCGGAACCTGCCCGGTCCCGACCCGCAGCCCCGGACGGCCGTGGGCCAGCCGGGCGGCGACCTCACGCAGCATCGGCTCCCGCCGGTCGGCCCCCGGCGCGGGGATCGCCTCGCCCGCGAACGGCACGAAGCCGTACGGCGGTTGATCCCCCACATGGACGAGCCGCAGCGGCGCGCCGCACGCCGGCGCCTCCCCGGCGCCCCACTCGGCCGCCGCGAGGCTTTCGGACGAACCGTCGAGACCGACGGTGACGGGACGGGACACGGGGGCCTCCTTCGACGGGATGCCCCCACCCTGGCCCCGCGCCGCACCCGGCAGCAGGGGCCACAGGTCCCGCACCGGGGACCGTCGGTCCCACCAGGGATCGGCCGTACCGGGCGGCGGGTGCCGCCGGGGCCGTTCGGGCCCGCTCGAACACGGCGCGCGTGGTTCGAACGGCCCTTACCGCCCGCGTGCCCGGCGGGCTTGGCTGAGGGGCATGGACGACAAGCACACGAGGTCCGCGACGCTGCGCACGGCGCGGACCGACGACGGCACGACCGTCGTCACGCTCGGCGGCGACCTGGACCTCCTGGCGGTCATCGCCCTCGGACCCGCCCTCGACGACCTGACCTGCGGCCCGCGCCCCGACGTGGTGCTGGACCTGCGGCCCGTCACCTTCGTCGACTGCTGCGGCCTCGGCCTGCTGTGCCGGGCACGCGGCCGGGTACTGGCCGGCGGCGGGCGGCTGCGGCTGGCCGGTCCCGGCGCCGGGTTCACACGGCTGCTGCGGCACGCCGGACTGGCGGGCGCGTTCGAGGTGATCCCGCAGCCGGCCGCGACGGCGGCCCGGTGAGGGCTGAACGGCCCTTCCGGCAGGGCGAGTCGGCCCGCCGGGGCACCTGTCCGGCCCCTGCACGGGACCGCCCCGGGCTGCCACCGTCGACATGACGTCACGACCCCCGGGAGGTGCGGACCGATGCGCGCGAGGAAACGGCTGTGGCGGTGGCGGAGCAACCCGCTGCGGCGCCCCGACGACATCGCCGAGGCATGGCTCGTCCTGGCCGTCTGGCTGCTGATCGCCGTGGCCGGCACCGCCGTCGGCACGGTGACCGCCCACGCCGCCGACGAGACGTTCGCACGGCAGCGGGCCGAGCGGCGTCCCGCACAGGCCGTCCTCCTCGACGACGTGCCCGAGAGCACCGCCAAGGGCGGGCCGGCGGGAGGCCGCCGCTCTGCCGAGGTCCGCTGGTCCGCGCCCGACGGCTCCACCCGCACCGGCCGGACCCTGGCCGACGCCGGGCAGCGGGCCGGGACGAAGGTCGTGGTCTGGCAGGACACCCGAGGCCGGCTGAAGACCGAGCCCCCGGACGCCCTGGAGGCCGGCATCGAGTCCGCGACCCTGGGCGCCGGCGCCGCCTGCGCCCTCGCCGGGGCCCTGTACGGCGCGGGACGCGCCGCCCGCCGGCAGCTCGACCGGCGGCGGATCGACGGATGGGGGCGTGAGTGGGACGTTGTCGGGCCGCGGTGGGGACACCGGACCGGGTGAGGAGAACAGAAGAACACAGAAGAACGGGGACGGGGGCCGCGCCCCGAACGGCGCCGTGCGCCGCCGCGGAGCACCCAGTCGTGTGACAGAAGGCAGGAAGTCCGATGGAATCCGTGATCGTCCTCGCACACCCCGGTGCCCCCGGCACTCCCGGCACCGGCCGGGCCGCCGAGTGGGCCGCACACGAGGCCCGCCTGCGCGGGCTGCCCCTGCGGGTGCGGGACGAGCCCGCGCCGGACGCCGCCGTGACCGTCGGCGGCCCCCACGCCGTCCCCCTCGCCGCCACCGCACCCGGCCCGGTCGTCCTGATCCCCGACGTCCCCGCAGCCACCCCCCTCCGCACCGACGTCGTCCTCGGCGTCGACGCCCGCGCCCCCTCGGACACCGCCCTGCGCTTCGCCTTCGACAGCGCCCGCCTGAGGGGTACGCGCCTGCGCGCCGTCCACGCCTGGACCCTGCCTCCCGAGGCCGCCCGGATGCCCTTCGGCGTCCCGGAGGAGGACCGCGCGACCTGGGAGGACCACGAGGTGCAGCTCCTGTCCGACGCGCTGCGGCCCTGGCGCGCGGCCTACCCGGACGTCCCCGTCCTGGCGGACGTCCTCCTGTTCACCCAGGCCGATGCCCTGCTCCACCACCGTGCCCACGCCGCCCTGATCGTGGTCGCCGGCCCGCCCGGCCAGGCCGTGCGGGCCCTGCTGTGGGAGGCCGGCTGCCCGGTCGCGGTCGTGCCACGGCACAGCGGCTGACCACACGGCGGTCAGTCGGCCGCCAGTTCCTCCGCGACCCGCCCGGCCCACGCCCCGACCGCGTCGAAGTCCCGGAAGTCCCCGCCCTTCCCGGCGGCCAGGATCCGCCCGGCCACCCAGCCCCGGGCCCCCTCCTCCAGACAGCCGCCGAAGGTGACGTGCCCGCGCGCGTCCAGCGAGACCATCGCGCGCCGCACCCCACGCACGGGCGGAATGTCCCGCTCACCGGCGGAGGCGTCCAGCGGCCCGCTGCTGAAGAGCCACAGGGGCCGCCGCACGAGGGCCCACCGGTGCCGGCGCACGAAACGGCGCGCGTCACGGTGCCAGCGCCCGGCATACAGCGCGCCGCCGACCACGACGGCCTCGTACCGCGTCACGTCGGTCACGGAACCGGCGGCGCGGGTCTCGACGGCCAGACCGCGCTCACGCAGGCCGGCGGCGACCGCCTCGGCGATGCGCGCCGTCGACCCGTTGGTGGTGCCGTAGACGATCAACACGGTCATGACGCACCTCCCCGGCGCACATGGAGCCGGTCCACGACATCGACGACGCCGTCGAGGCGCCGGGTCATGGAGACGGCGATCTCCCGGTCACCCGGGTTGTCCAGGTGTCCGCTGAGCGTGACGACCCCCTCCGTCACGAAGACCTCGACGCAGCCCGCCGGCAGCCACAGACCCCGTGTCAGGACCTGCTCGATCACCTGGGCACGCAACTGCGCGTCGGGCAGCAGGAACACCCGCAGCAGGTCGCCCCGGGTGACGATGCCGACCAGCCGCTCCTCCACGTCGACGACGGGCAGCCGCGCGACATGCCGCTCCGCCATGGTGCGGGCGGCCTCGGCGATGGTGTCGTCGGCGTGCACGGTGACCGCGGGCCCGGACATCAGCTGCCCGGCGGTGCGAGCGGCCACCTTGGTGGCCTGCCGACGCTTCGCCCGGGTACGCCGCGCCGGACGCTCCGGCCCCGGAGCCGCCTGGCGTGCCATCAGGTCCGTCTCGGAGACCACCCCGAGAACCTTGTCGTCGTCGTCCAGTACCGGCAGCCCGCTGATCCGGTGGTCGGCGAGCAGCCGCGCGACCTCCTTGAACGGGGTGCCGGGCAGGGCGTGGACGACGTCCGCCGTCATCACGGAGCCCACTTTTCCGTCGTTCATCTCCGATGCCTCCTCAGTCCCCGCGCAGCCGGCGCAGGAAGGGGTCGTGGGCCCGGTGCGGCAGCAGCCGGATCCGGGCGTCGAGAGCGGTCACGCCGTCCGGCGTGGCGAGGACCGGGTTCAGGTCGGCCTCCACGAGCCGCGGCAGGTCGGCCGCCATCCGCGACAGCCGCTGGAGCAGCCGTTCCAGCTCCTCCAGCGCCACCGGGCCCTCGCCGTCCGTGCCGAACAGCAGCGGCGCGCAGCGCGGCGACGTCATCAGGTCGTGCACGTCGTGGTCGGTGAGTGGGGCGAGCCGCGCCGCGTGGTCGGCGAGTACGTCCGTGGCCGTCCCGCCGAGGCCGAACAGGACGAGCGGGCCGAAGACCCCGTCCTGGACGACGCCCGCGAACAGCTCGGTGCCCCGGCCGGCCAGCGCCTGCACCAGCACGCCGGTCAGCTGCCCGTCGAAACGCTCCGCCAGCTCCCGGAAGGCGGCCCGCACCTGGCGGTCGCCGCGCAGGTCGAGCCGGACGGCCCCCTGCGCGCTCTTGTGGACCAGCCCCGGCCAGTGCGCCTTCAGGACCACCCGCCCGTCGGCCCCGCGCAGCCGCTCCGCCGCGCACACCGCCTCGTCCTCCGTCTCGGCCCAGGCCCACGGGATCAGCGGCACGCCGTAGCAAGCCAGGAGATCGGCGCAGGTCCGCGGGTCGAGCCAGCCCCCGTCCGGATGCGCGGCCAGCCACGCGTCGACCACACCGTGCGCCCGCGCGGTGTCCGCCGCGCCGACGTCGTCCAGCTCCGGCACGACACCGGCGGGCCGCGCCAGCCAGGCCGCCCGGCCGGCCGCGTGGGCCAGCGCGCGGGCCGCCGCCTGCGGTTCGGCGTACGACGGGACGGTGCCGCCGCCGGCGGCGGGCAGCAGCCTGACCGGCACGTCCTGTTCCAGACGCACGGCGAGCACCGGCTTGGCCCGGCGGCCCGGCCCCGAGGTGAGGGCACGGACCAGGTCGTCGCCGGTCGCGGCGGCCACGGCGGTCGGCACCAGGGCGACCAGCACGGCGTCGACGCCCCCGGACGCCAGGACCCGCTCGACGCACTCGGCCAGCTGGGCCTCCGACACCGCGGCCGTGGCGTCGACCGGGTTCCCGGCCGCGACGCCCCGCGGCAGCCCTTCGAGCACGGCCCCGGACAGGGACGGCAGGACGAGCCCCGCCTCCACACAGGCGTCGGCGGCCAGCACCCCGGCCCCGCCCGCGTTGGTGACGACCGCCACCCGCGCCCCCTCGGGCAGCGGCTGGGAGTACAGCAGGGCCGCGGTCTCCAGAAGTTCGCCGACCGAGCGGGTCGCCGTGATCCCGGCCTGGGTGAACAGCGCCTGCCGGGTCATGGTGGGCGTGGCCGCGGCGGCGGTGTGCGAGGCGGCGGCCCGCCGGCCCGCCTCGGTGCGCCCCGCGTCCACCGTCAGCACCGGGATCCGGCGGGTGACCCGGCGGGCGGTGCGGGAGAACGCGCGCGGGTTCCCGAAGGACTCCAGGTGCAGCACGGCCAGGGCGGTACGTCCGTCGTCCTCCCACCACTGGAGCAGGTCGTTGCCGCTGACGTCGTACTTGTCGCCCAGCGACACGAACGACGACACCCCGATGCCCAGCCGCGACATCCCGTCGAGCAGCGCGATGCCCACCCCGCCGGACTGCACCGCGATCCCGGCGGCCCCGGGCAGCGGGTGGCGGGCGGCGAACGTGGCGTCGAGGCACAGCGCGGGATCGGCGTTGACGACACCCAGGCAGTTGGGCCCCACCAGCCGCATCCCGTACGTCCGGCAGGCCGCCAGCAGACCCCTGGCCTGGTCGGCGTCCAGCCCCGAGGAGACCACGACGAGCGCCCGCACCCCGGCCTTGCCGCACTCCTCGGCCGTCGCCGCGACCGCCGCCGCGGGCACCGCCACGACCACCAGGTCGGGAGGCTGCGGCAGGACGCTCACCGCCGGGTACGACGGCACGCCGAGGACCGAGGTCACGCTCGGGTTCACGGCGAACAGGCGGTGCGCGAAACCGCCGGTGTGCAGGTGGTGCAGGACCGCCCGGCCCACCGAGCCCGGGGTGCGCCCCGCACCGACGACGGCGACCGCCCGGGGGCGCAGCAGCGGACGCAGACTCGCCACGTCGGCGCGCCTGCCGCGCTCCTCGACGGCCCTCAGATAGGCGTCGTCCTCGTCCAGCCGGATCACGCACCGCACCTCGGGGCCCTCGAACCGGCGCGAGGTGCGCAGGCCCAGGTCGGCGAAGAGCCGCAGCACCTCACGGTTCTCGCTGAGCGCGTCCGCCGTGAAGACCGTGACCCCGTCCGCGCGGGCCGCCGACACCAGGTGCTCGACGAGCAGGGTCCCCACACCCCGGCCGTGGATCCCCTCGGCGACGGCGATCGAGATCTCCGCCCGGTCACCGTCCCCGCCGGTGTCGTACTCGGCGATCCCGAGGACCTGCCCGCGCACCTCGGCGAGCAGGGCCCGGTAGCCGGGGCGGGCCGGCGCGCAGGCCCGGTCGGCGGCCAGGGCGGCCGAACGCCGGCACGGGGAGAAGAACCTCAGCCGCAGGTTCTCCGGCGACATCTCCTCGTACAGCCCCTCCACCTGGTCGTGGTCGCCGGGGAGCACGGGCCTCACGCACGCGGTGGTGCCGTCCGCGAGCAGCACGTGCGCGGGGGCACGGTCGAGCAGGTCGTCCGTCATCGGAGCACTCCTTCGGGAACGGTCAGGCCATCAGGAGGGTGAGGTCCAGCAGCCGGTTGGTGTAGCCCCACTCGTTGTCGTACCAGCCGAAGACCTTCGCCAGCGTGCCGCCCACCTGGGTCAGCGCCGGGTCGAAGACACAGGAGGCGGGGTCGCCGATCACGTCGCGGGAGACGATCGGGGCGTGCGAGACCCGCAGGACGCCGCGCAGCGGGCCCTCGGCCGCCGCCTCGAACGCCTCGTTGACCTCGTCCCGCGTCACCGGACGGTTCAGGACCACCGTCAGGTCGGTGAGCGAGCCGTCCTCCACCGGCACCCGCACCGCGATCCCGTCCAGCGTCCCGGCGAGCTCCGGCAGCACCAGGCCCACCGCGCGGGCGGCACCCGTGCCGGTCGGGATGATGCTGAGGGCGGCGGAACGGGCCCGGCGCAGGTCCTTGTGCGGGCCGTCGATCAACGCCTGGTCGTTGGTGTAGCCGTGCACGGTGGTGAGCATCCCGCGCTCGACGCCGAACGCGTCGTCGAGGACCTTCACCATCGGCGCGACACAGTTGGTGGTGCAGGACGCGGCCGACACGATCCGGTCGTGCGCACGGTCGAAGGCGGTGTGGTTGACACCGACCACCAAGGTCGCGTCCACGCCCTTGCCCGGCGCGGACAGCAGCACGCTGCGGGCCCCCGCCTTCAGGTGCAGGGCGGCCGAGTCACGGTCGCGGAAACGGCCGGTGGACTCGATCACGACGTCGACGCCCAGCTCTCCCCAGCGCAGCGCGGCCGGATCGCGTTCGGCGGTGACGGCGATGCGCCGGCCGTCCACGGTGACCGACCCTTCGTCGTGCCGCACCTCCCGCCCCAGACGCCCGAACGTCGAGTCGAACTCCAGGAGATGGGCCAGGGTGGCGGCGGGGGCGACGTCGTTGACGGCGACGACCTCGACACCCTCACCGCGCTCCAGAGCCGCGCGCAGATAGGTGCGGCCGATCCGGCCGAAGCCGTTGATACCGACACGTACGGTCATGACGGTGAACTCCTTCACTCGGGTCGTGGATGCTCAGGCGGTCCAGGTCCAGTCCGCGATCTCCGGCAGGTCGGTGCCGTGCTCGCGGATCCAGGCGTGGTGGCGGGTGCGGGCGTCGGCCATCTGCTGGCGCACGGCCGCCGCGCGCACGGCGAGGCCGGGGACGCGGTCGATGACGTCCATGACCAGGCGGAAGCGGTCGAGGTCGTTGCGGACGACCATGTCGAAGGGCGTGGTCGTGGTCCCCGACTCCTTGTAGCCGCGCACATGCAGCTGGGCGTGGCCGGTGCGCCGGTAGGCGAGGCGGTGGATGAGCCAGGGGTAGCCGTGGTAGGCGAAGATCACCGGCCGGTCCGCGGTGAACAGGCCGTCGTACTCGAAGTCGCTCATCCCGTGCGGGTGTTCCTCGCGCGGCAGCAGGCGCGTCATGTCGACCACGTTGACCACCCGCACGGCCAGGGAGGGCAGGTGCCGGCGCAGCAACTGGGCGGCGGCCAGCACCTCCTGGGTCGGCACGTCGCCCGCGCAGGCGAGCACGACGTCCGGCGCGCCCCCGCTCTCCGTGCCCGCCCAGTCCCAGATCCCGGCGCCGCGCGCGCAGTGGGCGCGGGCCTGGTCCAGCGACAGCCAGTCGAAGCAGGGCTGCTTGCCCGCCACGATCACGTTGACGTGGTCACGGCTGCGCAGCGCGTGGTCGGCCACCGACAGCAGCGTGTTGGCGTCCGGCGGCAGGTACACCCGCACGACCTCGGGGCTCTTGTTGAGGACGTGGTCCACGAAACCCGGGTCCTGGTGGGAGAAGCCGTTGTGGTCCTGGCGCCACACGTGCGACGTCAGCAGGTAGTTCAACGAGGCGATCGGCGCCCGCCAGGGCAGCTCCCGCGACGTCTTCAGCCACTTGATGTGCTGGTTGACCATCGAGTCGACGATGTGCACGAACGCCTCGTAGCAGGAGAACAGCCCGTGCCGCCCGGTCAGCAGATACCCCTCCAGCCAGCCCTGGCACAGGTGTTCGGAAAGGATCTCCAGCACCCGCCCGTGCCGCTCCAGATGCTCGTCCACCGGAAGCAGCGCGGCCTGCCACGCCTTGCCGCTGGCGCCGAAGACGGCCTGGAGGCGGTTGGAAGCCGTCTCGTCGGGTCCCACGATGCGGAAGTCCCGGCGCAGCCGTGTGTCGTGCATGACGCGGGCGAGCAAGTCACCGAGCACGCGCGTGGGTTCATGGAGGGTGGTGCCGGGTTTGTCGACGGGGACGGCGAATTCGTCCAGGTCGGGCAGGGGCAGTTCGCGTGTGAGAAGGCCGCCGTTGGCGTGGGGATTGGCGCCGAGTCGTCGGGTGCCCTCCGGGACGCAGGCGAGAACGTCGGCGGTGGGGCGGCCGTCGGAACCGAACAGCTCGTCCGGCCGGTAGGAACGCAGCCACGCCTCCAGCTGCCGCAGGTGCTCGGGGTTCTCCCGGACGCCGGCCAGCGGGACCTGGTGGGCGCGCCAGGTGCCCTCGACGGGCTCGCCGTCCACCTCGGCGGGACCGGTCCAGCCCTTGGGGGTGCGCAGGACGATCACCGGCCAGTGCACGCGCTCGGTGACGCCGCCCTCACGGGCCGTCTCCTGCATGATCGCGATGCGGTCGAGGGCGTCGTCCATGGCCGCGGCCAGGGCCTGGTGGACGGCGGCCGGGTCGTCGCCGGTGACGTGGATCGGCTGGTGGCCGTAGCCGCGCAGCAGGTCGTCGAGTTCGGACTCGGGCAGCCGCGACAGCACCGTCGGGTTGGCGATCTTGTAGCCGTTGAGGTGGAGGATCGGCAGGACGGCGCCGTCGTGCGCCGGGTCGAGGAACTTGTTCGCGTGCCACGACCCGGCCAGCGGACCGGTCTCCGCCTCACCGTCGCCGATCACGCACGCGACCAGCAGACCGGGGTTGTCGAAGGCGGCGCCGTAGGCGTGGGCGAGGGAGTAGCCCAGCTCGCCGCCCTCGTGGATCGAGCCCGGCGTCTCCGGGGCGACGTGGCTCGGCACCCCGCCCGGGAAGGAGAACTGCCGGAACAGGCGCTCCATGCCGGCCGCGTCGCGGGAGACGTCGGGATAGGTCTCGCCGTAGCTGCCCTCCAGCCAGGAGCCCGCCAGCACCGCCGGGCCCCCGTGCCCCGGCCCCCACACGCACAGCGCGTCCAGACCGCGCGCCTTGATGACGCGGTTGAGGTGCGTGTACACGAGGGTCAGGCCGGGCGAGGTGCCCCAGTGGCCCAGCAGCCGGGGCTTGATGTGCTCGGGCCTGAGGGGTTCGGTCAGCAGGGGGTTGGCCAGGAGGTAGATCTGGCCGGCGGAGAGGTAGTTGGCGGCCCGCCAGTGGGCGTCGAGGGTACGCAGTTCGTCGTCGGACAGGTGGGACATCGGATGCTCCAGGGGGTTTCAGTGGCGCTCGGGTACGACAGCGACCGGACAGGCGGAGTGGCGCAGGACCCGGCGGGTCACCTGACCCAGCCGCCCGGCACCGGACCGGGTGCCCACGACCACGAGATCAGCCCCGCGGGAGGCGGACACGAGGAGGTTGCGGGCGCTGCCCTCGGCGGTGCGGCGCCGGATCCGCAGCCGCTCGGGCGCGTGCCGCAGCGCCCGCTCCAGCGCCTGCGCGGCACGCCGCTCGGGCGACGCGCCCGCCGGCCGCCCGGCGCCCGGCCGCGCCGGGGACCGCCACGTCCGGACGGCCTCCAGCTCCGCGTCACGCACCTCGGCCTCGCGCAGGGCGAAGCGCACCGCCGCCGGACCACCGACGCCGACGACGATCCTGCCGTGCTCCGGGGCGTGGTGGCCGTCCCGCACGACGATCACGGGGCAGTCGGCGCGGGCGGCCACGGCCAGGCTCAGCGAGCCCAGCAGCCGTCCGGTGAGGTCGGCGCGGTCCCGGGTGCCCAGCACCAGCACGGCGGCGCTCTCCCCGGCCCGCAGCAGCGCGCGCTCGGCCCGCTCGCCCGCGACCTCGGTGGAGATCCGCACCCGGGGGTCACGGCGGTGAGCACGCCGGGCGGCGGATTCCAGGAGACGGCAGTCGTAGCCCCAGCCGTCCTCCTGGTGGTCGTTCCACAGCGAGGCGTGCACCAGGCGCAGCGGCGCCCCGCGCAGGGCCGCCTCGTCCGCCGCCCAGTCCACGGCCCGCAGGCTCGCCTCGGAGCCGTCGACACCGACGACGACCGGCTCCCGCACCGCCCTCACCACCCCGCACCAGGGGCGGACGGGTGTTGTCTCCATGGGGGTTCTCCTTGGGGGGGGCGGTCAGCCGTGGGACACGACGGCGACGGGGGCGGGGGAGTGGTGCAGGGCGGCGTACGTGACGTGCCCGATGTGGGTGCCGAAAGGACCGCGCCGCCCCCGGCGGCCCACGACCACCAGCGACGCCTCACGCGCGGCGGCCACGAGGTGCGCGGCGGCGCTGCCGTACCGGGACTCCTCGGCGACCTCGACGTCGGGGAACTTCTGCCGCCAGGGCCGCACCACGTCGGCCAGCTCCTCGGCGTCGCCCCGCGCGAGGGAGGCGCGCAGGGGCGGGTCGTCGAGGGTCGCGTACGCGAGGTACGGCGCCGGGCTCCAGGCGTGCAGGATCAGCAGGGGCGTGCCGCGCCGGGCGGCGGAGTCGAAGGCGAAGTCCATGAGCGCGCTGTCCGGGTGATCGGTGTCCAGGCCCAGCACGACCGGCCGCCCCTCGTGCGGCCTGCGGGCCCTGACGAACACCACGGGACGCTGGGCGTGGGCCAGCACGCCCAGGCCGACGGAACCGGTCACGAAGCCGCCGATCCCGCCCGGCCCGCGGGAGCCGAGGACGAGGAGTTCGGCGTCCTTCGAGGCGTGCGACAGGACGTCGGCGGGCGAGCCGGTGACGTGTTCGCCGCGCACCCGCACGCCGGGGTGGCGCAGCCGCAGACCGAGGGCGGTCTGACGGGGGACGTGGTCGGTCCACCGCCGGTAGGTCTCGGGGCCCGGCACCGGCGCGGGGACCGGCTCCCCGACCTGCAGGAGCGTCAGCGGCAGACCGAGCGACACGGCCTCGCAGGCCGCCCACTCGGCCGCCGCCAGGCTCTCGGGTGAGCCGTCGAGGCCCACGGTGATCGAACGCAGCATGTCTTCCACCTCCGGGAAAGGGGGTTGGGAGCGCGGTGGACCGAGGGAGCGGGCCCACCGCGCGTCCGGGAGTCAGCGCAGCCAGGCGTGGTCGCGCACGAGGGGCAGCCGGGCCCACAGCCGTCCGAGGCCCAGCGCGTCGCCCGCCGCGACGACGGCCAGCACGATCAGGACGACCGCGTAGACCAGGTGGTAGTCGGCGAACGGGTTGGTCGACATGCTGGCCGAGCCGTCCGAGAGGTGCTTGGCCGGCGGCCACTCGGCGATCCACATGAACGCCATCAGCGCGGCGCCCGCGACGGCGGCGATCCGCAGCGCGACCCCCGCGACGAGGGCGAGGCCGATGCCGAGCAGGCCGAGCATGAACAGCCAGTCCGCCCAGGTGTCCCCGGCCCAGGAGTGGAACGTCGACTCCATCGGACCGGCCGAGACACGGGACAGGAAGCCCCGGGTGGGTGAACCGCCGTCGACCCATCCCTTGCCGGAGGCGGTGGCGTAACCGAAACCGAAGGTCTTGTCGAGGAACGCCCACAGGAAGACGAACCCGGTGAGCAGCCGCAGGGAGGCGAACGCGTACGCCGCCGCGGTGTGCGCGCGCACCGCCTCACCCGTGGCCGGGGCCAGGCGGGCACGGAAGGACGGCAGGTGGAACCCGGAGCTGCGGTGGGGGTGTTCGTGCACGGACATGGCGGTGGTTTCCCTTCGGGGACGGGGCAGGCCGTTGCCTGACACACCTCACTCTCGTCAGGGCCGGCGCCCGGCGCCGGATGCCGAAGGTCGCCCCGCGCAGGGCCGAACGGCCCTGACCCGGGCCGCCGTCCGGGGAGGGTGCCGGTCGGCGCGCCGGCGGACCGAACGGCCCATGGCCGCGCCGCGCGGGGCGGGCACACGCTGGCAGCAGCCCGTCGTACGCCCCCGCACCGGGAGGACACGCCATGAACGCCGCCCCCACCCCGAGCATGCTGCGCGCCCTCCCGGCCGAGCACCGGCACCGGCTGATGCGCCTCGCGAGCGAGGTGTCCTTCCCGCCGGGCACCCGGATCTTCGAAGAGGGCGGGCGGGCCGACCGGTTCTGGGTCATCCGCACCGGACGCGTCGAACTCGACATGAAGGTGCCGGGCCGCCGGGCCGCCGTCATCGAGAACCTGGGACACGACGAACTCGTCGGCTGGTCCTGGCTGCTGGGACCTCACGCCTGGCACCTCGGCGCCGAGGCCACGACCCTGGTGCGGGCCTACGAGTTCGACGGCGTCGCCGTGCGCTCGCTGTGCCAGGACGACCCGGCGCTCGGCAACTCCGTCGCCCTGTGGGTGGGCGGCATCCTGGCCCACCGCCTGCGCTCCGCCCGCACCCGGCTCCTCGACCTGTACGCCCCCTACGGCGCCGGCACCCGCATCTGACCTCTGACCGAGGAGAGGACACCCATGCACGGCACACCACACATCGTCAGCGACGTCATGACGCACACCGTCGTCAGCGTCGGACAGGACGCCGGCTTCAAGGAGATCGTGCGGCTGATGCGGGAGTGGCGGGTCAGCGGTCTGCCCGTGCTGGCGGCCGAGGACCGGGTGATCGGCGTGGTCTCCGAGGCGGACCTGCTGTGCAAGGAGGAGTTCCGCGACGGCGACCCGGACATCTCCCGGTCTCGGCCGCGCTCGACCGGGGGGACCCCCATCGCCCAACCGCGTCGCCTCAAGGACCTGGAGAAGGCCGGCGGCCTGCGAGCCCGGGACCTGATGACCTCCCCCGCGCTCACCGTCCGCCCCGACACCACCCTCGCCCGGGCCGCCCGCACCATGGCACGCGCGAAGGTCAAGCGCCTGCCCGTCGTGGACGAACTGGGCCGGCTGCAGGGCATCGTCAGCCGCACCGACCTCCTCAAGGTCTTCCTACGCGAGGACGAGTCGATCGCCGAGGAGGTCCGCCGCGAGATCGTCGCCCACCTCTTCCCGCAGCCCGCCTCCCTGGTGCGGGTCGACGTCCACGACGGCGTGGTGACCCTCGCCGGACGGATCCGCGACACCTCCCTCGTGCCGGTGGCCGCACGGCTGGTGCGAGCGGTCGAAGGGGTCGTGGACGTCGCGTTCGAACTGGTGCCGGGCGGGAAGATGTCAGATGGGGCCGGTCGGCCCTAGTGCGAGCGGGCCCGGCCGGTGATGATCGTCGTGGGCAAGCACGTCCACCGAGCGAGAGGCCGTCATGGCGCAGGCACGCACCTTCACCGAGCAGGACCCGATCCGCGTGTTCCTGCTCGACGACCACGAGGTCGTACGCCGCGGCCTGACCGACCTCCTCGACGCCGAACCCGACATCTCGGTCGTCGGGGACGCCGGGACGGTCGAGCACGCGCTCGTCCGGGGCCCGGCGCTGCGGCCCGACGTCGCCGTCCTCGACGTCCGCCTCCCCGACGGCGACGGCATCACCGTCTGCCGTGAACTGCGCGACCGGATGCCCGAGCTGGCCTGCCTGATGCTGACCTCGTTCGACGACGAGGACGCCCTCCTCGACGCGATCATGGCCGGGGCCTCCGGCTACGTCCTCAAGCAGATCAAGGGCTCCGACCTCGTCTCGGCGGTCCGCACGGTCGCCTCAGGCCAGTCCATGCTCGACCCCGCGACCACCGCCCGCCTCATGCGCTCCCTGCGCGCCGACCCCGCCGACACCCCGGCCGTCCCCGACGAACTCGCCGGCCTCTCCCCGCGCGAACGCGACATCCTCGCCCTCATCGGCGACGGCCTCACCAACCGGGAGATCGGCAAGAAGCTCTACCTCTCCGAGAAGACCGTCAAGAACCACATCTCCCGCCTCCTCGCCAAACTCGGCGTCCAACGCCGCGTCCAGGCCGCCGTCCTGGCCTCCCACCTGGAGCCACCGGAGCCGGAGGAGCGCCGGGGGAGGTAGCGGCGCGGGGAGCCAGGAGATCGCCGCACGGACGGGCACGGCGCCCGGCTGTCTCGGCTGTCCGCAGGCGCGGAAGGGGGCGGCCCCCGGCTCCGGCGCGCTGTTCCGGCTCGCCGCCGCGCTGGAGACCACGGCGTCGGCGCTCACCGGCGCCACCGCCGACCGCCCCGCCGGCCAGGCACACACCGCCCGCCGCACCGAACTCGCCGTCCCCACCGTCGAGGACCCCCTCGATGTGCCCGTCAACTACGCCGTCGTCCGGGGAGAGGTGCGCCGGGCCACCGGCCCCGACGCGGTACATCGCCTGGCGGGCGGTGCGAGCCGTGGCCGCGCAGCGAACCCCTCGCGCCCACCGGCCGCCGCAGCGTGGGCCGACAGCTTTGCCGGATGCCGCCGCCCCGCCCGCGGGCGGCGTCGTCGGTGCGTGCCGGGGCCGTTCGGCCCGCCGCAAGGGGCCGTCCGGCGCGCCCCCGGGTTCCTGAGGCCCCTGTCACCGGTGCCGGCCCGGGACGAGCATCGGTCTGGAGCCGCCTGCCGCAGGGAAGGGGAACGGACCATGACTCGCCACGATGTCGTCGTCGGAGTGGACGGTTCACCGGGCGCCGTGCGCGCGCTGGACCGCGCCATGGAGGAGGCCGGGTGCCGGGCGGCCGCCCTGCGGGTCGTGTACGCCGTGCGCGACCGCGACGAGGCGGGGCCCGTGCTCGCCTCGGCCGTGAGCCGCACGCGGCTGCGCCGGCCGGGGCTGCCGGTCACCGGCGAGGCCGTCGAGGGCGGGCCGGTGGAGGTGCTGGCCCGCGCGAGCGCCGGCGCGCTCCTCACGGTCGTCGGCACCCGGGGGATGGGCCCGCTCGCCGGGCTCCTCGCCGGCTCGGTCAGCCTCAGGCTGGCCGCACGGGCCCGCGGCCCGCTGCTCGTCGTACGCGACGACCGCCCCCGCGAACCCGCCGGCACCGGACGCCCCGTGGTGCTCGGGCTGCGGGGCGACGCCGACGAGGAAGCGGCCGTCTACGCCTTCGAGGAGGCGGAACGCCGGCAGGCGCCGCTGCGCGTCCTGCACGCCATGGCCCACCGACACACCACGCCCGAGATGCCCTCGCCGATCCCCGCGACGAGCCCCGGCCAGCGGCGCCGGGCACAGGAGGAACGCGCCGAGGGGGCCGTACCCCGCTTCGGCGTCGCCAGGCTGCGGGAGCGGCACCCGCGCGTACCCGTCGACATCCGCGCCGTGAACACCGACCCCGCCCACGCCCTCCTGGAGGCGGGCCGCGAGGCGGCCGTCGTCGTCATCGGCACCCACCGGCACTCCGGCCCCGTCACCCACACCCTGCTCAGCCGCTCCCACTGCCCCGTGGTGCTGGTGCCGGACGCCGGCTGAACCGGCACGCCGGAGAACCGCACGCAGGAGGCGCCATGCCCGTTCCTCCCCCCGCCCACGGGCCCCGCCGTCTGGTGGCCGAGTCGTGGGCGCGCTGTACCGCACGCGGTGTACGGGCCGACGCTCTCGCCCCGGTGCCCGAAGCCGCCACCGAACTGGACGAGCGCCGGCGCGGCCATTCCCTCGCCGCCGCGCTGCCTCTCCTGCGCGACCTCCTGGGGCGGGGCGCCACCGACGACGGGCACGTCTTCGCGGTCGCGGACACCGACGGAACCCTGCTGTGGGTCGAGGGCGACCGAAGCGCGCTGCGCCGAGCCGAGCGGATACGGTTCGTCGAGGGCGCCGGGTGGTCCGAACCGTCGGCCGGGACCAACGCCCCCGGCACCGCCCTGGAACTGGGCCGGGCCGTCCAGATCGTGGAGGGCGAGCACTACGGCACAGCCGTCCGCACCTGGTCGTGTGCCGCGGCGCCCGTGCGCGACCCCCGCACCGGGCTGTTGCTCGGCGCGATCGACCTCTCCGGCGGCCCGAGCATCGCCACGCCCCCGGCACTGGCCGCGGTGCGCGCGGCGGCCCTGGCCGCACAGGCGGTGCTCCCGCGCACCCCGGCCGCCGAGGACGTCGTACGGCTGCGGGCACTCGCCCGGGACAGCGCCCTGCTGGAGCACGCCGGGCGCGTGCGCCGCCTCAGCCCCCGGCACAGCGAGATCGTGGTGACACTGGCCCTGGAGGGCCGGGGCGTGAGCGGAGACCGGCTCGCGGTGGACCTCTCGGAGCACGAGATACCCCCCTCGACACTGCGCGCCGAGCTGACCCGGCTGCGCGCGGCCCTCGGCCCCGGTCTCCTCGGCTCCCGGCCCTACGCGCTGCTCGGCCCGGTACGCGCCGACTACGACGAGGTGGCCGGCCTCCTCGCACAGGGCCGGCCGGCCGCGGCCCTCACCCGCTACCCCGGCCCGCTGCTGCCGCGCTCCGAGGCGCCGCTCGTCGTGGCACACCGGCGGTCGCTGGAACAGCAGTTGCGCGGTGCCGTGCTGGCCGCGGGCAGCGCTGATCTGCTGCGCCGCTGGACCGTCTCGGAATGGGGCACCGACGACGCCCCGGCCTGGACCGCGCTCGCCCGCTCCCTGCCCGGCGGATCACCGCAGCGCGCCGCCGCCGCTGCCCGCGCCGGCCATCTGGAGAGGACCACCGGACATGCAGCGCGGTTGCAGCGTTCCCGCTCCTAGCGTGTCGCACATCAGCCCGACCGTCGTCACCGGAAAGGGGACGATCATGAAGTACGAGCCTCCGGGCGCACCGGGCAGCCCCGTCGACGTCGCACCCCGCTACGAGAACTTCATCGGCGGCAAGTGGCAGGCCCCGACCACCGGGCAGTACACGCCGGACCTGTGCCCCGCCACCGCCCGCCCGATCTGCGAGGTCCCGAAGTCCGGGCCCGAGGACATCGAACTCGCCCTGGACGCCGCCCACTCCGCCAAGGACACCTGGGGCGAGGCGACCACGGCACAGCGAGCCGCCGCACTGAACAAGGTCGCCGACGCCATCGACGCCCACCGCGAGGAACTCGCGGTCGCCGAGAGCTGGGAGAACGGCAAGCCCGTCCGCGAGACCCTGGCCGCCGACCTCCCGCTGGCCGCCGACCACTTCCGCTACTTCGCGGCGGCGATCCGCGCCGAGGAGAGCGAGATCACCGAGATCGACAAGGAGACCATCGCCTACCACTTCCACGAACCGCTGGGCGTGGTCGGACAGATCATCCCCTTCAACTTCCCGCTGCTGATGGCCGCGTGGAAGCTCGCCCCGGCGCTCGCCGCGGGCAACTGCACGGTCATCAAGCCGGCCTCACCGACGCCGTGGTCGATCCTGAAGCTGATGGAGGTCGTCGGTGACCTCCTCCCGCCGGGCGTCCTCAACGTCGTGAACGGCCCCGGCGCCGAGATCGGCAAGGCGCTCGCCACCAACAGGCGCATCGCCAAGGTCGCCTTCACCGGAGAGACCACCACCGGCCGCCTGATCATGCAGTACGCGTCGCAGAACATCATCCCGGTCACCCTGGAACTGGGCGGCAAGTCGCCGAACATCTTCTTCGGCGACGTGGCCGCCGCCGACGACGACTTCCTGGACAAGGCCGTCGAAGGGCTGGTGCTCTACGCCTTCAACAAGGGCGAGGTCTGCACCTGCCCCTCCCGTGCCCTGATCCAGGAGGACATCTACGAGGAGTTCATGGGGCGCTGCCTGGAGCGTGTCCGCGCCATCAGGCTGGGCGATCCGCTCGACACCGGCACCATGATGGGCCCCCAGGTCTCCCAGCGGCAGATCGACAAGATCTCCTCCTACGTCGCCGTCGGAGCCGAGGAAGGCGCCGAGGTACTCGTCGGAGGACAGCGGGCCGACCTCGGCGGCCGGTTCACGGACGGCTACTTCTACGAGCCGACCGTCCTCAAGGGCCACAACCGGATGCGGGTCTTCCAGGAGGAGATCTTCGGCCCGGTCCTCGCGGTCACCACCTTCAAGGACGAGGCCGAGGCCGTGGCCCTCGCCAACGACACGCTCTACGGCCTCGGCGCCGGGGTGTGGAGCCGCGACGGCGCCCGCGCCTACCGCGTCGGCCGCGCCATCAAGGCCGGACGGGTCTGGACCAACTGCTACCACCTGTACCCGGCCGGCGCCGCCTTCGGCGGCTACAAGATCTCCGGCATCGGCCGAGAGACCCACAAGACAATGCTCGACCACTACAGCCAGACCAAGAACCTGCTGGTCAGCTACGGCACCAAGCCGCTCGGCCTGTTCTAGGAGGCATCCCGTGACACCGCGCCCCACCATGAAGGCAGCAGTCGTCACCGACTTCGGCAAGCCCCTGGAGATCCAGGACCTGCCCGTCCCCGAGCCCGGACCCGGACAACTGCTCGTGGAGATGGAGGCGTCCGGGCTCTGCCACACCGACATCCACGCCGCCCACGGCGACTGGCCCGTGAAACCCACCCCGCCGTTCGTCCCCGGCCACGAGGGCGTCGGCACGGTCCGGGCGGTCGGCGCCGGAGTCCCGGGCGGACTGACGGGCGAGCGGGTCGCCGTCCCCTGGCTCGGATCGTCCTGCGGCACCTGCCGACACTGCGTCTCCGGCTGGGAGACCCTGTGCGCGTCCCAGGTCAACACGGGCTACTCCGTCGACGGCTGCTACGCCGAGTACGCCGTCGCGAGCGCCACGGCGGTCGTCCGGGTGCCCGACGCGGTGTCGTCCTTCGACGCCGCCCCGCTGACCTGCGCCGGCGTCACCACGTACAAGGCGATCAAGGTCGCCCGGGTCACCCCGGCCGAACGGGTCGCCGTCTTCGGTATCGGCGGCCTCGGACACCTCGCGCTCCAGTACGCGCGCCTGGTCGGCGGCTTCGTCACCGCAGTCGACCTCGAACCCGGCAAGCTGGGCCTCGCCCACCGCCTCGGCGCCGACCGGACCGTCAACGCCCGCACCCACGACCCGGTCGAGGAGATCAGGCGGGCCGGCGGCGCGGACGTCGCCGTCGTCCTGGCGGCCTCACCCACGGCCTTCGAGCAGGCGTACCGGTGCCTGGACCGGGGCGGACGGCTCGTCATGGTGGCACTGCCCGCCGACGACGCGGCGATCAGTGTGCCGGTCTTCGAGACCGTGCTCGGCGGCATCTCCGTCCTCGGCTCCATCGTCGGCACCCGCCAGGACCTGACCGAGGTGTTCGCGCTGCACGCGGCCGGACGCACCCGGATCATCGCCGAACCCCGGCGGCTGGAACAGGTCAACGAGTCCTTCGACGAGGTCCTCGGCGGCCGGGCCGAGGCGCGGCTCGTCTTCGAGTTCTGAGCACTCCGGCCGTTTCGAGAGGTCCGGGGCCCGGCACCACCGGGCCCCGGGGAGAGGCAGCAGATCATGGCCACCGTCACCGTGGGCGTGCCGCGCGAGCGGACGCCCGGCGAACGCCGCGTCGCCCTCGTCCCCGAGGCCGTCGCCCTCCTGCGCACGGCGGGCATCGACGTCCTGATCGAGACCGGGGCAGGCTCCGCCGCCTGGTTCACCGACGCCGACTACACCGCGGCGGGTGCCGAGACCGTACCCTTCGACGTCCTGTGCGCACGCGCCGACGCCGTCCTGTGCGTGGGACCGCCGGACGCGGACAGCGCCCGGGCACTGAGGAGCGGGCAGACCCTCGTGGGCCTGCTGGAACCGGCCCGCCACCCCGGCCTCGTGCGGGACCTGCGCGGACGCGGGGTCCGCACGATCAGCCTCGACCTGCTGCCCCGCACCCTCAGCCGGGCCCAGGCGATGGACGCCCTCACCTCACAGGCGAACGTCGCCGGCTACAAGGCCGCCCTCGTCGCCGCCGAGGCGTACGACCGCTTCCTCCCGATGCTGACCACCGCGGCGGGCACCACACGTCCGGCGCAGGTCCTCGTCCTCGGCGCCGGGGTGGCCGGACTGCAGGCCATCGCCACCGCCCGCCGCCTCGGCGCCGTCGTCACGGCGTACGACGTACGCCCCGCATCCCGAGGGGAGGTGGAGTCACTGGGCGCCCGGTTCCTCGACATACCGAGCCCGCCGCCACAAGAGGGACCGGGCATCGAGCGAGGCGGTTACGCGAGGGAGCTGACAGCCGGGGAACAGCGGGCCCAGCGCGCCGCGCTCGACGCCCACATCGCCCGCTGCGACATCGTCATCACCACCGCCCAGGTACCGGGCCGCAGGCCGCCGCTCCTGGTGAGCCGGGACGCGCTGAAACGGATGAGGCCCGGCTCGGTCGTCGTCGACCTCGCCGCGAGCGGCTCCGGCGGCAACGTCGAGGGCTCCGAACCCGACAAGACGGACGTCCTGGAAGGCGGCGTCACTCTCATCGGCGCCGGACGGCTGCCGTCGGCGACGGCCACCGCCGCGTCCACGGCCTACGCCCGCAACCTCGTCGCCCTCCTGCGCCACCTGGTGCGGGACGGCGTACTCGTCCTCGACCCGGCCGACGAGATCACCGCGGCCCTGATGGGAGGCGACACACCATGAACGACCTCGATCTGCTCACCGCGATCACCGTGTTCGTCCTGAGCGTGCTGGTCGGCGTCGAGGTCATCAGCAAGGTGCCCGCGACCCTGCACACCCCACTGATGTCCGGTTCCAACGCGGTGCACGGCATCGTCGTCATCGGGGCCATGCTGATCGCCGCCGAGTCCCACACCTGGCCCGGTCACGTCCTGGCCTTCGTCGCCATGGTGTTCGGCGCGATGAACGTCGTCGGCGGCTACGTCGTCACCGACCGGATGCTGGAGATGTTCAGGGCCCGGCCGCAGGCCGGGACGAAGGCCGGGACGAAGGCGGGGGAGTGAGCGGCCATGGTCTCCGACGCCGTCCACTACGTGTTCCTGGCCGCGGCGGCCTGCTTCGTCCTCGGTCTGCATCTGATGAACCATCCGCGCACGGCCCGCCGCGGCAACGCTCTCTCCGCCGCCGCCATGTCCCTCGCGGTCGCCGCCGCCGTGTGGCTCGTCGCCGACGAGGGCGCGATCACCCGCACCGGCTGGCTCGTCCTGGCCTCGGGCGGACTCCTCGGCGCCGCTCTCGGCCTCTGGGCGGCACGCGAGATACGGATGACCGCCATGCCCCAGCTGGTGAGCGTCTTCAACGCCGTCGGCGGCGGTGCGGCGGCGCTGATCGCCGTGAACGACCTGCTCCAGGCCCGGGACCCGGCGGGAACCGGCGTACGGGTCTCACTGCCCGGCGCGCTCGACATCGTGATCGGCGCCGTCACCTTCTCCGGATCGCTGATCGCCGCCGGGAAACTCCAGGGCGTCGTCTCCGGAGCGCCGGTCGTCCTCCCCGGGGCGCGGCTGCTGAACCTGCTGCTGCCGGCCTCCTTCGTCGCCGGCACGGTGTGGCTCGTGCTGGCTCCCGACTCCCGGCCGGCCCTCTACGGCCTCGTGGCGGTCGCGCTGCTGTTCGGCGTGAGCATGGTGCTGCCCATCGGCGGCGCCGACATGCCCGTCGTCATCGCCCTCCTCAACGCCTTCACCGGGTCCGCCGTCGCGATGGCGGGCTTCGTGCTGAACGAGACCGCGCTGATTGTCGCCGGCATGCTCGTCAGCGCCTCGGGCGGCATCCTCACCAAACTGATGGCCGACGCCATGAACCGCTCCGTCGCGAACATCGTCGTCGGCGGCTTCGGCACCGGCGACAGCTCCCCCGCCGCGGCCGGGGGAGCCCCGGCCCAGGTGCGCTCCCTGTCCGCCGACGACGTCGCGATCCAACTGGCGTACGCACGCAAGGTGATCCTCGTCCCCGGGTACGGCCTCGCCGCCGCCCAGGCACAGCACGAACTCGGCGCCCTGGCCCAGCTGCTCACCGACCACGGCGTCGACGTCGGATACGCCGTGCACCCGGTCGCGGGCCGGATGCCGGGCCACATGAACGTCCTGCTCGCCGAGGCGAACGTGCCCTACACCCGGCTCAAGGAGATGGACGACGTCAACCCCGAGTTCCCGCAGGCCGACGTGGCCCTCGTGATCGGCGCCAACGACGTCACCAACCCGGCCGCCCGCCGCCCCGGCAACGCGATCTCCGGGATGCCGATCCTCGACGTCGACAAGGCCCGCAGCGTCGTCGTCATCAAACGCTCCATGGGCCACGGGTACGCCGGCCTCGACAACGAGCTCTACACCGACCCGAGGACCGGGATGTTCTTCACCGACGCGAAGAAGGGACTGACCGAACTGAAGACGGCCCTCGGCGAGTACGTCGGCTGACGCGACGGACACGGCGGGCCCCGCGCGAGGACCGCGGGGCCCGCCGCACGGGATCACTCCTGCGCCACCATGTCGATCGCCCCCGACGGGCACTCCGCGGCACACAGCCCGCAGCCCTTGCAGTAGTCGAGGTCGATCGCGAACCCCCGGCCCGGACCGAGCTTGGTGATCGCGTTGTCGGGGCAGACGCCGTAGCAGTTGTCGCACTCGAAGCAGTTCCCGCAGGACATGCAGCGCCGTGCCTCGAAGAGCGCGGTGGACCGGTCGAGGCCCTGGACCACCTCGTCGAAGGTGGACACGCGGCGGGCCGGCGCCAGGCGGGGCCGCACGGAGGCCGGGGCGTCGGAGTAGTACCAGGTGTTCAGCCGGTCGGCACTCGCGGGCGGATGCTTCGGGCCGGGCACGTAGGACGTGCCCCGTAGGAAGGCGTCGATGTGCCGGGCCGCCTTCTTGCCGTGCCCCACGGCCACGGTGACCGTCCGCTCGGCGGGCACCATGTCGCCGCCGGCGAAGACACCCTCGTGGCCGGTCAACAGCCCGTCGGCCACCTGGACCGTGCCGTGGTCGACGGTCAGGTCCGGCATGCTCGCGACGAGGGACAGGTCGGACTCCTGGCCGAGCGCCAGCACCACCGAGTCCGCCTCCAACTCCTCGAACTCGCCCGTGGGCCGCGGGAACCCCGTCTCGTCCAGGGCCATCCGCTCGATGGTCAGCCGGCCCTCGTCCGCGTGCTTGATGGTGGACAGCCACTTCATCCGCACGCCCTCCTCCAGCGCCTCCTCGACCTCCTCGTCGTGCGCGGGCATCCGGTCACGGGTGCGCCGGTAGACCACCACGGCGTCGGTGGCACCGAGGCGGCGGGCGGTGCGGGCCGCGTCCATCGCCGTGTTGCCGCCCCCGTAGACGGCGACCCTGCGCCCCAGCAGCGGGGGCTCCTGCCCCTCCATGCTGCCGAGCAGCGCCACCGCGTCGAGGATCCGAGCGCTGTCCCCTGCCGGGAGATAAGCCCGCTTGCCGATGCCCGCGCCCACCGCGAGGAACACGGCGTCGAAGCCGCCGTCCTCCCGCGCTGCCGGCACGTCCCGCACCCGCGCGCCCGTCTCGAAGACGACGCCCAGCGCGCGGATCCGGCCGATCTCCGCGTCCAGCACCTCGCGGGGCAGCCGGTAGCGCGGGATGCCGTACCGCATCATCCCGCCGAGCCGCTCCTGCGCCTCGCGCACGGTCACCTCGTGGCCGAGCAGCCGCAGGTGGTAGGCGGCCGACAGGCCGGCCGGACCGGAGCCGACGACCAGGACCCGCCTGCCCGAGACGGTGGCGGGCGGGGCCACGCTCCAGCCCTGCCGGATCGCCTCGTCACCGAGGAACCGCTCCACGGAGTTGATGCCCACCGCGTTGTCGACCTGCACACGGTTGCAGGCACTCTCGCACGGGCGATAGCAGACCCGGCCCATCACGGCGGGCAGCGGGTTGTCCCGCATCAGCTCCCGCCAGGCCGACTCGTAGTCGCCGCTCTCCGCGTGGAACAGCCACTGCTGGATGTTCTCCCCGGCGGGGCACGCCTGGTTGCACGGCGGCAGCCGGTGGACGTACTCGGGACGCTCGGTGCGCCAGGCCCCTGTGTGGTTGGCGAGGCTGGACCCCACGTCGAGAGTGATCGCGAACGGTTTCTCCTTCACGGCGCTTCCTCCTCGGCGAGCCCGAAGCGGGCGACATTACGGTCGGCGGCCCGCTGGAGACGGGCGATCACGTCCGTGCGGACCTCGGGCTCGAAGAGGTGCGCGTACCGCTTCTGCGGGCGCAGATACTCCTCGACCGGGATCCGCCGCCGGATCGGCGTCACGTCGGTGACCTCCCCGTCCACGGCCTCGAACACCGGGAACAGGCCGCACCGCTCGGCCAGCCGCGCGACGCGCACCGTGTCGTGCGACGCCGTGCCCCAGCCCAGCGGACAGGGCACCAGCACGTGCAGATAGCGGGCGCCGCGCATCCCCATCGCCCGGTGCACCTTGGCCTCCAGGTCGCGCAGCCCGGCGACGGTCGCGGTGGCGACGTACGGGATGCCGTGCGCCATCGCGATCAGCGGCAGGCTCTTGCCCTGCCCGAAAGGCGCGCCCGTCTGGGTGGTGGCGGTGCGCGCGGCCGGGGGAGTGGCCCCGGAGCGCTGCACACCCGTGTTCATGTACGCCTCGTTGTCGTAACAGACGTACAGCACATCGTCGTCACGCTCGAACATGCCCGACAGACAGCCCAGCCCGATGTCCACCGTGCCGCCGTCCCCGCCCTGCCCGATCACCCGGACGTCCGTGCGGCCCTGGGCACGCAGCGCGGCGGCGACCCCCGCCGCGACAGCGGGCGCGTTGCCGAACAGCGAGTGCAGCCACGGCAGTTGCCACGACGTCTCCGGATAGGGGGTGGAGAACACCTCCAGGCACCCGGTCGCGTTGACCGCGATCACCTTCCCGCCGGACGCCCGCTGCGCCGCGTCCAGGACGTACCGGGCGCCGAGCGCCTCTCCGCACCCCTGGCAGGCCCGGTGCCCGCAGGTCAGCGCGTTGGACCGGTCCGGGTCGGCCTGGCCGGAGCGCAGTGCGGGGGCCAGTAGCCGGTTCCCGGCGGCGAGACTGCCGACCTGGTAGAACTTCACCTGCCGTGCGCCGCTCATCGGTTGCTCCCCACGTCCCGCAGGATGTTCTCCGCCGAAGGACCCGACCGCCGGGTGCGCGCCATGCGCGCCAGCTCCCGCTCCACGAGCCCGGTGTCGAGGTCCAGGAAGGTCAGCTCGCCCAGCCGCCCGGCGAGCGCGTCGTCGAACAGCCGGTGCAGCGACGCCTTCGTGATCGCGCGCCCGCCGAGCCCGGCGACCACCGTGTGGCCGTCGAGACGGATCCCCGACAGCGCGGTGCGCACGTTCGCCGACACGATCCCGCCGACGCCGACCGAGAACGCCCGCTCCAGCACGACGACCCGACGGGCCCCGCCGAGCACGGCCCGGACCTCCTCCAGCGGGAACGGCCGGAACGACGTGACGGCCAGGGCGCCGATCCGCACCCCACGCTCGCGCATCTCGTCCACGACGTCGCACACCGTGCCGCACACCGACCCGAGCGACACGACGACCGTGTCGGCGTCCTCGCAGGCGTACGGGTGGACCAGCCCGCCGCTCACCCGCCCGAAGACCTCCCCGAACTCCGCCGAGACGCGGGGAATCGCCTCCAGCGCCTGCGTCTGCTTGGCGTGGGCGAGGTAGCGCACCTCGGTGAAGGCGTCCGGTCCCACCATCGCGCCGATCGACACCGGCTCGGCCGGATCCAGGACCTGCCGGGGCTCGAACGGCGGCAGGAACGCGTCCACCCGCTCCTGGTCCGGGACGTCGATCCGCTCCCACGCGTGCGTGAGCACGAAGCCGTCCATGCACACCATCACCGGCAGCGACAGCTCCTCCGCCAGCCGGAACGCCTGCGGGTGCAGGTCGGCGGCCTCCTGGTTGTCCCGGGCGTACAGCTGGATCCAGCCCGAGTCCCGCTGGGACATGCTGTCGCTGTGGTCGTTCCAGATGTTGATGGGCGCCCCGATCGCCCGGTTGGCGACCGTCATCACGACCGGCAGTCCCAGCCCGGAGGCGTTGTAGAGGGCCTCCACCATGTACAGCAGGCCCTGACTGGCGGTCGCGGTGTAGGCACGGGCGCCGGCCGCCGAGGCGCCGATGCACATCGACATCGCCGCGAACTCCGACTCCACGTTGACGTACTCGCACGGGTCGAGCGTCCCGGAGCGCACCAGACGGCTCAGTTCCTCGACGATGTGCGTCTGCGGCGAGATCGGGTAGGCGGCGATCACCTCGGGCCGGCAGTGGGCGACGGTCTCGGCGACCGCGCGCGAGCCTTCAGTCTGCTTCCACATGCGCGTGCTCCTCACACAGGCTCCGGACGAGTGCGTACGCCTCCTGTGCGGCGTCCGCGTTGGCCCGGCCCAGCCGGCCGGGGAAGCGTTCGAGGATCGCCGCGGTCAGCGCGTCGAGGCCCACGCAGCCGGTCAGCGCGGCCAGTCCGCCGAGCAGGGCGGCGTTCGGCACCGGGCGGCCGATGCGCCGAAGGGCGAGTGCGGTCGCGGGGACGGTGAGGACGCGACAGGGAAGCGGGCCCAGCCCCAGGGCGTCGGCGTCCCCGGGGGAGTTGACGAGGACGGCGCCGCCGGGCCGCAGCCCCTGGAAGACGTCCACCTGGTGCAGCAGCGTCGCGTCCTGGACGACGAGGGCGTCGGGGCGGGTGACCGGTTCACGCACCCGGATCGGCCGGTCGTCGATCCGGCAGAACGCCAGGACCGGAGCACCGGTGCGCTCGGAACCGAAACTCGGGAACGCCTGCGCGTGCCGGCCCTCGTCGAACGCCGCCACCGACAACAACTCCGCCGCGGTGACGGCTCCTTGACCGCCGCGGCCGTGGATGCGCACCTGGAACACGGCAACTCCCTCCCGCCGGGGCCGGTGGTTTCAGTCCTACCGTGCGCTCCGGCCGGGTCTCAGGGGCCGAACGTCCCCGACGCCGGGGTCGGGCGGCACGGAATCCGCCGGGGACACCGCACCCTCACCCGGCCCGGGCCCGAGACGGCCGAGGAGATCACGACGGCTGCGGCCACGGCCGCGATCCTGAGCACCGGCCCGCACAGGAGCGAGCGGAACGGGACCGTTCACGGCATGCCCCCGTACGGAGGCAGGGAGGCTCGCAGGCCCGCCCCCGGCACGCAGGCCAGGGGAACCACCGGCCCGGCCGCCGGCCGGCAGGGCTCCTCGTAACTGAGGAGCTGCTGCAGGCTGTCGGCCCTGCGGGACTGTTCGTCCGCCGCGGCCGCGTCACCGCAGGCATTCAGGGCGCCGGCGTACACACGGGTGAGCCAGATCACGTCACGGCGGTGCTTCCAGGTCTTGTCCGGCACATGCCGGTCCAGGATGTCCAGGGCCTGCCCGGCCAGGTCGCGGGCTCGCCGTGGATGGCACAGGCCCAGCTCCAGCGCGGCCCGCACACCCATGGTGCGCGCGTTGTGCGCGCGTTGGGCGTTCTTCTCCTCCGGGGCCATGTCCGCGTGATGACGGTGGGCTCTCTCGGCCCACCTCGCCCCTTCTGCCAGCAGCGCCGGAGCGTCGTCCCGGCCGGGTTCCCCGGCCTTGCCGAGATACGCGCACGCCAGATCGCGCAGTGCCTCGGTGTACTGCGGGCGTGAGGCCTCCCGGTACTGGTGCTCCAGGTCCTCGTACAGCGCGACCGCCTCGCGGAGGACCCTGATGCCGTCGTCCCACTGACAGCGCTCGTTGTGGCAGCGCCCCAGGACGGCCACCGTGCGGGCGTAGTCGCGTTCCCACCGGCCGCTGTGCCGGTCCAGCAGACGCCGGTAGACGTCCCTGGCGCAGGTGGCCGAGGCGACCGCCTTGACGAACTCCCGCGGGTCGGCCGCGTCGGCCTGGCGTTCGGCGAGAACGCGCCAGGCGAGGGCCTGGGCCTCGGGTATCTCCCAGGAGCGCAACGACTCCTCGGCGGACCCGGGGGGGGGGGCAGCTCGCCGGAGACCAGGGCGCAGGCGTCGGCCGCGGCCTGGAGCGCCTCACGCCAACGGCCCTTGTCCGACAGCGAGTCCGACAGGTTGCACTGGGCGATGCTGAGATAGCGGTGGTGCGAACGGTCACGGTGAGTATGCAGCAGCGTCTCGTAGAGACGTACGGACTCGCGAGCGGCCTCCAGCGACTCGGTGAGCCGTCCGGTCTCGCGATGGCGCACCCCGGCGTTGCTCAACGCGTGGGCCTTGCCCAGTTGGTACGCGTACGAGTCGTCGGTACGGGTCAGGACGGTGAACTGCTGGAGCGCCAGCAGAGCGCGGTCGCGGGCGTCGCCCCGCCGCCCGGCGTCGGCCAGGACACGGGACAGCTTCCGGTTCTCGGTCGCCCTGCGGAACTGTGTCTCATGGCTGAGCGGCTCCTGGGCCGAGTAGAACTCGACCGCTTTCCGCCGAAGGACGATCGCCAGCGACTGGAGGGCGTCCGGGCACGATTCCTCCAGCTCCTGAGCGGCGGCGGCGGTGAACTCTCCGGCGGGCAGGTTCCGGAAGATCGTCTCCAGGGCGGCCGCCAGCGACCTGGTGGTGGTGCCGTCGGGGGTCTCCTGGGTGGCACGGACCAGGCCGACCAGCGCGGGCGCGTGTTTCTCGACCGCGACGCGCAGCGCTTCACGGAGCGTGGTGTCCGACGGCTCCCGCGCATCGTCGGCGAACGCCGCGGGGCTGATCACCTGGAGGGTGGCCAGCGCCTGCCTGGCCCACACCTCGGGCTGGTGGAGCGGGTCCACGTCCAGCGCCTGGGACAGCAGATCCGGAAAGGCGCGGACCGTGTTCGCCACCAGGTACTGCGCGAGCCGCGCGGGGCGCAGCGGGCGCAGCGCGCCGTATCCGTCGATGCGTTCCTGGAAGTAGCGGACGAACCGGCGGCGGTGCTCCTCCGAGGCGTCCCGCAGATCCGGCACCATCCGCAGGCGCTCGGCGGCCTGGCTCTCCTGCTCGCCCGCTGTGGTCCCGCCGGCGAAGGCCATGCTGGACACCGCCACCACCCTTTCGAGCAGGACCGGGTCCGCCGGCAGACCTGCCCGCGCGGCGTTCTTGAGCCAGTCCTCCCGCTCCAGATCGAGCACCTGCGCGTAGAGGGTCTTCGCGTGAGACAGCGCCGCGCTCTCCAGGCCCCACGAGGGGTCGAGGAAACGCCGTGCGTCCGTCATGGCGAGGATGAGGACGAACAGACAGCCGGCGAAGTCCGGGGCGGAAAGGTCCTCGGACGCGTGCGGCAGGCCGTCGCCCTCGTGCCACCGGGCGTCCCTGAGCAGGAAGGCCCGGCACGCGCGCTCGTAGATGTCCTGGCGTTCCCCGGCGTCGGGCGAGCGGAGGCGGTACGGCTCCTCCTCCGCCACATCGCCGTAGCGGCGCCGGAAGTCGGCCCACCAGTGGCCCTCGTGCCGGGCGGTCGCCAACAGCCGCACCTGCTTGCCCCCGCCCCTGTGCCGCAGCAGGGCGTCGAGCTGGCCGACCTTGGCGTCGGCGTCGTCGACCACGACCAGCAGATCCTCGTCCAGGCCCATCAGGCGAAGGACACGCTCCTCGAGCGGCTTCAGCAGCCCCGCGACCCAGCCCAGGCCGGTCATCCGGCCGCACAGCTCCCGCGCCAGGCGGGTCTTGCCGATCGAGCGGTCACCGGTGACGAGCCGTACCGACACCGCGTGCGGGGCCGGGGCCGTGCACCACTCCGTCAGCTCACGCAGTTCTTCCTCGCGTCCGCAGAAGTCCACCACGCTGTAGCGGGGAAGCAGAAGATCCGCTGCCGACGGGTCGTCGGGCAACGGGTCATAGGGATGCTCCAGCACCTGCTGCCCCCTCCAGACCGGTTCGAACACCACGTGCTCGGCACCACCCTCCGCCAGCGCGCGCAGGAACGTGTCCTGCCCGCTCAGCAACTGGACGGGGATCACCTTGAGCCGCCCACGCTCCTCGGGCACGCACGCGCCGAGCAGGCCGAGCAGCCTGCCTTCGCTGAAGACGGCGGCTCCCGACGCCCCGTGCCACCGTTCGCCGGCGAAGGAGCCACTGGTGACCTGGAAGACGTGGTACCAGCCGGGCCGGCTCGGCCCGGTCACCGTGCCCGAGCCGGGGATCAGGCGCCCCCACGCGTGTTCCAGGTTCTGCCGGTGATCCTCGACGGCCAGTACCGGGAAGGCGTACGCCTGTGCCGTGAGCGGTTCGTCGCCGGTGAGCCGGCCCCACCGGACCGGCGGAGTCCTGCCCAGCCTGAAGGGGTCCTCCTTCTCGGCGCCCAGCAGGGCGAACCCGTCCACCCCGGTGCCGCGGAAGCCGTCGCTGAGCGCGATGACACGGAACCGCGCGGCCGCGCTCGCCTGCAGACCGCCCGGCAGGGTGCCGGGCCGCAGCACCCGTACCTCGGCCCAGGTGCCGATCCGGCCGACACAGTGCGCGGCGGTGAGCACCAGCCCCGGTGCGACCAGGTAACCGGTGGACTGCCGTTGCTCCGCCCGTACGACCGCGACCCGCCGCAGCTCAGGGGAGGTCATGGAACCCACCGTCCGGACCGGAGATCAGGGCGGGGTCCGCCATGCTCAGCCGGATCGTCATCCGCTGGGTCGCGCAGTCGCTCCGGCCGGCGCCCGCCTCCGCGCCGGCCACCCAGAACCTCACCCCGCCCACAGCCTTGGCGTCCCTGGTGACCTGCACGGTCGTCTCCAGATCGATCCCCTCCACACGGAAGCGGGGCCCGCCGGTTCGCTCCCCGTCCCGCTGCGCCTCCTCCAGGGACCGGCGCAGCGCGGTGATCATGCCTGCCAGCTCGATCGGCCGGTTCTCCGTCATGGACCCTCCCCGTACGGTGCGTGCCGCCTCCCCGGGGGGACACGGCCGTCCACTGCGCCCCCCGCCGCCCTCATCCCCGCGCCGGTCCTCGCACCAGTTCCCGGGCGATCTCCGAAGCCCAGGCGTCGACGGCGGCCCAGTCCCGGTAGTCCCGGAACCGGCCGCCCATCAGCCGGAACAGCAGCCGCCCGGTGCGCGGGAACTGGGTACGCGCCACGACGCCGGTGAACAGCCGGTGTTCCGCGCAGGACAGATCGCCGGGCAGCGCCGCGAGAATCATCGGTGTCTCCTTGGGCCCCAGCCCCCGCCACGGTCCGCGCAGCGCGTCCGGCATCCCGACGCTGAACAGCCATACCGGGCGGGCGGTGAGCAGATCGAGATTGTCGAACGTGAAATCCCGGGCGGGCACCAGCCACGCCTGGTTGTGCACGGCGCTGCCGAGGACGAACGCCCGGTACGCGTCCGCGTCGTCCACGGTCTCCAGCGGCCGGGCCTCGGAGCTCAGGCCCGCCGAGCGGATTCCGGACGCGATCCGCTCGGCGATCTCCCGCGTGGAGCCGTGCGCGGTCGCGTATCCCACCAGCACGTCCATGTCCTCACCTCGACATCTGTGTACGCGGCTGAACGAGCCGCGGTGTGCCGCTGTGCCGATCCTGGGCCCGCACCGCCGTGACCCGGTACGGGGCGTACGGCCCTCCCGCCCTGCGACGGGTCCTCACGAGAGAGGCCGTACGGCCCAGCCTCCGCTGCCCGTGCGGCACTGGGGACACGCCCCGCGGGCGGTGTTGGCTGGAGAGGCAGGGAGGAGGCTGCCATGAGCGTCACGCGCCCGACCGCGTGTCCGCCACGCCGGACACGCCGCCCACTGCTCCTCGCCACGGCCACCGTACTGGTGGCGTCCCTGGCGACGGCGTGCGGCGACAGCACCGCGAGCACGTCCTCCGGGAGCACGGACGGTGTCACCGGGGGAACGTCCGGGAACGCGGGCACCGCGCCCCGCCGGAGCGGACCGGCATGTCCCGGTGCCACCGGGACGCCAGGCGGCCCCGCCACGCCGGCACCCCCCGAAGCGGCCCAGCGCCGGGTGCGCACCTCGGTGTACTTCCTGCACGGTGAACAGGTCTCACCCGCCCCGCGCACCGTTTCCACGCCCGCCACCGCGGCCGGCTCCCTGCGCGCGCTCCTCGCCGGCCCCGACCGCTACGAACGCGACCACGGACGCACCACCTCCATCCCGGCGGGCACCCGGCTCCGTTCGATCGCGGTGCGCGGACACGTGGCCACGATCGACCTCTCCGGCCGCTACGACGACGGCGGCGGAACGCTCTCCATGCGGGCCCGCCTCGCCCAGGTCGTCTTCACCGCGACCCGCTTCCCCACGATCCGGAAAGTCAGCTTCGAACTGGACGGCGAACCGGTGACGGCCTTCGGCGGCGAGGGCATCGTCCTCGACCACCCCGTGGGCCGCGCCGACTTCGAGGACCTGGCGCCGCTCATCCTCGTCGAGTCGCCGTTGATCGGTGACACCGTCCGCACACCGCTGCGGATCCGGGGGAGCGCCAACACCTTCGAGGCGACACTCAGGCTGAAGCTCACCGACGCGGCCAAGCGCACCGCGGCCGACGTCCTGGTCACGGCCACCTCCGGCACCGGCACACGCGGCACGTTCGACGTGACGGTCCCCTACAAGGCCACCCGCTCCGGCGCCGGGAAGCTCACCGCGTACTGGAACTCCCCGAAGGACGGACGGCCGGTGATCGAGGACACGGTGCCGCTGCGCATCCAGCGGTGACCGACGGCCGGCGGCGACTCACGCCGGCCCCGTGGGCCGGGGGCAGCGGGTGCCTGCGGCCCACGGCTTTCATGTGCGGTGAGTTCGTCCCGTCCACCGGGCGGCTGACGAGAGGCCGCAAGGACGGGGTCACGGGCAACGCCGGCATTCCGAAGGCGTACAGGGGATTCTGCCGCCTTTCCGGCGTGACGGGAGGGTCCGAAGGGAGAGGGCCTGTTCCCCGGAGTTCAGCACCCCGTGGTGCCGCAGCAGGCGTTCGGGGCGGCGTGCGTGTGCGACCTGATCGGCCCGTTGGACGTCTCCCAGCCGACCCTCTCCCACCACCTGAAGGTGCTGCACCTGGGTGTACCACTGGGTGCTCCCCGGTACCCTGGCCAAGCTCTGCGCCCTGCTGCGGACCCCTGCCGTGCCCACGAGGGAACCCGCGTGATCCCGGTGTCACGGGCGTGGCGGCCGGCGCCGGGACCCGGGCCACCGAGCGAGCCGCGACATCGGTCTGCGACGGCCGGCCGACTCACCGGCCACTGTGCCCGGCCGCCCCTGCCCGGCCTCATCTCCAGGGGCGCGCCTCAACCCTGCCGCGACACCCGCCCCTGGCCCCCCGGCCGCCCCGCAGCCGGCGGTCCCGGCCCGCGAGAGGTGGCCGCATACATGCCCGCCCGGATCACCGGGGGCCATCGGTGGCGCTGCCCTCACGAACGCCGTGTCGGTCCGAGTGCTGTGCGGTGGTCGGCGCACGATCGTTCCGCCGGACAACCGCGGGGGCGAACCGGGCGCTGCCGCAGGACCGGCCTGGCCGGTCTCCGGGCCCGTCCGGGCGGCCGGACGCACGTGGCGCCGGTGGCGGCACCGGCCCGGTCCTGTTCGCCGTCGCCTTCGGGCCCATGGCGTCCGCGACCGGGGACGAGGTCGCCACTCCGCACGGCGAGCAGCGGCCCGCCGAATCCGCCCGACCCGACGAAGAAAACGCTGTTGCCCCATGAATACTCCCGCCGTCCCGTCCGTGCTGTTCGTCCGCGTCCACAACGCCGGCCGGTCCCAGATGGCCGCCGCCTTCCTCACCCACCTCGCCGGGAACGAGGCCGAGGTCCGCTCGGCCGGCTCCGCGCCCGCCGGCGCGGTGCACCCCGCCGTGGTCATCACGATGGGCTGCGGGGACGCCTGCCCCTGCTTCCCGGGCAAGCGCTACCTGGACTGGAAGCTGGACGACCCCGCCGGGCGGGACGTCCAGGCGGTCCGGCCCGTCCGGGACGAGATCGAGCGGCGGATCCGCGGCCTCCTCGCCACCCTCGGCATCGAGGCGCCGGCGTGAGCGCGGCCACCGGTGTACGCACGCGCGACCCGCGGACGGCGCGCGAGCCCGGGAACCGGACGGCGGCGGGCGATCCGGGGCGGCGCGGGCCGGACGAGGCGGCTCAGCGGGCGACCGCCAGAACGCCGGAGTCCAGGGCCCGCCCGGCCGGACGACGCGGAGTCGCGGCGCCCTGCGGACCGTAGCCGAGCCGGATCACCATCTGCGCGTGGGCCCTGTGGCCGTCCGTGCCGGGAAGGAGCTGTTCACGCAGGTCGGGCCATTCGAGGGCCTGGTGCAGCAGAGAGGCGCGCAGCCCGTGGGCGGTGGCCGTCAGCAGGACGCGTTCCAGGGCCTGACCGGCCCGCAGCCAGTCGGCCCGCCGGTCGTGGGCGGTCGACAGCACGGCGAGCGACGGGCACTTCTCGAAGGGGCGGGCGGCGAGGTCCGCCGGGTGCCGGTGGGCGCCGAAGTCGCGCAGGGGAATCCGCTCCCGGAAGTCCTGCGGCCCGAGCACGCCGGGCGGCAGGCCGAGGCTCCCCCCGTCCGGTCCGTGCACCCAGCGGCGGCTCTCGACGGCACGGTCGGCGTCGGCGGTGTTGCGGCGCTCGGCGTCCCAGGTGAGCCGCAGCAGCCGGTCCGTGTCGCGCGGGCCGGGACGGCTCAGCATGGCCCCTTCGCTGTGCGCGGCCTCGGCGAGTTCGGTCAGGACCGCCGTGGGGATCGGCACGTCGAAGAACGGGAGCCTGCTGCTGTGCCGGTGCCACAGCGCCTCGTACAGCCGCGCGGCCACCATGCCCCGCACCGGTCCGCCGAGCCGGACGGTGGCGAGCAGATCGGGTTCGCCGGGCGAGGGAAGCAGCCGGGTCACCGGCACCCGGCCGACGCGTGCCACGGCCACCCGCAGGTTGAGCACCGCGCAGCCGACGGAGAGGTGCAGGGCACGGCCCGTCGGGTCGATGTGCCGCAGCCCGCGGTGGGCCTCGGCCCGCACATCGAACGCCGTGCCGTCAGGGGAGAGCCGGAACCGCCAGGGCTGGGTGTTGTGCAGGGACGGCGCCGTCACGGCCGCCGAGACCAGGGACTGTGCCGCCGGGACACTGAGCGCTGCGGACCACATCGGTACTCCTCCCCGCCCCGCGCCACGGAGCCGGTGGGCCTGGGAAGCGGACTGTGCCCAGTGTGCTGTTCCCCCGCCGGGCGGGGCAGGGGCCGTCCGGCACCAGGGGTGGACCGGGCGGCCCCCTGTGGTGCGGCCCGGGTCCGTGGTCGTCTGGAGAGAGCCGGCCGAGAGGAGGAGCGCCGTGCACGGACCACCGTGGCCGGTGTGCCGCAGGCGGTACGGGCTGCTCGCGGTGACCTCCGCGGGCGTCGCCTTCACGCTGAGCGTCCTGCGGGACGCGCTGGACCTGCGACGCCGCCGGGAGTGCGCCGCGCGAGCCCGGCAGTCGCCGGGGGCGCCGGGGTCCACGCCCGGCGTACGGCCGGAGAGCCCCGGCGCACGGCCGGAGAACGGGCCAGGAGGTGCCCGCCATGCCTCGTCACGTGACCGTGGGAGTAGACGGATCGGCCGAGAGCCTGGCCGCCGCACACTGGGCGGCCAGGGAAGCCCTGCGCCGGGGCGTCGGGCTGAGGGTCGTCCACGTGTGGCCGCGCCCCCTGAACCCGGCCGGCTCCGGCGCCGGGCGTGAGCGGGCCGACCGCACCGTCGACCGGGTCGCCTCGGGCATCCGGACCACGCACCCCCGGTTGCGGATCGTCGAACGGCTGGTGCCGGACGCCGCGGTCGACACCCTGGTCGCGGAAGCGCGCCAGGCGGATCTGCTGGTGCTCGGCTCCCGTGGGCTGAGCGGCCTGAGGGGGTTCGTCGTCGGGTCGGTCTCCCACCGGGTCCTGGCCCGGTCGACGGCTCCCGTGGTGCTCGTCCGCGCGGGGACGACGTTCGCCGCCGAACACCTCCCGGCGACGGACGGGGTCTCGCCGGAGGAGATACCCGGGCTGCCGTACCGGGACGTCGTGCTCGGGCTGGACCTGCCGTGCCCCGGGGGCGAACCGGTCGAGTTCGCCTTCGCGTCCGCCCGGCGCCGGGGGACCGGGCTGCGGGTCGTCCACACGTACTGGCGCGCGGGAAGGCACACCGCGCGCGGCCTCGCGGGTCCGGCGCCCGCGGATCCGGGCGCCCGTGAGGAGGGGGCCGTGGCCGCGGCGCTGCGGCCGTGGCGCGAGAAGTTCCCGACGGTGCCCGTGACCGAGACGGTCGTCGAGGCGGACGCCGCGGCGGAACTCGTGCGCGCCGCGGCCGGCGCCGCCCTGCTCGTCGTCGGCCGGCGGACCGGGGACGGCCGCGGAGGGCCCTGCCTGGGCGCGGTCACCCACGCGGTCCTGCACCACGCGGGATGCCCCGTCGCCGTCGTCCCGCACGCCTGAGCCGGCCTCGCCGAGGTGACGGCCCCGAGAAGGACGCCCGCCCCATGTGCTCGACGGGACCGCGCGCCGGTGGGACCGGGCCGCCGCGATGCCGTGCGGTTCGGAAGCCGGACCGGAGAGAAGGCCCGGCCGTACAGCCGCCCGGTCGCACGGGCGGGACCGCGAGGGCCCTGACACCGGGCCGCTCGGCCCTACCCGGCAGACCCGGCGGGCCGGGACGCTGGAGACGGTCAACGGAAGGGTGGCACGTCATGTCAGCGCCGTACGAAGCCCCTGCCCTCACGAGCCCCGGTCACGCGGCCTTCCACCTGGCCCGCGCCGCCGGCAGCGCGCCCTCGGTCCACAACACGCAGCCCTGGTCCTTCGTCGACGAGGGCGGGGACCACGGTTTCGAACTGCACGCCGATCCCGGACGGCGGCTTCCCCTGACCGATCCGGGAGGCCGGCAGATGGTCATCAGCTGCGGAGCGGCCCTGTTCAACGTGCGGGTCGCCGCACGGCACCTGGGCTTCCAGCCCGTCGTGACCCCGTTTCCGGACCTCACGCGCCCGGACTTCCTGGCCCGCGTGCGCTGGGGCGCACACGCGGCGGTGACCCGCGAGGTGACCGCGTGGGAACGGGCGATGACCCTCCGCCACACACACCGCGGGCCCTTCGGTCCCGAGCCCCTGCCGTGGCCCTTCGTCGAAGAACTGCGCGACCAGGCCCGTGCGGAAGGCGCCCTGCTGCAGACGATCGACGACCCGGCGAGGCTGAGGATCCTCGCCCGTGCGGTGCGGGACGCGGAGTCCGCGCACCGCGCGGCCCCCGGACACGTGGCCGAGGTGTCGGGGGAGGCCGGCCCCGCCCGGCGGCCGTGGCGGGAACGAGTGCCCTACGAGGCGTGCCGTACCGACCCGGACCGCACACTCCTCTCCGGGCGCGACTACGCCGGCCGCCGGGTCGAGTGCGACAACGGGGTGCGGCGCTGGAGCGAACGCTCCGGCACGGTCGTCGTCCTGTCCACCGTCCACGACACCCGCGCGGAATGGCTGCGGGCGGGACAGGCGCTTCAGCGGGTCCTGCTGTGCGCGGCGGTCCACGGGGTCATGGCCGCCTTCCACACCCAGCCGCTGGAATTCCCCGCCCGGCGCGCGGAGGTGCAGGAGCGGCTGACAGGGGACCAGATCCCCCAGCTGATCCTCCGGCTCGGTCACACCTCGCAGGCATGGCCCACCCCACGCCGCCGGCCCGCCGAGACCCTGGCCGCCGTGTTCCCGCGCGAGCAGGCCCGGCGGCCGCGCACGGCGGAGGTGACGACGGCCGTCGTCCGGGCCGCCACCGGCCGCGCATGACACGTCGCCCCTGGTCGCGACACCTGTGGCGTCCGAGGGCCCTCCCGCCTGGGCCGACAGGCCCGTGCGGGTGGGGCCTGTCGGCCCAGGGGGAGAGAGCCGGTCGGCATCTTTGTGCGGTGGTGTCCGCGGCGCGAGAGTGAGGGACGATCCCGCGAGACGGGCGGCGACGAGGCTCCGCACCAGGGAGGACCCTCCCACCGCGTTCCTCGCCCCGGGCCGGTCGGTGCGACGGAGCGGGAAGGGGAAGCGTTCCGTGGGACGGCGCCGGCACAGGGACCGGCGCAGGCCGTTGCGGCGGCATCCGGTAAGAGGGGCGGGCAGGTGGTCCCGCCCCGGTGCCGGGCCCGTGCGAGACCGGTCGAGGACACCGTCGTCGTGGTCGGCCCTCGGACGGAGCACGGGCCCGGCACTCGGGTCGGACGGTGCTCGCCGGGCGGGCTCACCCGGGGGATGCCGCGTGGGTCCGCGGTTCGGCTGCACCCTGGTCCAGGCGGAACGGCGGGTAGACGTCGGTGAGCAGCGCGGCATAGGCCACGACCCGGACCGCCCACCGGTTGAGGCCGATGACCAGATCGAAGATGCCGCGTGGATACACCCCGGTGAACAGCAGGGCGGCCCCGGCGAAGAGCACCAGGAGCGACAGGAGGCCGCCCGGGATCCAGGCCGGGCGCGGTCCTCCGCACAGCAGGCCCAGGACCAGGTAGTGGGGGAGGGCCAGGAGCCACCACTTCACCAGGACCAGGCCGCGTGAGAGGTGCTTCGGGTAGGCCACGTCCAGCCGGGCGGGGTAGTCGGGGACGTCGGCGAGCGTGAAGGGCGGGTAGCGGTCGGTGCCCAGGGCGCCGTAGGCGTAGTAGCCCACCCGCCAGCTCCAGCGCAGCACCCCGGTGGTGAAGTCGAACAGGGGACGTGGATAGCGGCCGGTGAACAGGACGGCGAAGAACGCCACCACGCCCACGACGACGCACGCCGTCCACAGCAGGACCAGGACGACGTAGTGGGGGAGGGCCAGCAGCCACTTGACCAGCCACAGCCAGCGCGAAAGCCCGGGCTCGGGCACGGCGCTGACCTGGACCGGATGGACCGGTCGGACCGGGGGCGGTGACGCCTGCGAGGTGTGCTCGGTCATGGTGCGCGCTCCCTTCGGGAGAAGTCGTGGTGCACGAACGCACGGACGTGCCGCCGCACCCCGAGCGGTGAGGAACCAGCGGCTCGGTCGGTCCGCACGACCGGGACCCCTCGGACATCGGCGCCGCACGCGCCGGAAGGCGGCTTCCCACCCACCATCACCACGACACGGGGTTGCCCGGCAGGGCCGATCGGACTGTTCCGCGGGGCGAACGGCCCTCTCACGGCCGGTGCTGCCCGTCCTCCGGCGCCGCTCCCGTCCGGCCGCGACCGTCGCCGCCTCCCCGCACGGCGACGGGAACAGCCGGCCCGCCCGCGACGGACGTCACCCGGGCACCACCGCGAGCGGACACCTCGTGCGCCGCGCGACGGCGTCCGCGACCGGGCCCAGCCCGCGGGCGCCGGCCCGCCTCCCCAGCACCAGCAGTCCGGTGCCCCGCGAGGCGTCGGCCAGAGCGGTCACCGGGCCGCACAGCGCCACGTCCTCCCAGACCCGCACATCCGGGTACTTCTCCTGCCAGGGGCGCACCGTGTGCGCCAGGAGCCTGCCCTTGCGGGACGAACGGTCGGCGTACGCGACACGCTCCCTCTTCCCGCCCGGGCCCGCCTCGGCGTGCAGGGTGTGCAGCCAGGCTCCGTGCAGCCGTGCGCTGTCGAAGGCGAAACCGAGGGCCCCTTCCGCCGGATCACGGGCATCGACAGCGGCGGTGATCCGGCTCTGACGACGGGGTGGCTCCGCGTCGCCGGGCCGGCTCGGCACCAGCACCACCGGACAGCGGGCCGTCGCGGCCACGGCCGACGCCGTCGACCCCAGGGCCAGCCCGGCCCGGCCGCCCTCACCGCGCAGACCGAGCACGATCAGGTCCGATGCCGCGGCGTGCGCGCCGATGACGTGGGCGGCGACACCCGTCGGCCACCGGCATTCGACCGCCAGACCCGGATGCCGCGCGGTGAGCTCGGCCGCGACAAGAGCCACCGCCTGTTCCGGGTGGTGCGGCCACCCGTCCGCCCCCTCGGGCCCGCCCGGGGGCGTCACATGCACCACCCGCAGGGGCAGCGAGCGCCGGACCGCCTCACCGGCCGCCCAGCCGGCGGCGTCACGGGCACGCAGGGACCGGTCCACACCGACGACGACCACGCGTTGCATGACATGTGCCTCCTGACGAGAAGACCCGGCGGCCTCGCGCACGCCGGGCGGGATACGGCCGGTCACCTCGCCGGCACCGAGGTCAGACGGCGCCTCAGCGCCAGTGCCGCGAGCGAGAGGAGCGCCGCCGCGAAGGCGGCGAGGACACCCAGGTCGGGCAGGATCGCCGCCAGGTCCCCGTCATGGGAGAGCAGCGTCGTCCACGCGTCCACCGCCCAGGCGTGCGGCACCGCGTGACCGGCCGTGCTCAGCCAGCCGGGGACGAGCACCAGGGGCCACATACAGCCCCCCAGCATGCCCAGCACGATCCCCGACGCCGGACCGACCGCGTGCACCTGCTCCGGAGTCCGCGCCAGCGCCCCGGCCAGCACACCCGCCCCCGTGCCGACCAGCGCCCACAAGGCCACGAGGACCGCGGCGGCGAGCGGGTCGCCCCAGCCGACGCCGAAGGCGACCGCACCGACCCCCACGATCACCACGGACTGGACCAGCGCCAGCAGCAGATGCGCGACCGTCTCGCCGAGCACCAGGGCACCGGTGGGCACCGGAGCCGCGAGGGCACGGGCGTACACGCCCGTCCCCCGGGTCCCGACGATGGCCGCGCCGCCCCCCAGGGCGTTGATGAACACGAACAGCACCAGCATGGTGGGCGTGCTGTAGCTGTAGCCCAGCGGCAGGAATTCGCTCTGCCCGTCGACCGTCCGGGTACGCACGGTGACGGGGACGGAGGTGTGTCCGGTACGGCGGGCCACGGCGAGATTCCCGTCGAAGGTGCCGCCGGCCTGTTCGGTCGCGAAGCGCGCGGCCTGCAGCCGCGCGGCGTGCGCGGCGACGACGGCCGACACGGAGGAGACGGCGGCGTGCCCGGTGCTGCCGGAGGGCTCGACGAGCACGGTGACGGTGACCTCGCGGCCGGCCCGGACCTCCTCGTCCAGAGCCGCGGGCACCAGCACCACCGCGTCCAGTTCGGCCCGTCGCAACGCGGTGCGCGCGTCCGCGGCGTCCGCGTACCCCCGGGTCCGCAGGCCAGGCGCCCGCTCCAGGTCCGAGGTGAGCTCCTGGGCGAGGGGACCCGGTCGCCCGGCCGGGACCAGCCCCACCCGGAACTCGTCGAACCCGCGGATCGTGACCCCGAGCACGACGATGATCGCCACCGGGAGCAGCACCATGAAGAACAGGGCCGTGCGGTCGCGCACCGTCCGCAGCACGGTGGCCCAGGTCACGGCGAACGCGGTCATCGCGGCCTCCTCAGACGCAGCAGCACGGCCGTCACGGCCACGACGGCCCCGCAGAACGCGGCGATGCCGAGCAGCGGAGCCCCGACCGCGGCCCAGCCGCGCACCCCGGTGCCCAGGTCGGTGAACCCGCGCAGGGCCCACCCGTTGGGCGTGAACAGCGCGAGACGGCGTATCGCGGGCGTGCTGCTCGCGGCGAAGACGAAGTTCCCGCCGAGCAGGGCGAGCGCGAACACCGTGATCGACGCGAGCCCCTCGGCCTGCCGCTCGGACCGGGCGAGCGCGATCACGAGCGCGGTCAGGCACACCACCGCCACCGCCATGGCCACACCGAGGACCGCCACCCCGAACGGGTCGGCCCAGCGGGCACCGAAGGCCAGCCACGACACGACCGTCACGCTCACGAGGCCCGCCAGGCTGTACACGAAGGCCGACAGCGACTTGCCGACCAGCAGCACGCCACGCCCGACGGGCGCCGCCGCGATCCGGTCGAGCGTGCCCTGATCCCGCTCGACGAAATAGCCGCGTGCCCCGAACCCGACCGTGAACAGCACGAAGAACATGCCCATGCTCGGCCCGAAGTAGCTGATGACCTTCAGCGGATCGTCGGACAGCCCCCGCGGCCGGGCCTGTTCCGGCAGCCGCAGCCGGGCGGCCTCGGCGGCCAGCCGCGCGACGTCCCGGGACGGCGCACCCGCCGCCACCGCCGTCGCCACGGACAGCCGGTCGGCGTCGACCTGCGCGACATACGACTCGGTGACCGCGCGCGCGAGCTGCGCCTGGAGACCGAAGTCGACGCTGTCGAACACCGTCACGGGCGACGCGCCGCCACCGCGCACCGAGGCCGTGAACCCCTCGGGCACCACGATCGCCGCGTGCACCCGCCCCGCGTCCACCGCCCGCCGCGCCGCGCCCGCGTCGTCGTACCGGCGCACCCGGACCGTACCGGCGAGCTGCGGACCGCCGAGCGCTCGGGCGAGCCCGGCCGCGGCCGGACCCCGGTCCAGGTCCACAACTCCGAGGTCCGCGCGGAACTCGGAGTTGTGCTGGAAGGCCAGGGCCATCAGCGCGGAGATCAGCACCGGGGCCAGGAACACGATCACCCAGGCCGACCTGTCACGCAGCCGCTGGCGCAGGTCCTTGGCCGTGATGGCGAACACGACACGCACGAGCGCTCACTCCCTCAGGGCGGTGCCGGTCAGATGGAGGAAGACCGTCTCCAGATCGGGTTCGTCGATCTCCACACCGCGGATGTCGACGCCGTTGTCGTGGGCCAGCGCGATGAGGCCGGGCAGCAGACTGCGGGCGTCCTCCACGACCAGCTCCACGACCTCGCCGCGCTCACCGGTGCGGGCCACGCCCCCGACGCGCGCGAACGCGCGGCACGCCTCGGTGTACGCCGCCAGGTCCCCCACGGCCGTCAGCCGCACCCGGTCCCGCTCGGCCACCAGCGACACCAACTCGCGTGGAGCGCCCTCCACGACGAGGCGGCCCCGGTCGATGATGCCGACGCGGTCGCAGAGGCGTTCGGCCTCCTCCATGTAGTGCGTGGTGTAGAGGACGGCCATGCCCTGCTGCCCGAACCGGGTGACACTCTCCATGATCGCGTGCCGGCTCTGCGGATCGACGCCGACCGTCGGTTCGTCCAGCACCAGCAGCGTCGGCGCGTGCACCAGCCCGGCGCCGATGTTGAGCCGTCTGCGCATGCCGCCGGAGAGCGAGTCGACCCGGTCACCGGCCCGCTCACGCAGTTCGACGAGGTCCAGGACCTCGTCGACGCGCCGTTCCCGGACCCGGCGCGGCAGCCGGTACAGGCGGCCGAAGAAGCGGAGGTTCTCCCGGACACTGAGGTCCGGGTACAGGGCCACGTCCTGGGGGACGAAGCCGATGAGCCGTTTCGCGGGCCCCGCGGCCGTGGTCACCGGCCGGCCCGCCACGTGCACGGTCCCCGCGTCGGGACGCAGCAGCCCGCACACCATTCTGATCGTGGTCGTCTTCCCGGCGCCGTTCGGCCCGAGCAGCCCGTACGTCTCACCGGGCGCGACGCTCAGGCTCACACCGTCGACGACGGCGCGTCCGCCGAAGCGCCGCACCAGGCCGGAGCAGTCGAGCACAGGGACGTTCATGAGATCTCCTCAAGACGCGAGCGAGACGTGGCTCTCTTCCTCCTGCGCGAAACGCGGCCGCGGCACGGCGTGCGGCCCGTGGAGACAGGCCCGCGGATCGTCGGCCTGCTCCGGCGGCGGGCGCCCGCGTCGACGACACCGCCGCGCCCTCGGTCCGTCCCCAGCCTCGGCGCGGCCCGCCCGGTGTGCGAGAGCCGACCGGCGCGTTCGGGAGGGCCGTACGGCCCTCGGCCCCCGGACGGCCGGAAGGCGCACGTCCGCCTTCCCGGACACCGCACCGCACAGGACCACCGGCCACCGCCCCCGGGCCGTTCGGCCCCTGCCGGGCCCACGCGGCGGCGCCCACCGTGGGAGCCATGACGAAGACCCGACCCGCCGTCGTGATCGGCGTGGGGAACGACTTCCGCCGCGACGACGGAGTGGGCGGGGCCGTCGTCGCCCGGCTGCGCCAGCGGGCCGGCGTGCGGCCACTGCCCCCGGGAACCGTCCTCGCCACCTGCGACGGCGACCCCGCACGGCTGATGGGCCTGTGGGAGGACGCCGCCCTCGCCGTGGTCGTCGACGCCGCCCACGCCCACCCAGGCACCCCCGGCCGCGTGCACCGCATCGCCCTCGACCGCGGCCGGCTGGCCCCGCCCACGGCCACCAGCTCGCACGGGCTGGGCCTCGGCGAGGCCGTCGAACTCGCCCGGATCCTGGACCGGCTCCCGCTCCACCTGGTCGTGTACGCGGTGGAGGGCGCCGACGGCTCCTTCGGCAGGGGCCTGTCACCCGCCGTCGAGGCCGCCGTCCCCGCCCTCGTCGAGGCGATCGCGCACGAGGTCGCGAGGCGGCGGCCATGACCGTACGCCGCTTCCACGTCGAGGGCACCGTCCAGGGCGTGGGCTTCCGCCCCTTCGTCCACCGCACCGCCGCCGCACTCGGCCTCGACGGCTGGGTCGCCAACGTCGACGGCCACGTGGAGGGCGAGGTCACCGGACCACCGGACGCCGTGCGGCGGTTCGCCGCCCGCCTGCGCCACGAGGCCCCGCCGCTCGCCCGGGTCCGCAAGGTCCTGCTGACGGAGAGCGCCCGCCGCCCGGCGCCCGCCCCCGGCTTCGAGGTGCGCCGCAGCACGCCCGCCCGCCCCGGCACCACCACCCGCGAGATCCCGCCCGACGCGGCGATCTGCGCCGCCTGCCTGGACGACCTCAGGAACCCCGCCGACCGCCGCCACCGCTACCCGTTCGTCAACTGCACCGACTGCGGCCCCCGCGCCACGATCATCGAGGACCTGCCCTACGACCGGATCCGCACCACCATGCGGCGCTTTCCGATGTGCCCGGACTGCGCGGCCGAGTACGCCGACCCCACCGACCGCCGCTTCCACGCCGAACCCGTCGCCTGCCCCGCCTGCGGCCCGCGCCTGGCCTGGGAGGCGCTGCGCGGCGAGGAGGCGCTGCACGCGGCGGTGCGGACGATCGGCGACGGCGGGATCGTCGCCCTCAAGGGACTCGGCGGCTACCAGCTGGTGTGCGACGCGGGCGACCAGCGGTCCGTGACCGCGCTGCGCCGCCGCAAGCACCGCCCGGCGAAACCGTTCGCGGTGCTGGTGGGGGACCTGGGGGCCGCGACCCGGCTGGCACGCGTCGGCGCCGGCGAACGGCAGGCCCTGACCTCCCCGGAGCGCCCCGTCGTCCTGCTCGCCCGGCGCCGCCCGCACGGCCCGCCGCCCCTGGCCCCCGGGGTGCACCCCGGCCTGGACCGGATCGGCCTGTTCCTGCCCACCACCGGCCTGCACCACCTCCTCCTCGACGAACTGGCCCGCCCCCTCGTGGTCACCAGCGGCAACCTCGGCGACGCCCCCATCGCCGTCGACGACGCCGAGGCCCGCCGCACCCTGGACGCGCTCGCCGACGGCTTCCTCACCCACGACCGGCCCATCCGCTCCCGCCACGACGACTCCGTGGTCCAGTTCACCGGCCGCACCCGGATCACCCTGCGCCGCGCCCGGGGCCTCGCCCCCGCCCCGCTGCCGCTCCCCGCGAGCCCACCGGTGGCCGGCGCCGGCGCCCACCTCAAGCACACGTTCACCCTCGCCGCCGACGGCCGCGCCCACCTCGGCCCGCACACCGGCGACCTCAGCGGCCCGGAGACCTACGAGGCGTTCCTGACGTCGTACGACCACCTGCGCCGCCTCACCGGCGTCCAGCCCCGCCTCCTGGCCCACGACCTGCACCCCGGCTACCTCTCCACCCAGTGGGCGCTGCGGCAACCGCTGCCCCGCACCCCGGTGCAGCACCACCACGCCCACATCGCCGCCTGCGCCGCCGAACACCACGTGCGCGGCCCCTTCCTCGGCGTCGCCTACGACGGCCTGGGACTGGGCGACGACGGCACCCTGTGGGGCGGCGAGATCCTGGTCGCCGACCTGACCGGCTACCACCGCGCCGGCCGGTTCGCGACCGCGCCCCTGCCCGGCGGCGACGCCGCGGTCCGCCACCCCACCCGCACCGCGCTCGGCCACCTGCTCGGCGCCGAGGCACTGGGCACACCACTGCCCGACGCCCCCCTCACCGCCGCCTTCACCGGTCGCCTCGACCCCCGGGAGGCCGCCGGCGTGCGCGCCATGGTCGCCCGGGACGTCAACTGCCCGCGCGCCTCCAGCGCCGGACGGCTCTTCGACACCGTCGCCTGCCTGCTCGGCCTCGCCGACACGGCCGGCTACGAGGGCGAGGCCGCCGCCCTGCTGGAGACGGCGGCCGGCGACGAGCACGCGCTGCCGCTCGCCCACCGCGTCGTACGCGCGGGCGGCCTGTGGGTGTACGACTCCACCGCCACCCTCACCGACCTGCTGCGCCGGCGCCTGGACGGCGAACCCGTACCCCGCCTGGCCGCCGCGTTCCACCTGACCCTCGCCGCCGTCACCGTAGACCTCGTCGCGCGGGCCGTCGCGGACGGGGCACCGCGCACGGTGTGCCTGGGCGGCGGCTGCTTCGTCAACCGCCTGCTGCTGACCGGCGTACGGCGCCGGCTGCGCGCCCAGGGCCTGCGGGTCCTGGTCGGCTCCCAGGTCCCGGTCGGGGACGGCGGCATCAGCTACGGCCAGGCGGCGATCGCCGCCGCCCGGCTCACCGGAAGGAGGTGAGGACCCGTGTGCCTGGGCATCCCGGGGCGCGTCCTGGAGATCCACGACGACGCCGGACTGCGCATGGCCACCGTCGACTTCGGCGGCGTCCGCCGCGAGGCGTGCCTGAGCTGCGTCCCCGACGCCGAGGTCGGCGCGTACGTCGTCGTCCACGTCGGCTTCGCGATCACCCTCGTCGACGAGGCCGAGGCGCACCGCACGCTCGACGTGCTGCGCGCCATGGCGGGGGCGGTGGAGGGCGAACTGGGGGAACCCCTGCCGCCCGCCGGGGCCGGTCGGCCCCTCCCGAAGACACCCGCCCGCGTACCGGCCTGGGACGCGGGAAACCACTCGGACGACGAAAGGAAGGGACCGACATGACCGCCACCGCGCCCCCCGCCGTGATCGACGAGGACGGTCTCGGCGTGCTCGTCGCGACCCTGGTCGCACAAGGCCGCACGGTCGTCGGCCCCACCGTCCGCGACGGCGCGATCGTGCTCGCCGAACTGACCTCCTCCGCCGCGCTCCCCTACGGCTGGGGCGTCGACCTCGACGCCGGCCGCTACCGCCTCGTGCGCCGCGAGGACCGCGCCGTCTTCGCGCACAGCGCGGGACCGCAGTCCTGGAAGTCCTGGCTGCACCCGGCCCGCGAACGCCTGTGGAGCGCCGACCGCACCCCCGAGGGCGACGTGACCTTCACCGCCGCCGAACCCGAGGCCCCGGCGTACGCCTTCCTCGGGGTACGCCCCTGCGACCTGCGGGCCATCGCCATCCAGGACTGGGTCCTGACCGGCGGCCGGCACCCGGACACCGGGTACGGCCGGCGCAGGCGCCGGGCCCTGCTGATCGCGGCCGAGTGCACCGAGCCCGGCGCGACCTGCTTCTGCGTCTCCACCGGCGGCGGCCCCGCCGCCGACCCCGGCTACGACCTCGCGCTGACCGAGATCGTGGACGACGACGGGCACCGCTTCCTGGTGCGCGCCGGCAGCGAGGAGGGCGCCCGGCTGCTGGACGCCCTGCCGCACCGCAGGGCCGACTTCGTCACCGAGGCCAGTGCCCGCGGCGCCGTGGACGCCGCCCGCGACCGCATGGGCCGCGCCCTGCCCCCGGTCGACCTGCGCACCCTACTGGGCGGGAGCCTGGCGGCCGACCGCTGGGACGACGTCGCCGACCGTTGTCTGACCTGCGGCAACTGCACCATGGTCTGCCCCACCTGCTTCTGCGTCACCACCGAGGAGGTCACCGACCTCACCGGCGACCACACCGAGCGCTGGCAGCGCTGGGACTCCTGCTTCGACCTGGACTTCTCCCACCTGCACGAGGGGCCCGTCCGGGCCTCGCCGAGGGCCCGCTACCGGCAGTGGCTCACCCACAAACTGTCCACCTGGCACGACCAGTTCGACAGCTCCGGCTGCGTCGGCTGCGGCCGGTGCGTCGCCTGGTGCCCGGCCGGCATCGACCTCACCGAGGAAGTCGCCGCGCTGCACGCCGAGTCCGGGACGGAGACACGGCGATGACCGGGCACGCGAGCGGGGCGCCGCCCGCCGAACACCGGGGGCACACCATGAGCGGCCTGCCCGTGCCGCACCTGGTGACCGACCGGCGCGTCGAGACGGCGGACACGGTCACGCTCCGGCTCGAACCCGTCGGCGCGGCCCTCGCGGAGTTCACGCCGGGCCAGTTCGCGATGGTGCACTCTTTCGGCCGGGGCGAGATCCCCCTCTCGGTCAGCTCCGTCCAGTCCACCGGCGGACTCGCCCACACCGTCCGCGCCGTCGGGGCGGTCTCCGCCGGACTGTGCGCGGCCCGCGTCGGAGACGTCCTCGGCGTGCACGGCCCCTACGGCACCGGCTGGGAACTGGAACGGGCGCGCGGCCGGGACGTCCTCGTGGTGGCCGGCGGCATCGGCCTCGCCCCGCTGCGCCCCCTGGTCCTCGAAGCGCTCGCCGACCCCGGCGGGTACGGCCGGATCAGCGTCCTCGTCGGAGCCCGCACCCCGGGCGACCTGATCGCCCGCGACGACCTGGCGCGCTGGCGGACCGCGTACACCGCGGTGACCGTCGACCGGCCCGACGCGCACTGGGACGGCGACGTCGGCGTCGTCACCCGGCTCCTGGACCGGGCCCCCTTCGCCCCCGAGCGCACCTGGGCGTTCGTCTGCGGCCCCGAACCGATGATCCGCGCCACCGCCCGCGACCTCGCCCGCCTCGGCGTGCCCCCGCACCGCGTACGCGTCTCCCTGGAGCGCAACATGCGCTGCGCCACCGGCCACTGCGGCCACTGCCAGCTCGGCCCCCTGCTGATCTGCCGCGACGGCCCCGTCGTCGGCTGGGACCGGGCCGAACCCCTGCTGTCGGTGAGGGAGCTGTGACATGACCACACGCCGCACACCCACGCTCGCCGTCTTCAAACTGGCCTCCTGCGACGGCTGCCAGCTCACCCTCCTCAACTGCGAGGACGAACTCCTCGCCCTCGCCGGAGAGGTGAAGGTCGCCCACTTCCTGGAGGCGAGCAGCGCCGTCGAACCGGGCCCCTACGACCTGACCCTCGTCGAGGGCTCGATCACCACACCCGAGGACGCCGAACGGATCCACACGATCCGCGCCGCCTCCCGCCGGCTCGTGACCATCGGCGCCTGCGCGACCGCCGGCGGCGTCCAGGCCCTCAGGAACTTCGCCGACGTCGACGACTACCGGCGCGTCGTCTACGCCCACCCCGAGTACGTCGCCACCCTGGCCACCTCCACACCCGTCTCGGCCCACGTGCCCGTCGACTTCGAACTGCGCGGCTGCCCCATCGACCGCCGCCAGCTCCTCGAAGTGATCACCGCGTACCTCGCCGGACGAAAACCCGACATCCCCGGCCACAGCGTCTGCTTCGAGTGCAAGCGGCGCGGCACGGTCTGCGTCACCGTCGCCGACGGCACCCCCTGCCTCGGCCCCGTCACCCACGCCGGGTGCGGCGCGCTGTGCCCCGCCTACCGGCGCGGCTGCTTCGGCTGCTTCGGACCCGCCGCGACGGTGAACCTGCCCGCGCTGATCCCGCTGCTGCGCCGCGACGGACTCGACGAGGACGCCGTCGGACGCTTCCTGCACACCTTCAACGCCGCCGCCTTCGACAAGGAGCTGAAGCCGTGACACACCGAGGATCGCGTGTCCTGCACGTGGGCGCCCTGTCCCGGGTCGAGGGCGAGGGCGCGCTGAGCCTGCGCGTCCACGACGGCACGGTCACCGAGGCACGCCTGGAGATCTACGAACCGCCCCGCTTCTTCGAGGCGTTCCTGCGGGGCCGCTCCTACACCGAACCTCCCGACATCACCGCCCGCGTGTGCGGGATCTGCCCGGTCGCCTACCAGATGAGCGCGTGCGCGGCCGTCGAGGACGCCTGCGGGGTGCGCGTCGACCCGCGGATCAGCGCCCTGCGCAGACTGCTGTACTGCGGCGAGTGGATCGAGAGCCAGACCCTGCACATCCACCTGCTGCACGCCCCCGACTTCCTCGGCCGGGCGGGCGCCGTCGACCTCGCCCGCACCCACCGGACCGAGGTCGAGCGCGGCCTCAGGGTGAAGAAGGCGGGCAACTCCCTCATGGAACTGCTCGGCGGACGCGCGATCCACCCCGTCAACGTCCGCCTCGGCGGTTTCCACCGCGCCCCGGCCCCCGGCGAACTCCGCGCACTGGAACCCGAGCTGAAACGCGCTCTCGACGATGCCCTGGACATCGTCCGCTGGGTGGCGGGCTTCGACTTCCCCGACGCCCGCACCGACGCCGACCTCCTCGCCCTGGCCGCCTCCGGCACCTACGCCATCGAGACCGGCACCCCGACCGTCCTGCGCGCCGACGGCACCACCGGCTCCTTCCCGCTGCGCGACTTCACCCAGCGCGTCCGCGAGACCCACGTGCCGCACTCGACCGCCCTGCACTCCCGCCTCGACGGACGTACCCACCTCACCGGCAGCCTCGCCAGGTTCGCCGTCAGCGGGCACCTCCTGTCACCCCTGGCCCGGCAGGCGGCCGTCGCGGCGGGCCTCGGCGACCCCCGGGAGGGCGCGGTGTGCCGCAACCCCTACCGCTCCATCCTGGTCCGGGCCGTGGAGGTCGTGTACGCCCTGGAGGAGGCCCTGCGGATCATCACCGCGTACGAGCCTCCCGCCCACCCCGCCACCGAGGTCCCGCCCGTCGCGGGCACCGGGCACGGCGCCACCGAGGCCCCGCGCGGCCTCCTCTACCACCGCTACGCACTCGACGCCCGCGGCATCGTCACCGACGCCCGCATGATCCCGCCCACCGCGCAGAACCAGGGCGCGATCGAGGCCGACCTGCGCCGCGTCGCCCAGCGCGCCGTCAGCGAACACGACCCCGGCGACGAGGAGCTGACGGACCTGTGCGAGCGGGCGATCCGCAACCACGACCCCTGCATCTCCTGCTCCACCCACTTCCTCGACCTGAGGATCGTGCGCACCTCGACGGACGGCGCCCCGCCCCTTGGGGGACACGGATGAAGTACCTCGACGAGTACCGCGACCCCGCCCTCGCCCGGCACCTGCTGGACGAGCTGCGGGCCACCGCCACCCGCCCCTGGCGGATCATGGAGGTGTGCGGCGGCCAGACCCACACCCTGGTCCGCCAGGGCATCGACGAACTCCTGCCCGCCGGCATGCGGATGATCCACGGCCCCGGCTGCCCGGTCTGCGTCACCCCGCTGGAGACCCTGGACCGGGCCATGGCGATCGCGGCCCGCCCCGGCGTGACCCTCACCAGCTTCGGCGACATGCTGCGCGTCCCCGGCACCGGCACCGACCTGCTGTCCCTGCGGGCCCGCGGCGCCGACGTCCGGGTCGTCTACGCCCCCATGGACGCCGTCCGCCTCGCCGCCCGCCACCCCGACCGCGAGGTGGTGTTCCTCGCCGTCGGCTTCGAGACGACCGCCCCGGCCAACGCGACGGCCGTCCTGCACGCCGCCCGCCTCGGCCTCACGAACTTCTCGATGCTGGTCAGCCACGTCCTCGTGCCCCCGGCGATGACCACGCTGCTCGACGACCCCGACTGCGAGGTGCAGGCGTTCCTCGCCGCCGGACACGTGTGCGCGGTGACCGGCTGGCGCGCGTACGAGCCGATCGCCGCCCGCTACCGGGTGCCGATCGTCGTCACCGGCTTCGAACCGCTGGACCTGCTGGAAGGCGTCCTGATGGCCGTGACCCAGCTGGAGTCCGGCCGCCACGAGGTCGCCAACCAGTACGCGCGCGCCGTGCGCCGCACCGGCAACACCGCCGCCCAGGACGCCGTCCGCACCGTCTTCCAGGTCACCGACCGGGCCTGGCGCGGCATCGGCACCCTGCCCGCCAGCGGGCTCGAACTCACCGAGGAGTACACCCGGTTCGACGCGGCCCGCCGCTTCGCCGTGCGCGACCTGAGCCCGGCCGAGGACCCGTCCTGCATCGCGGGCGCCATCCTCACCGGCGCCCGCCTGCCCACGGACTGCGCCGCCTACGGCACCCGCTGCACCCCCCGCCACCCCCTCGGCGCGCCCATGGTGTCGTCCGAGGGCACCTGCGCCGCCTACCACGCGGCCGGACGCGTCAGGAGCCAGCCATGACCATCGAGTGCCCGGCGCCCCGCCACGAGGACGAGGTCGTCCTCCTCGGCCACGGCGCCGGCGGACGCCTCACCGCCGAACTCCTCGACCGGCTGATCCTGCCCGCGACCGGCGGCGGCCACGGTCCCCTGGAGGACGCCGCGCTCCTGCCGGACCACCGCGACCTGGTGATCAGCACGGACGGCTTCGTCGTCAGCCCGCTGTTCTTCCCCGGCGGGGACATCGGCTGCCTCGCCGTCCACGGCACCGTCAACGACCTCGCCATGCGCGGCGCCCAGCCCCTCGCGCTGACCGTCTCCCTCGTCATCGAGGAGGGGCTGCCGCTGGCCGACCTGCGGGCCGTCATGCAGTCGCTGGGGAAGGCGGCCCGTGACGTGGGCGTCCCCGTGGTCACCGGGGACACCAAGGTCGTGGGCCGGGGCGCCGCCGACAAGCTGTTCGTCACCACCACCGGCGTCGGCCGCCGGCACAGCGCGCTGCACCCCTCCGCCGCCCTGGCCCGCCCCGGCGACGCCGTCCTGCTCTCCGGGCCCGTCGGACTGCACGGCACGACCGTCCTCAGCACCCGCGAAGGGCTCGGCTTCGAGAGCGACATCGCCTCCGACACCCGCCCCCTGCACCGCCTGGTGGCCGCCCTGGCCCCGCTGGGACCCGCGGTCCACACCCTGCGCGACCCCACCCGGGGCGGCCTGGCCGCCGCCCTGAACGAGATCGCCCACGCCTCCTCGGTCGCCGTCGAGATCGACGAACGGGCCGTCCCCGTCCCCGGGCCGGTCGCCTCCGCCTGCGACCTCCTCGGCCTCGACCCCCTCGTCGTCGCCAACGAGGGCTGCCTCACCGCCTTCGTCGCCCCCGACGCCGCCGAGGACGCGCTGACCGCCCTGCGCTCCCTCCCGGAGGGCGCACAGGCCGTCCGCGTCGGCGAGGTCCTGCCGGACGGGCCCGCCGGCCGGGTCACCCTGCGCACCCTGGTCGGCGCCCGCCGCATCGTCGACATGCCGCTCGGGGAGCAACTGCCGCGCATCTGCTGACGGGGGCTCTTGGAGGGGGACTGTGGACGACACCGCCCGCAGGGCGGCCGTCCGCACCGCGTGACGGCGAGTCCTCAACCGAGCCGTGGCGGTTCACGGAAGCTGTGCGGAGACCGGCATCAAGCGAGCGTAAAGATTGCCGGAACCAGGCAATGTTTTGGCCTCGCCCCTGTGTGAGCATGCGGTCACCGGCACGGTGACAACGGGAGAGAGGCGGTGAATGCGGATGACCTGGTTTCTGGGTCTCGGCATGGCAGGAGTCGTACTCCTGGTCTTGTCCCTCGTTCTCGACGGTGTTCTTGACGGCCTCTTCGACGGCTGGCTGTCGCTCCCGGTCATCGCCGGCTTCGTGTCCATGCTCGGCTTCTGCGGCGCGATCGTCATGGGCACCACCGGGCTCGGCGCGGTCGGTGCCACGGCGGTCGGCGTGCCTGCCGGGGCGGTCACGGGCTGGCTCGCGTACCGCCTCAGCCGCACGCTGCTGAACGACCGGGCCGGTGCCGCACCGCGCGACGACGACCTGATCGGCGCCGCGGGCTGCGTGGTGACGGCCATTCCGGCCGACGGCTACGGCGAGGTGCTGGTCCGCCTGGCCGGGCAACCGGTGAAGCTCGCGGCCAGGAGTCCGGCCCCGGTGCCGCGAGGCGCCGAGATCTGGGAGGAGCGGACGCTGTCGCAGACGGCGGTCTCCGTACGCCCGGTCGAACGCTGACCCACCACACCGTGCCGCACACCGAGCGCCGCAACAGCCGATACACCGGCGCTCTCGCATCCGACGAACCCATATCGATCTGCCGTCCCCTGGGAGGGCTGAGGGGAAAGACAACATGAGTGCAGTGGTCATCGCCGTGACAGGAGTCCTCGTACTCCTTGTCCTGCTCGGCCTCGTCGTGGTCACCCGTTACAAGGTGGCGGGCCCCAGCGAGGCGTTCATCGTCACCGGCCGGCGCGGCAAGAAGGCCACCGACCCGGAGACCGGCCACGTCTTCACCGACAACAGCGGACAGAAGGTCGTGGTCGGCGGCGGGGTGTTCGTCGTGCCGTTCGTGCAGCAGAAGTTCACCCTCGACCTGTCCTCCCGGCACATCCCGATCGCGGTCCGGGGCGCGGTCACCCTGCGCGGTGTCAAGGCGCACCTGGAGGGTGTCGCCATCGTCAAGGTGGGCGGCACCGAGGACTCGATCCGGGCCGCCGCGCAGCGGTTCCTGATGCAGCAGGACGGCATCGTCGGCTTCACCCAGGAGGTGCTTTCCGGAGCGCTGCGGGCCATCGTGGGCCGGATGTCGGTGGAGGACATCATCCGTGACCGGGCCGCGTTCGCCGGGCAGGTCGCGGAGGAGGCGGAGGCGAGCCTGTCCGGGCAGGGACTGGTGCTGGACGCCTTCCAGATCCAGGACATCACCACCGAGGGCTCCTACCTGGAGGACCTGGGGCGCCCGGAGGCGGCGCGCGCCCGGCAGGAGGCCGACATCGCCGAGGCCGTCGCCCGGCGGGCGGCCGAGCAGGCCCGGCTGAAGGCCGAGGAGGAGATCGCCGTCGCCCAGCGGACCTTCGCGCTGAAGCAGGCCGAGATCAAGGCCGAGACCGACGAGGCCGCGGCCCGTGCGGCCGCCGCCGGCCCGCTGGCCGAGGCCGCCCGTCGGCAGGAAGTGCTCAGCGAGCAGGAGAAGGTCGCCGAACGCCAGGCGGCGCTGACCGACCGCGAGTTGGACACCAAGGTCCGCAAGCCCGCCGACGCCGCCCGCTACCAGGCCGAGCAGGAGGCGGAGGCCCGCCGTGTCGCGCTGGTCAAGGAGGCCGAGGCAACCGCTGAGCGGGCGAGGCTGACGGGTGAGGGCGAGAAGGCGCGGCGCGCCGCGCTCGCCGCGGCGGTACGCATCGAGGGCGAGGCGGAGGCCGCCGCCATCGGTGCGAAGGGGGCCGCCGAGGCCGAGGCGATGCGGAAGAAGGCCGACGCGTTCGCCCAGTACGGCGACGCGGCCGTGCTGCAGATGCTGGTGGAGGTGCTGCCGCAGGTGGTCGCCAAGGCGTCCGAGCCGCTCAGCGCGATCGACAAGATGACGGTGATCTCCACCGACGGTGCCGGCCGGCTGCCCCGTGCGGTCGCCGACAACGTGGCCCAGGGCCTCGAACTGCTCGGGTCCACCACCGGAGTCGACCTCGCCGAGCTGCTGAAGGGCATCACCGGGCAGGCCGGCGGCGCGCAGCCCGCGCCGACGACGCCCGCTGAGGCCAACGGGAAGGTCGAGATCACCGGCTGAGGCTGAGGCTGACACCGGCGTCGGCGTCGGAGAGAGAAAGCCCGGGCGGTCCCGCGACCGCCCGGGCTCGCGTGAGACGGCGATGCGGCCGGACCGCGGTGATCGGGGCCGGGCTGGTGGACCGGCCGGCGAAACCTGATCGATGCCGTGACGATGATCACGGCGAGGTGCGGGGTCCGGAGGCGTCTGATCCGCATATCCGCGGCGGGCCGTGGACAGGGTGTGAAGAACGCGTCAAGCGGCGCGGGGTGTGCCGGGAAGTCTGGTCGGCGTCGAGGGACACGTGTGCCTGAAACCCGATGCTGTGGAGGTCTCCCCGAATGCGCGACGGCCGGCGTGAGCGTTCAGTGTTCCTCGGCCTGCTGCCCTGGCCGGAACGGGCCCGGGTGGCCCGCGCCCTGCGCACGGAGACGGTCGGCGGCCTGGTGCTCCTGGCAGCGGCCGTGGTGGCACTGGTGTGGGCCAACACCCCGTGGAGCGGCGCCTACGAGGAGATCCGCGACTTCCACTTCGGCATACCCGCGCTCGGCCTGGACCTCTCGGTGGAGCACTGGACGGCGGACGGGCTCCTGGCCGTCTTCTTCCTGGTCGCCGGGATCGAGCTGAAGCGCGAGCTGGTCGTGGGCGAGCTGCGGACCCCGGCCACCGCGGCCCTGCCCGTGGTCGCGGCCCTGTGCGGCATGGCGGTTCCCGCCGGCGTCTATCTGGCCACCACCGGGATCGGCGGGGGCGGCGGTCAGGGCTGGGCGGTGCCGATGGCCACCGACATCGCCTTCGCGCTCGCGGTTCTCGCGGTGCTCTCCACCCATCTGCCGTCCGCCCTGCGTGCCTTCCTGCTGACCCTGGCGGTGGTCGACGACCTCGGCGCGATCCTGGTCATCGCCGTCTTCTTCACCAGTGACCTGAACCCCGCCGCCCTCGCCGGAGCCGTGGCCGGACTGGTCGTCTTCTATCTGCTGCAGCGCCTCCGGGTGCGTGGCTGGTGGTGGTACGTACCGCTCGGCGTGGTGATCTGGGCGCTGATGTACAACGGTGGCGTGCACGCGACGGTCGCCGGTGTGGCCATGGGCCTGATCCTGCGGACCACACCGGACGAGACCGAGGACACCTCACCCGGGGAGCGGACCGAGCATCTGCTGCGGCCGGTGTCGGCCGGCGTGGCGGTGCCGCTGTTCGCGCTGTTCGCCGCCGGGGTGAATGTGTCGGCCGAGGCTCTGGGCGAGGTCTTCACCCGCCCGGAGCCGCTGGGCGTGGTGCTGGGCCTGGTCGTGGGCAAGACGGTGGGGATCTTCGCCGGCACCTACCTGGCGGCCCGTTTCACCCGGGCCCGCCTCAATCCGGACCTGGCCTGGGCGGACGTGTTCGCCCTGGCGGTCCTGGCCGGCATCGGCTTCACCGTCGCCCTGCTGATCGGTGAGCTCGCCTTCACCACCCCCGCCGACGTCGAGTACATCAAGGCCGCCGTCCTGCTCGGCTCACTGATCGCCACAGGCGTCGCGACGCTGCTGATCAAACGCCGCAACGGGATCTACCGCCGCCTGTGGGAGGCGGAGACCCGCGACGAGGACGCCGACGGCATCCCCGACATCTACCAGCGCACCGCCTCCGACCCCGCCGGCGCCGAGGGCACGAGCTGAACCCGGACGACGGCGAGAGCGCGCCTCGGCCGGCCGGTCCGGGTGCGCCACCGCAGGGTAGGGTGACGGCCGCGCGGGGTTTGACGGGCTCCGTACGAAGTCCATACCAACCCTTGACGGACTGGGCGTACAGAGGAAGGCAGCCGGTGGCAGGACGTTCCGCGCGTGTGCGCCGGCCGCTGCTCGCGGCACACCCCGCCCGTACGGTCGTGCTGGCTTTCGCCGCTGTCATCGTGCTCGGGACCGGTCTGCTCGCGTTGCCGGTCGCCGCCGAGGACGGTACGGCCACCGGTGTGGTGACCGCGCTGTTCACCTCCACCTCGGCCGTGTGCGTGACCGGTCTGGCGGTGGTGGACACGGGCACGTACTGGAGCGGCTTCGGCGAAGGCGTGATCCTCGCGCTGATCCAGGTCGGCGGCTTCGGGATCATGACCATGGCCTCGCTGCTCGCCCTGCTGGTCTCCGGGAAGCTGCGGCTGCGGCTGCAGCTCACCGCGCAGGCGGAGACCAAAAGCCTGGACATCGGCGACGTACGCCGGGTGTTGCTCGGGGTGGCCGGCACGACGCTGATCGTGGAACTCGCGACCGGCGCGGCCCTCTCCCTGCGCCTGCGCTTCGGTTACGGCAACTCCATCGGCGACGCCGTGTATCTCGGCTACTTCCACGCCGTGTCGGCCTTCAACAACGCCGGGTTCGGCCTGCACGCCGACAGCCTCACCGGTTATGCCGATGACCCGTGGGTCACCCTGCCCGTCGCTGTCGCCGTGATTCTCGGCGGTCTCGGCTTCCCCGTCCTGCTGGAGCTGCTGCGGCACCGCAACCGCCGCCGCACCACCGGCCGCCGCAACTGGACCCTGCACACGAAGCTGACGCTGGCCGCCACCGTCGTCCTGCTCGTCGTCGGCACGGTGTTCACCTGCCTGCCGGAGTGGACCAACTCCCGCACCCTGGGCGCCTACGACTGGCCCGAGAAGCTGCTGAACGGGTTCTTCCACTCCACGATGACCAGGACCGCGGGCTTCAACTCCTTGGACATCGGGGCGATGCACGCCTCCACGCTCCTGCTGACCTGCATGCTGATGTTCGTCGGCGGCGGCAGCGCGGGCACCGCCGGCGGCATCAAGGTCACCACGTTCGCGGTGCTGGCCGTCGCGATCATCGCCGAGGTGCGGGGCGAGCCCACCTCCTCGGTGCTCGGCCGCCGTCTCGCCCCACACGTCCTGCGCCAGGCCCTGACCGTGGCGCTGCTCGGCGTCGGGCTGGTCATGACCGCCACGCTCGCCCTGCTGAGCACCACGTCCCTGCCCTTCGAACAGGTCCTCTTCGAAGTGGTCTCCGCCTTCGCCACCGTCGGCCTGTCCACCGGCATCACCGCCGACCTCCCGGCCGCCGGTCAGCTCATCCTGATCCTGCTGATGTTCATCGGCCGCCTGGGCCCGGTCACCCTGGTGTCGTCGCTGGCCCTGCGTGAGCGCAAACGCCGCTACGAACTTCCCGAGGAGCGACCCGTCATTGGTTAATCACCTGCACTCCCTGCGACGGCGCCGCGGCAAGCGCCTGGCCGACCAGCACGCCCAGACCGCCGGCGACCAGCGGGTCGCGGTCATCGGCCTGGGCCGCTTCGGCTCCTCCCTCGCCAACGAGCTGATGCGGCGCGGCTGGGACGTCCTCGGCATCGACACCGACGCCCGCCTCGTCCAGCGGATGAGCGACGGCCTGACCCACTCGGCGATCGCCGACTGCACCGAACCCGAGGTACTGCACCAGCTCGGCGTCCACGAGTTCACCAGCGCCGTCGTCGGCATCGGCACCGATATCGAGGCCAGCATCCTCATCGCCTCCAACCTGCTGGAAGCCGAGGTGCCCAACATCTGGGCCAAGGCCATCAGCCGTCAGCACGGCCAGATCCTCGAACGCCTCGGCGTCCACCACGTCGTGCTGCCCGAACACGAGATGGGCGAACGCGTCGCCCACCTGGTCACCGGCCGGATGCTCGACTTCATCGAGTTCGACGACGACTACGCCCTGGTGAAGACCCTCGCCCCGGACATCGCCACCGGCATCCCGCTGGGCCAGAGCCGGGTCCGCACCAAGTACGGCGTCACCGTGGTCGGCATCAAACGCCCCGGCGAGGACTTCACCTACGCCACGGCCGAGACGGTCGTCCAGAAGGGCGACGTCATCGTGGTCACCGGCAAGACCCACGCGGTGGAGACCTTCGCCGAACTGAGCTGAGCTGGGCGGGGCCGCGCCGAACGTGACGCCCACGGCACCCGTGACGGTTCTGCACTGTTCTGCCCGGCGTCACGGCAGGTAGCTTGGAGGGGAAGGCCCGCTCCTGTGAGGAGGGCGCTCTGATGCCGTGGTTCGTGTGGCTGCTCGCCGCCGGGGTACTGGGTGTCGCGGAGTTCTTCGCCCTGACACTGGTCCTCGGGCTGCTGGCGGGCGCCGCGCTGGTCGCCGCAGTGGTCGCGGGCGTGGGCATCGGCGTTCTCGGCCAGTTCGTCGCGTTCGGGGTGGCAGCGGCGGCGGGTCTCGTCGTCGTCCGCCCCATCGGACTGCGGTACATGGCACAGCAACCCCTCACACGCGAGGGCAGTGACGCGCTGATCGGCAAGCGGGCCGAGGTCGTGCGGGAGGTCACCGCCACCCGCGGCCTGATCAGGCTCTCCGGCGAGGAGTGGTCCGCCCGCGCCCTCGACGAGAGCCTGGTGATACCCGTCGGAGCGGTGGTGGAGGTCATGGAGATCGACGGCGCCACAGCCGTCGTCTACCCCCGCGAGCTCCTTCCGTGAACGGCTGAGCACACAGCAAACGGAGGCACTGTGGACCCCTTTGTCGTCCTGGCCCTTGTGGCGGCCGTCGTCGTCGCCTTCTTCGCGGCCTCCACGGTGCGGATCGTCCCGCAGGCGCGCCGCTACAACATCGAGCGGTTCGGCCGGTACCGCCGGACGCTGCAACCCGGCCTGAACTTCGTGGTGCCGGTGGCGGACCGCATCAACACCAAACTGGACGTGCGCGAGCAGGTCTACTCCTCCGATCCCCGGCCGGTGATCACCGAGGACAACCTCGTGGTGAACATCGACACCGTGCTCTACTACCAGATCACGGACCCGCGGGCGGCGGCGTACGAGGTCGCCGACTACCTGCAGGCGATCGACCAGCTCACCGTGACCACGCTGCGCAACGTCATCGGCAGCATGGACCTGGAGGAGACGCTGACCTCGCGCGAGGAGATCAACTCCCGGCTCCGCGCGGTCCTCGACGACGCCACCGGCAAATGGGGCATCCGGGTCAACCGTGTGGAGATCAAGGCCATCGACCCACCGGCCACCATCAAGGAGGCGATGGAGAAGCAGATGCGGGCCGAGCGCGACAAGCGCGCGGCGATCCTGCACGCCGAGGGGGAGCGGCAGGCCAAGATCCTCACGGCGGAGGGCACGAAGCAGAAGGACATCCTGGAGGCGCAGGGCAGGCAGCAGGCCATGATCCTTCAGGCGGACGGCGAGGCCAAGGCGGTGGAGCTCGTCTTCCAGGCCGTCCACCGCAACAACGCCGACCCGAAGGTCCTGGCCTACAAGTACCTCGAAACGCTTCCGCACCTGGCGCGCAGCGACAACAACACGTTCTGGGTGATCCCGGGAGAGCTGACGGAGGCGGTGCGGACCGTCACCCGCGCGTTCGGCGACGAGCCGACGGCCGCACGATCTGAGGAAGCGGCCACCGCCGAGGCGGCCGGCACGTCGCCCGAAAGCCGGGTGCCCGAACTGGACCCGGGCCCGGCGGTCTCGCTCGACGCCGCAGCGGCCGCCGACCGCGCCGAGCAACAAGCCGCCGCCGCGGTGAACGACGCCAAGGCGGAGGCGGCGGCCGCGATGTCACCCCAGACGCCACGCCGGGCACAGACGCCCCGCGACTGAGCCCGCCCCCGGGCCGGCGTGTCCGCCGAGTCAGACGACGCCGACGGCGAGGTTGTGGGCGGCGACGACGCACGCGACGGTGACCGCCATGACGGTGATCTCGCCGGCCAGAGGTCCGCAGCCGGGCGGCGGGGGACGGCAGACGAGGACGGCGGGGGACGGCAGACGAGGACAAGGAAGCGTCACCTGTCGTGGTCGGGCACACCCCTGCGTCAGGCCGGGGCTCTGGTCGAGGGCGAAGCATCACGGCGGACGGACGGCGGCGCCGGGCACCATGGACTCGCGCACGCGTCTCCCCTGCGGGACGCGGGGTGCTCGCCGGGGCCCGCCTGATGGTGATCCACCGCAGGAAACCGCTCGGCTTGACCTTGGACGAGACACGAGCCCTGCTGGAGGCTCCCGACCGTCTCGACGCCGACGACACGCCGAGCGCCGGACTGCCGAAGACGGGTGCGGCGCTCTCCCGCCGGAGCCTGGCATCGACGGCGGCCGGCGCCGGATCACCACCGCGCGACGAGCGGCGTGTCCGGTACGTGCTGCCGCCAGAACTCGGAGAGCCGGGCGAGGCGGGCGGGGGCGGCGATGCCGCGCATGGTGGTGATCCGGCCGTCCGCGAGGTCGAACGTCACGGCGCCGACGACCCGGTCGCCGGGGACGAAGAGGAGGGCGGGGGCACCGTTGACGAGGGCGTAGTGGACGGCGGACGGACCGCCGACGAGGCGCCGCTTCGCGGCGGTGGAGGTGAAACCGGCCCGCGCGACGGCGGCGACGCGCCGTGCGGAGTCGAAGCGCAGCAGCTTCCCGGCCAGTCCGGCGCCGTCGGAGATCGCGGTCGCGTCGTCGGTGAGCAGGGCCACCAGCCGTTCGGTGCGGCCCGAGGCGGCGGCGGTGAAGAACTCCTCGACGATCCTGCGGGCGGACGCCGGGTCGACGGCGTCCGCGCCACGACGTGCGGCGCCGACGCGGGCGCGGGCCCGGTGGAGGTGCTGCTGGCTCGCCGACTCGGTGATGCCGAGGATCCCGGCGATCTCGGCGTGCCGGTAGGAGAACGCCTCGCGCAGGACGTAGACGGCCCGTTCGAGGAGGGAGAGACGTTCCATGAGCGTCAGCACGGCCAGGGAGACCGACTCACGCTGCTCGAACGTGTCGGCGGGACCGAGCATCGGATCACCGGCGAGGAGTGGTTCGGGCAGCCAGACACCCACGGCGCGCTCACGCCGGGCCCGCGCCGAACGCAGCCGGTCGAGGCACAGGTTGGTGACGACCCTGGTCAGCCAGGCTTCCGGCACCTCGATCCGCTCCCGGTCGGCGGCCTGCCAGTGCAGGAACGCGTCCTGGACGACGTCCTCGGCGTCGGCGGCGGACCCCAGCAGCCGGTAGGCCAGCGAGGCCAGCCGGGTGCGGCCGGCCTCGAAGAGATCGGTCATGGCGCTGTTCACACGAACCACTCCAGGTGCTTACGCGAACGTCTCGACGGCGGAGGCGACGGCCACGCGGTGCCTGCGCCGGGGCAGGCCGAAGGTCGGGTGCGCGCCGGCCCACAGCGACAGGGAGAGGATGCCCGCCTTGACCCGCGCCGCCTTGCGGCCGCCCACGTACGTCGGCGTCGCCTGCCCTTCGTCGTCGACCATCTGGAGGATCCCGTCCCGTCGTCCGAGGCTGATGTGATTGCCCAGGTACCCCAGTGTGGTGTGCGGGATCTCGCGGCCGGTCAGGTGCCCCACGATCGAGGCCACGGCCTGCCGTCCGGTGTAACCGGCCGACGCGCAGGACATCGGCAGCGGCCGGCCGTTGTCGCCGAGGGCGTAGGCGCTGTCGCCGACGGCGTAGACGTCCGGGTGCGAGACCGACCGCATGGTGCGGTCGACGAGGATCCGCCCGTTCTCGGAGACCGTCAGCCCGCCGGCCGCGGCGACGGTGCCGGCCGCGAATCCGGCCGCCCACACGGTCGCGTCGGACGGCAGGAGGGTGCCGTCGGCGCACCGCACCCGGGTCGCCTCGACGCTCTCGACGCGAACGTGCTCCACGACGGCGATGCCCAACCGGTCGCAGACCCGGCGCAGATGGCCGCGGGCCCCGGCGGAGAGCCGGGCACCAAGCTCCCCGCGCGCGATCAGCACCACCGACAGACCGGGCCGGGACTCGGCGACCTCGGTGGCGGTCTCGATGCCGGTCAGCCCGTCCCCGACGACCACCACGTGCCCGGCTCCGCCCCGCCGCTCCAGGCTGTCCAGACGCTCGCGCAGCCGCAGCGCCGAGGGCCGGGCGGCGACGTCGAAGGCGTACTCGGCCGCACCGGGGACGCCTTCGACGTCGCCGTGGCTGCCGAGCGCGTGGACCAGCGTGTCGTAGCCGAGTTCGCCCCCGTCGGCCAGGGCGACGACCCGCTGCTCGGGGTCGACGCCGGTGACCCGCGCCAGGCGCAGCCGCGTCCCCGTGCCCGCGAAGACGTCGGCCAGCCTCGGCGCCTTGATCCGCCGACCCGCCGCGAGCTGGTGCAGCCGCATCCGCTGGACGAAGTCGGGCTCGGCGTTGACCACGGTGATCTCGGTGTCCGCCGGGGACAGCCGGCGGGCCAGGGTGCCGGCCACGTGGACCCCGGCGTAGCCGGCCCCGAGGACGACGATGCGGTGTGTCATGACTCGCTCCTGTCGGTTCGCTTGTTCCCGGTGACTTGAGCGGGACAGCGCCCCGATCCCTGACAGAAACCGCATGTGGCATGGGTCACATGCGCAGTCGGGGCCGAACGGCCCCCCTCCGCACCCTGTCCGGCACTCCCCGCGCTGATCGCGACCGGCGAGCATCGAGGAGCAGCCGGGAACACCGGGCACGAGGAGAGGAACGGCGATGACCGTGACCACGGCGGACGAGAACCGGACGGCCTGGCGGGGCTTCGCGGGCAGAGGCTGGCGGGAGAGGATCGACGTACGCGACTTCATCCAGGCCAACTACACCCCCTACGAGGGCGACGCGGCCTTCCTGACCGGCCCCACCGACCGCACCCGCGCCGTCTGGGAGAAGGTGAGCGCGCTGTTCCCCGAGGAGCGGGCCCGCGGCGTCCTGGACGTGGACACCGCCACCCCCTCGACGATCACCTCCCACGCGCCCGGCTGGATCGACCGCGACCGCGAGCTGATCGTGGGCCTCCAGACCGACGCCCCCCTCAAGCGCGCGATCATGCCGGCCGGCGGCCTGCGCATGGTCGAGAGCGCCCTGAAGGCGTACGGCTACACCCCCGACCCGTTCGTCACGAAGGTCTTCGGGACCTACCGCAAGACCCACAACGACGGCGTCTTCGACGCGTACACGCCCGAGATGCGCGCCGCGCGCCGGGCCGGCGTCATCACCGGCCTGCCGGACGCCTACGGACGCGGACGGATCATCGGCGACTACCGGCGCGTGGCCCTGTACGGCACGCACCGGCTGACCGGGGCGAAGAAGGCGGAACGGGCCCTGCTGGACGCCCGCCCCTCCAGCCCCGACGTCATCCGCGACCGGGAGGAACTCGCCGAACAGATCAAGGCACTGGCCGAGCTGACCCAGATGGCCGCGAGCTACGGCTGCGACGTCACCCGCCCCGCCGCCACCGCCCGCGAGGCCGTGCAGTGGCTCTACCTCGGCTACCTCGCCGCCGTGAAGGAGCAGAACGGCGCGGCGATGTCCCTGGGCCGCACCTCCACCTTCCTCGACGTCTACCTCCAGCGGGACCTGACGGACGGCGTCCTCGACGAGAGCGGCGCCCAGGAACTCATCGACGACTTCGTCATCAAGCTGCGGATCGTCCGCTTCCTGCGCACCCCCGAGTACGACGACCTCTTCTCCGGCGACCCGACCTGGGTGACGGAGTCGATCGGCGGCATGGGCACCGACGGACGCACCCTGGTCACCCGCACCTCCTTCCGCTTCCTGCGGACCCTCCACAACCTCGGCCCCGCCCCGGAACCCAACCTGACCGTCCTGTGGTCACCCCGGCTGCCCGCCGCCTTCAAGGAGTTCTGCGCCCGCGTCTCCCTCGACACCAGCGCCGTCCAGTACGAGTCCGACGAACTCACCCGCCCGCACACCGGCGACGACACCGCGATCGCCTGCTGCGTCTCCGCCATGACGGTGGGCCGGCAGATGCAGTTCTTCGGCGCCCGCGTCAACCTCGCCAAGGCCCTCCTGTACGCCGTCAACGGCGGCCGCGACGAGATGACCGGCGAACAGGTCGCGCCCCCGGCGCCGCCGCTGACGGGGGAGTACCTGGAGTACGAGGAACTGGCGGCGGCCTACGACAAGGTCCTCGACTGGCTGGCGGGGACGTACGTGAACACCCTGAACGTCATCCACCACATGCACGACAAGTACGCCTACGAACGCCTGGAGATGGCCCTGCACGACCACCCCGTGCACCGCTTCATGGCCTGCGGCATCGCCGGTCTCTCGGTCGCCGCGGACAGCCTGTCGGCCGTCAAGCACGCGCGCGTGAAGGTGTTCCGCGACGACACCGGCCTCGCCGTCGACTTCCGCACCGAGGGCGACTTCCCCGCGTACGGCAACAACGACGACCGCGCGGACGACATCGCCGTCGGCCTGGTCGAGTCGTTCATGGCGAAGGTGCGCCGCCACCCCACCCACCGGGACGCCGAGCACACCCAGTCCGTCCTGACGATCACCTCGAACGTCGTCTACGGCAAACACACCGGCAACACCCCCGACGGCCGCCGCGCCGGACAGCCCTTCGCGCCGGGCGCCAACCCCATGAACGGCCGCGACCGGCACGGCGTCGCCGCCTCCGCGCTCTCGGTGGCGAAACTCCCCTACGAGCAGGCCCGCGACGGCATCTCCCTCACCACGACGGTCACCCCCGAGTCCCTGGGCCACAACCCGGCCGAACGCGCCGGGAACCTCGTCGGCATCCTCGACGCCTACACGGCGGCCGGCGGCTTCCACATGAACGTCAACGTCCTGGACCGGGCCACCCTGCGGGACGCCATGGCCCACCCGGAGAAGTACCCGGATCTCACCATCCGGGTCTCCGGATACGCCGTCCACTTCGTCCGCCTGACCCGCGAGCAGCAACTCGACGTGATCAGCCGCACCTTCCACGGGTCGCTGTGAACACGACCGGCCGGATCCACTCCTGGGACCTGTCGACCGGCGTCGACGGTCCCGGGACCCGGTTCGTCCTCTTCCTCTCCGGGTGTCCTCTGCGCTGTCTGTACTGCGCCAACCCCGACACCTGGCACCTGCGGGACGGCCGGGAGACGACCGCCGACGAGGTGATGGCGCGGATCGAGGAGCATCGCGCCTTCCTGACCGCCGCCGGCGGCGGCGTCACCCTCACCGGCGGCGAACCCCTCCTCCAGCTCGGCTTCACCGGTGAGATCCTGCGCCGCTGCAAGGCCCTGGGACTGCACACCGCCCTCGACACCTCCGGCTTCCTCGGCGCCCGCGCCGACGACACCCTCCTCGCCCGCACCGACCTCGTCCTGCTGGACGTCAAGTCCTTCGACGGCACGGCGTACCGGCGCTTGACCGGCGGCCGGCTCGCCCCCACCCTCACCTTCGCGACCCGCCTGGACCGCCTCGGCGTCCCGATGTGGATCCGCTACGTCCTCGTCCCCGGCTGGACCGACGACCCGCACGCCGTCGAGGGCCTGGCCCGTTTCGTCGCCGGCCTCACCCGCGTCGACCGCGTCGACGTCCTGCCCTTCCACAAGCTCGGCGCCCACAAGTACGACGCCCTCGGCATCCCCTTCCCGCTGCGCGACACCCCGCCCCCGTCCCCGGAGCTGACCGAACGCGTCCGCGACCGCTTCCGGGAGCACGGCGTGCCCGCCTACTGAGCCGCCTCCCAGGCACGGTAGGCGGCCACCGCCGTCGGCAGCGTCGGAAAGATCCGCTCCTCGCCGACCGACTCCGCCAGCCCGTACGCCCGCAGGCCGGCCAGCAGATCCTGCTTGACCCGCGCGAGCGCGAACACCACGCCCCGGCGGCCGAGTTCACGGCGCAGCTCGTCGACGGCGTCCAGCGCGGTGATGTCCACCTCGACATTGGCCTCCGTGTTGAGGACGAACCAGCGCACCGGCCCGCTCTCCTCGTCCACCGCGGCCAGCGCCCGGCGCCGGAAGTCCTCCGCGTTCGCGAAGAACAGCGGCGAGTCGTAGCGGTACACCAGCAGCCCGGGGACCGTGCGCGCCTGCGGATAGTCGTCGACGTCGTGCATGCCGGCCACCCCGGGCACCAGCCCCTCGACGGCGTCGTGCGGACGCGCCACCCGGCTCAGCAGCTCGGCCACCGACATCCCCACGGCCACGAGCACCCCGTACAGGATGTCCAGGACCAGCACCCCGGCCAGACACCCCAGCGCCAGGAGCAGCTCACGGCGGCGGAAGGAGGCCAGCCGCCGGAAACCCGCCAGGTCGATCATCCGGACCGCCGCGTACACGACGAGCGCCCCGAGCACCGCCGAGGGCATCCGGGTCAGCAGCGGACCGAGGAACAGCAGGACGGCCAGCACCACCACCCCCGCGACCAGCGAGTACGCCTGGCTGCGGGCGCCCGCCGAGGATGCGAGCGCGGTACGGCTCGCGCTGCTGGACACCGGGAACCCGTGCAGCGCGCCCGCGCCGAGGTTGACCGCGCCCAGCGCCAGGAACTCCTGGTCGGCATCGATGCCGGGCCCGTCGCTGAACGCCCGCGCGGTGAGCACGAAGTCCGTGTAGGCGACCAGCAGCACACCTAGCGCGGGCAGCACCAGGTGCGGCAGCTCGCCCAGCGCGGGGACGGCCGGGGCCGGCAGACCGGACGGAACCTCACCGATCACCGCCAGGCCGTACCGCTCGTCCAGACCGAAGAGCGCCACGGCGGCCGTGGCCAGCGCGACCGTCAACAAGGGCCCCGGCACCGGCCGCGCGCCGCGGGCCGCCAGGAACAGGAACGCCAGCGCGACGGCGGACAGGACGGCGGTGGCCGGGTGGACGTCCGCCACCCGGCGCACGAAGGACCACAGCTGAGGGAAGAACTCCGTGCCGGAGGCGCGCACCCCGGTCAGCTTCGGCAACTGGTCCACGATCATGATCAGCGCGACGCCGGTCAGACAGCCGACCAGGACCGGGCGCGACAGCAGGTCCGCGAGGAAACCCAGCCGGACCGCCCGCGCGGCCAGGCACAGCGGCCCGACCGTCACCGCGAGAGCCGCCGCCGGCGACGCGTACCGCGCCGGGTCACCGGCCGCGAGCGGCGCCACCACGGTGGCCGTCATCAGCGCGGTCGTCGACTCGGGCCCCACCGACAGCAGCCGCGAGGTGCCGAACACGGCGGACAGCGCGAGCGCCGGCAGGATCCCCCACAGCCCCGCGACCGGCGCCGGCCCCGCCACCCCCGCGTACGCCATGACCTGCGGCACGAGATCCGCGGCCACCGTCACCCCGGCGAGCAGGTCCCCGCCGAGCCACGCGCGCCGGTAGCCCCGCAGAGTGACGAGACCGGGCGCCGGCCGGAGCCATCGGGGGACGCGCGTGTCCTGGAGCATCGCCCGCCTTCCGCCGGACGCTGCTCATGATCCGCCTCGGTACGGCCGCACGCGCGCGCCGAACGGCCCCGGCGGACAGGGCCGTTAGGCCCCCGCCCGCGGACGTTCGGCATCCGGCGCACCCCGAGCAGGACGAGAAGAGTGAGAGGCGCAGGCAACGCCCGTCCGCACAGGACGGCCGCGCCGGACACCGGACCGCGCGGTGGGCGCCCTCTCCCGGCCCACCGCGCCCACAAGGAGGCGGACGTCATGTCCCGTAGCGTCATCGTCGGTCTCGACGGTTCCCCCGAAAGCCTCGCCGCCGCCGAATGGGCCGCCGGTGAGGCAGGGTTGCTCGGTCTGCCGCTGAAGCTCGTCCAGGTCTGGGAACCGGTCCCCGCGCCGATGGCGCAGGCCCCCCTGCTCGGCCCCGAGACCCACCAGCACTGGACCGACCGCATCCCCCGGGACGCCGCGCGGACCGTCCGCGAACGCCACCCCGGCATCGAGGTGAGCACCGAGCAGGTCACCGGCAACCCCGCCGACGCCCTGATCAAGGCCGCGAGCGACGCCGAACTGCTCGTCCTCGGCTCACGCGGGCTCGGCGGACTCGGCGGCTTCCTGGCCGGCTCCGTCGGCCTGTCCGTCATCGCCCACGCCGAGCGGCCCGTGGTGTCCGTCAAGGCCGTGAAGGACACGCCGCCCGCCACCGGCCCCGTCGTCCTGGGCCTGGACACCGACCGCCCCGACCGCTCCCTCATCGACTTCGCCTTCGAGGCCGCCGCCCGCCGAGGCGGCGCCCTGCGCGTCATGCACGCCTGGAACCCGCCCCCGTACGTCGCCTACGGCACCCCCGCCGACCCGCAGCTGCACGAAACCCTCCTGCGCGCCGACTCCGAGAAGCTGGCCGAGATCCTGCGGCCCTGGCGGCACGACTTCCCCGGCGTCCGGGTCGCCGACCAGGTCCGCTACGGCAACCCCGCCGTCCAGGTCGTGGCCGCCGCCCGCGACGCGTCCCTGCTCGTCGTCGGACGCCGCACCCGCCACAACCCCCTCGGCACCCACATCGGCCACGTCACCCACGCGGCCCTCCACCACTGCCCCGCCCCCGTCGCCGTCGTCCCCCACGACTGACACCCCGAGAAGAGGAACCCCCATGAAGGCAGCGGTCGTACGAGCCTTCGGCGAGCCCCTGGTCATCGAGGAACGCCCCGACCCGCAGCCCGGCCCCGGCCAGGTCCGCGTGCGGGTCGAGGCGTCCGGGCTGTGCCACACCGACATCCACGCCGCGCACGGCGACTGGCCCGTCAAGCCGGCCCCGCCGTTCGTCCCCGGGCACGAGGGCGTCGGCCTGGTCGAGGCGCTGGGCGAGGGCGTCACCTCGCTCGCCGTCGGACAGCGGGTCGCCGTGCCCTGGCTGGGGCACGCCTGCGGACGGTGCGAGCACTGCCTGTCCGGCTGGGAGACGCTGTGCGAGCAGCAGGTCAACACCGGGTACGGCTGCGACGGCGGCCACGCCGAGAAGATGCTCGCCCACGCCGACTTCGCCCAGCCCGTCCCCACGGGCGTCTCCCCGTTCGACGCCGCCCCGCTGACCTGCGCCGGCGTCACCACGTACAAGGCCCTCAAGGTCGCCGGAGTACGGCCCGCCCAGCTCGTCGCGGTGTCCGGCATCGGCGGGCTCGGCCACCTCGCCGTGCAGTACGCCAAGATCGCCGGAGCCACCGTCGCCGCGATCGACGTCACCGACGACAAGCTCGACCTCGCCGCCCGCCTCGGCGCCGACCTCGTCATCGACGCCCGCAAACAGGACGTCGGCAAGACGCTGAAACAGCACGGCGGCGCCCACGCGGCGATCGCCCTCGCGGTGGACGACGCGGCCTTCGAGGCCGTGAACGCCGGACTGCGGCGCGGCGGAAAGCTCGTCATGGTCGCCCTGCCCGCGCACGGCACGGTCCGGCTGCCGGTCTTCGACACCGTCCTGAACGGCACGAGCGTGATCGGCTCCATCGTCGGCACCCGCCAGGACCTCGCCGAGGTCTTCCGGCTGCACGCGGACGGCCGCACCGAGGTCATCTACGAGACCCGCCCCCTCGACGCCGTCAACGACGCCATCGGCGAGGTGCTGCGCGGCGAGGTCAGGGCCCGGATCGTGTTCGACCTGGGCGCGGGGAGGTGAGGGCGATGGCACCCCCGGTCGTCGTCGGCGTGGACGGCTCCGAGCCCGCCCTGCGGGCCGTCGACCTGGCGGCCGACGAAGCGGCCCTGCGCGGCGCCCCGCTGCGCCTGGTCCACGCCTGCCTCTGGGAGCGCTACGAGGGCTCCGCCCTCGCCCGCGATCACGCCGGCCCCGGCGGGACGGTCACGGCCGAGGACGTCCTGCGCACGGCCGAGCGGCGCGCGGCGCTGCGCCGGCCCGGCGTCGAGATCTCCGTCGACGTCCTGCCCGAGGAACCCGAGCACGCGCTCGTCCGCGAAGGCCGTGAGGCGGCCCTGCTGGTGCTCGGCACCCGGGGGCGCGGCGGACTGGCGGAACTGCTGCTCGGCTCGGTCAGCCTGACCGTCGCCGCCCGCGCCGGCTGCCCGGTGATCGTGGTGCGCGGCGAGCGGGCCGTGTCCGACGGGCCGGGCCGGGTCGTCGTCGGCATCGGCGACCGGGGCCCCGACTCGGCGGCCCTCGACTTCGCCGTCAGGGAAGCGCGGCTGCGCCACGCCACCCTGGACGCCGTGCGCGCCTGGCGCTGCCCGGCCCGCGAGTCGACCGACCACCCGCTGCTCGCCGGGGAACCCGCGCGGCTGCACGAGCAGCACGCGTCCGAGGTGCTGGACCAGTCGCTGAAGGACATGCCCGAGGACCTGACCCTCACCCGGCACACCGCCGAAGGCCCCGCGCGCACGGTCCTGCTGACCGCCTCGCACGGCGCCGACCTGCTGGTCGTCGGCGCCCACCGCCACCCGGGACACCTCGGCCTCCAGCTCGGACGCGTCGCCCACACCGCGCTCCACCACGCCGCCTGCGCCGTCGCGGTGGTGCCGGAACCGGCATGAGCCGCGGACGCGGGGCGCGCAGAGCGCCCTGAGGGGCGGGGCCGTCGCGGCGTCATGGTGCCGGAGCCCAATCAGAGGGCGCCGAGTTCGTGCCGCCGCCCATATGCCCCGCCCCGCGGGACGGGCAACCTCGTGGACAAGCACGAGGAGGAACCGCAGTGATCCCTGAGACGACGCGCATCCGGCCCCGGGTGGCCGCGCTGGGCGAGTACGCCATCGACGCCGTGCACGGGTTCGTGCCCGCCGAGGACCCGGTGGACGAGCTGCCGGCGTACTACGCGCCGTGGGAGCGGCTGGGGCGGAACATCGCGGCCCTGATCATGACGGGCCGGATGCGCACGGCGGTCGAGTCGCTGCCCCTCCTCGCGCCGGACCGGCTGCGCGCCGGCGGGGAGCGGGAGCGGGCCATGCTGCTGCTGTGCTCGCTCGCGAACGCCTACGTGTGGGCCACCGACACCCCCGCGGACACGCTCCCGGCACCGGTGGCGCGACCGCTCCACACGCTCGCCGAAACCCTGGACCGGGCGCCGATCATCTCCCACGCCTCCGTCGTCCTGAACAACTGGCGGCGCATCGACGCGGACGAACCGCTCAGCATGTCGAACATCGACACCCAGGTGACGTTCCTCGGCGGCGTCGACGAGAAGTGGTTCTACCTGGCCACGGTGGGCGTCGAACTCGCCGGCGCCCCCGGGCTGCCCCTCCTCGTGCGGGCCCAGCACGCGGCGGCGGACGAGGACCCGGCCGCGCTCACCGAGGCGCTGCTCGGCGTCCGCGCGGTCGTCGACCAGGTGACCGGCGCGTTCCTCGACGTCGAGCGCTGGTGCGACCACCACGTCTTCTACCACCGCGTCCGGCCCTTCCTCACCGGCTGGTCCGCGCCGGGGCTGCGCTTCGAGGGCGTGGACCGGGAACCGCTGGTGCTGGCCGGCGGGAGCGCCGCGCAGAGCTCCCTCATCCAGGCGTTCGACGCCGGACTCGACATCCCGCACCCGCACCAGGCGACGGCGGGATTCCTGACCGGCATGCGCGCCTACATGCCCGCGCCGCACCGCCGCTTCCTGGAGGACCTGGAGGCCGGCCCGTCGGTCCGCGCCTACGTCGAGGACCACCGCGCCACCCACCCTTCGCTCGGCGACGCGTACAACGCGGCGGTCGACGCCCTCGCCCGCCTCCGGGCCCAGCACATCGGCATCACCGGCCGCTACATCACCCGGTTCCAGCGCGACCAGGAGACCGCCAGGGGAACCGGCGGCAGCGACTTCGTCGCCTTCCTGAAGAAGTCCCGCGAGGAGACCACCGACCGGCTGCTGCCGTGACAGCACGGGTGACCGCGGTCCGCTGCCGCTGACCCCCTCGGCCGACTCTCCCGTGGAACTCGCCGCGCCCGTTCACGACCGTCTCCGGCCCCACGCGCGCCGCCTCCGCCCCGCGCCGGCCCTCCGGCACCACTCCCAGAAGGGCACTGCCTTGCTCGCGCGACCCACCGCCTCCGAAACCGAGGCCCAGCAGCTCGACGACGCCCTCCCGGGGCACCGCGAGCTGTTCCACATACCGCCCGCCGACGGCGGCAGGCACACCCACACCGCGTACTTCGCGGGCAACTCCCTCGGCCTGCAGCCCAAGACGACCCTCGCGGACCTCACGCAGGACCTCGCCGACTGGAGCCGCTACGGCGTCGAAGGCCACCACGACGCCGCACGCCCCTGGTTCGGCTACCACCGCCTGCTGACCGAACCGGCCGCGCGCCTGGTCGGAGCACTGCCCGACGAGACCGTCGTCATGAACTCCCTGACGGTGAACCTGCACCTGCTGATGGCCTCGTTCTACCGCCCCCAGGGCGAGCGGACCCGGATCGTGATCGAGGACAGCGCCTTCCCCTCCGACAGCTACGCGGTCCGCAGCCACGCGCGCTTCCGGGGCCTCGACCCGGACCGGACGGTCGTCCGGCTGCGCCCGCGCGCCGGGGAGGACTGCCTGCGCACGGAGGACGTCGTCGACTTCCTCGACCGGCAGGGACACACCGTGGCCCTGATGCTGCTGGGCGGCGTCAACTACCTCACCGGCGAGCTGATGGACATCCCCGCCCTCACCGAGGCCGGGCACACCGCGGGCGCGACGGTCGGCTGGGACCTCGCCCACGCGGCGGGCAACGTCCCCCTTCATCTGCACGACTGGGACGTCGACTTCGCCGCCTGGTGCTCCTACAAGTACCTCAACTCCGGCCCCGGCGCGCTCGCGGGGGTCTTCATCCACCAGCGCCACGTCACCGACCGCGATGTCCAGCGCCTGGAAGGGTGGTGGAGCACCGACGCCGCCACCCGGTTCCGGATGGAACCGGTCTCCCGGCCACCGGCCACCGCCGACGCGTGGGCCATCTCCAACCCGCCGATCCTCGCCATGGGCCCGGTGCGCACCTCGCTGGAACTGTTCGACACCGTCGGCATGACGGCCCTGCGGGCCCGCAGCGAGAAGCTGACCGGATACCTGGAAGGGCTGCTCGACGCGCTCACCCCCACCCGCCCGCTGACGCTGATCACCCCCAGAGACCCCCGGCGCCGGGGCGCCCAACTGTCCCTGCGCGTCGGCGGCACAGGCGCGGCCGACCTCGCCCGCACACTGCGCCACGAGCACGGTGTCATCGCCGACGCCCGCGAACCGGACATCATCCGGCTGGCACCGGTACCGCTCTACTCCACCTTCCACGACTGCTGGCGGGCCGCCGAGGCGCTGGCCCACGCCGTACCGGAGGCCAGGTGACCCAGACGGACAACGCGACACCCCTTCCGCCACAACCGCCGGCCGCCGCGGGCGAACTCGTCCGCTCGCTCACCCACCGCCAGACCACCATGATCGGCCTCGGCTGCGCCCTGGGCACCGGCCTCTTCCTCGGATCGGGTTCGGCCATCGGCACAGCGGGCCCCGCCGTGATCCTCTCCTACCTCGCGGGCGCGGTCCTCGTCGCCGTCATCGCCCGGGTGCTGGGGGCGATGACCATCGCCCACCCCGTGCGCGGCACCTTCGGGACCATCGCCCACCTCTATCTCGGCCCGTGGGCGGGCTTCGTCGTCCGGTGGCTGTTCTGGGCCGGGACGACGGTCGCCATCGGCGGCGAGGTGGTGGCCGCGGCGATCTACCTCCGCCACTGGTGGCCGCAGGCCCCGATGGCCCTGCTCATCGCCGCCGTCGCCGCCCTGGTGCTGGGCGTCAACCTGGTCAGCGTCGGCTCCTTCGGCTTCGCGGAGTTCTGGCTGTCGAGCGTGAAGGTCACCGCGGTGGTGGTGTTCATCGCGGCCGGACTGCTGCTGGTGTTCGTCGGCCTCCCGCACACCCCGGCCACGGGCCTGGGGCATCTCACCCCCGGCGGCGGTTTCCTGCCCAACGGGCTCACGTCCGTCTGGACCGCGCTGTCCGTCGTGATGTTCGCCTTCGTGGGATTCGAGACCGTCTCCATCTCGGCGGCGGAGACGGCCGACCCCGCGCGGGCCGTCCGCACCGCGATGCGCGCGCTCGTCTGGCGCCTGGGCCTGTTCTACGTCCTGGCCATCGGACTCATCGTCACCCTCGTGCCGTGGCGGGACGTCGCAGGCGGTGACGGGAGCGTCGACAGCAGCCCGTTCGTCCACGTCTTCACCCAGGTCGGCATCCCGGCCGCCGCCTCGCTGACCAACGCGATCGTGCTGATCGCGGCGGTCTCCTCGGCCAACGCGCAGCTGTACGCGGCCAGCCGCTTCCTGCACTCCCTGGGCCACGACCGGTGCGCCCCCGCCGCCGTGGCCCGGCTCAGCCGCCGCGGGGTCCCGGTGCGGGCCCTGGTGGTCTCCGCCGCCGGCATCGTCGCGGCGGCCCTGCTGGCCGCTTTCGAGGTCGCCGGCGTCTTCGACCTCCTGGTCTCCGTCGCCATCTTCTCCGTCCTGCTGGTGTGGCTGCTGATCCTCGCGTCCTACCTCGTGTTCCGCCGCGCGGCCCCACCGGCCGCACAGCGGGACCTGCCGGTGTGGGGCGGCGCCTGGACGGCCTGGGCGGGCATCGCCGGGGTGCTGGCGGTGGCCTCGACCGCCGCGGTGGTGCCCGTGATGGCGCGGGCCGCCTGGGTCGGCTCCGGCTTCACCCTCGCCCTGCTCCTGGTCTACGCCCTCAAGGTCCGCCACGTGATGCGCCGGGACGCGCCCGCCGCGCCGCGCGACCCCGACCCTCAGGAGGCACCCCGTGTCCACTGACCCCCTGCCCGTCATCCGCAACTTCGTCGGCGGCACCTTCGTCGAACCCGACGAGGAACGCTGCTTCACGAAGACCGACCCGGCCACCGGCACCCCCCTCTCCCGGGTCCACGAGGCGGACCGCGCCCTGGTCGACCGCGCGGTCGGCTCGGCGCGCGGCGCCCTCGCCGAGGGCTGGGCGCACACCCCCGTACGGGAACGCTGCGCGCTGCTGCGCCGGGCGGCCGACCTGATCGAGCAGCGCTTCGAGGAGTTCGTCACCGCCGAGGTCGGCGACACCGGCAAACCCGTGACCCAGGCCCGCGAACTCGACGTCGCCCGCGCGATCGCCAACTTCCGCACGTTCGCCGACATCGTCGCCGCGGCCGGCCAGGACTCCTACCTCACCGACCTGCCGGACGGGCGCCGGGCCCTCAACTACGCGGTGCGCAAACCGCTCGGCGTGGTCGCCGTGATCGTGCCCTGGAACCTGCCGCTGCTCCTGCTCACCTGGAAGGTCGCCCCCGCGCTCGCCTGCGGCAACGCGGTGGTCGTCAAACCCAGCGAGGAGACCCCGGCCACCGCGTCCCTGCTGGCCGACGTGCTGGCCGACGCCGGCCTGCCCGCCGGCGCCTACAACGTCGTGCACGGCTTCGGCCCCGGCTCGGCGGGCGAGTTCCTGGTGACCCACCCGGGCGTCGACGGGATCACGTTCACGGGATCGTCGGCCACCGGCACCCAGGTCATGCGGGCGGCGGCGCCCGGAGTACGCCCGGTCTCCTTCGAACTCGGCGGCAAGAACGCCGCGATCGTCTTCGACGACGTCGACGTCGTCGAAGCGCTCGACGGGCTGTCCCGGTCGGTGTTCACCAACACCGGCCAGGTGTGCCTGTGCACCGAGCGGGTCTACGTCCAGCGGTCCGTGTTCGCGGACATCGTCGACGGCCTCGCCGAACGGGCCGCGCGGCTACGGCTCGGCGACCCCTACAGCGAGCACACCACCACCGGCCCGCTGATCTCCCAGGAGCACCGGCGCAAGGTCCTGCGCTACTACGACCTCGCCGAACAGGCCGGCGCCAAGGCCGTCACCGGAGGCGGCACCCCGGACCTCGGCCCGGACCTCGACGGCGGCGCCTGGATCGAACCCACCCTGTGGACCGGGCTGACCAACGCCGACCGGCCCGTGCGCGAGGAGATCTTCGGCCCCGTCGCCGCGCTCGTCCCCTTCGACACCGAGGAGGAGGCCATCGCGCTGGCCAACGACACCGACTACGGCCTCGCCGCCGCCGTGTGGACCAACGACCTGCGCCGCGGCCACCGCGTCGCCCAGCACATGGACGTCGGCATGGCCTGGGTCAACACCTGGTTCCTGCGCGATCTGCGCTCGCCCTTCGGCGGCGCGGGGCTCTCCGGCATCGGCCGGGAGGGCGGCGCCTCCTCCCTCCACTTCTACACCGAACCCACGAACGTGTGCGTGCAGCTATGACGACCGACACCGGCACCGAGCCGGCCATCCCCACCCCGCCGCCCGGAGACGACGCCGTCGAGGCCGCCGTCACCCGCCTGACCCGCGCCGCCGCCACCCGGACGCCCTGCGCGCCCGTCCGTGACCTGCTCGGCGCCACCGGCGTCGACACCGCGTACGAGGTGCAGAGCCGCCTCGCCTCCGCACGGCTCGCCGCCGGAGCGCGCAGGGTCGGCGCCAAGATCGGCCTGACCGCGCCCGCCGTGCAGGAGCAGTTCGGCGTCTTCGAACCCGACTTCGGGACGCTCTTCGACGACATGGTCCTCGCCCACGGCGAACCCCTCGCCCTGGACCGCCTCATCCAGCCGCGCGCCGAGGGGGAGATCGCCTTCGTCCTCGACCGTGACCTCGACCGGCCCGGCGCCACCGTCGCGGACGTCCTGCGGGCCACCGCCTTCGTCCTGCCGGCCGTCGAGATCGTGGACTCCCGCATCGCCGGATGGGACCTGACCATCACCGACACCGTCGCCGACAACGCCTCCAGCGGAGCCGTCGTCCTCGGCACCGTCCCGCACACCCTGGCCGGGCTCGACCTGGCCCGGGTCGGGATGACGCTGTACCGCGACGACGAGCCCGTCTCCTTCGGCGCGGGGCACGCCTGCCTCGGCTCCCCGGTCGTCGCCGTCACCTGGCTGGCGCGCGAACTGGCCCGCCGGGGCCGGCCCCTGTGCGCCGGCGACGTGGTGATGTCCGGCGCCCTGGGACCGATGGCGGAGATCACCGGCGGTGGCCGCTACCGCCTGGAACTGGACGGCCTCGGCACGGTCGAGGCCCTGATCGAGCCCCGCACGGAGGACCGCGCATGAGCACCGCAAGCACCACCCGGGACGACGGCGTCAAGGTCGCCGTCCTCGGCTCGGGGAACATCGGAACCGACCTGATGATCAAGGTCATCCGGCAGTCGCAGACCCTGAGCATGGCGGCCCTGGTGGGCATCGACCCGGCGTCCGAGGGCCTGGCCCGCGCCGAGCGCCTGCACGTGGCCACTACGTCCGAGGGCATCGACGGTCTCCTGGCGATGGACGCGTTCGCCGACGTCCGGATCGTGTTCGACGCGACCTCGGCCGGCGCCCACGCCCGGCACGCCGACGTCTGCCGCGCCCACGGCAAGCTGCTCGTCGACCTCACACCGGCCGCGTCGGGGCCGCTCACCGTCCCCTCGGTGAACCTGGAGAAGCACCTCGGCGCCGACGACGTCAACATGGTCACCTGCGGCGGGCAGGCCACCGTCCCCGTCGCCGCGGCCGTCTCCCGGGTGACCCCGGTGGCCTACGCCGAGATCGTGGCCTCCCTCTCCTCCCGGTCCGCCGGGCCCGGCACCCGCGCCAACATCGACGAGTTCACCGAGACCACCGCGCGGGCGCTGCGCGAGGTCGCGGGCGCGGCCACCGCCAAGGCCGTCATCGTGCTCAACCCGGCCGACCCGCCGGTGGCCATGCGCAACACCGTCTACTGCGTCGTCGAGGACACCTCGGCCGGCACGCTGCGGGCCGTCGAGGACTCGGTGCGGCAGGCGGTCCGGGACGTCCAGGAGTACGTGCCCGGCTACGAACTCGTGCAGGACGTGCAGTTCGACGCCCTGCGGGAGGTGTGGATCCCGCACCTCGGCCGGCACGTGACGGGCACGCAGGTCACCTGCTTCCTCCAGGTCCTCGGCGCCGGCCACTACCTGCCGGAGTACGCCGGCAATCTCGACATCATGACCTCCGCCGCCCTGCGGACGGCCGAGCGCATGGCCGAACTCCGAGGATGGGTGAGCAGCGAGTGAACCTCTACGTCCAGGACGTGACCCTGCGGGACGGCATGCACGCCGTCGGACACCGCTACACCACCGACCAGGTCCGCGCCATCGTGGCCGCGCTCGACCGGGCCGGCGTGGACGCCATCGAGGTCGCCCACGGCGACGGCCTCGGCGGCTCCAGCGCCGCCTACGGCTTCGGGGCCCACACCGACGACGAATGGCTCGAGGCGGCGGCCGAGGTCATCGACAACGCCGTCCTCACCACCCTGTTGCTGCCCGGCATCGGCACCATCGCCGACCTGCGCCGGGCCCGAGCGCTCGGCGTGGGCAGCGTGCGCGTGGCCACCCACTGCACCGAGGCCGACATCAGCGCGCAGCACATCGCCTGGGCCCGCGACAACGGCATGGACGTCGCCGGGTTCCTGATGATGAGCCACATGGCCGCCCCGGCCCGACTCGCCGAACAGGCACGGCTGATGGAGTCCTACGGAGCCCACTGCGTCTACGTCACCGACTCCGCCGGCCGGCTGACCATGACCGACGTCGCCGAACGCGTCGACGCCCTGCGCCAGGTCCTCGCCGACGACACCCAGATCGGCATCCACGCGCACGAGAACCTGTCGCTGTCCGTCGCCAACAGCGTCACCGCCGTCGAGTACGGGGCACTGCGCGTGGACGTCGCGCTCGCCGGACAAGGGGCGGGCGCCGGGAACTGCCCCGCCGAGCCGTTCGTCGCCGTGGCGGACCTGCTCGGCTGGGACCACCGCTGCGACCTGTTCGCCCTCCAGGACGCCGCCGAGGACCTGGTCCGGCCCCTGCGGGAGCGGCCCGTCCAGGTCGACCGCGACACCCTGACCCTCGGCAGCGCGGGCGTCTACTCCAGCTTCCTGCTGCACGCGGCCCGCGTGGCCGCACGGCACGGGCTCGACTCCCGCCTGCTGCTCCAGGAAGCCGGCCGGCGCGGACTGGTGGGCGGCCAGGAGGACCTTCTCACCGACATCGCCCTGGACCTGGCCCGCACGCCCGCCCAGGCAGGAGGAACAGCATGAGCACCCCCGACCGCCTGGAACTGGCCCTGAGCCTGCGCACGGCCGCTCACCTGCGTACCCCCGTTCCCAGCCTCGCCGACACCCACTCCCTCGACCTCGACGACGCCTACGCCGTCCAGGAAGCCCTGCTCGGCCTGCGGCAGGCCGGGGGAGAACGGCTCACCGGCGTGAAACTGGGCTTCACCAGCAAGGCCAAGATGGCGCAGATGGGCGTCTGCGAGATCATCGTGGGACGCCTGACCGACGCCATGCGCGTCGGCGACGGCGCCGAGGTCGACCTGTCCGGCTTCATCCACCCCCGGGCCGAACCCGAAGTCGCGTTCCGGCTGAGCCGCCCGGTCGACCCCGACGACCCCGCGACCGACATCGCCGCGTGCGTGGACGCGGTCGCACCGGCCATCGAGATCATCGACTCCCGCTACCAGGACTTCCGCTTCACCGTCACCGACGTCGTCGCCGACAACACCTCGGCCGCCGGGTACGCCGTCGGCCCCTGGCGGCCGCTCACCGACGTCGCGAACAAGGCGGTGCGGCTGCGCACCCCGCAGGCGGAGGCCGTCGGATCCACCGCGGCGATCCTCGGAGCGCCCCTGCACGCCCTGCACGCCCTGCTCGGCATCTGCCGCAGGCGCCGCATCCCCCTCGCCGCCGGGCAGATCGTCCTGGCCGGCGCCGCCACCGCGGCCCTGCCGCTCACCCCCGGCGTCACCTCCTGCGACATCGCGGGACTCGGCACCGTGACCCTGAAGGGCCGCTGATGGACACCGCACGCGTCGTCGCCGGGCAGGCCGCGCCCCGGGGACGGTTCCCGCACGTCAAGGTCGTCGGTGACCTCGTCTTCGTCTCCGGCACCAGTTCCCGCAGACCGGACAACACCTTCGCGGGCGCCGAGGCCGACGCCCTGGGCACCACCACCCTCGACATCCGGGCCCAGACCCGCGCCGTCATCGAGAACCTGCGCGCCATCCTGCGGTCGGTCGGCGCCGGCCTGGAGGACATCGCCCAGGTCACCACCTACCTCGTGAACATGAACGACTTCGGCGGCTACAACGACGTCTACGCCGAGTACTTCGACACCGACGGCCCCACCCGCACGACCGTCGCCGTCCACCAACTGCCCCACCCGCACCTGCTCATCGAGATCCAGGCCGTCGCCGTCCTGCAAGGAGCCACGTCATGACCGCCCTCCCCGAGGTCATCCACTTCCAGCAGTGGATCGACGACCACGCCCACCTGCTCAAGCCGCCCGTGGGCAACCACACCATGGCCCTGGGCGCGGACTTCGTCGTCCAGGTCGTCGGCGGCCCCAACGAGCGCACCGACTACCACGTCGACCCGTACGAGGAGTGGTTCCACCAGCTGCGCGGCTCCATGTACGTCGACGTCATGACCGAGGACGGGCCCCGGTCCGTGCACGTCCGGGAGGGCGAGACGTGGCTGCTGCCCGGGAACGTGCCGCACTCCCCGCAGCGCCCGGAAGCCGGCAGCATCGGCCTCGTCATCGAACGCGTCCGCGAACCGGGCACGCTGGAGAGGTTCCAGTGGTACTGCCCCGCCTGCCACGCCCTCCTCCACGAGGTGGAACTCCAGGTCACCGACATCGTGGCCGACCTGCCCCCGGTCTTCGCCGCCTTCTACGCCGACCGGCAGGCCCGCACCTGCGGCTCCTGCGGGGCCGAACACCCCGGGAAGGGATGACCCCGTGCCCGACATCATCGACGTCCACACCCACTACGTCCCCCGCGGCTGGCCCGACCTGCGCGCCGACGCCGGACCCCGGCCGCCCTGGCTGCGCATCGAGTCGGAGACCGACGCGATGATCATGCTCGGGTCCCGGGAGTTCCGGAAGATCGGCGCCGAGTGCTGGGACGCGTCGGCCCGCCTGAAGGACATGGACGCCGACGGCATCCGCACACAAGTCGTCTCCCCCACACCGGCGTTCTTCCACTACGGCCGCAGCGGCGCCCAAGCGGCCCGCATCGCCCGCATCTTCAACGACCTGGCCCTGGACATCGTCGCCCCCGCCCCCGACCGCCTCGTCCCCTTCTGCCAGGTGCCGCTCCAGGACCCCGACGCGGCCTGCCGCGAACTGGAACGCTGCCTGGCCAACGGACACCGGGGAGTCGAGATCGGCAACCACGTCGGCGACGACGACCTGGACAGCGCGGGCGTCGTCACCTTCCTCCAGCACTGCGCCCTCCTGGAGGTCCCGGTCTTCGTCCACCCCTGGGACATGGACGACTCGCCCCGGCTGCGCCGCTGGATGGCGCGGTGGCTGACCGCCATGCCCGCCGAGACCCACCTGTCGCTCCTGGCGATGACCCTCGGCGGGGTCTTCGACCGCGTCGACGACCGGCTGAAGATCTGCTTCGCGCACGGCGGAGGCTCCTTCGCCCTCTGGCTCGGCCGCATGGACAACGCCTGGCGGGGCCGCCCCGACGTGGTGGGCACCTCCGCGCACCCGCCGTCGCACTACATCGGCCGCTTCCACGTCGACTCCGTCGTCTTCGACCCCCGCGCCCTGCGCCTGCTGGTGGACACCTACGGCGCGGGCCAGGTCATGGTCGGCAGCGACTACCCCTACCCGCTGGGCGAACGGCCCGCGGGCCGGGTCGTGCACGAGAGCGACTTCCTCTCCGACGAGGAGAGGACGGCGATCCGCAGGGGCAACGCCGCACGCTTCCTCGGGCTCGCCGGCTGAGTGCCGGGCCCGCGCCCAGGACGCCTACGATGGCTGCCGGACCTGCGGAGGTGGGGGAGATGTCCCGACTGGGCCCGGACAGCGCGGCCGGCCGGCGCGAAGACCTGTTCTCGGTCATCGACGCCGCCGGGGAACTCCTCGACGTCCCGATCGTCCTGGAGGACACCGAGTTCCGGGTGCTCGCCTGGTCGAAAGGCCAGCACACCGCGGACGACGAACGCGTGTCCGGAATCCTGGAACGGCAGGCCCAGCCCTGGCTCGTCGAGGTCCTGCGCTCCCGGGGGGACATCGCCCGCCTGATCGCCTCCCCGGACCCCGTCTTCCTCGATCCGGCCTCCGACCGGGCCAAACCCCGGATGGCCTGCCGGGTCCAGCACGACGGCCCGCACCTCGGCTACCTGTGGGCCAGCACCCGGACCCCGTTCGACCCGCAGCGGGCGGCGCACTTCCGCGCCGCCGCGCAGACGATCGCCGTCCGCATGAGCCGCGACGGACAGGGCACCACCGAACAGGACGACCTCAAGGCCCTCCTGTTCGGCACACCGGACGCCGAACAGGCCGCCGCCCGCCTCGGACTGTCCGCCGCCAAGGTCACCGTCCTGGCCGCCGCGCAGAGCCGGCCGGCGCACGAGACGGTCCCCTCCGACATGCTGCGCCTGTACCTGACGACCGCACACCCCCGCGCCCTCGTCGTCCGGCACGACCGCGTCACCTACGCGGTGCTGCCCTGGCCCACGTCCACGGACGACGCCGACGCCAAGGCCCGCTCGGCGGCCATCGCCCGGGACCTGTGGGACCGCGCGGCGCTCCGCGAGCGCGTCGTCCTGGCCGTGAGCACCACCGTCACACAACCCGGCCGGATCCCGTCCGCCCGCTCCCACGCCGACCGCATCACCGCCCTGCAACAGCAGTACCCGACGGCCCCCCGCGTCGCCGCCTTCGAGGACGTCCAACTGCTGTACGCCCTCTCCCGGCTGCGCGGCGCCCTCCGCCAGGACGGCGAGAGCCTGGGCGGCGCCGTCTCGGCACTCGAACACCACGACCGGCACCAGCACACCCAACTCCTGGCCACCCTCCGCTGCTACCTCGACCACTTCGGCGACACCAACGCCGCCGCCGCGCAACTGCACCTGCACCCCAACACCTTCCGCTACCGCCTCCAGCGCATCAGAGAGGTCAGCGGATTCGACCCGCGCGACGCGCAGACGCGGTTCCTGACGGAACTGCACCTGCGGCTGCGCGATCTGGAGCCGCCCGACTGACGAGCGGGCCGAACGCCGCGGTACGCACACCGGACCCGGCCTTCGCGCCACCGTCCTCCCGGGGGCGACAGGGGCTGCCGTCGAGACGCCGCACGCCGTTCGCCGGAGTGTGCCGGACGGCCCGTACAGGCGTCTCCTCCTCACCCGTTCGCGTGGGCCGTCTCCCGTTCCGCCGGTGAACGCGCCGCCGCCGTAACAGGATGCGTGCGGCGGGCGAGCGGGAGGCGATGCGTGAGGCGTCCGATCACTGTCCTGACGGTCTGCGCCGCGCTGACCGGCGCGTCGCTCACGAACGCCGATCCGGCGGGCGCCGCCGTGGCGCCGGGGGTGACCTACCGCGTGTACGACGTCCGGGGCGCGGCGGGCCCGGCCCGCGCCCACGTCCTGAGCGTCGACTTGACCGGCCCGCGGGTACGGCTCGGCCTGCTGTACCCGGGGGCGGTCGCGGCGCGGGCGCCGGTCTCCCGGCTCGCCGACGCCCAGCGCGCCCTGGCCGGGGTGAACGGGGACTTCTTCCACATCACCGAGACCCAGCATCCCGGCGTCCCCGCGACGGGCGCGAGCGCCGGCCCGGCCGTCGCGGACGGCGAGTTCCTCAAGGGCGCGGTCCCCGACGCCCAGCGCTTCGGCCCCGCGCTCCCGCCGGGCACCAGCGGCCGGGCCGTCGTCGGCGTGGGCCTCGACGGACGGGTCCGCCTGGACACCCTGGACTTCAGCGCCACCACGGACACCGGCCTCGCGCTGTCGGGCCTCAACCAGTACGCCCTGCCGGAGAACTCCGCGGGCGCGTACACCTCGCGCTGGGGCGACCTTCCGCGCACACGGGCCGCCTGCGGCTCCGACACGGACCGGGCGGCCCCCTGCACGAGCGACACCTTCGAGGTGACGGTCCGCGCGGGCCGGGTCACCGCCACCTCGCCGACCCCGGGCTCCGGACCCATCCCCCCGGACACGACCGTCCTGCTGGGCCGCGAAGCGGGCGCCCGCCGACTCCGCGCCCTGACCCCGGGCCGGCACTTGAAGATCCGCTACTCCCTCGCCGTCCGCCACCCCTCCTACCGCTTCGCCCTCGGCGGCTACCCGATCCTGACCCGCGGCCACCCCCTCCCGGGCCTGAACGACACCGCCCGCGCTGTCCGCACAGCGATCGGCGTCTCGAACGGAGGCCGCCGCGTCCTGCTGCTCGCCCTGGACGGAAGCCCGCACTACCGCACCGGCCTCACGATCGCCGAACTCGCCTCCCTCCTACGGGACTTAGGCGCACGCGACGGCTTCAGCCTCGACGGCGGCGGCTCCACGACGATGGTCCTCAGACAGCCGGGCCACACCACGACAACGGTCTTGAACCATCCCTCAGGAGGAGCGGAACGCCCGGTACCCAACGGGATCGGCCTGTTCGAACGCTAGGGTCCGCCCGACGGGGTGAGCGAGGCATGCAACAGGGTCCCGACGGTGCACGCTTCGTGGGCCTGCTGAGGACCGGTAAAGGGCTGTAGAGCAGCGTCGAATCAGCTGGATATCTCGAATGCGTAACACGGCATGGTCAGACGTATGTGCGGCGACTTTGCGTGGCGTTCAGCACGGGCAGGCGCGCGACAGGTCTCCCCGAGGGAGCGGGGGACGCAGCCGAGGCCAGGGCATGCCGTGTAGAACATCTGTTTCTTCCCGCCGCGTCGGTCATAATGCCCGCAGGAGGTGAGGCCGCCGTGAGCGTCATGAATGACTTGATCGAGCGGGGTGCTGTCCCGGAGGGGTACAAGGTCGAGATTTTCGACGGAAGAGTGATCATGACGCCGCAGAGTCCGGAACAGGACTGGACTGTCTCCGATGTGAAGGACGCGGTCAAGAGCGCCGGCATCGCCCGCGAGCGGGTCTTCGGGGACGTCCTCATCACTTTCCCCGGAGAGAACGACGCGGCCCCTGACCTGACCGTCATCGGACTCGACGCCGATCGCCGGAAGAACAGCTACTCCTGCCTCGACGTGCTCGCGGTCGTCGAAGTGGCCTCCGAGCCGGACGACGAGAAGGACTACGTGCGTAACGTCCGCAAGTACGGACGTTACGGCATCGATGTCTATCTGCTCGCCGACCCCTTCAAGAAGGCGGTCACCCTCATGACCGAGCCGCACTCCAACGGGTATGGACGGGCTGTGGAGATTCCCTACGGCCACCCGGTCTCCTTCACCCTGGCCACCGGGGAGCGCGTGACGATCGACACCAGCACCTTTCCGGCGCGCGACGTCCACCAGAACTGAGGCGTCGGCATCGGTTAGGTCTTCGACCCCACCCGGGTGGATCGGCACTTTTCCTCCGTTTACGAGGTGATGAACGAGGAGGAGCGGCCCGAACTCCTGGAAGACCTTGACGAAGACGACAACCCACCGGACAGCAGCTTCTCGCGGCATGTGTGGGGTGCCGAGTCCAACAGTTGGGTTTCCGCGCACGCTCGTCAGTGACGGCTGCCCGAGAGTGGATCACTGGTCTGCCACTGCTGGGCCTGGATCAACCGCTCGACGACGTCTCGTAGTTGGGTAGAGGTCATAAATGGCAGCCGGTATCAGCTGACGTGCGCGCCGCCGGTGCCGTTGGTGGATGAATCGGATGATGCCTGCGGATGCGCAAGGCGGACATGGGAATCCACCGTCACAGGTGTGAGGGGCACGTCTACACTGACCCGGACCCGCAGGGCTACGACGGCCGTGCCGCCGAGGTGACCTCGGCCGTGGCACTGGACTTCCTGGCGAGGCTTGATGCCGACTGAGACCGGTATGGGGGAAACGTGGCCGAGATTGTGGCGGTGCACGGCATCGGGCAGTACGGATCCAGTGCCGGGCGGCTGCGCGAAACGTGGCTGCCCGCGCTACGCGAAGGGTTGACGCGGGCGGGCGCCGTCGGCCTGGTGGATCTGGAGCGTGTCGACCTGGACTGCGTGTACTACGCCGATGAGCTCCGCCCGGGCGGCAAGGACGCGGGCATGGTCCCGGCATACGGCCCCGCGGACATCGAACCGGGCTTCGAACAGGAACTGTTGACGCTGTGGTGGCGCGCTGCGGCAGCGTACGAACCCGACCGCGTCCCGGGCCCGGACTCCCTCACCAAAATCTACTCACCGCAGCTCGTACAGCGGGCGCTGGCGTCCCTGTCCCGGTCCACATTCTGGTCTGCCGTGCCCCGCCGCGTGATCATCGCCGCTCTCAAGGACCTGCGCAGATACCTGTACGTCCCAGGCATACGGAAGCGCGTCCAGGCCCGGATCGTCGCTGCGCTCGGTCCGGACACTCGGATCGTGATCGGGCATTCCCTCGGTTCGGTCGTGGCCTACGAGGCTTTGCATAACGTCGACGGGGCGACGACCGAACTGCTCCTCACGGTCGGTTCGCCGCTCGGCATCCCGCATCTGGTCCTCGACCGCCTTGAGCCGCCGTCCGAGGCTGGCCAAGGAGTCTGGCCGGCCGCCGTACGGCGCTGGGTCAACGTGGCAGGTCTGGAGGACACGGTGGCTTTGGTCAAGGACCTTGCCCCGGTCTTCGGACGGCGCGTGGAGGACCACGTCATACGCAACGGCCTGCGGGCGCATGACGTGACGCGGTATCTGGCCTCGGCGGAGGTAGGGCGTGCGGTCGCCGACGCGGTCGACTGACCCGACAGATGGGCGCCGACGCTTTCTGTTCGCGGTCGGCGTCGAGGAGTACGAGCATCTGTCGAAGCTCCCTTCGGTGCCGGACGACCTGAAAAGCGTACGAGAACTCTTCGGTGGACTGGGCAGCGAACCAGCCGTGAGCGATGGCCTTGATGTCACCCGGGCCCGGTTGCTCGGGCAGTTGGAGGGATGGCTGAAGGACGGGACTCGCACGAGTGAGGACGTCCTCGTGCTCTACTTCTCCGGCCACGGAACCAGCGCCGAAGACGGGCGGCACTACCTGTGCACCCGGGAGACGGATCCGGGCCGGTTCCTGACCACCGCGGTGCCGACCGAGGACCTGGCCCGGCTGATCGTGGCCTCGCCGGTGACCACCGCCATGGTCGTGCTGGACGCCTGCTACGGCGAGCACGGGGCCGACGACTCGCTGCTCGCCGTGCTTCGGGCGGCGGGTTCGGCGGCGGTCGGGACGTCCACCGACGGATTGTCCGGGCTCTGGCTCATCTCCGCCTCGCGCCGGGTGGAGGAGGCCGACGAAGGCGCCTTCACAGCCGCGCTGGGCGCGGCGCTGGGGGACGAGGCCCTCGGCGGCCCCCGGCAGCGGTACCTGTTCAGCGAGGCGCTGGTAGAGGCGGTCAACGCTCGGCTGGCCGCGGCGGGACACGCCCAGCGGGCCCGGCTGCACGTCGTCGGGGTCGGTGGCCCCTGCCCGGCTCTGCCCAACCCGCGGTACGTACCCGGCTTGCCGAACGAGTTGACCGTCGAGGAGCAACGCCGGTTCGTCGCCGACCCCGAGCACTGGATGGCCAAGGCCCGCGGCGGCGCTGAGAGGGGTGACGGCTGGTACTTCACCGGACGGGACGCCGCGACCGCGGCCGTCGTCGGCCACCTCACCGCCGCCGAGGTCCCGCGGGGCTTCGTCTTCGTCACCGGTGGCCCGGGCTCGGGGAAATCGGCCCTTCTGGGAAGGATCGTCACGCTCTCGGACCCGCTGATGCGCCGGAGCACGTCGGCCCGCTTCCGCGCGGAGGCGGGCATGCTGCCGGTGGGGGTGGTCGACGTCGCCGTGCATGCGCGGGGTAAGACGTTGCCGGACGTCGTGGCCGAGATGGCCGAGGCCGTGGGGACCCAGATGACGGACGCGGCCGCATTGTTATCGGTGTTGCGGGAGCGGCGGGAGCGGCTCACGGTCGTCGTGGACGCGTTGGATGAAGCCGCGGAGCCCTCGGAGATCACCGGCGGCCTGCTGATCCAGTTGGCCGTGCTCGGGGGCCGGTCCGACGTCCGGCTGGTCGTCGGCGGGCGGCCGCACCTGCGGTCGCTGTTCGGGGAGAGTGTCCCGCGCACCGATGTGGACCTCGACAGCGACAGCTACTTCTCCGGCGACGACGTGGCGGACTACGTGGAGCAGTATGTGCGCGCGGAGCCCGGCTCGCCCTACCGGGCCGACCCGGTGGCGGCGGCCGAGGCGGCCCGCGCGGTGGCGGTGCGGGCCGACCGTACTTTCCTCATCGCGTACGTCTACGCACGGCTGTTCGCGGCCTCGGCCACACCGGTGGACGTCACCGGCGACGAGTGGGCCAGGCCCGGCCAACTGCACGATGTGCTGCGGGCGGACATCGAGCGGCTCGGGCCCGACACCGAACGGGCCCGTGACCTGCTGCGGCCACTGGCCTATGCCGAGGGGGCCGGGTTGCCCTGGGAAGGGCTATGGGCTCCGCTGGCCTCAGCCGTCTCCGGCCGAACCTACACGGACGACGACATCAGGTGGTTGCTGTCGGCGGGCGGCAGCTACGTGATCGAGGCGCTGGAGGCGGGCCGGTCCGTCTACCGGCTCTACCACCAGGCATTCGCGGACTACCTTCGCCTCGGCCGGGACGCGGTAGCCGACCAGCGGGCGATCGCGGACTGCCTGCGCGCGCTGGTCCCGGCTTCTGGCCCGGAAGAGGGCGCCGAATGGTCGGCCGCCCACCCATATGTACTGCGGAACCTGGCCGCACACGCCGCCCGGGGCGGTCGGCTGGACGGGGTGATGGTCGAGCCCGGCTTCTTGGCCTGCGCCGATCACGTACGCATCGCGTCGGTGCTGCACCTCGTCCGGTCGAAGCGCGGCTGGGAGACGGTGCACGCCTTCCAGCAGGTTGAGGCACGGATGGCCGCTGCCCCCGTCCCGGACCGGCTGAGCTATCTGCAGATGGCTGCTCGCCAACGGGGGATGGACTGGCTCAACGGCGCGGTCGAGCGGGTGCCTGTGGACCGGCCGTGGACCGTGCCCTGGACGCAGTGGGAGACCTCATATCCGTCGCGCGAACTCGGTCGCCTCGGTGCCCCGGCTGCTGCCGTCGGGGTCGTGCCGGTGGACGGCAGGCCGGTGGTGGTGGCGTGCGATCTCCTGGGCAGGGTCCGCCGGTGGGACCTGGCCACGGGTGAAGAACTGCCCGGCCCCCGGCCGTCGTCCACCGTCCCTCACCGAGCTGTCGCGCTGCTGGTCCGGGGTGCCACGGCGTGGATGGTCGCACTGAGGGGACGGCATTGGCTGTCCGTCTGCTCCGTGACCGACCCGGACGACGTGCGCATGGTGCGGGTGCCCGGCCCTGCGAACAAGGTGATAGAAGCCACGGCCGCCGCCGTCCGGGAGGGGACGCCGGTGGCGGTGGTTTCGTACGGGGACGAGATCAGAGTCTGCTCCTTGGAGACGGGGGTACAGGTGATCGGCCCGCTGAGGACCGGCCGAAGACTGACCAGCGTCTCGGTCGCCGAGGTGAAGGGCCGTCAGACCATACTGGCCAGCGGGCCCGCCGGGACAGTGGACGCCTGGGATCTCGCCGACGGAAACCCGGTACGGCTGTTCGGCCCGGGCCTCCATTTCGAGAATCCGTGGAGGCCCGAGACGTTTGCTCTGACCGCCGGGCCCTACCGGGACGGGACTGTGGTGGTGCGCGGCAGCTCCGACGACCGGATCGACATACTCGATGGCGGATCGGGAAAGTCACTCGCCAGGATCGGGCCGATCCGCCTGTGCCGGGCGTTCATGGTCGTCCACGCCACCGAGGACAGCAGCATGCTCCTCGTCGCCGACAGCGAGGGCGCAGTTCGGGCGTGGGACCTGGGCGTGCTCATAGGCTTTGCAGCCGACCGCCCCCGAGCCCGTGCCCTGGTGCAGCGGTACCGTGCGGCCATCCGTCTCAGACCCCGCGCCCTGGCGCAGCGGTACCGTGCGGCCGTCCCTCTCAGCGCGCCGGACGACCTGATGGCGGTCACGACCGCGGGCGGCGAGCCGTACGTGTTCACCGCGCGGGCCTGGACCAGCGGAGTCTGGCTGCGGGACGCTCGTACCGGCAGCGTTCTCGGCGGGTGGCCCTTCACATTTCCTCTGACCGGGGCGGCCCCCAGAGTCCAGCACCTGCACGCGACCGAGTGGGGTGGGCGGCCGGCCGTCGTCGTCGGCGACCGCTGGGGCGAAGGCTACGTGTGGCGTGCTGGCAGCCGCCGGGTCTACCGGTTCGCAGGCGAGCCGCACCAGTTGCTGGCGGACACGGGAGCCCCGGGCAGCGAGCCGGTCGTGCTGGACCGCCTGACCAGGGCGTGGGAGCTCGACGGGCGCCGTATGTACCGGGTCGACGACGGTTTCACCGTCTGGGGTCGGGTCCCGGCTGAGGGCAGGGGCTCACGCGTGGTGACCCGGCTTGCCGACGGCGCCGGCCGCATGGGGGTAGTGCTCGTCGGGGACGCATTCCTGGACCGTGCCTATGGTGAGTACGCCTGGTCCGACCGGATTGTATGGGGTACCTGGCAGGGGCGGCGGATCGTCGTGGTCGTCGCGGTCAACGGCAGCGTCGGGGTCTGGGACCCTGGGACCGGGGACCTCCTCTGGTCCTGGGCAGCGGACCGGGAGGCGCCAAGCCGAGTGGACGTGGCGGTCGGCCGCTGGGACGGCCGCCTGTACGTGATCGTCGCGCTGACCGACGGGGTTGTTCGGATTTTCGACCTGGACCGGGACCGCTGTACCGATGTCGACACCGGCTCCGACTCCCTTGTGCTGGGCTTCCTGCCCTCGCACGGTCTGCTCTGGGTGAAGGCCCGCGCGGGTCTGATGGCGATCCGGCTCCTTTGACCGTGGGACCAACCGCCGGCCACGTTCTCCTGAGCGGTGATCCACTGCCGCTCCTGCGTCCCGGGCCCTCCCTCGATCTCGTGGCGTGTCGGCCTGCCGACGGATCGCGGGCGGGAGCAGGCCGCGGGCGCAGCCGAACCCGGCATCCCGCCGGAACCGGACCCGCCCGATGATCTGCACCAAGGTCTTCTGCCGCCGACCGGCGCGAGTACCCCGCGACAGGGGTGAGACCCTGATCCAGCTTCCCGACCCTCGTACCGCTGATCCGTGTCATAGGGCCGTCGTACGTGACGAGGCTTCCAGAGCCCTTGCCGGCATCCAGGACCCGAAGCTCAAAGAGGCGATGGGACTGCGGGCGCTCGGCTACACCGAGCGGGAGGCGGCCGAGAGCGTGGGCCTCATGGCCGAGGCAGTGGAGAGGCGCAGCAGCAAGCAGCGCGGCAAGCTCCGCAGGGCGGGGGCGGCCACGACGGACCACTTCGACGAAGGGAGTGGTGAGCGGTGAACTTGGACCGCACGACGGCATCGGGCCCTTCCATCCGCGCCGACGCCGAGGAGAGTGAGTTGCGAACTGCACTGGCGTCCGGTCGTCTCCGTCGAGTCTTCCTTGCCGGTACCGGCGGTGCTGAGGTACGGCACGGCCGATTCTTACGCCGTGCAGGCCACCTTCCGCACCGGAGCCGAAGAGACCGTCGAAGGGGTGTTCTCCCGGGATGTCCTCGCCGCCGGGCTGCGCCGGCGCACCGGTGCCGGTGACGTCCGTGTGTGGCCGTCCTTGCGCAACGGCCGAGGCGTCGTCTGCGTCACCCTCAGCTCCCCGGAGGGCGAGGCACTTCTGGAAGCCCCGGCACGGGCCCTGGAGGCATTCTTGAAGAGGACCTGCTCTGTGGTGCAGCCCAGCACCGAATGAGTACGGCCATTTGTCCTCGGACGGGGCGCGGTCAGGGCGGGTCGCACCACCTTCCAGTCCGTTGCTTCGCAGGAGGAACGCCGACCGAAGTCTGACGCCTGTCGTCTCCGGCCGGCGCCGCACGATGGCACGCCACGCCTCATGCCCCGGGAACCTTGCGTGGCGATGGCCGCGGCCACCGGCAATAGCGGTGCTTTGCCGGGAAATACCCGCTCGTGACGGTCTTGAGACACTGCCCTCCACGGCGCCGGGTACGTGTAGGGCACCACGACACCGTAGCGAGGAGTCCGGCATGAACATGAACCGCAAGTTTGTCACCGCAGCGGCCACCGCCCTGCTGACCGCCGGCGCCATCGGCACTGCTCAGGCCGCACCCCACACATCCACCGCACCGTCGGCCTGCCGACCCGCGAACCACCTGGCGAAGATCGCCCAGGACCAGTCCAGCGCGGGGCACATCCACTTCCGGGTGACCCTGACCGCTCCTCGCGGGTACGCGCCCTGCACCCTGGCCGGCTCTCCCACGGACGTACGTTTCTCCGACCACGGCACGCCTCTGGCGATCACTGCCGGCCGCTACGGCGACCAGACTGCCAGCGTGACGTTCGGCCCTGGCCGCCCCGTCCACTTCGACATCCAGGTCCCCAACTTCGGTCAGACCGTACCGGCGGACGAGGCGTCGTTCACTCTGAGGACTCCCGACGGTGTCATTCCCGGCACCTCCTTCGCCCATGGCACCTTCAGGGTCGCCACCGGCACCCTCATCGGCCCGGTCCAGCCCGGCGCCTGACCCGGGCGACCTGAACCGTGACCCTGTGGAGAGGTGCGACCTGTCCGTGTGGGACACGGTGGCCGGAGACCGCCGCCGCACCCTCGCAGACGGCCCTCGCGGGGCCCCTCGCCCCGTCGTATGCCCGGCGCGCGGGGACTAGACTGCGCCCCCGACGCCGGTGCACACCCTTTGCCGGTTCCGCTGCCCTCAACACCCCTCTGGAGGGGCGAGCTTGACCGCGTCCACTGCCTCTCATCCGCTCGGCCGGTACGGCTGGACCGACGTGTGGGCCGCCGACTTCGCTCCGCATGAGGCCGGCGGACTTCGGCCCGGCAGGGTGGTGCGGGTCGACCGGGGGAGCTGCGAGATCGTCACGACGGCCGAGGACGGGCGGGTGGTGATCGGGAGGGCGGGCGTCGGGCCCGTGGCCTCCGCCGATCCCTTGCTCGCCCCCTGTACCGGGGACTGGGTGGCGCTCGACGCGGAGCAGGGGGTCGTCCGGGTGCTGCTGCCGCGGCGCACGGCGTTCGTGAGGGCGGTCTCCTCGCAGCGCTCCGACGGTCAGGTCCTGGCGGCCAACATCGACCAGGTGCTCATCGCCGTCTCGCTCGCGGACGAGCTGGACCTCGGGCGGGTCGAGCGGTTCCTCGCCCTGGCGTGGGAGAGCGGCGGGCAGCCGGTGGTGGTCCTCACGAAGGCCGACCTGGTGCCCGACCCGGTGACACGGTCCTACCTCGTCGAGGACACGGAGCGGGCGGCCCCCGGAGCACGCGTGCTGGCCGTCAGCGCGGCCACGGGACAGGGCATGGACGCCCTCGCGGCCCTCCTCGACGGCACCGCGGCCCTCCTCGGCGTGTCCGGCGCCGGCAAGTCGACCCTCGCCAACGCGCTCACGGGAGCCGACGCGCAGCGGGTCGACGCCACGCGGGACAGCGACGGCAAGGGACGGCACACGACGACGACCCGCGACCTGTTGCCGTTGCCGGGCGGCGGTGTCCTGATCGACACCCCGGGACTGCGCGGAGTGGGCCTGTGGGAGGCGGACCACGGCGTCGCCCAGGCATTCACCGACGTGGAGTCCCTTGCCCGGGACTGTCGTTTCCCCGACTGCTCGCACGGTGCCGAGCCCGGATGCGCGGTGCTCGCGGCCGTCGAGGAGGGCGAACTGCCCCTGCGGCGGCTGGAGAACTACCACAAGCTGCTCCGCGAGAACGAGCGGATCGCCGCCCGGAGCGACGCGCGGCTGAACGCGGAACTCCTGCGGAGCTGGAAGCGGAAGAAGGCGCTGGGCCGCCACATGATGGAACGCAAGCGCGGCCCGCAGCAGTGAATCCGCCCCGCCCGCCTCACACGGCCGGTTCGAGGTGGCGCGCGTCGTCGAACCGGGCCAGCCGCCACCCCGACCCGTCGTGGACGAACTCGTTGACCGAGGTCGCGGCAGGCGTCGAATCCGTGAACAGCACCGGCGGCAGAGCGTCCACCAACGCGGACATCGCCGCCACGATGAACCCCGCGTGACACACCACAAGCACCGTCTGACCCCGGTGCCGGGAGAGAAGCCCGTCGACGACACGGCCGGCCCGCGTCCGGAACCGGTTCCACGTCTCACCGCCGGGCGCGAACGGACGGTCGGGATACGCGGTCATGTCGAACGCCCCGTGCACCCGCTCGTACTCGGCGATGGACAGCCCGTCCGCCGCCCCGAAGTCGAGTTCCCGCGCCTCCGGCTCGACGACCGGCGTCCCGGACCCCAGCCCGTCCGCCAGGATCTCGGCGGTCTCGCGGGCTCTGCGCACCGGGCTGGTCAGCAGCGCGTGCGGCCGCGCCGGTTCGGCCGTCAGCCGTGCCGCGAGCCGGGCGGCCTGTTCACGCCCCTGCTCGGTGAGACCGGGACAGGTACGGACCCCGGCGATCAGCTTCTTCACGCTGGCGTGCGACTGGCCGTGCCGAACCAGCAGTACCCGGGTCGTGGAGTGCGGTTCCTGTTCGTGCGACATTCGCGTCATGGTTCCTCGGATCGGCCTGCGCGCGCAGGTCAGTGGAGATCCCAGCCGCCGTCGACGGTCAGACTCTGGCCCGTGATGAAACCGGCTCCGGGAGAAGTAAGAAACGCAACGGCCGCGGCCACGTCCTCGGGGCGCCCATGGCGTTTGATGCATTGCCGGGTGAATTCCCGCTGCCTCCAGGAAAGATAATCCGGATGGGACCGCTGCTCGGAACTCAGTTCGATAGAGCCCGGGCGGACGGAATTCACTGTAATGCCGTGCGGACCGAGTTCCCGGGCCAGCGCGCGCACGAATGCCTCCAATCCTCCTTTCGCCGCGATGTACGGGGCGAGTTCCACGCGCCCGATCCGCGTGAGCACCGTGGAAACGGCCACGATCCGGCCGGACGCGCGCGCCACCAGATGGGGCGTGGCGGCCCGGACGCAGGCGATGTGCGCCAGCAGATTGACGTCCACGGCCGCGCGCACGTCGTCCCACGTGGTCTCCTGCCAGGGGGTGTACGTGTACGCCCCGGCGTTGCAGACCAGGACGTCCAGGCGCGGCCCGCAGGAGTCCATGGCCCGGCCGAGACGGTCCACGGTCTCCTCGCGCGTGAGGTCCCCGGCCACGGTGGCGACGACGTCCGCGCCGGCCGCCGACACCCGGCCGGCGGTTTCGGCGAGCCCGGCGTCCGAGGTCAGATGGGACAGCACCAGGTCATGGGTCTCGGCCAGCCGGACGGCGATCGCGGATCCGAGGCCCGATCCCGCCCCGGTGACCACGGCGACGGCCCGAGAAGACATCACATTCCCCCTCCGTGACACACGCCGATCAACCCGTCCGATACTGCCAGCCAAGACAGGCCGATCACCCCCGTGATCCGGCCAAACCGGCACCGACCGCTTTCGGCCCCGAAATCCCTGCGGCATTCTGTGAGGCCGGATCAGGCCGACGAAGCTGGAGGATTTCAGTGGGTGCCATGGACGCCAAACGTCGGACGAACGCTGATTGCCTGGAGGACATCAAAGAAGTCATCGCCGGTGGCGTCAGCAGCAGCATGAGGGCTGCGGCCGTCCCCGTCCCCCTGGTCGTACGACGCGCCGAAGGCTGCCTGATCCGCGATGTCGAAGAGGGTGAGATCGTGGACTTCAACATGGGCTACGGTCCGAATCTCTTCGGCTATGCCGACCCCGACGTGGCCGGCGCTCTCGCCGACCAGTTCACCCGGGGCCATATGACCGGCCTGCCGCACGAATTGGACGCCGAGGCCGGCGCCCTGGTGGCCGAACTGGTGCCGGGCGTGGAACAGATCAGGTTCGCCAACTCCGGCACCGAGGCGGTCACTTCCGCACTGCGGCTGGCCCGCGCCACCACGGGCCGCTCCCTGGTGGTCACCTTCGAGGGCCACTACCACGGCTGGAGCGAGACCGTCCTGCGCGCGGGCAAGACCACACTCCAGATCCAGGGCACCCGGCCCACGGACGTCGTCCCGGGCGCGCCCGGCATGATCCCCGAGGCCCTGGCCCACACCGCGCAACTGCCGTGGAACGACGCCGAGGCCGTCGAAGAGCTCTTCGCGCGCGACGGCGACCGCATCGCGGCCGTCATCCTGGAACCGGTCCTGGTCAACGCCGGGGTGATCCCCCCGTTACCCGGCTTCCTCCAGCTGCTGCGCGACCTGACCGCGCGCAGCGGCGCGATGCTGATCTTCGACGAGGTCATCACCGGCTTCCGGGTCGCCCGGGGCGGGGCGCAGGAGTTGTACGGCGTCGAGCCCGACCTCACCGTCCTGTCCAAGGTGATGGGCGGCGGGTTCCCGGTCGCCGCGTTCGGCGGGCGGAAGACGGCGATGCGGATGCTCGCCACGAACGAGGCGCACCACGCGGGCGTCTACGCCGGGAACCACGCGGCCCTGCGCGCGGTCGTCACCGTCCTGACCAAGATCCGCGCCCTGCCCGGCCTCTACGACGAACTGGAGGCCATCGGCGCCGGCGCGGAGGACGCCGTGCGCGAGGTCTTCGCCGTGGAGAAGCGGCCCGTGCACATCAGCCGGGTCGGCTCCCTGATGGGCGTGGCCCTGCTGAGGAAACCGCTGGAGAAGGGCGACAGCCTGCGCGACCTCGCCGAGGCCGTCGACTTCTCCCGGCACCGCCGCTTCCAGGCCCTCGCCCAGCGGGAGGGCGTCTACTTCCACCCGAACGCGCTGGAGCCGTGGTTCCTGAGCACCGCGCACACCGGGGACATCCTCGACAAGGCGGCAGGGGCGCTGCGACGCGCGCTGACCGAACTCGGATGACGGCCGCCCGCGCACAACTCCTCACCCTGCTGCGCGCCCAGGGCGCCCGCGCCGGGGACGCGCCGCTGATCAGCGACGACCACGGGACCACCAGCGCCACGGAGTTGGCCGAGCGCGTCGACGTCCGGGCCCGTGCCCTGCGCGAGGCCGGCGCCGGGCCGGGCACCCTGGTGGGAACCGTCGCCTGGCCCGCCGCCGAGTTCGCCTGCGACGTGTTCGCGACCATCGCCACCGGCGCGGTCGCGGTACCGCTCTCGCGCCGGCTGACACCGTGGGAACTCCAGCGGATCCAGGAACGCTGCCCGCTCGACCTCCTCTCGGCCCCGCACACGGCCCCGGCCCTCCCGGTCACGGCCGCGACCTGGGGCGGAAGGACACTGAGCGCCACCCGGGAAAGGGCCGCCCCCAAGGCCGCCTTCGCGGACGCGGCGACGGCCCAGATCACCTCGGGCACCACCGGCCACCCCCAGGTCGCGCTGCGCTCCGCCGCCGCCCTGCTGGCCGAGGCCGAGCACTACCGGACGGCCCTGGGACTGGGCCCGCAGAGCCGGCTGCTGTGCCCCGTCCCCCTCCAGCACGCGTACGGCTTCGGCCTGTGCACCCTCGCCGCGCCCCTGGCCGGCGCACCCGTCCGCTACACCACCCCGGACAAACCGCGCCTGCTGCTGCGCCAACTCGCCGCCGGGGACGTCACGTTGTTCATCGGCGTGCCCCCCATGCTGCGGCTGCTCGCCAAGGCCGCCCGCACCCGCCCGCACGACGGCCCAGCGATCGGGTACCTCTCCGCCGGCATGGCCCTGGACGCGCACACCGCCGAACTGGTCGCCACCCGGCTCGGCGGACACGTCGGCCAGGTCTACGGCACCACCGAGACCGGCCCGATCTGCGTGAGCCGCCCGGCCCCCCGGCAACCCGGCGCCCGCGGGCCCGGCCCCCTCCTGCCCGGCGTCCGGGTCGAACTCTCCCCGGTTCCCGGGCAGGACAGTGCCGCGACGGGACTGGTCACCGTCACATCGCCGTCGATGATGCTCGGGTACGCCACCGGCGACGCCGTCGACGCGACCCCGCTGCGCGGCGGGTTCACCACCGGCGACCTGGCCCGCTGGGAAGGACCGGACCTCGTCCTCGCCGGGCGCCTGTCCACCAGCATCAACGTCGCGGGCGCCAAGATCAGCCCCGAGGAGATCGAAGCCGTCCTGCTCGCCTTCCCGGATGTCGCCGCCTGTCTGGTGTCCGGGGTGGACGATCCTGTCCTCGGACAGCGCATCAGCGCGACGGTGACGCCGGAGACGGTCGACCTCGACAAGCTGGAGCGCTTCTGCCGGGAACGGCTGTCGCCGTCCTGGATCCCCCACGTCTTCGCCTCCAGGGCGGAACTGCCGACCACCGAGACCGGGAAGGTCATCAGGCCCCGGACCGGTCAGTGAGGACATGTGAGAGTGAGAACAGAGAACATCTTCCTGGCCGGGACCGGGGCGTTCGTCCCGCCGAGGGTGAGCGTCGCGGAAGCCGTCCGGCGCGGCGCCTACGACCGCGAGCGCATGGAGTCCTGCGGCTGGCGGAACATCGCCGTCGCCGACGGCACCTCCGCGCCCGACATGGCGGTGGCGGCCGTGCGGCAGGCCGTGGACCGCTCGGGCCTCGGCCCCGAGGACATCGACATCCTCGTCCACTCCTGCGCCTACCACCAGGGTCCCGACGGCTGGTCGGCCCCCCACTACATCCTGCGCTCCACCCTCGGCTCACCCGTCCCGGCACTGACGGTGGAACAGGGCTGCAACGCGTTCCTCGCCGCCCTGGAGATGGCCACCCAGTACCTGCTGTGCGCGCCGTCGCGCACCGGCGCCGTGGTGAGCGGCGCGGACAACTTCGGCGCCCCCTCGGTCGACCGGTGGTACGCCCACCGCGACGCGGTGCTCGCCGACGCGGCCACGGCGGTCGTCCTGTCGAAGCAGACCGGCTGGGCCGCGCTGCGCTCCGTCGAGTCGGTGTCGCTGCCCCACTTCGAGATCCTGAACCGCGGACACGAGCCGATCTTCCCTCCGGCGGTCACCACCGGGCGCCCGCTCGACATGAACGAGCACCTGGAGGCGATGGTCGAGGAACTGGGCCCCAAGGCGTCCGAGATCGGCCAGGAGTACGGCACGAGCGGCGCCAAACTGGTCGAGCAGGTGACGAGCGAGGCCGGCATCACCGTCGCGGACCTCTCGAAGGTCCTCCACCTCGGGGCGGGCACCACCGACTTCCTCGACAGCCACCTGCGGCCGATGGGCCTGGACGCCTCGCTGGGCGCCGTCGACTTCTTCCGCGACATCGGCCACGCGGGCGCCGCCGACGTCGGACTGCAGCTCAACCACCTCGTCGAGGACGGACAGCTGAACGCCGGCGACCACCTCCTGCTCATGAGCGCCGGCCCCGGAATCATGATCACCGCGGCCGTGGTCACGGTCCTGGAACCCCCTGCCTGGCATGCCACCGGCGCTGAGGGGAGCCTCGTGTGACGGCCCCGAAGGACGGGCCGGGGGAGCCCATCGCGGTCGTCGGACTGAGCTGCCGGTTCCCCGGCGACGCCGACTCGCCCGACGCCTTCTGGGACCTCCTCGTCCAGGGCCGGGACGGCATCGGCGACGGCGCGAAACGCTGGGCCCCGTACGCCGACACCGGGCACGAGCACGCGGACGCCGTACGGGAGACCCCGACCCGGGGCGGCTTCCTCACCGACATCGCCGGTTTCGACGCGGAGTTCTTCGGCATCGCGCCGCGCGAGGCCGAACTGATGGACCCCCAGCAGCGGCTCCTGCTCGAACTGGCCTGGGAGGCCCTGGAACACGCCGGACTCCCGCCGCTCGGCCTCGGCGGCACCGACTGCGGAGTCTTCGTGGGCGTCGGCTCCGACGACTACGGACGCCGGCTCCTCGAGGACCTGCCCCGCATCGAACCCTGGACCGGCATCGGCGCCGCCCTGTGCGCCACCGCCAACCGGATCTCCCACAGCCTCGACCTGCGCGGCCCCAGCCTCGCCGTGGACACCGCGTGCTCCGCCTCCCTGGTCGCCGTCCACCTGGCGTGCCGCAGCCTGCTCTCCGGCGAGTCCGAGGTGGCGCTGGCCGCCGGCGTGAACCTCATGATCGCGCCCGGCCTCTCGGTCACCCTCGCCCGCGCGGGCGCCACCTCACCGGACGGCCACAGCAAACCCTTCGACGCCGACGCCGACGGCTACGGCCGGGGCGAGGGAGCGGGCGTCCTCGTCCTGAAGCGCCTCGCGGACGCCGAGCGGGCGGGGGACCGGGTCCTCGCGGTGATCCGCGGCAGCGGGGTGAGCCAGGACGGCCGCACCGCCGGGATCATGGCGCCCAACGGCGAGGCCCAGGCGGACCTGCTGCGCAGCACATACGCGCGGTGTGGCATCGCCCCCGGGACCGTCGACTACGTCGAGGCCCACGGCACCGGAACCGTCGCGGGCGACCCGCTGGAGGCCGGCGCCCTCGCCGCGGTCTTCGGCGCGGGCCGGCCGGCCGGCAGCCCGTGCCTCATCGGCTCGGTGAAGGGCAACATCGGGCACCTGGAGGCCGGTTCGGGTATCGCCGGGATGATCAAGACGATCCTCGCGCTCGTCCATGAGGAGATCCCGCCCAGCGTCCACTTCTCCGCCCCCAACCCCCGCATCCCCTGGGCGCGGTCACGGCTGCGGGTGACACGGGAGCGCACCCCGTGGCCCCGTGGGCAGCGCCCCCGCCGGGCGGGCGTCTCCAGCTTCGGCTACGGCGGCACCATCGCCCACGTCGTCCTGGAAGAAGCACCGGCGTCCCCTGAGAACGCTCCGCTGACCACGACCCAGGAGACGCCCCGCCTCTTCCCCCTCTCCGCCCGCTCCGAAGCGGCCCTGAGGGAGGACGCCGCCAAGCTCGCCGACTGGCTGGACGGACCCGGCGCGGGCGTGCCGCTCGCCTCCGTCGCCCAGCACCTGGCGACCCGGCGCAGCCATCTGGAGCGCCGGGCCGCCGTCGTCGCCGCCGACCACACGGAACTGGCCGACAGGCTGCGCCACTTCGCCGCCGGCGACCCGGCACCCGGCATCGCCGACGCGGCGGTGACGGACGAGGGCCTGGCCGACGTGGTGTGGGTCTTCTCCGGGACCGGCGCCCAGTGGCCGGGCATGGGCCGCGAACTGCTGGCCACGGACACCGTGTTCGCCGAGGTGATCGACAGGATCGGGCCGGTCTTCGCCGAGGAGTTCGGCGCGACGGCCCGGGAGCTGATCGAGGCCGGCGACGTCACCCGCGTGGACGTGGCCCAGACGATGATCTACGCGGTGCAGATGGGCCTCGTCGCCGTCTGGACGTCGCTCGGGGTGCGGCCCGCCGCTGTCATCGGCCACTCCATGGGGGAGATCGCGGCCGCCGCGACGGCGGGGATCCTGTCGCTGGAGGACGGCGCCCGCCTGGTGTGCCGGCGCAGTGTCCTGCTGCGGCGGGTGGCCGGCGCCGGCGGCATGCTGATGGTCGGCCTGCCCGCCGACGAGGCCGCGGCACGGCTCACCGGCACCGACGGCGTCGTCCCGGCGGTCCTCGCCTCGCCCACCACGACCGTGCTGGCCGGCCCGGTCACGGAGATCGAGACCCTGGCCCGGGAGCTGGCCACGGACCCGGACCTGCTGGTGCGCCGCGTCGACAGCGACGTCGCCTTCCACAGCCCGCAGATGGAGCCCCTGATGAAGGAGCTCGCCGAGGCCGCGGCCGACCTCACCGCGCACGCCCCCCGCATCCCCGTCTACAGCACCGCGCTGGACGACCCCCGCGACCCCGCCGCCCGCGACGGCGCCTACTGGGCGGCCAACCTGCGCAGCCCGGTACGGCTGACCGGCGCCGTGACCGCGGCGGCCGAGGACGGACTGCGCACCTTCCTGGAGGTGTCGGCCCACCCGGTGGTCCGGCACTCCGTGCAGGAGACGCTTGACGAGGCCGGCGCCGACCGGCACTGCCTCGCCGCCTCCCTGCGCCGCGACACCGGGGAACGGCGGCACCTCCTGCTGAACGCGGGGCTGCTGCACTGCCACGGCGTCCCCCTCGACTGGCCCGCCGCCCCGGACGTCCCGCCCCTGTCGCTGCCGGTCCGCAGCTGGCGGCGCCAGCGCTACTGGCGCGACCTGCCGGTCCACCGGGCCGACCGGGGACGCCACGACCCGGCGAGCCGCACCCTGCTGGGCCCGCGCACCACGCTGGCCGCGGCCACGCCGCTCGACCTCTGGCGCACCCGCGTCGACCTGGCCTCCCGGCCCTACCCGGGCAGCCACACCATCCACGGCGCGGAGATCGTCCCGGCGGCCGTGGTCCTCCAGACCTTCCTGGACGCGGCTGCGGGGAGCGCGTTGTCCGACGTGTCCTTCGAGCTGCCGCTGACCCTGTCCACGGCCCAGGACGTCGACGTGATCGCGCAGGACGGCGTGATCCGCCTGCTGTCCCGCACCGCCGACACGAAGGAGCCCGCCCCGGACGGGGACGAACGGTCCTCACTGACCCACGCCGTGGCGTCCGTACCCGGCGGAACCACACCGCCACCCCTCAGGCCGCCCGCGACCGGACCGGGGACACCGCTCCCTCCCGACTGGATCACCACCGCCCTCGCCTCGGTCGGCGTGCCGAGCATGGCCTTCCCCTGGCGCATGGACCGACTGGAGCAGATCCCGGACGGCCTGCGCGCGGACATCGCCGCGCCCGACGAGGCGGCGTCCACCTGGGCCCCGCTGTTCGACGCCGCCCTGTCCATGGCGGCCGTCGCCTTCCCCGGCCCCGCCGAACTGCGGGTGGTGGCCGGCGCCGCCCGCGTCTGGACCACGGGCGCACCCCCGTCCCGCGCCCGCCTTGAGGCATACGTCGACGGCGGGAACTCGATGAGCGTGCGGATCACGGCACAAGGCGGCCGGACCGTCGCCGCGCTGACCGGGGTCCGGTACGCGGGCGGCGGAGCCGAGACGCGTGCGGCGCCGCCCGGGGAACTCCTGTGGCGCACGGAGTGGAAACCCCTCCCGCTCGACGACTCCGACACCCCCCGCCCCTCCCGGCCCCTGGTCCTGGTCGGCGCGGACACCGAGCTGACGGCGGCACTGCGGGCCACGGCCGAAGCCCGCGGCGTCCCCTGCCTGGCGGCGGAGGATCCGGACGGCCTCGACGCCCTGCGCGCGCGGGCCCCCGGCCCCGTGGACGTGCTCGTGCTGCCCCTGACGGACCGTCCGGCCGGCGAGAGCGAGGCGGCCGACCGTGCCGTGCGCGAGGCGTGGCAGCTCGCGTCGGCGGCGCGGAGCCTGGGCACCTGGCCGCCCGGCACGGCACGGCTGTGGTCGCTGACGTGCGGCGTCCGCGAGGCCAACCGGCTGGAGGCGGTGGCCCAGGCGACCCGGTGGGGGCTCGGCCGGGTCGTCGGGGGCGAGCACCCCGAGCTGTGGGGCGGCACGGTCGACCTCGGACCACGGCCCACCCGGGGCGACCTGGCCGCCGCGCTGCGCGTGCTCGCCGCGAACCCGGGCGAGGACGTCGTCGCCGTCCGCGCGGGCGGGGCCTGGGCGAACCGGCTGGCGCGATCCGCGAGTTCGGACGCGCGGCGCCCGCCGCTGCGGTGCCGGCCGGACGGCACCTATCTCGTCACCGGCGGTCTGGGCAGCCTGGGCGGGGAGATCGCCCGGTGGCTGGTGGAGCGGGGCGCCCGCCGCCTCGTGCTCGCCGGCCGCGGCGCCCTGCCGCCCCGCGCGGAGTGGGACGCCGTCACCGACCCGGTCCAGGCGCGCCGCGTCGCGACCGTCCGTGGGCTCGAAGCCCTCGGGGTGAGCGTGCGGGTGCTGTCCCTGGACCTGGCCGACACCGAGGCGGCGGCCGCCGCACTCACCCCGGACGCGCTGGGCATGCCCCCGGTCCGTGGGGTGGTGCACGCGGCCGGCGTGCTCCAGGACCAGCTCGTCGACCGGCTCGACGCCGACGCGCTCGCGGCGGTGATGCGGCCCAAGGCGGGCGGCGCCCTCACCCTGCACCGGCTGTTCCCGCCGGGCACACTGGACTTCCTCGTCCACTTCTCGTCGTGCGGACAGTACCTGGGCCTCACCGGCCAGGCCGCCTACGCGTCGGCCAACGCCTTCCTCGACGCCATCGCCGGATACGCCCACACCCTCGGCGCCACCGGCACCATGAGCCTGGCGTGGACGTCCTGGCGGGGCCTGGGCATGGCCGCCAACGCGGCGGTGGACGCCGAACTCCAGGCACACGGCGTCGGCGACATCACGGCACCCGAGGCAGGCGCCGCCTGGGACCTCGCCGGGCGGACCGGCGCCGCGTCCCTCGCGGTGCTGCGCACCGTGCCGCTCCCGGACGGGGGCCGCCGCACGGGCCTGCTGCGCGATCTCGACGACGAGACCCCGGCGGGGGAGACGGGGGAGGGGGCGGCGGCCGGGACCCGGCCGTCCGGGGACCTGTCGGAGGAGGAGCTGCGGGCCCTGCTGCACGAGCAGACCGTCTCCGTCATCGTCAGCGAGATGAAGCTGGACCCGGCCGAACTCGACCCCGACCGGTCGCTGCTGAAGTCGGGCCTGGACTCCGTGATGGCCATCGTCATCCGCCGCCGCCTGGAACGGCTGCTGGAGCGCAAGCTGCCGGCCAACCTGGTCTGGCACCAGCAGACGGTCACGGCCATCGTCGACTACCTCGTGACCAGTTCACGCTCCTGACAGACGAAAGGACGGAAGGACGGAAGGACGGGGAGCCGCGTGACGACGAGCGAGGCACCGCTGACGCTGAACTGCCGGGTCACCGGCGACCCGGCGGGCAGACCGGCGGTCCTGCTGCACGCGCTGGGGAACACCGGCCGGACCTGGGACCGGCTCGCCGCCGCGCTGCTGCCCCGGGGACGCCGGCTGTTCGTACCGGACCTGCGCGGACACGGGCGCAGCCCTCGGGCCGACACCTACACCTTCGAGCTGATGTACCGGGACGTGCTGGCCCTGCTGGACCACCACCACCTCGACGAGACGGACCTGGTGGGCCACTCCATGGGCGGCCACGTCGCCTGGCTCATCGCCCAACGCCACCCCTCCCGGGTCCGCAGGCTGGTCATCGAGGACACGCCTCCGCCGCCCCGGAACACGGCGGCGGAGGCACGACTGCGGGCGCGCTCCGACCCGGCCCACGGACAGGCGCACGTCATCGAGCTGTACCGGGACTTCCTCAAGCTGACCCGGGCCGGAGAACTGGACACCGCCGCCGTACGCCCCGTCATCGACGGCCTGCGCACGGCGGACCCCGGATGGTGGCGGCGCCTGGCCGACGTCACCGCCGAGACCCTGGTGATCAGCGGCGGACTCTCCAGCCCGGTACCCCGCTCCCTGCTGGCCGAGGTCGCCGGAACAGTGCCCCGGGGACGGCTGCTGGCCATCGACGCCGGCCACTACGTGCACCGCACCGAACCGGAGCGCTTCTGCGCCGAAGTGACCCGCTTCCTGAGCTGACCGCCCGTCACCCACCCTGCGCCAGGGGCGCCGGCGCGGTCTCGGCGCGCCGGTAGGCCGACTCCACGACGAGCTGGACGTCCAGGGCGTCCTGGGCGGTCACTTTCGGATGCGCGGCCGGGGCGCCCGTCAGCAGGTCGAAGTAGGCCGAGATCGCGGCGAGTTCGGCCCGGTCGCCGGTCGACTCGACCGTGTCGTCCGCGCGGCGCAGCTCGCCCCGGCGCAGGTCCAGGACGTGGTCGCCGTCCGCCGTGGTGACGGTGACCGAGGTCTCCAGCCGGCGTGCGGCCCGGTCGATGCGCAGCGTCGCCGGCAGGCCCTGGAACGACAGGTCGAGACGGACCCGCTCCTCCACGCCCGGCGCGTCCACCTCGCACGCCTCCACCTCCGGCGGCCCGAAGACCGTCATCAGAAGGTCGAGGGCGTGCGGCCCGAGGTCCAGGAGCGCGCCGCCGCCGGCCCGCCGCGCGTCGGTGTACCAGGGCGTGCAGGCCCGCCACACCCGGTTGCCGGGGGTCGCGAAGGCGAAGTCGACGCGCTGCGCGCCGGTCCGGGCCACCTCGGCGAACGCCTCCAGCAGCGGATGGAACCGGAACGGCATGTTCACCCCCAGCAGCTTCCCGGCCGCCGGATGCGCCGCCATCCGCCGCGCCTCCTCCACCGTCGCCGCGAGGGGCTTCTCGCACAGCACCGCGACGCCGGCGTCCAGCGCCGCCAGCACCGGCCCGGCGTGGGCGTCGTTGGGCGTGCAGACACTGATCAGGTCCGGCCGCGTCTCCTCGATGAGCCGGTCGACGGACGTGCCGGTCCACACCTGCGGGCGGTCCGCCGTCAGCGACCGGGCCCGTTCGACGTCGGTGTCGGCCAGAGCCACCAGTTCCATGGAGTCCCGCTCGTCGGCGCAGGGCAGGTGGTACCGCTGGAAGACCCTGCCGCAGCCCAGGGCCGCGTACCGGACGCGCTTCATCGCCTCAGCCCCTCACCTGGGCCAGGGCGTGCTCGCCGCACGCCCGCGCCGTCTCGGCGACGAAGTCCGGGAAGGTGTGGCCGAGGCGTTCACGGTCGTACGCGGTGATCATGGCGCGCAGTTCGGCCTCCAGCCGGTCGGCGAGAGAGGGCGGGTTCTCGTCCGCGAGCAGCAGCCCCGCGTTGAGGAAGGCGATCAGCAGCCCGGCGAGCCCCTGGTCCCAGTGGCGCAGTCGGCTCAGCAGCGGGCGCAGGGACTCGGCGCCGGTGCCGCGCCGGGCCCGGACGGCGTCCGCGATGCTCTGTGCGAGGAACGGGACCTCGTTCTCCTTGCGGTCGTTGATCTCCGAGGAGACCCGGCTCCAGGCCGTCCACAGGTGCTCCACCCGCTCGTCCTCGACGCGGTAGTCACGGCGGGCGTGCCGCAGCACCTCCCGGGCGACGCCCTCCACACCGGGGATGTCGGGCTCCTCGTACCGCGTGGCCTTCTCGTAGATCTCCGTGCCGCGCAGCGCGATGGCCCGGTTGATCAGGAAGAACGGGTTCTCGCTCTCGTGCACCCGGGCGGCCACGATGAACTTCAGGTTCTCCCACAGCTCGTCGAGCGTCGTCCCCGGTTCGATCATGATCCAGCCGGGTTCGAGTTCGATGCCCTCCTGCTTGAACATCCGGGCGGCGTCGAAGTTGTACTCGACGGTGGTCCCCTTGCGGAACCGCTTCATCATGCCGGGCGACCCGGTCTCCATGCCGAGCAGCGCCAGGTCCATGCCGGCCCTGCGCAGGGTGCGCAGCGCCTCCCGGTCGATGAGGCCGGTGTCGACGCGGAACTCGCAGTGGAAGGTGAGCTTCAGATCACGGCGCAGGATCTCCTCGGCGAAGCCGACGGCGTGGTGGTAGCCGTCCTGGAAGGCGCCGCCGAAGTTGTCGTCGTTGAACCACAGGAACCGGGTGCCGAACTCCCGTTGCAGGTACTCGATCTCGTCGACCGCGTCCTCCACCGGCCGCACCCGCCAGGGCCCGTCCACCACACCGGGCTGCCGAGGCGCGTAGCAGAAGGTGCACTTGGCGTGGCAGCCCCGGCTCGTGTACGTGGACGCGCGCGGCGTGGGGATGCCGTTCTTACGGTGGTGGACGAGGAGATCCCGGGCCGGCCAGGGCTCCTGGGCGAGGTCGGGAAGTTTGGGCGGGCCACTGCTGCGGACCCGGCCTTCCTGCCAGAACCACAGCCCCGGCACCCCACGCCAGTCGCGGCCCGCCGCCAGGCACTCCATCAGGCCCTCGACCGTCAACTCGCCCTCGCCGAAGGCCACGCAGTCCGCCTCCGGGATGCGCTCGGCGATCAGCTTGGCGTTGTACGTGCAGAACGCCCCGCCGATCGCCACGAACACCGACGGATCGGCCTCACGGACGCAGCGCAGCAGCCGGACGGCGTCGACGATGTGCAAGTCGTACATGATGCTGATCCCGACGAACTTGGGCCGCTCGCGCCGGATCAGGTCGGTGATCACCTCGTCGCTGGGGTTGCGGCCGTGCAGGTTCAACGCCCGTACCGAATACCCGCACCCCCTCAGGTGGCCCGCGATGCAGGCCACCCCCAGGTTCTCCCGGACGCGCTTGTAGAACAGCCGCATCGCCGGGTCGAGGGACAGGTACTCCTCGTCGTTGATCAGGACGTTCTGGTTGTTCAGGCTCGCGGCGCCGGTGGGGATCTCCCGGGGGGTCAGCAGGACCACATCCGCCATGACCGGTCTCCTCTCTCGTCTTCACGTGCGCGTGCCGACACCGGCCGGGTCAGCCGGCCATGACCTGCTCTCCGCACAGCCTCTTGGTCTCGTCCACGAACACCTGGTAGGTCTCGCCCAGGGCCCTGCGGTCGTAGGCGTCGACCAGCGTGCGCAACTCGGCCTCGAGCCGCTCGGCGAGCCTCGGCGGGTTCTCGTCCGCGAGGAGCAGCCCGACGTTCAGGAAGGCCACCAGCAGGTCCGGCAGACCGTCCGCCCACCCGCGCAGCCGGCTCAGCAGCGGACGCAGCCCCTGCTCCCCCCGGGACCTGCGCGCCCTGGTCGCGTCGACGATGAGCTGGGCGACGAAGGGCAGCTCCTCCTTGCGGTCGGCGACCTCCGCGCTCACCTTGCTCCAGGCCGCCCACACGTCCTCCACCCGCGGATCCGGGATCCGGTACTCCCGGCGCGCCTCCAGCAGGACGTCCCTGGCCGGCCCCTCGACGCCCGGGAGCCGTGGCGGGGTCGGGTCGGCGATCTTGTCGTACATCTCCGTGCCGCGCAGCGCGATCGCGCGGCTGATGAAGGAGAACGGGTTCTCGCTGACGGCGATGTCGGCGGCCACGATGAATTTCAGGTTCTCCCACAGCTCGTCGAGCGTCGTCCCCGGCTCGACCATGATCCAGCCGGGTTCCAGCTCGATGCCCTCCTGCTTGAACAGCCGGGCCGCGTCGAAGTTGTACTCCACCATGGTCCCCTTGCGGAACCGCTTGGCCATCGCCGGAGCCCCGGTCTCCATGCCGAGCAGAGCGGAGGCCATACCGGCCCTGCGCAGGGTGTTCAGGGCCTCCCGGTCGACGAGGCCGGTGTCGACGCGGAACTCGCAGTGGAAGGAGATGTCCAGGCCACGGCGCAGGATCTCCTCGGCGAAGCCGACGGCGTGGTGGTAGCCGTCCTGGAAGGCGCCGCCGAAGTTGTCGTCGTTGAACCACAGGAACCGGGTGCCGAACTCCCGTTGCAGGTACTCGATCTCGTCCACGACGTCGATCGGCGAGCGGACCCGCCAGGCGTTGCCGGTCACGACACCCGGCGCCCGGGGCACATAGCAGAAGGTGCACTTCGCGTGGCAGCCCCGGCTCGTGTACGTCGACGCCACCGGCGTGGGGATGCCGTGCTCGCGGTGGTGGACGAGCAGGTCCCGGGCCGGCCAGGGTTCCTGGGTGAGGTCGGGGAGTTTGGGCGGGCCACTGCTGCGGACGCGGCCTTCCTGCCAGAACCACAGCCCGGGTACCCCGCGCCAGTCACGGCCGGCCGCCAGGCACTCCATGAGCCCTTCGACCGTCAACTCGCCCTCGCCGAAGGCCACACAGTCCGCCTCCGGGATGCGTTCGGCGATGAGTTTGGCGTTGTAGGTGCAGAACGCGCCGCCGATCGCGACGAACACCGAGGGGTCGGCTTTCCGGACGCAGCGCAGGAGCCGGACGGCGTCGACGATGTGCAGGTCGTACATGATGCTGATGCCGACGAACTTGGGCTTCTCGCGCCGGATCAGGTCGGTGATCACCTCGTCGCTGGGGTTGCGGCCGTGCAGGTTCAACGCCCGTACCGAGTACCCGCACCCCCTCAGGTGGCCCGCGATGCAGGCCACCCCCAGGTTCTCCCGGACCTTCTCGTAGAAGAGGCGCATCGCCGGGTCGAGGCGCAGGTACTCCTCGTCGTTGATCAGGACGTTCTGGTTGTTGACACTCGAGAACCCGGTCAGGATCTCCCGGGGTGTCATCAGCACCGCGTCAGCCATCCGTACCCCACTCCCTGCGCCCGGCCGCGCCTCCCGTCAGGAGGAGAGCGGCGTTGTTGCCGCCGAACCCGAAGTTGTTCACCAGCACGGAACGAATCCCGTCACAGGGCTCCGGTTCGCGCAGCACCCGCACATGCCGCGCGTCGAGGGGCTTGCGCAGCCCGGGGGTTCCCGGAAGCACCTGATGACGCAGGGCACGGACCGCCGCCACCACGCCGGGGAACACCGAGGCGTGCAGCAGATGACCGGCCGCCCCCTTGTACGAACTGACCGGCACGCCCCGCCAGTCGTGCTCGGCGCCGACCTGGTCCAGCGCCAGCAGCTCGGCCTCGTCGCCCTGCCGGGTACCGGGGGCGTGACCGTGGACGTAGTCGACGGCGGTGAGGCCGGCCATGGCCAGCGCGTCGCGCATGCACGCGGCGCCGATGTGCGCGTTGAGCCGGCTGATGCCCTGCCCCGCCACCCGGCAGGAGATCCCGCTGAGCGTCGCCAGGGGCGTCCGCCCACGGGCCGCCGCGCGCTCGGCGGTCTCCAGCACGATCACCCCGGCGCCCTCCCCGACGGTGACGCCGCAGCGGTCCTCGTCGAACGGGCGGGCGGCGGTCGTACTCGTCGCGCGCAGCACGTCGAGGCAGGCGTAGTCGTAGGCGTTGAGGGACGACACCCCGGTGACGACGGCCGTGTCCGCCAGCCCGCACAGCAGCCATTCGCGTGCCATGGCCAGCCCGAAGGCGCCCGACGCGCAGGCGTGGGCCATCAGCACCGCGTCCGCCGGGGCGACGCCCGCTCCGTCCGCGTCCCAGTCGGGCTCCACCGCGATCTCGTCGATGCGGGGGGCGTCGGCGACCTGCGGGAGGTGCGGGACCACCCCGGCCGACACCAGCAGGGTCCGGGCCGGCAGCGCGTCGAGCCCCGCCTCCCGCAGCGCCTCCGCGCGCGCCCGCTCCAGCAGCGCACGGCGTGCCGGGCGTCCGGGGGGCGCCTCCACCGGCGTCTGGCACACCGTCCGGCTGCGGAACCGGGACGCGTCGAACCGGGTCACCTCGGACAGCGCCCGCCGGCCGTCCAGCAGGCCCTGCCAGAACGCGCTGCCCCCGTCGCCGAAGGCGGTGACGAGGCCGGTGCCGGAGACGACCACGGACGATCCGCCGGGCGGGCCGCCACGGGGAGCGTGGGCGGTGTCGGCGGCGGTCACCGCGACGGCCGCGACCCGGTAGCCGTCCTCGTGCGCGGCGCGGACGACTTCGCACACGACCATCGCCTCGTGCAGCCCTCCGGCGATGGCGCCCCACGCCCAGCGCACCGCCTGGAGGGTGGCCGCGCGCGGGCTGATCAGCACATGGCCCGTCCCGGTCCAGCCGCTGACCTCCGCCAGTTCCTGGAGCAACTGCGCCGGCTCCGGGGTCATGGCCTCGGACGGCCGCAGCCTGCGGCCCCCCGCCTCCGCCTCCACACACCGGCCGACGTACTGGGAGGTGGCCGACACGCAGTAGTCCGTGGCCGCCATGACCACGGGGACACCGCCGCGCAGGGCGGCGGGCAGCCGGTCAAGCGCCGCGGACAGCACCTCGACGAAGGCGGCGGGCAGGGACGTTCCGGCGGCGAGGACGGACAGGTCCCGCCGGGAACGCAGGCCCTCCAGCGACCGCGGCGCCGTACCGCCCACGATCACCGCGCCTGCCGTCGGGTGCGTCATGACACCGCCCTCCCGGGGGCCAGGGCACCGAGCCGCGCGGCCAGCTCGTCGAGGGAGAGCCGGCCGGCGAGGAAGGGACCGACGTCCGCGAGGCGCGGGTCCCCGTGCCGGTCGGCGACCCGCCGCCAGAACCTCGGCAGGAGATCGCCGGTGTCCCGGCGGGCCGTCGGCAGGTGGTAGGCGGTCGCGTCGAGCAGGTCGAAGGAGGCGCCCTCGGCGGCCAGCCGCAGCCCCAGTTCCAGGTCCTCGCCGCCCCACAACTGCCCGTAGTGCTCGTCGAAGCCGCCGACCCCCTCGAACACCGTGCGCCGGACGCTGGTACTGGTGCCGACGCAGCTCAGCCAGCGCAGCGGGGCGTACGCGGGCGACCGCGTCACCTGCCGGGCGGTCCGCTCGATGAACGAACGGCGCGGGCCGAGCAGAGGGACGGCCGAGGCGAGGCCGGCGATGTCGGCGGGCTCGATCGTGCGGCCCCGGGCACCGGTCAAAGTCGTTTGCAGGGGACCTCGCAGGGGCCGGGGTTCGGGGGTCAGCGCGAACGCGGACAGGTCGGTGACGGCGCCGTGCACCACGGTGGCACCGGATCCCCGGTGGGCCGCGAGGTGCGCCTCCAGGAGTTCCGGGGAGGCCACGGTGTCGTCGTCGAGGAAGAGCAGCAGCTCCCCGCGCGCCAGACGGGCCCCGGTGTTGCGGGCGCAGGCCACCCCGCCCCCGCCCGTGGCGGCCCGCCGCACCGGCAGACCTGCCGGAAGGGCCTCGGGGAGGGCGGACAGCACCTGCTCCACCGCACCGGGCTCCGGCGCGTCGTCGACCAGGACGACCTCGAACCGCTCACGGCCCAGGGTCTGGTGTCCCAGGGCCGTCAGCGTGAGCAGGAGCCGGGTGGTCCGGTCACGGGTCGGGACGACCACGCTGACCGCGACCTCCCCGGCCGCCGGTGTCGTGGCCGTCACGTCAGGGAGGGGCTTTCGCCGGCCTTCTGCTGGAGGATGTAGCTCGCAAGGCCCTCGATGGAGAACAGCGTCTCCTCCGTCAGGTCCTCGTCCTCGAAGACGACATCGAACTTCTCCTCGAGGATCAGCAGGTACTCCAGGGCGTCGAGGGAGCTGAACCCGTACTGGTCCACGAGACTGGCGTCGCCCTCCTGGGGGGCCGGCCGGTGCTCGCCCTTGGTCATGCCCGCCGCTATCTCGTGGAGTTCGCGAATCAGCCCGGCGCGGTCCATCGTCTCTCGTCTCCCGTGGTGAAGGTCTCGGTCAAACCTTGGTGAACTGTGCGTCGAGCTGCTGCCCGGTCAGCCCGCGGAAGCGGTCCATGCGGAAGTAGTGCTGGAGGTCTCCGCCGAACCCGGTCCGGTAGTAGAAGTCCTCGGTGTGGCGCTCCGGCTCCGTGCTCACCGTCTCCCCGCGCCGCAGCGCGGCGATCAGGTGGGGCACGGGGTGGGTGAACTCCGTGTCGCCGCGCAGGTACCAGCTCTCGTCGTACCTGGTGACGACCGGCAGGTCCTCCTCGGGACCCGACCCGTCGCGCAGCAGGCGGACCGGCTGGCACAGCAGGTCGTAGCGGAACACCTCGTCGAGGACCGGCAGCAGGTCCTCGGGCAGGACGGGACGCATGGCCTCCTCCCACCACCGCCGCAGCAGCCGCTTGGTGAGCAGCCGCCAGACGTTCGGGTCGACGAGCTCACTGGCGGAACTCGCCGGCTTGGCCACCGCGTGCAGTTCCCTCGCCTCGTGGTCCTCGCTCTTCTCGATCCAGTCGGAGAAGCTGAGGAGCACCTGCGACTGGGGGATTCCGGCGAGCCCGCGCAGCGCGACCCAGATGTTGTGCAGGAACAGACTCCGGGCCAGGACCCGGTTCCAGCAGATGAAGCGCAGCATGCGCTCGTTGTCCGCGAGCGTCATCGTCTTGTGGGAGAGGACGTAGTCGAAGTCGTCCTGCTCGCCGCGCACGGTCACCAGTCCGTGCTGTTCGCGCTTGTCGTGGTATTCGGTGTTCGGCAGCAGCATCAGCGGATGGACCGCGATGAACGGCGTGTGCTGGGCCGCCCGGTCATAACCGTCCAGGAACGAGGCGACCGTTTCACCCGGCGCTCCCCAGATCAACTCCAGATACGGGGTGATGCCGTGCTCGGTCAGCCAGGCGACGAGGCTTTCCCAGTCGTTCAGCTTCATGTTCCGGCGGCGCATGAGATCCAGCACGGAGTCGTCCATCGTCTGCAGGGCCAGGATGAAGGCGCTGTGCATCCCGGACTGCTTCATCTTCTCCATGATGCGATAGAAACCGGGCGACTTGTTCTTGGCCCAGGAAGTCTCCAGCCGCTTCGGGAAACCGTATTTGCGGCGCACCCGGAGCATATCGTCCAGGAATTCCTCGTCCTGGCGCAGGAGCCCGAAATTGGAGTCGGCGAGCATCAGGATTTCCGCACCGTGCCGGCCCAGCAGTTCGAGTTCTTCGCGCAGCCGCTCCCGGGAGAACGCCCGTATCTTCTGCCCCGTGGCACCTCCCCAATAACAGAAGGAGCACTTGTAGGGGCAGCCGCGGTTCGTCTCCAGCAACGCGTAGTCGTAGCGGAAACCCCCCTTGTCGCCGGCCAGCGGTATCGCGCCGGTGAGAATGGGGGAGGGTAGGATCTCCAGGTCCTGAATGCGCTCGCGTTCGGGGGTGGTGACCAGGTTCCCGTCGGCCTCGCGGAAGGAGATGCCGCCGATCTCGTGCAGTGCGCCGCGCTGGGCGCCGTCGAGGTAGCCGTTCAGCAGGTCCCGGAAGATCAGCTCCCCCTCGCCGTTCACCACCACGTCGACCTGGGGGAACATGCGCAGGACCCGCTCGGCCTGGTAGGCGACGTGGTTGCCGCCGAAGACGACCCAGCCCTGCGGGTTCATCTGCTTGAAGGTCTCCGCGAGGGTTCCGAAAGCGCGGAAGTTCCAGCCGAGGACGGAGAAACAGAGGATGTCGGGACAGCCGTCCCGGATCAGGTCCCGGGCCATGGCGTTGAGGCCGGCGTCACCCGGATAGTTCCGGATGGAGATGTCCATGCGGCGGCGGATTCTGTCGTCCGCTTCGGCATATGCCTTGAGGTAGCCGATCGCCAGGGGCATGGAGGCCGCGGAATTCCCCCAGACTCCTTGTTGAACAAGCAGTACGCGAGTCTCCATTCCCCTGCCTCGTCCTCTAAGTCGTCCGACAGGTCAAATCGCACTTTGAGGCTACAGCAGAAGATCCCCGGCGCAATGGCGCGTCCGAAACCAGGCCGTAGACGTGGCCAATTCCCTGCGTTGTGTCCGTGTGTGACCACGCCGGCGCCTTGATCACGTTCACCGTTCGGGCCGGGGTGGGCCGCTCGCGGCACCTCCGGAGATGGAGGTTCTGACATGGGAACTTCGCCGATCCCGCGCCCGCGCGAACCCGGCCGCCGCCGGGCCCGGAGGAGGCTTCCCGGAAATGATCTCGGAACCGGAATGAATGACCGGAAATCTATCGTCCCGGTGCTTCCCGAAGGTAATGATGATCACCCGGGCAAGGTATTTTCGGCCACCCGTCCCCCCATTTTCTGCCGCTTCGGAACGGGCTCTGGGCGCGCCCGGCGGCGATCTGTATGCTCCGGCCATATGGCGTCTGTGATTCGTCACCGCGGGCTCGGAGTTATCGGAGTTACATGACGGAGATTCCTGGCACTTGGTCCCCGACGGCCCTGCCGCACGTGGAAACAGCGGACGGGAAGCTCCGTTTCATGGGGCGTCAGGTCGAGGGACACGCCCACCTGCCGGACCGCGACGCCGCCCTGCTGTCCCGCTGCGACGGCAGCCGCCCCCTCGACGGGTTCTGTGCCGCGGACCGCGAGACCATCGCCCGGTGGCGCCGGCACGGACTGCTGCTCATGGCACCCCCGCTCACCCCCGCCCCGCCCGCCACCGGATCCGCGGTGATCGTGTCCCCGCACCCGGACGACGCCGCCCTGGCCCTCGGCGCCACGGTGGCCCGGCAGAGCGCCCGGATCCTCGACGTCTTCAGCGTCGAGACCTGGACCAAGGACCCCTACTACGCCGAACGCCCGGCACTGACCCGACGCCTGCTGCTGGACGAGGAGAGAGTCGCCGCCCGTGTGCTGCGCGCCCGGGTCGAGCTGCTGGGGTTCGTCGACGCCGCCGACCGCGACCTCAGACGGGACCGCTTCTTCACCGACCCGGCCTGGTCCGACGCGTCCGCCCGCGAGGAACCGAGGCTCTTCGACGCCCTCACCGAACGCCTCGCCCCCCTGCTGGACGGCCCCGGCCCGGTCTACGCGCCGCTCGGCGTCGGCGGCCACGTCGACCACGTCGCCTGCCGGGAAGCGGTGCTGGAACTGGCCCGCACCGGCCGGCTCGATACGGCGCGCGTCGCCTTCTACGAGGACCAGCCCTACTCCCTGTTCTCCCCGGCGGAGGAGACCGCGAAGAACCTCGGCGAACGCCTGGCCGAGCAGGGACTCGGCGCACTGCGCCCCGAGCTGCTGCCCGTCGACGACGAGGCGGCGCTCACCAAGCGCGAGGCGCTGGGCGCCTACCGCATCCAGGTCCGCAAGGGCATCGTCCGGCGCGTCCACCGGCACGGCGTGCGCCTGGCGGAGGGCGCCGGGTTCCCGGCCGCCGAGCGGATCTGGCTGATGCGCCCCTGACTTTCCCGCTCTCCCGACAAGCGACCGCGGCCCGCCGACCTGCGAAGGGTTCCCCATGTACGCACTGGCTCAGTCCCTGACACCGGAAGACGTGGAGGTGCTTGCGGAGGCATGTGCCGAGGTGGGCCTCACCCTGCACGTCACCGACCCCGCGACCGGTCACGCCCCGCCGCCCGGCGCCCTGCTGGTCTCCTTCCACCGGGTCGCAGCCGCCCGCCCGGACGACCTGTCCGTGGCCGACCTCAAACGCCGGGGCGGTTACGCCGTCGCCGTCCTGGACAGCGTGTCCGCCACCGAGGTCCTGGCGGCGGTCACCGCCGGCTACGGATTCACCCTGGCCAGCCCGCTGCGGCGGCCCAGGCTCGTGGAGACCCTGAGCTACCTCAAGACGGTCACGCCGCCCGAGAACACCCAGGTGCTCACCCTCGCGAACGGCTCGCTGAACTCCGCCGCGAAGTCGCTGCCCGTGACCGACGCCGAGGCGGGGCTGCTGCGCCTGCTGTCCGACCGGCCCGGCCAGATCGTCTCCCGCGAAGAACTCACCGAGGCCACGGGCGGGGAGGACGTCAACAAGGTGACCTCGGTCCTGAAACAGAAGTTCCTCGACATCGACTCCGGCGCGAAACTCCTGAAGATCCCCCACCTGGGCTTCCGCCTGGTCGGCACGGTCCGCGAGGAGGCCGGCTGATGCGCGCCGTGGTGATCACCGGCGCCCCGGGCGTCGGTAAGACCCGGCTGGGCCACCAGTTGGTGACGCGCTACGGCGTCCCGGCCGCCGTCATGGACTGCGACCCCATCGTCCACCCCTGGAACGGCGGCGAGGAGGTGTACGACCTGATGGCCGCGACCGTGCGCGCGGCCCTGCCCGTCTACCGGGAGTGGGGGGCCCGCGTCGTGATCGTCACCGGGGTGGTCCTCGCGGGCCGCGCCTACGAACGCTTCCAGAAGGTGTTCGAGGAACTGGGCGCGCGGGCCGTCTACTACGGTCTGCGGGCGGACGCGCAGGCGCTGGCCACCCGGATCGAGAACGACGCGGGCGGCCGGCTGTTCGTGGAGGGCCGGCTGGCGGAACGTCACCTCGACGCGGAGGTCCCCGACATACCCGGCGTCCGGCTGGTCGACACCACGCACCTCACGCTGCCGGAGGTGGCCGACGCGGTCGCGGCCCTGGAACGCGCCGAACTCGGGGCGCGCTGGCTCGGACCGTCCGATGCGGCGACGGTCACCGGGTGACCCGGGGGCGGCGCCGCGGTCCGGCGCGGCCCTAGGGCCTGTCGTCACATTCCCGTCTGCCGGGAGGGGTCTGGCACGCGCTCCCCCAAGCTCTTCGAGCAGGGGGTACCCCCAGGCGTTGTCGTCGGTCGCCGACGTCCCCCAGCCTTCGGCCGGGAGGTGCCCCCACCGCGTCGACGCCCTCCTCCGCCTTGCAGCTGCACGCTCCCCCGAGTTCTCGGCTTCGCTCGAACAGGGAGGTGCCCCCATGACCCCTCCCGGCCCGCCCTCCGGGCGGACGACGGGAATGTGACGACAGACCCTAGCTGCCGGGTCACCGGAAGCGGCCCACCGCCAGGCCCTCGCCGTCGCACCGCACCGACAGGACGAACCCGTAGTAGTGGGTGGCGCCGATCCGGGTCACGTACTCCCGGACCTCGTCGCCGAGCGGGCCGGTGAGCTGCTGATTCTCGTCGCGGGGCGCGAACGCCGGCCAGCGCGGGGGAGTGGAGGGTCGCAGCAGCAGCCGTCCGAAGACCCCCAGGCGCCGCAGTTCGGCCTCCAGCTCCGCGATGAAGAACGGCCCGCGCTCGTCGCCGTAGGCCGCGGCCTGCAGCAGCGCCTCGCCCTCCCGGGTGAGGAGCGCGGGCGTCTGGCGCAGGAGTTCCCAGAAGAACTCCAGGCCGTCCAGCCCCGCTTCGCCGGCCAGCCAGCCGAGCGAGCCGCGGCGCAGCGGGAGACAGGGCGGGTTGGAGACGACCAGGTCGAACCGGGAGTCCAGCGCCAGGGACATGATGTCGCCCTCGACGGCGGTCAGCCGGTCCGCCAGCCCGTTGATGTGGGCGTTGACCGTCGCGGCGGCCGTGCACTCCGGGTTGACGTCGACCGACAGCACCTCGGCGCCGTTGCGGGCCGCCGACAGCCCGAGGATGCCGGTGCCGCACCCCAGGTCCAGGGTCGACCGCGCGCCGCGGCGCGCCGACACCAGCCGGGAGAGCGTCATCGAGTCGGTGCCGACCCAGGGCGCGTACGAGCCGGTGTCGCGGCCCGCCGCCCGCCAGGCCGCCAGCAGCGACATGCCGTCTCCGCGCACCAGACAGTAGGCGGCCGACAGCTTCCCCGACTCCTCGTGGAGCACCCGGGTGCGCAGCAGCAGGTCGAGCAGGGGGCCGGGGACCTCGGCGCGGACGTCGGACTCCGCGACCTGCTCCCCGAAGACGAACAGGGCGGACAGGACGGACTCGGCGGCGAGGGTGGTGGAGATCGCCGCCAGGGTCTCGGGGTTGCGCCACGGCGCCAGCTCACCGAGCCAGTCCCCGGCGAGCGTCAGCAGATCGTGCTGCGGGAGTGTGAGAAGCCGCTTCAGACCGGCCTGCGCGAAATCGTCGTCGGACATCCCGTCCACGGAAATCATTACGGCTCCTCGTGACCTCAGCGGGGTGACGGCTCCTCGGCCGGTTCGAAGACCGGAGTGAACGCCGATTTCAATTCTCGTAGCCGTTCCAGAGCACGGGGTCCGGCGTACGGGGCACAGCGCGCGATTTCCTGCTCGGAGATGTTGCCGAACAGGTAGAGATTGACCACGTCGATCGGTCCGGTGCAGCTCTTGCAATACGGGAAACGCGGCCGGGGCTGCATGAACATGTCGTAGTGCTGGTGTTTCCCGAACTGTTCGTGGATGAGCTCGGGTTCCCGCTTTATGTTGCCCATGGGTTTGAGCCAGGCGTACGGGCAGCAGGAGACGTCTCCCTGTCCGAAGAGCTGCACCATGGTGGCCGTCGCATAACACCGCAGAGTACGGACGCCGGTGCGCAGTTGATTCCCGATGTGTTCCACGAAAGCCCGCGGGGGAAGCACCGCCGACAGTTCGTCGTACCGCTCCAGAAGTGGCGCGAAATGGTCGCCGAGGGGCGGTGCGTGGGTGGTCCTGGTCTCGCCGCGCACCGGGAAGAAGTAGAGCATCACACCGCGCCCGTACCGGGTCAGCAGGAACTCGGCGAAGTCCGCCTGGGCGGTCGCGTTGAGGTCGCTGATCACCGACTGGATCTCGATGGGGATGCCCAGCTCCACCGCGTGGTCCAGGTGGCGCATGATGACGTCGAAGAGCCGGTGCTGCTTGGGCGGCAGCCGGTGGCCGTTCAGCTCCAGCGTGTGGCCGTCGAGGGAGAGGCACAGTTGGACGTTGCCCAGCGCGGCCAGCGCCTCAAGGCGGGGCGGCGTCAGGAAGGCGCCGTTGGTGATGACCTGCACGACCTCGTACTTCTCGCTGCACTCCGCGACGAACTCGGTGGAGCCTTTCAGCCAGAAGAACTCGCCGCCGCTCAGGCGCATGATGGGGCTGTCCACCTGACGGTGATAGGCGTCCAGGATCTCGTGCCAGTCCGCCCGCCGGTCGGTGGTCAGGCGCAGCCGGGCGTCCGGGACCGCCATCAGGAGGTTGAAGTCCTCGGTGAGGCAGTAGGAGCACCGCATCTGGCACAGCTGCTCCTCGATGACCATGTCGTTCATCAGGAGTTTGAGACGGTTCTGCCCGTCGCGATGCGCGAACATCGCATCGCGATAATGACTCTTCAGTGCCATGCCTATCACCGCACCCAGGTGGTATTCACGCACGACTCTTCCGTTGGGCGACGATCCTAACTTCACCCCGAAGACAGGGGCAATGAAGCCTGCTGAGGGCGTTGCCGTTCGACCGGAACTCGACTCGATCCGGCCTGAGGATGGCTCATACTCGCCTGCTGACTGACTCGTTGCGACCGGGTAGCGTGACACATCACGTACTCGCCAAATCCGCAGACCTGCAACGGGAGTAAGGACGGCAGTATGCTCGCTCTGGGGCTCGGCGGTTCCAACCACGACTTCTCTGCCTGTCTCGTCGAGAACGGCGAGATCGCCGTCGGTATTGAAGAGGAGCGGCTGACCCGCCGCAAATACGCAGTCAATGTGAATTCACTGGCGAACCAGTGCTGGCGATACTGCCTGACGACACACGGCGTCCGCATCGCCGACGTGGACGCGATCGTCGCGGACGACACCCTGCTGCCCAGCTGCTACTTCCCGTTCCGCAGCAGGACGACCCTCATCCGCCACCACATGGCGCACGCCGCCAGCGCCTTCCTCCCCTCGCCCTTCCCCGAGGCCGCCGTCCTCGTGGTCGACGGGGCCGGCAGCCTCTTCGAGGGCCAGGGCGTCGAGACCATGACCCTGTCCGTCGGCAACGGAACAGAGATCACCGAGATCTCCAAGGTGTACGGCACCAACTGGAGCACCGACGGCCTGCGCGAGGCCCGCGTCTACCAGGCCGGCGACAGCGACCACTCCCTCGGCTTCATGTACAAGGCCGTCAGCAGGGCCATCGGCTTCACCCTCTACGAGGAGGGCCCCTGGTACCTGACCGAGGACGGCAAGACCATGGGCCTGGCCCCCTACGGGACCGACCGCTACCGGGCCGAGTTCCGCCGCCACCTCGACCTGCTGCCCCAGGGCCGGTTCACCCTGCACCTGAAGGACGGCGGCCTGCTGGACTTCGTCGAACACGCCCTGGACGGATACGAGGGGGACGAGCGCTTCGCGCGCGGCGCCGACCTCGCCTGGGCCGCCCAGGACCTGCTGGAGACCGCCGTCCTGCACGCCGCCCACTGGCTGCACCGCGAGACCGGCCTCACCCGCCTGTGCCTGGCCGGCGGTGTCGTCCTCAACTCGGTCGCCAACGGCAAGATCCTGCGCGACACCCCGTTCACCGACGTCTTCGCCCAGCCCGCCGCCGGCGACAACGGCTGCGCCGTCGGCTGCGCCTACTACGGCCACCACGTCCTCGGCGAACAGCCGCGCCCACGCGGCCCCAAGGCCCCGCGCACCGCCCCCCGGCCACAGCACCACACCTACCTCGGCCGCCCCTACACCACCGAGGAGATCCAGCGCGCCCTCGACGCCTCGGGCCTGCCCCACCGGCGCGTGGAACACCCCGCCCGGCTGGCCGCGGGACTCCTGCCGCAGGGCGCCCTCATCGGCTGGTTCACCGGCGGCTCCGAGTTCGGGCCGCGCGCCCTCGGCCACCGCAGCATCCTCGCCGACCCCCGCCGCGCCGAGATGAAGGACATCCTCAACAGCAAGGTCAAGCACCGCGAGGCGTTCCGCCCGTTCGCCCCCGCCGTCCTCGCCCACCGGGCCGCCGAGTACTTCGACCTCGACATCGAGTCGCCGTACATGCTGCTCGTCGCACCCGTACGCGACAACAGACGCCAGGAAGTCCCCGCCATCACCCACGTCGACGGAACAGCGCGGGTCCAGACCCTGACACCGGAGGCGAACGGCGCCTTCTACGACCTGGTGGAACGCTTCGGCGAACTCACCTCCGTACCCGTGGTGCTCAACACCTCCTTCAACGACCGCGGCGAGCCGATCGTGGAGACCCCCGAACAGGCGCTGGCCTTCTTCGGACCGAGCAAACTCGACTACCTCTTCCTGGAGGACTTCCTGGTGGCGCACAGCGCGACGGACCTCGACACGGTGACGGAGGCCGGCGCGTGACGGGCGAGCAGGGGATGCGGTACGAGACCTGGCGGGCCCTCGCGCTGTGGGGCGAGGAAGAGGAGGCCGCCGCCCTGGAGGTGATCCGGTCACGGTCCCTGTTCCGCTACTACGGGCCGGACCTGCGCCACCGAACCGACCTGTTCGAGACGGCGTTCGCCGAGACGGCCGGAGTCCCGCACACCGTCGCCGTGTCGTCCGGCACCGCCGCCCTCACCGCCGCGATGATCGGCCTCGGGATACCGGCCGGCGCCGAGGTGATCGTGCCCGCCGTGACCTTCGTCGGCAGCGTCGGCGCCGTCGTCGCCGCCCGCGGCATCCCCGTCTTCGCCGAGATCGACGACACCCTGACCCTGGACCCCGCGCTGCTGGAAGAGCGCGTCACCGAGCGGACCTGGGGCGTCATGCCGGTGCACCTGGGCAACGCCGCCGCGGACATGGACCCCATCCTGGAGGTCGCCCGGCGGCACGGCTTGCGGGTGATCGAGGACGCGGCCCAGGCCGCCGGCGTCCACTACCGGGGGCGGCCCGTCGGCGGCCTCGGCGACGCGGGCGCGTTCAGCTTCCAGCTCGACAAGAACATCACCGCCGGCGAGGGCGGCGCGGTCACCACCGCCGACGCCGACGTGTACGACCGGGTCGCCCGCTACCAGGACCAGGGCGGCCAGTTCACCACCTCCAAGGGCGCCACCCGGGGCACCGGCGACAGCCCGCCGTTCGTCGGCGTCAACCAGCGCATGACCGAACTCACCGCGGCCGTCCTGTCCGCGCAGCTCCCCCGGCTGGCCCCCATGTGCCGGCGCCTGCGGGACGTGGCCCGGCAGGTGCGCGCCGCCACCGCCGACCTGCCGATCCGCTGGCGCAGACTGCCGGACGAGGAGGGATCGGGCGGCGACCTCACCCTGTTCCTCGACTCCCGCCTCCAGGCACGCGCCCTCGTCGCCGACCTGAACGCCGCCGGCATCCCCGCGCACACCCTCTACCAGGGGCAGCCGGTCACCGCCAACCGCGCCGTACGCGAGGGCCGGACACCCTGGGGCGTGGAGTGGGAACGTCCCCCGCGCCTGCGGACCAGCGAGGCACTGCTCGGCCGCTCCGTCACCATCGGCCTGGGCGCCGCCATGACCGACGAGGACGTCGACGCCGTCGTCACCGCCCTCCGCAAGAGCCACCAGGACGTCACCGGAAACGGCTGAACGGTCCACCGACACAAGGGGAGCGACGCGCCGCCATGTCCCTGTACGACATACCCGTCCGCACACTCGCCGGAAAGCCCGGTGACCTGAGCCCCTACCGGGACCAGGTCCTCCTCGTGGTGAACGTGGCCTCGCAGTGCGGGCGAACCCCGCAGTACGCGGCGCTCGAACAACTGCACCGGCGCTACGGACCCCGCGGGTTCACCGTCCTGGGCTTCCCCTGCAACCAGTTCGGGCAGCAGGAACCGGGCACCGCCGAGGAGATCCAGGAGTTCTGCTCGGCCACGTACGACGTCACCTTCCCCCTCTTCGAGAAGGTGGACGTCAACGGTGCCCGCCGGCACCCGCTCTACACGATCCTCACCGCCGCCCCCGACGAACGCGGGGTGGCCGGGGACGTCGAGTGGAACTTCGAGAAGTTCCTCGTCTCGCCCGGCGGCACGGTCGTCCACCGCATCGGGTCCCGCGTCAAGCCGGACGCCCCCGACGTCGTCGCCCGTATCGAGGCGCTGCTGCCGGGCTGAGCACAGCGGCGCGCCGGGCTTCGGCGCCGGGGGCGGTGGGTCAGGCGTGGCGCAGGGCGGCGCGGACCGCGCGCTCCACGTGGATCGCCGTGTTGGCGTGGCCCGCGGCGTTGGGGTGGATCATCGTGGCGTGCTTGCCGATGGGGGCGCAGTCCACGTCGGTGCCGGGGAACGTGGTGGGCCAGTAGTCCCCGGCGTCACCGCAGATCCCCTCCATCCACTTGGTGCCCTCGGGCTGACAGACGTCGTGGGCCTCGCTGGAGGGGTAGACGTCGACGTAACGGTCGCCGAAGGACGCCGAGGCCCGCTGGAGCGTCCTGTTCAGCGGCTTGAGGACGCCGTCACGGAGCCAGTCGATGTCGGCGTGGGTGGTCGCGCCGAGTTCCGTCTGGGACCCGATGTCACAGGCGCGGGAGTCGGCCGGCATGATCGCCGGGTAGCCGATGTTGATCACCTTGGCGTTGGGCGCGGCCCGGTGCACCGCGGCCAGCATCTCGACGTACTCGCGGTGCACGCGGGCCAGCCGCTCACGGATGCTCTCCACCCCCGCCGGCGGGTTGGTGAAGTACTCGCGGCACGACTGCTCGACCGAGCCCTCCAGACACTTGGGGAAGATGTCGCCGAAGGGCAGGCTGTTGCCGCCGATGGCGACGGTGACGACATCGGTCCCGGCGTCGAGCCCGGCCCGCTCGATCTGCGTGTCCACCGCGGGCCAGCCGCCGGGCGGGGTCTCCAGCGGGCTGATCGGCGTCTGCTTCACCTTGGCGACGTTCGCGATGACGGCGCTGCTGCAGCCGACGTTCGTCAGACGGACCTGCTTGCCCGGCGGGGACGCGGCGAGCCCCCGTGCGACCACGCTGGGGTAGGAGCCGCTGGTCCGGGCACAGCCGTCCTGCGTCGGATCCCCCAGCGGGGGCTGCGGATCGCCGACGAAGACACCGGCGGTGAACGAGTCGCCGAGCGCGGCCCACTCGTACTCGTCCGCAGCCCCGGCGGAACCAGAAGGTAAGAGCGTGGCCGCCGCGAGCGCGAGTCCGACGGCCAGGGCCCGGGTGCGCGGGCGGGAGACAGCGTGTCGCATGACTACTCCAGGGTCAGTGGAAGACGTCCGGACGCCGGAACAAGGCACCAGGGACGGAACACACTCCCTGTCAAAACTGCCCGTTCCGTCACCCCACCCTGTCCGCTGAAACAGCCCACCGCCACCTGATCGTCCTCATTGGCCGGATCTTCGCGGCCGCTAGTCCCAGGGCCAGGAGGGAAGGAGGGAATCCGGGTCGAGCACCTGGGTCCTGACGTCCGCCCAGGAGAAGTGGTACTTGTCCTCGAACGTGGACGCGTTGACGATCCAGCGGTAGCCGCCCCGTCCCCAGTCGTAGATGTAGACCTTGGAACTGCCGCTGGTCTTCACCAAGTACGCGTCGGTGAGCGGGTACTGCTCCGGATAGTCGTACGGCCAGCAACTGTGGAGAGCGCTGTCGGTGAGCGTGGTGATGCCGCTCCAGCCGGCGTACAGCCGGTTGTAGACCGTCGCGTTGGGGATGTGGCGCAGAAAGCCTTCCGGGTCCACGAGGAAGACGGACGGTGACGTCGCCTTGACGCGGGCGCCCGGTCCCGGGCAGGCCGCCGCCGCGGCCGTGGCGGGAGAGGCGGTGGTGGTCGTGGCCAGCGCGGTGACCAGGGAGAGGAGGAACCCCGTGGCCACCGTGGCGGCACGACGGGTGACGGTACTCATTGATGAAGCCTCCGTTTGTGTCGGTGATGCCGTGCGGTCGGAGCGGTCCGCCGGCCGGGTGACCGGCGGACCGTGAAGAGGTCAGGCGGCGAGCCAGTAAGGCGCCCAGCCGCAGCCGATCTGCGTACCCGCGCCGTATCCGCCACTGCCGTTGCCGAGCCAGCGGTACAGGCAGCCGTTGCCGGAGTTGATGGCCACGATGTCCCCCGCGGTGCCACCGCCGATGTTCCCCATACCGCTGAAGCTGCTCGCCAACTGGTACGGCGCCCAGCCGCAGCCGATCTGCGCACCGGCGCCGAACCCGCCGCCGCCGTTGCCGTACCAGCGGTACAGGCAGTCGTTGCCGGAGTTGATGGCGACCAGATCGGCGTTCCCGTCGCCGTTGATGTCACCGCCGCCGCTCACATAGCCCGAGTACGGTGCCCAGCCGCAGCCGATCTGCGTGCCTGCGCCGAATCCCCCGCTGCCGTTGCCGAGCCAGCGGTACAGACAGCCGTTGCCGGAGTTGACGGCGACGAGGTCCCCGTCACCGTCGTTGTTCAGATCGCCCGCTCCGGCCAGCGAGGCGATGTACGGGGCCCAGCCGCAGCCGATCTGCGTGCCGGCGCCGAATCCGCCGCTGCCGTTGCCGTACCAGCGGTACAGGCAGTTGCTGGCGGAGTTGACGGCGACCAGGTCCCCGACGCCGTCGCCGTTGAGGTCACCGGGGCCGGACAGCGACTGCTGGTACGGCCCCCAGCCGCAGCCGAGCTGGACCCCGGCGGCGAATCCGCCGCTGCCGTTGCCGAGCCAGCGGTACAGACAGCCCGAGGTTCCGTTGACGCCGGCGATGTCGCTGATGCCGTCACTGTTGTAGTCGTTGCGCTTGTCGGCGATCGCCGCGTGCGCGGGGGTGCCCAGGAGTACCAGGAGCGCACCTGCCGCGACGCAGCACAGTAATCGCGCCAGCATCCGGCGCGGCAGCCCGGCTGCGGATCGTTTGTAGTCCATGTCTCCTTCTTTCTGCTGAAGGGATGGCACGCCTCAGCACGGTGACAGCGACGAGGCGCGCGCGGCCAGGCAACTAACACGCAACTGACACGCAACTCCGGCCCGGGGAAGGGCCGTTCGGTGTCCGCGACTAGGCCCTTGAGGTGTGAGCGCCGTTGGTGACCCGCAGGAACTCCAGCTTCTCCGCGTCGGCGGAGCCCGCGGCCACCGTGTAGACGACGAGGCGGATGTCGCAGCCGGGGACGGTGAGCACGTCGCAGTCGCAGACCACCTCACCCACCTGGGGGTGCACGACGGTCTTGCGGGCCGAGACGTGCGGCCCGACCGCGCCTTCGTCCCACAGGCGGGCGAACTCCGCGCTGGTGGACCGCAGCTCCTCGACGAGGCCGGCCAGGCCGTGGTCGCGCGGGTAGCCGACGAGGGCGGTGCGCAGGTCGGCGACGAGGGCGGGTTTCAGGGAGTCGTCCTCCTGGAGCACCGGCCAGGACGCGAGCCCGGTGGGTCCTGCGGCGAAGACCGCCCGCGCCAGGTTGCGTTCCTTGGGTGTCCGTGTGCCGGGGTCGCCCATCAGGACCGACCAGCCGGGGGTCCAGGACAGCATGGTCCAGTCGGCGCTGAACACGCCGACGGGGAACTCCCCGAGGCGGGCCAGCATCCGCTGGACCCCGGCCGGAACGTGCGTGGAGACCGTCCCCTCCGGTGGAGGCAGCAGGCCGGCCAGCCGGTAGGCGTGATCGCGCTCCAGGGGCTGCAACTGCAGTGCCCTGGCCAGGCTCGCGACGACCTGCGCCGAAGGGCTCGTGGCGCGCCCCTGCTCCAGACGGACCACGTAGTCGACGGACAGCCCCGCGAGTTCGGCCAGTTCCTCGCGGCGCAGCCCCACCGCACGCCGGCCGGGCCGCGAGGCCAGTCCGACGTCGGCGGGAGAAAGCCGGTCGCGCCAGCGGTGCAGCGCCGTGCCCAGGGTCTCGTCCACCCGGCCATTGTCTCCGCCGGGCCCTCGTCGTGCCTGGTACTGGCCGTCCTACCGTCACCCGGAGCACTGGTTGTCCCCTCGCCGCGGGCCGAGGGTGGACGCATGACGATCACCTTCATCACCGGAGCCAACAAGTCCCTCGGATACGAGACCGCCCGCCGCCTGATCGAGGCCGGGCACACCGTCCTCATCGGCGCGCGCGACCCGGAGCGCGGCCGGGCGGCCGCCGACGCGCTCGGGGCCCGTTTCGTCCAGATCGACGTCACCGACGACGCGTCGGTGGCCGCGGCCGCCGCCCACGTCGAGGCGAGCGAGGGCGGCATCGACGTCCTGATCAACAACGCCGGCGTCTTCGGGACGCACAGCCCCGCCGACCGGATCACGGCCGCCGACGCCGGCGAGGTGTTCGACGTCAATGTCGTGGGCGTCGTCCGTGTCACGCACGCGTTCCTGCCGCTGCTGCGCAAGTCCGCGCACCCCGTCATCGTCAATGTGTCGAGCGGGATGGGGTCGTTCGCGGTCACCCACGACGCCGAGCGCGTCGAGTCGCGCAACCTCGCGCCGCTCTACACGGCGTCGAAGGCCGCGGTGACCATGCTGACCACGCAGTACGCGAAGTCCTGGCCGGACGTGAAGGTGAACGCGGCCGACCCGGGCTACACCGCGACCGACTTCAACGGGCACAGTGGCCCGCAGACCGTCACCGAGGGCACCGACGCGATCGTCGCGCTCGCCACCATCGGTCCGGACGGACCGACCGGAACCTTCCGCGACCGGCACGGCGAGCTGGCCTGGTGAACCCCTGAACGCGGGGCGGCCCTCGACGCAGAGGGGCCGCCCCGCCTCCTACGACTCCGGGTGCGACAGTTCGATGTCGTACCCGTCGACCCCGGCCCCGCCCACGCGCACCTGCCCGACCGCCGGCGGATACCCGGCCGCCGTGAGCGTGTACCGCCCGCCGTCGAGGTCGGCGAACGCGTACCCGCCGTCCGTGTCGGTGACGGCCGAGGCGACGACGTTGCCGGCCGGGTCGAGCAGGGTCACCCGGGCGTCGTGCAGGGCCCGCCCCGACGCCGTGACCACACCGTGCAGCCGCGCTCCGGCGGTCAGTTCGACCTCGGCCCGGGTGACGCCGTGGACGGCGATGTCCACCGGGACCGCGACCGGCCGGTACCCTTCCGCGCTCACCGCGACGGTCACCGGCCCCGGCACGAGGTCGGTGAACCCGAACCCGCCGTCGGCCCCGGTCACCCCGGCCGCGATCACCTCGCCACGCACGTCGGCCGTCACGACCATCGCCCCCTCGACCGCACCGCCGTCCGCCCGGACCGTCCCGGCCAGCGCGCTCGTCCCGGCGAGGAGCACATCGCAGGTCACCGGCTCCGCGCCGACCACCACGGTCGACGCCTGCGGCGCGCACCCCTCGGCGGAGGCGACCAGCACATAACTCCCGGCGCCGGGCACCTCCACCCGGTAGGCGCCGTCGTCCCCGGAGACCACCCGCCCCACCTGACGCCCGCCGAGCGAGATCAGCGTGACGGCGGCACCGGCGACCGGGACGTCCCCGTCGCCCCGGACGTACCCGGTGACACCGAGCCCGGCCGGCGCCGCCACCTCGACGGCCGTCCGCCCCCGCAGCACCGTCACGGCGAGGAGCGCACCGAACAGCGCGAGGACGCCGGTCACCACGGCGGAGGTGTGCACCCCGGCCATGAACGCGTCGTGACTGCCCTCCACGACAGCCGCCTTGAGCTGCCCCGGCATCGTGTCCGACACGGGCGCGACGCCCATCGCCACCGCGTCCTTCGCCTCGCCGAGCCGGTCCGCGACCTCGTGCGGGACTCCCGCGTCGGTGAGCTTCCCGGTGAGCGTGGACCCGACCCGGCTGCTGATGATCGACACCAGGACGGACGTCCCGAGCGCCCCGCCCACCTGCAGCGATGTCGCCTGGAGCCCACCGGCCACGCCGCCGTCCCGCACGGGCGCGTTCCCCACGATCGCGTCGGACGACGCCGACATCACCATGCCGACCCCGAGGCCGAGCGCGATGAACGGCGGCCACATCGTGGCGTACGACGAGTCGGCGCTCCACGCCAGCATCGTGAACGCGGCACCCGCCTGGAGCACCATCCCCAGCGGCATCGTCAGCCGCGGCCCGAACCGCTCGGTGAGCTTCGCCCCGAGCGGCGACGCCAGCATCGAGGCGATGCTCAGCGGCAGCGTCCGCACCCCCGACTCGACGGGCGTGAACCCCCGCACATTCTGCAGGTACAGCATCACGAAGAAGATCACCCCGAGCAGGATGAAGAAGTTCAGCGCGGTGACGAACACCCCGACGGTCAGCGCCGGACTGCGGAACAGCCGCATCGGCAGCAGCGGATGCGCGACCCGCGTCTCGTACCACCCGAACAGGACGAGGACGACGATCCCGCCGCCGATCGCCCCGAGCGTCCCGCCCGAGGTCCAGCCCCAGGTCTCGCCCTTGACGACCCCGAACACGACCGCCAGCAGACCGCCCGCGAGCAGCACCACACCGGGGACGTCGAACCGCTCGCCGGCGGCGGCGTCGTTGCGGGACTGCGGCAGCACGACCAGGCCGAACACGAGCGCGATCACCCCGATCGGGGCGTTGATGTAGAACACGGACTCCCAGTTGACGTGCTCGACGAGGAGGCCGCCCACGATCGGGCCGAGCGCGGTGGACACGGACGAGATCATCGCCCAGATCCCGACGGCCATCCCGAACTTCCTCGGCGGGAACACCGCCCGCAGCAGCGCGAGCGTGTTCGGCATCAGCATCGCCCCGAACAGCCCCTGCACGGCACGGAAGGCGATGACGCCCTCGATCGAGCCGACGAGCCCGATCGCGACGGACGCCGCCGTGAACCCGACGACGCCGACCAGGTACAGCGTGCGGCGCCCGAGCCGGTCACCGAGCTTGCCGCCGAGGATCAGGGTCGCGGCGAGGGCGAGGAGGTAGGAGTTGGTGACCCACTGCAACTCGGCGGTGTCGGCCTGGAGATCGCGGGCGATCTCGGCGTTGGCGATCGACACGACGGAGCCGTCGAGACCGACCATGAACAGGCCGAACGCGACGGCGACCAGCGTCAGCCAGGGGTTGGCGCGCAGGTCCCGGGCGGGCGGCGCGGGTGCTGTGGAGACAGCGGAGACAGACATGGGTGAGGAGTCCTCAGGACGTAGCGGCGCGTGCGAGGGCGCCGCGTGAACATGGGGGAGGGGCACGCCGGTTGGGGGCGTGCGGAAGGTGGGGCGGGCGATTCAGAGCGCGCGGTCGCGCAGCGCTTCGCCGAGTGCGACGAGGGCGCCGAGCGCCGAACCGAGGGCGCCCAGTTCGCCCTCGGTGAGGGTGTGCAGCGCGGCCGAGATCCGCCGCGTGACGAGTCCGTCCACCTCGGCGATCCGCCGGCGGGCCTCGGTGGTCACCCGCAGGTGCGCCACCCGTTTGTCGGCCTCGTCCTGCCGCCGTTCCAGCAGCCCCGCCGTGGTCAGCCGCGTCACCAGCGCGCTGACGTTGTTCGGGATCATCCCGAGCGCGTCCGCCGCGCTCTGCACCGTCACCCCGTCATGCCCGGCGACGTGCTGAAGCAACGCCAACTGCCGTTCGGGCAGCCTCGGGAACGGCAGCCGCCCCTCAAGGTGCGCCTTCACGGCCCGGTCCAGCACAGGCAGACATCCCGCAAGGCCCTCGGCCACACGGTCGACGCTGCTCGGGCTTGTGGGAGCCCCGCTGATTCCGGACACCCGGGCAGATTAGCTATGGCGAGACACCTATGTCAACATACCTATTGATGTACGCCCTGGACGCCGCTGCTGCGGGTCCGACGGTGTCTCAGGGCGAGGACGGCGGCCCGATCCGCAGCTCGAAGTCGCCGTCGTAGCGTTCGTGCCCCGCGATGACGGCCGTGTCGATGGCCTTCTCGCCCCGGCGCCCCCGCACGATCAGCGGGTCGTGCCGCAGATCGCGGGTGAGGGCGACGCACAGCCCGACCATCACCAGCGTGAACGGCGCCGCCGCCAGGATGGTCAGGTTCTGCAACCCGGTGAGCGCGTCCCCGCCACCCCCGCCGACCAGCAGCATCACGGCGGCGACCGCACCGGTCAGCACACCCCAGAACACGACCACGGCCTGCCCCGGCTCCAGCGAACCCCGCTGCGAGAGCGTCCCCATGACGATGGACGCGGCATCGGCGCCGGAGACGAAGAAGATCCCGACGAGCACCATCACGACGACGCAGGTCAGCGTGGCCGCCGGATACTGCTGGAGCACCCCGAAGAGCCGGCTCTCCGGCGTCGTCGCGTCCCCGAGCCGCCCCTGTTCGCGCAGCCTGAGCGCCGAACCGCCGAACACCGCGAACCACAGCAGGCTGACCGTGCTCGGCACCAGGATGACCCCGCCGACGAACTGACGGATCGTCCGCCCGCGGCTGATGCGCGCGATGAACATCCCCACGAACGGCGCCCACGAGATCCACCACGCCCAGTAGAAGATCGTCCACCCGGACAGCCACTGCGACACGCCCTCACCGCTGGACGCCTGCGTCCGCCCCGCCATCTGCGGCAGGTCCCCGAGGTACGCGCCGATCGACGTCGGCAGCAGATCGAGGACGAACACGGTCGGCCCGGCGACGAACAGGAACAGCGCGAGGCCCAGCGCCAGCACCATGTTGATGTTCGACAGCCACTGGATGCCACGCGCGATCCCCGAGACGGCCGACGCCACGAACGCGACGGTCAGCACCGCGATCACCGCGACCAGCAGTCCGGTCCCGACGCTGTCCATCCACCCCAGTTCGGTGATCCCGCTGCGGATCTGCAGCGCGCCGAGCCCGAGGGAGGCCGCCGAACCGAAGAGGGTCGCGAAGACGGCGAGGATGTCGATGACCTTCCCCTGCCAACCCTCGGCCCGGCGTGCGCCGATGAGCGGGGTGAACACGGCGCTGATGAGCTGGCGCCGGCCGCGCCGGAAGGTGCTGTAGGCGATGGCGAGGCCGACGACCGCGTAGATCGCCCACGGGTGCAGCGTCCAGTGGAACAGCGTCATCGCCATGGCGGTCTCGACGGCCTGCGCCCGGTCCGCCGGGGAGGTGCCGGGCGGGGGTGAGTCGAAGTGGGAGAGGGGTTCGCTGACGCCGTAGAACATCAGGCCGATGCCCATCCCCGCGCTGAACATCATCGCGATCCACGACACGGTCCGGAACTCCGGCCGCTCGTTCTCCGCGCCCAGCGTGATCCGTCCGTATTTGCTCGCCGCCAGCCACAGCGCGAACACCACGAACCCCGACGCGGTGAGCACGAACGCCCATCCCGCGTTGTCGATCAGCCCGCCGAGCATGTCCCCGGACACCCGCTCCATCGTTCTGGTGGACACGGCCCCCACCACAACGAACGCGAGCGTGAGTGCGGCGGCCACCCCGAACACGACGGGATCCGTCCCGCTCACCTCTCCGCCCCGTTTTCGCAGCACACTCTCCTCGGCCGTCGTCGTCCTCGTCATACATCGTCCTTTCCGGCCCGCACCACTCACATAGCGAAACCCTCTCCACAATGCGAAACAGGCTCCCGCCCCTCACCCACCCCGTCAACCCTCGGAGCACCACGTATTTCCTGGCAGGGGAAAGGGAGTTCACCCCCTCGCCGAACGGTTCGCGGCCCTGGCCGCCCTCCGCGCGGCGGTGCGGCATCGCGTACGTGCCGTTTGTCAATCTGAGTGAAACGTCATACCCCGTGAAGCGGGGTTTTCACTGGAGATGACGAAGACATGAGTGCCTGCTGTGAAGGAGGCTCTTCCTGGTAGCCGTCCGCCACGGAGACGGCCATCGGGAGGGAGAACAGATGAGGTTACAGATGACCCGGCTGCGCGGGGCCATGGTGGCAGTTGCCGCTCTGGCCTGTGGGTTCGTGCTCCCTGCGGCGACTGAAGCGTCGGCCTCGCCTTCGTCGGACGTGTCCGCCGCCTACCTGTCCTGTACGGTTCCGCCCGGCTATACCTACACCTCGGTCACGAACACCACGACCTGCTCCACCAGCGGCTTTGCCCCGCTCTACAACGTAGTGCAGCCCAGGACAGGACTATGGGCCTGCACCGTCCCACGGGGCTTCACTTACACCGCGACCTCAAGCACCGTCGTCTGCTCCACCAGTGGACTCAGCACCAGTTACCTCCTTCGGGCAATCTGAGGCGAACCCACCGGCGGTCGTCCATCAGTGCGGCATCGGGGGCGTGAGCCTGGCCGCCCACGCCCCCGAAGTGGAACGGCTCAGACCCCGAAGACCAGTTCCGCCAGGTCGCGCTTGGTGGTGTGGAGGTCCCAGTAGACCGGGGAGATCTCGTGCGGCTGGGCTGTCGGGAAGCCGGGAACCGCCGGGGTGCCGATCGACACGTCGATGCCGACGTGCGCGGCCTGGACGCCCGTACCCGCCAGCTCCTTGTGCAGGTTGACCGCCCAGTTGCGCAGCGCCGCTGCCGCCGCGTTCACGTTGCCGACCTGCGGAACGGGGTCGATCGAGCCGGCGCCGGTCGTGTAGAGGAGCGTGCCCGCGCCGGCGTCCCGTATCGCCGGCAGGACCGCCTTGGTCGCGGCTATGGCGCCGTACAGCTGGAACTCCATCTGGACCTGGACGTGTTCCGGCTCCGTCTCGGTGGGGGTGGTCAGCGCGGTCGAGCCGGACGTGCCCACGGGGGAGTACTCCAGGACGTCGATCCCGCCGAACTTGTCGGCGGCGGCCTTCAGGGCCTGGGTGAGTGCGTCGCGGTCCATGACGTCCGCGGGGAATCCGGCCGCGGTGATGCCCTCCTCGGCCAGGCCGCTCACGAGGGCGTCGAGGTTGGCGCGGCTGCGGGAGATCAGGGCGACGTCGAAGCCCTGGGTGCCGAAGGTGCGGGCGATGGCCCGGCCGAGCTGGGGGCCGGCTCCGATGATGGCGATGGTGGGCATGGGGGGCCTTTCGGGGGGTGCCTGGATGGAGCAGGATGCGGAAAGGTCTATCCGGTTGGTGTATCTGGATAGCCCTGTCCGGTTCGCTGTGGCCACCGTACCACTGAAACTGGATAGGGCGTTCCGATTGCTGAGGTGCTGACGGCCGGGCAGCGCCGGCCCCGACGACTACGCGGGACCGGCGCGACCCCCTACCTCATATGGCGCGCCAGGAACCGCCCCGCCGCCTCCCCCGCGTGCGCCGGGACGCCCGTGTGCCCGCCCATGTTGGCGTTCAGGCACTTCTCCCGGGAGCCGAAGGCGTCGAACAGTTCCAGGGCCGCCTGCCGGTCGTTGCCCTCGTCGTCCCACTGGAGCAGGACGTGCAGCGGGATGCCGACCGTGCGGGCCTCCTCGACGATGGCGCGGGGGATGTAGCTCCCGGCGTAGAGCACGGCGGCCACGACGCGCGGCTCGACCGCCGCGAGGCGCACGCCGATGGAGATCACGCCGCCCGAGTAGCCGACGGGGCCGGTGATCTCGGGGAGCGTCAGGAGGGCGTCGAGGGTGGCCCGCCACTCCGGGACGGCCTTGTCGACGAGCGGCAGGACGAGGGCGTCGATGATCTCGTCGCTGACGGGTTCGCCGGCCGCCAGGGCCCGGCGCAGCGCGGAACGTGCCTGGTCGACGGCGTCCAGGCGGGGCCGTTCGCCGCTGCCGGGCAGCTCGATGGTGGCCGAGGCGAAGCCGTCCGCGGCGGCCAGTCGGGCGCGCGCCGCCAGGCGGGGGTGCATCGCCGGCAGCCCGAGCGGGGGGTGGCCGAGGAGGATCAGCGGCGCCGGCGCGGACGAGGGTGCGGGCGTCCAGAGGATGCCGGGGATCCCGTCGAGGGAGAAGCCGCGTTCGAGGACGCCGTCGTCAAGGCGCTGTTCGGTGGTGAAGTGAAGGGGCATGGTCGTGCCTTCCGGAAGGGAGTGCGCTGGAACGGCGCTCCCGGACGACCCGTCGCCCGACCGTGACCCCGGAGGAGAGCACCCATGTCGAAACGTTCACGGGTACCACCTCCTCGTTTTCTCGCACGGCCGCCCAGGCGGTAGCAGCGGCGGCGACTTGCGTCGAGGAAACCGATCTGTTTCTCTAGGTGGAAACCGATCGGTTTCCGTCAGTCGGCCAGCCTGCCGGCGGGATCCGGTCCACGCACAGCGACAAGGGAAACAGTGACTTCCACCCTCGACCGCGAGGCCCTCGCCTCCGGGACAGAAGACTCGGGCCTGCGCGGCTCACACGCCATGCGCTGGTGGGTGCTCGCCGTGCTGGGCGTGGCCCAGCTCATGGTCACGCTGGACGCGACCGTCGTGAACATCGCGCTCCCGGCGGCCCAGCACGACCTCGGGTTCAGCGACGGCAGCCGGCAGTGGGTCATCACCGGATACGCCCTGGCGTTCGGCAGCCTGCTGCTGCTCGGCGGCCGGCTGGGCGACCTGTTCGGACGCCGGACCACCTTCGTGACCGGCCTGATCGGCTTCGCGGCGGCGTCCGTCGTCGGCGGCGCGGCCACCAACTTCGAAGTCCTCGTCGGCGCCCGCGTGGCCCAGGGCCTGTTCGCCGCGCTGCTCGCGCCGGCGGCGCTCTCGCTGCTCAGCGTGACCTTCACCGAGCCGTCCGAGCGGGCGAAGGCGTTCGGCGTGTTCAGCGCGCTCGGCGGTGCGGGCGGCGCGATCGGGCTGCTGCTCGGCGGCATGCTCACCGAGTGGGCGTCGTGGCGCTGGGTGATGTACGTGAACGTCGCCTTCGCGGCCGTCGCCCTGGCCGGCGCGGTGCTGCTGCTGGCCAAGCCCGCGATCACCGAGCGGCCCAGGATCGACGTCCCGGGCACGGCCGTGGTCAGTGCCGCGCTGTTCGCGATCGTCTACGGCTTCGCGCACGTCGAGTCCACGAGCTGGACGGACCCGGTCGCCCTCGGCTTCATGGTCGGCGGCGTGATGCTGCTCGGGGTGTTCGTGTGGGTGGAGGCGAAGGTCGCGCACCCGCTGCTGCCGCTGCGGCTCGTGCTGCACCGGACGCGGGGCGCCTCGTTCCTCGCGGTGTTCGTCGTCGGGATGGGGATGTTCTCGATCTTCCTGTTCCTGACCTACTACCTGGAGGCCAGCCTCGGCTACTCGCCGATCAAGACCGGTCTCGCGTTCCTGCCGATGGTCGCGGGCATCGTCCTGGCGTCGACCACGACGCCGTCGCTGGTGCTGCCCAGGGTCGGCCCGAAGGCCGTCGTCACCGTGAGCTTCCTGGTCGCCGCGACCGGCATGGTCCTGCTGAACCGGCTCGACCTGGGCAGCGAGTACGCCGTCGACATCATGCCCGGCCTGGTCCTGCTGGGCCTCGGGCTCGGCGGGGTGATGACCACCGCGTTCCAGGGCGCGACCGCCGGGGTGCACCACGAGGACACGGGGGTCGCGTCGGCGCTCATCAACACCAGTCAGCAGGTGGGCGGTTCGATCAGCACGGCGCTGCTGACCACCGTCGCCTCCTCGGCCGCCACCGACTACCTCTCCTCGCACGAGCCCGGCCCGCTGACCGCCGCGCGCGCCGGTGTCGAGAGCTACACCGCGACCCTGGCGTGGGGTGCCGGGATCTTCGCCGTCGGCGCGGCGCTCATGGTGTTCCTGATGCCGAACAGGCCGCTGGCGCCGTCGGAGGGTGAGCCTGTCATCGCCCACTGACGCGTGGACGGGGCCCTTCCGCGAGCGAGGGGCCCCGCCGCGTCACCGTCCGCCTCACCGGCCCCTTCCGAACCCTGCGGAAACCGATCGGTTTGCAATCCTCCTGGATCGAGTTACCCTCACGGAATGAGCACAGAAGTGAAGCCCACCCCCAGAGAACGCCTCCTGGAGGCCGCGGCCACACTCACCTACCGGCAGGGAGTCGGCATCGGCATCGACGCGCTCTGCAAAGCGGCCGGCGTCTCGAAACGCTCCATGTACCAGCTCTTCGACAGCAAGGACGACCTCCTCGCGGCGAGCCTCGAACAGCGCGCCGAGACGTTCGTGACGTCGCTCCTGCCCGTGCCGGACGACCCCCGCGCGCCCCGCCGGCGCATCCTGCACGTCTTCGAACAGGTCGAGGCACAGGCCGGCGCCCCCGAGTTCCTGGGCTGCCGCTACCTGTCCGTCCAGATCGAGCTGAAGGACGAGAACCACCCCGCGAGCCAGGCGGCCCGCCGCATCAAATCCAACCTCACAGGCTTCCTGCGGACGGAGGCCCAGCGGGGCGGCGCGAACGACCCCGCCCTGCTGGCACGCCAGCTCATGCTCGTCTTCGACGGCGCCAGCGCCCGCGCCGGCATCGGCGCCGACGACCTCACCGGCCTCATCACCCCCACCGTGACCCTCCTCCTCGACGCGGCGGGCGTGGCCTGACGGCTCACCGCGGCCGGCGTCCCACACCGTGCCCGTGACCCAGGCCGTGCGGTCGGACAGGAGGAAGGCGACGGTGGCGGCGACGTCGTCGGGGGTGCCCGTGCGGCGTGAGTTCCATCGCGAGGTGCTGGGTGAGCGCGTGCAGCCCGGCCTTCGCCATCGAGTACGCGGACGACGGCGTCGCGGCGACCGCCTGGAGCGCCCATATCGACCTGATCGCGACGGCCTTCTGGCCGGCGAAGTGGGACCTGCTGAGACCCCGTCAGGTGTAGGGGTTGAGAACGAGGTAGCCGTCGACACGGCGTAGATCGAGCCGGTCGGAGGCAGGGTCGGGCGGCAGCGCGTGCCCGAGGCTGTCGGCCCGCACCTCTCCGATCCGTCCCCAAGCTCTCAACTGCGTTCGAGCAGGGGAGACCCCATTTCGTGCTGGTACTCGTGGTTGATGAGCGCGGTCGGCAAGTGGACGCCGACGACGGCCAGTTGGGCGGGCGCGCCGACCCGGCCGGCGGCGATGTCGCCGATCCGGGCGTGGACGCGTTCGGCGACCGTGTCCCGGAACGCGGTCAGCCGTTCGACGGTCGGCAGCGCGCCCCGGAACCTCTCCGGGTTCGCCGAGTCCATCAGCCCGTCCAGCTCCGGGTCCGGGCTGGGCTCGGCGGCCGTGAGGTTGCGGATCATGAAGTGGGCGACGTGGGCCTGGTGGCCGAGGTGCCGGCCGATGGTGCGTATGGGAACGGGGTCCTGGATACGCCATGGTTATGCCTCGCTCGGTCGGCAGGGGGAGTGCGGTACGGCGAGTACCGCGACGTGCTGCCGCGTTAGGCATCCCGGACGGGATCCGGTAGGGGATCTCGCTGAATCCGGACATAGGCGTTGTATATGGCCGGATGGGGGGTTCGGCGGGCCGCGGCGAGTCCGTCCGCGAGGCGCAGGGCGTCGGCGGCGAGCGGGGAGTCGGCACTCCACACCGCCTCGAAGGAGATCCGCACCTCGCGCCCCCGGTCGACGAGCGGCCGGTGCGGCACGTCGGGCGAGGTGAGTCTGGAACGTGGCACCATCGCCGAGCCGAGCCCGAGCCGCGTGGTGAACGTCGTCAGCCCGCAGGTGTCCGGCACCAGGATGTACTCCTCCTCACCGGCGTCCGCCAGTTCGAGCGGGGCACTCCCGGCGGCGTCGGGGCTGACGACGACGATCGGCTGGACGTCGACGACCTGGTGCTCGAAACGCGGCATCGCGGCGACGGCGGGGATCAGGATGACGTCGAGTTCCCCGGCGAGCAGCCCCTCGCGCAGGTCCCGCATGTTCGCCTCGCGCAGCACGGTGAACGACCGCGAGACGAGATAGGAGCCGATCAGCGGCGACAGACCCATGCGGATCCTCCGCTCACCTGGCTCGGTGAGCCGCCTCGCCTCCGCCGTCACCGCGTCCAGCGCGACCAGGGCCCGCTCGATCAGCGGCAGGATCCGGGCGCCGAACGCCGTCTGCGTCACCCCGCGCGGTGACCGCACGAACAGCTTGTCGCCGAGCCGTTCCTCCAACTTGGCGATCCCGTTGGACATCGCTGGAGCGTAACCAACAGCTATGGGCGCGCCCACAGGGAAACCGCCATGCGGCGCCCACCGCGCGGGCGTCGCGTTTCCGGATCGTGCTGGATCCGGCCGTGTGACGACGGGGCCGATGCCCGCCCCCGGGTCAGTGGAGGAGCAGGTCGACGAGGTCTGTCGGGCTCTCCTTGCCGCCGCTTTCGCTTTCGGTCAGGCCGCGGCGCATCAGGGCGAAGTAGGGGCTGAGGAGTTCCGGGCTCACGCCCTGCTGCTCGGCGGTGCCGAGGAAGGTGGGGATGCCGGCGACCTGCATGGCGAGGCTGGAGACGTCCTCCTCGGTGGGGCCGCCGGCGCGCAGGTGCTCGGCGGTCTGGTGGACGGCCGGGGCCATCGCGACGAGCCAGTCGGCCAGCAGCGGGGCGAACGACACGGGGTCGATGTCCTCCTCGCGGATCAGGGCGAAGGCGTGCGTGACCCCGGCGAACATGCCGTACATGGCGCTGAGCAGGGCCACGTCGTACAGGGCCGCGAAGCCCGCGTTCTCGCCGACGTAGGTGGTGCCGGCGGGGACGGCCAGGGTCTGCTGGTGCTGGGCGAACAGGTCTCGCGAGCCGCTGTAGAAGACGTATCCGCCGGCCTCCGGGACGCCGATCATCGGCGGGATCGCCATGATGCCGCCGTCCAGGTAGCGGGCGCCGCGCTCGTGGGCCCACTCCGCGCGGGCGCGGGCCTGGGCGGGGGTGCCGGTGGTCAGGTCGACCAGGTCCTTGCCGGCGAGGTCGGCGCCGTCCAGGGCCTCGCCGACGGAGGCGTCGTCCAGGAGGCAGACGACGATCAGGGGGTTCGCCGCGACCGCCTCGGCGGCGGTCCGGGCGGCCCGCGCGCCGTCGGCGGTGAGTGCCGTAGCACGGGCCGGGGTGCGGTTCCAGACGGTGAGGGGGTGGCCGGCGGCGAGCCAGGCACGGGCCAGCGCGGCACCCATCGCGCCGAGGCCCAGCAGCGTGACGGGGGTCTTCTCAACTGTGGTGTCGGTCATGGCGATTAGGCTGGTCGCAGGCCCGGAGATGATCAAGTACGCACTTCGCGGTGGGTGGTTACCCCGGGGTGAGCGAGCACGTCAGGAGGGCGGAGCATGACGACGCTGAACAGACCGGGCGCACCGGACGGACACGTCTGCGGGATCGACGCCGCGATGGAGGTGATCGGCGGCAAGTGGAAGGTCCTGATCCTCTGGGCGCTCCACGAACACCCCGCCCGCCGCTTCGGCGAACTGCGCCGCCTGCTCCCCGGGATCACCGAGAAGGTCCTCGCCTCCCACCTGCGCGAACTGGAAGCCGACGGTGTCGTCCGCCGCGTCTCCTACGACGAGGTGCCGCCCCGCGTCGAGTACTCCCTGACCGAGGACGGAACCCGCCTCAACGACGCCCTCCAGCCCCTCGCCGTCTGGGGCAGCGAACGCCCGGCCACACGGCGGACGGCGGAGACGGCCGGCTAGGGTCCGCTGCCCCTGGCTTCCGTTCGACGGCACGCCCGGCTCAGTCCACGTCGAGCACCGCCTTGCCGCCGACCCTGCGGCCGAGCAGCGCCCCGCCGGCTCACCTCCACGCTCAGCCGCCCGTCGGCGACCAGCCCTAGCAGCGTGGCGGGGCCGGTGCCGACCCCGGTGCCCATGCGGAACGCCGTCAGGGTGGTGTCACCGGCGTTCGCGTACGGGGGCAGGGTCGCGGATTCCCCCGAGGACCAGCCGACGCTCTGGACGACCCCGCCGGGGGCGAGGAGTTCCCAGGCCCGGACGAGGCCGTCGAGCCCGGCGACCACCTCGTGCGAGCCCCGCGCCCCGCGCGCTCGCCGCGACGACGTGCGCTCCGCTCAGCGCGGCGAGCTGGACGGCGAACCAGCCGACGCCGCCGCGGCGAGGTCAACGCCGCCTGGAACCGGGGCGAGTTCGGCGACCGGCACGGCACGCCGCTGCGCCCAGGCCCCGCCGTGACCGGTGCCGTCGGCGGCGGGCCGCAGGACGACACCGGAGGCGTCCCAGCCGTGCACCCGGCCCACACCGGCGTCGGGAAGCGTGTCGAAGTGGAGTTCCCCGGAGTTCAGCGAGACGTGCCGGACGCCGACCAGCACTTTGTCCAGCCCCGGCTCGGGGTCGGCGGTGTCGGCCAGGGAGAGGCCGGCGTCGCGGCGGACCCACTCGGCGCCGTGGGCGGCCGTGTGGAGGGAGTGGGCGCCGCCGGCGCGGCTGATCGATGGATCGCCCTTCAGCGGCAGCCGCTCGCCGCCGTCGACGCGCACCCGGTCCGCCGGGGTCGCCCAGTGCCTCGGGTCTGCGGGCCGGGGCGGTGCCGGTGTCGCCCGCCGCGAGGGTCGGGTCGACAACGTGGCGGCCGGCCGAGGCGGTGTGCTCGGCCGGGCGCGGCGCGTACGGGGTCAGGTGAAGACGCGGTCGGCGGTGAGTTTGCGGGACGCCTGGGCGAGGAGCGTGCGCAGCCGGGACGCGGGCAGCGGAGTGCCGGGATCGGCGGGCGGCCACTGTGGCGGGTTGCCGTTGTCAGGGTCTTCGGCGAGGCGTGCGTAGGCGGCGTAGGCGGCCCAGAGGGCGTCGGGGTCGGCGGCGTAGGGCGTGGCGAAGGGGAGGGTCTCGGGTTCGAAGCGCCAGCTCTCGCTCAGGGGACCGGCGTCGACGGTGTCGAAGCCGAGCCGGCCGATGAGGTCCGCGGCCTCCTCCTTGGCACGCGGGTCGTCGCCGGCGATGGGCAGGGCGGTGCGGTCGGTGGCGCCTGCCGGGCGGGCGAGGGGGAGGAGGTGGAAGTCGCAGATGTTGCCGAAGGCCGTGACGAGGTGCGCCCCGGCCAGGTGTGCCTGGACGAGTTCGGCGGCGGTCGTCGCGCCGGTGTCGAGGGCGTCGACGCGGCCGTCGCGCATCGGGATGTAGTTGATGGTGTCGAGGACGGTCCTGCCGGCCAGCGCGGCGGCGGGCAGGTCGCGGTAGGCGGCGAGCGGGATGCTCACCACCACCCAGTCGCCCGCGCGGGCCGCCTCCTCCGGCGTCGCGGCGCGGGCGCGCTCACCGAGCCCCGCCACGGTCTCGGACAGGGACTGAGGGTCCCGGGAGTTGGACAGGACGACGTCGATGCCCGCGTCGACCGCGAGCCGGGCGATCTTCGTGCCGATGCTGCCGCTGCCGATGAAGCCGAGTGTTGCCATGGGGTCTCCTGGTCACGGATACGTCGTGGACAAGGGGGTGTTCGGGGAGAGCAGGACCGCCACACCCAACCGGAGCGCTTGTTCCTCTTGAACGTAACACAACCGGAGCGCTTGCTCCGTAACGGTGGCGTTCCCTGTACCCTGGACGCCGTGACTCCCGCCGACCAGCCCACCCCCGCACCGGCACCGCCCGCACCGCCCACCCCGCGCGTCCGCCGAGCCGACGCCGAGCGCAACCGGGCCGCGATCCTCGACGCGGCCGACGCCGTCTTCGCCGAGCACGGCGGCGCCGTGGACGTCCGCGAGATCGCCCGGCGCAGCGGCGTCGGCATGGGCACGCTCTACCGCCACTTCCCGACCAAGGACGACCTGCTCCTCACCGTCCTGGAGAAACAGTTCGCCGCCTGGCTCGCCGAGGCCCACGAGCGGGCCACCGGCGTCGAGGACCCCTGGCAGGCGCTGACCGGGTTCTTCGAGCAGATGCTCACCACGCAAGCCGGCAACCGCGCCGTCGTCGAGAGCTACACCACCCACGGCGGCCCCACCCCCGACTGCGCCCGGCGCTGCCGCACCTTCATCGACGAACTGCGCACCCGCTGCCTGGCCGCCGGCCGCCTGCGCCCCGACGTCACCACCGACGACCTGCTCCTGCTCAGCGGCACCCTCAGCCAGGCCGTCCTGACCACCGGCGACAGCCACCCCGGCCAGTGGCGCCGCCTGTTGCGCATCTCCCTCGACGGCCTCAGCAGCCGCAACACCGAACCCCTCCCCGAGGTGTGAAGGGGAGCGCCATGAGCACGGCAGTCGTGGTGGGCAGCGGCCCCAACGGACTCGCGGCGGCGGTGCTGCTGGCCCGCGAAGGCGTCGACGTCACCGTCCTGGAGGCGGCCGACACGATCGGCGGGGGAACGCGCACCAGCGAACTCACCCCGGGCCTCCTGCACGACCACTGCTCCGCGACCCACCCCATGGCGGCCGGCTCCCCCCTCCTGCGCGAACTGGACCTCGAACGGCACGGCCTGCGCTGGCGGCTGCCGGAGATCGACTGCGTGCACCCGCTGGACACCGGCGAGGCGGGAGTGCTGCACCGGTCGCCGGAGAAGACCGCGCACGGACTCGGCCCGGTCGACGGCCCGCGCTGGCAACGGCTGTTCGGACCGCTCACCGACCGCTTCGACGACCTGGCCGACGGCATCCTGGGCCCCCTCGCGCGCGTCCCCCGCCACCCCCTCGTCCTGGCCCGGTTCGGGATCCCGGCGCTGCTGCCGGCCGCCGCCGTGGCCGGACTGTGGCGCGGGGACGCCGCGCGGGCGCTGTTCGGGGGAGTGGCCGCGCACGTCTTCCGGCCGCTGGAGAAGCCCGCGACCGCCGCGATCGGCCTGTCGATCATCGCGGCCGGACACCGCCACGGCTGGGCCGTCGCCGAGGGCGGCTCACGCGCCATCACCGACGCCCTCGCCGCCCTGCTCACCGAACTCGGCGGACGCATCGAGACCGGCGTCCACGTCCGGACGGCCGCCCAGCTCCCCCCGGCCGACGCGGTGCTGTTCGACACCGCCCCGCGCGCGGTCGCCGACATCCTGGGCGACCGCCTGCCCCCGCGCGTGGCCCGAGCCTATCGCCGCTACCGGCACGGCCCCGCCGCCTACAAGGCCGACTTCGCCGTCGAGGGCGGAGTGCCGTGGACCAACGAGGAGGCGCGGCGCGCCGGGACGGTCCATCTCGGCGGCACCTTCGAGGAGATCGCGGCCGCCGAGCGCGACGTCCACGCCGGACGGCTGCCCGAGCGGCCCTTCGTCCTCGTCGGCCAGCAGTACCTGGCCGACCCCGGGCGCTCCCGGGGCGACGTCCACCCCGTGTGGACGTACGCGCACGTCCCGCACGGCTACGACGGTGACGCGAGCGAGGCGATCGTGCGGCAGATCGAACGGTTCGCGCCGGGATTCCGGGACCGGATCGTGGGCCGGGCGCAGCGCTCGCCCGCCGGGTTCGAGGCGTACAACCCGAACTACGTCGGCGGCGACATCGTCGGGGGCGCGAACACGCTGCTGAGCCTCGTCGGCCGCCCCCGCCTCACCCCCGACCCGTACAGCACCGGCGTCCCCGGCATGTACCTGTGCTCCGCCGCGACACCGCCCGGCGCCGGGGCGCACGGCATGTGCGGGGCGTTCGCGGCCCGGTCGGCACTGCGCCGGCTGCGCGGAGGCGCCTGACACGCCGCCGGTCCCACGCCGGCCGGCAGCCTCACCGGCGCGGACACGGGACCCGGGTGCCCCCGGCGTGGTTGTCTCTGCCGGGTGACCGCAGACGACGCCACCCGGCGCTGGACCCGCTCGATGCCCGACGCCTACGAACGCCACCTGGTGCCGGCCCTCTTCCGGCCCTTCGCCGCCGACCTGGCGGCCAGAGCGGCGCCGCCGCACCCCCGCAGGGTCCTCGAACTCGCCGCCGGGACAGGCGTGTTGACGTCGGCCCTGGTCGCCGCCCTGCCCACGGCCACGATCGTGGCGACCGACCTCAACGAGGCCATGGTCGCCACCGGGTCGGCGCGCGAGCCGCGTGCGCGGTGGCGCCGGGCCGACGCTCGGGAACTACCCTTCGGGGACGGCGAGTTCGACCTCGTCGTCTGCCAGTTCGGGGTGATGTTCTTCCCCGACAGGCCGGCCGCGTACGCCGAGGTGCGCAGAGTCCTGGCCCCCGGGGGACGGTTCCTGTTCAACAGCTGGGGCCCGCTGCCCGCCCACGGATTCGGGGCCGCCTTCCAGACCGCCCTGGAGGAGTCCCTGCCCGACGGCGCGCCCACGTTCCTCAGGGACGTCCCCCACGGCTACACCGACCGCCGCACGGTCACCGCCGACCTCACGTCCGCCGGCCTCACCCCGGACGACGCCGACGAGATCACCCTCACCGGCACCGCCGAGTCAGCCGCCTCCGTCGCGACCGGCTTCCTCACCGGCACCCCGGTGCACGCCGCGCTGGAACCCCGCGCGGACGCCCCCGCCGTCCGGGCCGCCGTCACCCGCAGGATGACGGACGCCCTCGGCACCGGACCGGTGACGGCGCGGATGACCGCGACCGTCTACACGGCACACCGACCCGCCTGACGAGGGAGGCAGAGCCGGACGGACGAGAGTTCAGGAACCGCTACGGCGTCGAGGTCGCCGGTGACCTCGACGCGCCGAAGTTCGACACGCTCGACGAGTTCTTCACCAAGAACCTCACCCGAGGGCCCTCACGCGGGGGAGACCCCGACCGTCTCGTGGCCCTCCCGGCGCATCCGTTCGCTGCCCCACGCGCCGAGGGGCCCGAGGGCCCGGTTGAGGGTGCGGCCGTGCTCGGTGAGGGAGTACTCCACGCGCGGCGGCACCTCGGCGTACACCTCGCGGTGCACGAGGCCGTCCTCCTCCATCTCGCGCAGATGCTGGGTGAGCATCTTCTCGCTGACCCCCGGCAGCGCGCGGCGCAGCTCGGCGAAGCGGCGCACGCGGTGGGCGTCGAGCTCCCACAGGATCAGCCCCTTCCACTTGCCGCTCACCACGTCGAGCGCGGCGTCGATGCCGCAGATGTAAGGCCCGTTCCTCGGTGCCTTCGCCATCGCCGATCCCCCTTACTTCTTGGTAAGTACCGCAGTAAATAGTAGGTACTTCCGGGCGGCGTGACGATCTTCGAGCATGGAGGGGTGAACGAACGACAGAACACCACCACCACGACCGTCACCGTGATCGGACTCGGCCCGATGGGCCAGGCGATGACCCGCACCCTCCTCAAGGCCGGCCACCAGGTCACCGTCTGGAACCGCACCGCGAGCAGGGCGGACGGCGTCGTCGCCGACGGGGCCAAGCACGCGGCGACACCCCGCGAGGCGGTCGAGGCGAGCGACCTCGTGATCCTCAGCCTCACCGACTACCGGGCGATGTACGACATCCTCGACGGCGCCACCGACTCCCTCGCCGGCCGGACCCTGGTCAACCTCAGCTCCGACACCCCCGACCGCTCGCGCGAGGCGGCCGACTGGGCGGCCGGCCACGGCGCCGGCTTCCTCACCGGCGGCGTCATGACCCCCGCGCCGATGGTCGGCACGGAGGCCGCCTACGTCTACTACAGCGGCCCCGCCGACCTGCTGGACAGCCACCGGGCGACGCTGGCCCTGCTGGGCGCGCCGAAACACCTGGGCGACGACCCGGGCCTGGCCCAGCTGATGTACCAGGCCCAACTCGCCCTGTTCCTCGCCACCTTGTCCGGCCTCATGCACGCCACCGCGATGCTGGGCACGGCGGGCATCCCGGCCAGGGAAGCACTCCCCGAGCTGCTTCCCCTCGCCGACTCGATCGGCGCCATGCTCAGGGCCGGCGAGGAACACCCCGGCACCGCGCTCGACGCGGGCGAACACCCCGGCGAACTCAGCACGGTCACCATGATGGGCGCGACGGCCGACCACATCGTCGAGACCAGCCGGGCCCTCGGCATCGACCTCGCGCTCCCGCTGACCGTGCAGGCGCACTACCGGCGCGCGATCGACGACGGACACGGCGGCGACAACTGGACCCGCATCATCGACGGCATCCGCGCCCCGCGCTGACCTCAGCGGACGCTGTGCCAGTACAGCCGCTCCGCCCGGTCCGGATCACGCACGATCCGGCACTCGGCGTCCAGCCACATCGTGGCGCGGCCGGCCGGCGTGCAGGCGGGCCAGGCCGGGGACCGGTCCGCGTTCAGGAGGGAGCCGGGGTCCTGGTCGGCGTGGGCGAACTCGAGGGCGATGTCGGAGGCGTGCGGCGAACCGATGGGGAAGTCGGTGCCCGGCACGAGCGTGGGGCTCGGGCAGGCGAGCTGGTCCATGAACACCGGCGCCGCCCGCCGCGCCGCCTTGGCCTCCGCGACCTTGATCGCGTCGCGCCGGATCGGGGAGGTGGTGATGGCGAAGCAGAGCCGCGCGGGCGCCGCGTCGGGCCGTGAGGCGCGGAACACGCCGATGAACCGGTCGAGTTCGGCGCCCTGGTACGTCCGGCCCAGCTCCCTGCGCAGGCCGGCGTCGCCGATGCGGAAGATGTCGGGCGGCCCGAACAGGCTGGAGTACACCGTCTCGTCACGGCAGGTGCCGCACACCAGCGGCTCGTGCGCCGAGAAGGGCGCGACGCCGTCGGCGAAGGGGTGCCGGGGGACGACCGTGCCATCGACGAACGCCCCGAACCCTGGCAGCGCGCCGGGCTCGCCCAGGGCGGGACGCCGTTCGCGGCCTCGGACCGCTGGCTCGCGAGCAGCCGATCCGCCGGGACGTCGTGCAGACGGGGAACGTCCGTCGGGGTCAGGCCCAGCAACTCCAGCGTGCGCCTGGCCCCGGGCGGTGGCGCCCTCGCGGGTCGCCAGGCGCAGCGGGTCGGCGTCCGGCATCTCCAGGCCGGCGGCGTACTCCTCGCCCGCGAGGTCGCCCAGGAAACAGAGGTGGCGCCGGGGTTCATCTCGCCGCCCGGCTGCTGGACGGCCGGGCCGAGGAACCTGACGACACCGCCCTCGCGTTTGCCGCGTACTCGGCCGTGACGGGCCGCCGTCTCGACGGTTCTCGCCGCGCCCCGAAATGAGTGGTCGTCTCGCCGAGTTCCCCGGAACACTGCCCCAGTGACCCTGAAACCCCTGCTCCGCCCCCGCGCCCTCGTCCCCGGCGACCTCGTCGTCATCGCCTCCCTCTCCGGACCGCTGCACGCCGAGTACGAGCCCGACCTCGAACAGGCGGTGGGCGTGCTGGAGCGGATGGGCTTCCGTGTCCGCCGGGCGCCGCTGCTCGAAGTGGGGCGGCGCCGCTGGTGGAGCGCGGCGCGGCCCGAGGAGATCGCCGAGGAGTTCAACGGGCTGCTGCGCGACCCCGAGGTGCGGGCGATCGTCGCGCACGACGGCGGGCAGACGGTGTTCGGCTACCTCGACCTGATCGATTTCCGGGCGGTCGCCGCCGACCCCAAGCCGATCCTCGGCCTGAGCGACATCTCGCTGCTGCACCTCGCCCTCTACGCGCGCACGGGCCTGGTCGGCTTCCACACCGACGTCGCCACCCCCGGCATCGGCGGGAGCTGGCAGCGGGCGCCCGCTGCGCGCCGGACGGAACTGGAGAAGCTGTACGCGACGCTGCTGACCGGCACGGAGGCGATCGGCACGCTGCCGACCGGCCCGGCGTGGGAGTGCTGGCGCCCCGGCCGCACCGAGGGACGGCTCATCGGCGGGGTGATCAACCGCGTCACGCTGGTACAGGCCACGCCGTTCGCGCTGCCCCTCGACGCGTTCGACGGCGCGGTGCTGTTCTGGGAAGAGGCGGGCGTCCCCGCCTCACACCTGTGGACCTACCTGCACGTCCTGCGGCACGCCGGCATCCTCGACCGGATCTCCGGCATGGTCGTGGGCGTCCCCCACGAGATCGCCGGGCTCGGCGAGTCGCCCAGCCTGCGCGAGATCGTCCTCGACGTCCTCGGCGACCGCGCCATCCCCATCCTCGCCAACGCCGACTTCGGCCACGCCGGCCCCAACCTCCCGATGCCGCTCGGCGTACGCGCCGGGCTGGACGCGGGGGAGCGGACACTGACACTGCTCGAACCGGCGGTTGTGCGGGGCTGAACGGCAGGGGGCGGCGGTGCCGTTCAGCACGATGCCGAGCAGGCCGGCGAAGCGGGCGCCGAGGCCGTCGCGCCGGACGGCCTCCTCGACACCTGCCACGCCGAACGGCCCCGTCGCCGCGCGCGTCCTGCGGAACGTCCGCGCCCGGAACGCGCTCGCCGTTCTCTCCACGGACGTCGACGCGCTACGGCCGGGCCGCTCCTGTCCCGATGGGAGGGATATTCCTGATATTGCGGCATTCATCGCGACTGTTGGGCATGGTTGTGGGTATGGCTCATGAGCTGGGGAGAGCCCAAGGGGCCCGCAGCTGAAGGGATCGGAACGACCATCTCGAGGGGAACGGACGACATGGAGCAAACCGGCAACACGGTGTCGCGGCGTGCCGCGCTGAAGACCGTCGCGGGGACGGCACTCACCGCGGGCCTCGGCAGCCTCTCCCTGGCGGGTGCGAACTCGGCCGCAGCAGCAGGGGGTTTCACGGACATCAGGCAGTTCCAGGGCACGTGGAACGGTTCGTACGACGGTCGGAGCTCCCGGCTCACCATTCGAGTCCAGGGGCAGCCGCCGAGCGATCGCTACACACTCTTCTTCACCTTCACCGACGAGAGCGGTGCCTCGTATTCCGGCACTCTGCAGAACATCGCGGCGAGCACCTACCACCTCCCGTACTTCAAGCTCGGCGCCAACGGCGAACTGGACTGGCAGGGGCTTCTGCTGCACACGTGGAACACGGATTACATTTCGGGATTCTCCGTGTGGAACTCGGGCGTCTACCCGATGTCCTGGACGAGGTCGACCGTCAACGATCCGTTCACCCCGGGCCCCCAATGGACGGGCTACACCGACTACTTCGGCGACTACGCCGGATTCCTCGACGGGCGTAATGCTCGACTGGTGGTCTCGCGGGGCCAGCGTCCGGATCCGTCGCAAGCGGGTTCGCCGCTGAAACCGACTGTGGAGCGCGTCATCTCGGATACGGACCGGGGCACGTCCTGGTTCGCCTGGAACTGGGAAGCCGATGTCCAAAGGCAGCCGGTTTCGCAACAGCGGATCCTCCTGGAAGGCTTCTACACGACCCCGGACCCCCAGCCGACCACTCTGAAATTGGACTACATCTTCCCGCACGGCTGGAACCGCAACTACATCAGCGGCAGGATCCAGCAGATCGGCAGCCCCAGCTCCTACTACGGCATTCAGTTCAAGCGCGTATGAGCGCCGCTGCCTGATCATGGCCGCACCGGGACCCAAGGCCGCCCTCCACTTTTGTGGAAGCCGGACGAGCTCTTCCCGTCATCCGCACGGTTGGTCGGGGAAGGCCGTCGCCGCCCACTCGGCCTGCTCGTCACTCCCGGCCAAGCCTGCGACGGGAGCATGTTCGAGCAAGGCATGGCCGAGGCCCGAGTTCCACGCCGGGGCGGCCACCCTCCTTCGATCGCGCTGCGACAAGCGCGCCTACGTCTTCCACGGCGCCGTGGCCGTTGCCGCGATCCGTCGCGGGCTCCGCGGCTGATGCCGCCACCGCCCGCCGTCAGAGGTGCGGCAGTCGGTCCGCAACTGTGGGAGGGCATCGCTGTTCAAGCCAGAAGAGATAGACGCGGAGGTGCGATGCCAGCTCGCCGTCGAGGTATGCGGCGTACTTCAGGGCAGCGGCGGCCACACCTTGCCCTGCCTTCGCGTCGTCGGCCTCCCAGTCGGCTCGCCGGTTCGCCAGATACTCCCTGATCCGCCCTCGGTCGCGCCACCATTCCCGGACCGCTGACGGTGTCCAGTGGGTGTCGCCGTCGCAACCGTAGCCGGAGAACGCCTCGGCCTCCGCCGCGTCGACCAACTGCTGTAGTTCCTCCGGCGTCCGGGGCTGTCGGTACACGTACTCGGTGAAGTGGTCGGCCTCGTAGAGCACGAGCCCGGGGGCGTGGATACGGCCTGTGCCGCAGTTGTCGGTCGCGGCCCCGTAGAACGGTCCGGGCACATTGAGCCACTTCCGGTCCGGCCACTGTCCGAGGAATGCCCCTCGCGCGTCGTCGAGCAGAGGCACCGGATCGAAGTAGAGGTCCACGGCCGAAGGTTAGCCATGTCCTGAACGATTCACCGGACACGGCCCGGAAGATCGGCGACAGCCGGACTCGGCCCCGGGTGGGGTGGTCGGGCCGGTGTGTGGGGGTGGTGTTGGGGACACCCCCGGGTCCGGTGTTCAGGGCCCGCGACGGCGGGTGCGGTCGAGGACAGGATGTGACGAGCCGGAAACGACCACTCACACTCACCGGGGACCCCCATGACCGAGACCTTCGCGCGCCGCCTGACCGGCGTCGCGGGTATCGCCGCCGCAGCCTGCCTCATCGTCGAAGTACCCCTGTACTTCGTCTACTCGGGGCCGCCGCCGGACGCGAACGTCCTCAGTAGGCTGCTCATCGGTATCGTCGCGCTGGTCTGTCTGCTCGTCTTCGTGACCGCTCTGCGGGAACTGGTGAGACGGGTGAGCCCGGCGTACGAGTGGGCCGCATCGATCGCCTTCACCGCCGGACTCGTGTACGCGACCGTCACGCTCGTCTCCAGCGGGCTCGAAGCGGGTGCCGTCATCGCCGCGGACCAGGCCATCGACCCGACGATCGACGTCAGCGGCACCTACATCCTCTACGGCACGATCTCCCGCCTGCTCCTTGCCCTCTTCCTGGCCGCCGTCGCCTTCATCATCACCCGCACCGGCCTGCTCCCGCCCTGGACCGCCCGCTCCGCCTACACCCTCGCCGCCGTCAACCTCGCCTTCGTCCCCTCCCTCTTCTTCGGCAACACCCCCGCCCACTTCTACGCGGCCAACGGCTGGGGCACCACCGCCCTCATGGGAGCCCTCCTCAGTTACTGGCTCCTGGCCCTGGGCATCTCCGCCTACCGCAGCGCTCGGGCCGTACCGGGCGACTCCTGACGCGGCACCGCCACCGCCCGCACGGGAGCCGGCCAGACCTGGACGAGATACCCCTCGTCCAGGTCACCACCGTCCTCCCGTCCACGCGCGTGCACCCGCAGCCGGTACTCCCCGGCGCCCCGGAAGGCCAGAACGGGCAGTTCCTCGTCGAGGTCGTCCATCATCCCGCGCACCTGGAGATCACCGGAGACGGAGCAGGCGGAGATCTCCACGACCTCCTCCCACACCCCGTCCCCGACCCCGGGCTCCGCCTCGTACAAGGCGACCTCGACCTCGACCGACCCCGTATGAACCCCCGTCACGACGACGATCACCCCGTCCATCACCACGACGAACCCGGCCTCCCCCCAGCCGAGTTCAGGCCCGACGGGACCGGCCTCGTCCTTGATGTCGAACTGGTGGTACTGCACCGGAACACTTCCACTCCGCCGCTCCACCACCGCGTCACCCATCACCGCGCCCCCTCTCGCCGGACCCGACGCGCCCGCCGTCCCGCAGAACCTACCCGGAACGGGAGGAGGCCGTCAGGTGGCGAGGGTGTCCTGGCCGAACTGCTCGTCCTGGAGCGCGAGTTCGCCGACGGGTTCGACTCGGGAACGCGGGAGGAGCTGGTGACCAGCACGTGGGCGAGAGCGTTCCACGCCAGGACGTCACCCCGCCGGCCCCGCACGATCGCTGTGGCCCCGGCGAGGTCGTCCAGCGCACACTGCAACTGGGGCTGGACCTTCTGCCGCCCCCGGCCGCAGGGCCGCGTGGCCGTCCTGCCGGCGAGCTGGGCGACCTCTTCGCAAGGAGGAACTGGACGCGCTGACCGCCGTCCTCGCCCGCGACGGCGTCCAGGTCCAGGGCCACTGCCGACGTGCTTGACGCGCCTCTGTCGTTCTCCGTCAAGGGCCCGGTCACCGCCGTGAATGCCGTCCTGCCCGGCATGCGCGCACTCGGCCGTGGCACGCTCCTGTTCGTCAACGGCGGCAGTGCTGTACGCCCGGATGCTTCACGACGCCCTCGCCCCCGAGAAGATCCACGCCGGCCGGCTGATCATCCCCAGTGCGATTCGCCCCGACGCCGAGTGCGGCAGCCCTGACGTCCTCGCCGGGCGGCTGTACGACATGTACGTCACGCGCGACGGCTTTCGCCACGGTGCCGGGCCGCTGCCGGATCGATGCCCCTGAAAGGGGGGGGTGCCCCTATGACTTCGGTCAAGGGGCAACTGGGGTTGGTGGTTGGTAGAAGGTGCCGTCGCGGAGCATCGCGAAGAGCACGTCTGCTCGGCGTCGGGCGAGGCAGAGGATGGCCTGGGTGTGGTGCTTTCCCTGGGCGATCTTCTTGTCGTAGTAGGTGCGGGAGGCCGGGTCGGCCAGTGCGGCGAACGCGGAGAGGAAGAAGGCCCGCTTGAGCTGCTTGTTTCCTCTCCGTGAGGGCTGTTCGCCGCGGATGGACGACCCGGAGGTCCGGGTCGCCGGGGCGAGGCCGGCGTAGGCGGCAAGGTGGGCGGCGGACGGGAACGCGGTGCCGTCACCGACGTCGATGAGGATGCGGGCTCCGGTCCTGATGCCGATGCCCGGCATGGACATCAGGACCTTGGAAAGAGGGTGGGCCTCCAGCAGTTCCTCGATCCGGTGGGCCAGCAGTTTGCGCTGGTCGAGCACTGCCTGGAGCGAGGAGGCGAGGCTGGGAACGATCAGCGCGGCCGCATCCGTGCCCGGGACGACAACGGTCTGCTCGTCCAGCGCGGTGAACACGTCATCGATCAGCCGCTCCGCCATGCGGGGCGCTTTCGGCCGGATCAGGGTGACGAGCCGTCGGCGTCCGGCCTTGCGTATCTGGGCCGGCGAGCCGAACTGGTCCAGCAGCCTGAGGACGGCCGGGTGCTGCATGCGCGGGCCCAGGACCCTTTCCAGGTGCGGATGAATCTGTGTGAACAGGCCCCGCAGCCGGTTGGACAGGCGAGTTGCCTCGGACGCCAGGTCGTCGTCGAACCCCACGATCATCTGCAGCTCGGCGATCGTCTCGTCGTCGAGGTCGACCGACCGCAGCGTGTGGGGCATCGACCTGGCCGCGTCGGCGATGATGAACGCGTCCTTCGCGTCAGTCTTGGCCTCGCCGGGGTAGAGGTCGGCGATCCGCCGCATGGTCAGGCCGGGCAGATAGGCGACATGACAGCCGAGCTCGCGGGCGACGGCCAGGGGCAGGGCGCCGATGGAGGCGACCTGGTCGACGATGACGAGGACGGTGCCGTGCTTGGCCTGCAGTTTGGCGAAGACCTCGCGGAGTTTGGGCTCGCTGTTGGGCAGTCTGCGGTCGAAGGTCTTCTTCCCGGCCGGAGTGAGTGCGGTGGCGTGGTGTTCGCCCTTGCCGACGTCCAGGCCGAGGTAGACGTCGATGCCGCCGGTATCGATCACGTGCGGAGTCCTCCGGTCGTACTCACCCGGCCCTGCCACGGCACTGATCGCCACATCCACATTACGAAGAGCCTCCCGACCTGCGAAGAAGTCGGTGGTTATGCCCCTAATCAGCGGTCTGTCAGTGCCTCCGGAGCTGGTGACACCACCCCCCAAGGCCATGCACTCGACAAGGGGAGGTAGTCATGCCAACTCCGAAGGCCGGTAACCCCGTTGCGGGGCTACGAAGACGGTAATGGGGGGGGCTGTGCGCCGAACCGTCCGTCCCCAACTCATCCGCTCCGTGGCTGAGAAGGTGCTCTTGGCGTGGGCCCTCCGCTCTCCCACACTGGCCTGCGGAGCAGGGAGAACGGGGGCGTGGGGGATGGCGAGGCGGAGATTGACGCGGGCGCGGAAGCGGCGGCTTGTGCGGGTCGGGGGTGGGGTGCTGGTCGGTGTCGGTTATCTCGTGTGGCAGTACCCGTGGGTGGTTGTCGGGCTGGTCTGTGTGGCGGTGGCCGGTGGGGGCGGCTGGTGTCTGTGGGCCGCGCACCGGCGTGAACGTCTCGGCGACCTCGCCTGGCGCAGCCGCGAGCGGCGGATCGAGCTGGAGCGGTCCATGGCGGGCATCGACGCGATGAGCTGGCAGGACTTCGAGCGGTACGTCGCCGAGCTGTGCCGGCGGGACGGGTGTACCGGGGTCACGGTGGTCGGCGGGGCGGGTGACCTCGCGGCGGATGTGATCGGCCGGCTTCCCGATGGGCGGCGGCTCGTCGTCCAGGTCAAGCACTACGCGCCGCACCGCAAGGTGCCCAGCGGTGACATGCAGAAGTTCGTCGGCATGGCCTACGCCGAGCACCATGCGGACGTCGCCCTGTATGTCACGACCTGCGAGTACAGCGCCGCCGCCCGCGCCCTCGCGCTCAAGCACGGCATCACCGCCCTCAACCGCGACCTGTTCGGCTCGTGGAACAACGGCGCGCCCCTGCTGTCCCTGCTTCCCCTCGGCGGCGCCGGAGGAGGACCGCCCCGTGGAAGGAACCGGCACCGCGCTTGACCTTGCCGCTGGCGTCAGGGTCGGACGATGCCCGGCATGGACACCAGCACCGCACCGCGCACCACCAGGACCGTCGTCGTCACCGGAGCCGGCACCGGCATCGGCCGGGCCACCGCCCACGCGTTCGCCGAACAGGGCGCCCACGTCCTCGCCGTCGGTCGCCGCCCCGAACCCCTCCACGAGACGGCCGCAGGACACGCCCGGATCACCCCGCTGCCCGTCGACATCACCGCGGACGGCGGGCCCGAGCTGATCGTCCGCACGGCGCTGGAGACGCACGGCCGGCTGGACGTGCTGGTGAACAACGCCGGCATCGTGCGCGCCGGAGCCCTCGGCGCGCTCACCCCGGAGACGATCGCCCCGCAGATCGCGACCAACCTCATCGCCCCCGTCCTGCTGACCCAGGCCGCGCTGGCGCCGCTGGAGGCGTCCGGCGGTGTCGTCGTCAACGTGAGCACGTCGGTGGACCGGCGGGCCTGGCCCGGCAACTCCGTGTACGCGGCGACGAAGGCCGCGCTGGAGACGCTGACCCGCAGCTGGGCCGTCGAACTGGCACCGCGCGGGATCCGCGTCGCGGCGGTCGCGCCGGGCGCGATCGACACCCCGATCGGCGAGCACCAGGGACTGACGCCCGAACAGAGCGCCGCCGTACGGCAGTGGCAGTTGGCGCACACCCCGCTGGGCCGGATCGGCCGGCCCCGGGAAGTGGCCTGGGCGATCACTCAACTCGCGTCCCCTGACGCCTCATTCGTCACCGGGGTGGTCCTCCCGGTCGACGGCGGGGCGGTCGTCGCGTGATACGAATGGCCCCCGGAGAAGGGGGCGACGGGTGCGGATCGGTGAGCTGGCCAGCGCGACCGGGGCGAGCGCCCGCGCGCTGCGGCACTACGAGCAGGCCGGGCTGATCACCTCGGAGCGCGCCCCCAACGGCTACCGCCACTACGACGAGCGGGCGGTGGGCCGGGTCCGCAACATCCGCCACCTCCTGGCCGCCGGGCTCACCCTGGACGACGTCCAGGTGTTCCTCCCCTGCCTGGACGGGGACATGACCACGGCACCGCCGTCCGCCCGGGGACTCCAGGTCGCCGAGCGGCGGCTGGCGGTCCTCGACGCACGTATCGCCGCGCAGACAGCCGTCCGGGACCGCCTCCGGGACGCGTTGAGCCAGGGGGGGGTGCAACTGACTGTCGCTCACAGCACCGTCGACCCCCCGTCCACCGAGATGCAGGCCGCCGTGACCCCCGCCCCGCCCTCGGAGGCCAGCCACTCCACGGCCGCCGCCACCTCCTGCGGCGAGGTCAGCCGGCCTGTCACCGCGCGGCCGGTGAAGTGCCCGAGGAGTCCGGTGTAGTCCGTGCCGAGGACGCGCGCGGCGACCGGACCTTTGTCGCGGACCCAGTCGGTGAGGACGGCGCCGGGGCAGACGCAGTTGGCGGTGATGCCGTGGACGCCGACCTCCTTGGCGAGGACGCGGGTGAATCCGATGAGGGCGTGTTTGGCGGTGGCGTAGGCGCACAGCCCGGGGTCGGGGTCGCGGCCCTCCATGGAGGAGATGTTGATGATGCGGCCCGAGCGCTGCGGGACGAGGTGGGCGAGGGCCCGGCGGGTCGTGTAGAGGGCGGGGTCGAGGTTGAGGGAGAGGGTGCGGTGCCAGAGATCGTCGGAGATGTCGGCGACGGTCGCGAAGTCCGCCGCCCCGCCGACGTTGTTGACGACGATGTCGAGGTGCCCGAACCGTTCGACGACGGTGTCGACGGCGCGCTCGGCGTCCGCGCGGGACGTGGCGTCGCCGGTCGACAAGGCGGCGTCGTCCCCGGCGGCGAGCTGGTCCAGGGCCGCTCGGCCGGTGTCCTCGTCGCGGCCGGAGATCACCACGCGGGCGCCCGCCGCGAGGAGCCGGTGCGCGATGGCGAGGCCGATGCCCCGGGTGCCGCCGGTGACGAGGGCGGTCTGTCCGGTGAGGTCCATGAGGGGTGCTGCCTTTCGCGGAGTCGGTCAGGCGTCCAGCCGGGCGAGTTCGGTGCCGTACAGGCCGCTGATCTGCGCGAGGACCCGCCCGTCGGCCGTCCGCGCGGTGGACACGCCGGTCGCGGCGCAGTGGCCGAGGACGATGCCGTCCGCGCAGTCGCGGGCGAGAGCGGCGTCGGTGCCGGGCGCGAACAGGCCGATCCGGGCGATCCGGCGCGGCACCGCCACGCCGACCCGCCCCTCGGCGTCGGGGACCAGCCACCGCGTCCGGGCGAGGCTGTCCAGCAGCACGCACGGCGTGGCCGTCCCGGGCAGCGCGGCGAGCAGGGCGGCGTCCGGCTGCCACCGGCAGACGCTGCCCCCGGGCCCGCCGCGCGCCTCGGCGGTGGCCCGGAACACGCCGGTGAGCAGGGCGGGCGAGGCGGCGTCGTAGTACGGGTCGGCGACGGGCCGCCACCCCGCGCCGTCATCCGGCTCACCGGAGGGGGCCGGCAGCGGCTCGGGACCTCCCAGCCGGACGACCGCGCGGAAGTGCTCACGGTCCCGGGCCAGCACCCGCCCGTCGGGCGCGACGGTGTCCGAGCGCACGGACACCGCGACGGACGCCGCCCGCTCCGGCTCCGCGCCGACGACCGACGCCGTGACCCGGTACTCCGCCGGGGCCCCCTCCCGGGCCCGCACCCATGCCGAGAAGACCAGGTTCTCCACCGCGCGCACAGCGAGCCCCGGCACGAGTCGCCGCGCGGCCTGCACGGCGACGTCCGCGAGCATCACCCCCGGCAGCGTGGGCCGCCCGTCCACCAGGTGGTCCCGCAGGAAACCGTGCCGCTCCACGTCCAGCGTCAGCCGCCACCGGCCGGGCCCGTCCGCCTCGCCCAGCAGCCCGGACGTCTCCCGGAACCCGGGGAACAGCCGCTCGAACGAGGCGTGTTCGGCCTCCCCGACGAACGTGATCAGCCGCTCGCCCCGGGGCCGCGCCAGCTCGTCGAGGAAGTGCGCCACCCCCTCCGCCGTCGTCATCCGGCTGAGCCGCGCGGTGCGCGCCGTGTACGACTGGACGACGCTGCCGGAGCCGAGCCCGGTCTCGTCCCACACGGTCCAGGCGACGGTGAACTCCCCCCGCTCCTCGGCCGCCGCGTACGCCGCCCCGGCGAGGAAGTCGTTCGCCGGCGAGTAGTCGCTCTCGCCGGGCAGCCCCGCGAGCCCGGTCACGGATCCGAAGTTGCACCACAGCCGGGGTGTCAGCGCCCCGGCGAACGCCTCGCGCAGATGGTGGTAGCCGGCGAGCTTCACGTCCCGCACCCGCCGCATCCCCGGCAGGTCCTTGCGGACGATGTCGCCGGGATGGTGCACCCCGGCTCCGTTGACCAGCAGATCCACCCGCCCCTCGGCGCTCCCGACCAGTTCGGCCGTCCGCAGCACCGCCTTCCGGTCGGTGACGTCGGCGGTGTGGAAGCGCACCGCGTCCGCGCCGCACAGCTCCCGCAGCCGGTCCAGGGTGAGCCGCGACTCGCGGGCGTGCAGCAGCCGTTCGAACCGCTGGTTGATCTCCCGCACGGACAGCTCGGGCTCCTCGGCCCGTGTCGAGGCGATGAACTGAGCGCGCAGGCCGGGGAGTTGGTCGTCGTCCGCGCGCAACAGGGTCTCCGGCACGTCCTCCAGGCGGCTCGACCCGATCAGGTGCACCCGCACCGGCACCCGTTCGGCCAGCCCCAGCAGACACGCGGCCGTGATCCCCCGCGCACCCCCGGTCGCCACGACGACCGCCCCCGGCGCCAGCGCGACCGTCCCCGCCGGCACGTCACTCGCCCGCAGCCGCTGCACCAGCCGCACCCCCTCCCGGTGCACGACGACAGGCAACCCCCGCACCCGCCCCAGCTCCACCCCCACCGCACCGAGCGCGTCCAGCGCCGACGCCGCGTCACTCAGCAACGCCACCGGCGTGCAGCCCACCAGTTCCCAGGCGAGACTCTTCACGAACCCGGTGAACAGGTGCGCGTGCGGCGGCGCCACCCCTTTCGGGAACCCCGTCAGCACCACCACCCCCAGCGTCCCGCCGTCCACCAGCGCGTCCCGCAGCTCCCGGACGGCGACGAACGCCGCCTCCTGCACCGCGAGCAGCGCGCCCTCCGGCGGCGCGGGCCACTGCGGCGACGTCCGCATCGGCACGACCACCCGCACGTGCCGGAAGCCGTGCGGACTGTCGGCGAGGAGCCCCGCGACGGCCTCCTGCGGATCCTCGCCGGGCCGCGGGGCCAGCAGCCGACAGGAGGGCACCGCGCGGACGGCGTCGCGCAACGCGCCCGCGCACGCGGGGGAGGTGATGACCAGGGTGCCGGGGGAGAGGACGGGCGCGGCGGACGGGACCGTCCCGGCGGGCTCCCAGACGACGGTGTGCCGGGAGGTCGTGCGCGGCGCGGGGAGCGGGAGGCGGCGCACCGCCTCGACCAGGTCGTCCGCCGCCAGGTAGGGGCCGAGCGCGGCCCGCTCAGGGAGGCCCGCCACGAGGTCGTCGAGCGGGGACAGGACGGACCAGCCGTGCGCGCGGGCGACGGAGGCACGGGTCACGGCGAGCGCGAAGGCGCCCTCGGCCGGGACGTCCGGGGCGAGACCGTGCAGGTGCGCGAAGAGCGCGGAGCTGCCGCCGTTGACACCGAGGACGACCGCCAGGTCCAGCTCCCCCCGCCTCAGGTACGCGCGCGCGGTCGTGAGGGCGCTGCGGCCGGAGGTCGGTCCCGTGTCCACGGTCATGGTCAGCCCGTGCAGGTCGTGGACGGCGGCGACGCGGGCCGGGATCACATTGGGCATCACCCCGGCGAGGGTGTCCTCGCCGGTGGCCGGGGTGCGGTCGAGGACGGCCTCGACGAGCGCCTTCACCGGCTCGGCGGCCACCTCTTCCGTCAGTGACCGTGCGTAGCAGCGCACGCTGAGGTCCGCCGAACTCGCCGGCACCCCGGTGTGCGCCGTGATCACCCCCGTCGTCTCCGTCAGCCCCGCCCAGAAGGGAGCGAGGCGCGCGGCGGCCTGGAGCGCCATCAGCTGCGCCGGGTCGATCGCGGCGGCGGTGCGCGGCGGCATCCGCACCTCGGCCGGCGGCGGCACCGGGTACGGCGTCCCGAAGTGTCGTTCGGCGAGCGGGAGTCCGGCGTGCAGGCGCCGCAGGACCTCCGCCTCGCCGGGCGCGCCGGGCAGGTGCGCGGACCAGCCGACCACGACCACCGGATCACCCTCCAGAACTGGGGGCTGCGAACGTGGCCCGGACTCGTCCTGGAGCAGCAGATGCGCGTTGGTCCCGCCGAACCCGAACGCCGACACCCCCACCGTGCGCGGCCGGCCGGGGCGGCGCGGCAGGGGCGTCGCGTGCGCGGGGACGCGCGGCGCGGACGGCCCGCCGGCCTCGTACGGGACCTGTGCGGGCACCGTCGAGTGGGCGAGTCCTTGGAGGGCGTGCACGACCGACACCACCCCGGCGGCCCAACCGGTGTGCCCCAGCACGGACTTGTTCGACGTGCACAGCGCGCCCGGATGCGCCTCCTCCAGGACCGCCCGCTCCACCCCGTCCCCCACCGGGGTGCCCGTCGCGTGGGCCACCACCCAGTCGAGCTGCCCGGCCGGCACCGCGTTCACGCCGCGCGCCCGCCGCAGCGCCCGCTCCTGACCCGTGCGGTGCGGCGCGTGCACGGCCTTGCCCCGCCCGTCGGACGCGGCCCCGAACCCGGCCAGCACCGCGAGGACCCGATCCCCGTCGGCCCGCGCCCGGTCCAGCCGTTTCAGGGCGACCAGGCCCGCGCCGTCCGAGAACAGCACCCCGTCCGCGCCCGCGTCGAACGCCCGCACCCGGCCGCTCGCGCTCAACCCGCCCAGCTGCGAGAACAGCACGCTGTAGCGCGGCCCCTGCGAGAAGACACCCCCGCAGTACGCGACGTCGCACTCCCCGTCCAGGACGCTCTTGGCCCCCAGGTCGATCGCGTACAGCGACGACGAGCACGCGGTGTCGACCACCCGCACGGGCGTCCGCTCCGGGAGGACCCCGCGCAGCGCGGCGCGCACGGCCGCGTACGGCAGGTGGTCCGCGACCGCCCCGGCGTACGGGTAGTGGCGCCGCAGGAGGTCCCGCAGCTCCCGCCCGGCCTGCTCGGCGACGGCCTCGACGAGGACGCTCTGCTCGACGTGCTGACTGCCCTCGTTCCACGCCCCGACGAAACACGCCGCCCGCGCACCCGGCGGGGGCGCGCCGCACTGCCGGAGCGCCGCCCGCAGCCATGTCGTGAGGAAGTCCGACGTGTCGCCCTCCTCGTGCGCGTAGCCCGCGACCCTGCTGTACGTACGGTCGGCGGTCCTGCGCCCGGGGGACCAGAAGTGGTCCAGCGCGAACCGCTCCCCGGGCTCCGTGAACACCGGCCGCCCTTCGACCAGCCGCTCCCACAGCGTGTCGGGGCCGTGGACGCCGGGGGCGACGACGCCCATGCCGACGATCGCGACGGTCTCCTCGGCCGGTTCCGGCGGCGGGGGAGTGGAACGCGGCGTGAGCATCGCCCGGCCCACCGAAAGGCCGCCGTCCGCGAGGAACGTCTGCCCCGAGACCCAGCCGCTCTGCGGCGACGCCAGGAACGCCACCAGCCGCGCCAGTTCCTCCTCCGTGCCGACCCGGCCCAGCGGGGCCGCGTCCGCGCACACCTGCCGCAACTCCCGCGCCCCCGGGAACAGTTCGGCCGTCGTGTTGTCCAGCAGCCCCGCCGACGCGGTGTTGACCCGGATGCCGAGCGGCCCCAGATCCGCCGCGAGATACCGCGTCAGCGCCTCCAGCGCCGCCTTGCACACCCCGACCAGGAGGTAGTTGTCCATGGCGAGGCCCGCGCCGATGGAGGAGACGTTGACGACGGCGCCGCCCCGGCCGCGCATGAGCGGGACGGCGTTCAGGGCGCACCAGCGGGCGCCGTGCACGTTCGTGTCCAGCGCGCGCTGCCACTCGCGGTCGGTCAGCTCGTCGTAGCGGGCGAAGACGCCCCGGGCCGCGTTGTTGACCAGGACGTCCAGGTCGCCGTGGGCCCGCGCGATCGCCTGGAACATCTCCGCGACCTCGTCCGGCTTGGCGACGCTCGCGCGCAGCGCCTGCGCCGAGCCGCCCGCCGCCCTGATCGCCTCGACGGTCTCCTCGGCGCGGTCCGGGGAGTGGAAGTGGTTCACGATCACATGCGCGCCGTGCCGGGCCAGTTCACGGCTGATCGCCGCGCCGACGCCCTTGCCGCCGCCGGTCACCAGCGCGATCCGCCCCTCCAGGTCCCGGGCCGCCGGGATCTGCGCGCGCGTCACCGGGCGGCCGTCCCGGGCAGGGTGAGCAGCAGCTCCGCCAGGGCGTCGAGGGTGGTGTGGCTGGTCAGACGGTGGCCGTCGGGCGGGAGGGCGCGGCCGTAGCGGTCCAGGGCCTGGGAGAAGAGTTCGACCTGTTTGATGGAGTCGACGCCGAGGTCGGCTTCCAGGTCGGCGTCGGGGGTGAGGACGTCCGGGGGGTAGCCGAGGGCTTGGGCGTACAGGTCGCGTAAGACGCCGACGAGTTCGGGGTGAGTGGGGAGGGCGGGGGAGTGGGGTGTGCGGTCCACCGGCCGGGGTGGGGTTTCCGGGGCCGGACGAGGCGTGTGCGCTGGCCACTCCCGGGCACCGCCCGGCGCTGCCGGCCCTCGCCGGGCCGCCGCCCCGTCCACCACCGGCTCTCTCCACGCCGCCACCACGTCCCGCGCCCCCGGCCCGCTCCGCAGCCTTGCCACGTTCTCCGCCCCCGCCCCGCTCCGCACCCCCGCCACGTCCTCCGCCCCAACCGCCCTGCGCACCGCTTCCGCGAACTCCTCACCCCCCACCCGCCTCCGTAACGGCGCCACGGCCCGCACCCCGGGTGCGATCGACGTCACCAGGTCGGTCAGCACCCCCTTCGCCCCGCACTCCACGAAGACGTCGGCCCCCTCGGCGTGCAGGACGCGTACCGCGTCGGCGAACCGGGTGGGGCGGACGAGGTGGGCGGAGGCCAGGGCGGCGTGGTCGGCGGGGCCGCCGTCGACGTACCGGCCGAGGATCGCGGAGTACAGGAGGTGGCGCGCCGGACGCGGGACGAGCCGGCCCGCGCGGGCGGCGAAGTCGTGGGCGACACCGGCGAGTCCGTGGCTGTGGAACGCGTACGGCACCCGCAGCTCGGTCGCGCCGATCCCCACCGCCTCCGCCGCCTTGCGCACCCGCCCCAGCGCCCCCTTGGGGCCGGACACGACACTCTGCCGGGGCCCGTTGTCGGCGGCCACGCACACCTCGCTCTCGGCGAGCGCCGCCACGAGATGCGCCGCCCGTACGGCGGAGACCTCCAGCGCGACCATGCCGCCCGCCCGGGGCGGACACGCCGCGAACGCCTCGTCGCGCGCCGCGACCAGCGCCACCCCGTCCGCGAGGCCGTGCACCCCGGCCGCCACGAGCGCCACCAGCTCCCCGAAACTGTGCCCGAGGAGCACGTCCGGCCGCACCCCCAGCCGTTCGGTGAGCAGTCGGAACAGCGCCGCCTCGGACGCGAAGATCGCCAGGTGCAGATCCTGCGGGGCGCCCTCCACCAGCTCCCCGAGCGTCGGCGCCCGCGTGTCGAGCAGCAGCCGCGACACCGGGTCGCGCCCGAGCCCGGCCGCCGCGCGGTCCACCTCCGCCAGCACCTCGCCCACCACGGACTCCGTCTCGGCGAGCGCGCCCAACGCGCCCGGCACGTACGCCCCTTGGCCGGGGAACAGGACAACACAGCGCGGCATGGACACCTCTCGGGTCACGGAACGGGGAAAAGGGCATCCGCCGGACGACGGCCGGGGGGAACCGGTTGTCATGCTCCGTGCCGGGTGCGGGGAGCGTGTAGGGCGCCTCGGGCGGCGCGTGGATCGCGCGCGGGCCCAGGGAGTGCGCCGGTGCGACGGACGGCCGTGGCCGGAAGACGCCGCTGTGCCCCGGCCGCGATCACGGTGCCGGCTACGGTGACCGGTCGCCGGAGTGCGTCACGGATGGGAGAGGCGGGATGACCGTGAGTGAGTGAGTGGGATGCCGAGGTCGCCGTGGTCGGTCTGGGCGCCTGGGGCTTCGGCGGCTCCGTCGTGGCGCGGAGCGCGGGCCCGGTGCTCGCCGGGGTCGTCGGCCACGCGGCGGCCGTCGCGTCAGCCGGGGTTCAGCATGCCGCCCAGGACGCGCGGTAGGGCCCACGCCAGATCGTCGCGGGAGAGGCCGTCCGAAGCGGGGGCGGCCTCGTCGCCGTGCGCATGGCCTACGGGGTGCGTGGTACGCGGTCCACGACCCCGACACGCGGCCATGTCGCGCCCCGCCTCCCAGCCGTGAGGCGGGTCTCGGGGCGCGGAGTATGCCTGGAGGCGTTCGCGATCAGCTCCGTGATGATCAGCGAGACACGGTCGGCGAGGCCGTCGAGGTGCCGGGCTCGGCCATGGACGGCTCGCACGGGAAGGTCTGGCTGCACGTGGGGTGGCCGACGGAAAGGGCCTCACCCCGTGAGGGAACCTCAGGGTGCAGAGCCGGCGCCCTGCAGGGTGAGCATTTTGGCGAGCAGGCGGTTGAGTTCAGTTCTCTCGCTCTGGGTCAGTGATGCCGTCATGGTGTCTTCCACCTGGCGTGTCACAGGGAGCGTCTCGTCGAGGGTGCTACGGCCTTCCGGGGTGAGGTGTACGAGCTTGCGGCGCCGGTTGGCGGGGTCGACGGCCGCGTGGATGAGGCCGGCGCGGTCCATGCGGTCGATGAGGTAGCCGCAGGTCGACTTGTCGAAGCCGCCGCGTTCCCCGATGGTCTGCTGGTCCAGCGGCTGCTCGACGGCGAGCAGGGCCAGGACGGCGAGCTGGGGCGATGTCGGGCCTCCGGGCATGGCGCCGGACCAGAGCGCTGCGAAGCGCTGATTGGCCCGTCGCAGCAGGTGACCTGTCGCCTTGAGGGGGTCGAGAGAGTCAAGCCCCGCCTGACCTGGCCTGTTCGTGTCCCGCATGTCCAGCCCTTCACTTCTGCGCATCGGCATTTGCGCTTCATGCTTCCCTGCCCCTACCTTAGTCCAGGCACGGACATTCCGTGTTCTTACATTCCGAGTACGGAGTGTTATGGAAGGGAGGGCCGATGCGACTGGTGGTAGGCATGACCGGTGCCACGGGCGCGATCATCGGCATACGGCTGCTGGAGGCGCTGCGCACACTCGACGTGGAGACCCATCTCGTGCTCAGTCAGTGGGCCAGAACCACGATCGAGATGGAGTGCGACTGTTCCGTCCGCGACGTCCGCGCGCTCGCCACGCGGACCTACGGCCCGAAGGACCAGGCCGCCGCCATCTCCAGCGGATCGTTCCGCACCGACGGCATGGTCGTGGCTCCGTGCAGCATGAAGACGGTGGCCGCCATCCGTACGGGGTACGGCGAAGGGCTCATCGGGCGGGCCGCCGACGTCACCCTCAAGGAACGGCGCCGACTGGTGCTGGTTCCCCGTGAGACGCCGCTCAGCGAGATCCACCTGGACAACATGCTGGCCCTGTCCCGGATGGGCGCCTCCATCGTGCCGCCCATGCCGGCCTTCTACCACCGCCCCGAATCCGTCGACGAGATCGTCGACCACACGGTCGCGCGGCTGCTGGACCAGTTCGGCCTGGAACTGCCCGACACCCGCCGCTGGGAAGGCCCGCCGCCTCGGAAGAACGCTCCCGCCACCCCTCCAAGCCCCATCCGCACCGAGACAGACGCACCCGCCTCCCGGGAGGTATCTCATGCAAGCGCCCTATGACGATCTGCGCGGCTTCCTGAGCGCGCTCGAAGCCAACAAGCAGCTGCTGCACATCGACCGTGAAGTCAAGCCCGAGCCGGATCTCGGCGCCGCCGGTCGTGCCGTCGCCAACCTCGACGGCAACACGGCACCGGCCCTGCTGTTCGAGAACATCAAGGGCTTCAGTGAGGCACGCGTCGCGCTCAACATCCACGGCTCCTGGGCCAACCACGCACTGATGCTCGGCCTCCCCAAGGAGACCTCCCTCAAGGAGCAGTTCTTCGAGCTCGGCGACCGCTGGCAGAAGTTCCCTGTGCCGGTCGACCGCCGCACCGAGGCACCGTGGCAGGAGATCACCGTCTCCGAGGACATCAACCTCTTCGAGCTACTGCCGGTCTTCCGCCTCAACCCTGCCGACGGCGGCCCGTACATCGACAAGGCGGCCGTCATCACCCGCGACTCCGCCGACCCGGACAACTTCGGCAAGCAGAACGTCGGGATCTACCGCATGCAGGTCAAAGGCCCCGACCACCTCGGCCTGCAGTCCGGACCCCCGCACGACTTCGGCCGCCACATCACGGCCTCCGACGGCAAGAAGACCGGCCTGCCGATCGCCATCGCCATCGGCAACGACCCCGTCCTGTCCCTGGTCGCCAGCACCCCGCTGGCCTACGACCAGTCCGAGTACGAGATGGCCGGCGCCTGGCGCGGCGGCGTCCCCTACCCGATCGTCAAGGCGCCGCACACCGGACTCGACGTGCCCTGGGGATCCGAGGTCGTCCTGGAAGGCGAGGTCATCTACGGGGAACGCGAGTTCGAAGGCCCCTTCGGCGAGTTCACCGGCCACTACTCCGGCGGCCGCGCCCTGCCCGTAGTCAAGGTCCACCGCATCCACATGCGCCGCGACCCGATCTTCGAACACCTCTACCTCGGCCTCCCCTGGACCGAGATCGACTACCTGATGGCGCTCAACACCTCCGTGCCGATCCACCGGCAGCTCAAGGAGGCGTTCCCCGAGGTCCAGGCCGTCAACGCCATGTACACCCATGGCATGGTCAACATCATTTCCACCAAGGTCCGCCACGGCGGGTTCGGCCGCGTCGTCGGCCTGCGCGCGCTGACGACCCCGCACGGCATCGGCTACTCCAAGCTCGTCATCGTCGTGGACGAGACCGTCGACCCGTTCAACCTGGAACAGGTCATGTGGGCCCTGTCCGTGAAGTTCAACCCCCAGCACGACGCCATCAGCATCCCCCGGATGTTCGGCAACCCCCTGGACCCCGCCGGCGATCCCCAGGGAATCACGACCCGCCTCGTCCTGGACGCCACGACCCCCAGGTCCCCGGACAACCGCGGTGAGGACGACCAGCTCATCACCCCCTACCCGGAGACCACCGACTGGGAGAGCACCCTCAAGGAGATGCTGCGATGACCACCGCGACCACACCCAACCTCTGCCCCCGCTGCAGCTCGCCGGACATCAGCCTGGTCGCCGAGTCGCCCGTCCCCGGGCACTGGGTCATGCGCTCCTGCTCCCAGTGCTGGTACGCCTGGCGGTCCACCGAACCCGCCACCGCCACCGACCCCGACGCCTATCCCGACGACTTCCGCCTCACCCCCGACGACATCCAGCACGCCCCGCGCCTCGTCTAGGGCGCGTATCGAGTCGTGATCATCGGGCGCGACGCCGGTACGCGGCCCCCGAACCGCCGACAGGTCCTGGGCGGCTGCGGCAAGAGCCGGTGAACAGCCGGTGGGTTCCGGCGGCTCACACATGCGCGGCGCCTCACCCACGTCCACGTGATCAACCAATCCCCTTTCTTGGTGAGTCCACCGACTTACCTCATGTCTCGACAAGGAACAGACACATGAACCGTCTTGCGGGCAAGCGCGCCCTCATCACCGGCGGCACGAGCGGGATCGGTCTGGAGACCGCGCGGCGTTTTGTCGCAGAGGGGGCGGACGTGCTGGTCACAGGTGTGACCCCGGCCGGCATCGACAACGCGCGACAGGTCCTCGGGGACAAGGTGCCGGTGGTCCGGGCGGATGCGCGCGATCTCGATGCGCAGCGCGGCCTGGCGGAGCGGGTGCGTGAGCACTTCGGAGAGCTGGACGTGGCCTTTCTGAACGCCGGCGTCTCGGACTGGCGGCCGTTCGAGGACCACACGGAGGACAGTTTCGACCGGCTCTTCGACATCAACGTCAAGAGCGTCTTCTTCCTCACACAGGCCCTGATACCCGTGCTGGCCCACTCGTCCTCGGTCATCCTCAACGCGTCCAACAGCGCGCACGGCGGCTACGGGCAGTCGAACGCCTACGCCGCGACGAAGGCGGCTGTCAGCTCCCTGATGCGGTCGTGGAACGCGGACCTCCTCGCATCACACGGCATCCGGTTCAACGCGATCAGCCCTGGGCCGGTGGACACCCCGCTGTACTCCAAGTACGGAGAGCGGCGCGCGGCGATGCTGGAGGCGATCAGCTCCGGCATCCCTGTGAAACGCATGGGTAGGCCCGGAGAGATCGCGGAAGCCGTCGTGTACCTGGCCTCCGATGCCTCGGCCTTCACCGTGGGCCAGGACCTCATCCTGGACGGCGGCCAGACCGCTCTCTGACAGCGAGGACGCGCGGGAGACGGGCGAGGGGCGCAGGAGTGTCGGTGGTGGACCGTGACCGAGCGAAAACCGGTGGCGATGGGTCACCCGGTCACTGGATCGTCCATGCCTGGTACGAGTGGTTCAGGGGCGTCCACTGGCTGATGGTGGCTCCGTTCTCCGTCGATCCGGCACCGGCCTCCAGGACCTGCTCGGCCTCGAAGCCGCGGATGAGGTTTCCGCCGCTGTTGACGTTCGGCGTGCCGGTCGCCTCCTCCAGCGCACCGCCGGCCTGCTGGACACTGAAGTCGGCGATGAAGAGGTGGGCACTTCTCCCCCCGACCACGCGGCCCGCTTCTGGGGGTGCCCTGTGGTCCGGGTGACACGGGTCGAGGAGGCGGCGGCCTGAGCCAGGGAGAGCTTGGGCTCGGGGCAGGCGATCGAGTGGGGAAGGGGCGAGCCGGCAGGAAGGGGTGAGCCGGACGAGGAGGGGCGAGCCGACGAGGGGAGGGGAGGTGGTGAGAGCGGCGGGGCTGCGCGGGCGGCGGTACAGGCCCGGCCGCCGCGCCGGGTCACCGACTTTGGCGGGCCTTGTCCGCGTGAGGTGTGCCGGGTCACCGACTCCGGTGGGCCTTGTCCGCGTGTGGCGTGCCGGGCCGCCCGAGCCCGGCCGGTGTGATCCAGCCGAACCGCCCTGCCCGCGCGCGGCGCGCCGAGCCCGAACGGCTCGCCGCGCGCCGCAAGTGTCTCGGCGGTTGGGTTCCACGGCACTGGGGTCCGGTGTGTGGTGGAGCGGGTTGGCTGTTCCTGCCCGGCTTGCCTGCTCTCGCCCGGCCTGACTGACCCCGTCCCGTCTGGCCTGCTCCCGCCCGGCCTGGCCGACTCCGCTCTGCCCCTGCCCCTGCCTGCTCTCGCCCGGCCCGGCCGACTCCGCCCGGTCAGGGTGCCGGCCCCGCGGGAAGCGGTCCCGAACTCCTGGCCCCAACTCCCGTGCATGGGTGCGATAAAACGATTTAGCCTGTTAGTTTGCCCGGAAGGGAACGTGAGGGGAGAGGCGGATCGATGTTGCGCTTGCCCGATCACTGGGTGTGGGACAGCTGGTACGCGCGGGACGACGAGGGACGGCACCACGCCTTCTACCTGAGGGCGTCCAGGGCGCTGCACGACCCCGCGCGGCGGCACAGGCGAGCCTCGATAGGGCATGCGGTCTCCGGGGATCTGCGGAACTGGCGGGTGGCCGCTGATGCGCTGGTGGCCGCCGATGAACCTGCCTGGGACGACCTCGCGACCTGGACGGGGTCGGTGGTGCGGGGGCCGGATCGGCGTTGGTACCTGTTCTATACGGGCGTCAGCAGGGCCGAGGACGGTCTCGTGCAGCGCATCGGCCTGGCCGTCTCCGACGACCTGCACACCTGGCACCGCCACGGTGACAAGCCGCTCGTGGAGGCCGACCCGGCGTGGTACGAACGGCTCGGTGGGGGCGCGTGGCACGAGGAGGCGTGGCGGGACCCGTGGGTGTTCGAGGACCCGGCGGGGGAGGGCTGGCACATGCTGATCACCGCCCGCGCGGCCGACGGCCCGGAGGACGGCCGGGGTGTCATCGGGCACGCCCGCTCCGAGGACCTGCTCACCTGGGAGGTCGGCCCGCCCCTCACGGAGCCCGCCGGCTTCGGACACCTGGAGGTGCCGCAGACGGCGATCGTGGACGGCCGCCCCCTCCTGCTGTTCTGCACCGACACCCCCCACCCCCGCGCCACCGAGGGCCGACTGTGGACGGTCCCCGCCCCCACCCTCACCGGCCCTTGGGACCTGACGCGGGCGCGCCCCGTCCCCTGCCCCGGCCTGTACGCCCCCCGCCTCGTCCCGACCGGCGACAACACCTGGCACCTCATCGGCTTCGTCGACGAACGCGACAAGACCTTCACCGGCGAACTCTCCGACCCCATCCCGGTGCACTGGACCGAGGACGGCGGGCTGCGCCCCCGCTACTGAGGGCCGTGCGAGGCGCGCAGCGCCACCGGCATCGGCACGTGACGGACACCCGGCCCGGCATCGTCGTCGAGCAGCAGCTCCACGGCCGTCCGGCCGAGCCGGTAGTGCGGCAGCCCCACGCTCGTCAGCCCCGGACGCAGCCACCCCGCGAGATCCGAGTCGTCGAACGACACCACGGCCACGTCGTCCCCCACCCGCAGCCCCTTGTCCTGCAACGCCTGGTAAGCCCCCAGCGCGAGCCGGTCGTTGAGACAGACCAGCGCCCGCGGCACGGCCCCCGCGTCGAGCAGCCGCAGCACCTCACGATGGCCGTCCTCGGGCTGCCAGTCGCACTCGGCCACCCCGGCGACCCGCACCCCCGCCCCCGCGAACACCTCCTCGATCCCCCGCATCCGCTCCACCCCGGCCCACACCCCCTCGGGCGTCGCCCGCGTGACATGCCGCCCGCCCACGACATGGACGCCGCCGAGCTGCCCGGCATCCAGCAGCAGCCGCGCCGCGTCCCGCCCGGCGTTCACCTCGTCCGGCAGGACGGACGGCGCCCGGGTGTCCCGCGCCCAGCAGTTCAGCAGAACGACCTTCGCGTCGTGCAGCGCCGGCGGCAGCCGGACCTCGCGGGTGTACATCGCCGCGTACACGAACCCGTCGACCTGCCGGTCCAGCATCCCCTCGACGAGCCGCGTCTCGGTCTGCGGATCCCCCTCGGTCTCCGCGACGAACAGGACGTGCTCCCGCGCGCCGGCCGCGTCCAGCGCGCCGTGGATCACCTCGCCCGCGAACGGCGTCGTCGCGATGGTGTCCGAGATCAGCGCGATCGTCCTCGTCACCGACGTCCGCAGGCCGCGCGCCGTCAGATTGGGCCGGTAGCCGAGTTCGCGCGCGGCCTGCCGCACCCGTTCCTCGGCGTCGCCCGAGATGCGCATGTCCCGGCGGCCGGCCAGGACGAACGAGGCCGTCGTCGGAGACACCCCCGCCCTGCGGGCCACGTCGGACATGGTGACGCGTCGTCGGCTCAAGGCGTTCCTCCTGGCGGTCCCCGCACGGTCCTTGACAGGCTCCGCGGCACAGGCCCATGCTCGCAGCTAAATCTATTTAGCACTGGTGAAATCCCCCTTGGCAAGCCGCACTTGGGACGAGCGGCGCCGAGGCCACCCAAGGCGGCCGCGGCGCTCTTCCCGCAGGCTCTCCCACAGGCAAGGAGTGCTCCATGTACGAAGGCACGACACCGCGCACGGCGGTCCCCCGGCCGCTGCGCGTCCTGCCGGCCGTGCTGCTCCCCCTGGCGCTGCTGGGCGCCGCGTGCAGCGCCCCCGGCTCCGGCGCCCCGGCCGCCGGCCCCGGGGAGACGGCCGTCAGCACCTCCCTGGGGACCGGCAAGGTCACGCTCCAGATGTACGCCGAGACCGGGTTCCCGCTGGCCAAGGCCCTCGCGGACGAGTTCACCCGCCAGCACCCGAACGTCACGTTCAAGGTGCGCGAGGACCAGTTCACCGTCCTCGTCGAGAACGCGCCGCGCGTCCTGGCCGGCGACAACCCGCCCGACGTCATCCGCCTGCCGACCATGGTCGACCTCGTCAAGGACGGCCTGCTCAAGGACCTCGACCCGTACGCCGACGCGTACGGCTGGGACACCTTCCCCGCCGCCCAGCTCGCCCAACTCCGCGTCGACAAGGCTGGACAGCGCGGCGCGGGCCCCCTGTACGGCGTCGGACTCGGCTACAGCGTCACCGGCGTCTTCTACCACAAGGACCTCGCGAAGAAGGCCGGCATGACCCGCCCGCCCGCCACGGTCGCCGAGTTCGAGGACCTGCTGGCGAGGGCGAAACGGGCCGGCGTCCAGCCGATCGTGCAGTTCAACAAGAACACGGCGGGCGTCAACTTCCCCTACCAGGCCCTGCAGAACCAGTTCACCGACCCGGCCGGCGTCAACGCCTGGATCTTCCAGAAGAACGGCGCCACCTTCGACACCCCGGCCTCCCTGAAGGCCGCGCGGACCATCGAGAAGTGGGCGAAGGCCGGGTACTTCACCAAGGACGCCAACGCCATGGACTACACCACCATGGTCGGCGACTTCACCGAGGGCCGGGGCCTGTTCATGTTCAACGGGGACTGGGAGTCGGCGAACCTCGACACGAAGATGCCCGGCGACGCCGGCTTCTTCCTCTTCCCCGGGGAGCGGCCCGGCGCCCGGCACGTGGCGATGTCCTCCCCGAACACCTTCGGCGTCGGCGCCCGCTCGAAACACCCCAACGAGGCCGCCTTCTTCCTCAACTGGCTGCACACCGACCCCAAGGCCCGCCGGATCCTCGTCGACGTCGGCGGCTCCAGCCCCGGCGGACCCGCGGACCTCCCCGTACCGCAGGCCGAGCAGGGCACGCTCCTCGCCTCGACCCTGGCCGCCTCCCAGCGACTCGCCGCCGAGAACGGCGCCGTCGACTTCACCGCCAACGCGACCGGCTCCATCTTCGCCTCCGCCATCACCCCCGAACTCCAGAAGCTGATCGTCGGCCAGCAGACCCCCGAGGGCTATGTGAAGGCCGTGCAGAAGGAGTACGAGAAGGAGCTGTCGCGGTGACGGCCCCCACCGCCCCCGCACGCAAAGCACCCTCCACGCAGTCCCCGCCGCACCCACCCGGCGCGGCCTCCCGCACCCGGCGCCGGACCCGATGGAACGGCTGGCTGTTCGTCCTGCCCGCGCTCGCCGTGTACGGATTCTTCGTCCTCAGACCACTCCTGACGACCTTCCAGTACTCCCTCTACCACTGGGACGGCATCGGCCCCTCGCAGTGGGCCGGCCTCGACAACTACCGCACCGTCCTCACCGACCCCGACCTGCTGGGCATCATCGGCCACGCGTTCGTCCTGATCGTCTTCTTCAGCTTCGTGCCCGTCGTCCTCGGCCTGCTCGTCGCGAGCCTCATCCACCGCGTCAGCACCGGCCCCCTCGGGACGGCCGCCCGCACGGTCCTCTTCCTGCCGCAGGTCATCCCGCTCGTCGCCGCCGGCATCGCCTGGAGCTGGGTCCTCAGCACGACCGGCATGGTCAACCAGGTCCTCGACGCCGTCGGCCTCGGCCGGTACTCCCGCGCCTGGCTGGGGGAGTTCGATACCGCGCTGCCCGCCGTCGGGATCATCGGGGCCTGGGTGATGCTCGGCCTGTGCACGATCCTGCTGGTGACCGGCATGAGCAAGATCGACCCCGCGCTGTTCGAGGCCGCCCGCATCGACGGGGCGGGCGCCGTCCGCGAGTTCTTCGCCGTCACCCTGCCGAGCCTGCGCCGCGAGATCGGCATCTGCCTCACCGTCACGATCATCGCCGCGCTCGCCAGCTTCGACATCGTCTACATCTCCACCAGCGGCGGACCCGGGACCGCGACGACCGTGCCGGGCCTGGAGATCTACCGGCTGGCGTTCGCCCAGCGGCAGGTCGGGCTCGCCTCCGCGCTCGCCGTCGTCCTCATGCTGCTCGTCCTGATCTGCGTGCTGCCGATCCAGCGGCTCTCCCGAGAGGGCAAGTGAATGAACACCAGCCGCCGCGAGGCGATCACCGGCCGGGCCTTCCTCGTCCTGCTGATGATCGTGACCCTCCTGCCGTTCGTCAGCATGCTCTCCGCCGCCCTCCAGCCCCGGGGGACGGTCCCCTCAGGGCTGGAGTGGCCCTCCGACCCCCAGTGGGGGAACTTCGCCGACGCCTTCGACGTCGCGAACATGGGCGCGCTGCTGAGGTCCAGCCTCCTCATCGTCCTCGGCGTCGTCCCCGCGGCCGTCGTCCTCGCGACGATGGCGGGCTTCGGGCTCGGTCACCTGAAGGTGCGCGGCGGGGGTCTCGCCATGGGTGTCCTGCTGCTCGGCCTGACCATGCCGTTCGAGGCGGTCGTCACCCCGATCTACCACCAGGTGCGCGACCTCGGTCTCCTCGACACCCGGTGGGCGATCATCCTCCCGCTCGTCGGGCTCTACATGCCGTTCGCCGTGTACTGGATGCGTGCCCACTTCCTCAACGTGCCCCAGGAGCTGTCCGAGGCGGCCCGCGTCGACGGCGCCTCCACCTGGCAGCTCTTCTGGCGCGTCCACGTCCCCCTCGCCCGCCCCGCCATCTCCTCCCTCACGATCCTGCTGTTCCTGTGGACCTGGAACCAGTTCCTGCTGAGCATCGTGATGGTCGACGACCCCACCAAACGCACGATGGCCGGAGCGCTCGGCGCCTTCCAGGGCCAGTGGGGCACCGACCTCGTCCTTCTGTGCGCGGGCTCCCTCCTCATCCTCACCCCGACCCTCCTCGTGTTCCTCCTCTTCCAACGGCAGTTCGTCAGCGCGCTGTTGCAGGGGGCGGTGAAGGGGTGACGCCTGGAGGCCCGCCAGGGCCGGTGAGTCCTGGCGGGCCTCCCGGGAGGCGGTCAGCCGCTGATGAAGGCCCTGCCGCCGCAGCCGCCGGAGGTCACCCACTCATGGGAGGAGATCCTGTCGTTCGCGTTGTCCCCGTTCGTGAAGGTGTAGCCGCGCAGGTCCCGCAGGGCCACTCCGGGGCCCACGCAGAGGTATCCGCCGGCCCAGGCGTCGCTGCCCCCGGTCAGCCGGTAGAACGCGACTACATCCCTCCCGCCGGTGTAGCCGTTGTTCGCCACGGAGGTGGCGCTGTTGTCGTCGCTGCCCTGGAACGCCCCCGAGCTGTTGCCCCAGTTCGCGTCGTTGCCCTCGGTCGAACCGAGCAGACCCGAGCAGTTGGCGTCCCGCCAGGCGTACACCCTGCCGTTGACACCGGCCGGGGAGCAGTCCGCCAGGACGCGCGCCTGCGCGGCGGGAGCCGCCTGGGCGGCCGTGACCGGCACGGTGAGGCCGAGCGTGGCCAGGAGGACGGCGGCGGCGGTGGCTGTCTTGCGCATGTTCTCTCCTTCGGTCGATCTCCGTCCCGGTGACCGGGACGAACGTCCGCACATCGGTGTGCGGAGGCTTCTGCGGCGGGGCCTCAGCCCCGGGCGCGGTCGGCGCGGGCCAGGGCCTCGCGCTGGAGACGGCCGTAGGCGGCCAGCTCCGTGCGGTACCGGGCGCTCACCCGCGCGAGGTAGACGCGTTTGAGGGCGCGCGCGGTGTCCGCGAGCGCGACGTCGCGGGCACAGCGCGCTTCGGTGACCGCGAGCCCGGACTCGGCGGCACGGGCCTGCGCCTCGGTGAGCCCTTCGGTGAGCGCGGGCAGGGCGGCGCGGACCTCCTGAGGGTCGGCGTAGGAGTGCCCCGCGCGGCGCATACAGGCCGACCAGGCGGTGAGCGCCGTGCCGAACCGCGGGTCCCCGACGAGGTCCGGCACCCACAGAGGTGTGAGGTTCATGGCGACGCCGCTGACCCGGAACCACGTCTCCCGGTCGCCGTAGAGTCGTTGCTGCGCGGTGGCCCGGCAGCCGCCACGGGGCGTCGCGGCCGTCGCGCCGGTGGGCAGCCGCACGGTGAGGACACCGTCCGCCGAAGTGCCGTCAAGGGCGGCCGCGTACGCCGCCCGCCGCGCGCCCGACAGCGACTCCACGTACACCTGGTTGGGGTTGCGCTGCTGCCGGGCGCGCACCACGCGCGGGCTGCGGCTGCCGTAGCCGTGGACGCGGGCCCAGGCGACGTCGTCGAGCACGAAGTCGGCGTGGTACTTCTCCTCGTCCCCGGCCGGCGGCGCGGGCCAGTACCGGAAACCGTGCCCGGCCATGCAGGTGCGGACGAGGCCCGCCTCCGCCCGTTCCAGCCGGTCCAGTTGAGCGGCCGTCAGCTCCGGGGCAGGCGCGGGATCCGACGCCCGGACGGCGCACGCGCTGAGCGCGCCGAGGGCGACGAGCGCGATGAGGGTGTGTCGCACGGATGCTGCTCCCCCGTCGATCGTGGTCGGTCAGGACGCTGTGACCTCAGCTTTCGCCGCCGGCCGATTGTCCGGCAGACCCCTTTCGCCGCTCCGGACAATCCCGTGGCCCCCGGGCGATTGGCGGGACGGCGTCTTGTCCGCAGGCGACGGGGGTTCGTAGCGTCGGGCCGGAGAGCGCCGAGCCGACGGGGGAGTCATGGGGCGTCGTGAACGACCGCTGGACCCGGCGGACGGGCCGGCCGCACGCTTCGCCCACGAACTGCGGAAGCTGCGCAGGGACGCTGGCGGCCTCACCTACCGGGCGATGGCGGCCAAGGCCCACTACTCGACCGCGACCCTCGCGCAGGCCGCCGCCGGGGACCGGCTGCCGTCCCTCGCGGTCGCCCTGGCCTACGCCGGCGCCTGCGGCGGAGACCGCGCGGAATGGGAGCGCCGCTGGCACGAGGCCGCACGGGAGGCCGCCGAGGAGGCCAGGGCCGCCGACGAGGACACCGAGCCGCCGTACCTCGGCCTCGCGCGCTTCGGTGTCGACGACGCCGACCGGTTCTTCGGCCGGGACCAGCTCACCGGCCGGCTGCTGGACCTGGTCCGGCGCAGACACCTGGTGGTCGTGGCCGGCCCCTCCGGCAGCGGCAAGTCCTCCCTGCTGCGCGCCGGACTGATCGCCCGCCTCCAGCAGACCGGCCTTCAGCAGGCCGACCCCCAGCAGACCGGACCGGCCTGGACCGGGCCCGCCGCGATCCGGATTCTCACCCCCGGCGAACACCCCGACCGCACCCATGCCGCCACCCTCGACCCGCACACCGCCCCCAGGGGCACGCTGATCGTGGTGGACCAGCTGGAAGAGGTCTTCACCCTGTGCGCCGACGCCACCGAGCGGCTGCGCTTCCTCGACCGGCTGTGCACCGCCGCCCGGCCCGAACACGGCCTGCGTGTCGTCGTCGCCGTACGCGGGGACTTCTACGGCCACCTCGCCCGGCACCGCCCCCTCGCCGAAGCCGCCCAGGACGCGACGCTGCTGGTCGCCGCGATGAGCCAGGACGAACTGCGCGAGGCCGTCGTGAGACCCGCCGCCCTCGGCGGCCTCGTCGTCGAACGCGCCCTGACCGCCCGCATCACCGACGAGGTCACCGACGAGCCCGGCGGCCTCGCCCTCATGTCGCACGCCCTGCTGGAGACCTGGCACCGCCGCAGGGGCCGCGTCCTGACCGAGGCAGCGTACGACGGCGCCGGCGGCCTCAGAGGCGCCGTCGCCCGCACCGCCGAGGACTTCCACGGCCGCCTCACCCCCGGCCAGGCCGAGACCGCCCGCCGGATCCTGCTCCGCCTGGTCACACCGGGCCAGGGCAGCCAGGACACCCGCCGCCCCGCCGAACGCGCCGAGGTCACCGCGCTCGGCCCCGGCCCGGCGGCCGACGCCGACCTCGTCCTCGAACGCCTCGCCCGCGCCCGCCTCGTCACCCTCGACCGGGACACCGTCGACCTCGCCCACGAGGCCGTCCTCACCTCCTGGCCCCGGCTGCGTGCCTGGATCGACGAGGACCGCGACCGGCTCCGCGTCCAACGCCACCTCACCGAGGCCGCCCGCACCTGGCAGGCGCTCGGCCACGATCCCGGCTCCCTCTACCGGGGTCTGCGCCTCACCCTCGCCGAACAGCACTGCGCCGCGTCCGGCGGACGGGACGACCTCACGCCCCTGGAGCGGCGGTTCCTCACCGCCGGGCTGGCCGCCCGGGACCGCGAACGCGTCCACCGGCGCGCCCGTACTCTCGCGCTGACGCTCCTCCTCGTCCTCAGCCTCCTCGCCGGCCTCGTCGCCTGGCAGCAGAACCAGGCCGGCGAACGCCGCCGCACCGAGGCCGAGGCCCGCCGTGTCGCCGGCGTCGCGGACAGCCTCCGCACGTCCGATCCCCGCACGGCCATGCGGCTCAGCGTCGCGGCCTGGCGCATCGCCGACCTCCCCGAGACCCGCTCCGCGCTCCTCGGGGCCATGGCCCAGCCCGAACAGGACGCGTTCACCGACCCCGACAGCTCCACGGGGACGATGCGGCACCTCAGCGCGGACGGACGGACGCTGGTCAGCGTCGGGGAGCGGGAAGTGGCCCGGTGGGATGTGGGGGAGCGGCGGAAGGTGGCGGTGATGCCGGGGTTGGGGGCGCGGCGGGAGTCGGTGGCGGCGATGCGGGCGGACGGGGGGTGGCTGCCGTTCTTCGTCGACCCGTACGGCCAGATGGCCGGGAAGGTCGCGCTCGTGGACCTGTCCACGGGCAGACAGGACGGCGATGCGCTGGGCCCCGCCGACGAGGGGGTCGAGATGGGGACGAGCGGGCGCAGCCTCATCGCGTACGACCACACCCGGTCCGAGCACCGGGTCCGGCTGTGGGACACGGAGCGCAGGCGAGTCCTGCTCGATATCGGGACGCCGCGTCGAGCGTCCGCCGCAGGTAGGGAACTCACCATCGCCCAGGCATTGCGCAAGGGGAAAGAGAGGAGGACATACCCGGACAGCGCGGGTTACCCGGACGCCACCGTCACCACCGATGACCGCCTGTTGGCGCTGTGCGTCCCGGGACAGCCTCTGCAACTCTGGGACATCGCCGAACGCCGCAGGCTCCCCACGCCGTGGGCTCCTCGCCCCTCGCGGTACCAGTGCCAGAACGAGCGGGTGCACTTCACCCCGGACGGTCACCGACTGGCCCTGGTCACCGAAGACGACGTCCGCGTGTGGGACATCCGGTCAGGCGGGGAAGCGGTGGTCTTCGAAGGAGAGGCGGTGCAGACCATCGCGTTCAGCGAGGACGGCCGGTTCCTGGCGGCAGCCGGCGTCGACGAGATCCAGCTGTGGCGGACGGACACCCCGGATGCCCCCGTCTTCCGGTACGAGCTGCCCGCAGAGGCCGTCAGTGACCTCAGAGTCGACCCGGGAGAAGGCTGGATCCGGTACATCGGCGGACCACTTGGTGACTGGGGATCCGCCGTACGGACCCTCGGTCTCCGCGACGTCTTCACCGACGACTGGCGTCCCGACACGCAGAAGGCGCTCTTCGGCCCCGACGGAAGAACGCTGGCGACAGCCCAGGTCATGGAGAGAACCGGCCATGTCCGCTTCCGTGTCGGCGACGTCGAACTGCCGGCGGTGCCGTGCCGGAAGGTGAGCGCGAACCATCCGAATCACTGCGAGGTGCTCATGGCCTTCAGTTCCGACGGAAGGACTCTCGCCTACGGCGTGAGTGAGAACCCCCTCAGCCTCAAGCCTCCCCCGCGGGTATCGCTGTGGGACATGTCCTGCCGCCGTGTGACAGCCTCACCGCGCCTCGTGAAGGACGATCCCTACGACCAGGACCTGATCGTCTCGCTCGTGTTCGGCCCGCGTGACGCGTCACTGATCACCTCGCAGGTCCCGATGTACGGCGCGACGGACGTCTGGGACCCGGCCCGCAGCACCCTCGTCAAGACCATGCCCCACGTCAACGGGGACCTGGCGCTGCGCCCCAACGGGCGTCTGCTCGTCACCTCCAGCGGCCAGGCGGTCGCCCTGCCCAGCGGCGTGCGTCCGCCCGAGGCACAGAGTCCCGGGCAGACCTCGGCACTCGCCTTCAGCCCGGACGGGCACTACCTGGCCGCCGGGGACGCGTCCGGACGGACCATGCTGTGGGACGGCGGCCTCACCCGCCGGCTGGGTGTCCTCGCCGGGGTCGCGGACAGGTACGTGTCGGCGCTGGCGTTCTCACCCGACGGCAGGATGCTGGCCGTCGGCTTCGAGGACGGCTTCATCCGGCTCTGGGACACCGCCTCCCGCCAGCGCATCGGCCTCCCCCTCCTCACCCCCGGCGACACCGTCCGGGCCCTCGCCTTCAGCCCCGACGGCACGGAACTCCGCGTGGCGGGCGCTCGCACCCCACCGCGCGCCTACGGCCTCGCCCCGGACCGGGCGGCCCGGGACGTCTGCCGGCGAGTGGCCGACGGCCTCTCGGCGGCGGAGTGGCGCCGGCACCTGCCCGGCATCCCGTACCGGCGCACGTGCCCGGACCGGGGGTGAACCGACGGCGGGCCGTGGGAGCGTGGCCAGGTGACCCACCGCAGCCGCGTCGCGGGGGTGTCGGGTCGGATCAGGGCGCCAAGTCCGTCCGTCACCGATGACCCCGGTATGACGGAAACCCGATGCCGTGGCCCTGGGGCGGGGCCGTGCGGCGGTTAGGGTGGCCGTGGCTCCTGGGGAGGGCCAAGTCGGCGGCGGCGAGGGGGCGTTGATGGGCGGCGGGCGTACGGCTGCGGGGGAGCTGAGGGCGAGTCGTCCCCTCGTCGGTCCGGTGTTGTGGGTGCCGCTCGTGCTGTGCGCGGTCCTCGCCGCGACGGTCGTCGCCGTGCTCGGTGTGCTGTTCGCCGGTGACGGGGAGCCCGGCGCGGTGGACGAGCGGATCTGGGCCGCCGTCGAGGGGGTGGGGGAGCCGTGGCGGCGGTTCGCGCTCGCCGTCGACTTCCTGGGGGAGCCCGGGGGAGCGGTGCCGCTGATCGGGGCCGCCGTGCTCGGGTGCCTGGTGGTGCGGCGGCCGAGGGCGGCCGTGCTCGTCGTCGCCGGCACCGGGACGAGTGTCGTCGCGGCGACGCTGCTCAAGCACGTGTCGGGGCGCACCATCCACGGCGCCGGCAACCTGTCCTACCCCAGCGGCCACACCGCCTTCCTCACGGCGCTCGCCCTGGCCGTCGCCCTGCTCGCCGCGAGCCGCCTCGGCCTCGGACGGGCGGCCGGCACGGCACTCGTCCTCGGCTCGGCGCTGGCCGCCGGCGCCCTCATGGGCTGGGCACAGGTCGTCCTCGGCGCCCACTACCCGACCGACGTCCTCGGCGGCTGCTGCACCGCCCTGGCGGCGACCCCGGCGACGGCCTGGGCGGTGGACCGCACGGCGGCCCGACTCCCGGACCGAACCCCCGACACCGGCCCACACCACCCCCGCTGACACCACGCCACCCACCCCACCGCCCCCGGACGAGCCCACTCAAGCCGACCCCCGGAACACCGGCCTCACCCCCCGGCTCCGGACCGCCCCGCTCAGGCCGCCCTCCGGAACACCGCCCGGCCCCCCGGAGCGCCCCGCTCACGCCGGCCTCCGGGACACCGCTTCACCGTCCTGCCCCGGCCCATCCCGCTCAGGCCAGCCTCCGTCACGGCCCTGCCCCCCGGCCCATCCCGCTCAGGCCAGCTTCCGGAACACGGGCCTCACCCTCTGCCCCCGGCCCGCCCCGCTCGGCCGACCCACGAAGCACCGGCCTCACCGCCCGGCCCCGGCCCGCCCTGCTCAGGCCGGCTTCTGGAACACCGCCCGGCCCCGGGCCGCCCTGCTCAGGCTGGCTTCTGGAACACCGCCCGGCCCCGGGCCGCCCTGCTCAGGCCGGCTTCTGGAACACCGCCCGGCCCCGGACCGCCCTGCTCAGGCCGCCCTCCGGAACACCGCCCGGCCCCGGACCGCCCCCCTCACGCCAGCCTCCGGAACACCGGCTTCACCGGCCTCCCCCCGGTCCATGCCCCCGGCCCTCCGCTGTCCAGTGCCTTCCGGTAGACCGCGCACGCCTGACCCACCACCTCGACGGTCCGGTCGATGTCGGCCTCGTCCAGCGCGGCGCTGACCACGAGCGACGGTGCCAGCACCCCGCCCGCGAGCAACTGCCGCAGGAACAGGGTCCGGTAGGGCTGGGAGGGCCGCAGTTCCTCGTCCAGCGTGGCGAAGACGAGGTTGCTGGCCCGCCCCCGCACGACGACGTGGTCACCGACGCCCGCAGCGGCGGCCGCCTCCCGGACCCCGGCGGCCAGCCGTTCCCCGAGGGCGTGCAGCCGGGCCGTTACCCCCTCCTCGGTGTAGATGGCCTGCACGGTCATGGCGGCGGCGAGTGAGTGGGTCTCCGCCCCGTGGGTCGTGGAGAGCAGGAACACCCGCTCGCCGGGGTGGCGCAGCCCGCCCCGTTCCATCAGTTCGCGGCGTCCGGCCAGCGCGGAGACCGCGAACCCGTTGCCGAGGGCCTTGCCGAAGGTGGAGAGGTCGGGGGTGACGCCGTAGAGGCCCTGCGCGCCCGCCTCGGACCAGCGGAACCCGGTGATCATCTCGTCGAAGACGAGGACGCACCCGTGCCGGTGGGCGAGGTCGCGGAGGGCGGCGAGATAGCCGGGCGGCGGCTCGGCGTGGGTGGCCGGCTCCAGGACGAGGCAGGCGATCTCCCCGGCGTGCCGGGCCAGCAGCGCTTCCGTGGCGGCGAGGTCCCCGTACGGGAACGTCACGGTCAGCGCGCCCGTCGCGGACGGCACCCCGGCGGACATCGGCGTCGTCCCGATGAACCAGTCGTCGACGGAGAAGAACGGATGGTCGGCGCAGAGCGCGACGAGGGGGCGCCCGGTGACGGCGCGGGCGAGGCGGACGGCGGCGGTCGTCGCGTCGGAGCCGTTCTTGGCGAACTTGACCATCTCGGCGGTCGGCACTGTCGCGAGGAACCGTTCTGCGGCCTCGACCTCGACGAAGGACGGCCGCACGAAGTTGGTGCCCCGCCCGACCTCCCGTCGCACGGCCTCGACCACCCGGGGGTGGGCGTGCCCGAGGCTGACCGAGCGCAGACCGGAGCCGTACTCGATGTACCGGTTGCCGTCGACGTCCCACACGTGCGCGCCGAGCCCGTGGCTGATGACCGGCGCCAGGTGCTCGGGGTACTGGTCGTCGCCCTTGGCGTAGGTGTGCGCGCCCCCGGGGACCAGGGCGTGCAGCCGCTCGTTGGCGGCCCGGGACCGGGGCAGGCGCGGTTCTCCGGCGTCCATGTCAGCCCTCCCTGCGCTTGAGCACGTCGGCGAGGCTCGGTGCCTCGCGGTCGCGCCGGGACACCGAGGTGGCCGGCAGTGGCCAGGGCACGGCGAGTTCGGGGTCGTCGAACGCGATCGTGACGTCCTCGGACGGGTCGTGCGGCCGGTCGATGCGGTACGAGACGTCGGCGGTCTCGGTGAGCGCCTGGAACCCGTGCGCGCACCCCGCCGGGACGTACAGGGTCACCTGCGTCTCCCCGGACAGCTCGACGTGCGCCTGCCCCAGGTAGGTCGGCGAGTCGGGGCGCAGGTCGACGACGACGTCGAAGACCCGCCCGTAGGAGCACCGCACGAGCTTCGCCTCCCCGGCGCCCGAGCGCAGGTGCAGCCCGCGCAGCACGCCCCGCACCGACCGCGACAGGCTGTCCTGCACGAACGCGTCCGGGTCGAGGCCCACCGAGCGGACCACCTCGGCGTCGAACGTGCGGCAGAAGAAGCCGCGTTCGTCGGCGTACGGCGTCGGCTCGAACAGGAACGCGCCGGCGATCGCCGGTACTTCGGTCGCTTTCACGAAACCTCCGCAGGAAACAGGGCCATGGTCAGGGCGGTGAAGTGCGCGTCGAGTTCCCGGGCGGCGGCGAGGTTGCGCTCGGCGAGGACCCGCCGCAGGTCGGGGGCGTTCTTCTCCAGCTCCCGGAACCGCGCGAGCAGCCGCTCGGCGTCGACCTCGTCGGCCGGGTGGCAGTACGCGGCCAGCCCCATGCGGTCCATGAGCGCGCCGCTCTTCGCCGCGTAGGTGAGGGCGAGCGTCGGGGTGCCGGCCCGCAGCGCGCAGATCAGGTTGTGGTATCGGGTCGCGACGACGGCGCCGGCGGCGGCCGTCTCCTTCATCAGGTCGGCGAGCGACGCCGTCTCGGCGGCGCTGACCAGCGGCGAGTCCACCGCGCCGAGGATCGTCTCGACCACGGCCGCGTCGACGCCGTCCCCGGTGAGCAGCCGCACCGGCCTGCCCTCGGCGACCAGCGCGCGCACGAACCGGACCGTCCCGTCGAGATAGCGCCGGTGGATCTCCTCGGCGCGCGCCCGGTCGTCGTTGCCGCCGTGGAAGGCCATCACGCCGACGCAGACGACGTCCGACGGCGGGCCTGCGGGCGGCGCCGGCAGGGCGAACGCCAGGTCGGGGTGGACCGCGTCGCGCGAGGTGTCCACGCCCATCGCCCGCATCGCCTCCCGCGAGAGGTCGTCGCGGTAGGAGCGGTGGGCCGCGAGCCGCGCCGACCAGCGCACCAGCGTCCGCACCGGCCGGCTCCCGATGCGGGCGGCCCCGACCCCGACCAGCGCGACCGGCGTCCGCGTCAGCCGCCCGCTCGCGCACAGCAGGAACAGCGCGTACGGGAACCCCCAGGGCCGCAGCGGCAGCGTCGCCTCCAGGACGCCCATGCCCGGCACGATCACCACGTCGTGCCGGCGCACCCAGGCGGCGGTGCGGACGGCGTCGACGAGCTTCCCGATCCCTTTGCCGACGACCGCGCCCGCGCGGGACGCCGTCCGGTACTCGCCCCGGTACCAGTGCAGCCGCGTCGCCGGGATCCCGAACCGCGCGGACACGGCCTCGGGCCCGCCGCACAGCGCGTCCACGACCGCGTCCGGGCGCGCGGCACGCAGGTACCCGAGCAGCGCTTCGAGGGACCCGTCGTTGCCGAGGTTCCCGGAGCCGAGCAGCCCGAACACGCCGACGCGCACGGGGCGTTGCCGGGACGGCCGGTGAGTGCGAGACCTCACGTCCCCCGCCCCTCCCGGCCCGCGACCAGCGCGTCCACCGACACCGTCAGCGACGCCGGATCGACCGGCGCCCGGTCCTCCACCCGCTCCCCGGCGCCCGGCCGCGCCCTGCTGCTCATCCACGCCGCCAGATGCCTGTAGCAGGCCCGCCGGTCCGCCGCGGACAGCGGCGCCCGCCGGATCGCCGAGACGAACCCCCACACGTACTCGGCGAGCAGCCGGGGCGTCGGATGCAGCAACCCCGCCCGGCGCGGATCCAGGTTGACGCACCGGGACCGCTTCGAGGGGTTCGCCCGCTCGGCCCGCGTGGGATGGTCGCGCCGGAAGTACAGCAGCTCCGGCACCTGGTGGAAGGGCCCGCTGAGGACGAGCTGGGCGACGAACGTGCGGTCCGCGTGGTGGTAGCTGTCGTGCGGCTTCACACGGCGCAGCACGTCGGCGCGCATCACGCCGTAGAAGTCGTCGCCGCCGGCCTCGAACAGGAAGCTGCGGAACCGCTCCGGCGCGTGCGGGGAGGCGGTCGCGAGCGTGTACGCGTAGGGCACGGTCACCCGGCCGTCGCCGTCGATGACGGCCTGGTCCGCGTGGGCGAGGATCACCTCGGGCCGCTCGTCCAGCGCCTCGACGCAGCGCCGCAGCAGGTCGCGGGCGTACAGGTCGTCGTGCGAGGCCCACTTGAAGAGTTCGCCGCGGCACTGGGTGAACACGTAGGTGTGGTTCGGGGCCGCGCCGATGTTGCGGGGCAGCCGCAGGTAGCGGATACGGGAGTCCTTCGCGGCGTACCGGCGGCAGACGTCCTCGGTGCCGTCGGTCGAGGCGTTGTCGGAGACGACCAGCTCGAAATCCTCGTACGTCTGCCCGAGCAGCGCGTCGAACGACTCGGCCAGGTACTCCTCGCCGTTGTAGACGGGCAGGCCGATGCTCAGCCTGGGACGGTCGGTCATCAGGTCCTCGATTCGGGAACTTCAGGAGTTTCGGGATCGGTGTCGGGGCGGTGCGCGCGCAGGGCGGAGCGCAGTTGGAGCCACCACACGGCGGAGGCGCTGAGCGTCGCGGCGGCGACCCCCCAGGCCGAGCCGACCGTGCCGGCCAGCGCGGCGCCGCCGAGGCCGCCCCCGGCGTAGGCGGTGGAGGCGTAGAGCTGGCAGCGCAGGCTGCGGCGGGCGGCGCCGAGGGCGCGCAGCCCGGCCGCCGCGCCGGTGCCGAGCCCGGCGCCCGCGACCCCCAGGGTGATCGGCACGATCAGCTCGGACGCGGACTGCCAGACGTCACCGAGGGCGAGTTCACCCACCCGGCCCGGCATCAGCAGCAGCGCCCCGCCCCACAGCAGCGCCGCGCCGGCCTGCCCGCCGCCCAGCAGGAGACAGAACCGGCCCAGCCGGTGCGGCGCCCGGCGCAGGACCCGCGCCGCCTCCGGGACGGTCACCAGCGACAGGCCCATGAGGACGGCGAGGAACGGCCCGAGCAGCAGCTCCGCGCCCCGCACCGCCCCCACCGCGCCGACCCCGACGATCACGCCGAGCCCGTACGCCCGCACCTGGCTCGCCCCACTGAGGCTGACGTTCTCCACCAGGTACCGGTAGCCGAGGTCGCGCTGCTCGCGCAGCCACCCGCGCGCCTGACCGACCCGGGGCCGCACCCCGCACTGCACGACGCCGTACCCGGCCGCGACCGCCGCCGACGCCCCCCACGCCAGCACGAACGCGCCCACGCCGCCCACCCGAGCCGCGATCAGCAGGGCCGGGACGAGCGCTAGCGCCCACACGACGTCGTTGACGAACGCCTTGCGCCCGGCGCCCGCCGCGAAGAACGAGAACCGCCACGCGTCCTGGAGCAGCAGCCCCGGCAGCAGGACGCCCAGACACGCGAACGCCGCTCCCACCTGCCCGCCGAGCGCGAGCCCCGTCACCAGGCACACCGCGCCGAGGAGAGTCCCCACCCCGAGCGCCGTCCCCGTCGCACGGGCCACCGCGCGCCGCCAGGACCACTCCGGCACACCGCTGAACCGCACCACGAGCGGATCGGTGGCCAGCCCCCGGGACACGTTCAGCACCACGCCGTAGGTCACCCAGGCCAGGCTGAACACCCCGAACGCGGTCACCCCCAGCGAGCGGGCCACGTAGACGCCCACCACGAAGTTGGAGACGCTGGACGCCGCCTGGTCCGCCAGCCCCCACGACAGCCGCCCGACCAGGGCCCGCCGGGCGGACCTGGCAGGCTCGGCGGACTTCGCGGACCCGGCCCCGGTCGTGGCGCGCACCGCCGTCACGCCTTGATCAGCCCGGCGCCGCACAGGGCGTCGGCCGCCGCGGCGACGGTGTCGAACGCCAGCCCCGAGCGCTCGGCGACATCCAGCAGACCGTGCTCCCCGTCCGCGAGGCTCAGCACCCAGAGCATCGCCATCTGGGCCTGTTTCGCGTCACTGCGCCCGCCCAGCGCGTCGTACAGCCCGCGCCGCCCCAGCTGCGGCTCCCCGTACGGGCTGAGGTTGACGTAGCGCCGGTTGCGGTCCAGCACCGCGAACGCCTCCCGGCACACGGCGAGCGTGTCGGCCATCGCCGCCGGTGAGACGAAACCGAGGTCGTCCGCCGACGTGTGGTACTCGGGATACCCCGCGTACGGGGTCCGGCTGAGCGAGCCCACACCCAGGTCGAACCCGGGGGAGCAGTACTGGCGTTCGTCGTACCCGTACGGGGTGAACTCCGTGACGCGGTGCGGGCGCCCGGAGGCGGCCAGGACGTGCCGCAGCACCTGGTCGATCTCGGCGTCGCCGCGCCGGGACCGCTTGTACGTCAGCTGCCCCGCGTCCCCGGCGCAGGCCAGCACCAGGCCGTGCCTGACCTTGTCGACGTGGTCCGCGTTGCGGGCCAGCCAGGTGATCGCGCCGATCGTGCCGGGCGCGAAGACGAACCGGTACGTGTAGTACGGGTTGCCCTCGGCCAGCGCGCGGGCCAGGTACGTCGCCACCGCGATCCCGGCGAGGTTGTCGTTGGCCAGCGACGGATGGCAGACGTGGCAGGAGACGATCACCTCGTCGGCGACCTGACCGGGGATCACGTGCTCGGCGTAGGTGAGGTGGCCGTCGGCCAGCGTCGAGTCGATCCGCACCTCGTAGTCGCCGTCCGGCAATGCGTCCAGCGTCTCCTGGGCCAGGCAGAAACCCCAGGCGGGCTGGTAGTAGCTGGTGCGGTACGGCACCCAGGAGGGATGCTCAGGCAGCGTGTGCAGGTGGGCGCGGAGCTCCGCCAGCGGCATCGTCCGGTGCACCGGCACGCTGTAGCCGAGCACGTGCAGGCTCGACGCGGCGAAGTCGACGACGCGCCGGCCGTCCGCGTCGGCGACGTACGCGTCCCGGATGTTCCACTCCTGCGGGATCGTCCAGTCCAGGACCTGCGTGCCGGTCGGCACCTCGTGCACGGTCAGCGGGAGGAGTTCGCCGACGATCTCCAAGGTGGCGCGCACCCCGTCGCCGGTGATGCTGCGGCACAGCGGGTACAGCCGCTCCACCAGCGCGTACATGTCGTCGCCGGGCCCGCTCACCGGCGCCACCGCAGCGTCTCGTCCACCGCGCCCTCCTCGGACGCCGCGCGCAGGACCGCGAGGCGGGTGAAGCGCTGCTCGAAGTCCTCCCGCGTCAGCTCGAACGACCGGTAGGCGTCGGCGAGTTCGAGCGCGCCGCGTTTCACCGTCCACTCGTAGTCGAACCCCGGGAGAGCTTCCCGGAAGCGGGAGAAGTCGACCCGGTAGGAGCGCGGGTCGGCGCCGTTCTCCCCGGTGATCACGACCTTCGCGCCGGCCACCGCCTCGGCGACTTGCCCGGCGATCTCGGCGACGGTCACGTTGTTGACCTCGCTGCCGATGTTGAACGCCCGGTCGTGCACCGCCTCGCGCGGCGCCTCCAGCGCGGCGGTGAACGCCCGCGCGATGTCGGCGGCGTGCACCAGCGGACGCCACGGCGTGCCGTCCGAGAGCACCAGCACCTCACCGGACAGCAGCGCGTGCCCCACCAGGTTGTTCAGCACGATGTCGGCACGCAGCCGGGGCGAGTAGCCGAACGCGGTCGCGTTGCGCAGGTAGACGGGGCTGAAGTCGCCGTCGGCCAGCGTGTGCAGGTCGTCCTCGACCCGCACCTTCGACTCCGCGTACGGCGTCACCGGGCGCAGCGGCGCGTCCTCGCCGACCAGCGCGTCACCGCCCGCCGCGCCGTACACCGAGCAGGTCGACGCGTACAGGAACCGCTTCACCCCGGCGTCCCGGGCGAGCCGGGCCAGGCGCACGGACGCGTGGTGGTTGATGTCGTAGGTGAGCTGCGGGGCCAGCGAGCCCAGCGGATCGTTGGAGAGGGCGGCCAGGTGGATCACGGCGTCGACACCGGCGACGTGCTCGGCGGTGACGTCACGCAGGTCGACGCGGTGCCCCGGCGGGTCGGCGGGCGCCGGGCCCAGGACGCAGCCGGCGAACAGGCCGGCGTCGAGGCCGGTGACCTCGTGGCCGGCCGCCGCGAGGACCGGGGCCATCACGGTGCCCAGATAGCCCTGGTGCCCGGTCAGCAGTACGCGCACAGTTCATTCCCCCAGGTCGAGAGTGAGTTTGGTGACGGCGAACGCCTCCGCGTAGCGGGCGTGGCATTCGATGCCGCGGATCCGGGCGAGGCCGAGGAACGCCTCCCGGTCGTACCAGGGCCGGTGGCGCTGCGAGGGATAGTGCTCCTGGAGCAGGGCCACCTTGCGTTCGGCGGTCTCCGGTGACAGCGGCTGGTAGGCGGCGGGGCGGCCGAGGTCGCCGTCCCACTTGACGATCTCGTAGCCGAGGACGAGGTGGTCGCGGAACGCCGTCGACATGAGCTTGGCCAGGCAGCGGTGGTCCTGGTGGGCGTCGTCGGTGCGCGGGGCCAGCACCAGGTCCGGTTCGGTGCGGGCGCGCAGCTCCTCGACGGCGCCCTTCGCCTCGTCCCAGTGCGCGGGCACCCGGCCGTCCGGCAGTTTCAGGACCGTCAGGCGCAGGTCGGCGCCCGGACAGAACGCGGCGAGCGCGGCCCGCTCCTCCAGCTCGCGCGGACCGCCGCCGCCGGACAGGACCAGCGCGTCCACCCGCAGGCCGGGACGCCCCTGGCACAGGGCGAGGAGGGTGCCGCCCGCGCCGATCGCGATGTCGTCGCAGTGCGCGCCCACCGCGACCACCCGCTCCAGGGGCCCGGCGCCGAGCCGGATCACACCCGCTCCCACACGGCCCACGGACGCCGGCCGCGCGCATACGCCTCGTCGAGGGCGGCCCGCTCCTTCACCGTGTCCGTCGGCTTCCAGAACCCCCGGTGCTGGTGCGCCACCAGCCGCCCCCGCTTGGCGAGTTCCGCGCACCCGTCGGCGACCAGGTCACCGCCCTCCGGGATGTGGTCGAAGACCTCCTGACGCAGCACGAAGTAGCCGCCGTTCTCCCACAGCGGCAGCTCGCTCACCGGGGTGATGCCGCCCACCAGTCCGTCGTCGCCCAGGTCCACGCAGTGGAACGACGACTGCGGCGGCACCACCATCATCGACGCCCCCGCGTCCCGCGCCGCGAACTTCTCGATCATCTCCGGCAGCGGGGCGTCGGTGAGGACGTCCGCGTAGTTGGCGAGGAACATCTCGTCGCCGTCCAGGTGCTCGCGCACCCGCCGCAGCCGCTCCCCGATCGGTGACTCGACGCCGGTCTGCACGAACGTGATCGTCCACGACGCGATGTCCGTCGACAGCAGCTCGGTGCGCCCGCCGCGCAGCACGAAGTCGTTGGACGTCGTCTCCTCGTAGTGCAGGAAGAAGTCCTTGATGTGGTGCGCCCCGTAGCCCAGGCACAGGATGAACTCGGTGTGCCCGAAGTGCGCGTAGTAGCGCATCACGTGCCAGATCAGCGGCCGGGGACCGACCATCGCCATCGGCTTGGGCACGTCGTCGGAGGCACCGCTGCGCATCCGCATCCCGTAACCGCCGCAGAACAGTACGACCTTCATGAGGTGCCCCCGACAACGCTCAGTTCCGGTATGGGAAAGACGAGCCGCCCGCCCCACGCGTGGACGAACGACAACTGCTCGGTCAGTTCGGCGCGCAGGTTCCACGGCAGGACCAGCACGTAGTCCGGCTTGTCCGCGGCGATCCGCTCCGGCGCCAGGATCGGGATACGCGCGCCCGGCGTGAACCGGCCGTGCTTGTAGGGGTTGCGGTCGACGGTGTACGGCAGCAGGTCGGGGCGCACCCCGCAGTGGTTGAGCAGGGTGTTGCCCTTGCCCGGCGCCCCGTACCCGACGACCGTCTCCCCGCGCTCGGCCGCGTCGATCAGGAACCGCAGCAGATCGCGGCGCACCTTCGCCACCCGCGCCGAGAACTGCGTGTACCCGGACAGCTCCTGGAGCCCGGCGGCCTTCTCCCGGTCCAGGACCTCGGCGACTCTCCGCGACGGCTCACCGGCCACCTCCGCCGGGCGCGCCCACAGCCGGATCGACCCGCCGTGCGTGGGCAGCAGCTCCACGTCGACGAGCGTGAGCCCGCCGCTGGCCAGCGCCCGGATCGCGGCGGCGACCGAGTAGTACTGGAAGTGCTCGTGGTAGATCGTGTCGTACTGGTTCTCCTCGATCAGCGTCAGCAGGTGCTGCACCTCGATCGACACCCAGCCGTCGTCGGCGACCAGCGCGCGCAGCCCCCGCGTGAAACCGACGACGTCGGGGATGTGCGCGTACACGTTGTTGGCGACGACGAGATCGGCGGGCCCGTGCTCGGCCCGTACCTCCGCCCCCGTCCGCGGGTCGAGGAACGCGGTCAGCGTCGGCACCCCCGCCTCGCGCGCGGCGGCGCCCACGTTCACCGACGGCTCGACGCCCAGGCAGCGGATCCCCCGGTCCACCACGTGCTTCAGCAGATATCCGTCGTTGCTCGCGACCTCGACCACGAACGCGTCGGGCCCAAGCCCCAGCCGCCGCACGGCGCCGTCGACGAAGGCGCGCGCGTGCTCCACCCACGACGTCGAGTACGAGGAGAAGTACGCGTACTGCGTGAACGTCTCCTCCGGTGTGATCAGCGGCGGGATCTGCGCGAGCCAGCACTCCGTGCACACCCGCAGGTGCAGCGGGTACGCCGGTTCGGGCCGGTCCAGTTCGTCCGCGGCGAGGAAGCTCTCGCACGGCGGTGTCGCCCCCAGGTCGACGACGCTCGCGAGCGCCGCCGAACCGCAGAGCCGGCATCCTGTCATTTCTGTTGCCCCCCAAGTGATCCGGTCCGCCCCGCGATCGCGGCGCGGTACCCCTCCAGCAGGCGCTCCAGCCCGACGGCCGGACTGAAGCCCTGTTCGTAGCGGTGCCGGGCCGCCCGGCCCAGCTCCCTGCCGAACGCAGGGTCGGACGTGATCCGGCGCAGACACGCGGCGAGCGAGCCGGACTCGCCCGGCCGGTGCAAGAGCCCCGTGACCCCGTCCTCGATCAGCTCGACGAAGGACCCGTGGCCCGCGGCGACGGCCGGCACCCCGGCCGCCATCGCCTCCACGACGACCAGCCCGAACGTCTCCAGCCACGTCGACGGCGCCACCACGGCGACCGCCCGCGCGACGGCGTCCTGACACTGGGCCGTGTCGTACAGGCCGGCGAAACGCACGTCGTCCCGGCCCGCCGCCCACGCCCGCACCTCCGCCTCCAGCGGCCCCGTCCCGGCGATCACCAGCGGCACGCCCACCCCGCCGCCGGCGGCGAGGCCGTCCCACGCGGCCATCAGCAGCCGCAGGCCCTTGGCCTCGGCGAGCCGCCCCAGATACAGCACGTGCTCCCCGGGCCCGCTGCGGCAACTCCCCGGATCGGGCACGAAGTTGTGCTTCACCGCCAGCAGCCCTGCGGGCATCCCGGAGCGCACCAGGACCTCGCGCTGCGCCGCCGAGATGCAGAAGAACCGCTCCACCCCCGACCACCAGCGCCGCCGGTTGACCGACAGGCTCACCGCGAGCGGCACCGTCGCCAGCCGCGACCCCCGGTAGCAGCCGTGTCGCACGGCGGGCAGCGGCGAACCCCCGACGCACTCCGCGCACGGGCGGCCGTCGCGCTGGAGCGTGCCCGGCGGACAGACCTGCGTGTAGTTGTGCAGCGTCGCCACCGCCGGCACCCCGGCGTCCGCGCAGGCCGCCAGCACCGCCGGCGACAGCAGCGGGAACACGTTGTGGACGTGCACCACGTCCGGCCGCGCCGCCCGCAGTCGCGCGGCCAGCTCCTTGCGGACGCCCGGGTTCCACGGCACCAGGAACGGCAGCGCCGCCTTGCCCGGCAGGGACCGGCCCGGGATGTCGTCGCTGCGCCGCTCGAACACCTCGACCCGGTGCCCGGCCCCGCGCAGCAGCGCCACCTCCTGGTCGACGACCCTGTTCTCCCCGCTCGGCTGCGCCGACGCGTACCGGTTGTGCACCACGAGGACGTGCATGCTCACGTCACCTCCGCTCTGTGTCGAGGGGCGGCCGGGAAAGGCCGAGGGGCTGGGAAGGGCCGAGAGGCTGGGGGAGCCGGTCGGCCGGGGTGGCGGCGGGCGTCGCGAGCAGCGAGGCCGCCACCGCCAGGTGCAGCAGATACGGCGACGCGTCACCGAGCCCCGCCTCCGTGTACGAGGCGATCGCGCAGTAGGTGATCAGGAACAACGCGCAGGCCCGCCCCAGCGACGGCGGCCGCAGCAGCGCCACCGCACCCAGCACCACCAGGAACGCCCCCACCAGGACGACCCCCGTCATGCCCTGCTCGTGGTAGACCGCCAGCCAGCTGTTGTCGATCGGCAGCCCCGCGAACGACTTGTCGCCGAGCCCCGCCCCGAACAGGTGCTCCGTCGTCGAGCGGGGCGCGGCCAGCAGCGCGTCCCACACCTTCGCCCGCCCGGTGAGACTCGTGAAGTTCTCCTGGCTCTGCCCGCGCAGGAACCACGCCTGGACCAGCGGCGCGAACCCCACCGCCACCACCACCGTGATCACCACCGCCCCCGTGAAGAACCGCCGCGCGGCCCCGCTGGTCAGCACCAGCGACCCGACCGCCACCACCAGCCCCACCAGCAGCCCCAGCGTCGCCGTCCGCGTGTGCGTCAGCGCCAGCAACACCAGCGACGGCACGATCACCAGCGCCGCGCTCCGGCCGCCCGTGCGCCGCCCCACCAGCAGCAGCACCGTCAGCCCGATGATCACCGCCGCGTACTGCCCGATCTGCGGCGGCGTCAGCGGCCACAGCGCGCCCACCAGCCGCCCCCCGTACAGCTCCGGCATGGCCGCCCCCGGCGACACCGCGAGCCCGGCCGCCACCGACCCCAGCACCACGAAGTACGTCCGGATGTGATGCCGGACGAACGTCTCGCCCCCGTCCCACCACCGGCTCAGCAGCCACAGCGTGCCGACGAACAGAGCCAGCCGCGCGCACCGGAACAGCGCACCGAACCCCGACTCCAGATGCGCGCTCGCCAGCACGCTCGGCACCAGCAGCAGCGTCAGCAGGAGCAGATAGGCGCTGGGCCGCACCCGCAGCCGCACGTTCACCGCGAGCGCCAGCGCGAACGCCGCGACCAGCGCCCCCATCGTCGCCATCTGGATCAGCGACCGCGGCAACGGGACGATCGTCTTCGCCCCCGCCGAACCCAGCGTGTTGAGGATCAGCAGCCCCCACACCAGCCCGACCACCTTCGACGTGCGCCCGGTACCCATCTCAGCCCCCGTCCCGCGTGCGGAAGGTGCTGCCGGTGTCCTGCCGGTACGGCGCGCCCCGCCACTGCCCGACGTCCAGGACCCGGCTCGGGTCGTGCGCGACGAACGTCCACGGGCCGACGTACTCGTTGTCGTGCCAGCGGTTGTGCTGCGCGCCCGTGATCGCCTCGGCGACCCGCTCGCCCTGGTAGGGCGACCAGTCCGGGTAGGTGCCGTAGTTGGCGAGCACCGCCATCCGGTCGCACATCGCCGCGCAGTCGACGACCGACTTGTCCAGCACGAACCGGTTGTCGTGGATGTCGACGCGCTGCGTCTTCCACCGGCAGTCCCCGTACAGCGGCGCCCGCGCGATCCCCGGCCGCACACAGCGGGCCGTGTCGCGCACCAGCAGCGTGCAGTCACCGGACGACGTATTCGCCGGGCTGTTGCAGAACCGGTCGGCGTTCTCCCACAGGGTGATCCCGGACCAGTTGTTCTCCAGGACGTTCCCGTGGACGTCGATCTTCGCCGTCCGGGCGGGCACGCGCGGCTCGCCGCCCGACTCGGACAGGTACAGCGTCGCGAACGGGAACGTGTCGCCCCGCTCGGCGTAACGGCGGCCCTCGACCCAGTTGTTGCGCCGGAACGTGTTCTCGCGGATCACCGCGTTGTAGCTGGTCTCGTAGATCAGCCCGGCCCCGTCGTTGCCCTCGATCAGGTTGCCCTCGATCAGGAAGTCGTTGTTGTTGGTGTCCGCCCACAGCCCCGTGCCCCGGTTGCCGTGCACCCAGTTCCCGCGCACGTCGGCCCCGTCCACCGCCCAGAACTTGACGCCCCCGGTGCAGCCGCAGCCCTCCTTCCTCCGCTCCCAGTCCCCGGTGTTGTTGCCGGTGATCTCGTTGCCCTCGACGACCAGACCGGTGATCCGGTCACCGTTCTTGTAGGCGTTCATGCCGTACTGCCCGTTGTTCCGCAGACAGTTCCCGCGCACCCGCTGCCGGGCCCCCGCCATCAGCCCGGCCCCGGAGTTGTGCTGGATCGTCGCGTGCTCGATCACCCAGCCGTCGGCCGAGTCGTGGTTGACGACACCCTCGTCGTGCGGCGCGACGAACCCCTGCACGGTCAGATACCGGACGGTGACGTCGTGGGCGCCGCCCCCGAACGCGTACTGGTTCACCTTGCGGCCGTCGAGCACCGCGCCGGGCGCGCCGAGATAGACGTTCCCGTCCTTCGGGATCACCTGGGCGTACCGGTCCGGCGGGAGCCGGTGGACGCCGGGCCGCAGCCAGAACGTGGTGCGCGCCGGGTGCGCCCTGGTCTTCGCGGCCAGGTCACCGGGGACGGCGGGGTCGACGCTCACCGCGCCCTTCGGTGCCGTCGCCGGACCGGACGCCGGCCGGTCGCACACCTGGGCCACACCGGATGAGACGGCGGTCGGCGCGGCCGAGGCCCGCTCCGCGCGCGTGTCCGACGGTCCGTCGTCGCAGCCGGCCACCGCCAGCAGCGCCAGCGCCGCCACGGGCCAGGCCCGCCACGAGATCCCCACGTCTCCCCTCCCCTCTCCTAGTCCTGGCCGTGGAACGCGAGCACGGTCGTGAACTCCCGCGCGCCGTCGCTGTGTCCGGTGCCGATGAGCGTCGTGGCGGGCTCCTTGCGGCCGAAGCCGGGGGAGTACCAGCCCAGGGGCGGATCGCTCTCGCCACGGTGCGCCCGCCACTGGAGCTCCCTGGGCAGGTCGAGCGTCGCCGAGCGCTCCTCGCCGTCCCGGCTCCAAGTCAGCCGGGCCCGCTCCCCGGCCAGCTCCGCGCGGACGTCCGGCCCGAGGTGGAACGCGAGCCGCACGGCACGCGGCTCGCCGCTCACCTCGTCGACGACCCTCAGCTCGCGGCCCGTCAGCTCGACGCGGCGGCGGTGCACGGAGGGCAGGTAGCCGTCGTGCTCGGCGCACCATCGCTGGTCGGTCGCGGCCAGGACGCGCGTGCGCGCGTGCCGGGTCCACAGGAACGGGCCGCCTGAGAGGGACTGGTCGGCGCCGTCGAGTTCGAGGGTGTTGTGGCCGAGGGTCGAGCGGAAGTACCGCCGCCACAGGGGCTGCCCGTGGTAGCAGTACGTCCCCGGATCGGCGAGCACGTCCACCCCGTCGTGGCGCACCTCCACGGACAGGGCGTCCGCGTGCGCGTGCGCGGCGATCGACAGGAACCCGTGCGGCCCGCCGTCGCACCGCACCCAGATCCCTCCGGGCCCGCGCAGCACGCTCAGCCCGGCGTCCGCGAAGTGCGCGGGCCGCCGCGCGGGACGGACCCCGGCCGTGAACGGCGTCACCAGCGAGGCCAGCAGCGGGGTGCGGACGTCGGTGCCGGTCACCCGCGGCCACCAGTCGAGCCGCCCGAACACGGCCTCGCCGGTGGCCAGCAGCGAACCCCAGCGGCCGGTGCCCGCCCCGTCCAGGACCAGCCCGTGCCCGTCGTCGGCGTCCCCCTGCCGGGGCGGGCGCAGCCGGTCGTCGACGACGGCCGCGAGCGCGTCGGTCATCCGCAGCAGCACCAGCCGGACCGTCGCCGGGACCGGGACGCGCGCGGTGTCCGCCTCGGCGAGCGCGGCCAGGCCCAGCTCCAGGACCAGCCCGTGGTACTCGGAGGCCAGCTCGCGGTTGACGCCGGACAGGAAGGTGTTGGCCCGCAGGTGCCGGTCCAGGGAGCGCAGCGCGTCGGCCCGCCAGCGCGGCGACTCGGGGAACCAGCCGAACGCGCACGCCGCCGCCACCTGCCCGGCGGCCTCCGCGATCACGTGGTTGTTGGCCGAGGAGCCCCGGCTGGGGAACGCGGCCAGCCAGCGCTGGTGGTGCCAGATCTGGTTCAGCGCGACCGGGTTGCCCTCGAACAGGGCCGCCGCGCCCGCCCAGCCGTCCAGCAGACGGCGGATCCATACCCACGACAGCAGCCGGATGCCCAGCTCGATCCCGCTGGTCCAGTGCACCCCGCGCAGCGGCGCGTTCGCCGCCCACCACGACCTGAGGTGCGCGGCGACCCGCTCCGCGTACCGCTCGTCACCGGTGAGGGCGTAGGCGGCGGCGAGCACGGTCAGGTACTGGTGCCGTGAGGGCTCCCAGATCTGCTTGACGTCCCCGATCGCGTCCTCGTCGCGGTAGGGCACGTCGAACGCGTACCCCCACGGCGCGCGGCGCCCGGTCTTCGGGTCGTACCACCAGTCCGGGTCGGCGAGGTCGTCACGGACCACTCCGAACCACTCGCCGTGCCCGGACAGCAGCCGCTCCGCGTCGGCCAGCAGCCGCTTCACCGCGTCCGGCGCCACCGCCGCGAGCGCACCCTCGGGCAGCACGGCGGTGAACGCGGCCCCGGTCACCTCCGGGCACACGGGCCGCACCGCACGCCACCGCCGCCGGCGCACCGCGTCGCCCGCCCGGCCGCCCACCTCCCGCGGCCCCATCCGCGACAGACGCCGCAGGTACCAGCCCGCGCCCATGGTCATCGGGCCGCCGCCAGCGTCACCGGCGCCCCGCTCGCCAGGCTCGCCCGCACGGCGAGCGTCGCCGCCGTCGTCGCCACCAGCGAACCGAGCGGCACCGGCATCGGGCCGCCGGTGCGCACCGCCTTGACGAACGCGGCGAGTTCGGCGTTCTGCCCCTTGTCGCGGGCCTTCGGCAGCCGTGAACTCACCCACCGCTTGCGCCCGTAGACCGACGCCCGCACGAAGTCGTCGAGCCGCAGCGCCCGCCCGTCCGCGACCAGGTCCAGCGTCTCCTTCGGGAAGCCCGCCGGGCCGGTCGTGACATAGCTGACCGTCGCGGTGGAGCCGTCCGGGTAGCGCAGCACGACCTGGAGGTCGTCGTCACCGGGCGTCGCGCTCGCGTGCACCGACACCGGGTCGGCGTCCAGCAGCCAGCTCGCCGTGTCGACGAAGTGCCCGCCCTCACCGGCGAACCGCGACCCCTCGGTGGCCTGCCGCAGATACCAGCTCCCGTGGTCGAGGCGGCCCGCGTTGACCAGATAGCGCAGGTTCGCCGGCCCCGTCCGCGCCCCGAACCGCTCCTTCGCCTCCCGCAGCAGCGGCGCGAAACGGCGGTTGAAACCGACCTGGATCCGGTCGTTGCCGGACTCCTCGACCGCCGCGAGCACCCCCGCCAGCTCCTCCTCGGAGAGCGCGAGGGGCTTCTCCACGAACACCGCCTTCCCGGCCAGCAGCGCCCTGCGGGCCAGCTCGGCGTGGGAGCTGTGCCGGGTGACGACGAACACCGCGTCGACGGCGTCGTCCCCGAGGACCGCGTCGAGGTCGGTGGTCGCCTCCGTGAAGCCGAACTTGCGCTGGGCGTTGGCGGCGGACAGCGCGGTCGTGGTCACGACCGTGGACAGTTCGACGCCGTCGCGCCCGGCGAGGTGGGGCAGCAGCATCGACGTCGCGTAGTTCCCGGCGCCGACGAACGCGAGCCGCACCGGGGTCCGCGCGGGCCGGGGCGCGCTCGGCCGGGGCACGGCGGGCACGGCGGGTATGGCCGGCGAAGGCGGCGCCTCCTGCTGCTCCGGGTAGCGGAACAGCACCGCGACGGCCTTGAGGTCGCCGTCCTTCAGGCTCCGGTACGTCTCCACGGCGTCCGCGAAGTCGGCGGTGTGCGACACCAGCGGCGCCACGTCGACCCGGCCCCGCGCCACCAGGTCCAGGAAGCACGCCAGGTTGCGGCGCTCGGTCCAGCGCACGTACCCGACCGGATAGTCACGCCCCTCCAGCTCGTACTCCGGGTCGTAGCGCCCGGGACCGTAGCTGCGGGAGAAGCGGACGTCCAGCTCCTTCTCGTAGTACGCGTTCCACGGCAGGTCGAGCCGGCACTTGCCGATGTCGACGACCCGCCCCCGGTCCCGGCTCAGCCGCGCCGCCAGCTCCACCGGCTGATTGCTGGAACCCCCCGCCGCCAGATACACCTGGTCCACACCGTGCCCGTCGGTGAGGTCGGCGACCGCCGCCTCCACCACGGACGACGCCGGATCCCCGCACGCCACCGCGCCCAGACGCTCGGCCAGCGCGCAGCGCGCCGGATCCGGATCCGCCCCCACCACCCGGGCGCCCGACGCGGTCAGCAACTGCACGACCAACTGGCCGATCAGCCCGAGGCCGATCACGAGGGCGACGTCCCCGAGCTGCGGCTCCCCGCGCCGCACCCCCTGCAACGCGATCGAACCGACCGTCCCGAACGCCGCGTGATCCGGCGCGAGACCTTCGGGAACGCGGGCGTAGAGGTTCTTCGGCACCCAGTTCAACTCGGCGTGCAGCGCGTGCTCGTTGCCCGCGCACGCCACCAGGTCACCGGCCTTCACGTCGTCGACGCCGGCGCCGACCTCCTCGACCACCCCGCACAGCGAGTAGCCCAGCGGCGTGTACGAGTCCAGCTTGCCCATCACCTTGCGATAGGTGGCGGGCACCCCGTTGACGGCCACGCTCTGCACGACCTTGGCGACCTGGTCGGGGCGGGAGCGCGCCTTGCCGACCATCGACATCCCCGCCTCGGACACCTTCATCAGCTCGGTCCCCGTGGAGATCAGCGAGAAGAGGCTGCGCACCAGCACCCCGCCCGGCTTGCACCCCGGCACCGGCACGTCCAGCAGCGCCAGCTCACCGTTCTTGTAGTTCTGCACAACCTGTTTCACCCGAAGCTGTCCTGTCTCTATGCGGTCAGGGAGGAGCGCCGGCCGGTCGCGTCCCGGTACCAGTACTCGAGGGTCAGCACGTGCCACAGCTGCTTGGAGAAGTCCTGCTGCCCGGCCGCGTCCTCGGCGGCCAGCCGCGCCAGCGCGTCCCGCCGCAGGAACCCGGAGCGCACCAGCTCCCCGTCGTTGATCACCTCGCGCACCAGCGGCGCCAGATCCCGGCTCATCCAGGCCCGCAGCGGGGCGCTGAACAGCCCCTTGGGCCGGTACACGATCTCCCGGGGCAGCACCGAGCAGGCGGCCTCCTTCAGGACGGCCTTGCCCTGCCGGCCGACGATCTTGCGGTCCCCGGGCACCGCGAACGCCGCCCGCACCACCTCGACATCCACGTACGGCACCCGCACCTCCGTCGAGGCGGCCATGCTGGAGCGGTCCGTGTACGCGAGGTTGAGGCCCGGCAGGAACATGCGCGCGTCACCGAGGCACATGCGGTTGACGAAGTCGTCGAGGTCGTTGTCCCGGTAGACGTCGGCGTGTTCGGTGAGGACGTCCTCGACGGTCCCCGCCAGGTCCGGGGCGACCAGGTCCAGGAGCTGCGCCCGGTCGTACATGGTGTAGCTGCGGCGGAACGCGGTCTCCTCCGGCAGGTCCGCGAAGGACAGGAACCGCTTCGCGAACCGCACCGACCGAAGGCCCCGCCGGCCGGTGGCGACCGGCAGCCGGTCCACCGCCGCCGACAGGCCCCGCCGCAGCGGGCGCGGCACCCGCTGGTAGCGCAGCGCCAGCAGGTTCGCGAGGTGCTTGCGGTACCCGGCGAACAGCTCGTCGGCGCCCATCCCCGACAGCATCACCTTCACCCCGGCCTCCCGGGCGGCCTGGCAGATCAGGAACGTGTTGATCGCGGCCGGGTCACCGATCGGCTCGTCCAGGTGGTACGTCATTCTCGGCAGCAGGTCCAGGACGTCCGGGGCGATCTCGATCTCGTGCAGGTCCACCCCGAACCGCTCGGCGACGATCCGGGCGTGGCGCAGGTCGTCCGGCATCGCCTCGAACTTGGCGTCTTCCGGGCGGAACCCGATGGTGTAGGCGGAGATCCCGGGCCGCTCCCGGGCCGCGAGCGCGGTCAGGTAGCTGGAGTCGAGCCCGCCGGACAGGAACGTCGCCACCGGCACGTCCGACAGCAGGTGCAGCCGGGTCGACTCCTCGACGACGGCGGCGAGATCCGGCGCCGGAGCCTCCCGCGCCTCGGCGGCGACGTCCCGCAGGTTCCAGAACCGGCCGCGCTCCACCCGCCCGTCGGGCCGCACCCGCAGCCAGCTCCCCGGCGGCAGCTTCTCCGCCTCCCGGTACGCGCACCGCGAGTCCGGCACCCAGTAGTACAGCAGCGACGCCACCAGCGCCCCCGGATCCACGTCCAGGGACGTCCCGGCCACGGCCGCCAGCGCCTTCAGCTCGGACGCGAACACCAGGCCCTCACCGCGCCGCAGCAAAAACAGCGGCTTGACGCCGAGCTGGTCGCGGGCGAGCACCAGTTCCCCGGTGCGCTCGTCGAACACCCCGAACGCGAACATGCCGCGCAGCCGGGACAGACACCCCGTCCCCCAGCGCCGCCACGCCTCCAGCAGCACCTCGGTGTCGGAGGTGCCCTTGAACCGCACCCCGGCGGCCGACAATTCGGCCCGCAGCTCGGGGGCGTTGTACAGCTCGCCGTTGTACGTCAGGACGAGGCCGTCCGACGCCATCGGCTGGGCGCCGGTCTCCGACAGGTCGATGATCGCCAGCCTGCGGTGCCCGAGATGCACCTCGCCGTCGCCGACGGGATGGCTGTAGCGGCCCGACCCGTCGGGGCCCCGGTGGGCGAGGATGCCGGTGAGGCGGTCGGTGACGGCCTTTCCGTCCGGCCATCGGTACGTGCCCGCGATACCACACATGTCCTACCGAGCCTCCTGGTCGCTGTCCGGGACCCTGGCCGCCCACCTGGGCAGCCGCCGGGTTCCGTTGGGCCGTACGAGCCGCCCGCCGCGGCTGCGGGGCGGACCCGGCGGGCCGTCCCACAAGGTGCCGTCGGTGCGGTCGCGCGGATCGGGGTCGACGAGCACCACGCCGGCCACCGCGACGTCCTGCTCCACGAGCTGCCGGGCCACGGTGTGCAGCCACGCCGCGCTGCCGTGCCCCGCCCGCACCACGAGCACCGTCCGCGCCCCGAGCCGCCGCAGGTCCGTCCACGCCGTGCCCGGCGCCACCGACCCCACCCCGAGCCGCCGCTCGGGCACGCCCGCCTCGGCGCCGTCGAGCGGGCCGCCCGGCGACAGCGGGGCCGCCTCGGCACTGTCGACCACCACCGGGCCGCCCGCCTTCGGCGCCAGCCGGGCGAGGTGCGCGCCGGGCAGCCCGTCGACGACGGTCACCGGGCCCTCCTCGCCGAGCGCCCCGGCGAGGTCCAGGGCCAGCCGCGCCGTCGTGCGCGCGCACCCCAGCTCCAGCAGCGACAGGGCCTCCCCGGGGCCGCGCGCGGTGCGCGTCAGGGACACGATCAGCCGCGCCCGCGCCGCCCGGGTGCGCCGCCGCCCCCACAGCCTCGGCGCCCGGCGCGGCAGCTCCGCCGTCACCGACGCCCCGAGGTGCGCGGCGATCTCCCGGCGCAGCACCGGCCGGTCCGCCACCACCGAGGCGACGGCGGCCACCGCGACGCCGAGGACCAGCCCGAGGACGAGCCCGAGCACGGCGTTCGTCACGGCCGCGCGGGGCAGGGAGTGGGCCACCGCGCGCGGGGCGTCCACGATCTGCGTGCCGGCGACGAGCTGGGGTGTGCCCACCCGAGCCTCCGCCGCCCGGCGCCCGAAGTCGGCGGCCCGGGAGGTGAGTTCGGCCCGGCGGGCGTACAGCGACTCCAGGTCCGCCGACGCGTCGGGACCGCTCTCCTGGCTGCCGCCGATCTGTCGGTCGACCCGGGCCAGCTCGGCCTGGATGCGGTCACGCTGCTCCAGGAGCCCCTTGGCCTCCGCGTCGGCGGCCTCGCGGATGCGCCGGACGTGGTCGGCGACGAACGCGTCCGCGATCGCCTTCGCGCGGGCCACGGCCTGCGCCTCGGTGACACCGGTCACGTCGATCTGGAGCAAGTTGTTGGTGAGGCCGACGCCGCCGTACGCCTTCATGAACTCCTCGGGCTCCTCCCGGGACCTGAGGGTCTTCAGGGCGGTGTCCGCGATGCGCGTGGTGTGCAGCAGCGCGACATCGGTGCGGATCAGGGTGCCGGGGTCGTTGGGCTGGTCCTGCTGGTGGGCCACGAGGATCTTCGTGACGGCGCTCGGGGGCGGCGGCAGCAGCACCGCGATCGCCGCGCCGACCAGCAGCCCGAGCAGCGCCGCCGCACTCCACAGGCGCCGGCGCCGGCGCACGGCCACCACCAGCGACTGGAGGTCCAGCAGGGGCGCGGGCGGCAGATCCGAGGCGGTGTCCGTCGTCACCGGGCACCTCCCGCCACCGGCACGGCCGCCTCCGGGACCCGCTCGGCACGGCGCCCCGCACGGGTGCGGACCGGGCCGGCGAGGACGACACCGACGATCTCGTGCCCCGCGTCCGCGCACGCCTCCGCGAGCCCGGTCAGCTCCCCGGCACTCCAGCGGCCCGCGCTGAGCAGGACCACGGCGCCGGACTCCTCGGCACGGTCGGGCACGAGCGGGTGGTCGACCTCCGCCTCGACCACACGCAGCACCGGACGCGTCCCCGCCTCGGCAGCCAGGGTGTCCGCGGCCCGCCGGGCGATCGAGTCGCCGCCGGGGACCACGAGCAGCACCTGCCGGTGCTCCCGCAGCCGCGCGCACACCCGCCGGTAGCGGATCAGCAGACTCTCCTCGTCCCCGGCGGCACGCGGCGCGGGCAGATCCCAGCGGACGTCCGCGCCCACCAGCCGGCGCAGCCGCTCCCGCCGGTCCCCGGCCGCCGCGCGCGGCCCGCGCCCGTCGCCGGGCACGTCCACACCGCCGAGCAGCACCGACCCGAGGGCCGCCGCGATCTCCGGCTCGGAGCGCGGACGCCGGCTCAGACGGGCGGCCGTGAGATGACCGACCACCGAGCCCACGAAGAACAGCAGCGCACCGCCGCCGGCCAACTGGACCCGCGTCGGGGGCGCCTCACCCGCGGGGCGGGGAGCCGGACCCATCACGACCATGGACGCCTTGCCGGCGGCCGGATCGGCCTCGTTCAGCTTGGTGACCGCCTCCTGGAGCGTGGTACGCAGCTTGGCGAGTTCCGTACGGGTCTGCACGCTCTCCACGGACCGCCCCGAACCGGCCGCGTCCGCCAGCTCGTTGATCCGCCGCCCCGTCTGGATCACCAGCTGCCGCAGCTCCTCGGGCCCCGCCGCCGCCCCCGGGTCACCGCCGTCGCCCGCGATCCGCCCGGCGAACGACACGAACTGCCGGGCCGTCTGGTCGGCGAGCTGCTGCGCCCGCCGGGGCGTCTCGGCCGTCCCCGAGACCTTGACGATGTTCCCCTCGGCGGCCGTCGCGCTCACCCGGTCCTCCAGGTCGGCGCCGCTCACCCCGGGCCAGTGCAGCGCGGCGGCCACCCGGTCGGTGACCACCGAACTCGTCGCGAGCTGCGTCTGCGTCAGCAGCTCGCGCTCCTGCCACACCCCCGGCAGCAGGACCTGCGCCGACGCCGTGTAGCGCGGCGGGAACAGCACCGAGACTCCGTAGCCCACGAGCGCGCCCAGCACGGTCAGGAGCATCAGCAGCCGCCGGCGCCGGCGGATCAGCCGCCCGATCGTGACCAGGCGGATCGTGTCGTCGCTCAATGGCGCGGCCTCTTCCCTGTGCGCCGTCGGCCGCTCTTCGCGCAGGCGGCGGCGTACGCGGCGAGCAGCGCCTCCTGCGAGTTGCGCCAGGCCAGCGGCCCGCCGATCCGCTCCTGCCCGGCCTTGCCCATCCGCTCGCGCTCACCGGGGTCGTCCAGCAGCCGCACGATCAGCCGCGCGAACTCCAGCTCGTCGTTCGCGGGCGCGTACACGGCCGCCTCACCGGCGGAGACCCGCGCCTCCTTCAGGTCGAAGGAGACGATCGGCCGGCCCATGACCATGTACTCCAGGACCTTGTTCATGGTCGACACGTCGTTGAGCGGGTTGCGCGGGTCGGGGGAGAGGCACACGTCCGCCGTGGACAGGTACCGCGCCAGGTCGGCGTCCGGGATCCGCCCGGTGAACTCCACCCGGTCCGCGAGCCCGAGCCGCCGCGACAGCTCCACCATCGCGTCGAACGTGTCGCCGCCGCCGACGAACACCGCGTGCCAGTCGTCGCGCCCGCACTCCTCCCGCAGCCTCGCCAGCGCCCGCAGCGCGTAGTCGACCCCGTCCTGCGGGCCCATCACACCGAGGTAGCACAGCAGATGGGGCTTGCCGCGCTTCAGCTCCGGCTCCGCCGGCACGGGGTGGAAACGCCCGGTGTCGGGCGCGCTGCGCACCACGAACACGTCCTCGCGCCGCAGCCCGCCCCGGCGCACCGCGACGTCCCGGTAGCTCTCGTTCGTCGCGAGGACCACGTCCGCGTACCGGTACGTCAGCCGCTCCAGCGCGCACACCGCCCGGTACAGCGCGTCCTTGCCCCGGTCGAAGCGCGACAGGTACAGCTCGGGCACCAGGTCGTGCTGGTCGAACACGAACCGCGCCCCGCGCCGCTTCAGCCACAGCGCGGGCAAGAACAACAGGTCGGGCGGGTTGCAGGCGTGCACGACGTGCACCGGCCCCACCTCGCGGGCGAGGCGGTAGGTGTGCCACAGCGCCGTCCCGTACTCGCGCAGGTACCCGGCCGGGCCTCCGGTCGCCGCGTCCAGCGGGTAGCGGTGGATGCGCACCCCGTCGATCTCGGCCTCGGCCTCCGTGTCCCGCTTGCCGCCCATCGGGCAGATGACGTGGACCTCCCAGCCCGCGTCGCGCAGGGTCGTGCACTCCTGCCACACCCGCCGGTCGAACGGCACCGACAGGTTCTCCACGAGGATCAGCGCGCGCCGTCCGCCGCCGCTCAGGTCACCAGGCAAGGCCCACATACCCCGGTTCGGCCCGGCGCGACTCGGCGTCGGGAAGGCGGACGAGATCGACGAGCACCGGGCTCTCCCCGTGCGGCAGCGCCGCGAGGACGGCCGGGTCACGGGTGCCGACCAGCACCACCTCGGCGTGGTCGAGGACTTCCTCGACGGAGTCCGCGAGGAGCTGCGCCAGGTGCGGCAGCCGCGTCTCGATGTACTCGCGGTTCGCGCCCAGCAGCCGCGACAGGCTCACGTTCGCGTCGTGGATCCTGAGGTCGTACCCCTTGCCGAACAGTTTCTCCGCCAGCTCCACGAGCGGGCTCTCGCGCAGGTCGTCGGTGCCCGGCTTGAACGACAGCCCGAACAGCCCCACCCGGCGCTTCCCGGTGCGCTCCACCAGCTCCACCGCCCGCTGGAGGTGGTCGGCGTTGGACGGCAGGACGTGCGCGAGGATCGGCACGGAGACGTCGGCCCGGTGCGCCGCGTGGACCAGGCTGCGCAGGTCCTTGGGCAGGCAGGACCCGCCGAAGGCGAACCCGGGACGTAAGTAGGCGGGGCTGATGTTGAGCTTGCGGTCGGCGAGGAACACGTCCATCACCTGGTGCGAGTCGACGCCGAGGGCCCGGCAGACCGCGCCGAACTCGTTCGCGAACCCGATCTTCAGGCCGTGGAAGGCGTTGTCCGCGTACTTGATGGCCTCCGCCGTCGGCACCGGCACCCGGAACACGTCGCCGGGCAGACCCTCGTACAGCTTCGCCACCACGTCGCCGCTCGCCGCGTCGAGCTCCCCGATGACCGTCTTCGGCGGGTCGAAGAAGTCCCGCACGCTGGTGCCCTCGCGCAGGAACTCCGGGTTGACCGCGACGCCCACGTCGACCCCGGACACGTGCTTCTCCAGCAGCGGCACCAGCAGGTTCAGACAGGTGCCGGGCAGCATCGTCGAGCGGAACACCACGGTGTGCCGCCCGCCCCGCTCGGCGAGCGCGGCCCCGATCTGCTCGGTCACCCGCTCCAGATACGTCGTGCACAGGCTGCCGTTGGGCTCCGAGGGAGTCCCCACGCAGACCAGCGACACCTCGCTGGCGGCGATCGCCTCGCGGACGTCCCGCGTGGCGCGCAGCCGCCCGCCGCGCACCCCCTCGGCGACCAGCTCCCCGATCCGCTCCTCGACCACCGGCGCCCGTCCCGCGTTCACCAGGTCCACCTTCACCTGGCTGACGTCGACGCCGACGACCTCGTGTCCCATCCCCGCCAGGCACGCGGCCGACACGCAGCCCACGTAGCCCAGCCCGAAAACGCTGACTCTCATGACCTGTTCCCCCCAGGTGTTGCGAGCATCAGTAGGCCCCCTGCCCGTACAGCACCGCGCGCAGCGTCTTCCACAAGATCACGGTGTCCAGGGCGAGCGACCAGTCCTCCACGTACCGCAGGTCCAGCCGGACCGCTTCCTCCCACGACAGATCGCTGCGCCCGCTGATCTGCCACAGGCCCGTCAGACCGGGCTTGACCAGCAGCCGCCGCCGGATGTCCGGGCCGTAGGCGGCGGACTCCTCCGGCAGCGGGGGCCGGGGCCCGACCAGCGACATCGACCCGGTGAGCACGTTGAACAACTGCGGCAGCTCGTCCAGCGAGTAGCGCCGCAGCAGCCGCCCCACCCGGGTCACCCGGGGGTCGCGGCGCATCTTGAACATCGGGCCCGCGCCCTCGTTGCGGTCCGCGAGCGCGGCCTTCGCCCGGTCCGCCCCGGCGACCATGGTGCGGAACTTGAGCATGGTGAACTCACGGCCGTCCTTGCCGACCCGGCGCTGCCGGTAGAAGACCCCGCCGGAACTGTCCACCAGCACGAGCAGCCCGACCAGCGCCATCAGCGGCGCGAGCAGCACCAGCAGCAGCGCCGCGCCGAGCCGGTCGACGACGCCCTTGACGACCCGGCGGCCCCCGGTGAACGCCGGCATGCTGACCCGCAGCAGCGGGATCCCGAGCACCGCGTCGACGTGCAGCCGCGGTCCCGCGACCTCCATCAGCACCGGCGCCACGACCATCTCGGCGTCGCTGCCCTCCAGGTTCCACGCCAGCCGCTGGAGCCGGTCCGGCGACCAGTGCGGATCCGGGGTGACCGCGACGACCCGGTAGCCGTCGCGGTGCACATGGCCCGCGACGTCGGAGAGCCGGCCCACGACCGGCACCCCGTCCAGATGGTCGCCGTCGAGCCCCGGACCGTCCGTCGTGCACACCGCGTCCACCCGCCATCCCAGGTGCGGGAACTTACGGGTACGGGTGATCAGATCCCGGACGGTGGCCAGGCTCCCGGCGGCCAGTACCGGTCTCAGGCACCGGCCCTCCTTGCGCCGCCGGTGCAGCCGCAGCCGCAGCAGATAGCGCGCGGTCATCGTGGTGAGCGCGATCGCCGGGATCGCCACGAAGATCCACAGTTTGATGTTGCGCGAGGTCAGCGCGATCCCGCCGAGCGCCAGCAGCACGGTCGCCGCGAACAGCGAACGCCCCAGCCGCCGGAACTCCTCGGCGCCCTGACCGAGCACGGCGGGCGCCCATGACCGGCTCCCCGCCAGCGCCCCCAGCACCAGAAGCTCGGTGCCGAACGCCAGAATCCCCCATTTCTCATGCCAGTTGGCCGCGTCGCGGGCACCGAAGAAGTTCCCGATGCCCGTCACGACGACAGCGGTGGCCACGGTGTCGCTGGTGATGACGGTACGTCGGTACCGCTGCTCCCAGCCGACGACGGACTGTTCGGCCGGCCCGTTCGCCAGTCGCCTGCGCGCTGACGGAGTAGGGCTGACTAATCCTCCTTGCCGCACAGAACCCCCCCAGGTTCCCAGTGGTACGACGAGTTCGCCTCACACTGTTCGCTCCCCCTCGGAAGGCCCCCGCCTTCCGTACTGTCCCCTCCCGCGCATGCCTGAACGGCCGAGTGAGAAGTGCTCGAAGGTGCGCGGGAACCCGCCGGACCCCGGGCGCTCCCCGCACCCGGAACCCCTCACGGGTCCCAAGAGTTGCTGCCCCGGCGTCCCCCACCGGGGGTGTGACCGCCGCGTGTGCCGCGACGCCGAACGTGTGGAGATCAATCGTTCGATCAGTTCTATAGCGGTCGCCATGTGCCCGAACCGCTGAAGCACGGTCAATCTAGACCATGCGAGGGCGGCATGTGCAGGGGATGTGAGTAATTGGTGTTCGACTTCTGGGGTCGAACCGAGCTTTCCGGCCTGCCGTGCAGACGTGGGCCGAAGGGGCCCGGTAAGGCGAAAGCGGGTGGTGGAGCGGTGGTTTCGGCCGCTTCGACACCCGTGGTTTCGGCTGGATCAGACCAGGAATTCCAGCAGCGCCTCGGTCAGCGGCCCCGGCGCCTCCTCGGCCAGGAAGTGGCCCGTGCCGGCGCCGGAACTGCTCGGCGCTCTCGCCGAGGCGGCGGTAATTCGTTGGTCGCCGCGTCCATCATCAGCGGCGACGGCGAGAACCCGGGCACGACCGCCGCGGCTTCGTCCGCCGCGTGCCCGCAGCGCATGTCCGCCCTCTCCCCGACCGAACGCGCCCACCTCACCACCCTCGGCCGAAAGGCCCTGCGGACACCCTGCTGACCCACCCCGGAACAGGCACCGGGGAAGCCGTGCGGATGTACGAGCAGGCGGCGTCCTTGGGGATGCCGGAGGCGGTGACGGCCGGGAACAGGGCGCGGACCGTGGAGCCGAGGTACTGCACCGGGCCCCGCTGCTTGACGGTCATGTACTCGGCGACCACCGGCTCCCGGCGAGCGGCCGCGCGGTGATCCGGCCGCCTCCAGCCTCTGGTGGCGCAGCAGGAACGTGCACGTACGTGGCGACGATGTCGACGTCGGCGGGCAGCGGCAGCGTCCGCGAGAGGGTCACCTTCTCCGGCCTGCCGCCGCGGATGCCCCGCACCGCGTCCTCCACGGCCCGCCGGTAGGCGTCGCCGCCCACCGCGTCCACCGCCTCCGGCACGGGCACGCCCTTCGCCCCGCCGTTTCCGGTGGGGCGAAGGGCGTGGGTGCCGGGCTGGGTCGGCAGATGGAGGTGCGGGGTGGGTTACGGCGGGCCCACCCCGCACCGGTCAGTAGCCGTAGATCATCTTGTAGGCGACCTCAGGCAGGAACTGCCCGGCCGACGAACCCGCTCCGACGCCGCAGTTGCCGTCGGACTCACCGGGCGTCTTGATCCACAGCAGCATCTCGGCGCCGCCGCCGGTCTGGGTGGGGGTGCCGATCTTGCGGCCCGCCGGGTTGCACCACTGGCCGTTGGAACCGTTGCCGTTGCGGCTGGTGTCCACGACGAACGGCTTCGTGTAGCCGTACCGGGCGCTCAGCTCACGGTTGACGGCGTTGCCGAAGTTGGTGTTCTCGGCCGTGGTGAAGTAGTTGGAGATGTTGAGCGAGAAACCGTGGGCCTGCCGCAGCCCCGCGTTGTGCAGGCGCTGGGCCATGGTCCCCGCGTCCACCCAGCCCGGGTTGCCCGCGTCCATGTAGACCCAGGCGTTGGGTGCCTGCCGGCCGAGCGTGGAGATCGCGCCGGAGAGCATGTTCTGCCGCTCGGTGATCTGCGCCTGCGTCATGCAGCCGTAGTCCCCGAGGGAGTCCGGCTCCAGGATGACGACGGCCGGCCGGTTCCCGATCCCGCCCGCGAACTGCGAGATCCAGGTGGCGTACGCGGACGGCGACGAGGCCCCGCCCGCCGAGTGCCCGCCGCAGTAGTCACGGTTGTAGACGTTGTAGGCGACCATGATCGGCAGCTTGTCCGCACGGTCGGCGGCCCCCGCGTACGCACCGGCCACGGACCCGATGGCGCCGCTCCACGCGCCGAACCAACGGGCGGCCGGGGTGTTCGCGAGCGAGGAGTTGATCGCGGCGGCGCGGCCGTCGTTCGGGTTCGCGGCCACCCACCTCTTCGCGCTGGAGTCGGGATCCACGTAGAACCCGCTGGTCATCGTGGTCGGGTCGGCCGCGTGAGCGGAGGGCGCGAGCGTGAGCGCCAGCGGCAGGGCGAGCAGCGCTGTCGTCAGGGCGCGGAGTCGGCGGCGCATGGAAGGTACCTCGGTTTCCGGGTGGGGGACGCGCCGCGGGCCCTCGTCCGGAGCCCGCGACGCGCGGAGGGGGTGCAGCGGTACACGTCCCCTGGTGCCGGCGGCTCTCCGGCGGTCCTGCGGCGGGGACGACACCTCTCCAGACCCTGTGGGAGCGCTCCCAGTGGAAGCGGTACCAGGAGCGCCAGGGCCCTTCGGGGCGTGATCGGTATGGTGTGGCGAGTGGTTGAAGCTGTCAAGAGTCCCCGCACGCCCCACTCTTCCCAGGGCCGGTGGAAGGCTCTACAGTCCTGGAACTGGAAGCGCTTCCAGCCGGACGCCCTTCGACCGGACGACAGAGAGGTGCCCGGACCTTGGCAGCAGCAGCCCCCCGCCGCCGGCCCACGCTCGACGCCGTGGCGGAACTCGCCGGGGTCTCCCGCTCCGTGGCCTCCCGCGCCCTCAACGACGCGCCCCACGTCAGCCGCGCCAAACGCGAGGCCGTCGAACGGGCCGTCCGGCAGCTCGGCTACGTCCCCCACCCCACCGCCCGCGCCCTCGCCACCCGCCAGACCGGAGCGGCCGCCCTGGTCGTCGCCGGCGAGGACCCGTCGATCTTCGCGGACCCCTTCTTCGCCCAGGTGATCGTCGGGGCGTCCGACGCCCTCGACGAGGCCGAGCTGCACCTCATGCTGTGCCTGGCCGCCTCCGACCGGGGCCGCAAAAGGGTCGCCGAACTCCTGCGGTCCAAAGGCGTCGACGGCGTCATCCTCACGGCACTGCGCGAGGACGACCCGCTGCTCCGGCTGGCCGAGGAGAGCGAGGTGCCCGTCGTCTTCGGCGGCCGCCCGGTCGGCCCGGCGCCCCGCTGGTACGTGGACGTCGACAACGTCGGCGGCGCCCGCGAGGCCACCGAGCACCTGATCGGCCTCGGCCGCACCCGCGTCGCCGTGATCTGCGGACGCCTCGACACCGAGGCCGGCCGCGCCCGCCACCGGGGATACCGCGACGCGATGCTCGCCGCCGGGCTGACCCCGCTGCCGCCCGTGGAAGGCGACTTCACCGAGGTCAGCGGGGCCGCCGCCATGGCCGCGCTCCTCGCCGAGCACCCCCGTCTCGACGGTGTCTTCGCCGGCAACGACAACATGGGCGCCGGCGCGCTGCGCACCCTGCGGGAGGCCGGCCGGCGGGTCCCGTCCGACGTCGCCGTCGTCGGCTTCGACGACCTCGCCGTCGCCCGCATCACCGACCCGCCCCTCACGACCGTCCACCAGCCGATAGAGGCACTGGGCCGGGAAGCGGCGCGGATGCTCGCGGCGCTCGTCGACGGTCAGGATCCGACGCCGCTGATCCTGCCGACGCGGCTGGTGGTGCGGGCGAGCACCTGAGAGAGAGCCGCCGGTGTCACGGTCTGGGGCGGGGGCCGACCAACTCCTCGTACAGGGCCCGGCGTTGCGGGGAGACCTCGGCGGTCCCGGCGAGTCTGCTCTCCCAGTCGCGCTGGATCTCGTCGAGGTAGGTCCGCCAGTCGCCGCTGCCGTGGGCGGCGCCCATCGCCCGCAGGTCGACGAGGCGTTCGTTCGTGCCGAGGCCGCCGGAGCCGACCTTGTCCGGCTTGTGGCCGTGCAGGACCGACTCGGGGTTGGCGGTGGCTTCGGTGGAGCGGTAGTTGTGCTCGTAGCCGACCGGGCTGTCCGTCTCCGGCGCGATGGTCTCGATGCCGATCTGGAGGGAGCCGTCCTTCTCCGTGGTCGGGCGGTGGTAGACCAGCAGGACATGGCCGTACGAGCCGTTCGGAAGGACCATGTCGCCGTTCCAGTCCTTGGAGCCGAGTCCGCCGCCGGAGATGTCCTGACCCCACAGCTCGGGGCTGGCGGCGCCGGTGGTGAGCTTGTTCGTGACGGCCGCCATGAGGCCGCCCTTCTCCTTGAACGTGCCCGGTGTGCCGCCCTTGTTGGCGCCGATGGAGGTGCGGTGGGTGGCGTACTTCCGTTTCCCCACACCCTCCACGAGCTCCCCCTTGGTGTCGTCCTTGGTCACACCCAGGAAATGCGGCAGCCGGTAGGCCGCCTCGTCCTTCGAACCCAGGGCGGGAATACGGACGTTGACGCGGCCTCCGTGGGCCAGCGCCCGGATGACGTCCTGCTCGTAGTCGGCTTCGTGCGCACCCTCCGCCGGGTTGTAGAGCTTGAGCCCGTGACGCAGCACGAGAAGGATCCTGGTGAGCAGCTCACGGCCCTGGCGGTCCTTCTCCGCGTAGTCCGGGGCCGTCTCCCCGCCCTCGCCCAACGCGGTGCCCTTGGCCGGTACGGCACCCTCGTGCCGGCGCGCGTCGGCCATGCCCTGCGGATACAGGGTGTCGATGGCGGTGTCCCGGATCTGCTGGTCGCGTTCCTGCTCCAGGACCTGCCGTTCCTCCGACGCGGTGCCGGGCGCCTGGGTGAGCATGAACCGGCCGAGCGTGTAGGCCGGGTCGATCGGCGTGAGGACTTCCGGCTCCCGCAGGGCCGGGTGGTTCATGCGGACGGCCAGGGTCGCGGTGAGGATGCGTTTGCCGGCGGCCAGTTTCAACCAGTCCTTGAACGGCCCCTCGATGTATTTCTCGGCCTCTTCGTACGTTCCGATCCCCACGTCCTCCAGCCACTTCTGGTTGACCGAGGAGAGCTGCCTGATGTCCGCCAGGTCCTGGTCGCCGAACGCCTCACCCCGCATCACCCGCCGGTCCAGGGTCTTCCGCAGCCGCGCGGGACCCCGGACCATCCACTGCTCGGGCCACCACGTGCCGGGTGCGAGAACGTTCCGCTTGGACTTCGTCTGGACGGTGTTCTGCTCGATCGACTGACTGAGCCCGGCGATGATCTCCTTGCCCTCCGGGGCGGCCTCTTCCGCCGGACCGGCCTCCTCGGCGGTGTCGGCCGGCCCCGCGCGCTGCACCGCCGACTGCGCGGACCCGGCGTCCGCGTGACCCCGCCGGCCGGCTCCCTCGCCCAGAACCGTGCTGGTGCCGCCCGCGCGCATCCGCGAGGCGTTCGACTCCGCTTCCCGCTCCTCGCTGTCGTCCGGGCGCGTCATGCTGAACCCGCCGCCCGTCGGATGCCCGACCGCGGCCCGCTGCCGGTTGCGGACCGTGTGCGTCAGCTCGTGGTCCAGCGTCTGGGAATCGCCGCCCCCTTCACCGATCACGATGTCCTGGTCCACCGTGAACGCCCGTGCCTGGACGGCGGCCGCGGCCTGCTGTGCGGACGGGCCGGTGTGCAGCCGGACACCGGACAGGTCGGCCTGGAACTGCTCCTCCTTGCGGACCCGCGTGGCCCGGTCCAGCGGGCGGCCCGGCTCGCGCAGACCGGCCTCCACGTCGGAGCGGTCAGGCGTGGGCGAGCCGTCCCCGGCCTCCCGCTCGCGGCGCATCATCCTCAGCACCGCCTGGTTGCCGACGCTCGCCTGCAACCCCGGCAATCCGCCGGGCGCGGCCGCGCGGACAGTCCTTTCCCGGTCGTCGGCGGCCTCCGAACGCTTCCTGTCGTGAGCCCTCATCGATGCCCCTTACCGAATCGATGAGATCGACCGTAGAACCACCGGCATCGCGACCGGAAACGCCGGCCGGCGGACCTGGAGAGCGCCCGGCCTCGCGGCGCGCGCCTCATCAGTGGTGTTGCACCATACGGACACCCGCCCTGTCGGAACTCTGCCCGACGGGGGCAGTCCGTCTGCCTCTTCGGCAGCCCACGGCCGATAAGCTCGGCGCATGATCGAGAACCTTCCTCCCTGTCCGAAGTGTGCCTGTGAGTACACGTACGCGATGAACGCCTTGGTGGTCTGCCCGGAGTGCGGGCACGAGTGGGCGGCCGACGAAGGGGGTGAGGCGGTGGCCGAGCAGGTGGTGCGGGACGCGGTCGGCAACGTGCTGCGGGACGGTGACGACGTCGTCGTGGTGAAGGCGCTGAAGGTGAAGGGGAGCCCGTCGGGCATCAAGGCGGGGACCAAGGTGAGGGGGATCCGGCTGGTGGACGGCGTGGACGGGCACGACATCGACTGCCGGATCGACGGCTTCGGGGCGATGCAGCTGAAGTCGAGCGTGGTCAAGAAGGCCTGACCCCCGCCCACCCCGCCTCCTGGCACTCCTCCGCGCACCCGTCCGTTGACGAATTGCATAATTTCGCAATTAGTTAGATGCTTCGTTGTCGAATCAGTCAATGGGGAGTGGACGGGGGAGACGGATGAGCGCCAGGTTCAGCACCCTGCTGCCCACCCGCGAGGACCTGCGGGAGATGCGCCGTAACCCCCGGAGGGACCTGCTCGCGGGCCTGACCGTGGCGGTCGTGGCGCTGCCGCTGGCGCTGGGGTTCGGGGTGTCGTCGGGGCTGGGGGCCGAGGCGGGGCTGGCGACCGCCGTCGTCGCGGGCGCGCTCGCCGCCGTCTTCGGGGGCTCGAACCTCCAGGTCTCGGGCCCGACCGGCGCGATGACCGTCGTCCTCGTGCCGATCGTCGCCGAACACGGCCCGGCGGGCGTCCTGACGGTCGGACTGCTCGCGGGCTTCCTGCTGGTGGCGCTCGCGGTCCTGAGGGCGGGCCGGTACATGGCGTACGTGCCCGCCCCCGTCGTCGAGGGCTTCACCCTCGGCATCGCCTGCGTGATCGGCCTCCAGCAGCTCCCGAACGCCCTCGGCGTGGCGAAACCCGACGGCGACCGGGTCCTGGTCGTCGCGTGGCGGGCGGCCGGGGAGTTCGCCCGCCACCCGAACTGGACGGCGCTCGCCTTCGCGGCATCCGTCGCCGCCGTGATGCTCGTCGGCGCGCGATGGCGGCCCGGCATCCCGTTCTCCCTCGTCGCGGTGGCCGGCGCCACGGCCGTCGCGCAACTCGCCCACCTGGACGCGGCGCGCCCGATCGGCGACCTGCCCGCCGGCCTCCCCGCGCCCTCACTGGCCTTCCTGGACCCCGGCGCGCTGGGCTCCCTGCTCGCCCCCGCCGTCGCGGTCGCCGCCCTCGCCGCACTGGAGTCGCTGCTGTCGGCGTCCGTCGCCGACGGCATGACGGTCGGCCAGCGGCACGACCCGGACCGGGAGCTGTTCGGCCAGGGCCTCGCCAACATCGCCGCGCCCCTGTTCGGCGGCGTCCCCGCGACGGGCGCCATCGCCCGCACCGCCGTCAACGTCCGCACCGGCGCCGGATCCCGCCTCGCCGCCCTCACCCACGCCGTGATCCTCGCGGCGATCGTGTTCGCCGCCGCCCCGCTCGTCTCCAGGATCCCCCTTGCAGCCCTGGCCGGCGTCCTGCTCGCGACCGCGATCCGCATGGTCGAGGTCGGCTCGCTGAAGGCGATGGCCGAAGCCACTCGCTCCGACGCCCTGATACTCGTCCTGACCGCCGCAGCGACCCTCGCCCTCGACCTCGTGTACGCGGTGATCATCGGCCTGGCCGTGGCCGGCGCCCTCGCGCTGCGCGCCGTCGCCAGGCAGGCCCGCCTCGACCAGGTCCCCCTCGACCGGGGCGACCACTCCGCCGAGGAACACGCGCTGCTGGCCGAGCACATCGTCGCCTACCGCCTCGACGGCCCCCTGTTCTTCGCCGCCGCCCACCGCTTCCTGCTGGAGCTGACCGAGGTCGCCGACGTCCGCGTCGTCATCCTGCGCATGTCCCGCGTGACGACCATGGACGCCACCGGCGCGCTCGTCCTCAAGGACGCCGTCGACAAGCTCGACCGGCGCGGCATCCTCGTCCTCGCCTCCGGGATCCGCCCCGGCCAGCGCCAGGTGCTCCAGTCCGTCGGCGCCCTGGAGCGGGCCCGCGACCACGCCACCACGCCCGAGGCGATCCGCGCCGCCCGCGCCCACCTCGAACACACCGGCGTCCTGCCCGCAGGACCCGCCCCCGACAGCGACCCGCGCGAGGAACCCGCCCGATGACCCAGATGACCGAGATCTCCGGCCCCGAAGCCCTCTGGCTCCTCCAGGGCGCCCCCACCGGCCGCCTCGTCTACACCGTGCGCGATGTCACCGTCGTCCGCCCGGCCCGGCACGCGTGGGAGTCCGGCCGCCTCGTCGTCCGCACCCCCGTCCAGGCGAGCGCCGTGCCCGCCACGGCGACCTACCACGCGGACGAGGTGCGCGCGGCGACCGGCACCGGCTGGAGCGTCACCGTCGCAGGGCCCGTGGAGACGGTCACGCAGGCCGACGAGGTGGCCCACTACCGCCGCACGCTGGCGGGCTGGACGCACGGCCCCCACGACACCCTCGTACGGCTGCGCCCGCAGACCGTCACGGGGTTCCGGCTGGCGTGAGCAGCCGGAACGCCAGACAGACGACGAGCGTGTCGTCGCCGGCCCCGGTGCCCGCGTCCGCCCAGTACCGGCGGTGGTTCGCGCGCCAGCCGGCCAGGGACGTGTCGCCCTCGCCCTCACGGGCGTAGTCGTCGAACAGCCCCGTCGTGGCGGTCTTGGCACCGGACAGGGCGAGCGCGTTCAGCCGGGTCCGCAGCTCGCCCGGGGTGTCCAGCTCCATCGACCGCAGACCGCCGACCCTCGGCCACACCATCACGGATCCCCTTTCCGGTACCGGCACTTGCCGGATTCATCAACTACCGAGGTTGTTACCATGGAGTTCGACGAACGAGAGGTGGCGGGCCGGTGAGTACGCCGCTGTACCAGCTGAAGGCCGAGTTCTTCAAAACCCTCGGGCACCCCGCCCGGATCCGGGTCCTCGAACTCCTCAGCGAGCGTGAGCACTCCGTCGCCGAGATGCTTCCCGAGGTCGGCATCGAACCGGCCCACCTCTCCCAGCAACTGGCGGTGCTGCGCCGCGCGAACCTCGTCGTGACCCGCAAAGAGGGGTCCACCGTCCACTACTCGCTGACCAGCCCGTACGTCGCCGAACTCCTCCGAGTCGCCCGCACGATCCTGTCCGGCGTCCTCGCCGGACAGGCGGAACTCCTCGCCGACCTCAGAGCGGGGGAGGGCGCCGCCCGCAAGGGCTGACGGCGCGGGTTCAGCGGGCGTACATGCGGATCCGGTACCGCAGCCCCGTCGTCGACACCTGCCAGCCCCGGTCCTCGGTGACCTTCCAGGACGCGTCCGGCACCGGGGCGTACGTGTCGCCCTCGACGTCCGTGTCGACCTCGGTGACCGACAGGGCCGTCGCGTGTTCCATGGCCGCGCGGTAGATCTCGCCGCCGCCGGCCACCCACACCGTCGCGTCCGGTGAGGGCGCCGCGAGCGCCAGGGCCTCGGGCACGGAGAGGGCGCGCTCCGCGCCCGGGGCGGACCAGGCGGCGTCGCGGGTCACCACGATGTTGCGGCGGCCGGGCAGCGGACGGAACCGGGGCGGCAGCGAGTCCCACGTCCTGCGGCCCATCACCACCGGGTGCCCGAGCGTGGTCGCCTTGAAGTGCGCCAGGTCCTCGGGCAGCCGCCACGGGATCGTGTCGCCCGCGCCGATCACACCGTCCGGGGTCTGCGCCCAGATCATGCCGACGTTCACACCGCCACCGGCGCCTTGATCCCGGGGTGGTGGCGGTAGCCGACCACCTCGACGTCGTCGTACGTGTAGTCGAACAGCGAGTCGGCCTTGCGCAGTTCGAGCCGGGGGAACTCGAACGGGTCGCGGGCGAGCTGCCGCGTCACCTGCTCGACGTGGTTGTCGTAGATGTGGCAGTCCCCGCCGGTCCAGATGAAGTCACCCGGCTCCAGACCGACCTGCTGCGCCACCATGTGCGTCAGCAGCGCGTAGCTCGCGATGTTGAAGGGGACACCGAGGAACAGGTCCGCGCTGCGCTGGTACAGCTGGCAGGAGAGCCTGCCGTCGGCGACGTAGAACTGGAAGAACGCGTGGCACGGCGCGAGCGCCATCTTGTCCAGCTCGGCGACGTTCCAGGCGGAGACGACCATCCGGCGGGAGTCGGGGTCGTCGCGCAGGGTGGCGAGGACGTCGGTGATCTGGTCGACGTGCCGGCCGTCCGGCGTCGGCCACGAGCGCCACTGGACGCCGTACACCGGGCCGAGGTCACCGTTCTCGTCGGCCCACTCGTCCCAGATGGTGACGCCGTTGTCCTTCAGCCACGAGACGTTCGAGTCGCCGCGCAGGAACCACAGCAGCTCGTAGACCACCGACTTCAGGTGCACCTTCTTCGTGGTGACCAGCGGAAACCCCTCCGCCAGGTCGTAGCGCAATTGGTGCCCGAAGACACTCCGGGTGCCCGTACCGGTCCGGTCCGCCTTCGGCGTCCCGGAGGTGAGCACTAGCCGCAACAGGTCTTCGTACTGGGTGTTCGCCACAACCGTGAAGTCTACTGTCCGCCCCACCCGCCACCTGCCTCGCCCCCATCACGCCGATACGCGTGATTTTTTACCGATGTCACGCAATGCCCTAGCCAGGGAAGTCGGGCGCTGTTTTAGTCGTTCGTGTCGACGTCGGCGTGCGTGTTCCGGTGCGGGGGGCCATGGCGAAACAGCTCGGACCCGTGCTGCTGGCCACCGGCGCGGCCGTCGTGGTGGTGCTGCCGGGGATCCTCGCGGCGGCGCGGCTGAGGTCACCGGCGATCGCCGCGAGCGCGGTGGGGCTGGCGGCGATCGCGGCGGTCTTCGCCGGGTTCTGGAAGGACGGCCTGCTCCACAGGTTCCAGCAGGACCGCGAGAACGCCGCGTTCGTGCGCGACGGCTGCCTGACCATGGGCGGCGAACTCCCCGCCGTCCGGGACGTGGCGGAACTGACCCGCCTCGGCGTGCACGCCGCGCGCCGCGGCACCAGCCGCACGACGACGAGCCAGCCCCCGTACGTGCCCAGGGACATCGACGACGAACTGCGCGAACACCTCGCGGCCTCGGGCGCGTTCGTCCTCATCGTCGGCGACTCGACGGCCGGCAAGTCCCGGGCCGCGTACGAAGGGCTCACCGCGACGCTGCCGCAGCACACCCTGATCGCCCCGCAGACCCGCACGGCGCTCCCGTACGCGATCGAGCAGACGGCCGGCAGCCCGCGCGCCGCACTGTGGCTGGACGACCTGGAGCGGTTCCTCGGCGAGGGCGGACTGTCACGGAACATGCTCACCCGGTTCCTCGACACGAAGGGACAGCACCGCGTCGTCCTGGCCACGATCCGCGCCGGCGAACTCGACACCTACCTGCGCACGGACAACGGCTCGCGCCCCCTCAACCGCGAGGTCCTGGACGCGCTCGCGCTCGCCCACCGCATCGACCTGCCGAGGATGTTCTCCCCGGCGGAACGCGACCGCGCCGCCACCCGCACCTGGGACCCCCGCATCGAGGCGGCCCTCGACCACGCCGACCGCTTCGGCATCGCCGAGTACCTGTCGGCCGGCCCCGAACTCCTGCACCGCTGGCACGCCGCCCGCGACGGCGGGGAACACGTCCGCGGCGCCGCCCTCGTGTCGGCCGCCGTGGACTGCCGCCGCGCCGGCGTCACCGCCCCGCTGCCGCGCGCCGTCCTGGAGGAACTGGCCGTCCACCACCTGCCCCGGCGCGGCGGCACCCCCTACCCGGGCGAGGCCCTGGCGCAGGCGTGGGAGTGGGCGACGGACGTCCGGACCACCACGGCCCTGCTCACCCCGGTGGACGCGGACACGGTCGACGTGTACGACTACCTCGTCGACGAGACGGCCTCGCCGGTCTCCGACACGGTCCTCACCACCGTCCTCGGGTTCGCGGACGCCGCCGACACCATGCGGATCGGGACCATCGCCCGCGCGCACGGCCGGTACGCCATCGCGCTGGACGCCTACGAGCGGGTGCGCGACACCCGGATCGCCTCGCTGGGGGACGACGACCCCGACACCCTGACCAGCCGGGGCCACCACGCCGCCGTGCTGCGCGTGCTGGGCCGCCTGCGGGAGGCCGAGGCCGAACACCGGGCCGTCCTGGAGGCCCGCGTCCGCGTCCTGGGACCCGACGACCCCGCGACCCTGGTCAGCCGCAACAACCTCGCCCTCGCCCTGCGCGACCTCGACCGCCTGGAGGAGGCCGAGGCACAGCACCGGATCGTCAGCGACGTCCGCATGCGCGACCTCGGCGAGAGCCACCCCGCCACGCTCACCAACCGCAACAACCACGCCTTCGTGCTGCACGACCTCGGACAGGCCGCCGAGGCGGAGGCCGAGCACTGCGCCGTCCTCGCGGCCTACGAGCGGCTGCTCGACGCGGCGGACGCGACGCCCAACACCGCCGCCGTCCTCAAGTCGCTGGGCCGCCTGGAGGACGCCGAGGCCGAACAGCACACCGTCCTCGACACCAGCACCCGCGTCTTCGACCCCGACCACCCCGACGCCCTGACCAGCCGGGGCAGCCCGACGCTGGTGCTGCACGCCGTCGAACGCCTCGGCGAGGCCGAGCGGATGCACCGCGCCGTGTACGAGGGGTACGCGCGCGTGCTGGGCCCCGACCACCCGTCGACGCTCACCAGCCGGGAGAACCTCGCCGTCGTGCTGCACGCGCGGGGGAAGGTCGCCGAGGCGGAGCGCGAACACCGGGCCGTCGTCGACCACTTCGCGCGCGTGCTCGGGCCCGACCACCCCTCGACGCTCACCAGCCGGTGCAACCTCGCCGTCGTGCTCCAGGCGCTCGGGCGGGCGCCCGAGGCGGAGAAGGAGCACCGGGCCGTCCTCGAAGCGTTCACCCGCCTCCTCGGGCCCGACCACCCCTCGACGCTGACCAGCCGCAACTACCTCGCCGCGCTGCTGCTCTCGCAGGACAAGACGGCGCAGGCGGAGGCCGAGCAGCGGGTCGTCCTGGAGGGGTTCGGGCGGGTGCTGGGGCCCGAGCACTCCTCGACGCTGACCAGCCGGGGCAACCTGGGCGTCGTCCTGCACGCGCTCGGCCGCTACGCCGAGGCCGAACCCGAACTGCGGGCGGCGCTGGAGGGGTTCGCGCGGCGCCGGGGCCCCCTGCACCCGTCCACCCTGTCCGCCCGCTCCAACCACGCGGCCGCCCTGCACTCCCTGGGCCTGGTCACCGAGGCGGAGTCCGAACTGCGGGCCGTCCTCGACGGGTTCACGGCGATACTGGGCGCGGATCATCCCCGGACACTGCGGGCACGGGAGACGCTGCGGCGCGGGGGGCGGCGCCGCTGAGCGGGGTGGTGGCGGTGTGGGGGGCGGTGCCGGTGAGCGGGACGGCGCCGGCGAGTGGGGCGGCACCGCTGAGGGGGATGGCGTCGCTGACGGGGGCGGCGGTGTGGGGGGCGGTGCCGGTGAGTGGGTCGGCGTCGCTGAAGGGGGCGTCGCCGACGCGGGGGGCGGCATGGCTGAGAGGGGCTGCGCCGGTGCGGAGGGCGGCGCCGCTGAGAGGGACGGTGCCGGTGCGGGGCGGCCGGTCGCCGGGCTCCCCGATGCGGTCCAGGAGTTCGGCGAACTCGCGCAGCAATTCGTCGCACTCCTCCGCCGACCGGCCGATCGCGGTGGCGCCGAGCTTCCCGTGCCGTTCCAGGGCCGGCCACAGGTGCGGGACGACACCTCGGCCCGCTCCAGGATCCAGGCGGAGCGCCGGGGAGGCGTTCAGCGCGGCGATCAGGGACGCGGGGGAGGTGCCCTTGCTCGCCGGGGACAGCACGCTGTCGGTGGCGCGGAAGTGCACCGGGCGTCCGTCGCGGGTCACCAGCCGGCCGGGCGGCGCGGGGGCGAGGGGCAGGACGGCGCGCACCGTGCGGTTCGGATGCGTGCTGCCCGTCTGACGGAGGTTGACCTCGACGGCGTACAGGGCGTCGCGGGTGGCCAGGAAGTCGACGCCGGCGTGGCCGTGGACCCCCAGCTCAGCGAGCGCGGTGAACACCTTGAGGGAAGCGCCCTCGACGGCGTCGCGGTACGCGGCACGCGCGGGATGGCGGCAGCCGAGGAAGTCACCGGCGGGGCCCACGAGCTGGTCGTGCGCGCCGAGGAGTTCGACGCGGGGCGGCCCGGACGGCGCGAGGTGCGCCAGCGCGCTCGGGCTGCACCGTACGTCCCCCGCGTGCCGTTCCACGATCGCCCCGCACTCGCCCACCCGGGCCAGGAACTCCGCCCGCCGCATCCCCGCACCCGACGGCCGCAGCGAGGTGCGCAGTGCGTGCTCGACTGCGTCGGCGCGGTCGCCGTCGACGGTCACGTACGCGTTGCCGTGCCCGGAGCCGAAGCCGTGGTCGAGTTTGACGACCCACTGACCGGGACCGTGGACACGGACCAGGGCGCACAGGCGGGCGGCGAGGGACGGCAGGTCGCGGTCGGGGGTGTAGGAGCCCGGGAGATGGGGGACGCCGGCCGCCCGGAACAGTTGCCGGCCGCCCGACTTGTGACCCCAGGCGAGCAGGTGGACGTCCGCTTCGAGGAGGCCGGTGCCGAGGGCGTGCGCGAGGGCGGCCGTGCGGGGGCTGGACGCGAAGCACGCCAGCCCCTCCACGGTGTGCCCGTGGCGCCGCGCGAGCGCGACGGTCCGGGCCAGCCGCTCGACCAGGCGGGGATCGGCGAGGACCTTCTCGGCGAGGTGGCGTCCGCCGTCGTCGTCGATCTCGACCAGGGCGTGGCGCGCGCGGCGGTCGGCGGCGGTCGCCGGGGTGGCGGGCACGAGCCCCAGCAGATGCTCCTCGACCCCGGCGCCGACGGCCGGGGCCTGGAGCATGACCAGGGCGAGGCCGGGCTCACGGGCCACATACAGCGACTCCCACAGGCCGCGCGAGGACGACAGCCAGCGGCCCACGCCGAACGACATCTCCCGCGCGCCGAACTCCTGCGAGGGGCACACCAGGCGCAGCCGCAGCCCCCGGCGGGACGCGAGGACCGCGTCCAGCCGGTCGAGCGGGTGCGTGTGCGCCCGCGCGGTCACGGTGCCAGTGCCCAGTCCAGCGCCGATCGCACGTGGATGAGGGTGGTGTCGAAGACGGGCAGCGGGCTGGTCTCCTCGTCGAGCAGCAGCCCGATCTCCGTGCAGCCGAAGATCACGGCCTGGGCGCCACGCGCGGCCAGCGCCTCGATGATGCGGACGTACGTCTCCCGCGAGGAGTCCAGGACCTGCCCGAGGCACAGCTCCTCGTAGATGATCTTGTGGACGCCGGCGCGCTCCTCCGGCTCGGGGACCAGGACGTCGAGCCCGCGGGCCGTGAGCCGGTCCCGGTAGAAGTCCTGCTCCATCGTGTAACGGGTCCCCAGCAGCGCGACCCGCCCGACACCCGCGCGCAGCAACGCGTCGGCGGTGCCGTCCGCGAGGTGCAGGACCGGGATGCCCAGCCCCTCCTGGACGGCGTCGTAGACGCGGTGCATGGTGTTCGTGCAGATCAGCACGCAGTCCGCGCCCGCCAGCTCCAACTGGTGGGCGCGCTGGGCGAGATACTTCCCCGCCTCGACCCAGTCGCCGTCCGCCTGCATCCGCTCGATCTCGGCGAAGTCCACGGAGTGCACCACACAGGGCGCGGAGCGCAGACCTCCCAGACGCTCCCGGACTCCCCGGTTGAGCTCCTGGTAGTAGTACGCCGTCGACTCCCAGCTCATACCGCCGAGGAGACCGATGACCTTCATTTCCTCATCCTTTCCCGCTGGACCCGTCGAGCGCGCGGCCGAATCTTTCCAGCAGTGAATCGAGCCGTTCCTCCGAGGTACCGAAATTCATTCGGACAAAACCCTCCAGAGAGGCGCCGAAGACGCTACCAGGCTGGAGGAAGATCATTGCCGTCTTCGCGAAATAACCGTGAGCGTCGGACGCGGCCGGTGTCGCCCGAAGATCCAGCCACGCGAGATACGTCCCGGACGGCGGGACGAACCGTATCTGCTCGAAATGCGACATAAAATCCGTCACTCTGGTTCGATTGGTTCCCAATTGTTCTCTCAATTGGTCCAGCCAGTCGTCGCACGACTCCCAGGCCGCGATCGTCGCCGCGATGCCCAGCGCACCGGCCCCGCTGCGCAGATGCCACGGAAGCCGCCGGAAACGCGCGTGCAGCTCGGCCCCGCCGAAATGACCGACCGCGCAGCGCAGCCCCGCGATATTGAAACTCTTCGCCGCCGACGTGAACACGATCGTACGTTCGGCGGCAGCGCGTACGGAAGCGATCGAGTGGAATTCCGTGCCCGGATACACGATCTCCGCGTGGATCTCGTCCGCGAACACCACCGCGTCGCTGCGCACCGCGAGCCCGGCCAGCCTCTCCAGCGCGGCCCGGCCGAAGACGTGACCGGTCGGATTGTGCGGATGGCACAGCACCACCAGCCGCAGCCGCCGCGCCCCCTCCACCGCCGCCCACTGCGCCACGCCCGCCCCGCGCACCGGCAGCAGCAGCGGACGGCGCCCGAGCGAGCGGACCGCCTCCAGGAACGGCGGATACGTCGGGGAGTGCAGCAGCACCTCGTCACCGCGCCGGGTGAACGCGAGCAGCGCGCAGCACAGCGCCTGCACGACCTGCGCGCACACCTCCACCCGCGCCGGCTCCGGCGACCAGCCCATCCGCCGCCGCGTCCGCTCCGCGAACAGCTCCGCCAGCCGCACCGGAGCCCCGCCCGTGTAGTCCGGGTAGCCGACGTCCGAACGCTCCACCGCCGACGACAGCACCGCCCGGATCGGCGGCGCCAGCGCGAAGTCCAGCTCCGCGATGTCCGCCGGGATCACCCCGGCCGGGGCGCGCGACCACTTCAGCCCGCGCCCCGCGCGCAACTCACCGTCGGTGAGCGCCGTCAGCGGCATGTTCCACGCCCCTCACCCCGGCGCTCGTCACCTGGAGCACCGACACCACCCGCACGCGCGACCCCGGCGGCACGTCCGTGACGACCCGGGCACCCGACTCGATCCGGCAGTCGTCCCCGATCGTGACCGGCCCGAACACCGACACGTTCCCCGCGATCTCCACCCGGTCCCCGATCCACGGATGCCGCCGCCCCGACCACTGCGCCGGACCGCTCCTGATCGAACGGCTGCCCAGGACGACGTTCTGCAGCAGGTAGCAGTCGCTGCCGATGCGCACCTGCTCACCGATGACCGTGCCGTACCCGTGGTCGATCACCGCGCGGGCGCCGATCACCGCCGCCGGATGGATCTCCACCCCGCTCTCCCGCTTGGCCCGCTCCGCGATCCGCCGCGCCGCGACGAGGACGCTCCCGCCCTGGCCCGGCGCCGCCGCGAACCGGTGCAGCTCGTGCGCCACCCGGTGCGCCAGCAGCGCTCGGAAGCTGAGATAGCTCGCGTACGCGTACACCGGGCTGGAACGGGCCGCCGGATCCCGCGCCACCAGCGCGTACAGGTCCTCCAGCACCTTCAGCGGAACGTCGGCCGCCAGCTCCTGCGCCGCCGCCAGGCCCAGCCCGCCGCGGGAAAGTTCCCGCGCCACCGGGCGCAGCAGCCTCCTGACGTCCGCCTCGACCCGGCGCACGGGCACGGTGTCCTTCACTCGTAGTCCTCCCCGCGGTCGTAGAGAAACGAGACGACGACGTCCCGCGCGGACGCCGGGGGCCACTTGAGGACGGCCGCGACGTTGGCGCAGCTGCTCGGGCCCACGAACACCCGGTGCTCCGCGAAGAGCCGCGTCCCCGCCGCGGCCACCTCCCCGTCGGTCACCGGGACCACCGCGGCCAGCTCCGCCACCGGGAAGAACGGGGCCGGCTGCCCCACCGCGAACCCCTGGAGACCGTGGTCGCCGTACCGGCCGGCCCGCAGATCGCAGCCCGGCGGCTCGACCCCGACGACGGCGACCTCCCTGAACCACTGCCCCAGCGCCGACGACACGCCCCGCGCGGTCGCGCCCGTACCGAGCCCGCTGACCAGCGTCACCCGCGTGTCCCGGCCGTGCCCGCGCCCGATCAGCTGGGCCAGGAGTTCCGCCCCGGTGCCCTGCTCGTGCGCCGCCGGATTCGCCGGATTGCCGAACTGGTTCAGATAGTGGAAGCGGCTCGGAGCACTCGCCAGGATCGCTTGGACGGCCGCCTCGTTGTCCGCGCAGTCCGGATGACTGACACCCCGGTCCACGACTTTCGCGCCCAGCCGGCCCGCGATTTCCTTCTTGATCCTCGAATACCCCGGGTCGGTGACCAGGACGAGTTCCAGTCCCCGTATTCGCGCCTCCAGCGCGAGACCGATTCCCAGATTTCCCCCGGTCCGCTCGATCAACGCCGTTCCGCCGCCGCGCGTCACCTTCCCACGCCGCTCGGCGTCCTCGATCAGCGCACGCGCCACGCGCGCCTTGTGACTCCGGCCGGGATGCAGGAACTCGCACTTCAGGAAAGTGTTCGGCAGTACTTCCAGCAACGGGGTGGGAAGAACAGTGTCCGACATGAACAGAGCGTAGTGCCGGGCATGACAATCGGCAAGGGAGAGAGGAATTGTCCGGTCATTTCTCTGCGCGGCCCGGCACCATGAAGCGGCAGTCGATATTCCGGCTGTTTCGAATGGGGCGTTTTTTGGTGCGCGCATTACCGGGACGGACGCGGGTACCCGGTGGGTGTCCGGGGCAGCGCACAGCGAACGGGAGAGGCGATGAACGCCGTGAAGATCGCGTACAAACCGGTCGGGCTCGCGCTCGGAGCCGGCGGCGGCCTGCTCGCCGGAGCACTGTTCAAGCAGGCGTGGAAGGCCCTCGGCCACGAGGACGACGCCACCGACGAGCACCGCCGCTGGGCCGAGATCCTTGCCGCCGCCGCGCTCCAGGGCGCCCTCTTCGCCGTCGTCAAGGCCGCCGTCGAACGCGCCGGCGCCACCGGCGTCCGCCGGGTCACCGGAACCTGGCCCGGCTGAACCCTCAGATCGCCGCCGACGCCAGCTTCACCCCGAACCCCACCAGCACCACCCCCGTCACCCGCTCGACCCACGCCTGCGAGGAGCCCCGCCGCAGCAGGCCGCGTGCCGCCGGGATCCACCAGGACAGCAGACCGAACCAGGCGACGTTGAGGGCGGCGTGGGTGAGGGCGTACAGGAGGGTGAGCGGGAAGGCGGGGGCGCCGTCGGGGAGGAACTGGGGGAGCAGGCTGACGTAGAAGACGAGGGCCTTCGGGTTGAGGAGGTTGGTGGACAGACCGGTGACGAAGCTCTGGCGGACGCTCGCCGAGGGCGGACCGACGTCGGCGGGATCCTCGGCGCGGGCCGTCAGCAGGGCGCGCGCCCCGAGCCAGACCAGCCACAGCGCGCCGGCCGTCTGCAAGGCCCGGAACCCGGCGGGGGAGGCCGCGAGGAGGGCCGCGACACCGACCGCGCTGGCCAGCCCCCACACCATCAGCCCCAGCGACACCCCGAGGCCGGTCATGAACGCCGTCCGCCGCCCCGAGCGCAGCGCCGAGCGCAGGACGAGGGCGCTGTCCGGGCCGGGGGTGACGGTGATGAGCGCGGCGGTCGCCGTGAACGCGGCGAACGCCGGGAGGATGTCGGGCCTCATGCCGTCCCGCCTTCCCGAAGGGATCCCGTCGTTGCCTTCCACCATGCCGCGCGGCCGCCCCGGTCCACCACCGCGCCCGCCCGACGGTCACAGCTCCACCACCCGGCACGGCGCCGCCGCGTCCGCCGACTCCCGCAGCATCGTGAACGTCAGGACGATCATCAGCCAGTCCGTGCGCTGCGGGGTCGACGGGTCGTAGCCGGGGTCACGGTAGGTGTCGCACAGCCGCTCCACGGCACCGGCGTCGAACACCCCGTGCCGCCGCAGCGTGTCCGGAGCCAGCCAGTCCCGCACGAACTCCTCGGCCTCACGCACGAGATAGGCGCTGCCGGGCGCGGTGAAGGGGAACTTCTCGCGCCGCACGACCTGTTCGGGCACGACACGGGACGCCGCGCGCTTGAGGACGTACTTCTCCTCCTGCCCGCGCAGCTTCAACCCGGGCGGAATCCGCATCGCGAGGTCCACGACGTCCCGGTCCAGGAAGGGGTAACGGCCCTCCACGGAGTGCGCCATGGTCATCCGGTCCCCGTGATCCCCCAGCAGGTGGTCGGTCATCCGGAGCTTGACGTCGAGATAGGACCGCTTGTGCATCGGATGCCGCCCCCGGATCCGCCGCCCGTCGGCGACGGGGAACGCCGTGCAGTCGAACTCCGGCAGCGACGAGAGGAGTTCGGACGAGTACAGCTCCTCCCGCGCCCGGCGCAGCGCCGCCACGTCCAGGTCGTAGCCGTAGGAGGGATCGCCCCACATCGCCTCGCGGGCACGCAGCTCGTCCTGAGGGACGGGCGGACGGCGGCCGGCCGGCAACGCGGCGCGCAGGGCGTCGAAGCGGTAACCGGAGTACCCGGCGAAGAACTCGTCCGCCCCCTCACCCGTGAGGACCACCTTGACGCCCTCGCCGGCGGCGGCCTCCGCGAGCGCGAGGGACGCCACGTTGTACGACTCGCGCAGCGGAACCTCCGAGTGCCAGACGGCCAGTTCGAGGTCCCGGCGGATCCGGTCGGCCGTCACCTCGACGGGCCGGTGCGGCAGCCCCAGCCGCCGCGCGAGGAGTTCCTGATAGGGGCGCTCGTCCAGCTCGGCGGCCGGGAACACCGCCGAGAACGTGTGCGTGACCGGACTCTCCGCGACCTCCGCCGCCAGACACGCCACCAGCGCCGAGTCGAGACCGCCGCTCAGGTACAGGCCCACCGGCGCGTCCGACCGCAGCCGCCGCCGGACGGCCGTCCGCAGCGCGCCCAGCAGCGCCCCGGCATCCGCGAACTCCCCGGATTCCTCCGTCTCTTCGGCGGCGGGGTAATCCAGGTCCCAGTACTCCACCTCCCGCACCCCGTCCCGCGTCACCTCCAGCCGGTGCCCCGGACGCACCGACGACACCCCCTCGAACAGCGTCCTCGGACTCACCACCGACGGCAGGCACAGCACCTGGTCCAGCCCCCGCAGGTCGATCCGGCCGGCCGCCGGCAACGCCCGTGCCGTGGACGCGAAGTCGAGGCCGTCCCCGTCCCGGGCGTAGTACAGCGGGCAGATCCCGAACGGATCGCGCGCCAGGTGCACGACCCCGCGCACCCGGTCGTACAGGGCGAACGCGAACTGCCCCTCCAACTCGGCCAGCAGACCGATGCCCAGCTCCTCGTAGAGGTGCGCGATCACCTCGACGTCGCACTCGGACCGGAACACGTGCCGGCCCGCGAGCCGCGCCCGCAGCTCGGCGTAGTTGTAGATCTCGCCGTTGCAGACGAGGACGACCGACCCGTCCTCGCTGGTGAACGGCTGGGAGCCGCCGTCGGGGTCGACGATGCTCAGCCGGCGGCTGCCGAGCGCCGCCCAGTCGTCCGCGTACCGGCCACGGCTGTCGGGGCCCCGGTGCAGCAGACCGCCCTCCATGGCGTCCAGCACCTCCCCGGCCCCGGCCGCCGCGCCGACCCGCCCGAAGATTCCGCACATGGTCAGCCGTCCAGTTCCGCCACGGCCGCCGCCATCTCGGCGACCGTCGGCCCGCTGAGCAGCGTCCGCAACGGCACCCGGACACCGAGCCGCGCCGACAGCCGCGCCACCACCGTCGCCGCTTGCAGCGAATCACCGCCCAGGAGGAAGAAGTCGTCGTCGACACCGATCTCCCGCACCCCGAGCACGTCCCGCCAGACATCGGCGACGGCATCGAGACAGGCCGCGTCCGGAGGCGGACCGGCGACGAGCGGGGAGGAACCCGACCGCGAACCGCCCCCGAGCGCGGGGTCCTTCACCACCGGCGCACCGACCGGCCCAGAACCGTACGAGCCGCCCTCGGGGGCGCCCAACTCACCCCCACCCCCCGCAGGTTCCCCGGCGACGAGCACATCCCCGCCGCCGGCAACAGGCGAGCTTCCCGCGCCCCCGGCATCCGCCGGTCGCGCGGAGCCGGGAGTGCCCTCGCCGCTTACCGGCCCCGTGGCGCCCAGCGGGCCCTCCTTCCCGCCGCTCACCGGTTCTTCTGCGCCCGGCGAGCTTCCCGCGCCCCTGGCATCCGTCGGTTGCGCGGAGCCGGGAGTGTCCTCGCCGCTCACCGGCTCCGTGGCGCCCAGCGGGCCCTCCTGGCCGCCGCTCACCGGTTCTTCTGCGCCCGGCGAGCTTCCCGCGCCCCTGGCATCCGTCGGTTGCGCGGAGCCGGGAGTGTCCTCGCCGCTCACCGGCTCCGTGGCGCCCAGCGGGCCCTCCTGGCCGCCGCTCACCGGTTCTTCTGCGCCCGGCGAGCTTCCCGCGCCCCTGGCATCCGTCGGTTGCGCGGAGCCGGGAGTGTCCTCGCCGCTCACCGGCTCCGTGGCGCCCAGCGTGGCCGCCGCTCACCGGTTCTTCTGCGCCCGGCGAGCTTCCCGCGCCCCTGGCATCCGTCGGTTGCGCGGAGCCGCCGCCGCTCACCGGTTCTTCTGCGCCCGGCCGCCGCTCACCGGTTCCTGCGCCCGGCGAGCCCCGCCCCTGGCATCCGTCGGTTGCGCGGAGCCGGGAGTGTCCTCGCCGCTCACCGGTCCCGTGGCGCCCAGCGGGCCCTCCTGGCCGCCGCTCACCGGTTCTTCTGCGCCCGGCGAGCTTCCCGCGCCCCTGGCATCCGTCGGTTGCGCGGAGCCGGGAGTGCCCTCGCCGCTCACCGGTCCCGTGGCACCCGGCGCACTCCCCTTCCCGCCGCTCACCGGCTCCGTGGCGCCCAGCGGGTTCCCCTTCCCGCCGCTCACCGGTTCCCCTGCCGCGCCCCGGGCGCCCGCCTGATCTCCGGCGAGGAGTGGGTTTCCGGTGCCTGGCGAGCTTCCCGCGTCCCCGGCGTCCGCCTGATCTCCGGCGCGCAGCGGGTTTCCGGCGCTCGGTGAGCTTCCCGCGCGGCCGCCGGCCGCTGGTTCCCCTCCGCCGGCCAGCCCGCCCGCGCCCCTCGCCACCAGCCCCGCCAACGCCCCCCGGTCCACCTTCCCCAGGCGTGTGTACGGGAGTTGGGGCAGGGCGGCGAACCTTCCCGGGATCATGTAGAGCGGTAGGCGGGCGGCCAGGAACCTGCGTAGTTCCGGGAGGTCAGGCTCGCCGTCGGCGGGGACGAGGAACGCGGCGAGGCGGGGTTCGCCGTCCAGGGGGTCGGTGTGGACGGTGACCGCTGCCTCGCGGACCGTCGGGTGGGCCGCGAGGGCGTGTTCGATCTCGCCGGGCTCGATCCGGTAGCCGCGGATCTTCACCTGCTCGTCGATGCGCCCGACGTACTCCAGCTCCCCGCCGGGCGTGGGCCGGACGAGGTCGCCGGTGCGGAACAGGCGGCCTCCGGGACAGTAGGGGTCGGGTCCGAAGCGTTCGGCGGTCAGCTCGGGGCGGCGCCAGTACCCGAGGGCCACACCGGCGCCGCCGACGGCCAGCTCGCCCGAGTCGAGGACGTGGAGACAGGTCCCGGCGACCGGCGTCCCGAGCGTGACGGGGTCTCCGGCGCGCAGGGGGCCGGTCATGGTGCTGCACACCGTCGCCTCGGTGACCCCGTACGCGTTGCGGAACGTCCGCCCGGCGGACCAGCGGGCCACCGTCCCCGGCCGGCAGGCACCGCCGCCGTTGACGACGAGCCGCAGGTCGGGCAGGCCGTCGGCGTCGGTGGTGGCGAGGGCCGCCGGGGTCGTCTTGACGGCGGTGATCCGCAGGTCGCGCAGGGTGGCGTGGAGCACCGGGCCCGGCATCAGCTGGTCCCGGTCGGCGATGACGAGCGTGGCCCCGCCACACAGCGCCACGACGATCTCGGTGAACGAGGCGTCGAAGCCGAGCGAGGCGAACTGGAGGATCCGCCCGCCGGGCCCGGCCCGCCAGCGCCCGATCTGGTCGAGGGCGAGCGGCACGAGCCCCCGGTGCGCCACGGCCACCCCCTTCGGCGCCCCGGTGGAACCGGACGTGTAGATGACGTACGCGAGATCGTCGGCACCGGGCTCGGCGAAGGCGGGGGAGGAGGCGGGGGCAGAGCCGTGCCCGCACTCATGCCCGCGCTCGTGCCCGTACTCCCGCCCGTGCCCGCACCAGTCGTCCGCGCGGCCGACGTCGATCAGCGGCACACCGACCCCCGGTATGTCCTCGCGGGCGACCACCGCCTTCGCCCCGCTGTCGGCGACGATCCCCGCGACCCGGGCCGGCGGGTTCGCCGTGTCCAGCGGGACGTAGGCCACGCCCGCCCGGACCGCGCCGAGCAGGGCGATCACGGCCTCGGGGGAGCGATCGAGGTGGAGGGCGACGAGGTCGCCGGGGCCCAGGCCCCGGCCGGCGAGGTGGTGGGCGAAGCCGGTGACGGCGTCGTCGGTGTCGCGGTAGCGAAGGACCCGGCCGTCGTGTTCGAGGGCGGGCGCGTCGGGCGTGGCGGCGGCCCGCTCGCGCAGCAGGGAGCTGATGGAGGTCACGTGACTCGTCCCCTCGTCCTCAGGCGGCTTCGCAGACGTCGAGCAGCGCCTCGTACGCGTTGCCGTGGCCGTCCGCCGGGCGGGCCATGCGGCGGGTCCAGTCGCCGACGACGCGGGAGACGACCCGGTGGGCGAGCGGTTTGTCGAAGACGGTCGTGCCGGACTGCCGGGAGAACCATTCGAGGCGGGAGGTGAGCGCCCCGCCGAGGGTCAGCAACTGGCCGGGCAGCGCGAGGACGTCGGCCCGGGCGACCTCCGCCATCAGCTCCTTGCCGCCGGCGCCGCTCGGGATGGCGAGGTTGTGCGCCAGCAGCAGGACCGTCCCCGGGGCCAGCGCCGTCAGGTTGGAGTGCTCCAGCTCGTTGCCCCAGGTGGTCGCGATGACCGTGCCGCCGCTCGCCAGCGCCTCGTCCGTGAACCGGCCGGAGACGGAGGGCAGCAGCCGGACGTCGTCGGGCGCCGCCTCGTGCCCGGCGTCGTACTTGAGGTCGCAGACCGCCAACTCCCCGCCCTGGTCCTGGAGATACGTGAGGACGTCCTCGCCCATGGCGCCCGCCGAGCCGATCAGGGTGGTGCGCGGGGCGTCGATGACGCCCTCGTCCGCGAGGACGTGGTGGGCGGCGGTGACCCCGGTCGCCGAGTAGCTGGACTTGCCGCCGCAGCCGCCCGCGTCGCAGTGCACGCCCAGCACGTGCGGGGTGTGCTCGTGGAGCAGGTCGGCGACGCCCGCGTACTTCCCGAAGTCCGGCGTGAGCTTGATGCGGCCCTCGCGTTCGTTGAGCAGATCGCCGAGCGCCGCGAACACCTGGTGGACGGTGGAGCGGAACTCGGGGTGCTCCGGGTGGGAGAGGATCTCGGCGTACCGGGCGTCGGCGGGGCGGATCACACAGCGTCCGCCGCCGACCGTGCTGTCCCGGAAGCCGGGCGGCAGCGCCGTGGCGAGGTCGTCGACGGCGCCGGCCCGCAGCGCCTCGTTGATCAGGACGTTCTTGTACGCGCTCTCGGTGTGCATGAGGGAGCAGAGCACGCCGACCACGTCCTCCATCCGGTCCCGCCAGCCGACCAGCCGGCAGCCTCCGTACGCGTAGTCCTTGGACTCGTCTCCGTCCCAGGCGACCCAGGCGTCGGCCGGTTCGCTGCGGGCGCGGTAGATCTGGATGGACGTGGACATGGGAATCTCACACCTCCTTGATCGGGTGACGGCAGAACGTGACGGCTTGGACAGTTGTCGGAAGCGGCCGGAGATCAGAATTCGAGCGCGCTGGGCAGGACCGAGCCCGGCAGCAGGTCGAGCCGGGGCGGCGCGGAGAACTCCAGGTAGACGGCGCCCTGTTCGCCGACGCCGAGCGCCGCGTGCCACTGGCCGCCCGGCACGAACAGCACGTCCCCGGCGCCCAGCGTGTGCTTCTTCTCGCCGCAGCTCAGGGTGAGTTCGCCGGCGGTCACCACGACCCACTGCTCGTGCGGATGGCGGTGCGGACGGCCGTCGAACTCGGCGCCGGGATCGGTGACGACCCGGACGACGGAGGAGTGCTGCCCGCTCGCCACGTGGCGGCTCGCCCCGGCGCGCATGCGGTGTGTCTCGGGCTGAGAGTTCCAGTCGAGGAACACGGAACCTCCTGGATCACATCGGTGATCAGGTTGTCGAGAAACGACCCTAACCCAGCTGTCCGGAACGCGAAGGCCGCGGTACGGGCGATTTCCGGATACGCGTCGGTATTCGGCCAGCGGGCCACCAGCCGTGATTCTCGCGGGCGCCACAGGCCGGCTGACTGCGTTGCCGCAGGGGAATCCCCTTGCCCGGTGCTTCCATTTCGAGGCGAACGGCCGCCGGTCAGAATGGCGCACAACAGCCTGTACGGCCGGAAGAGGACCGTCGGAATCCGCATCCGACTTTTCTGTGACTTTCCTGTGACGGACGTGAATCAGCCATGAACGACTTCCGATCCGCCCCCTCCGGGCAGCGAACAACCTGGTCGAACCTGCTCAGGAGGTCACACCTCCTACCATGCCGTTCCGGCCAAATCGACCTCCGCTGTTGACGGCGACCGCGTGACGGGTGATACCAAAACATCGGGACGCACCCGATGTGCTCCGGCCTCCGAGCCCCGGGTGGGCACCGCGCCGCGGTGTCGCGTATCAGCCTTGGATCCTTGACGCGGGAAGGCTGTTTCCCCCCTGCTCGCCGGCCGCTTTCCGTTGCCCGGCGAGGATCCGATAAATCCCCGGAAGGCAGTCCAGGTGGATATCGACGACTTCCTGAACGCCCCCGGAAGGGCGGACGGGATCGGCCATGCACGCAAACTCATCGACCTGCTCGGCATCGAATACATCTACGTCCAGTACGTCACCGTCACCGGCCGCGTCGTCGGCAAGGGAATTCCCGCGGCGCACTGGGAGGACGTCGCCGGACGCGGCGTCCAGCTTGTCTACGGCTCGACCGCGAACGTCGCGACCGACCGCGCCGGCCACTACCTCGGCCACGGCCCCGAAGCCTCCGAACTCCTCGCCCTCCCCGACCCCGACACGTTCGCCCAGCTCCCCTGGGACGGCCGGATCGCCCGCGTCTTCGCCCGCCTCTTCCGCAACCGCGACGAGGAGACCGACCCCGGCGCCACGCTCGACGCCGACTGCCGCACCAACCTCGCCCGGCTCCAGGCGGCGTTCACCGAACGCCATGGCACCCACCTGCGGATCGGCACCGAACCCGAGATGCTGTGGCTGCGCCGCGAGAAGGGCGAGCTGGTCGGCGTCACCAAGCCGCACTGCTACCACATCGACCAGTTCGAGGAACTACGTGAGGTGACCCTGCGCAGCGTCGCCTACGGTCGCGCGCTGGGCCTCGACATGATCCAGGGCGACCACGAGGACGCCCCCGGCCAGCTCGAACTCAACTTCGCCCACGACGACCCCCTGCGCACCGCCGACCGGCTCATCACCTACCGGCAGATCTGCCGCCAGGTCGCCCGCGAACTCGGCCTCGTCGCCTGCTTCCTGCCCAAGCCGTTCCAGGGCTACCCCGGCTGCGGCTGCCACCACAACCTCTCCCTCTGGGACGGCGGCCACGACGAGGAACGCGACCTGGGCACCAGCACCTGCGCCCCGGGCGTCCGCACCCACCTCACCGGCGGCACCAACACCTTCCGCACGGCGGACGGCGCGTCGCGGCGGCACACCATCGGCGGTATCGTCGCCCACCTCCCCGCCCTCACCGCGCTCGCCTGCCCGACCGTCAACTCCTACCGCCGCCTGCGCGACTCGGGACTGTGGGCGCCCGTCACCGCCCACTGGGGCCACCAGAACCGCACCTGCGCCGTCCGCGTCTCCGCCCCCGACCGGATCGAGTTCCGCGTCGCCGACTCCCTGACCAACCCCTACCTGATGGCAGCCGGGCTCCTCGCCGCCGTCGACGACGGCCTCACCCGCCGCCTCGACGCGGGCCCGCCGCTGGCCGCCAGCGCCTACGACACCCCCGGCCCCCGGCTGCCCGGCGACCTCGGCACCGCCCTCGCGGCCCTCGACGCCGACGACGTCGTCCGCGCCGCCCTCCCGGGCCGCCTCTACTCGACGTACACCGCCCTCAAGGGCGACGAATGGGACCGGTTCCTGGCCACCACCACCGCCTGGGACTTCGACACCTACCTCGACCACACGCCCTGAACCACCGAGGGACACGAGCGATGACGACCCACACCGAACTCTTCGGCGCGCTGCCGGGGAGTCGCTTCACCGACGACCCGGTGCTCCTGCTGCCCGCCCGCACCCCCCTCGACGGACGGCTGGACGCCGGACGGCGCGAACTCGCCGAGGACTTCGAGGACCTGGCCGACGACCGCTGGCTGAAGGGCGACCACGTCTTCCGCAAGCGCCGCTTCGGCCTCTTCGCCGCCGACACCGAGAGCCGCGCGATCGAACCCCTGGAGGACCGGGCCTTCTTCCAGAGCACCGAACTCAACCCCTACGCGGGCGGTATGCACCGCAAGTTCGAGCCGCTGGCCGCCCGCACCCGCGCCAACCCTTACCTCGCCCAGCTGATGTGGGACGTCCTGGCCGTCCTCCCCGGGGGCCGGGGCCGCACCTGGGAGGTCGGCGTCCACCTCATGCGGATCGTCGCCCGCCCCGGCCTGCCCGGCCACCCGGCGCCGGAAGGCATGCACCACGACGGGCACGCCTTCACCTCCATCACCCTCGTCGGCCGCGCCGACGTCAGCGGCGGCGTCAGCCGCTTCGCCGGCCTCGACGGCCGTATCCACCGCGAGCTGGCCCTCGAACGGCCCGGTGACACCGTGGTGTTCGAGGACCCGCGCTGCCTGCACGACGTCACCCCCGTCGAGGTCGCGGGCGACGCCGCCCTGGCGACCCGCGACGTCTGCGGGTTCTCCCTCAACCCCGTCGAGCCCAACCCCGTCGAGGAGGACCGGTGAACCTGCCCGAACCCCACCACCCGGTGCCCGTCCTGTCCGACGACCAGGGCGCCGGCACCCACCTCCTCGCCGACCTCGTCGGCGCCAGCCGCCTCGACGACCCCGCGCACGCCGAGACCGTGCTGCGCGAGTGCGCCCGCGCCGCCGGTGCCCTCCTGCTGTACGTCCACGTCCACCACTTCGGGCGCGGCGGCGGGGTCTCCGGCGTCGCCGTGCTCGCCGAGTCCCACATCAGCGTGCACAGCTGGCCCGAGTACCGTTTCGCCGCCGTCGACCTGTTCATGTGCGGGACGGCCGAGCCGAACAAGGCGCTCCCGGTGCTCCAGGCCGGCTTCTCGCCGGAGCGGATCGTCGCCCAGGAACTCGTGCGCGGCATCGGCGCCCTTATGCCGCCCGTCGACACCGTGGAGAGGTGAGCCATGACCACGGACACCCGGTACGAGCTGATGCGGCACGTCTACGAGGACGTGTGGATCGGCGAACTGTGGAACGCCGGCGACCCGGCGGGCGGCAGGGTCCTCGCCGAGCACTTCTTCGACCACCGGCCCATCGACGCCTTCCCCAACACCAAGCACGGCCACATCAGCATGGCCCTCGACTGGCACCAGGCGTTCCCCGACTACAAGTTCGTCATCGAGGACGTCATCACCGCCGGTGACAAGATCGTCGCCCGCTACAACTCCTCCGGCACCCACCTCGGCGTCCTGTCCGGCATCCCCGCCACCGGCCGCCGGGTCACCCTCACCGGCATCGACATCATGCGCTTCGACGGCGACCTCCTCGCCGAGTGGTGGCACAACGAGGACATGTACGACCTGATGCGCCAGCTCACGGCCACCGCATGAGGGTCGGTGACCGGGCGGACTGCCTCGCGCTCGACGCCGCCGACGAACTCGGCGCCCTGCGCGAGGAGTTCGACCTCCCTCAGCGGCCCGTCTTCCTCAACGGCAATTCCCTCGGGCCGCCGCCGCGCGCGACCTGGCACCGGCTGTCGAAGGTGGTGCGCGAGCAGTGGCGCGCGGACATGAACTCCGCCTGGTGGAAACACGGCTGGCTCGACCTGCCGCGCACGGTCGGCGACCGTGTCGGACGGCTCGTCGGCGCGGCGCCGGGACAGACCGTCGTCGGCGAGTCGACCTCCGTCAACCTCTTCAAACTCCTGTGCGCCGCCCTGGAGTTGAACCCCGGGCGGCGGACCGTCCTCACCGACGCCGGGAACTTCCCGAGCGACCTCTACATCGCGGACGGCGTCGTCCGGCACGTCCGGCCCGACGTGCGGGTGCGCCGGGTCGAGGCCCACGCGCTCGCCGGCGCCCTCGACGAGGACACCGCCGTCGTCGTGCTCAGCCACGTCGACTATCGCACCGGGGAGCTGCTTCCCATGCGGGAGATCAACCGGCGGGCGCACGCGGCGGGTTCGCTCGTGCTGTGGGACCTCGCGCACAGCGCGGGGGTGGTGCCGGTCGGGCTCGACGCGGACGGGACCGATCTCGCCGTGGGGTGCGGGTACAAGTACCTCAACGGCGGGCCCGGGGCGCCGGGTTACCTGTATGTCGCCGCGCGGCTGCTGCCCCGCGTCGAGCAGCCGGTCACCGGGTGGCTCGGGCACGCGGAGCCGTTCGCCTTCGAGGCCGGGTACCGGCCGGCGGACGGCGTCGGGAGGCTCCTCACCGGGTGCCCGCCGCTGCTCAGCCTGGTCGCGCTGGAGGAGGGGGTGCGGCTCGCCGGGAACGTGGACACGCGGCTCGTGCGGGCCAAGTCCCTCGCGCTCACCGGGCTGTTCGCGGAACTCGCCGAGCGGGCGGGGGCCCAGGTGGTGAGTCCACGGGCGCCGCAGCGCAGGGGCGGGCACGTCAGCGTCCGCCACCCCGACGCCGAGCGGATCGCCAAGGGGCTCGCGGGGGAGGGGTTCATGGCCGAGGTACGGGTACCCGACCTGATCCGCGTCGGGCTGTCACCGCTGTCCGTTCGCTATGTTGACGTCTGGGACGCGGCGGCGGCGCTCGGACGGGTCCTCACGGCATAGACGCTCACACGCGGGAGACACGGGAGAGGGGCAGCGGTGCGGAGGGTCCAGACGGTGTTCGCCCGGCTCTACCGGTCACCGGCGCTCCTGCTGTGCCTCGCCGCCGCGGGCTGGTCGGGCAACTTCGTCGTCGGCCGGCTCACCCACGGCACCGTGCCGCCCGTCAACCTCGCGTTCTTCCGCTGGCTCGCCGCCACCGCCGTCATCCTCCCCTTCGGCCTGCCCCGGCTGCGCCGCGACCTACCCGTCCTGCGCCAGTGCAAGGGCACCGTCCTGCTGCTCGCGGCCACCGGGGTCGCCGCGTACAACACCCTGATCTACGCGGGCCTGCGGTCCACCACCGCGATCAGCGCCCTGCTCATGCAGTCGATCATGCCGGTGCTGATCCTCGTCTTCGTCTTCCTCCTCTTCCGCGAACGCCCCCAGCGCCTCCAACTCCTCGGCCTCGCCCTGTCGCTGGCCGGGGTCTGGGTGGTCGTCACCCAAGGGCATCCCTTCGACGCCGGGACGCTCGCCCTGGGCGGCGGCGTCGGCTGGATCCTGCTCGCCGTCGTCAGCTACGCCCTCTACACGACACTGCTGCGCAGGCGCCCGACGGTCCACCCGCTGAGCCTGCTGACGTCGACCTTCGCGCTCGGCGCGGTGATGCTCGCGCCGTTCGCCGCCGCCGAGGCCGCCGCCGGGCACCCGCTGCCGCTGACGGCGGGCTCCGTCGCCGCCGTCGGCTATGTCGCGCTGATCCCGTCCCTGCTCTGCTACTTCTGCTACAACCGCGGGGCGGAACTGCTCGGGGCGGCGCGGGCGGGGCAGTTCCTGCACCTCATGCCGGTCTTCGGGGCGGTCCTCGCGTTCCTCTTCCTCGACGAGCGCATCCGGGGGTTCCACCTCGCGGGGGCCGGGCTCATCGGGGCGGGGCTGGTGATCGCGGCGCTGCGGCGGGGGAGCGGGGACACGGGGGCCGGCCCGGAGGGCGTCCCCGAGACGGGGGTGGAAGACGCGCGGCGCCTCCCACCCCGGTCCGCCTAGGCCGTCAGTCGATGCAGAACTCGTTGCCCTCGATGTCCCGCATCGAGATGCACGACTCGTTGAACTCGTCGGCGAGCAGCACCTCCACGCACTCCGCGCCCAGCGCCTCCAGCCGGGCACGCTCGGCCTGCAGGACCGCCAGCCGCTCCTCGCCGACGAGCCCGGTGGCGACCCGCACGTCGAGGTGCACCCTGTTCTTGACGACCTTGCCCTCAGGGACCCGCTGGAAGTACATGCGCGGGCCCACGCCCTCGGGGTCCATGCACGCGAACGCCGCGCCCTGCCGCTCCGGCGGCAGCGAACTGTCGTACTCCGCCCACGATGCGAACTCCTCCGGCAGCGGCGGAACCACGTACCCCAGCACCTCGCACCAGAAACGGGCTACCCGCTCGGGCTCCGCGCAGTCGAAGGTGACCTGAAACTTTTTGATCTCTGACACCGGCGCACCTTAACAGGGGGGACCCTGATCAGGGCATTCTTTTCCGCGGGCCGTCCTCACCCCACCGCCGAGGCCATCCGCCGCACCGCCTCCGTCAGGATCTCCGGCGACGTCGCCAGGTTCAGGCGTACGTGGCCGGCGCCCCCGGTGCCGAAGGCGGGACCGGAGCTGAGAGCGACGCGCCCGCGCTCCAGGAAGACCCCTGCTGGATCGTCGCCCAGGTCCAGCGCGCGGCAGTCCAGCCAGGCGAGGTAGGTCGCCCGGGCCGGGGCGTAGCGGACGCCGGGCAGGTGCTCGGCGAGGAGGCGGGTCAGGAGGCGGCGGTTGTCGTCCAGTCCGGCCAGGACCGCGTCGAGCCAGTCGCCCCCGTCCCGCAGGGCCGCGGTGTGGGCGATCACGCCGAGATGGCTGGGCCCGTGGCTCACCTCCTCCGGCAGGCGCGCGAGATCGGCGCCCGCCTCGGGGCCCGCGACGGCGACGGCCGCCTTGAGTCCGGCCAGGTTCCACGCCTTCGACGCCGACATCAGCGACAGCCCGTCCCGCGCGCCGGGGACACTCAGGTACGGCACGAACCGCGCGCCCGCCGCCACGATCGGCGCGTGGATCTCGTCGGCCACCACCCGCACGCCGTACGCGCGGGCCAGTTCGGCGACGGACGCCAGCTCGGCGGCGGTGTGCAGGGTGCCGGTCGGATTGTGCGGGCTGCACAGCAGGTACACGGGCCGTCCGCCGCCCGCCCGCACCCGCGAGAACGTCTCCTCCAGCACCCCGGGGTCGATCCGCCCCTCCTCGGTGAGCGGAGCCTCGACAACGACCCGGTCCGCGTTCCCCACGAACTGGTAGAACGGCGTGTAGACCGGCGAGTTGACGACCACCGCGTCCCCCGGCCCCGACACCAGCTTCAGCATCTCCACGACCCCCATCATCACGTCCGGCACGATCGCCGTCCGCCCCACCTCCAGCCCCTCCCACCCCCACCGCTTCCCCGCGAACCCCGCCAACGCCTCCGCGTACGCCGTCCCCACCGGATACCCCGTGTCCCCGAGCGCCACCGCGTCCGTGAGCGCCCGCGCCACCGGCTCCGCGAGAGGAACATCCATCTCCGCGACCCACAACGGCAGCACATCCCGCGGATAAGTCCGCCACTTCATGCTCGTACGCCGCCGCAGCTGCTCCAACGTGAGCCGGTGCAGGGGGTTGAGGGGGGTTTCGCGAGGCGTGGTGTCCATACGCCCAAGCTAGGCGAGAGGGGGAGCCGACGGCACGGCGCCTGTTCCAGACACCGGAACGGGTGTGCGGCCGGGAATGGGTGCGTGGTCGCGGCCGAGCCCTGGGCCGGATCGATACGACGGGCTGTCACTTGAGCCGGCCGCTTGTCGGGGGCGGTGCTCAGCCCTGTTGTGGAGTGCCGGGCTCTTGGTTCTGGTGGGTGGGGTGGGGTGGGGCTGAGTGTGGAGAGGTCGCCGATGAGGTCGCGCAGGGCCCGGTCGTGGGGCTCGCGGCCGGCCTCCGCGCGCAGGAGGGCGGCGAAGTTGGGGCGGCCGTGCTTGTCGGTGGTGGCGCTCGTGAACAGTGGCGCGAACACGGAGCGGGCGAGCGCGTTGCTCGCGACGACGTCCTGACGTCCGTTCTGGACGGTCGCCGTGGACAGGGTCATGGAGTCGAGCATCCACTGGATCTGCGCCGACACCGGCACGTCCTTGCGGCGGACGGGTGCGCGGCGGGCCGGTCTCGCGGCCCTGGCCAGGTCGAACAGGTACGTGCGCTCGTCCTCGTCCAGTCGCAGGGCCTGCGCGACCGCCTGGACGACCTCCTCGGACACCCCGCCGATGTGGCCCTTCTCCAGCCGCGTGTACCACTCGGTGCTCACGCCCGCCAGCACGGCGACCTCCTCGCGCCGCAGCCCCGGCACCCGACGCCTTTCTCACGGGCGCCGTCGTGGGGCCGGGGCGGCGCCGCCGCTGAGCCTGGCCGCCGCCCACCACGCCACGCGGTACATCCACCTGCTGTGAGCCGCCCGCCGGGCAGGGCACGCACCCCAGTCGGCTCGCCGGCCTCGACTGAACGGCTCAACAGGGCCCGGGGCGAGGGGGGGTGAGGTTATACCCCCCATAGACGCGACCTTCCTCCGGGGTGTGAGGGCCGGTTGTGTGGGATCGGCACCTTGAACTCGACGCTCAAGCCCCCACCCCGCTCAAGCCCCCACCCCTCCTCGAAGCCAAGTGAAGGCGTATCCATGACGACAGAATCCGTGTCCGCCCCACCACCCCCCGCCGAACCGGAGGAGACCGGCACCGCCCCCACGCGACGGACGTTCATCGCGACGACCACCGCGGTCGGCGGTGTCGCGGTCGTGGGCGGTGTGGTCGGCGGGTCCTTCCTCCTCGGCGAGGAGGCGGAAGCCGCGGCGGCACCCACGAGCCGGGTCTCCCTGACGGTGAACGGCACCCTGCGGACGGTCACGGTCGACAACCGGACCTCGCTCCTGGACCTGCTGCGCGAGCACCTGGGCCTGACCGGCTCGAAGAAGGGCTGCGACGCGGGCGCGTGCGGAGCGTGCACGGTGCTCGTCGACGGGCAGCGGCACAACGCCTGCCTGACGCTCGCGGTGCGACTGGAGGGCGCCGAGGTCACGACCATCGAGGGCCTGGCCGACGGTGACCGACTCCACCCGCTCCAGCAGGCGTTCATCGACGAGGACGCCTTCCAGTGCGGCTACTGCACACCGGGCCAGATCATGTCCGGCGTCGCGTGCATCCAGGAGGGCCACACCGGCTCACCGGAGGAGATCCGGGAGTGGATGAGCGGCAACATCTGCCGCTGCGGCTGCTACGTCAAGATCGTGCGCGCGGTCGAGAAAACCGGGGGCAAAGCCTGATGCACCCGTTCACCTACACCCGTGTCGCCAGCACGCGGGAAGCCCTGGACGCCGGCCGGCGCGGCGGCCGTTACATCGCCGGCGGCACCACCCTCGTCGACCTGATGCGCGAGACCGTCGAACAGCCCGAGGCGCTGGTCGACATCAGCCACCTCCCTCTGCGCGAGGTCACGGCCACCGAACGCGGCGGACTGCGCATCGGCGCCCTGGTGAGGATGTCCGAGGCCGCCGCCCACCCGAAGGTCCGCACCCTCTACCCGGTCGTCTCCGAGGCGCTGGAGCTGAGCGCGTCGGCGCAACTGCGCAACATGGCGACCATCGGCGGCAACATCATGCAGCGCACCCGCTGCACCTACTTCCGCGACGTGACGGCCGCCTGCAACAAACGCGACCCCGGCTCGGGCTGTGCCGCCCTGGAGGGCCACAACCGCACTCACGCGATCCTGGGCACCTCCGACGCCTGCGTGGCGACCCACCCCTCCGACGTCGCCGTAGCGTTCGCGGCACTGGAGGCGACCGTCCACCTCCTGGGCCCGGACGGCGCACGCACGCTCCGCTTCGCCGACTTCCTGCTGCGCCCCGGCACCACCCCGAACCGCGAACAGGCCCTGAGGAAAGGCGAGTTGATCACCGCCGTCGAGATTCCCGCCCTCCCACGCCCCCTCAAATCCGGCTACCTGAAAGTCCGCGACCGGCAGTCCTACGAGTTCGCCCTCACCTCCGCCGCCGTCGCCCTGCACATCCGCGCCGGCGTCATCCGCGAGGCGAAGGTCGCCGCCGGAGGCGTGGGCACCGTCCCCTGGAAACTCCCCGCCGTGGAACGCCACTTGATCGGCCAGCGCCCCTCCGCCGCGCTGTGGGCCGAAGCCGCCGCGAAGGCCGCCGACGGGGCACGCCCCCTGCGGCACAACGCGTTCAAGACCGAACTGCTCACACGGACGGTCGAGCGCCAGCTCCGTGTCGTGGGAGGTACCCAGTGAGTCCCCAGCCCCAGTCAGCCGTCGGCGCCCCGCTCTCCCGCGTGGACGGCCGCCTCAAGGTCACCGGCAAGGCCCTGTACGCCGCCGAGCACGACATCGAGGGCGCCCTGCACGCCGTGATCGTCGACGCGAGCGTCGGACGCGGCCGGATCACCTCCGTCGACACCCGCGCCGCCGAGCAGCACGCCGGTGTGCTGAGGGTCATCCACCACGGCAACGCGCCGAAGCTCCCCTACCGCGACAACGCGGGCTCCAACAACCCCGAGGGCCGGCGGCTGCGCGTCTTCCAGGACGACCGCGTCCTCTTCCACGGCCAGCCCGTCGCCGTGGTCGTCGCCACCTCCTTGGAAGCGGCCCAGCACGGCGCGAGCCTGGTGAAGGTCCGCTACGCCGCCTCGACGCCCTCGACCGACCTGGCCGACGCCGAGCGGGACGAGCCGACGAGGTACGCGCGCGGCGACGCGGAGGCGGGGCTGCGCGAGGCGCCCGTACGCCTCGACCTGACCTACCGCATGGTCCGCAACCACCACAACCCGATGGAACCGCACGCCACCATCGCCCGCTGGGACGGCGGGAAGCTGACCGTGTGGGACAAGACCCAGTGGGTCGTGGGCACCCAGACCGAGCTGGCGGCGGTCTTCGGCCTGCCGCTGGAGTCGGTGCGCGTCATCTCCCCGTTCGTCGGCGGCGGCTTCGGCAGCGGGCTGCGCTGCTGGCCGCACACGAGCGTCGCCGCGCTGGCCGCACGCGAACTGAAACGCCCCGTCAAACTCGTCATGACCCGCAGGCAGTTGTACTTCGGCACCGGGTTCCGGCCCGCCTACGAGTACCGGCTGCGGCTCGGCAGCGACCGGCGAGGGCGGCTGCGGGCCGCCGTCCACGAGATGAGCGCGGAGACGTCGTCGTACGAGAAGTTCGACGAGTCGATCATGGGCGCCGGGCAGATGTTCTACAGCACCCCGAACGTCAGCCAGGCGTACCACAAGGTGCCGCTCGACGTGAACACCCCGCTCTGGATGCGCGGTCCTGGCTTCACCAACGCGTCCTTCGCCATCGAGTCCGCGATGGACGAACTCGCCGTCGAACTCGGTGTGGACCCCATCGAGCTGCGCCTGCGCAACGAGCCCCCCGAGGACGAGTCGAACGGGCTGCCCTGGTCCACCCGCCGCCTGCGCGAGTGCTACACCGTCGGCGCCCGCGAGTTCGGCTGGGACCGCCGCGACCCCCGGCCCCGCTCGACCCGGGACGGCGACTGGCTGATCGGCATCGGCATGGCCGCCGGCGTCTACGACCCGGGGCGCTTCCCCGCGCAGGCCCGGGTCCGCCTCGACGCGGACGGCACGGCGGTCGCCGAGGCCGCCACCAGCGACATGGGCCCCGGCACCTACACCTCCCAGACCCAGGTCGCCGCCGACGCCCTCGGCCTGAGCATGCGCAACGTCACCTTCCGCCTCGGCGACTCCCGCTACCCGCCGACCCCGCCGCACGGCGCCTCGATGACCATGACCGTCGTCGGCTCCGCCGTCCTGGACGCCTGCGACAAGGTGCGCGAACAGGCGGTCAAGCTGGCGGTCGAGGACGAGGAGTCGCCCCTGTACGGCGTGCCGGCCGCCGAGGTGATCGTCCGCAACGGACGCCTGCACCCGCGGGGGAACCCGGCGCGCGGCGAGAGCTACCAGCGGCTGCTGGCCCGCAACAAGCTCACCCACCTCGCGGCCGACGGCGCCTACGCCGGGGCGCCGCAGCCCGCGCGGCACTCGTACTTCTCGTACGGCGCGGTCTTCACGGAGGTCGGGGTGGACGCACGGCTCGGTCTGGTCCGGGTGCGGCGGATGCTCGGCGTGTACGACGTCGGCCGCGTCATCAGCCCCAAGCTGGCCGACAGCCAGGCGCTGGGCGGCATGGTCGGCGGCATCGGGCAGGCCCTGCTCGAACACACCGTCACCGACCACCGCGACGGCCGGATCGTCAATGCGAGCCTCGCCGACTACCTCGTCCCGGTGAACGCGGACATCCCGGACCTCAGGGCGATCTACCTGGAGGGCGAGGACCCCGACGCCGACCCGCTCGGCGTCAAGGGCATCGGCGAGATCGTCCAGGTCGGCGTCGCCCCCGCGATCGCCAACGCCGTCCACCACGCCACCGGCCGGCGCATCCGCGAACTCCCGCTCACCGCCGAGGCGTTGCTCTGAACCAGGCGCCCCGAAAAGCCCGAACCCGGGCCCGCCCGCCGCCGGTCTCCCCGCCCGGCCGCTGGCCCTCCCCTTTCGCACCCCCACGGAGAACACACCCATGCTGAACATCGCGGACACACTGCGCCTCTGGTGCCGCGAGGGGCGTCCCTTCGCGCTGGCCACCGTCGTCGACGTGCGCGGCAGCGCGCCCCTGCCGGCCGGTACGTCCGTCGCGGTGGACCTCGACGGCAACGCGGCCGGCAGCATCTCCGGCGGCTGCGTCGAGGGCGCGGTGTACGAGCTGTGCCGGGAGGTCCTGGAGGACGGCGGCGGGCCGCGGCGCGCCTGGTTCGGGTACTCCGACGACGACGCCTTCGCCGTCGGCCTGACCTGCGGCGGCGAACTCGACGTCCTCGTCCAGCGCGTCGACCCCGCGACGCGGCCGCACCTCGGCGCGGTGCTCACCGAGGCGGCCGAGGGTCGGCCCGCCGCCGTCGCCCAGGTCGTGGACGGCTCGATCGCCGGCGCCCTCCTCGGCGTGTACGGCGACACCGCCTTCGCCGACCGCGCGCTCGACGACGGACCGGCCGGCCGGGCGGTCGCCGACAAGGCGGCCGGGCAACTGCGTGTCGGGCGCACCGCGCGGATCGAGGTCGGCGGGGACGCGGACACCTGTCCCGAACGGCTCTCCGTCCTCGTCCACGTGGCCGCCGCCCGGCCCCGCATGCTGATCTTCGGCGCCGTCGACTTCGCCGCCGCTCTCAGCCGCGCCGGGCACTTCCTCGGCTACCGGGTCACCGTGTGCGACGCCCGCCCCGTCTTCGCCACCCGCGCCCGCTTTCCCGAGGCGGACGAGGTGATCACCGACTGGCCGCACCGCTACCTGGCCCGGACGGACGTCGACTCCCGGACGGCCGTCTGCGTCCTCACCCACGACGCCAAGTTCGACGTCCCGCTGCTGCGCCTCGCGCTGGAGATGCCCGTCGGGTACGTCGGCGCGATGGGCTCCCGGCGCACGCACGGCGAACGGCTGGAGCGGTTGCGTGAAGCCGGCGTCACCGAGGGGCGGTTGGCCCGGCTGCGGTCACCGATCGGGCTCGACCTCGGCGCCCGCACGCCCGAGGAGACGGCCGTGTCGATCGCCGCCGAGATCATCGCCCACGCCCACCGCGCCACCGGCCGGCCCCTGTCCGAGGGCACCGGGCCGATCCACCGCGCCCTCGGCCCGGTCCCGGCCTGAGACCTCTGTAACCAACTCCGTCCGCTTCATTGACATCTCTCTCAGGAGTCCTACCTTTGGGAGCGCTCCCACAACAGTCCCGCAACTGGAAGGAGTCCCCCCACATGCGTACAAAGAGTCCGTTGAGCGGGCGTTCGCAGGCGTCTCTCCGCCGGCCTCTCCAGGCGCTCGTCATGCTGTTCGCCGTGGTCGTCGGCGCCCTGGCCTGGTCGACCCCCGCCCAGGCCCACGGCACCATCGTCAGTCCCGCCACCCGCGCCTACCAGTGTTGGAAGACGTGGGGCAGCAGCCACACGAACCCGGCGATGCAGACCCAGGACCCCATGTGCTGGCAGGCGTTCCAGGCCAACGCCGACACCATGTGGAACTGGATGAGCGCGCTGCGCGACGGCCTCGGAGGCCAGTTCCAGGCGCGGACCCCCGACGGGACGCTCTGCAGCAACAACCTCTCCAGGAACGCCAGCCTGGACAAGCCCGGGGCGTGGAAGACCACCACCATCGGCAACAACTTCTCGGTCCAGCTGTACGACCAGGCGTCCCACGGCGCCGACTACTTCAAGGTCTACGTGAGCAAGCAGGGCTTCAACCCCAAGACCCAGACCCTGGGCTGGGGCAACCTCGACTTCATCACGCAGACCGGCCGCTTCGCCCCGGCGCAGAACATCACGTTCCCCGTCCAGACCTCCGGCTACACCGGACACCACATCGTGTTCGTGATCTGGCAGGCATCCCACCTCGACCAGGCGTACATGTGGTGCAGTGACGTGAACTTCGGCTGAGCCGCACAGCACAGCACACAGCACACAGCACCGACCGAGCCCCGTCGGGGCAGGGGACCCCTGTGGTCACCCTGCCCCGACGGGGCTCCCGCGTCGAGGGCTTCCTGCGGTTGGCTGCCGTTTATCTGCCCGCCCCGCATGGGCGCCTGCCGGATGGCGTCGCCATGGCTACCCCCACGGGTGAACGCGGCGTGTACCGCGTGTAGTCGGCGTGTCCGTGGTGATCGACTGCCGCCCGAGAACTGAGCCGAAACGTTCGTCCGCCGGTTCAGGTCCTGTGGGGCTTGGCCGTGGGGCGGCCCGGAATCTGGGTGGTTGGTTGTGGAAACTGTCGTCGACAAGCGCAGGGAGAGTCATGCGCCGGATACGTACGTGCGGCCGGACGCCGCCCGCCGTGTAGTGGTCTCCGTGTCGATGCCGGTGCTGATGACGCACCGGCGCGCGGGACTGCGGCGCCGGATGTGGATCGCCGTCGCGGCGGTCGTGTTCCAACTGGCGCTGGGATCCGTGTACGCGTGGAGCGTGTTCGCGCGGGCGCTGCGGGAGCCGGGCTCGGCGTTCGCGTTCGACGCGACACGGGCGACGGTGCCCTTCAGCGTCGCCGTCGGGATGGTGTTCGTCGGGACGTGGTGCGGGGGAAGGCTCCAGGGGCGGTACGGGCCACGGGCCACGGCGATGATCGGGGCGGGGCTGTACTGCGCCGGGATCGTGGGGTGCTGCGCCGCGACGGACGCGGGGGACCTGTGGATCCTGGTCGTCTGCTACGGGGTCGTCTCGGGGTTCGGGCTCGGCATCGGGTACATCGTGCCGACGGCCCTGCTCCAGCGGTGGTTCCCCGACAAGCGGGGGCTGATCACGGGGATCAGCGTCGGCGGGTTCGGGCTCGGGCCGGTGCTGAGCGCGCCGGTGCTGGCGGCGCTCGTGGACCGGTACGAGACCGTGCCCACGCAGGCGTTTTTGCCGATGGGGCTGCTCTGCGCGGCGATGACCCTGCCGGCCGCGTGGCTGTTCGTGGACCCGCCGACGCCGGCGTCCGCCGCCGGACGCTTGGACGGGCACGCCCTCACCGGGCGTGAGGCGCTGCGCAGCCGTGAGTGGTACCTCCTCGCGACGATCCTGTTCGCCAGCGCGCTCGCCGGGATCAGCCTCGTCAGCGTCCTCGCGCCCGCCGCGCACGCCATCGCCGGGTACGACGCCCGCTCCGCCGCCGCGCTCACCGCGGCCGCCGGGGTTTTCAACGGGGTCGGCCGCCCGCTCGCCGGCGCGGTCTCCGAACGGGCGGGCCGCATGCGGACGTTCGCGGTCCTCCTCCTTGTCCAGGGCCTCGCCCTGCTCGCCCTGCCCTGGGCCCACGACCCCGCTCTGTTCGCCGTCCTCGTCTGCGCCGTCAGCCTCGCCAACGGTGGCGGCTTCGGCACCATGCCCGCGACCGCCGGCGATTTCTTCGGCGTCACCCACATCGGCGCCGTCTACGGCCCGATGCTCGTCTCCTGGAGCCTCGCGGGCGTCGTCGGCCCCCTGACCACCGCCCACCTCGCGGCGAGCGGCTACACGACGGCCTTCCTCACGGTCGGCGCCCTCACCCTCGCCTCGGTGACCCTGACGGCGATCACGAAGCCCCCGGCGAGCCGCCGCCCGGCGAACTGAGGCCCGCCACCGACACGTTCGCCCGGAGGGCAGGCCGGGCGAACGGCGACGAGGGCACCCCGGAAGGTGCCCGGCGCGGGCGAGAGCGACGGACACCGGACGGGGACGGCACCGGCCGCGCCCCTCACACCCAGTTCGCCCACCCGAACGTGAACACATAGGCCCGCCGCCAACAGCCCGAACGGGCCGCGCGGCGCGATGGTTCCCGGCGCGGAGGCGGGACTTGGAACCTCCGCCCCTCATCGCAACCCCCGCCCCTCAGATGACCGCCCGTACCGCCTTCTCGAACCCCTCCACATGCCGGCGCGCCAGCTCCGCCGCGTGCTCCGCCTCGCCCGCGACGATCGCCTCGATCAGCGGACCGTGCTCGCCGACATGCCCCGCCATGTCCGGGAGGCGGTCGATGAACAGGCACCAGATGCGGGTAGCGAGGTTGTCGTACTGGACGAGGGTGTCGTCGAGGTAGGGGTTGTGCGTGGCGGCGTACACGGCGCGGTGGACCTGGAGGTCGAGGTGCAGCAGTTCGGTCGCGCCCTGTCGCCGCACGTCGACGCCGGCCAGTTCGCCGCGCAGGTCCGTGAGGGCGGCGCGGTCGGCGGCGGTGGCCCGCCGGGCGGCCTGCGCGGCGGCCAGCGGCTCCAGTTCGAGGCGGACCTCGGAGACATGGGCGAGATCGGTGATGTTGACGTCGGTGGCGAAGGTCCCGCGCCGCGGATAGGTGGTGATCAGCCGCTCGTACTGGAGCCGCTTCAGCGCCTCGCGCAGCGGGGTGCGCCCCACCCCGAGGGACTGGGCCAGCTGCTCCTCGTTGATGGGCGCGCCGGGCCGGATCTCCAGGAGGACGAGCTGGTCCCGGACCGCGCGGTACGCCTGTTCGGCGAGGGACAGCTCCTCGGCCGCCGTCTGCTGCATGGATGCCCCCTTGACCTCTCCGGCGAGCTCCCATACCTTACCGCACAGCTTGATATATCAGTCGCGTACCAGTCGGTTCCCAGGATGGTGCACAGGTGAACTTGTCACTCCCGCTCGCCGAACTCGACCCCGCCGTGGCCGCCGCGGTGGCCACCGAACTCCACCGCCAGCAGTCGACGCTGGAGATGATCGCCTCCGAGAACTTCGCCCCGGCCGCCGTCCTCGAGGCCCAGGGCTCGGTGCTGACCAACAAGTACGCGGAGGGCTACCCCGGCCGGCGCTACTACGGCGGCTGCGAACACGTCGACGTCGTCGAGCGGTTGGCGATCGAGCGGGTCAAGGACCTGTTCGGCGCCGAACACGCCAACGTGCAGCCCCACTCGGGCGCCCAGGCCAACGCGGCGGCGATGTTCGCCCTGCTGAAGCCCGGCGACACGATCCTCGGCCTCGACCTCGCGCACGGCGGCCACCTCACCCACGGCATGCGCCTGAACTACTCGGGCAAGCTGTACGACGTCGTCCCCTACCACGTGCGCGAGTCCGACCTGCGCGTCGACATGGACGAGGTCGAACGCCTCGCCCTCGCGCACCGGCCGAAGCTGATCGTCGCCGGCTGGTCCGCCTACCCCCGGCAGCTCGACTTCGCGGAGTTCCGCCGCATAGCCGACGCCGTCGACGCCTACCTGATGGTCGACATGGCGCACTTCGCCGGCCTCGTCGCCGCGGGCCTGCACCCGAGCCCGGTGCCGTACGCGGACGTCGTCACGACCACCACCCACAAGACGCTCGGCGGTCCGCGCGGCGGGGTGATCCTCAGCCGCGGCGGCCTCGCGAAGAAGATCGACTCGGCGGTCTTCCCCGGCCAGCAGGGCGGCCCGCTGGAGCACGTCATCGCCGCGAAGGCCGTCGCCTTCAAGGTCGCCGCGAGCGAGGACTTCAAGGACCGCCAGCGCCGCACCCTGGAAGGCGCCCGCACCCTCGCCGGACGCCTGCTCGCCGACGACGTCGCCGAGGCCGGCATCAGCGTCCTGACCGGCGGCACCGAGGTCCACCTCGTCCTCGTCGACCTGCGCGGCTCCGACCTCGACGGCAAGCAGGCCGAGGACCGCCTGCACCGCGTCGGCATCACCGTCAACCGCAACGCCGTCCCCTTCGACCCGCGCCCCCCGATGGTCTCCTCCGGCCTGCGCATCGGCACCCCCGCCCTCGCCACCCGGGGATTTGGCCGGCCCGAGTTCCGCGAGGTCGCCGACATCGTCGCCGAAACCCTCAAGGGCGACACCCCCGAGGGTGAACTGCGCGACCGCGTCACGAAGTTGGCGAACGCCTTCCCCCTGTACGGAGACCTGGCATGACCGACGCCCCGCTCCCCGAGCACCCCGACTTCCTGTGGCGCAACCCGGAGCCGAAACGCTCCTACGACGTGATCGTCGTCGGCGGTGGCGGACACGGCCTCGCCACCGCCCACTACCTGGTCAAGAACCACGGCATCACCAATGTCGCCGTGCTGGAGAAGGGCTGGCTCGCGGGCGGCAACATGGCCCGCAACACCACGATCATCCGCTCCAACTACCTGTGGGACGAGAGCGCGGCGATCTACGAGCACGCCCTGAAACTGTGGGAGCGGCTGCCCGAGGAGCTGGACTACGACTTCCTGTTCAGCCAGCGCGGCGTCCTCAACCTCGCCCACACCCTCCAGGACGTCCGCGAGGGCGTGCGGCGCGTCAACGCCAACCGCCTCAACGGCGTGGACGCCGAATGGCTGGAGCCGGAGCAGGTCGCCGAGGTCTGCCCCATCGTCAACGTCTCCGACCGCACCCGCTACCCGGTCCTCGGCGCGACCTACCAGCCCCGCGCCGGGATCGCCAAGCACGACCACGTCGCCTGGGCGCTGGCCCGCAGCGCCGACGCGCACGGCGTCGACCTGATCCAGGGCTGCGAGGTCACCGGCTTCGTCAGGGACGGCGACCGCGTCGTGGGCGTCGAGACCAGCCGGGGCCGCATCCTCGCCGGGCGCGTCGGGCTCGCCGCCGCCGGGCACAGCAGCGTCCTGGCCGGCCTCGCCGGCGTCCGCCTGCCCGTCCAGTCCCACCCCCTCCAGGCCCTGGTCTCCGAGCTGCACGAGCGGATCCATCCGACGGTGGTCATGTCGAACCACGTCCACGTGTACGTCTCCCAGGCCCACAAGGGCGAGCTGGTGATGGGCGCGGGCGTCGACTCCTACAACGGGTACGGGCAGCGCGGCTCCTTCCACGTGATCGAACGTCAGATGGCCGCCGCCGTCGAGCTGTTCCCGGCGTTCGCCCGCGCGCACGTCCTGCGCACCTGGGGCGGCATCGTCGACGTCACCCCCGACGCCTCCCCGATCATCGGCACCACCCCCGTCGAGAACCTGTACGTCAACTGCGGCTGGGGGACCGGCGGTTTCAAGGCCACCCCGGCGGCCGGCTGGACCTTCGCCCACACCATCGCCACCGGTGAACCCCACCCCCTCAACGCCCCCTTCGCCCTGGACCGCTTCACCACGGGCGCCCTGATCGACGAACACGGCGCCGCGGCCGTGGCCCACTGAGGAGAACGCCGTGCTGCTGATCGACTGCCCCTGGTGCGGCCCCCGCGACGAGACCGAGTACCACTACGGCGGCCAGGCCCACGTCCCCTACCCGGACGACGCCGATGGCCTCAGCGACGCCGAGTGGGCCGAGTACGTCTTCTACCGCGACAACCCCAAGGGGCCCTTCGCCGAACGCTGGGTCCACAGCATCGGCTGCCGCCGCTGGTTCAACGTCCTGCGCGACACCGCAAGCCACCAGGTCCTCGCCGTCTACCGCCTCGACGAGCCCCGCCCGGAAGGAACCCGATGACCGACCAGCCCTTCCGGCTCGCGCACGGCGGCCGGATCGACCGCGCCGTGACCCTGCGCTTCACGCTCGACGGCCGCGAGCTGACCGGCCACCCCGGCGACACCCTCGCCTCCGCGATGCTCGCCAACGGTGTGATCGAGGTTGCCCCGTCCCTCTACCGGGGCCGCCCCCGGGGCATCGTCGCCGCCGGCGTCGAGGAGCCCAACGCCCTGGTCCAGCTGGCCGGTTCCCACTCCGAGGGCATGCTCCCGGCGACCACGGTCGAGCTGTACGACGGCCTGAGCGCCGCCACCCTCTCCGGCAAGGGCCGCCTCGACCTGGGCACCGACCCGTCCGTCTACGACAAGAAGTACGCCCACACCGACGTCCTCGTCGTCGGCGCGGGACCCGCCGGACTCGCCGCCGCGGCCGCCGCCTCCGACTCCGGCGCCCGCGTCATTCTCATCGACGACCAGCCCGAGCCCGGCGGCTCCCTCCTCGACCGCGCGGCGTGGGTCACCGGCCTGCGCGCCCGCCTCGACGCCGCCCCCGACACCGTCGTCCTCCAGCGCACCACCGCCTTCGGCGCCTACGACGACCACTACGTCCTCGCGCTCCAGCGCCGCACCGGACAGACCGACGTCGAGGGCGTCTCCCGCCAGCGCCTGTGGCACATCCGCGCAAGGCAGGTCGTCCTCGCGACCGGCGCCCACGAACGCCCCCTGGTCTTCGCCGGCAACGACCGGCCCGGCGTGATGCTCGCCGGGGCCGTGCGCACCTACCTCGGCCGGTACGCGGTGAAACCGGGCACGCGGGCCGTGGTCGGCACGACCAACGACAGCGCTTACGACACCGTGGACGCCCTGCGCGCCGCCGGCGTCGAGGTCGTGGCCGTCGTCGACGCCCGCGAGGAGCTGTCGGCGCGGGCCGCGGCGGCGGGCGGGGTGGTGCTGACCGGCAGCGCGGTCGTCGAGACCTCGGGGGAGGGGCGGCTGACCAGCGTCACCGTCCAGCGCCTCGACGGCCCCTCGGCGGTCGAGACGTTCGCCTGCGACCTGCTCGCCGTCTCCGGCGGCTGGAGCCCCGTCGTCCACCTGCACAGCCAGCGGCAGGGCAAGGTCGTCTGGGACGACGAACTCGCCGCGTTCGTGCCCGCCGGCACGGTCGTGGGCCAGCAGGTCGTCGGGGCGGCCCGGGGCACCTACGACACGGACCTCTGCGTCGCCGAGGGCACCCGGGCCGGGGCGCTCGCCGCGACCGAGGCCGGATTCCCGGTCCCCGTCCCCGAGGAGGTCCCGGCGGGGGCGCGCGGCGTGACCCGCGCGCTGTGGCTGGTGCCCGGCGAGACCTACGACACCCACTTCGTCGACCTCCAGCGCGACGTCACCGTCACCGACGTCCAGCGCTCGACCGGCGCCGGCATGAAGGGCGTCGAACACGTCAAGCGCTACACCTCGCTGGGCACGGCCAACGACCAGGGCAAGACCTCCGGCGTCAACTCCATCGGCGTCATCGCCGACCTGCTCGGCGGGGCGCCGGGCGAGATCGGGACGACGGCCTACCGGGCGCCCTACACGCCGATCGCGTTCGCCGCCCTCGCCGGCCGCGAGCGCGGCGACCTGTTCGACCCCGAACGCATGACGCCCGTCCACCACTGGCACGTCGAGCACGGCGCCGTCTTCGAGGACGTCGTCCAGTGGAAGCGGCCCCGCTACTACCCCGTCGGCGACGAGGACATGGACGCCGCCGTCGCCCGCGAATGCCGGGCCGCCCGCGAGGGCGTCGCCTTCATGGACGCCTCCACCCTCGGCAAGATCGAGATCCGGGGCGCGGACGCCGGCGAGTTCCTGAACCGGATCTACACCAACGCGTTCAAGAAACTGAAGCCCGGCAACGCCCGCTACGGCGTGATGTGCAAGCCCGACGGCATGATCTTCGACGACGGCGTCACCCTGCGCCTCGACGACGAGCGGTACTTCATGACCACCACGACCGGCGGCGCCGCCGGGGTCCTCGACTGGCTGGAGGAGTGGCTGCAGACCGAGTGGCCCGAACTCGACGTGTACTGCACGTCGGTGACCGAACAGTGGGCCACCATCGCCGTCGTCGGCCCCAAGTCCCGTGATGTGATCGGTCAGTTGGCGCCGGACGTCGACCTCTCCACCGAGGCGTTCCCGTTCATGGCGTTCCGCGAGACGACCCTCGCCTCGGGGATACCGGCCCGGATCTGCCGGATCTCCTTCTCCGGTGAACTCGCCTACGAGATCAACGTGTCCGCCTGGTACGGGCGGGCCGTCTGGGAACAGGTCCACGCCGCCGGACAGCCGCACGGCATCACCCCCTACGGCACCGAGACCATGCACGTCCTGCGCGCCGAGAAGGGGTACATCATCGTCGGCCAGGACACCGACGGCACCGTCACCCCGCAGGACGCCGGGATGGGCTGGGTGGTCTCCAAGCAGAAGGACTTCGTCGGCAGACGCTCCTTCGCCCGCCCCGACACCCGGCGCGCCGACCGCAAACACCTCGTCGGCCTGCTCCCCGCCGACCGCACCACCCGCCTCCCCGAAGGCACCCAGCTCCTCGCGCCCGACGCCGACCTGACGGCCCCGCCCGTCCCGATGCTCGGCCACGTCACCTCCAGCTACCACAGCGTCGCCCTCGGCCGCCCCTTCGCGCTCGCCCTCGTCTCCGGCGGCCGCGAACGGCACGGCGAGACCCTGCTCGCGCCCGTCGGCGAGGAGCTGGTGCCCGTCGAGGTGACCGACTTCGTCCTCTACGACCCCGAAGGGACCCGCCGAGATGGCTGACCAGTTCGCGGTGAGCCCCCTGGCCCACCTTTACGAGGCGCTGTCCGCCGCGACCGTCACCGGGGACCGGGGTGTCGCGCTCGCCGAACTCCCCTTCCTCACCATGGTGAACGTCCGTGTCGACCCCGCCTCCGAGGCGGCGGCCCGCATCGAGAAGGCCCTCGGGGCGGCGCTGCCCCGGGAGTGCGGGGCCACCTCCGCCGCCGGCCCCCACACCGCCGTCTGGCAGGGCCCCGACGAGTGGCTGATCCTCTCCCGTGCCGAACCCGCCGCCCTGACCGGCGAGTTGAAGGAAGCCCTCGGCACGTCCTCCGGCTCGGTCGTCGACCTCTCCGCCAACCGCACCACCCTCCAGCTCACCGGGCCCAGCGCCCGGGACGTCCTGGAGAAGGGCTGCCCCCTCGACCTCCACCCCCGCGCCTTCGGCCCCGGCCGCGCCCTGTCCACCACCGTCGGCCCCGTCCCCGTCCTGCTCTGGCAGGTCGACGACACCACCTACCGGCTCTTCCCCCGCGCCTCGTTCGCGGACTACCTCGGACGGTGGCTCATCGACGCCATGGCCGAGTACAGGGCACCCGCGATCCCCTGACCCCGAGGACCTGTCGCGGGGCGGCGCGTGGGGCGAATTTTCTTGACGAGGCTTTAACGCGCCCGCACGGAGCCATGCTTCAGGTGCGGGGAAGCGCCCCGTGACAGGCATCGGCGGGAGAGGCAGCACATCCGGTGAGCAGCAACACGGGGCTGAAGAAGGTCGAGATACGGCTCAAGTGGGACCCGAGCCCGCTGAAACAGCCCCCTCATCACCTCGACATCGTCGCGGCGACCTACGCGGCGGACGCGCCGTACGGGCGGCCGGTGTACGTCGTCCACTACGACAGCCGTTCCCCCGACGGCACGATCAACATGAGCCGCCACAGCACGACGGGGCAGGGCTTCGGGTACGTCGAGGCGATGACCGTCGAACTCGACCGCCTCGCCCCGTCGTTCGCCCGGGTCGTCGTCGGCGTGGTCATCCACCAGAACACCGGACCGAAGACCTTCGGCGACCTCACGGGCACCGGGGTCCTGGTCCTCGACGGGTACACCGAACTCCTCAAGGACGACCTGACGCGGCTCGCCGGCTCCTGCGCCTGCGTCGTCGCCGAGTTCACCAAGAACCCGTCCGGCACCTGGGAGTTCCGCCCGTCGCTCGCCGGCTCCGACAGCGAACCGGCGGAGTTCATGCGGGAGATGGGCGCGGCCCCGCAGCCCTGACGGCGCCGGACCGGCGACGTGCGCGCAGCCACGCCCCCACCCCGACGACGACCGCGGCGGCCCCGTACGCCCACGCCTGCCGGGACGCCCCCGGCAGCAACTCGCTGCCGAGATAGAGGAAGGTGCCCGCGAGACTGACCGCCAGCCACTCCCAGCGCCCGTCGAGGGCGACGAGGGCGACGAGCAGCAGCGCGTACCAGGGGTAGTTCGGCGACAGCAGGAGGAGCGTGGCGCCGGTGAGGAGGAGGGCCCCGCGCCAGGGTCGGGCGGGGTCGCCCCGCCGCCACACGAACAGCGCGGTCAGCGCGAGGAGTACGGCGGCCGCCGGGGCCGCGGCGGCGTCCGGCAGCACCAGCCGCAGGAGCGCGAACCGCCGCACGTCACCCGGCTCGTAGCCCTCCTCGTGCAGGTAGCCGGGCAGATAGCCGAGGACCCCCGCGCCCGAGGCGAGGACGTACGGCAGATAGACGACCACGACGGCGGCGACGGCCGCCCCGGCGACCCGCAGGATGTGCGCGGGCCGGCGCTCCCCGGACAGCGCGCCCGGCAGCACGAGCACCGGCAGGACCTTGACGGCGATCGCGGCCCCCAGCAGCGCCCCCCGGCGCGCCCCGGCGGTGGTGAGCGCCAGGACGGCCAGCAGGACGCCCAGCGTGTCGATGTGAGCGTTGTTCACCGCCTCCCACGCGACCGCCGGACACCACCCCCACAGCGCCGCCCGCCACGGATCCCCCCGCCGGCGCAGCGCCCGCAGCAGGGCGAGCGTCGTGCCGAACGCGAGGACGGCGCCGCCCACCTGGACCGGCTTGTGCCGCGCGTCCGGCGGGGACAGCGCGTGGACACCGAGGAACCAGCCCTCGGCGACCGGCGGATAGATGGTCGGCACGGTCGGCCGGTTGATCCGGACGCACAGCCCCTCGGCGGTCCGCGTGAGCCCCCACCCCGCGCAGTCCGGCGCCGGGGGGAACAGCCAGTCGTCACGCAGCCGGGACAGCTCAGGCGCGGCGGGCGGGAACGCGTACGGGGAGATCCCGGCCGCCTGCACACGGCCGTCCCAGGCGTAGCGGAACATGTCGTCGCTGGTGCGCGGCGGCGCGGCGAGCCCGGCCAGGGCGATCGCGGCCGACCCCGCCAGGACGAGACCGGTCGCGGCCCGCACGGGCACCCGCCGCACCGTCCACAGGGCGGCGGCGAACAGCGCCCAGGCGACGCCGTACCCGGCGAGCAGCGTGCCGGACGCGCTGCGGCTGTCGCCCGCCCGGAGGGTGACGACGAGGACGGCGACGAGGGCGGCCAGCAGCACGGCGGTGACCACGACACGGGCCGTGCGGGCCGGGCCGGCCGGCTGCCGGGCCGGTGACGACGTTTCGGCGGGAGCCTCCCGCACCGCCCCGCCCTTCACGGACACCCCCGCCGCAGCTCCACGAAGGCGCGCCCCGACACCGTCCACCGCCCGGCGAGACCCCACCCCGTCGCGGCCCGCACCAGCGCGCCGGCGCCGACCCGCGCCCAGGGGAACGGGCGCCCGTACCCACCGGACGCGTCCTCGACCCGCACGGTGAGCCGTTCGTCCACGTCCTGGGCGGCGACCTCGGCCACCAGCCGCCCGCCGGGCCGCACCACCGAGCCCAGCCGGGCGAGGAGAGCCGCCGGATCACCGCCGATGCCGACGTTGCCGTCCATCAGCAGCACCGTCCCCCACCGCCCTTCCCCCGGCAGCCGCCCGAACACGTCACGCCTGAGCGCCGCCCCGCCCTGCAGCCGGGTGAGGGCGACGGCGGCGGGGCTGACGTCCACCCCGAGCACCTGCGTCCCCCGCGCGGTCAGCGCGGCCACCAGGCGCCCCGGGCCGCAGCCGACGTCCAGGACGGGACCGGCGCAGCGGCGCAGGACGTCCAGGTCGGCGGCGTCGGGCGGCGCGCAGAAGCGCTCCACGTCCAGCGGCAGCACCTCGGCGGCGCCGGGCTCGGGAGGCGACAGCCGGCGCAGGTGCAGGGGGCCGCGACCGGCGTGCAGGGCGCGCCCGTAGGGGTCGTCGACCCAGGGTTCGGCGTGCGCGAGTTCGGCCGTCCCGGTCATCGGACCGTCTCCCCGAGCGAGGCGAGGAGAGTGGCGAACCGCGATCCGGACGGGCAGCGCGCGGCCACCGACACGGCGTCCCCGGCCGTGTCGATGTCCCGCAGCACCGGCAGCTCCGCGACCGTCAGCCCCGCCTCGACGAGCCTGCGGTGCTGGGCGGCCCCCGTGCGGTCGGTGGACATGGGCACGCCCCGCACGAGCGCCCCGGTGCGCGCGGGATCGGCCAGGCCGAGCGCCCAGAAACCGCCGTCGGCGGCGAGACCGAGCCAGGCGTCGTGCCCGGTGACGCCGACGGGGGCGAGGTGGGCGGGGGAGAGCTGCGGCGTGTCCATGCCGACCAGCAGGGCGGGGCCGTCGGCGCACTGCTCGAACGCGGCGGCGATCCGCTCGTCGAGACCGCCGGGGCACTGCGGGACGACGTCGTAGCCGGGCGGCAGCCAGGGACCGGGGGCACCGGCCAGCACGAGGACCCGGCGACGGGCGGGCACGCCGAGCAGGGTGTGCAGCGTGTCCGTGAGGGACGCCTCCGCGAGGGCCGCCGCCTCCCGCGGGGTGTAGGGCGGGGTGAGGCGGGTCTTGACGCGGCCGGGCACCGGTTCCTTCGCGATGACCAGCAGGGTGGGGCGGGACGACGACGTCATCGGGTACCTCCCGCGACGGCCGGGCGCTCGGCGAGGACGGTGCGCATGTCCCGGACGGCGTGCCAGGTGCCGCGCCACGTACCGGTGACCTTCGAACGGCCCGTGCGCGGGAGGTAGGGCACGTCGATCTCGGCGACCCGCCAGCCCTCGTCGGCGGCGCGCACCACCATCTGGAGGGGGTAGCCGGAGCGCCGGTCGGTCAGATCGAGCGCCAGCAGCCCCTTGCGGCGGGCGGCCCGCATCGGGCCCAGGTCGTGCAGCCGCACCCCGGTGCGACGGCGCACCAGACGCGCCAGCTCCAGGTTGGCCAGCCGGGCGTGCAGCGGCCACGCCCCCCGGGCGGTGGGCCGGCGCCGGCCCAGGACCAGGTCGGCGGCGCCGTCGAGGACGGGCGTGACGACCGTCGGCAGCAGACCGGGGTCCAGGGAGGCGTCGCAGTCGCAGAAGCAGACGATGTCGGCCGTGGCGGCCGTCAGGCCCGCGTGGCAGGCGGCGCCGAAACCGCGCCGGGGCTCGTGGACGACGTGCGCGCCGAGCGAGCGGGCGAGGTCCGGGGAGCCGTCGGTGGAACCGTTGTCGACGACGATCGCGCGCCAGCCGGCGGGGATGCGCGCCAGCACCCAGGGCAACGCCTCGGCTTCGTCGAGGCAGGGCAGCACGACGTCCACGGAAGGAGGGGGAGGTTTGATCACGCGTCTCACCCTACGGACGGGAAACGGACATAACGGAAGTCGTCTCCTTACGGATCGCTGACGTCCGCCACCGCCTGATCCACCGCCCGACTCCGGGTGTGAGACTCGGCCTGTGAAACGCGTACTCGTCGTGGACGACGACCCGACCGTCTCCGAGGTCGTCGCCGGATACCTGGACCGGGCGGGATTCGCCGTCGACGTCGCCGCCGACGGCCCCGCCGCCGTGGAGTCCGCCCGCGCCGGGCGGCCCGACCTCGTGGTGCTCGACCTGATGCTGCCCGGCATGGACGGCCTGGAGGTCTGCCGCCGGCTGCGGGCGGCAGGCCCCCTCCCCGTGATCATGCTGACCGCGCGCGGCGACGAGGAGGACCGCATCCTCGGCCTGGAGGTCGGCGCGGACGACTACGTCACCAAACCCTTCAGCCCCCGCGAACTCGTGCTGCGCGTCGAGTCGGTACTGCGCCGGGCCGGCGCGCCCCCGGCGGGACCCGCCGAGGAGGCATGGCTGCGGGCCGGCCCCCTCGCCCTCGACCCCACCGCCCGCCGCGCCACCCGCGACGGCACCGAACTCGCCCTCACCATCCGCGAGTTCGACCTCCTGGAGTACTTCCTGCGCCACCCCGGACAGGCCACCAGCCGCGAACAGCTCATGCAGCGCGTCTGGGGCTGGGAGTTCGGCGACCTGTCGACCGTCACCGTGCACGTGCGGCGGCTGCGCGAGAAGGTCGAGGACGACCCCGCCCGCCCGGAACTGATCAGCACCGTCTGGGGCATCGGCTACCGCTTCGACGCGCCCGGGAGCGAGGCCGGCCGTGCTCGCTGACACCCTCCTGATCGCCCTCTACTCGGCCGCCGGCGCGGCGGGCGCCGGGCTCCTCGGCCTCCTCGCCCTGCGCGTCCTGCGCCGCCGGTCCGTCGCCGTGTCCCTGGCCGTCGTCGCCGTCGTCACCGTGGCGGCGATGCTCGCCGGGACCATGCTCGTGTGCTGGGCGATGTTCCTGTCCGACCACGACCTGTGGGTGGTGACCATGGTGTGCGCCATGGCCACCGTCGTCTCGCTCGGCGTCGCGCTGCTGCTCGGACGGTCCGTCGTCCGCGGCAGCCGTGAACTCGCCGAGGCGACCCGCGCCCTCGGCGACGACGGCGGCTTCACCCCGCCCACCGCCGCGCCGACCGCCGAACTCGCCGAACTGAGCCGCGAACTCGCCGCGACCAGCGCCCGCCTCGCCGCGTCCCGGGAACGCGAACGGACCCTGGAGGCGTCGCGCCGCGAACTCGTCGCCTGGATCTCCCACGACCTGCGCACCCCGCTCGCCGGGATCCAGGCCATGGCCGAGGCCCTGGAGGACGGCCTCGCCGGCGACCCCCGCGCCTACCACGCCCGCATCCGGGCCGAGGTCGGGCGCATGAGCGCGATGGTCGGCGACCTCTTCGAACTCTCCCGCATCCAGGCCGGCGTGCTCGCCCTGTCCCCGGCCCGCATGTCCGTCTACGACCTCGTCGGCGACGCCCTCGCCGGCGTCGACGCCCTCGCGCGCGAGCACGGCGTCCGGCTCGTGGGCGACGGGGTCGAGCCGGTCCCCGTCGAGGTCGACGGGCGCGAGATGTCCCGCGTCCTCGCGAACCTCCTCGTCAACGCCATCCGCCGCACCCCCGCCGACGGGACGGTCGCCGTCGCCGCCCGCTCCGAGGCCGACCGCGTCGTCCTCTCCGTCACCGACGGCTGCGGCGGCATCCCGCCCGACGACCTCCCCCGCGTCTTCGACACCGGCTGGCGCGGCACCGACGCCCGCACCCCACCCGGCGGCGCGGGCCTCGGCCTCGCCATCGTCCGCGGCATCGTCGAGGCACACCGGGGGAGCGCGGTGGTGCACAACGTGCCGGGCGGCTGCCGGTTCGAGGTGCGGTTGCCGGTGGCGGGGTGAGACGGGGGCGGGCACGGCTGTGGGGGCGCCGGGACGCGTGGCGGGGCTTGTCCGGGGCGCGGGCCTGCGGGACACAGGGCGGGCCTTCGGCCGGGCGCGGGCCCGGGCTGCTCCGGGGCGCGCACGAGGTGACCGGGGGCTGCGGGGGCAACGGCGTGCTCCTTCCCGCAGCCGCGCGCAGGGCTCTCGGCCGATCGCGACGCGGGGACAGCACCGTCCCGGCCGCCGAGACCGCAAGACGGCGACCGCCCCGCAACCCCGCTCGCCCGCATGCCCCCTTACCCCGCCCGCAACTCCGCCCCCGCGAACTCCGTCATGCCCTCCTCGAAACCCACGCCCGGCTTCCAGCCCAGTTCGTCGCGGAGTCGTCGGGAGGAGGCGGTGATGTGGCGGACGTCGCCGAGGCGGTACTCGCCGGTGATCAGCGGGGGCGGTCCGCCGTGCGCGGTGGAGAGGGCGGTGGCCATCTCGCCCACGGTGTGGGGGTCGCCGCTGCCGACGTTGTAGGCGCGCAGGGTGCCTGAGGGCAGGGACGTCAGGCCGTCGAGGGCCGCGTGGTTGGCGCCGGCGACATCGCGGACGTGGACGAAGTCGCGGCGCTGGCCGCCGTCCTCGAAGACGCGGGGGGCCTCGCCGCGGGCGAGGGCGGAGCGGAAGAGGGAGGCGACGCCGGCGTACGGGGTGTCGCGGGGCATGCCGGGGCCGTAGACGTTGTGGTAGCGCAGGGCGGCGGCGCGACCGCCGGTCGCCCGTGCCCAGGCGGCGGCCAGGTGTTCCTGGGCGAGCTTGGTGGCGGCGTACACGTTGCGCGGGTCGGTGGGGGCGTCCTCGTCGACCAGCCCGGAGTCCAGGGGCTCGCCGCAGTGCGGGCAGGGCGGCTCGAAGGCGCCGGCGTCGAGGTCCGGCACGCGGCGCGGGCCCGGCCGGACGACGCCGTGGCGCGCGCACGCGTAGCGGCCCTCGCCGTACACCACCATCGAACTCGCCAGCACCAGCCGGCCCACCCCCGCCTCCGCCATGCCCGCGAGCAGCACGGCGGTGCCGAGGTCGTTGCAGCCGACGTACGCGGGCGCGTCGGCGAAGTCCTTGCCGAGGCCGACCATCGCGGCCAGATGACAGACGGCGTCGACACCGCGCAGGGCGTCGGCGACGGCCTCCTCGTCGCGGACGTCGGCATGCCGCCAGTCCACTCCGACGGGGACCGGCGGCGGGGTGCGGTGGGCGGCGGGCAGGAGCGCGTCGAGGACGCGGACCTCGTGGCCGGCGGCGAGGAGTGCGGTGACGAGGTGCGAGCCGATGAAGCCGGCACCCCCGGTGACCAGGATCAACATGCCGTCGACCGTAGCGGCGCCGGCCCGCCGGGGAACCGGTTCACGCGGGGACGTCAGGGGTTCGTAAGCACTGGACGGGCTACTGAGCCCCGTCACGGCGTCCACGCCTCAGCCACCGCACCCCCGACCACACCCCGGCCACCACCCCCACGGCCACCATCGCCAGCACCCAGTTCCGCCCGTAGTCCAACGGCAGCACCGACGGGTTCGCCGTCCGCCCCGGCCGCAGCAGCACCGGCGACGCCACCACCGTCACCGCCCCCGCCACCACCAGCGCACCCCGGACCACCCCGCGCCCCACGACCGCCCCGACCGCGAGCACGAGCGGCACCACCACCCCGTCGTGCAGCACGACCGCCGCCCCGAGCCACACCAGGACGTCGGCGAGTTCCCGCAGGTCCGCGAGGAGATACACCCCGAAGGCCATGAACCCCACACCCACCATCCCCAGCACGGCCCTCACGCCAGCACCTCCAGCCGCCCGACCCACTTCGTCTGCAACACCCCGGGCCGGTTCGGCGCGATCAACCGCACCGGGAACCCGTGGTCGGGCACGAGGTCTTCCCCGTCGAGCCGCAGCGCGAGCAGCGTCAACGGGTCGCGCGCGTGCGCGGGCCCCAACTCCGACACCCGGTAGGCGCCCCTGAGCTGCAAGGACACCACCCGTACGCGCGCGTGCGCCGGCGCCCCCGCCCGTTCGAGGAGATCCACCACCCGCACCCCGCCCCAGCGCGCCGACGCGCTCCACCCCTCCACGCACGCGATCGGCAACTCGGCCTCGTACTGCGGCAGTCCACGCAGCGCGTCCAGGGTCAGGGTGTACGGACGCGGCCCGGCGACCGTCAGCCGGTACTCCTCGGCGCCGACGCGCCCGACGCCCGCCGCCGCGGCCGTCCGGTTCACCGGCAGCCCCTGAGGCCCCTCGTCGGGATGCCGGGGCGCGAACAGGACCGCCCCCTTCAGCGGGGTGAACGACTGCCCGACGGTCGTGAGCGTGACGGCCCCGACGGCGGCGCCGACCGCGCCCATGAACGAACGCCGCCCGGCGCCCTCCACCGCGAGCGTCCCCGGCGAACGGCGCGTCCAGTGCGCCCTGATCAGCGGCGCCTTGACCGCGAGGTGCAGCAGCAGCGCCCCCACGACCAGCCAGCCCACCGCGTAGTGCGCCGGCACGAACGAGAACGCCCAGGGATACCACTGCGCCGTGTTCAGCAGCCCCGTCACCAGCTCGAACAGCGCGCCGCCCACCAGCACCGCGACGGACACCCGCTCCAGCGCCTGCCCCACCGACCGCGCCGGCGGCCACACGAACAGCTTCGGATACACCGCCCACAACTTCGCGAGCAGCAACGGGATCGCCGCGATGCCCGAGGCGACGTGCAGCCCCTGCGTGAGCCGGTACCCCCACACGGGCCGGCTCGGCATCACCTCGACCAGCCACCCCGGCGGATGCTGCAGGAAGTGACTCACCAGCCCGGTCACGAAACACACCCCGAACGCCGCGCCCAGCCATCGGCCGAGCGCGGTCGCCGTACGGGGGTCATGCAGGCCGCCCTTGAACACGGGCGGAAGAACACGCAGCTTCATGCCCCCATCCCACTCGCCCGGGGGCCGCCGTGGAACAAGCGAACCCTTACGGAACACGGACGTTCGGGGCTCGATGGGGCCCGAAGCCCGCCCGCGTTCGCCGGCCGCACGACCGCGGGCCGCCCGCACCGAGGCGAGCGGCCCGCACCGCGACTGGCCAGCTCTGCAACTGACCAAATCTGCGACTAACTAGCTCTGCGCCCCCGCCCGGCGTCGCCGCGCGAAGTAGACCGCGCCGCCGCCCGCCGCGACGACCGCGAGGCCGGTGCCCGCGACGACGGGGGTCGTGCTGGACGCGCCGGTCTCGGCGAGTCGGCCGTCCGCGCTGGGCTGGTTGGGGCCCGTGGCGTTCACGGGCACGACGGCGGGAGCACCGGCGGCGGCCGGAGCGTCAGCGGCGGCCGGGGCACCGGCAGCGGCGGGTGCGGCCGGCCGGGAGAGGACCGCCGCGAACGTGCCGGCGATCAGCTTGTGGCCGGCGGCGTTGGGGTGCGGGTCGGTCTTCGTGCAGGCCCAGGTGAGCTTGCAGATGGTGGCCACGTTGCGCGGGACCTTGCCGAAGCCGGGGACGTCGACCTGGTGGGCGAAGTCGTCCGAGGCGAACGCGCCCGCGAGGTCCGCGACCTGGAAGCCGGTGGAGCGGAACACCTTGGCGATACCCGCGTTGCCGGCCTTCATCAAAGGCGCGGAGTCCTTGGCCGACTTCTGGCCCGCCGGGCCCAGCAGCCAGGTCGCCAGGAACGGGTTGTAGTACGTCGACCCGACGAACCGGGTGTTCTTCGTACCCGCCTTGTGGAGCGCGCCCGTGATCTGCGCGAGGTTCCTGCCCATGGCCGGGGTCGCCTTGTTCAGGCACTTCGCGTCGAGCGCGCCGAAGGAGCTGACGCATGCCTTGATGTCGTTGGCGCCCACGCTGATCGTCACCAGGGCGACCTTGCCGCGGTGCTGCGCCATGGCCTTGAGCGCGGCGTCCAGCTGGGACTTGGCGTTCGGGTACCGGCAGACCCCGCCGGAGATCAGCGACTTCGTGGTCTCGCCGGTGCAGCCCAGGCGTATGTGCTTCAGCCCGGGGGTGCGCTTCTTGAGCTGCGCGTAGAGCTGGTCGGTGTACGCGACGCGGGTGTCCTTGTCGACGTCCGGCTGGTACCCGGCGGGGATGGAGTCGCCGAGCGAGACGTAGTACGTGGCGTCCTTCGCGCTCGCCGCGTCCTGGGCGGCGGCCAGGCCGGGGGTGCTCAGCACGACCGTCATCGCGGACAGGGCGAGCCCCGGTCCGAAACGCTTGAGGAGATTCATGGGCTTGCGTGCGCTTTCCAGTTGATGGGGGGTGGGGAGGCCGGAAGACGGGATGCGGTTTCCGGCAGCAGAAAGAACGCCCTTTGTGGTGGCGTGGGGGGAGTGCCGCCGCCGTGAACGTGTGGGGAGTTGCCCCGGTTTCGCTCCGGCGGCGCAGGCATCAATGTAGCGTTTTGGCTGGTGAGCCGGGTGTGTCCGATCGACAAAGTGAGATCGGATACGACACGTGTAAATGCCAGAAAGTCCCACCGGCACGCGATTTCACACATCTCAGACGTGCCTGGTGAGACCCCGTGGGAGCATTCCGACCGGACGGCATGCGGCAGGGCCGGCGCCGGCCGAGGGCGTCACTCAGCGGCCGAGCCGGGCGACGAGCAGATTCGGGTCCGTGCCCGTGAGGTAGGCCGCGCTCGGGACGTACACCCGGCCGCCGTGGACCGCGACGGACGTCGGCGTGCGCAGGCCGTCCGCCGCGGTGAGGACGGCGGTGTGGGTGCCGTCGGGGCGTACGAGGTCGACCTCGCCGTCGTCGCGGGCGGCGAGCAGGGTGTCGTCCCGGCCGGTGAACGCGAAGTCGTCGATCGACGGCATCCCGGTCGCCCGGACCTGGATCCCGCCCGCCGTGCCGCGCGCGGTGACCGGGATCCGCAGGACGGTCCCCTCGTCGAGGTTGGTCACCCACACGGCACCGCCGTGCAGCTTCAGCCCGTTGGCCCCGGCGAACGAACTCGGCCGCAGCGCCGCCCCCGACGCCCAGACCGTCGCCGCGCCGCCGCGCGCGGGGAGGCGGTAGACGACCCCGTGCACGGAGTCGGTGACGTACAGCAGACCCCTGCGCCGGTCCAGCGCGAGCCCGTTGGGCAGCCCGTCGGCGGGAAGGGCGGCGATCCGCTGCGGACGGCCGCCGGGGCGGACCGCCCAGACGCCGGTCAGGTCGGGCGTGCCGGTCGCGTAGGTGACGTACAGCGTGCCGTCGTCCGCGCGGGCGATCCCGCCGACGAACGCCTTGCCCAGGTTGGGCGTCCGAGCCTTCGCGGGCGCCGGGAGGGTGGCCAGCACGCGGGGCCGCCGGCCGGGGGTGACGCGGACGACCTGACGGGCGAAGGAGAACGTGAGGTAGGCCGCTCCGGTGCGGTCGACGGCGATGTTCTCGGGCTGCTGCCCGGCCGTCAGGTCGAAGTGGGCCGCGATACGGGGCTCGGACACGGGCGCGGTGGCGGCGGAGGCGGAGCCCGCCGAGGCCAGCAGCACGGCGACCGCGGCGAGGGAGATACGCAGGTGCATGGGGGTCGTCCCTCTACTCGGCGTGCACGCGCACGACGTCGAACGGCAGGTGCGGATCCGCCACCTGGAACTGGAAGTTGACGATCAGGAGGTCGTGCCCGTCGTACGCGGCCGTGGAGGGGCTGTGCATGCCGTGGCCGTGGACGGTGCGCACGAGACGCGCCCGCGTGTAGTCGTGGCTCAGCTTCAGGACGGCGATCTGGCCGTCGGGATGGTCGAGTTCGGTGACGGCGGTGAGGGTGTCGCCGCGCAGGAGGAGCCCGTCGCCGGAGATGCCGCGCGCGCCGCCGAGGTCGATCGGGACGACCTGGTGCGTGCGGACGTCGACGCGGTAGAAGGCGTAGTCGTTGTAGTCGGCGAGCAGGACGTGACGCCCGTCGGGGGTGACGACCAGGCCGTTGCCGTTGAACCCGGCGTCGTAGACCATCGGGGAGCCGGTCAGGTCGACGCCCACGCGCAGGGGCTGACGGACCGTCCCGGCGTCCAGCTCGGCGGCGCTGATGTGCCACAGCGCCGGGTGTGTGGAGTCGGAGACGTAGGCGTCGCCGTTCGGGGCGAGGGCGACGTCGTTGAGGAAGACGTCGGTGCGGCCGGTGTCGAAGACGTGCAGCAGCGCGCGGGTCCGCGTGTCGTACACGAAGACCTTGCCGGTGGCGCCGCCGGCGACGATCAGCCGGCCCGCCCGGTCGGTCTTCATCCCGGCGACGGAGACCCGCCCGTCCGTGCCGCCCGGCAGGAACACGCTGGTCGCGGGGTGGTGGACGTCGCCGCGGTAGATGGTGCCGTCGGTGGTGCTGCCGACGTAGAACCAGGGGGTGCCGTGCTGGCGGGCGATCCCCTCGGGGTAGGTCCGGTCGCCGGGCAGCGGGTAGCCGGCGGGGAGGGGAGCCCGGTGGTGCAGGACGGGGTGGTGGGGGACGTCACCGGAGGCGGCGGTGTCGGCGAGCGCCGGCGTGGCGCCGGCGAGGACGAGGAGCGAGGCGAGCGAGACGGCGGCGGTGCGGGTGCGCCGGAAGGCGGCTGACGACATGGCAGATCCCTTTGAGTACAGGCAAGTTGGGGTGTTCAGTGACCGGCGCTGAAGAGCGAGCGGTTGGCGATGTCGATGAGGAACGGGCCGACGTACGAGGGGTAGCGGTCGACGATCGCCCGCTTGTACGCGTCCCCGTCGTCGCCGAGCAGTTCGCCTGCGTCGGCGAGGTAGCGGCGGACCTCCTCGTAGATCTCCGGCCCGGTCGGCAGACCGTGGCCGGCGAGGACCGTGTCGTACCCCGTCTCGGCGGCGAGCGTGTCGACCGCCTGCCGCCACCCGGCGATGTCGTTGTTGCCGAGGTAGAGGTGGACGTCGTGGTAGACGAGGTCCTGCGCGATCAGCACCCGCTGCTCGGGCAGCTTGACGAGGAGTTCGTCGGCGGCCTCGCCGCCGCTGACCGCCTCGAAGACGAACGGGACGCCGTCGATGACCTCGGTACCGGGCACGAGGTCCACGGTCGGCGTGAAATCGGCCACCGGGATGACCTCCCCGGTGGGCAACCGGCTGTCGCCGCGCGCGACGATCTGCTCGCGGACCTCGGGCAGCGCGTGGACGGGGACGCCGAAGCGGGCGGCGCCGTTGTAGTGGTCCGGGTGGGCGTGCGTGACGATCAGCCGGTCCAGCGGCTTGCCGAGGCCCTTCGCGTAGGCGACGACCTCGTCCGCGTAACCGGGAAGGAGCTGGGCGTCGATCGCGACGATCTTCGCCGGGGTCTCGATCAGCTGGGTCGTGGTGTGGAAGGTGTCGGCCGGCGACATGTAGCTGTGGACGCGGACCGCGCCCTTGTCGAGGATCGTGACCGTGCCGTTCATGGGGACTCCGTGTGGTGAAGGCGGGCTCTTGTCGCCCTGATGACCTCCACTCTCGTCCGGAAACCGCAGGCCGACGAGGTGCGCTGGAGACGTGGGATGGTAATTCGAGGACTTGCGCCGGAGCGTGCTGCCGTGCGCGGTGTGCCGTGTCCGCGGCCCGGTTTCCGGGTGGGAAAAAGCTTGTGCGGCACGGTTGTCAGGGACCGTGCCGCACAAGCGGTCTGGTGGCTGCCGGCCGTCGGCCTAGCGGCTGCTGGACGCCATCTCGCGAGGGCGCGCGCTCTCGGGCCCGGCGCGCAGGACGCCCGCCCCCACCGAGGTGGTCACGCACAGCAGGGTCAGCAGGACGAAGGCGTGGTCGAGGGCGACCAGGTGGGTCAGCCAGCCGATGACGGCGGGCCCGGCGAGCATGCCGACGTAGCCGAGGCCGGCGACGCGGGAGACGTTGGCGCCGGCGGCGTCCGGGTCGGCGTGCCCGGCCGCGCTGAACAACTGCGGGACGCTGCCGGACAGACCCAGGCCGAACAGGGCCCAGCCGGTGAACGCCGCCCACATCCACGGGCCGAGGGCCACGAGCGTGATGCCGACGGCGGCCATGGCCGCGCCGTACCGCAGGATCGCCAGGGATCCGTACCGGATGACGAGACGGTCGGCGAGCAGCCGGCCCACGGTCATGGCGGCGGCGAAGGTCCCGTACGCGAAGGCCGCCGTGCCGGCGGGGGCGCCGAGGACGTCCTTCAGATGCAGGGCGCTCCAGTCGTTGGCGGCGCCCTCGCAGAGCATGACCATGAGGGCGAGGGCGGCGAGGACCCAGACGCGGCCGGTGGGACCCGGGGTTTCCCCGGCGCGGGGTGTCTCGGCGGCGGAAGCGGCGGGCTTCGTGGCGGGCTTTGTGACGGGCGCGGCCGGCAGCAGGGCACGCGCCGACACCAGCGCGACGGCGATCCAGGCGACCCCCATGGCGCCCATGCCCGCGACCGGGCTCAGACCGGCGCCCGCGGCCCCCGCCCCGGCGAGCGAGGCGAGGACGCCGCCGACGGAGAACGTGGCGTGGAAACCGGACATGACGGGACGCCCGTACGCCTTCTCCACGTGCACGGCGTGGGCGTTCATGCCGACGTCCAGACAGCCGTTGCAGAAGCCGAAGACCACCAGCGCGGCGGCCAGCGTCCACGGATCGTGGGCGAGGCCGGGCAGGACCAGGGTCGCGCCGCAGGCCACGCCGCCGGCGGGCACCACGACACGGGCCCCGAGGCGGTCGGTCAGCGGCCCGGCCACCTGCATCCCCGCGAAGGCCCCGACCCCGAGCAGCACCAGCAGGCCGCCGAGCGTGGCGTGGCTGATGCCCACCCGCTCCTCGATCGCGGGGATGTGCACCACCCAGGCGCCGAGCAGCGTGCCGCACAGGACGAAGTAGACGTAGGTCGCCACACGGGCGGCTCGCAGGGAACGTTCCATGCCGCCCACCATAACGAACATCTTTCATGTTCAAAAATCGACTGAACGAACACACTCGATGTTCGTTCCGGTGTGGTGTTCAATCACCGGTATGAGCAACGCAGACCGGCACGGGCTGATCACGAAGGCCGTCAGGGACTCCGGAAGCGCCACCGTCCAGGAACTCGCCGCCCTGACCGGTGCCTCGGAGATGACCATTCGCCGCGACCTCGACACCCTCGCCGCGCAGGGCGTCCTCGAACGTGTCCGGGGCGGAGCCCGCACCCTGCTGCTGCGCGGCGAGGAACCGCCCTTCGCGCTGCGCGCCCACGAGGCCGTCGACGCCAAACGCCGTATCGCCGCCGCGATCTCCGCCCTCATCGCCGACGGCGAGAGCGTCCTGCTCGACAGCGGCACCACCTGCCTCGAGGTCGCCCGCCTCCTGCGGGCGCGCCCCGTCACCGTGATGCCGCTCTCCCTCCAGGCCGTCCACCTGCTCTCCGAGAGCCCCGGCCCGGCCACCCTCGTCGTCCCCGGCGGCCAGCCCCGCGCCGGTGAGGGCGCCCTCACCGGTCCCCTGACCCTCGCCTCCCTCGCCGCCCTGCGCTTCGACACCGCCGTCATCGGCTGCTGCGGGCTGAGCGCGGCGGACGGCCTGACCGCGTACGACCTCGACGACGCGGCGGTGAAGAAGGCCGCCATCGCCTCCTCCCGCCGCGTCATCGCCGGCGCCGACGCCGGCAAGCTCGGCCACACCGCGTACGCCCACGTCGGCCCCGCCGCCCTCCTCCACACCCTCGTCACCGACACGGCGGCGCCCGCCGACGAGGTCCGCGCGCTCGAAGGGGGCGGCACGACCGTCCAGACGGTCTGACGTCGGCGGGTCGTGTTGGCCCGTGCGTGTGAAGCGAGGGGTGACAAGTGATCCTCGCGCGGGGATGCCGCCGGAGTTTCCGTGGACTCCTGCCAGGCTGAAACGTAGGGATCGTGATGTTTTCCGTGGTGTTCACGGGATTCGTCCCCGAGGCCGTCCTCGGCGCCCCCTCACGACGCACCCCCACGAAAGAGCCCCCCTTCCCATGACCTCCACCTCACGTCGGCGCAGGGCCTTCCGGCGCTGGTACGCGCGGACCGTGCTGCGCCCGCTCGGTCACCTGAACCCCCGTGACTTCCACCGCTGCGACGGGCTGTACCTCCCCGAAGGGCCTTCACACGGCCCGGAGTTGAGGGTGGCGGTGATCGGCGACTCCACCGCGCTCGGCCACGGCGTCGACCACCCCGACCAGACCCCCGGCGCCCTGATCGGCCGCGGGATGGCGAAGGAGACGGGCCGCCCGGTCCGAGTCGGCGTGCACGCGAAGTTCGGCGCGACCATCCAGGCCCTGGCCCCCCAGGTGGACCGGGCGCTGCTCGACGCCCCGCACCTGGCCGTCCTCACGATGGGCGCCAACGACACCCTGATGCCCTTCCCCCTGGGCCGCGCCGCCCGCAGACTCCGCGACCACGTCCGCCGCCTGCGCGCACAGGGGACGACGGTCGTCGTCCTCGTCGGCACCGACACGGGATACGGCGCCGCCTTCCCCACCCTGCCCAGACGCCTCCTCTCCTGGCGCTGCCGCCGCCTCGGCCGGCTCCAGGGCCGGCAGGCCCTGCGGGAAGGCGCCCGCATCGTCTCCTACCAGGACCCCGACTTCCTCCGCGACCAGGACCTCCTCATCGGCAAGGACCGCTTCCACCCCTCCCCGGAAGGCTACGCACGCCAGACGGGCCGCGTCCTGAACGCCCTCCTGGCCGCCTCCCCACCCCCCACACCCTCTTCCCGCCCCATCACCCCCCGCACCGCCGCCCGCGAGGTCATCCGCACCCGCGACTCCTACGCCGTCCCCCTGCCCCACACCCCCGACCGCTGCACCGTGACCATCACCCCACCGAGGCGGACGGCCGACAGCACGGACGTCACGTCCGTCCCGGCTCCACCCCCTCCTCCAGCGGTCCGGGCCGTGGCCGAGACAGTCGTGGAACAGCGTGACGATCTCGCCCTCGTCGCCGCGGGGCGGAAACGGGATGCGGGCGGGAAGTGTGGTGCGGATGCTCCCGTGCATGAAGATGCACGCGGGGCAGCTGACGGTGTCGGCCGAGACGGTACGGGCCTTGGTGGAGCGGCAGTTCCCCGAGTGGCGGGGGCTGCCGGTGCGGGAGGTCGCGGCGCAGGGCACGGTCAACGCCGTCTTCCGGATCGGTGACCGGCTCGCGGCCCGGCTGCCGCTGGAGCGGGCGGACGCGGGAGTCGGGCGGCGCCGGCTGGAGGAGGAGGCGCGGGCGGCTCGTGAACTGGCCGGCCGTACGCGTTTTCCCACGCCCGAGCCGGTCGCGCTCGGTGAACCCGGGGCGGGCCACCCGCTGCCGTGGTCGGTGCAGACGTGGCTGCCCGGCGTCGTGGCCGCCGACGAGGACCCCGGCGCGTCGTCCGCGTTCGCCCGGGACCTGGCCGTCCTCATCGGCGAGCTGCGCGCGGTCGGCACGCGGGGCCGCAGGTTCACCGGCACCGGCCGAGGGGGCGACCTGCGGTCCCACGACGCGTGGCTGGAGACCTGTTTCCGGCGCGGCGAACACCTGCTGGACGTCCCCCCGCTGCGCCGCCTCTGGGCGGACCTGCGGGAGCTGCCGCGCGGTCCGGCGGCGGACGTGATGGCCCACCAGGACCTGATCCCCGGCAACGTCCTCGTGTCCGGCGGGCGGCTCGCCGGCGTTCTCGACGTCGGCGGCTTCGGGCCGGCCGACCCCTCGCTGGACCTGGTGAGCGCGTGGCACCTGCTGGACGCCGGGCCGCGCCGGGTGCTGCGCGAACGCCTCGGCAGCGACGACCTCGAACGGGAGCGCGGCAAGGCGTGGGCGTTCGCCCAGGCGATGGGGCTGGTCTGGTACTACGTCGACAGCAACCCGGTGATGTGCCGGACGGGGCGGCGGACGCTGGAGCGCATCGTGGGGGACGGGTCTCAGCGGGGGCGGGCTGATGCGTCGGTGTGGAGGGTGAGGACGTCCGGGCGGGCGTAGTCGATGCGGGCGCGGGTGAGGTCGTCGAGGTCGAGCGCGACGCGGTACAGGGTGGCGCCGGAACCGTTCGCGGCCCGCCGGGGAACGCCTCGGGCAGGACGACCGCCGCCCGGATCAACTCCCCGGCCCGTGCCGGGTTCAGGCCGGGTTCAGGGGGATCGTGTCGAGGATGGCGGACGCCAGTGCGCGGGCCGGGGTCTCGGTCTCGGTGGCGACGCGGTGGAACGTGGTCTCGGCGGCGCGGGCGGGCCAGTCGGCGGGGAGGTGGGGGCCGGGCAGGCGGGGGTCGGAGCGGATGATGCCGAGCCATTCGCTGACCAGGCGCAGGCGGACGGCGATGGCGTCGGAGGCGGACCACTCGGGGGCCGTCCAGCGGGCGGTGAAGGCGGTGTAGCGGGCGGCCAGGGAGTCGAGGTCCCAGGTGTCACGGACCATCAGGCGGATGTCGGTCGACGCGTCGGCGCGGGCGTGGAAGACCTTGACGTGCGCCGAGAGGTCCAGTTCGGCGACGACGGCCGACACGTCGACGTGGCCCGGCGCGATCCACAGCCCGTTGTAGAGCGAGCCGAAGCCCGACCAGGCGAGCCGGGAGCGCAGGTCGTGCCGCCGGCTCTGCCACGCGTCGGGCAGGGAGAAGCCGAGCAGGGTCCAGGTGCCGTCCCAGTCGTCGTTGACGGCGCTGGTCTCCCAGATCCGGCGTCTGCCGTCGCGCAGGATCTGGGCGGTGAGCGGGGTGAGGCCGAAGTACATGCGCCGCCCCTGCCGGCGGCGCAGCAGCAGCCCCCGGTTGACCATGCGGCTGAGCGTGGAGCGCACCGCGTGTTCGCCGACGCCCGTGCGGGCGAGGACGTCGATGACGCTTCCCGAGTAGACGCACAGCGGTTCCTCGTCCAGGAGGTGGTTGCCGAAGAAGGTCAGCAGGAGGGACTGCGGGCGTGCCTGGCGGTCCGCGTCGGCGGGGGAGGCCATCACCGCTGCGGCGGGTGCGGGTGGGTCATGGGCCGTGGCTCCTCGGGGTGGAGGGGCGGGAGACGAATTCGTACGAGGGGACTGACACGGAGAAAGTAGGTGTGTAGATTGCGGGCGTCAAGTAAGTGCACAACGTTGCGGAGCTGTTCGGCTCCGACGTCTGCGCGGTTCTCCCGGCCTCACAGCCGTCGCCGATCCGGTCGGCACGGACATCCCCGACACGGCCGTCTTCCTTCCCCCGTGACGGTCCCTCACGTTCCGTTCTTCTCAAGGAGGAGCCCATGCACAGGCGCACGGTGTGGCTTGCCCTGGCCGCTGTGTCCGCCGCCGCCCTCGCCGGCTGCGGCTCGTCGGACTCCGGCGACAACACCGCCCCGCAGACCAGCGGCGGCAAGACCAGCGTCACGGTGGGCGTCATCCCGATCGTCGACGTGGCGCCGCTGTACCTCGGCCAGAAGCGGGGCTTCTTCGCCGGTCGCGGCATCGACCTCAAGATGGTCACCGCGCAGGGCGGCGCCGCGATCATCCCCGGTGTGGTGAGCGGACAGTTCCAGTTCGGGTTCAGCAACACCACCTCCCTCATGCTCGCCCAGACCAAGGGCGTGCCCGTCAAGTCGGTCGCGAACGGCGCGACCACCAACGGCAAGGTGGGCGGCGACGTCACCGCCGTCCTCGTGAAGAAGGACAGCCCCGTCACCTCGGCCAAGCAGCTCGCCGGCCGCACCGTCGCCGTCAACACCCTCCAGAACATCGGCGACACGACCGTCCGCGAATCGGTCCGCAAGGCCGGGGGAGACCCCTCGAAGGTCAAGTTCGCCGAGATCCCCTTCGACCAGATGCCGGCCGCGCTCGACGACGGCCGGGTGGACGCCGCCTGGATGGGCGAGCCCTCCCAGACCATCGCCAAGGCCCAGGGCGCCCGTATCGTCGCCTCGCCCTTCGCCGAGACCGACCCCAAGCTGACCGTCGCGACCTACTTCACCTCCACGAAGATCGCGCAGCAGAACCCGGACCTGGTGAAGCGGTTCACCGAGGCGATGAACGAGTCGTTGCAGTACGCCTCCGCCCACCCGGACGAGGCACGCCAGACCCTCACCGCCTACACCAAGATCAGCGGCGACGTCCTGGACAAGCTGATCCTCCCCGCCTGGCCCGCCGCCGTGGACCACGCCTCCCTGGAGAAACTGGCCGGACTCGGCGAGCGCGACGGCATCTTCGGCGACAAGAAGCCGGACATCGGGGCGCTGTTCTCATGACCACCGCGCACCTGGGCAACATACCCCGGCGCGGCCCGCTCCCCAGCCCCGCCGCCCTGCGCGGCCTCGCCGGACTCGCCGCCCTCGTGGCCGTCCTGGAGATCCTGCCGCGCACCCCCGCCGTCTCGCCCGACTACCTCCCCCCTGCCTCCACGACGGGCCGCGCCCTGTGGACGATGCTCGGCGAGCGCGCCTACTGGAGCGCGGTCGGCGACACCCTGACCGGCTGGGGCCTCGGCCTCGCCCTCGCGGTCGGCGGCGGGGTGGTGGCGGGCGTGGTCATCGGGTCGGTGCCCCTGCTGCGCGCGGCGACCGCCTCCACCGTCGAGTTCCTGCGGCCCATCCCGTCCGTCGCGCTGGTGCCCGTGGCCGTCCTGCTCTACGGCACCGACCTGCGCTCGAAACTGCTGCTCGTGGTGTACGCGTCGTTCTGGCAGGTGTTCGTGCAGGTCCTCGCCGGCCTCCAGGACGTCGACCCGGTCGCCGACGACACCGCCCGCAGCTACCGGCTGGGCACCTGGTACCGGATCCGGTACCTCCTGTGGCCCACCGCGCTGCCCTACGTCATGACGGGGATACGGCTGGCCGCGACCGTGGCGCTCGTGCTCGCGGTCACCGCCGAACTCGTCATCGGCGCCCCCGGCCTCGGGCAGCAACTGGCCGTCGCCCAGTCCTCGGGAGCCGTGCCCCAGGTGTACGCGCTGGTGCTCACCACCGGCCTGATCGGCGTCGCGGTCAACCTGGCGGCACGGGCGGTCGAGCGCCGGGTCCTGCACTGGCACCAGTCCCAGCGGACCGAGAGGTAGCCCCCATGTCCGTCCGAGGCGCCCTGCGCCGCGTCCTGCTCGCCGTGACCCTGCCCGTGGCGCTGCTCGCCACGTGGTGGTTCGCCAGCGCCGGCAGCACCGACTTCTACCTGCCGCCGCTCGAAACGATCCTGGAGAAGTTCACCGAGGTCTGGACGCCGGACCGGCTGCGGTCGGACGTCGTGCCCAGCCTCCTGCGGCTCACCGCCGGCTACCTGCTCGCCACGGCCGTCGGCATCGCCCTCGGGCTCGCCGTCGGCACGCACCGGGTCCTGCGTGACCTGCTGGAGCCGGTCCTCGAACTCCTGCGGGCCATCCCGCCGCCCGTCCTGGTGCCGGTGATCATGCTGTTCGCGGGCATCGGCGACACCATGAAGATCATCGTCGTGGCGAGCGGCTGCGTGTGGCCGATCCTGCTGAACACGGTCGAGGGCGTGCGCGCCGTCGACGCCGTCCTCGACGACACCTGCCGCTCCTACGGCGTCACCGGGGCGTCCCGGCTGTGGCACCTGGTGCTGCCCTCGGCGAGCCCGCAGATCGTCACCGGCATGCGCCAGGCCCTGTCCATCGGCATCATCCTCATGGTCATCAGCGAGATGTTCGCCGCCAGCAACGGACTCGGCTTCACCATCGTCCAGTTCCAGCGCTCGTTCGCGATCCCCGAGATGTGGAGCGGCGTCCTGCTGCTCGGACTGCTCGGCTTCCTCCTCTCCCTGCTCTTCCGGTTCGCGGAGAACCGGGTCCTGGCCTGGTACCACGGTCTGCGCCGGGCCCAGCGCGACTCCTGACCGACAGGCCCCCGGAGGCACCCATGTCCCTGCTCGACATCCGCAGCCTGAACAAGACCTACGCCGGGCGCGGCCGCACGGTCGAGGCCCTGCGCGACATCACCTTCTCCCTCGACGCGGGCGAACTCGTCTGCCTGGTCGGCCCGTCCGGCTGCGGCAAGACGACGCTCCTCAAATGCGTGTCGGGGCTGCTCGACCCCACCGGCGGCGAGGTGCGCCTGAAGGGCAGGCCGATCAGCGGCCCGCCGCCGGGCATGGCCGTCGTCTTCCAGGAGTACGGCCGCTCCCTGTTCGCCTGGATGACCGTCCGCCAGAACGTCGCCCTGCCGCTGCGCCGCAAGAAGCTCGGCAAGGCCCGCCAGACGGAACTGGTCGAGCGCGCCCTCGACGTCGTCGGCCTCGGCGACACCCACGACGCCTACCCCTGGCAGCTCTCCGGCGGCATGCAGCAGCGCGTCGCCATCGCGCGCGCGGTCGCCTACGAGCCCGAAGTGCTCCTGATGGACGAGCCGTTCGCCGCCGTCGACGCGCAGACCCGCGCCGACCTGGAGGACCTGGTCCGCCGGCTGTGGCGCGACCTCGGCGTCACCGTCCTGTTCGTCACCCACGACATCGACGAGGCCGTCTACCTCGGCCAGCGCACGATCGTGCTGTCCTCGTCCCCGACCGTGGTGCGCGAGGACCTGCGCATCGACCTCCCCGACGCACGCGACCAGCTCCACACCCGCTCCGCGCCCCGGTTCGCCGAGCTGCGCGCCCGCGTCTACGAGCAGATCCAGCGGGCCAAGCGCGAACGCCACCCCGACCCCGGTGCCGAGGCCGTCACGACGCGGCCCTGACGGACTCCCGCCCGGCGGGGCGGGAAAATTCCGGCAAAGGGGGATTTGGATTCGACCGGTCGGCAATGAGAGCGAGGGTTTTCCCGACAACTGGAGACAGCGCGATCTTTTCTCTTGTCATGTCCAGTGTCATTCGGTCAGGATTCGGGGGCGGTCGCCGGAAACGGCGATCCGTCGGACGACGGTCATCAGGAAAAGGGAACCCCCATGCCTTTTTCCGAACCCCCCACTGTTCGCGGCCGTCCGTCCGGTAATCCGGAAGGAACAACCCTTGCGCATCTCCCGGAAAACCCTCGCGGCGCTCGGTGCCGCCGTTCTCCTCTCCTCCCTGACGGTCTCGGGCGCCCAGGCGGCGGCCTCCCCCGAGGGCCACTACGACCCGGCCATGCTCAGCGCCCTGGCCTCCTCGCTCGGCGTCAGCCAGAGAGCCGCCGCCGAACGCCTCGACCACGAGACGTCCCAGCAGACCACCCTCACCGCGCTGGAGCGCAAGGGCGTCGCCACGGACGGGGCGTTCTTCGACGCGAAGGGCCAACTCGTCGTCAACGCGGAGAACACGCAGGCGGCCCGCCGGCTCACCGACGCGGGGCTGCACGCCCGCACCACGCGCCACGGCGAGAGCGAACTCAACAAGATCAAGGCCCAGTTGGACGCGTCGGCGCTCAACACCACGCCCGCCGGCATCAGCTCCTGGGGAGTCGACCTCGCCACCGACACGGTGACCGTCAAGGTCAACGACGCCGCCACCCCCGCGGCCCGCTCCTTCCTGAAGGCGGCGCGGGCGCACGGCGACGCCGTCCGCGTCGTGGCCGACCAGCAGGAACTCGTGCCGCAGGCCGTCATCAAGCCGGGCTCCGAGATGGCCTTCAACGGCTTCGTCTGCTCCGTCGGCTTCGGCGCCCGTGACTCCTCGGGCCGCCAGTACCTGGTCACCGCCGGGCACTGCATCGAAGACCTCCCCGTGCTCAGCTACCAGGGCAGCCGCTTCGCACAGGGCACCAACACCCGCTTCGCGTCGGGCAGCCGCAGCGTCGACATGGGCATCGCCCGCCTCGACTCGGGCAACTCCATCGACACCGTGGTCAACACCTACGGCCGGGCCACCGAACCCACGGTCTCCGGCAGCCGGCGCGCGGCGTCCGGGGCCACGCTGTGCAAGGCGGGCCGCACCACCAACTGGACCTGCGGACGCGTCACCTCGTACAACGTGTCCGTCACCTACTCCGACCCCAACGGCGGCCCCGACACCGTCGTCACCGGCCTCGGCAGCTCGTCCGTCTGCACCCAGGGCGGCGACAGCGGCGGCGCCTACATCTCCGGCAACCAGGCCCAGGGCATGACCTCGGGCGGCCCCGCGAGCCAGCGCTGCAACGGCTCGGTGAACTCGCCCGGCTCCTCCTACTTCCAGCCCCTCGACGACGCCCTGTCGTTCTACGGGCTCACCCTCAACACCGCCTGATCCACAAGGTGACGACATGAGCACGGGGCCGGCCTGCACAAGGCCGGCCCCGTTGCGTCATGTGATGGTCCGTGGCGAATGCACATAACATTTACACGGAACATTCACGGAAAAGAAACAGCGGTGTGACGAGCAGCCGCGAGGGAATTCAGCGAAAATGCCCCCGGTAAAAAACGCCCCCGGCATATACACGGCCGGTTTCCTCCACACGGCCGGATTTATCGAAGGCGCGGCGGAAACACCTTCACCGGCGTCAGTTCGGCAAGAACATCGCCGCTCTCCCGGCCCGCCGTCAGCGCCGCACCGCTCCGGCGCAGGACACCGAGCGCCGCCGAGTTGTCCGCCGTGGTGTCCGCGACCACGACCCGCGCACCGGCCCGCGCGGCCTCGTCGAGGAGCAGGCGCAGAGCGGCCGTGCCGATGCCGCGCCCCCGATGGGAACGCCCCAGCCACATCCCGGTCTCGAGGACGCCCTCACCGCGCAGGGCCAGCCGCGCCGACCCCACGGGCACACCGTCGTCGACGACCGTGAACGTGGACTCCCCGAGCGGGCCCGCGAGCCCGGGGAACCGGGAGCGGTGCCAGTCCCGGAAGGCGTCCCGCCGCAGCGCCGTCCACCCGGGCGGACCGGCCACCGGGGGCATCACCTCCTCGGGTGCCGCGTCCTCGACCGCCACCGCGAGGAGCCCTTCGAGGCTGTCCTCGTCCACCCGCCGCACCTCCACCCGACCGGTCACGCCGGCCCCCTTTCCGCCGACTGCCGGACACCGGCTGCCGATCCTCACGGGCCACGCGGCGCAGCGCCAGCGGTTTTCCGCGGGGCGCCGGCCGCACGAAAGAGTGAAAGTGCCGGTGGAACGGCGTGTCGGGGCACCCGGGGAGGGCACGCTTCGGTCTTCACGGGCAGGAGCGGACAGCGGGGAGCGGGCGTGGGACGGCCACAGGAGCGGACGGCGGTGCACCAGCGGCTGCGGTACCTGTTCGACAGGACGCTGGCCCGCAGCACGGCGACCCTGCTCGGCTGGCTGGCCCTGAGCTGCCTCGCGGTCGTCGTCCCCGTCAGCGCGCTGCTGGTGTGGACGGACCCGGCGGCCCCGCACTCCCTGTCCGGCCGGCTCACCCAGGTGTGGCGGGTCAGCGCGGAGACGCTGCGCCTCGGCGTGGCGACCGGCGCCCCGACCCGCATGGTGCTGTCCGTGCTGCTCGGGCTGATCGCGCTGCTGTGCGTGTCCACGGTCATCGGCGTCGTCACCACCGGCCTCGGGGACCGGCTCACGGAGCTGCGCCGAGGCCGCTCACGCATCCTGGAACAGGGCCACACCGTGGTCCTCGGCTGGTCCGACCAGATCTTCCCCCTCGTCGCCGAACTGATCGCCGCCCGCCCCGTCGGCACCCGGCACGTCATCACCGTCCTCGCCGACCACGACCCCGCCACCATGGAGAGAGCCCTCACCCACACCGTCGGCTCCCCGCCCGGCGTCCGCCTGGAATGCCGCTGCGGACCACCCACCGACCCCGACGCCCTGGCCCTGGTCGCACCGGGCACGGCACGGACGGTGACCGTCCTGCCCGCCGAGGACACCGACGGCGACCTCACCGTCGTCCGGACCCTGCTGGCCCTGCGCACCCTGCTGCCCGCCGAGCACGGCCCGCGCGTGGTGGCCGCCGTGCACGACGGACGCCATCTGCCGGCCGCGCGCCTGGCCGCCGGGCCACGCGGCACCGTCCTGGAGACCGACCGGACCACCGCGCGCCTCCTCCTGCAGTCCGCCGGACACCCCGCGATGCCGTCCGTGCTGCGCGACCTCCTCGACTTCTCCGGCGCCGAGTTCCACATCAGCGACGTCCCCCACGCGGCGGGGCTGCCCTTCGACGACGTGGCGCTGCGCCTGGAGACGGCCTGCGCCGTCGGACTCCTGCGGGCGGACGGCACCCCGCTGCTCACCCCCGCGCCGGACACCGTCCTCACGGCCGGCGACCGGCTGGTGACCGTCGCCCACGACGACCGCCCCGCAGCCCTCGGCGACCGCCGCGCCCCGGTCGACACGGCGGCCATCGCCACACCCCGGCCCCGGACCACCCCTCCCGCCCGGCTCCTGCTCCTGGGCTGGAACCGCCGCGCACCCCTGATCGTGGACCTCCTGCACCGCACCGCGCGCCCCGGCGCCACCCTCGACATCGTCACCACCGACGACCCACGAACGGATAGCGAGCACCCCTCGCCGCTGCGCGTCACGCACCGCGACGCCGACCCGGCCGCCCCCGAGACCTTCGACACGCTCGACCTCGCCGCCTACGACGGCGTCATCGCCCTCGGCGCGGACCACGAGACCCACCCGGAGCGGTCCGACGACCGGACGCTGCTGAGCATGCTGCTCCTGCGGGCCCGGGAGGAGCGGACGCGGCGGGTGCTGCCCGTGGTGGCCGAGATGCGCGACCACCGCAGCGGACGCATCGCCCCGCGCGGCCGGGCCTGCGACGTCGTCGTCCGGGGCGAACTCACCGCCCTGCTGATGGCGCAGATCGTCCACCACCCCGAACTGGCCGCCGTGTTCGACGAGATCTTCGCCGTGCGCGGCGGGGCACTCGCGCTGCGCGGGGCCGACCGGTACGTGCTGCCCGGCCGGGACGCCTCCTTCGCGACGGTCGTCGCGGCGGCGCTGAGGCGGGGGGAGTGCGCGATCGGCTACCGCGCCCACACCGGGAGCGTCCTGCTGTGCCCGGGTGCGTCCCGGCGGCGGGTGTGGGGCGCCGAGGACGAGGTGCTGGTGCTGACCGCGGGGCGGGCCGAGCCCTCCGTCCACGACCCTCGGGTGCCCGGGATGCGACCCGGGCGCGGGGCGGGGGACGCGCCCCCGAGCGTGCCGGAGGCCGGTGTCTCCCCGTGAAAGGGCGGCGCGCGGTCCGACGGCTCTGTAACGGCCGTACACGATCTCCGGGGGCCACTTGTGATCCGGCCGCCGGGTCACTGAGATGTTCGGCCGGTCTTCTGGTGCCCGGCCGGGGCACGCTCGTCCCGGCCGGAATCCGACACCGTCCCAAGGAGCCCCCATGTCCTCGACCGAGGCAGTGGAGACCCCGCGCGTCAAGCGCTCTCTGACGTCCCGGCTGCGCGCCCACGCCCGCAAGGCCGGGATCACGGCCATGCTGCTCGGCGTCACCGCCGGCGGACTCGGCCTGTCCGCCACCGCGCACGCCGCCTCGACGCCCAGCTGCGAGACCATCCCCAACCAGACGTGCCCGGCGCCGGGACCGAGCGGGGACCAGCTCCCGGCCCGCCACTCGCGGCCCGCCGGCGTCACCGAGGAGCAGTGGCGGGGCGCCACCACCGCGGCCGACTTCTGGAACGTCGAGGGCGTCAGCAACGCCCCCGGTGACCGCCTCCACCTCGTGATGCGCGGCCAGAACGGCTTCCCCGGGCGGGGCTGGCCCAGCGACACGAACCCGAACGCCCGCGCCTGGTACCACTTCGAGACCGGCAGCGGCCGGGTCCCGCAGCGCTGGTACATCGTCTACGGCGGCGTCTTCCAGGACCGCGAGCAGCGGGTGCAGAACCTGGAGCGGTCCCACCACGTCTGGGCGAGCGACGCGGCGGGCTCCAACGACGTCTACCGCGAGTACGACATCCACGCCTGGGCCGGCGACAACCACATCCGGGGCCGGGAGCGCATCGTCCGCAACGTCCGCAACGGCCACGTCTACGCGACGTTCGACCACTACGGCTCGTTCCACTACCTCGGGCGCTGGTAGTCCGGACGCCGGCAGGAGGACGCCCTGACCGGGGCGGGCGTCCTGCTCGCCGGGCGCCGGCTCAGGCGCGCAGCTTGTAGCCGAAGCCCCGTACCGTCTCGATCCGGTCCCGGCCGATCTTCGCGCGCAGCCGCTGGATGTGGATGTCCACCACCCGGGGGTCGCCGCACCAGGCGTAGTCCCACACCCGCTCCAGGAGCACGTCCCGGGTGAGGACCGTGCCGACCGCCGAGGTGAACTCCCGCAGCAGCTTCAGCTCCGTCGTGGTCAGGGCGAGGAGACGGCCGTCCCGGCGGACGTTCAGGGTCTGCGGGCAGAAGAGGAGATCGCCGAAGCGCAGCGGGACGGGGCTGGCGGACGCCTCGGCCCGCGCCGCCCGGCGCAGCAGCGAACGGACCCGGGCGATCAGCACCGGCCCGTCGAACGGCTTGGTCAGATAGTCGTCCGCCCCCGCCTCCAGCCCCATCACCACGTCCACCGGGTCCGTCCGCGCCGAGATCAGCAGCACCGGCACCCCCGACTCCTCCCGGATCCGGCTCGCCAGACTGACCCCGTTCAGCCCCGGCAACATGATGTCGACGACCGCCACACCAGGACTGCGCTCCCGGAACAACTCCAGCCCCCGCACCCCGTCACCCGCCGTACGCACCCCGAACCCCCGCGCCTCCAACGTGAGCCGCGCCGCCTCACGAATCATCTCGTCATCCTCGACCAGCAGGATGTCGTCCATGCGTCCCTCTCCTTCACCAGACGGCACCGTCCCGCCCCGGCCACCTCCCAGGGAGCATCGACCCGGGGTTCCGCCCCCGCCATCGGTGGTTCTACCGAGTACCCGCGCTGAGCTGCGGAAAGAGACGGGTGAAGTGTCCGGAACCACCGACGAGCCGGTCCCCCTCCAAGGCGGTCGCCTCACGGCCGGTGTCGTCCGCATCGGCGACACGGTCCGCCGCCCCGCATCCCCCGCCTCACCGTTCACCGCCGCGGCCGCGGGCTTGGCGCGGGCCCTGCACGACGCGGCCTGGGGGGAGTGCTCTCGTCGGCCGGCACCAGGTGGTGTGCCATCACGACCTGGGACCGAACAACACCGTCTTCCGGGACGAGATGCCGGCCGCCTTCATCGACTTCGACCTGGCCGCACCGGGGAGCCCGCTGGAGGACGTCGGGTGCCTTCAGGTGATGATCGCCGGCTGTCGCCTGCGCGCGCCGGTGAGCGGCTGGAACGGCGCACCCTGCTCACCGGGGCGGGCACAATGACCGCGTGTCCCTTTCCGATCGTCTCCGTGTCAACGCCGATGCCGTGCTCGCGCTCGGCACGTTCGGGCTGGTGGCGTTCGCCGAGGGGCGGCAAGTGGGGGAGGGGCGGGCGGAGTTCGGGGCGTGGGTGTTTGTTGTGGTGGTGTGTGCGGCTCTGCCGTACAGGCGTCGGTATCCGGTGGCTGTGGGGTGGTTCACGGCGCTTGCGACCGGCGCTTACTACCTGGTGAGCGACACCGACGGGCCGTTGGTGGTGGTGCCGGTCGTGGCGCTGTACGCGCTTGCCGCAGGCGGGCGGTTGTGGGATGCCGTCGCGGTGGCGGGGGCGATGGTGGGTGGGGTGTTCGGGGCTAGTTTTGGGGGTGGGGACATCAGTGGGACGGCGGTGTTCATGCTGGCCGGGTGGCTTGTTGCTGTTGTGGCGTTGGGGACTGTGCGGCACGGCCGGGCGGCGCATGCCGAGGAGGTGGCGCGGTTGAGGGCGACCGAGGAACGGCTGCGGATCGCGCGTGACCTGCATGACGTCATCGGTCATCACATCTCGATGGTCAACGTGCAGGCGAGCGCGGCCCTGCACCGGCTGAAGAAGGACCCCGCGCAGGCCGAAGAGGCGCTGGGCGCGATCAAGGCGGGCAGCAAGGAGGCCCTGCGGGAGCTGCGGGCCACCCTCGGCGTCCTGCGCCAGGCCGACGAAGCGGCGCCCACGTCCCCCGCACCGGGACTCGCCCGCCTCCAGGACCTCGCGGACGCGGCCGAGCCCGCCGGACTCGCCGTGCGCATCGCGCGGACCGGCACCGAACGCCCGCTGCCCGCACCGGTCGACCTGGCCGCGTACCGCATCGTGCAGGAGTCCCTGACCAACGCCGCCCGGCACAGCGGCGCCGGCCACGTCGACGTCCACCTCGCCTACGGCGACGGGCAGTTGACCCTGACCGTCGAGGACGATGGACCGGGCACGGTACCCCGCGAGCAGAACACCGGCACCGGCATCGCCGGCATGACCGAACGGGCCCGGACCCTGGGCGGTGACCTGACCGCCGGACCACGCCCCGCGGGCGGATTCACCGTCCGCGCCAGACTGCCCTACCGCAGTACCGCCCAGCCGACACAGGGGAGCGACCGATGATCAGGGTCCTGCTGGCCGACGACCAGCGACTCGTCCGGGCCGGATTCGGCTCCATCCTCGCCGACGAGGACGACATCGAGGTGGTCGGCGAGGCCGCCGACGGCCACGCCGCCCTCGCGGCCTGCCGCGAACTCGCCCCGGACGTCGTCCTGATGGACGTCCGCATGCCCGGCATGGACGGCCTCGAAGCCGCCCGCGCGATCGCCGCCGACGAACGCCTGGCCGCGGTGAAGGTCGTCATCCTGACCACCTTCGACCTCGACGACTACGTGTACGGGGCGCTGCGCGCCGGCGCGACCGGCTTCCTGGTCAAGGACACCGAACCGGAGGAACTGCTGCACGCGGTCCGCGTCGCCGCCCGGGGCGACGCCCTGATCAGCCCGTCCGTCACCCGGCGGCTCATCGCCGAGTTCGCCGGCCGCGCCGACGGCCCGCGCCCCGACGCCCGCCTCGACGCCCTCACCAGCCGGGAACGCGAGGTCATGCGGCTGGTCGCGGCCGGCCTCACCAACGACGAGATCGCCGCCCGCCTCGTCCTGTCCCCGTCCACGGCCAAGACCCACGTCAGCCGGATCATGACGAAACTCGGCGCGCGCGACCGCTCCCAGGTCGTCGTCCTCGCCTACGAGTCCGGCCTCGTCACCCCGGGCCGGCCCACCGGCTGACAGCAACCCCTGGGGTACGGCGACGACGGCGGCGTACCCCAGGGGAGGTACGCGAGGTGTCAGCCGCAGGCCGACGATCCGGCCCCCACCGCGCGGGCACGATCGACGCCATGACCACACCACCCTCCCCGGACGGGGCGACGCACGTCCAACCGAAGCCGAGGCAGCCACCCGGCCCCTCCCCGCGCGGCCCGCTCCCGCCCACCGGCCGGTTCGCGCACCTCGCCGGCTGGGCGCAGCGCCACCGCCGGACCGCCCTGCTGATCTGGCTCGCCGTCCTCATCGCGGTCACCCTCGGCTCGCGGGCCGCCGGCTCCGCCTACGAGAACGACTTCGCCCTCCCCGGCACCGACTCCCAGGCCGCCACCGACCTGCTCACCCAGCACGGCTCGGCCCAGGCCGGCGACAGCGTCGAGATCGTCCTCAAGGACGAACGCGGCATCGCCGCCGCCGAGGCGGCCGTCACCAGGATGCTCGCCGAGGTCGCCCGGCTGCCCGGCGTCGCCGAGGTGCGCAGCCCCTACACCGACACCGCCGCCGTCTCCGAGGACGGCACCATCGGCTACGCCACCGTCACCCTCGACGCGAAGGCCGAGGCGGTGCCCAAGGAGGACGTCGCCGCGATCATCGACACCGCGCGCGCCGCCGGGACGGACGGCCTGCGGGTCGAGGCCGGCGGCGAGGCCGTGCGGGGCGCCGAGGAGAAGGGCAGCCCGGTCGCGGAACTGGCCGGCGTCGTCGCCGCCCTGGTCATCCTCGGGCTGCTCTTCGGCTCCCTGGTGGCGGCCGCCGTACCGCTGCTGACGGCCCTGTTCGCGGTCGGCTCGGCGCTCGGCCTGATCGTGCTGGCCTCGCACGTCTTCACCGTCGCCGACTTCACCCCGCCCATCACGATGCTCGTCGGACTCGGCGTCGGCGTCGACTACGCCCTGCTGATCTTCTACCGCTACCGGCACGAACTCACCCGGGGCGCGGACCCGGACACGGCCGGCCGCACGGCCCTGGACGCCGCCGGACGCACCGTGTTCTTCGCCGGCTGCACCGTGATCATCGCCCTCCTCGGCCTGGTCGCCCTCGGCCTCGGCTCGCTCCAGGGCGTGGCCCTCGCGCTGGCCCTGACCGTGCTGACCACCATGGCCGCCTCGCTGCTCCTGCTGCCCGCGCTGCTGGCGCTCTTCGGCCGCCGCATCCAGCGGCACGTCCTCAGTCACGCCGAGCGAGCCTCGGCCAAGGGTGCCGCCGAGGGCCGCCGCTGGCGGGCCCTCGCCTCGGCCGTGCAGCGCCGCCCGCTGCCGTCCCTCATGGTCGCCGTCCTCGCGCTGCTCGCCCTGTCCGCCCCGGCCCTCGGCATGCGCCTCGGCTTCGCCGACGCGGGCAACGACCCGGCGACGACGACCTCACGCAAGGCGTACGACCTGCTCGCCGAGGGCTTCGGCCCCGGCTTCAACGGCCCCCTGATCGCCGTCGCCCACACAGCGCAAGCGGCGCAGGACGGCGCCGCGACCGGCGCGGCCGTCCGCACGGCCCTCGCCGCCACCGACGGCGTCGCGGCCGCGAGCCCCGCGATCCTCTCCGAGGACGGCGCCCTGGCCACCGTCATCGTCCACCCCGACACCGCGCCGCAGGACGAGGGCACCACCGCCCTCCTGAACCGGCTGCGCGACGACGTCGCCCCGAGGGTGAAGGACGACACCGGCGCCACCCTCCTCGTCGGCGGAGCCACCGCCGCCTCCCAGGACTTCGCCGACACCGTGTCGAAGCGGCTGCCGCTCTTCGTGGCCGTCGTCGTCGGCCTCTCCTCGCTGCTGCTCCTGCTGGTGTTCCGGTCGGTCCTGATCCCCGTCAAGGCGGCCCTGCTCAACCTGCTGTCCATCACCGCCGCGCTCGGCGCCATGACCCTCGTCTTCCAGCACGGCGCGTTCGGGGTGCAGCCGGGCCCGGTCGAGGCGTTCCTGCCGGTGCTGGTCTTCGCGATCGTGTTCGGGCTGTCCATGGACTACGAGGTGTTCCTCGTCTCGCGGATGCGCGAGGAGTGGGAGCGAACGAAGGACCACTCCCTCGCGGTGAGGGAAGGGCTCGCCTCCACCGGGAAGGTCATCACGGCGGCCGGGGCCATCATGATCGTGGTGTTCGGCGCGTTCATGCTGAGCGCCGACCGGATGCTCCAGCAGTTCGGCCTCGGCCTCGCGGTCGCGATCCTGGTGGACGCCCTCGTCATCCGCTGCCTGATCGTCCCCGCGCTCATGCAGCTGATGGGCCGATGGGCCTGGTGGCTGCCCGCCCCGCTCGCCCGCCGCCTGCCCGAAGTCGCGCTCGAACGCCCCGCCCAGAGCTGAGCCCCACGGCTTCCCGCCACCCACCGGGAAGCCGTGCACGCGTCTCAGAGCCGGTGTCACGTCCCCGGCCGGGCGCCCGGCCGGGGACGTGACACCGGCTCTCAGGCCCCCGCCGCCCGCACCGCCCTCGGACTCGCCCCCAGCTCACGCCGGCACGCCTTGTTGAACGCCTGGAGATCGGCGATCCCCACGGCCGCCGCGACGGCGGTGATGGACAGCGTGGACGACTGGAGCAGATGCCGGGCCCGCTGAAGCCGCCGGTGGCGGACGTACGCGACGACGGTCAGGCCGGTCTCCGCACGGAACACCCGCGTCAGCCGCGTGTGGGAGATCCCGACGGCCCGCGCGACCTCCGGCACGGTCAGCGGCCCCGCCAGATGCTGCTCGACATACGCCCGCGCGGCGGCCACGAAAGGGTGCTCGCCGCCGTCCGCGTCCCGCCCCGGCAGGTCGGCGATGCGCCACAGGGCCGTCCACACCTCCGCCGAGGCGCGCGCGGGAGACGTCGGCACGGCCGTCACCGCGCGCCGCAGCAGGTCGGCCAGGCGCGGGCTGTCGGCCGCCGCGTCCTGCATCACCGGCACCGTCCGCTCGCTCCCGCCGCCCGGCAGCCGCAGATGCGCGTACACGTGCTCCGAGCGGCCCCGGTAGCGGAAGCGGACCTCCGTGTCCGGTGGGACGAGGCTGACATGGCCGGGGCGGATGGGGTGCACCGAACGCCCCAGCGACAGCGCGCCCTCGTAGTGGTAGAGGTGCAGCTGCCACAGGTCCGGCAGCCGGAAGACGTCGTGGTCGGCCGCGACACCGTGCACGCCGACACCGGCGGCGACGACCTCGGGCGGCCCGTCGAGGCGGAGCGTCACATGATCCACGAGGACGGAAAACTACCAGCAGCCGACGATTCCCGCCCACGACGGCGGCCGGCCGCGCCCGTACGGTCGTCGCATGTCAACCAGCAAGCAACTCCTGACGTCGGTCGAGATGGCACGGTTCGTCGCGCGGGGATTCCTGCGGCTGGACGGGGTGGTGCCCCCGGAGATCAACGAACGGGCCGTCGCCGCCCTGGAACAGGGCCTGCCCGGCGTGCCCTACGGCACCCCGCTCGCCGAGGCGTTCGCCCCGGACACCTTCGTTCACGACCTGCTCGCCGTCCCGGCCGTCGCGGGCGCCGTCGAGAGCCTGGTCGGCCCCGGCCCGACCGTCGACCACCACGCCGTGCACGTGCGCGAACCCCACGAGGGACAGGCACAGCCGCTGCACGGGGACGCCATCATCGACGTCCGCCCGGACGCCTTCGACATCCAGCTCATGTACTACCCGCACGAGGTCACCGCCGACATGGGCGGCACCCTCAGCGTCCCCGGCAGCCATCTGCGCCGGATCAACGAGACCGACGTCGGCCGCGTCCAGAACCTCCGCGGCCAGACCCGGCTGACCTGCCCGGCCGGCACGGTCGTCGTCGTCCACCACGGCATCTGGCACAGCGGCCGGCGCAACGACACCGCGCGGCGGCGCTACATGTTCAAACTCCGCCTCAACCCGACCGTGCCGCAGGTGCGGCTGTGGGACCTCGCCGACCTCCACGACCCCGCGGTGAACGCGGAACTCGGCGCCTGGCTCCCCTGGTACGAGCAGGCCACCGGACGGCTGGAGATCTACAACCGCGTCCTGCTGTGGCGGGCCCTGACCGGCGACGACACCTTCGACGTCGACCACTGGGTCACCCGCGTCAGCAACCGCCCCGCCCTCAGGAGCCACGCATGAGACAGCACGTCCTCGTCCTGTACCTCGCGACGTCCGCGCTGGACGCCCCCGTCGTCGGCTGGTCCCGCTACGACGGAACCGCCCGCACCCACCCCACGACCGGCGACAGCGACGAACCGCCCTACCCCACCGGGCTCGCCGCCCTCCACGACGGCTGGCGCCTCTTCCAGGCGTCCCAGCTCCTGCCGCCCCAGCCGGGGCACGAGTACGACGTCTCCTTCCTCAAGCACGAATTCCTCTTCGAGAAGCTGGAGGACAGCCCGTGACGACCCACCCCCTCAAACGGCGCGCGGCCCTGATCGCCGCGGCGACCGCCCTGCTCGCGGCACCGGTCACCGGCACGGCGGACGCCGCCCCGACCGCGGTGACCACCCAGGCGCACACCCCCGGACGTGTCAAGGACGACGGCGACACCGTCCGCCACAGCTGGCCCGGCGTGTACTTCGAGGCCACCGTCCGGGGCACCGGCGTGGGCATCGTGCTGAAGGACTCGGCCGCCGACTACGACGTCCAGATCGACGGCGCCACCGTCGCGACCCTCGTCACGCCCGGCGACCGGACGCACTGGATCAGCGGCCTCCAGGACCGCACGCACAGCGTCCGGCTCGTCAAACGCAACGACACTCCGTGGTCCACCAGCACCTTCGGCGGCTTCCTCGCCGCGCCCGGCGGCGCCGTCCTCGCCAGACCCGCCGCCCGCGCCCGGCAGATCGAGTTCATCGGCGACTCCCTCACCGTCGGCTACGGCAACCTCTCCACCTCCCGCACCTGCACCGGCGACCAACTGCGGCGCACCACCAACACCGACGTGAGCTACGGCGCCCTCACCGCCCGCAGGCTGAACGCCGACTACCAGGTCAACGCCTACTCGGGCCTCGGCATGGTCCGCAACTACGGCGGGGGCTCCCCGGACGTCGCCTACCGCACCTACTACGACCGCGCGCTGCTCAACCAGCCCGGCGACGTCTGGCAGAACCCCGGCACCTGGCGCCCCCAGGTCGTGGTCGTCCACCTCGGCACCAACGACTTCTCCACCCCCGTCCAGGCGGGCGAGCCGTGGACTCCCGAAAGCCTCGCGGCCGGCTACCGCGCCGCCTACGGCGACTTCCTGCGCAAGCTGCGCACCCGCTACGGCAGCAACACCGTCCTCGTGGCCGTCGGCGCCGGCCAGTTCGCCGGTCACGTCGAACAGGTCGTCAAGGCACGCAACGACGCCGGCGACAGCCGGGTGCGCTCCTGGTTCCTCGACAGTGCGGGCCTGGACTTCCTCGGCTGCGACTGGCACTACTCGGCCCACGACGACCGCGTCATCGCCGACCGCCTCACCCCCTACCTCGCGAGCCTCCCCACGGGCTGGTGACTGACGGCACGGCCTGGGGGAGGGGCTGGGCGCACCAGATCGTCTTGCCGTCGGCGGTGTGCCGGGTGCCCCACCCCTGGGTCAGCTGGGCGACGAGCAGCAGACCCCGGCCGCCCTCGTCGAACGCGCGGGCGCGGCGCAGGTGCGGGGCGGTGCTGCTGGCGTCGGACACCTCGCAGATCAGGGAGGTGTCGCGGATCAGGCGCAACCTGACGGGCGGACGGCCGTAGCGGATGGCGTTGGTGACCAGCTCGCTGACGACGAGTTCGGTCACGAACGCCGCCTCGTCGAGCCCCCAGGCGGCCAGTTGCGCGACGGCGAGCCGCCGCGCGTGGGTCACCTGCGCGGGGTCGGGCTCGATGTCCCAGTCCGCGACGTGCAGACTCTCCAGCGCGCGCGTACGCACCAGCAGCAGCGCGGCGTCGTCGGTGCGGCCCCCGGTGAGCAGCGTGTCCGTCACCGTGTCGCACAGCGCCTCCAGCGGGCCGGCCGGCCGCTCCAGGAGCCCGCGCAGCACCGCGATCCCCTGGTCGATGTCACGGCTGCGGCTCTCCACCAGCCCGTCGGTGTAGAGCGCGACGAGACTCCCCTCGGGCAGCTCCAGCTCGGCGGCCTCGAACGGCAGCCCGCCGATGCCCAGCGGCGGACCCGGCTGCGCGTCCACAGGGATGCCGGTGCCGTCCGGGGCGACCACCAGCGGCAGCGGATGACCGGCGCTCGCCAGGCTCAGCCGCCGCGACACCGGGTCGTACACCGCGTACAGGCAGGTCGCCCCGGACTCGCCGGCCGTCCGGTCGTCGTCGGCGAGATGCAGGACGAGATCGTCCAGATGGGTGAGCAGCTCGTCCGGCGGCAGGTCCACGTCCGCCAGCGTCCGCACGGCCGTCCGCAGCCGCCCCATGCTCGCCGAGGCGTGCAGGCCGTGGCCGACGACGTCGCCGACGACCAGGGCGACCCGCGCCCCGGACAGCGGCACGACGTCGAACCAGTCGCCGCCCACCTCCGCCTGCTCCCCGCCGGGCAGATAGCGCGACGCCGCCTCCACGGCCTCCTGGCTCGGCAGCCCCTGCGGCAGCAGACTGCGCTGGAGGGTCAGCGCGGTCGCGCGCTCCCGCTCGTACCGGCGGGCGTTGTCGATGGCGACGGCCGCCTTGGCCGCCAGCTCCTCGGCGAGGATCAGATCGTCGGCGGTGAACGCCTCGGGCCGCTCGCCGCGGACGAAGACGACGACGCCCAGCAGCGCGCCCCGCGCCCGCAGCGGCACCGTGATCCGCCCCGTCAGCCCCTCGGCCGCCAGGCCCGCGTCGACCAGCGGATTGCCCTCCGGCCAGTGCGCCGGGTCGGCCGCGAGCCCGGGACCGAACGCCCACTCGCCGCCCTCGCCGGGATCGGCGGCCAGCTCGGCCGTCGAGGTCCCGGAGGCCATGCAGCGGGCGGCGACCGAACCGGGCGCGTGCACGACCCGCGCGGGGCACGCCTCGTCGTCGTCCTCCCGCGCGCTGTGCCGGGCGGCCCGCCGCAGCGCCACCGCCCCGCCGGCGCCGGGCCCGGCCGGGGGCTCCTCGCCGCGCAGCACCTCCTCGAAGAGGTCCACGGTGACGAGGTCCGCGAACCCCGGCACCGGCGTCCGGGCCAGCTCCCACGCCGTGCCCCGCACATCCAGGGTCCGCCCGATGCCGCGGCCCGCCTCGTTGAGCAGCAGCAGGCGCTGGCGCGCCCAGTACTCGGCGCTCATGTCGAAGCCCCAGTTGGCGACCGCGCGGATCGTGCCGGCGGAGTCGCGGACCGGCCACATGCTGGTCGCCCACGCGTTGGCGTAGTCGCTGCCGAGCGGACGGAACACGGTGATCAGCCGCGCCGGTTCACCCGTCCGTGCGACCTCGGCGAGCCGGTCGGTGTACGCCTTGTCGTCCAGCTCGGGGAACAGCTCGCGGTACTTCTCACCGAGGACGTCCGCCTCGGAGTGCGCCATCACCCGGGTCGCGGACGCGTTGACCCACAGGAACCGCAGGTCGGGGTCGTAGACGCCGAGCGCGAAGGGGCACTGCTCGAAGGCCCGGTCGGCGATCACCGGGCGGCGCCCCCAGTGCCGGGCGGTCAGCACGAGGCCCAGCGCCCGCCCGTCGGGGCCGCGCATCGGGTGGGCCGTCAGCACGGCGTCCACCGTGGAGCCGTCCCGGTGGCGCAGCGGCACGGGGTCGGCGCAGTCGGGGAAGCCGGGCGGGGGAGGGGCGGCCAGCAGGCCGGTCAGGGGGCGGCCGGTCACGTCCTGGGCCGTCCAGCCCAGCAGGAGGGTGCCCTCCTCGCTCCAGCCGCTGACCGTGCCGTCCGGATCCACCATGACGACAGCGCTGGGCGCGTCCTTGCTGCCGGTCGCCTTCACGCGGTACGCCTCCGTCCCACAGCGATGCCCGTTTCACAGAGCATCCACGAGAACTTCGCGCGCCGCGCCCCGAAACCCGGCCGCCGCCCACGCCATGATCGAATGGACCGACCAGCCCTCCAGGCGCCGCCACGCGCGGCGCCGGAGCGGCAGAACGTGTGACAGGGAGATGACCATGAGCGTGCTGGACGGGATCCTCGCGGGAGTCCGGGAGGACCTGGAGGAGCGCAAGCGGGCGACGCCGCTCGCCGAACTGCGGGCCCGGGTGGCGGACACGGCGCCCGCGCTCGACCCGCTGCCCGGCTTCCGCGCGCCCGGCGTGTCGATCATCGCCGAGGTGAAGCGCAAGAGCCCCAGCAAGGGCGCCCTCGCGGACATCCCCGACCCCGCCGACCTCGCCGCCCGGTACGCGGCCGGCGGCGCCGCCGCGATCAGCGTCCTCACCGAGCAGCGCCGCTTCGGCGGCTCCCTCGCCGACCTCGACGCCGTCCGCGCCCGCGTCGACGTGCCCGTCCTGCGCAAGGACTTCATCGTCGACCCCTACCAGCTGTGGGAGGCCCGCGCGCACGGCGCCGACCTCGCCCTCCTCATGGTCGTCTCGCTGGCCGACGCCGAGCTGGCCGACCTGATGGGCCTGTGCGGGGAACTCGGCCTCACCCCGCTCGTGGAGGCGCACACCGCCGACGAGGTACGGCGCGCCGTCGCCGCGGGCGCCGCGCTCGTCGGGATCAACGCGCGTGACCTGACGACCCTGGAGGTCGACCGGGGTGTGTTCGCCGACCTCGTCACCGGGATCCCGGACGGCACCGTCAAGGTCGCCGAGTCCGGCGTCACCGGTCCGAAGGACGTCGCCGAGTACCGCGGCCATGGCGCTGACGTCGTCCTCGTCGGCGAGGCGCTGGTCCGTTCGGGCGACCCGGGCACCGCTGTCCGCGAGTTCATCGAGGCGGCCGGGGCCTGACGGCAGGTCAGTGGGCGCCGTCCGTGAGCCGGGCGGCGCCTGGGCGGTCACGGCGGTTGCCGGGAGCGGGGGTCAGCCGGCGGTCAAAGTGGTCCACTTCTGGTTCGCGCCGCCGTGGCAGTCCCACAGCTGGAGCTGGGTGCCGTCGGCCGTGGAGGAGCCCGGGACGTCCAGGCAGCGTCCGGAGGCCGGGTTGCGGTAGCCGCCGTTGTAGGGCTGCCACACCTGCGCGGCGCCTCCGTGACAGGCCCAGAGCTGCACCTTCGTCCCGTTGGCGGTGCCGCCGCCCGCCGCGTCCAGGCACTTGCCCATCGAACGCAGGGTGCCGTCGGTGTAGGCCGACCAGATTTGGTTCGAGCCGCCGCCGCAGGCCCACGTCTGGACGGCGGTCCCGTTCGCGGTGCCGGCTCCGCTGACGTCCAGGCACTTGCCGGTGACGCCGGAGCGCACCTGCGCCGGGGCGGGGGCGGGGTCGCGCAGCCAGCTGGCGCTGTCCGCGGTGCGGATGCCCTGGAGGAAGGCGTCGGCCATCTTGCGGTACCCGGCGTCGTTGGGGTGCAGGGCGTCGGCCAGGTCGGCCGTCGTCAGGGCGCTCATGTCCACGTACCCGACCCGCTTCCCGGCGGCCCGTGCCTCGTTCACGATGCCGGGGATCGCCTGGTTGTAGGCGGCGCGGTACTGCTCCAGGCTGCCGCTGGTGGACACGACCAGGGACGCCACGAGGACGGTCGCGTCGGGGGCGGCGGCCGTGACCTGGTTCACCAGCGACTTCAGCCGGGCGGTGGCCGTGGACACCTGGTAGCTCTGGTTGAGGTCGTTGGTGCCGATCTTCAGCGTCACGACGTTCGGACGGTAGCGGGTCAGCGCGGCGTCGACGAGCGTGGATATCTGGTCGATGCGGTACCCCGAGTGCCCCTCGTTGTCCGGGTCGGACATCGAGCCCGCCCGCCCCGTCCCCACGAAGTCCAGCGGATGGCCGTCCGCCATGAGCTTGTCCCACAACAGCCCCCGGTAGCCGTTGCCGTCGCTGCTCCCCACCCCCCACGTGATCGAGTCGCCCAACGGCATCACCCGCAGGGGCGTGGTCGGCGCCGCCGAAGCCGGCACCGCCGCCACCCCCAACGCCGCGGTGACCAGCGTGACCAGGGGGAGAATCCAGGACTTCCTCATGCGAGCTCCTTCTTTCGAACGAGTGCTGGGGCCGAGCCACGAACAGACGTACAGACAGATACCACGACCCCCTGAGCCCTGACATCCCATGAATCAAGGGAGATACAGATCGGCATGCGAAGCAAGCATGTGACCCGCGCTCTCAACTGGCCTGATCACGGCCTGTGTTCATGGCTCTGCCGTGCGGCTTTCGGAAGACGGAGATCCTATGTCTGGGGTTGCCCTCCGCGCCCGTGGCTGCAGATCGCCCACCTGTGCGGGGGCGCAGGCCGATGAGATGCCGGCGAAGACGGTGGTGGACGCGGGACGTGACTGTGCGTCAGCCCGGTCCTCGGCGTCGTGGACGCGGCGCACGACTCCTCCCGCGCGGAAAGTGGATCGCCACCACCGGGTGCACCCCGCCCAGGGACAGCCCGGTCGGCTCGGCCATCGCGGCGGTGACCGCCACGAGGACACGGTCGCCGACTTCAGGGCGAAGGTGCGGGCCGCCGGACAGGAATGGACCGGCGACGAACCCGACGACCTGGTCGAGCTGCTGACCCGGGCCGCCGAGGGCGACCCGAGACTGGCCGACATCGTGCGCGCTACACCATCTCCGACGTCCTCGTCGAATACGCCGTCACCCTGAACGAGAAGGTGCACACCGACCTGGCCGCCGTGGCCGGCCCCTGCGTGCCCACCAGGTCCTGTGGGACACCCTGACCGCGTTCGTCGACGCCGACTGCAGCGGGAACAAGGCCGCCCGCACTCTCTTCATCCACCGCAGCACCCTCGACCACCGCCTCAGCCGCATCGGCGACGCCACCGGCTACGACCCCACCGGCGGCCGGGGCGCCCAGACCCTGACGGCGGCTTTGATCGCCGAGGCCCTGACGGGGTGAGCGCCACCCCGCCTCACACGGTCGCCGCCAGCAGATCGGCCCGACGCAGCGACGACAGCACCCCGACGGGACGGGCACCGCCGCCGGACTCGTCGGGACCGAGAAGCGTCTGCACGCCCGTGGCGCCGCCTGGGCCGAGGCGGCCCACCTTGACCGTGTGGTCCCGCGACGCGCCGGCGACGACACGCCCCGCGAGCTGCGCGACCGCGTTGACGAGATTCCGGTGCTCCCACAACGGCACCCGGTCACCGTAGACGGTTGGCTTGTTCGACGGATCATCGAACGGAATCCCTACAACGGTCGGGAGCGGACAACTCAGGTGAAAGGCGCTGATCGTTCGCCGGTGCCGTGTGCAGGCGGGTGCCCTCGACGTCGAGGTCGGGCAGGGCGCGGTCGAGCCAGGCGGGGAGCCACCAGGCGTGCCGTCCGGCGAGGGCGAGGACCGCCGGGACGAGGGTCAGGCGGACCGCGAAGGCGTCGATGGCCACGCCGACGGCGAGCGCGAAGGCGATGGGCTTGATCAGCGCGTCGTCCAGCGGGAAGAACCCGGCGAAGACGGTGAACATGATCAGCGCGGCGGCGGTCACGACGCGGACACTGTGCCCCGCGCCGTCGGTCACCGAGGCGCGGGCCACGCCGGTGCGCACCCACTCCTCGCGCATCCCGGAGACGAGGAACACCTCGTAGTCCATGGCGAGTCCGAAGAGCACGCCGACGAGGATGATCGGCAGGAAGCTGACGACGGGCCCGGTGTGGGCGAGCCCGAGGGCGTCCGCGAACCAGCCCCACTGGAACAGCGCGACGACCGTACCCAGCGAGGCAGCCACCGACAGCAGGAACCCGACGGCCGCCTTCAGCGGGATGAGCAGCGAGCGGAACACCATGGTGAGCAGGATCAGACTGAGGCCGACGACGATCGCCATGAACGGCGGCAGGGAGTCGCTGAGCCGGTCGGAGACGTCGATGTTGACGGCGGTGGTGCCGGTGACCGCGACCGTCGCCCCGGTGGCCGCGCGGATGCCCGGCGCCGCGGCGCGGATGTCCTGGACGAGCCGTCCGGTGCGGGCGCTGTCGGGACCGGTCTCGGGGATGACCTGGACGATGCTCTGGCCGGGCTCGCGCGTGGCCACGGGCGGCAGAACGGCCCTGACCCCCTGGATGCCGCGCAGCTTCCGCGCGACCTCTTCGCCCGCCTGCGCCCCCGACCCCTCGCGGGCCTGGGTCAGCACCAGGAGCGGCCCGTTGAAGCCGGGCCCGAACTTGGCGCCGACCGTGTCGTACGCCCTGCGTTCGCTGGAGGCGACCGGCGCCGAGCCGTTGTCCGGCAGGGCCAGGCGCAGGTCCGTCGCGGGGAGCGCGAGCGCGCCGAGGACACCGGCGACGGCCAGGACGGTGAGCAGGGGCTTGGCGACGACGGCACGCACCCAGCGGGCGCCGAGCGTCGCCTTGCCGGCGTGGCCGTCGGAGGCGGTGGCGCCGCTGTTGTCGTCGGTGGCGCTGCCGTCGGCGTCGGTGGCGCGCCCGGCCTCCTCGCCGGCGGGCTTCGGGGTCAGCCGGCCGCCCGCGAACCCGGCGAGGGCCGGGACCAGGGTGATCGCGGCCAGCACCGCGACGAGGACGGCCCCGGCGGCGCCGAGCCCCATCACGGTCAGGAACGGGATGCCGATGACGCTGAGCGCGGCCAGGGCGATGATCACCGTGCCGCCGGCGAAGACGACCGCGCTGCCGGCCGTGCCGTTGGCCAGCGCGGCGGATTCCTGGGGGTCGGCGCCGCGGGCGAGCTGCTGGCGGTGGCGGGACAGGATGAACAGGACGTAGTCGATCCCCACGGCCAGCCCCAGCATCAGCGCGAGTGTGACGGCGGTGGAGGAGATGCCTACCGCCGGGGTGAGGGCGAGCAGTCCCGCGAGCCCCACGGCCACGCCCGCCAGCGCGGTCAGCAGCGACATGCCCGCGGCGAGCAGGGAGCCGAAGGTGACGACGAGGACGAGCAGGGCGACCGCGACACCGATGATCTCGGACGGGCCGATGTGGACGCCGTTGCTGCCGTAGGCGCTGCCGCCGACCGACGTCCTGAGCCCGTCCTTCTCGGCTGCCTCGGCCGCCCTTTCGATCGCCGCCAGGGACGCGGGGCGCACCTCGGCGCGCTGCACCGAGTACTGCACCTGGACGATCGCCGTGCTCCGGTCGGCCGACACGGCGCCGGACAGACGCGGTCCCACGACGGCCTTGACCTGGGGCGCCTTCGCGGCCGCCGCCTCGGCCCCGGCGATGGCGGCGGTGTAAGGGGCGTCGGTGACCCGGCGGCCCGGGGGAGCGGTGAAGACGATCTCGGCGCCGGCCCCCGAGGCTTCGGGCAGCGTCCTGCCGAGGGTGTCCAGCGCGTGCTGCGACTCGGTGCCCGGCACGGTGAAGCGGTCGTCGAGCTTGCCGCCGAAGAGGCCGACACACGTGACGAGCGCGGCCAGCACCGCGAGCCAGATGCCGAGCACCAGGGTGCGGTGGCGGTAGGCGCTGAGGCCCAGCCGATGGAGCAGGACTGCCATGGCGAACTCCTGAGGGCGTGAGGGGGATCCGGCCGCGCCGGGAGCGGCGAGCCGTTGCGGGGCAGACATTAGCACTCGTTCTTGTCGACTGACCTAATCACTTAAGAAAGGCAGTCGTTCTTGTCAGTCGAACAAGTCGTGTGTATGGTTCGGGGCACCGGAGCACGCCGCTCCGGCCGCACCCCCTTCACGAGGAGTGATCATGAACAGCGCGCAGCACACGGACGTGGTGGTCGTCGGCGCGGGACTCGCCGGTCTGACGGCGGCCCGGGAACTGGTGGCGGCCGGCAAGTCCGTGGCCGTCCTGGAAGCCCGCGAGAGGGTCGGCGGTCGGCTCCTCAACCACCACCTCGGCGACGGCCGGGTGACCGAGATCGGCGGCCAGTTCGTCGGCCCGACCCAGGACCGCGTCCTGGCGCTGGCCAAGGAGGTCGGCGTGGACACGTACCAGGCCGCCGTCCCCGGCGAGACCGTCTACGTGAACGAGGGCAAGGCCAAGCGGTTCAGCGGCCACATCCCGCCGGACCTGTTCGCCCTGCCCGACATGGGTCTCGCCCTGGCCCGCATCGGCCAGGCCGCCGCGAAGATCTCCCCGCACGCGCCGTGGGAGGCCGCGAAGGCCCGGGAGCTGGACGGCATGACCTACGAGACGTGGCTGCGCAAGGCCGAGATCACCGGCGACGCCGTCGACATGATCAACCTGTTCCTGAACTCCGCCTACGGCGGCGAGGCCCGCGACGCCTCCGCCCTCTTCAGCCTCTGGTACGTCTCGACGTTCGGCGACGAGACCCACCCCGGCACGATGGACCGCGGCACCGGCACCACCGGCGGCGCCCAGGACAGCCGGTTCGTCGGCGGATCACAGCTCGTCGCCCAGCGGATGGCCGTGGAACTCGACGGCAGGGTCCACCTCTCGGCGCCCGTGCGCCGCATCAGCCAGGACTCCACCGGCGTCACCGTCGTCTCCGACGCCGGCGACTGGCGGGCCGACCGGGTCGTCGTCGCCGTACCGCCGGTCGTCGCCTCCCGGATCGTGTGGGACCCGCTGCTGCCGGCCCAGCAGGACCAGCTCCTGCAACGGCTCCCGTTCGGCACGCTCATGAAGTGCGTCGCCGTCTACGACAAGCCGTTCTGGCGCGAGGACGGACTGTCCGGGATGGGCCTGCTGCGCGGTGGGTCCCCGATCCGCGAGATGTTCGACAACACCCCGCCCGACGGCGGACCGGGCGTGCTGATGGGCTTCCTCGGCGGCAAGGAGTGGCGCAAGTGGGCCCACCGCCCGGCCGCCGAACGACGCGGCGCCGTCCTGCGCTGCTTCGCCCAGGTCGTCGGGGACCGCGCCTTCGACACCGTCGACTACGTCGAGCAGGACTGGACCGCCGAGCGGTGGACCCTGGGCGGCCCCACCTCCGTCGCCGCCCCCGGCGTCCTCGCCGACCACGGCCAGTGGATGGGCCGCCCGCACGGGCGTGTGCACTGGGCGGGCGCCGAGTTCTCCCCCTACTGGAACGGCTACATGGACGGCGCCGTCCGCTCCGGACAGCACACCGCCGCCGAGCTCCTCCACCAGATCTGACACCAGTTAAGGAACCCCGCCATGAACCGTTTCCTCGTCGCCGAGACCGCCGTCATCGACGCCCCCCTCGGGCGCGTGTGGGACGTCGTCGCCCGCACCGACCGGTACGCCGAGTGGGTCGCCGGCGCCATCGAGGTCACCGACCACCACGGCATCGCCACCGTCGGCAAGACCTACGCCGAGCGCAACCGCACCGTCGGCCCGCTCAGGACCGACTCGGTGTGGACCGTCCGGGAGATCGAGCCCTTCCGGCGCCGCGTCGACACCGGCACCGGATTCGCCCCGCTCCAGGACGTCGTCAACACCTTCGAGTTCCACCCGCTCCAGCGCGACGGCCGGGAGATGACCGAGATGCTGTACCAGGTCGAGTACGTCATCGGCCTCGGACCGCTGGGCATGCTCCTCGACTCCATCCAGCAGCCCGCGATGCGCGCCGGGATGCGCAGGTCCATGGCCAACCTCGACACCCTGCTGCGCTCCGAGGCGTCGAGGACCGCCTCCTGACCGGCGGGGCCCCGGACCGGGGCCCCGCCCTTGTTGTCGAACGACTTGCTCAAGAGACTGAGTCGGTTAGGATCCCGGCATGGCTCACGTATCCGCGGCCGAGCGCCGCCCCCAGCTCATCAAGGCGGCCATCTCCCTCATGGCCCGGGAGGGCGTCGCCGCCGGCAGCACCCGCGCCATCGCCGCCGAACTCGGCGTGGCGCAGGCGACCGTGCACTACACCTTCGGCACGAAGGAGGAGCTGTACCGGGCCGTCATGGAACAGCTCACGCGGGACCTCGTCGACCAGGTGACGCGGGCCGCGCCCGCCGACGCGAGCTTCGAGGAGACCGTCGGCACGCTGGCCGAGGAATTCTGGCGCACCGTGCTCGACCAGCCCGAGACCCACCAGCTCCTCACCGAGCTGAGCATGTTCGCCCTGCGCACCCCACTGCTGAAGGAGGCGCTGCAGAGCCACTACAGCGAGGTCCTGACGGTGACGACACAGCTGGTCGAAGGCGCCGCCGAACGCGCCGGCCGTCGGCTCGCGCAGCCCGCCGAGATGATCGCGCGGTTCTTCCTGGCCGGCTTCGACGGACTGACGATGCAGCACCTGTCCCTGCCGGACGAGGAAGCGGAGCGCGTCTGTCTGCGGGCCCTGATCGCGGCCGTCCTGGCGATGGCCTGACGCCGCACGGCGGTACGGTCCGGGCCCGGCGAGAAGCAGCTTGAGGTTTCAAGTAGCATCCGCCTGTACGTACCGCGCAGGCCGCCGCCCGCGCCGGTCCGCGCCGGGCCCTGCCACGGCACGGGACGGAACGGGCGGGTCCCCGGCGCCGACCTGAGAGGACTCCCATGGCCGAGCCGGCCGCGGCGATTCTGGCCCGCTTCAGCGAACAGGTGCTGGGCGTCCCCCTGCCCGTGGGGATCCGCCTCTGGGACGGCAGCACGGCCGGCCCCGCAGACGGGCCCGCGTTCGTCCTGCGCGACCGCGAGGCCCTGCGCCGCCTGCTGTGGCGCCCCGGCGAGCTGGGCCTGGCCCGCGCCTGGGTCGCCGGGGACCTCGACGTCGACGGCGACCTCTACGAACTGCTGAAACGCGTCGCGGCCCTGGTCTGGGAACGCGACGAGCCCGCCGGCCGCACGGCCACGCTCCGCAGGGCGCTCGGCGTCCTGACCGCACCCGGCGGCCTGCGCACCGTCGGCCGGACCCTCTCCCTCGCGGGTCCCGGGCTCCCGCCGGCGCCGCCCGCCGAAGAAGTGGTGCGCCGTCGCGGCCCCGCGCACAGCCTCCGCCGCGACAAAGAGGCCATCAGCCACCACTACGACGCCGGCAACGACTTCTACGCCCTGATGCTGGGCCCGTCCCTCGTCTACTCCTGCGCCTACTGGCAGAGCGCCCCGCACACCAGCGGCTCCGGTTCCGGCTCCGGCGACACCCTGGAGCGGGCGCAGGAAGCCAAGCTGGACCTGGTCTGCCGCAAGCTCGCCCTGCGCGAGGGACAGCGACTGCTGGACGTGGGCTGCGGCTGGGGCTCGATGGCCCTGCACGCCGCCGAGCACTACGGCGTCCAGGTCGTCGGCGTCACCCTCTCCGTCGAACAGGCGACGGCGGCACGCGAGCGGGTCGCCGCCGCCGGTCTCGATCACCGGGTGGAGATCAGGGTCCAGGACTACCGGCAGATCGACGACGCCCCCTTCGACGCGATCTCCTCCATCGGCATGGCCGAACACGTGGGCGGCGCACGGTACCGGGAGTACGCGCACATCCTGCACCGGCTCCTGAAGCCCGGCGGACGGCTGCTCAACCACCAGATCGCGCGCCGCCCCGTGCGCGACGAGGACACCTACCGCATGGACCCCTTCATCGACCGGTACGTCTTCCCGGACGGCGAACTCGCCCCCGTCGGCTCCACCGTGTCCCTCCTGGAGGAGGCCGGCTTCGAGGTGCGCGACGTCGAGTCCCTGCGCGAGCACTACGCCCTCACCCTGCGCGAGTGGGTCGCCAACCTCGAAGCCCGCTGGGACGAGGCCGTCGCGCTGACCTCGCCCGCGCGGGCGAGGGTGTGGCGCCTCTACATGGCCGCCTCGGCGGTCGGGTTCGAGACCAACACGATGGGCGTCAACCAGGTGCTGGCGGTCAGGACCGGCACCGACGGCCGCTCCGGCATGCCACTGCGCAGGGACTTCCTGAGCACCCCGGCCCCGGCGGCGCATTGATTTCCCCGGCCGGGTGTTGATTTACCTGACCGAAGGGGCCTGCTGATCAATCGCGCGGTCTCCAGTCTGGGTCCTGCCCCGCCGGGATCCCGGCAGACCGAGCGACTGGAGATGGTCCGCATGGCACAGACAGCGAAGAAGAAGAGCAGGGGAACGGCACGCCTGGGCAGGGCCGCGCTCGTCGCGGGCAGCGTCCTCGCCCTGACCGCCGGCCTGGCGGGCAGCGCCGACGCGGCGATCCTGACCCCGCTGCCGTGGAACGCGGACACGTTCCAGCAGAAGTACATGCCGCTGTTCGACTACGACACCGACAGTTGCTTCCCCGCCGCCGCGGTCGACGCGAACGGGAACCTCAACGGCGGTCTCAAGCCCACCGGGCCGATCACCGGCGACTGCCGCGACAACCACCTGGGCCGGGCCAACACCTACTCCCAGGGATGGTGCAAGAACGGCTGGTGCGCCTACGTCTACGCGCTCTACTTCGAGAAGGACCAGACCCTCAACGGCGCCGACGCCTTCGGGCACCGCAACGACTGGGAGTCCGTCGTGGTCTTCCAGAAGCAGGGCCAGGAGCGTCCCGCGTTCCTCGCCGCCTCCCGGCACGGCGGCTACAGCACCCACCCGATCAACGAGGTGCCGATGAACGGCAACCGCGTCGAGATCGTCTACCACAAGGACGGCGCGAGCACCCACGCCTTCCGCTTCGCGAAGTGGGGCGAGAGACCGGAGGCGTGGGGCAACGGCGGCTGGGACGAACCGGCGCTGGTCACCATGGAGCGGATGGCCGACGCCCCGCGCAACGCCCTGTGGAACTCCCAGTGGGGCCGCGCCAACTTCCCGCTGACCGGCAACCTCCAGAGCAACATCAACAAGGCCCGGGAGGCCGACTCCAGGGCCGCGAGCGCGATCCCCGCGTTCTGACCCCCGCCCAGGCCCGCCGCCCCCTGTCGTGCCGGGGGCGGCGGGCCGTCGGTCACGGGTTGTAGGGGGTGTAGGTGATCGAGGAGACCTTGAGGTACCTCGCGCCGTCCGACGTGGCCCAGGTCGACGCGTCGGGGTTGCCCGGCCAGTCGCCGCCGACCGCGGTGTTGACGATGAAGCGCATCCCGACGCCCGGGGCGGTGGTGTACCACTTGGTGCCGGTGACGGTGCCGTCCACGGCGAAGTCGATGTGGTCGGGCCACCAGGTGAACGAGTACCGGTGGAACGTGTTGGTCCAGCCCGTGGAGTGCGTCTTCGAGAACTGGGTCTGGGCGTTGTTCGGGTCGTGGAAGGTCTGGTACACGGTGCCGGGGTTCTGGCCGACGATCTCGGCGGCGTCGAACTCGGGCAGCCACGGATTCAGGTAGGCCGCCCACACCGCGGGCAGCAGGCCCCGGCCGCTGGGCATGTTCGCGGTGAAGCTGTAGGTGCCGTAGCCGTAGAGCGCCTTGGACTCCACCCGGCCCGAGTAGTACGTGCCGCCGGACTTGTAGGTCTTGATGACGAGGGTGCCGCCCTCGTACCACACGCAGTCGGGCGTGTAGGTCTCCAGCTCGTTGTTGGCCGTCCACCGTCCGCTGACGGTGTTCCAGGAGTTGACGGTCTGGGGTGCTCCCCAGGACGCGGCTTCGGCGGGGGGACGTCCCAGGACGAGCAGGCAAAGCGTCGCCAGGGCGACCACTATCAGGCGTCCTGGTCGGAGAAGGGCAGACGACATCACGGCTCCGTTGCTCGGATGACAGTGGGGGTGGGAGCGATCGCTCGCTCCTTGTCGCCGGAATGTATGGCTCCGTTCAACCTTTGACAAGACATCCGACATGGATCATGGGATGGCTTTGGGAATTGAAGGCCGCAGGATCCGGCCCCGGACACGAATTCTCTTCGGACCGCAAAAGCATTCGACTACTCATTGCGCATGCAAAATGACGTGCGGTGACCGCCTTTGTGCGATTCACCCCCTCCGCGTCCCCTCAGCTCCAGACAGAGGTCCGTCATGCATGCGTCCGACCTGAGCCGCCGTACCGTCCTCGCCGGCACGGCCGTCACCGCCGCGTCCGTCGCGCTGCCCTCCCTCCAGGGCCGCTCCACGGCGGCGGAGAACACCGCCGCCCCGCTCCCGTACACCTGGCGCAACGCCGTCATCGGCGGCACCGGCTTCGTCACGGGGGTCGTGTTCCACCCCGCCGTCCAGGGCCTGGCGTACGCCCGGACCGACATGGGCGGCGCCTACCGCTGGGACGACGCCGCCGCACGCTGGATCCCGCTCCTTGACTGGGCGAGCCAGGCCGACCAGAACCTCCTCGGCGTCGAGTCCGTGGCCATCGACCCCGCCCACCCCGACCGCGTCTACCTGGCCCTCGGCACCTACACCCAGTCGTGGGCGGGCAACGGCACGTTCCTGCGCTCCGACGACCGGGGCGCCACCTGGACCCGCACCGACCTCACCGTGAAACTCGGCTCCAACGAGGACGGCCGGGGCACCGGCGAACGCCTCCTCGTGGACCCCCGCGACAGCGACACCCTGTGGCTCGGCACCCGCCACGACGGCCTCCTCAAGTCCACCGACCGGGGCGCCACCTGGGCCCGCGCGACCGGCTTCCCGCCCGCCCCCAGCGCCACCGGCCAGGGCGTCACCCTCCTCGTCGCCGCCGGCCGCGACCTGTACGCCGGCTGGGGCGACGGCGACGGCACCGCCGCCGCGGTCACCCTGTACCGCACGAGCGACGGCGCCACCTGGAACGCCGTCCCCGGACAGCCCGCGGGAGCGGCGGCGAAGATCCCGATGCGTGCCGCGTACGACGCCCGCGCGATGGAGCTGTACGTGACCTACGCGAACGCTCCCGGTCCCAACGGCCAGTCCGACGGCAGCGTCCACAAACTGGCCGTCACCACCGGCACCTGGACCGACGTCTCCCCGGTGACGCCCGGCGGCGCCGACGGCTTCGGGTACGGCGGGGCGGCCGTCGACCCCCAGCACACCGGCACGGTCGTCGTCACCACCAACAACCGCTGGTCGTCGGGCGACACCCTGTTCCGCACCACCGACGGCGGCCGGACCTGGACCTCCCTCAAGGACACCGCGGCCATCGACGTGTCGGAGTATCCCTACCTGAAGTGGGGCAAGGACGCGCCGACGTTCGGCTGGTGGATCCAGATGGTCGCCGTCGACCCGTTCGACTCCCAGCACCTCGTGTACGGCACCGGCGCCACCCTCTACGGCACCCGCGACCTGAAGAACTGGGCCCCGCAGATCCGCGGCCTGGAGGAGACGGCCGTCCTCTTCCTGATCTCGCCCCCGGACGGCCAGGCACACCTGCTCAGCGGCTCCCGGGACATCGGCACGCTCTACCACGACCAGCTCACGGCGTCCCCGTCCGGCGGCCTGGCCACCAACCCCGTCTTCACCACGGCCACCGGCCTCTCCCAGGCCCCGGCCAAGCCGTCCTACGTGGTCCGCACGGGGGAGGGCGACCAGGGCAACGGGGCTTACTCGAACGACGGTGGACAGACCTGGCAGCCGTTCGCCGCCCAGCCCTCCTTCGCGAAGGAGGCGACGGGCCCGATCGCCGCCAACGCCGACGGCGGCGTCCTGCTGTGGTCCTTCACCCAGGGGCACCCCACGCAGCGCTCCACCGACAACGGCGCCACCTGGACCGAGGTCGCCTCCTTCCCCGCCGCCGCCCGCCCGGTGGCCGACCCGGTCGACCCCCGGCTCCTCTACGCCTACGACACCGGTGCCGGGACGCTGTTCGCCAGCACCGACGCGGGCGCGACGTTCACGGCCCACGCCACCGGGCTCCCGTCCGGGGACACCACGACGAAGCTGGCCGCCGCCCCGGGACGCTCCGGCGACCTGTGGCTCAGCGCCGGCACCCAGGGCCTCTACCGCTCCACCGACGGCGGCCGCACCTTCGCCAAGCTCGCGGGCTGCGAAGCCTCCTACACCCTCGGCTTCGGCGCGGCGCCCGACGGCTCCGGCTACCCGTCGGTCTACCAGGTCGCCACCGTGGACGGCGTCACCGGCGTCCACCGCTCCGACGACACCGGGCAGACCTGGCGGCGCGTCAACGACGACCAGCACCAGTGGGGCTGGATCGGCGAGTGCGTCACCGGCGACCCGCGCGTCCCCGGCGTCGTGTACCTGGCCACCAACGGCCGGGGCATCCAGGTGGGGCAGCCCGCCTGACCCCTGGCTGCCGGGCGCCCGCTCGTCAACGTCCCGTCAAAGTCGCCCGGCCGGGCGCGAAGAACCCGCCAAGAACGGCCGGGCGGGGTGGGGGAGGGGCACACCCTGGGGGCACCGCGCGCTCTCGTGCGCGGCCCAGGGAGAAGGAGCACACCGATGTCCGTCCTGACAGCGGAGCCGGGCGCGGCCCCAGCAGACCGGGAGCCGCCCGACGACGCCGGTGAGCGGCACCGCCTCACCGCCGTCACGGGGCTGGCCGCCCTGTCCCTGGACGCGATGGCGTCGGTGGCGTACGGGCCCGAGGCGATCGTCCTGGTGCTGGCCGCCGCCGGGGCGCACGGCCTCGGCTACACCCTGCCCGTGACCCTCGCCATCGCCGTCCTGCTCGCGGTGCTCGTCGCGTCGTACCGGCAGGTGATCGCCGCGTTCCCCGACGGCGGCGGCTCGTACGCCGTCGCCAGGGCGCAGCTGGGCGCGCGCACGAGCCTGGTGGCGGCGGCCTCGCTGGTCCTGGACTACGTCCTGAACGTGGCCGTCGCGGTCACGGCCGGTGTCGCCGCCCTCACCTCCGCCTTCCCGGGCCTCTACGACGACCGCCTGTGGCTGTGCCTGGGGATCCTCGCGCTGATCACCGCGGTGAACCTGCGGGGCGTCGTCGAGTCGGCCAGGGTCTTCATCGTGCCGACCGCGGTGTTCGTCGGCTCCGTCCTCGTCCTCATAGCCGTCGGTCTCTTCCGGTCCGCCCCGGTGAGCACCGCGAGCGCGCACGGGCACGCCTCCGCGCTCGCCGGTGACGCCGGCACCGTCGGCGCCCTGCTGTTGCTGAAGGCGTTCGCCGCCGGCTGCGCCGCGCTGACGGGCGTCGAGGCGATCGCCAACGCCGTGCCGTCCTTCCGCCGTCCACGGGTGCGGCGGGCCCAGCGGGCGGAGGTCGCGCTGGGCGCCGTCCTCGGGGTGATGCTGATCGGGCTGTCGGTGCTGATCGGCCGCTTCCACCTCCAGCCGGTCCAGGGCGTCACCGTCCTCGCGCAGCTCGCGGACGCCGCGTTCGGGCACGGCTGGGCCTTCTACGTCATCCAGTTCTCGACGGTCGTCCTGCTCGCCCTGTCGGCGAACACGTCCTTCGGCGGCCTGCCGGTGCTGCTGAAACTGCTGGCCCGCGACAACTACCTGCCGCACGTCTTCGCGCTGAAGGCCGACCGGCAGGTGCACCGGCACGGGGTGCTGGCCCTCGCGCTGGTCTCCGCCGCGCTGCTGGTCTTCTCCGGCGCGGACACCAACACGCTCGTGCCGATGTTCGCCGTCGGGGTCTTCGTCGGGTTCACGATCGCCCAGGTGGGGATGGTCCGGCACTGGAGACGCGCAGGGGGTCCCGGGCGGCGCGGCAAGGCGCTGCTGAACGGCGCTGGGGCCGTGCTGACCGGGGTGGCGGCGGTCGTCGTCACCCTGGAGAAGTTCCGCGACGGCGCCTGGCTGGTGGTGGTCGCGCTGCCGGTGCTGGTCGCCGCCTTCGTCGCCGTGCGCCGCGCCTACGACCGGATCGGGCAGCGGCTCGGCCTCGGCCGCATCCCGGCGGCCCCGCACCGTGAGCGCTCGCTGGTCATCGTCCCCGTCTCGGCCCTGTCCCGGCTGACGTCGGAGGCGCTGACGGCGGCGGCGTCCCTCGGCGACGAGGTCCGTGCCGTGACCGTCTGCCACCCCGACCCCGAGGACCGGGCCGCCCAGCAGGCCCTGGAGAGGTCCTGGGCCGAGTGGGACCCCGGGGTGGAGCTGGTCCGGCTGACCTGCGAACGGCGCTCCCTGGGCCGGCCGATCGCCGCCTACGTGCGTGCGGTCGCCGCCACCGAGCCCGCGACGCGGGTGACCGTCCTGATCGCGGAGACGGAGCCGGAACGGCTGTGGCAGCGCCTGCTGCACAACCAGCGCGGCGCGGTCGTCGCCCACGCGGTGCGCGGGGAGACGGACGCCGCGATCTGCCGGCTGCGCCTGCGCCTGCCGTGAGCCGGCATGGGGGAGGGGCGGGCCCGGTGGAAGACCGGGCCCGCCCTGACGGCTCCCCTCAGCGGAGCCGTTCCCCTCCCGTGCGTGGGCGTCAGCGCTGGAGTGTCAGCAGGCCCGGACGGTAGGGCAGGAGGCCGTAGTCGACGCCGTCGGAGCTGGGGCTGCGTCCCTGGTAGAGCAACTGGAGGTTGCAGGGATCGACGGTCATCGTCTGGTCGGCGTTGGTGCGCAGCAGCTCGCCGTGGCTGATGTCGTTGGTCCAGTTCGCCCCGCTGTTGGCCTTGCCGGCGAAGGGGTTGCTCTCGGTGGCGGCCTGCGGCGTCCACGAGCCGTTGAGGCTGGTGGCCGTGAACGAGCGGAAGAAGCGCCGCTCCTGGGCACCCCGCGCCTCGACGATCATGAGGTAGCGGTTCTGGTCCTTGAGCTTGTAGACCTGCGGCGCCTCGAACAGGTTCTTCGTCGTGTCGCTCATGATCGTCGTGTACGACGATCCGAAGTTCCCCGGGAAGTTCCCGATCGGCATGCTGGCCCGGTAGATCTTGCCGTTGTCACCGGCGAAGAACAGGTACATGTTCTGGCTGTCACCGATGAGCGCCTGGTCGATGGGCCCTGTTCCGGAGCCGGAGATGCTTCCGGTGAACAGCGTCTGCGGAGCCGACCAGCCGTTCGGGTTGGTGGGGTTGGTCGACGTCCGGTAGGAGAAGGCGGGACCGCCCCACTGGTAGGTCAGCACCCAGATGTTCTTCGGCGCGAAGTAGAAGAGCGAGGGCGCGACGGTCGCGTTCGACATCGCGTTCTGGCTCGCCGAGCCCATCTGCGAATAGTTGCTGAACAGGCCGAAGTTCATCGAACCCCAGCGGGTGCCGTAGTCGTGCGTCGTCGCGTAGACGAGCTGCTGCCCGTTGTACGGGGCGACCGTGAAGTCCTTCAGCGAGACCCATCCCGACCTGGGCTGGGCCAGCGCGCCGGTCGACGTCCAGCGGTACGACGACGGAAGGTCGCACGCTCTGGGGGCGGCGCTCGCGGCGGTGTTGGCGCCGAGGGCGGCGCCCAGAAGCACTAAGGGTGCCAGGGCGGCGGTCAAGCGTTTCGGGCGGATCCGGAACGGGGGGCGAAACCGCATCAGAGGGCCTCCTTGGAAGTGGGGGAGGTGACGCCGGTGAACTGCGGAGCGGCCATACGCAGGAACTAGGAACAAGAAGACTTCGAAACATTCGAAGAATTTCCCGAACCTTTGACGCCACAAACTAGAAACAGGAAGCTCATCGGTCAAGGTGTCGCGCTGATCTGTCTACAAAACCTTGCGCGCTGCCGCGATCGGCGGATCGAATGTTTCGAAGAAGAATCTGAAAGTTTCTTCGTCAGGAGTGTTGACGGGGTGCCGTCAATCCTTCAATCATCCTTCTCTGAGTGGCCGACTCCGGTTCGACATACCGACACCGCCGCAGCCCCTCTGAGCACAGAGCCGCACAGCAGATCCGCGCACCAAGCCCCTGCGCCACCCCCCGTTCCCGGTGAGGTCCGCGCCGCGCGAACCGATGCCTCGCGCACCCTCCGGTCAGCTCGTGACGTCCCCCCAGGAGGCACAGCCATGCGCTCGCACGTCCATCCCGGCACCGCAATCCGCCGCAAGATCCGCGGCCCGCTGCTCGCGCTGCTCGTCGGCGCCCTCGGCGCGGCCCCCGCGCTGGTCGCGGCGCCGGCCGCGCACGCCGCCGAGAGCACGCTCGGCGCCGCGGCGAAGCAGAGCGGCCGCTACTTCGGCACCGCCATCGCCTCGGGCAGGCTGGGCGACTCGGCGTACACGACCATCGCGAACCGCGAGTTCAACTCGGTGACCGCCGAGAACGAGATGAAGATCGACGCCACCGAACCACAGCGCGGCCAGTTCAACTTCGCAGCGGGTGACCGCGTCTACAACTGGGCCGTCCAGAACGGCAAACAGGTCCGCGGCCACACCCTGGCCTGGCACTCCCAGCAGCCCGGCTGGATGCAGAGCCTCAGCGGCAGCAACCTGCGCCAGGCGATGATCGGCCACATCAACGGCGTCATGGCCCACTACAAGGGCAAGATCGTCCAGTGGGACGTCGTCAACGAGGCGTTCGCCGACGGCAACTCGGGCGCCCGGCGCGACTCCAACCTCCAGCGCACCGGCAACGACTGGATCGAGGTCGCCTTCCGCACCGCGCGCGCCGCCGACCCCGCCGCCAAGCTCTGCTACAACGACTACAACGTGGAGAACTGGACCTGGGCCAAGACCCAGGCCATGTACAACATGGTCCGCGACTTCAAGTCGCGCGGCGTGCCGATCGACTGCGTCGGCTTCCAGTCGCACTTCAACAGCGGCAGCCCCTACAACGCGAACTTCCGCACCACCCTGCAGAACTTCGCCGCCCTCGGCGTCGACGTCGCCATCACCGAGCTGGACATCCAGGGCGCCTCGGCCACGACCTACGCCAACGTGACCAACGACTGCCTCGCCGTCCCGCGCTGCCTCGGCATCACCGTGTGGGGCGTGCGTGACAGCGACTCCTGGCGGCCGGGTGACACGCCGCTGCTGTTCAACAACAACGGCAGCAAGAAGCCCGCCTACACCTCCGTCCTCAACGCGCTCAACGGCGGCACCAGCAACCCCCCGACGGACGGCGGACCGCTGAAGGGCGTCGGCTCGGGCCGCTGCGTGGACGTGCCCAACTCCAGCACCACCGACGGCACCCAGGTCCAGCTGTACGACTGCCACGGCGGCACCAACCAGCAGTGGCAGTCCACCTCCGCCGGTGAACTCAGGGTCTACGGCAACAAGTGCCTGGACGCCGGGGGCACCGGCGCCGGCGCCCGGATCCAGATCTACAGCTGCTGGGGCGGCGACAACCAGAAGTGGCGCCTCAACTCCGACGGCACCGTCACCGGCGTCCAGTCCGGCCTCTGCCTCGACACCGCCTCCGGCGGCACCGCCAACGGCACCCTGATCCAGCTCAACTCCTGCTCGGGCGGCGGCAGCCAGCGCTGGGCCCGAGCCTGATGGAGGAGCGAACCCGATGACGACGACAACGTATGACAACTCCTTACCCGGACGACCACGCTGGTGGTCACGGATCGCCGGCCTCGCGGCGGCCACCCTCGCCGCCGGCCTGATCACCGTCGCGAACCCCGCGCCCGCCGAGGCCGCGACCGTCGACCCCAACGCCTGGTACACCCTGGTCAACCGCAACAGCGGCAAGGCCCTGGACGTCTCCGGCTCCTCCACCGCCGACGGCGCGCGGATCGCCCAGTGGGCGCGCAGCGACGCGGCCAACCAGCAGTGGCAGTTCGTGGACTCCGGCGGCGGCTTCTACCGTCTCAAGGCCCGCCACTCGTCCAAGGTCCTCGACGTGGCCGGTGCCTCCACCGCCGACGGCGCCGGGCTCCAGCAGTGGGCCGACCACGGCGGTGGCAACCAGCAGTTCCGCCTCGCCGACTCCGACGCGGGCCACGTCCGCCTCATCAACCGCACCAGCGGCAAGGCCGTCGAGGTGCAGGGCTCCTCCACCGCCGACGGCGGCAACGTCGTCCAGTACACCGACCACGGCGGCGCCAACCAGCAGTGGCAGATGGTCAAACTGTCGTCCGACGGCGGCGGAACCGGCGCCTGCGGCAGCGCGCCGACCCTGACCAGCGGCACGTACACGATCCAGAGCGGCGGCAAGAGCCGCAGCTTCATCCTGCGTGTGCCCGCCAACTACGACAACAACCACCGCTACCGGGTGATCTTCGCGTTCCACTGGCGCGGCGGCACCGCGAACGACGTCGCCTCGGGCGGCAGCAGCGGAAGCAGCTGGGCCTACTACGGGCAGCAGCAGCTGTCCAACAACAGCGCCGTTCTCGTGGCCCCGCAGGGTCTCGGCAACGGCTGGGCCAACTCCGGCGGTGAGGACGTCACCTTCGTCGACGACATGATCCGCCGCATCGAGGGCGGCCTGTGCGTCGACCCGGCCCAGCGGTTCTCCACCGGGTTCAGCTGGGGCGGCGGCATGAGCTACGCGCTCGCCTGCGCCCGGCCGACCATGTTCCGGGCCGTCGCGGTCATCTCCGGCGCCGAGATCAGCGGATGCAGCGGGGGCAGCCAGCCCGTCGCCTACCTCGGCATCCACGGCATCAGCGACAACGTCCTGAACATCTCCCAGGGACGCTCCCTGCGCGACAGGTTCGTCCGCAACAACGGCTGCACCGCCCAGAACCCGCGTGAACCCGGGCAGGGCAGCCGCACCCACATCACCACCACCTACGCGGGCTGCCGTGCCGGCTACCCGGTCCAGTGGGCGGCGTTCGACGGCGGACACGCACCCGCCCCCGTCGACGGCTCCGGCGGCGACAACGGCGCCACCACCTGGACCAAGGCGGAGATCTGGAGGTTCTTCTCGCAGTTCCAGTGACCCGCCCGCCCGGCGGAGTGGAGCCGGCTCCACTCCGCCGGACCGACGTCAGCCGAGCACGACCGGTGTCCCGAGGACCCGGTCGTGCCCGGCCTCACGTTCGGGCCCGGTGAGGTGCAGCGTCCCGGTGAGCCGGATGTCGGCGCTGGACGCGCCGACCAGGACGGTGATCTCGCCGGGCTCGACGACGCGGCGCAGGTCGAGGCCGGTGTAGGCGAGCCGGTCGGTGTGCAGCCGGAAGGTGACCCGGCGCTCCTGTCCGGGCGCCAGCTCGACGCGGGCGAACCCGGTCAACTGGACGACGGGCCGGGGGAGTCGCGCGACCGGGTCGGCGGTGTAGAGCTGGACGACCTCCGCCGCGTGCCGCGCGCCGGTGTTGCGGACCAGGCAGCCGATCTCCACCTCGCCGTCCGTCGGAATCGTCTCGGCGCTCAGGGCGAGAGCGGAGTAGGCGAACTCCGTGTACGACAGCCCGTGCCCGAACGGGTAGGCGGGCGTGGGGTCGAGGTTGCTCACGCCCTGGCTGTTGCCGCCCAGGGGAGCGTGCAGGTACGTCGAGGGGTGACCGCCCGGGGAGCGGGGCACCTGCACGGGCAGCTTGCCCGACGGCGTCACCCGCCCGGACAGGACGCCCGCGAGCGCCGGCCCGCCCTCCTCGCCGGGGAAGAACGCCTGCACGATCGCCGCCGCACGGCCCGCGTAGGCGCCGAGCGCGTAGGGCCGTCCGGAGACGACGACCAGGACGAGGGGCGTGCCGGTGGCCAGCAGCGCCTCGACGAGTTCGTCCTGCACGCCGGGCAGCGCAAGGTCCTCGACGTCGCAGCCCTCACCCGAGGTGCCCCGCCCGAAGAGCCCCGCGAGGTCACCGACGACGGCGACACACACGTCCGCCCGCGCGGCCTCCGCGACGGCCGCCTCGATGCCCGAGCGGTCGGCCTCCTTCACCGGGCAGCCCTGCTCGTAGGCGATCCGGGCGGCCGGCAGTTCGAGGGCGAGGGCGTCCAGCAGGGGCAGCGCCTCGACGCCGTTGCCGTACCCGGGGTGGTGCGGCAGCACGTGGTTGGGGAAGGAGTAGCAGCCGAAGAACGCGTTGGGGTCGTTCGCGCACGGCCCGACCAGGGCGATCGACGCGACCTCGGCCGCCAGCGGCAGCAGGCCGCCCTGGTTGTCGAGCAGGACGACGCTGTGCTCGGCGAGTTCCCGCGCGAGCGCGCGGTGCGCGGGCGGATCGAGGTCGATCCGCTCGTCGACGTCCGCCTCCGGCGCGTACCCGGCGTCGAGCAGCCCGAGGTCCGCCTTCTGCCGCAGGACCCGGCGCACGGCACGGTCGACCAGCTCCTCGGGGACGGCGCCGGAGCGGACGAGTTCGGCGAGGGGTTCGCCGTAGCAGAGGGTGTCGGGCAGTTCGACGTCGATCCCGGCGGCCAGCGCGCGGGCGCCCGCCTCGCCGTCCGTGGCCGCGATCCGGTGCATGGTCCGCAGGAACGCCACCGACCAGTAGTCGGAGACGACCGTCCCCTCGAACCCCCACTCCTCGCGCAGGAGCCCGGTGAGCAGCGCGGCGTCCGCGCCGGCCGGGACGCCGTCGACGTCGGCGTAGGAGTTCATCACCGAGCGGGCGCCGCCCTCGCGGAGCGCCGTCTCGAACGGGGGCAGGATCACGTCGGCGAACTCGCGCGGGCCCATCGAGACGGGGGCGTGGTTGCGGGCGCCCTTGGACGCGGAGTACCCGGCGAAGTGCTTGAGGGTGGCGATGATCCCGGCGGACTCCAGGCCGCGCACATACGCGGTACCGGTCGTCGCGACGAGGTAGGGGTCCTCACCCAGGGTCTCCTCCACCCGGCCCCAGCGGTAGTCGCGCACGACGTCCAGGACGGGGGACAGGCCCTGGTGGACGCCGACGCGCCGCATGCTGGTGCCGATGGCGCGGGCCATGCGTTCGACGAGCGCGGGGTCGAAGGCGGCGGCCCAGGCGAGGGCCGTCGGGAAGACCGTGGCGTGGTGGGTGGTGAACCCGGTCAGGCACTCCTCGTGCGCGATCGCCGGGATGCCGAGCCGGGTCGTGTCCATCAGCTCCCGCTGCGTGGCGGCTAGCCGGCGGGCGCCCTCGGCCGGCTCCACCGGCTTGGTGCCGAACGGGCGGGTGAGGTGGCCGAGGCCGTTCTTGCCGGCGTCGGCGAAGTCGATGTGACGGGAGAAGACGTCCTGCATGGGGGCGACGTTGCCGCTGACGTGCTCGACGCCCGGCCAGGCGCTGCCGAGCTGGGCCAGCTTCTCCTCCAGGGTCATCTCCGCGAGCAGGGCCTCGACCCTGGCGTCACGAGGGCAGGCCGGATCGGCCCAAGGCGTGGTCATGATGCGTCCTTGAGGTGGTGGCGCCTCGGGGCGCCGGCTTTCAGGAGCGACCGGGCGGCGGGGCGGTGGACGCCCGGACGACGAGCTGGGTGGCCAGCTCCACACGGTGGCTGTCGAGGGGTTCGCCGGCCGAGAGCCGCAGCAGCGTGCGCAGCGCGGCCCGCCCGATCTCGGCGAAGGGCTGGCGGACGGTGGTCAGGGGCGGCGCGGACGTGGACGCGGCGGCCGTGTCGTCGAAGCCGACGACACTGACGTCCTCCGGCACGCGCAGGCCGTGCACCCGGGCGGCCTCTATGACGCCGAACGCCTCCAGGTCGTTGCCGGTGAAGACGGCCGTCGGCGGGTCGGCGAGGGCGAAGAGCTCCAGCGCCGCGTGGTGGGCGGGCTCGAAGCGGAAGTCCCCCTGCTTGATGAGCGCCGGGTCCGGCGTCAGGCCGGCACCGGTCAGGGCGGCCTGGTAGCCGTGCAGGCGGGCGGTGTTGCACAGGGCGTCGTGCGTGCCCTCGATCATCGCGATCCGGCGGTGGCCCAGCTTCAGCAGGTGCTCGGTGGCGGCCATGCCGCCGCTGAAGTTGGTGGCACCGATGCTCGGCACGCTGTCGTCGGGCACGTTCATCGGGTCGACCAGCACCAGCGGGATCCCGGCCTGCGCGAACTGCGCCCGCTGCCCGGTGGTGAGTTCGGACGTCACGAGGATGACGCCCTCCCGGCCCGCGGCGGTGATCCTGCGGGCCCAGGCCGCGCCGAGCGGATCGTCGGGCGCCGTGCCGATCACGACGTCGACCCCCGCCCGCGCCGCCGCCTCGGTGACCCCCTGGGTGATCACCAGGTTGTTCGGGTTGACCAGCCGGTCGAAGGTGAGGTCGACGATCCGCACGGGGGACTGCGCCCCGCCCGGCCCGCGAGCGACGTAGTCGTGCTCGACGAGCAGCCGCTCGACGCGCGCCCGGGTCTCCGGCGACACGTCGCTACGGCCGTTGACCACCTTCGACACGGTGGCCACCGACACCCCGGCCGCTTCGGCGATACCGGTCAGGGTGGGCCGGCCTCGCTCGACGGCTCTCTTCGCCATGCTGGTCCTTTCGAAGACTTACGGGGACGTTAGCGCAAGCTTTCGTGCCGGTCCAGAGCTGTTCATCGCGTGAATATTTCCGACGCCGACACCTTGACCCGGCGAAAACGCGCCCCTAACTTGTCGGCGATGCAACGCAGGGGTTTCGAAAATTTTCGAGCCGGTCTCGCGGACCACACGGCACGTAGCGAGCCCCTGGAGAGCCGAAGGAGCTCAACGATGACCCGCAGAACCCCCCTCACCACCCTGGCCGTGACCACGGCCGCCCTCGCCCTGACCCTGTCCGCCTGCGGCAGCGGTGGCCGCACCCCGGGTGCGGGACCCGACGGCGCCGCCCTCGTCTGGGCCCTCACCCAGGGCTCCGAGGCGACCTTCCGGGCCTCCGCCACGGAGTGGAACAAGGCCCGTCCCGACAGCGCGGTCACCTACCAGTTCTTCCAGAACGACCCCTACAAACAGAAACTCCGCACCGCCGTCGGCGCGGGCAACGGCCCCGTCCTCTTCGAGAACTGGGGCGGCGGCGCGCTCAAGGACTACGTGGACGCCGGCAAGGTCGCCGACCTCACCCCCGACCTCGAGAAGAACCCCGGCTGGCGGGACCGCGTCTTCCCCACGGTCCTCAAGTCCACCACCTTCGACGGCAAGACCTACGGCATGCCCGTCAACGGCGTCCAGCCCGTGGTCCTCTACTACAACAAGCAACTCCTCGACCGGGCCGGCGCCCGCCCGCCGAAGACCTGGGACGACCTGCTCGCCCTCGTCCGCACCCTCAGGGCGCAGGGCATCGCGCCCCTCGCCATGGGCGGCGCCTCCAAGTGGCCCGACCTCATGTGGCTGGAGTACCTGGTCGACCGCGTCGGCGGCCCCCAGGTCTTCGCGGACATCGCCGCCGGCAAGAAGGGCGCTTGGACCCACCCGGCGGTCATCGAGGCCGCCCGGATGATCAGGCAGTTGGTGGACGCCGGCGGCTTCGCCAAGGGCTTCACCTCCGTCTCCGCCGACACCGGCCAGGCCGAGGCCCAGCTCTACACCGGCAAGGCCGCGATGATCCTCCAGGGCAGCTGGGCCTTCGGGACCATGAACACCGGCTCGCCGAAGTTCGTCTCCGAGGGCCACCTCGGCTGGGCGGACTTCCCCGCCGTCACCGGCGGCAAGGGCGACCCCACGAACGTCGTCGGCAACACCGCCAACTTCTTCTCCGTGTCCGCCCAGGCCGGCCCCCAGCAGAAGAATTCCGCCGTCGCCTACCTCAAGGACGGCGTCTACAACGACACCTACGTCGACAGCCTCCTCACCAACGGCGACGTCCCGCCCGTCAAGGACCTCGACGCCAAGCTGAAGACCGTCGACCACGCGGACTGGCTCACCTACGTCTACCGGCTCACCCGCGACGCGAAGAACTTCCAGCTCTCCTGGGACCAGGCACTCACCCCCGAACTCGGCCAGGAACTCCTCACCCGCCTCGACCAGCTCTTCCTCGGCCAGCTCGACCCGCAGGCGTTCTGCGCCGCGATGGACAAGGCGGCCGCGAAGTGAGCACCGCGAAAGCGACCACGGCCCGCACGGGCGGCGGACCGCCGTTCCTGATGGCGTTGCCCGCCCTGCTCCTGTTCGCGCTGTTCGCCCTCGCGCCGATGGTCATCGTCGGCTACCTCAGCTTCACCCGCTGGGACGGCCTCGGCACCCCCTCCTGGACCGGCCTCGACAACTGGCGCACGGCCCTCACCAGCGACGTCACCCGGCACGCGCTGTGGCTCACCCTGAAGATGATGGTGATCAGCTGGGCCGTGCAGACGCCGATCAGCCTGCTGCTGGGGGTGTTCGTCGCCGGGAAACAGCGCTACCGGGCCCTGCTGGCCGTCTTCTACTTCGTCCCCATGCTCATCTCGACGGCCGCGATCGCCGTCATCTTCAAGAACCTCCTCGACCCCAACTTCGGGCTCGGCGCCTCCCTCGGCCTGTCCCTGCTCGACCAGGACTGGCTGGGCGACCCCGACCTCGCCTTCTACGCCGTGGTGTTCGCCATCGCCTGGCAGTTCGTGCCCTTCCACACACTGCTCTACCAGGCCGGCGCCCGGCAGATCCCCGCCTCGCTGTACGAGGCCGCCTCCCTCGACGGCGCCGGACGCCTCAAACAGTTCTGGCACATCACCCTGCCCCAGCTGCGCTACACCGTCGTCACCTCCTCCACGCTCATGACCGTCGGCTCGCTCACCTACTTCGACCTCGTGTTCGTCCTCACCGGCGGCGGACCCGGCTACGCCACCCGGCTCCTCCCGCTCGACATGTACATCACCGGCTTCCAGAGCAACGACATGGGCCTCGCCAGCGCCATCTCCGTGGTCCTCGTGACAGCCGGCCTCCTCCTCTCCCTCGCCCTCGTCCGCTTCTCCGGGTTCAGCCGGATGCGCAGCCAGCAAGCAGGTGTGTGATGACCGTCCTCACCCGTGCCCCCTCACCCGCCACGACCCCAGGCTCCGGCGCCGCGCCGGGCCGCCCGCCCTCCCGCCCGCGGCGCACCAACCCCCTGGGCGCGCTGGGCGGCCTGCTCTGGCTGGTCGTCGTCCTCGTCCCCGTCTACTGGGTCGTCGTCACCAGCCTGCGCACCCGCGAGGGATTCTTCGACGCCAACCCGCTCGCCGTCCCGAGCGACCCGACGCTGGACAACTACCGGCAGGTCCTCGACAACGGCTTCACCCACTACCTGCTCAACAGCCTCGCCGTCACGGCCGGCGCCACCGCGCTCACCCTCGCCGTGTCCTTCCTCGCCGCCTACGCCGTCGTCCGCGGCACCAGCCGGGCGCTGCGCTGGACGTTCAGCGTCTTCCTCCTCGGCCTCGCGATCCCCCTCCAGGCGACGATCATCCCCGTGTACTACCTGATCGCCCAGGCGAACATGTACGACACCCTCACCGCGATCGCCCTCCCCTCGGCCGCGTTCGCGATCCCCCTCACCGTCGTCATCCTCGTCAACTTCCTGCGGGACATCCCCGACGAGCTGTACGAGTCCATGCGGGCCGACGGCGCCGGGCACTGGCGCATGCTGTGGAGCCTCGCCCTGCCTCTGTCGCGCCCGGCCCTCATCACCGTCACCATCTACGACGCCCTCAACGTCTGGAACGGGTTCCTCTTCCCCCTGATCCTCACCCAGAGCCCCGACAAACGCGTCCTGCCCCTGTTCGTGTGGAGCTTCCAGGGCGAGTTCACGGTCAACGTGCCCGCCGTCCTCGCGGCCGTGGTCCTCTCCACCCTCCCGATCCTCGCCCTGTACGTCATCGGCCGGCGCCAGCTCATCGGGGGGATGACGGCGGGGTTCGGGAAGTAGGAAAAACGCTGGCCCGGCCGCCCGGCACGACGGCACGATGGCGGGCATGACCACTGCGAACACGCCGCACTGCCTGATCGTGACGGGGATGCCGGGGGCCGGGAAGTCGACGGTGACCAGACTCGTCGCGAGGCGCCTGCCACGCGCCGCCCGGCTCGACGGCGACGTCGTCAACCGGCTGATCGTCAGCGGCCGCGTCGGGCCCCTCGGTGAGCCCGCCGACGAGGCGGCGCGGCAGGTCGAGCTGTGCAACCGCAACCTGTGCGCGCTGGCGGAGAACTTCGCCGACGCCGGCTTCACCCCCGTCATCGACTGGGTGATCCCCGACCGCGCGCAACTCGACTTCTTCGTCTCCCACCTCCCCGCCCGGCAGGTCCTGTTCGTCGTGCTCGCCCCGGGCATCGAAGCCTGCCGGCACCGCAACACGCTCCGCGATCCACGGGAGCGGTTCTCCTTCGACGGCTACGAAGACCTCGACGCCGCCATGAAACGTGAACTCGGCGACGCCGGCTGGTGGTTCGACACCTCCGCCCTCACCCCCGAGGAGACCGCCGACCGCGTCGTCCGCGAGGCCCACCACCGGGCGACGGCCGGATTCCCTGGAACTTTAGAGGTTGGCGGCGCCGGTGATCTCGGATGAAGTGGTGCCCGCCCGTTCGCCGGACACGACAGCCCGGCGATGACCGCTCATGGGGGAACGAACCTCGTCATGTCCTTGATCAAGAAGGCCGGGATCGCCGGCACCGCCCTCCTCGCCACCCTGCTCACCGGCGTCCTCACGGCCCCGGCGGCCCACGCGGCGGCCGGCGACACCGCGCCGGACTGCGTCGACCGCTACGTGGACGGCTACCCGTCCAGCATCTACGTCAAGCTGACCAACAACTGCAGCACCACGAAGAAGGTGAAGGCCGACATCAAGCTGGGTGGCGACAGCCCCTGCTGGACCCTGAAGCCCGGCGCCGAGAAGATCTGGTGGTACGAGGGCCTGGGGAGCTACCGCAAGACGGTCCTCTGCTGACCCGACCGGCACCCCCGGCAGGAAAGGGCGGGACCGCCGGCCGGCCCCGCCCTTCGGGCCGTCTAGACCCCGCCCGCCGCGATGCACTGGGTGTAGTGCCTCTCCGCGCCGAGCGCGGCGTGGAAGTCGTCGTACCCGAGCTGCTTGTAGCTGTAGTACGACACCGTGTACTCCACGTCGCAGTCGCGCGGCGCGACGGGCTCCTTCTCCACCCCGGCGTACGCCGCACCCGTGCCCGCGAGCACCGCCCCCGCCGACAGCGCGCACACGGCCAGCACCCCCGCGAAACGTCTCTTCACGCGAACTCCCCTCCCACGGACGCCATGAGCTGACACGGCAACAGTAAAAGGGCACAGGAGTCGACGTAAACGGATGTTTCCGGCCCGGATGGCCGTTTCCGGAGGTCCCGGTCAGCGGTCCTGTGAGAGTGCCAGCAGCTCGGCGAAGGTGCCGCCGGCGTGGACGAGGTCGTCGTACCGGCCCTGCTCGGTGATCCGGCCGTGCTCGCAGCGGATCGCTGGAATCAGCGGCCCTCTGCCCCGAGTTCAGCCCAACCCACAGCGATCGAGCGCGGCACGAACACGGTTGAGCCCCGCAACTCTCCAGTGGTCCCGATCAGGCATCTGATCGCCTTGGCGCCAGCGCCAGACCGAGAACATCGCCCAGTTCAGGGCGCGGCACTGGTGAATCAGGCTGTGATCAGCCCCCTCGTGGTGCTTCCCCACCGCTTCGGGGGCATGGGCGAGGTCGAACTCGATCGGCCCGCGGCAGCACGTAGCGAGGTCTACGAAGAGCGGCCCTCTCCGTGTGTTGAGGAGGTTGCCCGGATGCGGCTCGCCGTGCAACAGCTGGTCGTCGGCGCTCTCGGTGCTGATCGCGGCGCTCAGTCCACGGAGTGTGCCGCTGAGGAGTTCTCTGTCGGACTCGGACAGCTCGGGGGACCTTTCCCGGTCGTTCACCTCTCTGAGTGCCACCGCGACTCGATCGGTGAAATGCGGTGCGTCCAGAGCGATCTGGCGCAGGGCGGCATGGTGCCGCAGGAACGCGTCCGCGTACTCGGCCGGCGCGATCTCTGATTCCACAGGTTCGTAGTAGGTCCAGAGCGAAATGGCGAAGGCGTCACGCAAAAGCACTCGCGGTTCCACCCGGGGATCGAGCTCGGCCACCGGAGCGTCGACGTCGGCAAGACGGCGAGCAACCGCTACTTCGAACTCGGAATCGGCCAGCTGCCCCAAAGGCGCAACCCGAGCCAGAACATCGCAAGGGGCCAGGCGCAGCGCGACGCGATCCGAGTTGTGGATGACGACCACATCGTCGACCTGAAGACCCAGCTCAGAAGCGGTTGCCTGCCCTGCCTCAACCGCGCGGCGGAGTTTCGATGGCTCCATACCGTCCTCCCTCATTCGCCGAGTACACACACGTCTGGGACGCCAGCGATGCCCCGGAACCGACGACAAGCATCGCAAGGAAGGACTGCGCAGACTCTGGACTTTTCCGGCCCGAACCATAGCGGCATCCCTGGTCACTGGCTCCGGACATGGTCGGGCCGGACAGGTCCTCCTAGGTCTCCGTTCGAGTTCTTGCTTTTCGTGAGTTCCGAGAGGCGGATCCCGTAGTGGACGTGGGCAGACAGCCCCGCGCCGACGCTTCCGCCTCCGCGACGACCATCGCCGAACTGACCAGCCTGCCGGTCGCACTCGGCGCCGTCGCCGCGCTCGTGCTGAGCCCGGGGTAGCGGACATGGCTGCGTCGAGGCACAGCCCTGCGGCCGAAGCCGGATGCGGCCGACGGTGCCGGGGCTGGATTTCGTCGATCGCGTCGAGGCTAGATTTGACCGACGGTCCCGGGCCACGGGACCGCGTCCACGGAAGGTCCACACCCGTCATGTCCAGCCGTACCACCATCCACCACATAGTCCCCCTCGACGACTGGACCGCCCACCCCGACCAGCCCTACGCGCCCCCGTCGCTGACGGCGGACGGATTCGTCCACTGCTCGCCCGACGAGGAGACCACCCTCGCCGTCGTCAACGCCTTCTACCGCGACACCTCGCGCCCTCTCCTGGTCCTGTTCCTCGACGTGGACCGGCTCACGGCCCCCTGCACCTGGGAAGCCGCGTCCCCCGTCCCGCCTCCGGGAGTCTCCGGCACCACCCTCTTCCCCCACGTCTTCGGCCCCCTCGACCGCGACGCGGTCATCCGCGTCCTGGAGGTGCGATGGGACGACCAGAACCGGGCGACGGGACTGAGGGAACGGGACTGAGGGAACGGGACTGAACCCCCTCGCGGGCCGGAAAAGGCTTCGCCCGGTCACGTGTCCGTCCGGCACTCTTCCCGGCATGACCATGCCGTGCTTCATCCCCGGACTGGAACTCTCCCGTCGCTTCCACCTCGAAGCGGTACGGCCCTTGCTGGACGAGGCCGCTCCAGGGATCCCGTACTCCGCGGCCAGGATCGGCAGCGGGTCGGAGGTGCTGGGGTTCGACACCGTCCGGTCCGCCGACCATGAGTGGGGGCCGCGGCTGGAGGTCTTCCTGCGGCCGCAGGACGTGGTCCGGTACGGAGAGGGGATCAGGGCACTGCTCGCCGAGCGGCTGCCGAAGACCTTCTGCGGTTACCCGACGCACTTCGCCCCGACCGGTGAACCGGGCATCGGGGTGATGAGGGAGACGGACGGGCCGGTCCGTCACCGGGTCGACGTCGTCGGCCTGGGCGCCTGGTTCACCGAGCGGCTGGGTTTCGATCCGCGCAGGGGCGTCACGCCGGCGGACTGGCTGGCCACTCCCACGCAGCGGCTGGCCGAGGTCACCGCGGGCGCGGTCTTCCACGACGGACTCGGCGCCCTCGTACCGGCCCGCGCCGCCCTCGACTGGTACCCGCACGACCTCTGGCTCCATGTGCTCGCGTGCCAGTGGCTGCGCGTCTCGCAGGAGGAAGCCTTCGTCGGGCGGTGCGGCGAGGTCGGGGACGAACTCGGCTCGGCTGTCGTGGGCGGGCGGCTGGTGCGCGATCTGATGCGGCTGTGCCTGCTGATGGACCGCCGCTACCCGCCGTACGGCAAGTGGCTCGGCAGCGCGTTCGCCCGCACCCCGCAGGCTCCCCTCCTCACGCCCGTCCTGACGGCGGTCCTCGCCGCCACCGACTGGCGCACCCGCGAACAGCACCTGGCCCGCGCCTACGAAACCGTCGCGGACCTGCACAACCGGCTCGGCCTCACCGACCCCGTCGACCCGGCCACCCGGCCCTACCACACCAGGCCGTTCCAGGTCCTGCGCGCCGACCGCCTCGCCGGGGCGCTGACCGCCCGTATCACCGACCCGGCCGTCCGCGCCCTGCCGCTGACCGGCGGCGCGGACCAGTTCGTCGACAGCACCGACGTCCTCAGCCGTCCGGAACTCACCCGTGCGGTCACCCGGGCGACGGCCCGCACGCTCTCGGACGGCGCCGCAGGGTGAGTGTGCCGAGGGGCGGGCACATCGGCACGGAGGTCTTCGACGCGGGGCCCCATGTGTGGGAGCCCCGGAGCGGTGGCTCGGCGGGCGGCCCCGTTCAGCGGAGGGCGCTGCCGGACTCCGCGTCCAGCAGGGCGAGTTCGTCCCGGTGCGGCAGCCCTTCCCAGTCCCCGCGCGAGGCCACCGCGAACGCGCCGACGGCGACGGCGCGGTGCAGCCGCTCACCCGGCGCGAGCCCGTCCAGGAGCCCGGAGAGGTAGCCCGCGCAGAACGCGTCCCCGGCGCCGACCGTGTCCAGCACCGGTACCGCGAGGGCGGGTTGGTGGAGCGGCCCGGCGCCGGGGGAGTAGAGGTCGGCGCCGGCGCCGCCCCGCTTGACGACGACCTCGCGCACCCCGCCCGCCAGCAGCTCGCCGATCTCGTCGGCGACCAGCGGGAGTTCGTCGTCGGAGGCGACCAGGACATCGACCAGCCCCCGGAGTCGACGCAGGCAGGCCGCCGCCTCGTCCCGACTCCACAGCCGGGTGCGGTGGTTGACGTCCAGGACGACGGTCCACCCGTACGCGCGCGCGTGCTCGACGGCGGCGAGTACCGCGTCGCTCGCGCCGATGGCGCAGGTGATGCCGGTGACGTGGAGCAGGCGCGCCCCGTCGGCCAGTGCGGGCGCCAGGTGCTCGGGGCGTTGGCGGGAGGCGGCGGAGCCGGTGCGCCAGTAGTGGACGCGGGTGATGTCGCCGGGGAGGCGTTCGCGGAGCATGGCGCCGGTCGGGGCCCGGGGGTCGGTGGTGGCGTGGCGGACGTCGACGCCCTCGCCGCGCAGCGCGCGCAGGATCAGCCGGGCGGGTTCGTCGGCGCCGAGCCGGCCCGCCCAGGACACGCGGTGCCCGAGCCGTGCGAGGCCGACGGCGACGTTCGACTCGGCCCCGGCGACCGACGTGCGCGCCGCCGCCCCCACGCTCAGCCCGCCCTCGGTGTGGAGGGAGATCATCGTCTCCCCGAAGGTCAGGACGTCGCAGCTCACGCGACCACCGTCAGGAACCGGCGTATCCGCAGGCGCAGTTCGCCGAGGTCGCCGCCGTGCGCCGCGTCCCCGACGAGGGGTGAGCCGACGCCGACGGCGAGGGCGCCGGCCGCGAACCAGGCGGGCACGGACTCGGCGTCGACGCCGCCGACGGGGACGACCGGCATGTCCGGGAACGGGTCCTTGATCGCCCGCAGATAGGCGGGCCCGCCCAGTGAGGCAGGGAACAGCTTCACCGCGGCGGCGCCGGCCGCCATCGCGGTGTACGCCTCCGTCGGGGTCGCCGCCCCGGCGAGCACGGGCAGCCCCTCCTCCACCGCGGCGTGCACCCCGTCCCCGAGGACGGGGGTGACGATCCAGGAGGCGCCCGCGTCCTGGGCGCGCAGGAGGTGGTCGCGGGTGACGACCGTGCCCGCGCCGATCAGGGCGTCACCGCCCACCGCCCGCGCGGCCGGCGCGATCACGTCGTACGCGTCCTGCGTGGTGAGGGAGACCTCGACGAGGGTGACGCCCTCCTCGACCAGGGTGAGGACGGTGCGCAGGGCGGCATCGGCCGAGCGGCCCCGCACGATCGCGGCGAGGCGGTCGCGGGCGAGGCGGGCGGTGAAGTCGGCGGGGTGCAAAGGCGTGCTCCGGGGATCGGGACGGCGAGGGCGAGGCGGCCGCGAAGGCTCTCCGGCCCGGCAACGAGCGGAAGGCTCCCCGGCCCGGCAATTAAATGCTGATCAATCGGGGCTGCCAAGAGGCGAGGCCGGTCTCTGCCGACCGCGCGCCGGCAGGACGGCGTCCCGCTGGAAGGCGCGCCCCGGCGTCGTCCCGGACTCCCGCTTGTACGTCTGCACGAACAGCGCCTCCGGCGGTCGCTGGACTTCGTGGGCCGTCCTGCCCTGGCACCGGTCGTGCGCCGCGTTAAGGTGGAGCAAAGTGGACTGATGTCCGTTAACCGGTGAGGGGGATGGGCGTGGGGGACAGGAACGACGGGCCGCAGCGGTCGGACGCGCAGCGCAACCGGGAGCGGATCCTGGAGGTGGCGCTGGCGGAGCTGTCGCGCGCCGAGGACGTCCCGCTGAGCGCGATCGCCAAGAAGGCGGGCGTGGGGCAGGGCACCTTCTACCGCAACTTCCCGAACCGCGAGTCGCTGGTCCTGGAGGTCCACCGGCGCGAGGTGGCGGTCCTCACCGACGCGGCGGCGGACCTGCTCAGGACCCGGCCCCCGGAGCGGGCCCTGCGCGAGTGGATGGACCAGCTCGCCCGCTTCGCCGTGGCCAAGGCCGGCCTCTCGGGCGCGATGCGCCAGATCGTCGGAACGGCGGACGGCCCGTCACAGCCGGGCTACGCCCTGGTGATCGAGGCCGTCGAGACACTGCTCGCCGCGGGTCACGAGGCCGGCACGCTCCGCCCGGGGCTGACCTCCGCCGACTTCGTCCTGGCCGTCGCCGGTATCTGGCAGGTCGGCGCCAAGGGGGACTGGCAGGTGCGCAGCGCCCGGCTGCTGGACCTCGTCATGGACGGCTTGCGCGCGGGGGCGCCCGCGCGGGGCTGACGCGGATCAGTCCGTGATGACGGCGTCCCGGCGGATCCAGTCCGTGCCGTGCGCCGCCCTGTGCAGGAAGTCGGCGACGTCCGCGCGGCTGATCGTCGGATTGCCCTTCATCGGCAGCCGCTCACCGGCGAGGTAGGTGCCCTTGGCGGGTCCCGTGGTGAGCATCGTCGGGTAGACCAGGGTCCAGTCCAGGCCGCTGGAGCGGATCGCCCGCTCCGAGACCGCCTTGTTCGCGTAGATGTTGCGCAGGAAGGTGCTGTAGAACACCTTCTGCACGGGGCTCGCCGACGCGTAGGTGTCGCCCACGCCGAACGACGACAGCCACACCAGGCGGTCCACCCCCTCCTCCTTGGCCGCGCCGATCACGGCCGTCGCGGCGCGCGTGAACAGGTCGTCGGCGCGGATGGACGTGCTGCGGCCGAGCGCCGAGACGACGACGTCCTGACCGGCCATGGCCTTCGCGACGTCGCGCTGCGAAGTGGCGTCGCCGGCGACGGCGTTCACCCGGTCCGCCACCGCCTCCAGCGCCTCGGGCCTGCGGGTCAGGGCGGTGACGGTGTCGCCCGCCGCGAGCGCCAGGTCGACCAGGTGCCGTCCGGTGGGGCCGGTCGCGCCGAGGATGAGCAGGTTCATGGCGGGAGCCTTTCGTGGGGTCACCTGGGTGGGGATGCCGGCCGGCCGCTGCCGGGGAGGCGGCGCGGGGTCTGAGCGCGGGACTTAAGCGGACAGCTGTCCGGCGTCTTGAATGTAGCGGACTACTGTCCGGTTAGCAATCATGGGCAGGCGCGGCCCTCCACGGGCTCGGTGAGGGCCTGGGTGCGGCGGGGCGGCGGATGGTGCAATCGAGGGGGCGCGAGTGCGTGCCGGCTGTGCGCCGGGGGCGCCGTCCGACCTTGTCCGCCGAGGTGCCGAGAGGTGTGCGATGGGGCGAAGCGAATGGGTGCTGGAACGGTTGCTGGTGCGGGCGACCGCCGCCGTGGCCGAGAGCGCCGGGGGCCGGTGGCGGCGGATCGGACTGGAGGGGGCCGGCGGGCTCGACTGGCGGCCCGGCAGCCATGTCCGGGTACGGGTGGGGGAGTTGACCCTGCGCTCACCCCGCGACCTGCTGCGCACCTACACCGTGTGGGACTACGACGGCGACGCCCTCGAACTGCGGGTGCTCGAACACGGTGAGGGTCCGGGCACCCGCTGGGCCAGGGAGGTCGAACCGGGCACCCCGGTGATGTTCAAGGCCCCCGAAGGACGGTTCACCCCGCGCGAGGGCGCGCCGGGCCACCTGTTCGTCGGCGAGGAGACGGCGTCCGTCGCGTTCGCCGCGATGGCACGGACCCTGGACGGGCCGTGCCGGGCCGTCGTCGAGACCGGCGACCCCGCCGACCGCCTCCCCATCGAGGCCGACGTGACCTGGCTCGACCGGGGCACGGCGTCCGCCGCCGACCCGGCCCGGCTGGTGGAAGCCGTCGCCGCACAGGAAGGGCTCGCACCGGGAACCGTCGCCTACCTCGCCGGCGAGGCGAGGACCTGCCAGGCCGTCAAACGCCATCTGCTGAGGGAACGCGGCTGGCCCCGGCGCGACATCGTCGTCAAACCGTTCTGGACACCGGGCCGACGCGGTATGGACTGACCCGCGCGCCCGGGAACCCCCGGAAACGTGCGAGGGCCGTCACCGGACGTACTTGGCGGGCTTCGTCGCGACGTTGAGCAGGTACTCCAGCGGACCCCGGCGGAAGAAGCGGGACCAGAGCGCGGCGAAGACGATCGCGGTGAGGACGAACAGGAGCAGCGGCGTCCACGACTGCTGCGTGCTCGACGCGTCGGACATCGAGAACACGGACTGGGCCACGAAGTGCCCGACATAGGCCGTCAGCGACATGGTGCCCACGGCGATCACCGGCTTCGCCAGCCGGCGCAGCCGCGGCAGACGGTCCATCAGCACCGTCATGGCCACGACGACGAGGATCGCGACGCCCACGCTGCCGATGATGTCGAACGTGGTGCCGCTGTGCGGACCGGCGGACAGCAGCGCCGACGACGGCAGTTGGGGCACGCCGGACCCGTCGCCCATGGACACCGCCCCGGAAGCACCGGACGGTCCGCTGTCCTCCGCCATGCTGCGCAGCGCGTTCTTCCCCGCCAGCAGCAGCGACAGGCCGTACGCTCCGACGACGAGACCGGCGCCGAGCGCCGCAAGCCGCTTCTGGACGGCGACCGCCGACAGGTCCATGCGGGCCAGCGCCATCCCGGCGACCACGAACGACATCCACGTGAGGGCCGGGTAGAAGCCGGTGAGCAGCAGATCGAGCACGCCGACCTCGCTGAGCGCCTTGAGCGGGTCGTGCGCGTCGATGCTCCGCTGCACGGACTCGCCGAGCTGCGAGGTGAGGACGAACGCCAGTTGCGGGGTGACGACCGCGAGCCCCGCCGCGACGAGCGCGAGCGTCCTGGCGCTGAGCCGGAGCAGGGGCAGGGCGAGCAGGAAGTAGACGCCGTAGAAGCCGAGGATGATCACGCCCCCGTACTCCATCGCCATCACGGTGCCGAGCGCCAGCAGGATCACGGCCCGGATCGCGATCCGCGCCCGCGCCTGCCGGCCCGCGAGCCCCGTCTTCGGCTCCCGGCGGCCGGCGATCAGCATCAGCGAGAACCCGGCGAGAGTGGCGAACAGGACCGACGAATGGCCGTCGGCGATGTACCGGATCCAACTGCCGACACCGTGCGTGGCCGACAGTGGAGGGCCGATGTGCACGATGTACATGCCGAACACCGCGAGCGCGCGAGCCAGGTCCACCCCCACCAGGCGTCCCATCGACGGCCCGCCGGCGGGCACGGGCGCGGGCGCCGGCGGGGAGTGCTCCTGAGGCGACTGTGTCTGTGTCATACGGACAACCTCCCGGTGCGACAGGGAGCCCGGCCATCCGACAGCCGTCGGACACCACCCCGCCGACTGTCCGGCACCACCCCGCCGACCGGCAGGTGGGTCCGGCGGGCACTGGGGACCCCTGTTCCGCCGCCCACGCGGAATAGGGGTTGTCCGGGGAAGGAGCCGCTGCGAGCCTCGGTGGAGGAAAACTCACTTCACCGGGAAAAGATACGCACCGTCGAGCAGCGCGTTTCCCGTGGAGCCGTCCACTTTCCTCCCCGGGAGGGCATGAAAATGTCGCAGCTGAAAGTTATTCTCTCTGGCGGACCGCGAGACCTCCCCGAGGACGATCGCAAGCAGCTCGTCGCCAGGTCCACGGAAAAGATAAAGCACCGCTGGGGGGCGGGATACGAGCACTTCGTGCACGACGGGGAATTCGTCACCGTCGACGGCGAAGAATACGCTGTGTACCAGTGGGAACGCCGCACGGCGATCGCCGAATGAGCATGTCCGTCACCGAAGCGGTCCTCGCGGGCGCGTCCCCCGAGGACCTGGAACGCGCGGCCCTCCCGGACGAGTTCACCGCCGCCCATCTGCGCGTCGAGGACCAGGACGTCTTCCGGGGAGTGGCCGACAAGGACGTCCGCAAGACCCTCAGGGTCGGCCCGGTACCGATGCCCGAGCCCGCGCCGGACGAGGTCCTGATCGCCGTCATGGCCAGCTCCATCAACTACAACACCGTCTGGTCGGCGACCTTCGAACCCCTCTCCACCTTCCGGTTCCTCAACTCGGTCGGACGGCAAGGCGGTTGGGCCGCCCGGCACGACCAGCCGTTCCACGTGCTCGGCTCCGACGCGGCCGGCGTCGTCGTACGCACCGGCTCCGCCGTCCGGCACTGGAAGACGGGCGACCACGTCCTCGTCAACGCGGCCGTCGTCGACGAGCAGGAGGCCATCACCCAGAGCGACGGCATGCTCGGCGAACACCAGCTGGCCTGGGGGTACGAGACCAACTACGGCGGCATCGCGCACTACTGCCTCGCCCGCGCCAGCCAGCTCATCCCCAAACCGGCCCACCTGACCTGGGAAGAGGCCGCCTCCGTGCCGGCCTGCGCGGGCACCTCCTACCGCATGCTCGTCTCCGACCGGGGCGCCCGGATGAAACAGGGCGACGTCGTGCTGATCTGGGGCGCCACCGGCGGGACCGGCGCCTACGCCGTGCAGTTCGTCAAGAACGGCGGCGGCATCCCCGTCGGCGTCGTCGGCTCCCCCCGCAAGGCCGCCGCCCTGCGCGCCCTCGGCTGCGACGTCGTCATCGACCGCACCGAACTCGGCCTCGGAGCCCACGACGGCGACGACGACGTCGCGAACGCCGTCGCCGACGGCAAGAAACTCGGCCGCGCGATCCGCGAGGCCACCGGCGAGGACCCGCACATCGCCTTCGACCACGTCGGACAGGAGACCTTCGGCATGTCCGTGTTCGCCGTACGGCGCGGCGGAACCGTCATCACCTGCGGATCGAGCACCGGCTACCGGCACCGGTACGACAACCGGTACCTGTGGATGAAACTCAAACGGATCATCGGCAGCCACGTCGCCAACCTGCACGAACAGTGGGAGTGCGCCCGCCTGTTCAGCCAGGGCAGCATCATGCCCGCCCTCGCCGACCTCTACCCGCTCGCCGAGGTCGGCGAAGCCACCCGGCTCGTCCAGCTCAACCAGCACATCGGCAAGGTCGGCGTCCTGTGCCTGGCCCCCGAACCCGGACTCGGCGTCACCGACCCCGCCCTGCGCGAGCGCATCGGCGCGGACCGGATCACCCCGCTGCGCCCCTTCGCGACCGGCGGACCCGGCGCCCTGGAGGTGACCGCATGAGCGCCATCGGCCTCCTCGGCACCGGCTCCTACCTCCCCAAGGAGGAGATCACCAACGAGGAGATAGCGCGCCGCGTCCCGGACATCACCGCCGAGTGGATCGGCCGCCGCACCCTCATCCACGGCCGCCGCTACGCCGCCCCCCACGAGGCCACCTCCGACCTCGCCCGCAACGCGGGAGCGGCAGCCCTGGAGGCCGCCGGAATCACCGCCGATCAGCTCGACTACCTGATCGTCGCGACCTCCACCGCCGACGCCCCGCTGCCCCCCACCTCCTCCCTCGTCCAGAACGCCCTCGGCGCCCACCGCGCGGCCTGCTTCGACATCAACATCGCCTGCGCCGGCTTCGTCTACGCCCTCGACATCGCCCACGGCCTCGCCGCCCAGCGCCCCGGCAGCCACGTCCTCGTCATCGGCGCCGACCTCTACTCCCGCTTCCTCGACTACACCGACCGCGGCACCGCCGTCCTCCTCGGCGACGCCGCCGGAGCCGCCGTCGTCGGCGAGGTCCCCGACGGGTACGGCATCCTCGGCACCGAACTCGGCGGCCACGGCGACGCCCACGAACTGATCTGGATCGAGGGCGGCGGCAGCCGCACCCCCGCCTCGCACGCCACCGTCGACGGCGGCGGCCACTACCTGCGCATGAAGGGCCGCGGCGTCGCCGACTTCGTCATGGCCAACGTGCCGCCCATGATCGAACCCCTGCTGGAGTGCTGCGGCGTCACCGTCGACGACATCGACCACTTCGTGCCCCACCAGGCCAACGGCGTCCTGCTCGGCGAACTCGTCGAACGCTGCGGCCTCACCGGCGCCCGCACCCACACCCCGCTCGTCAAGTACGGCAACATGGGCGCCGCCTCGGTGCCCGTGGCGCTCGACGAAGCCGTCCGCGACGGCCTCGTCTCCGACGGCGAACTGCTGCTGCTCGCCGGATTCGGCGCGGGCATGGCCGCCGGACTGTGCCTGCTGCGCTGGTCGGCCTGACGGCCACGCACCCCCCCCGAGAACCCCACGTGAAAGACAGGCCCCCGTGTCATCAGCCGACCCCGCCCTCGACGCGCCCTTCCCCGCGCTGAGGAAGTGCCCCTACCTGCCGCCCGAGGAGTACAGCGCGCTGCGCGCGGCCGACGGCCCCGCCGCGCGCCGCCTCTACCACGGCGGCCGGGTCTGGGTGATCAGCGACTACGCGCAGGCCCGCGCCGTCCTGCACGACAGCCGCTTCAGCTCCGACATCACCCACCCCGGCTACCCCATCTACGCCGAGGTCCTGGAGAGCTTCCGCGCCTTCCCGCTGCTCAACACCCTCGACCCGCCGCTGCACACCACCCAGCGCCGGGCCGTCGTCAGCGAGTTCACCATGCGCCGCGCGGAAGACCTGCGCCCGGCGATGCAGCGCAAGGCCGACGAACTCCTCGACGCGATGACCGACGGCCGCGGCGAGGCCGACCTCGTCGCCGCCTTCGCCGAACCCTTCGCCGGCACCATCACCTGCTGGGCCCTCGGCATGGACTACACCGACCTCCAGGCGTGGCTCGCCAGCAGCCGCGAACTGAACGAGCGGACGGCGGGCTCGACCACCGACGCCGACCAGGCCGGCCAGGCGATGATGCAGCACATCATGGCGCTCCAGCAGTACTTCCAGAAGTTCGTCGACGACAAGATCGCAAGCCCCGGCGACGACCCCATCAGCCGGGTCGTGGAGAAACACGTCCTCGGCGGCGACCTCAGCAAGGAAGAGCTGGTCAAACTCTGCTTCGTGATCTTCGTCGCCGGGCAGTCGCCCGTGAAGTCGATGATCACCATCGGACTGCTGCGGCTCCTGGAACGCCCCGAGGAACTGGCCGCCGTCCGCGCCCGCCCCGACGCCCTGCCCGCCGCCGTGGACGAACTCACCCGCCTCGTCAGCCCTCTCGACCTGATGCCCCGCGTCGCCCTGGAGGACGTCGAGATCGGCGGACGGCTGATCCGCGCGGGCGAGGGCGTCGTCGTCTCCGGCGCCGCCGCCGACCGGGACCCCGCCGAGTACCCGGACCCCGACCGCCTCGACCTCGACCGCGCCGCCCGAGGCCACCTCGCCTTCGGCTCCGGCCTGCACCACTGCCTGGGCGCCAACCTCACCAAGGTCGGCCTCCAGGTCGCCTTCGGCACCCTCCTGAACCGGCTGCCCGGCCTGCGCCTCGCGGCGTCCGGCGAGGACATCTACGCGTTCCCGTCCTGGCACCCGGAGATCGTCACCATGCCGGTCGCCTGGTAACCCCCGACCACAGCGGGCCCCCGCCACCCCTCACCGGGCGGGGGCCCGCTGTCGTCCCGCGCGCGCACCGCGCGGACATGCCGGTGCCGGCCCTCCCTGGTCGGGCGGGCCGGCACGGGGCAGCGGCGGGTCAGACGGTCGTGACCAGGAGGCGGCGCGGGCCCACCACGTTCTTCGGGTGGTGGTAGGCGACCGCGTCCTTCGCGCGGGACACCTTCAGGCCGGGGAAGCGGTCCAGGAGCAGGTTCAGGACCACCCGGCCCTCCAGCCGGGCCAGCGGGGCGCCCATGCAGAAGTGCAGGCCCTGGCCGAAACCCAGGTGACGGGACTGGTCGCGGTGCAGGTCGAAGGCGTCCGGGCGGTCGAAGCGCTCGGGGTCACGGTTCGCGGAGACCGTCCACATCGTCAGGACCTGACCGGCCGGGATCACCTGCCCCGCGATCTCCGACTCGGCCTTCGTCATCCGCACCAGCCGGGAGAACGCCGGGCGCAGCCGCACCGCCTCCTCCACCGCCGCCGGCACCAGCGAACGGTCCGCCCGCACCTCGGCGAACGCGCCCGGATTCTCGTCCAGGCACAGCACCGTGCTGCCCAGGACGGCGGTCGTCGTGATGTGCCCGGCCATCAGGAGGGTGCCGGCGAACCCGATGATCTCGTCGTCGTCGAGCTGACCGTCCTCGGTACGGGCGGACACCAGCTGGCCGATGAGGTCGTCGCGCGGGCTGATGCGCCGCTGCCGGATGTGCTCCAGCATGTACGCCCGCATCTCCTTGGCCGTCTCGACGAACGCCAGGACGTTCTCCTCGCTCGGCAGCGCGCTCTCGCCGCCGCCGTTCGCCGAGATGAAGTCCAGCGCCCACTTCTCGAACAGCGGCCGGTCCGACACCGGGATGCCCAGCAGCTCCGCGATCACGAACACGGGCAGCGGGTGCGTGAGCGCTTCCACCAGGTCGAACGCGTCCCGCCCGGCGACCTCGTCGAGGAGTTCGGACGTCAGCTGCGCGATGCGCGGCTCAAGACCGGCCACCAGTTTCGGCGTGAACGCCTTGCTCACCAGGGACTTCAGCCGCCGGTGCCACGGCGGGTCGATGCCGACGACGTTCCCCTTCGCCATCCACGCGGTGTCCGGGTGCGAGGGGATCACGGCCGACATGTCACTGGAGTACGTCTGCGGGTCGGAGAGGATCCGCGCCACGTCCGCGTAACGGAACACGTGCCACACCCCCGGAAAGGCGTCCGCGAGCACCGGGTGCTCGGCACGGTTCTTCTCCAGCCAGGCGAGCAGCGACGGAAAGTCGTCCTGCGACTGCCCGGCGAGATCCTGCTGTTCGGTCGTCATCGTCTCGCACTCCTAGGAAGGGAACCGGACGGTGAACCCGTCCCGTGCGCGTCAGCCTAAATTCCGCGCCGACCCCGAGGACACCCCTAAAAGCACTCCCGGCGACCATTGAGGGCACCCCTAAAAACCCTTCTGGGCTTGCCCCGACGTCGGCCTCTGCGGATAACGTGAAGACCGCTCCCGGACAACGGGAACGGACCTTCTGAAAACCCGGAGTTGGCCCATGACTGAAGTCGTCTTTCCCGAGCGGAACGACATCGCGCCGGAAATGAAACAGCTCGACTTCCTGCTCGGTGAATTCAACCTCTCGTACACGAACCTGACCACCGAGGTGGTCACCACCGGCCAGGCCACCTCCGTCGGCAAGGTCATCGCGGACGGCCGCTTCTACGAGATCACCCAGTACATCCCCGTCCCCGGCATCACCGCCGTCTGGCTGATCGGCTGGAGCGACGTCGACAAGCGGTTCGTCTCCTTCTACTACGACGACTGGGGCCACCACGGCACCTTCACCAGCCCCGGCTGGCAGGACGGCCAGTTCCGCATCACCGGCGAGTCCGCCGTCTTCGGCCTGACCCACCGCTTCGTCGACGCCTACGAGACCGAGGCCGACGGCACGGTCGTCAAGAAGGGCTACGTCCACGTCGGCGACGACCTCGTCCCCGGCGACGTCGTGCGCTTCCAGCGCGCCTGACCGGCCCGCCCCCGCCCCTCTTTCCGTCCACCGGACCCGGCTCCACCGCCGGGCCCCGCCCCAGAAAGGCCCCCGGATGCCGGGAGCGTTCGAGGAGACCCAGCCGGTCGCCGTCGTCGGCCTCGCCTGCCGACTGCCGGGCGCCGCCACCCCCCAGGAGTTCGCCGCCCTCCTCGCCCGAGGCGACGACGCCGTCACCGAACCCCCGACGGAGCGCCGCGACAACTGGCCCGACGACCCGGACATCCCCACCCGGGCCGGCTTCCTGGCCCGCGTCGACACCTTCGACGCCCCCTTCTTCGGCATCTCCCCCCGCGAGGCCGCAGCCCTCGACCCCCAGCAGCGCCTCCTCCTCGAACTCGGCTGGGAAGCCCTCGAACACGCCGGCATCCCGCCCGCCGCCCTCGACGGCACCAGCACCGGCGTCTACGTCGGCTCCCTCGCCGACGACTGGGCCCGCCTCACCCAGCGCCAAGGGCCCGACGCCCTCACCGCGCACACCTTCACCGGCGTCCAGCGCTCCCTGCTCGCCAACCGGCTCTCCTACACCCTCGGCCTCACCGGACCCAGCCTGACCGTCGACTCCGGCCAGTCCTCCTCGCTCGTCGCCGTCCACCTCGCCGCCGAGAGCCTGCGCCGGGGCGAGTGCGAGATCGCCCTGTGCGGCGGCGTCAACCTCATCCTCACCCCGGACAGCACCCGCGCCGTCCACCGGCTCGGCGCACTCTCCCCGGACGGCCGCTGCCACACCTTCGACGCCGACGCCAACGGCTACGTGCGCGGCGAGGGCGGCGGCCTCGTCGTCCTCAAGCCCCTGGAGCGCGCCCTCGCCGACGGCGACCGCGTCCACGCCGTCATCCGGGGCAGCGCCGTCAACAACGACGGCGGCGGCACCGCCCTCACCGCGCCCGACGCGGGCGCCCAGCGCGAGGTCGTCCAGGCCGCGTGCCGGCGCGCCGGGGTCGCCTTCTCGGACGTCCAGTACGTCGAACTCCACGGCACCGGCACGCCGACCGGCGACCCCGTCGAGGCCGCGGCGCTCGGCGCCGCCCTCGGCACCGGCCGCCCCCCGGAGCGGGCCCTGCGCGTCGGCTCGGTCAAGACCAACATCGGGCACCTGGAGGGCGCGGCGGGCATCGCCGGGCTCATCAAGACGGTGCTGTGCCTGCGGGACGGCCGCCACGCGCCGACCCTCCACCACACGACACCGCACCCCCTGATCCCGCTGACCGAACTCGGACTCACCGTCCAGCGCACGGCCGAGGACTGGCCCACCGTCGACGGCCAACGCCTCGCCGGCGTCAGCTCGTTCGGCCTCGGCGGAACCAACTGCCATGTGGTGCTGGGGTCGGGACCGCTGGAGAGGGCGAGGGAAGCGGCGCAGACGCCGACCGCCGGGCCGCAGAGCCTTACGGCTGAACCGCAGACGCCGGCCGCCGGACCACACGCCCTGGCCGGCGCAGAGCAGGCCCCGGCCGCTGTACGAGAGCCGTCGGCGGCAGCGGCGCACGCCCCGGCCCCTGTGGGGGAGACCCCGGGCGCAGCCGCGCGCGCGGGGGAGACACCGGCGCCCTGGGTTCTCTCCGCCCGTACCCCCGATGCCCTCGCCGACCAGGCCCTCAGGCTTCTCGACGCCGCGCCGGAGGCGGCCGCGTCGCCCGATGCCGTTGCTCACGCGCTGCTCACCACGCGCACGGCCTTCCCGCACCGCGCGGTGATCCTCGCCGCCGACGCGCGGACGCGCCGGGAAGCGCTCGCGGCGCTCGCCGAGGGGCGTCCCTCACCCGCCGCCGTCACCACGCCGGCGCCCGCGGGGCAGGGCCCCGGGCCGGTGTTCGTCTTCCCCGGCCAGGGCTCGCAGTGGCCCGGAATGGCAGTCCGACTCCTCGACGAGGAGCCCGCGTTCGCCGCAGCGTGGCACAGGTGTGCCGAGGCGATCGCGCGGTGCGCGGACTGGGATCTGACGGACGTCGTGCGTCAGGCTCCCGGGGCCCCCGGCCTGGACCGCGTCGATGTGCTCCAGCCGGTGCTGTGGGCGGTGATGGTGTCGCTCGCGGAGCTGTGGCGGGCGTACGGCGTCGAGCCGGCGGCGGTCGTGGGGCACTCGCAGGGCGAGGTCGCGGCGGCGGTCGTCGCGGGGGCGCTGTCCTTCGAGGACGGGGCCGAAGTCGCGGTGCGCCGGGCCGAGTTGATCCGGCGGGAGCTGTCCGGCAAGGGCGGGATGGCCGCCGTCTGGGAGTCGGCGGACGCCGTCACCGCACGGCTGGCCACGCTGGGCGGCGGCGTGGAGATCGCCGCCGTCAACGGGCCCGAGTCGGTCGTCGTCGCCGGGGACACCGAAGGACTGCGCGCGCTGCTCGCCTCGTGCGCGGCGGACGAGGTGCGGGTGCGCGAGGTCGCCGTCGACTACGCCTCCCACTCCTCCCACGTCGAGGCGATCCGTGACGGCCTGCGCACCGCGCTCGCGGACCTCACCCCGCGCCCGTTCGAGGTCCCCTTCCACTCCGCCGTCCTCCCCGGCACCGTCGACCCGCTGCCGGACGGCGAGTACTGGTACCGCAACCTGCGCGAGCCGGTCTCCTTCGCGGCGGCCGTCACCGCCCTCGCCGAGGCGGGACACCGCACGTTCATCGAGATCAGCCCCCACCCCGTGCTGGCCCCGGCGCTCGCCGCGACCGCCGAGGCGGCCGGCGTCCAGGCCGCCGTCGTGCCCACCCTGCGCCGCGACGACGGCGGCCCCGACCGTGTCGCCGCCTCCCTCGCGCAGGCGTACGTGCACGGCGTCGACGTCGACTGGACCCGCACGCTCCAAGGCCCCTACGAGCGCGTCGAGTTGCCCACCTACCCCTTCCAGCGCAGCCGCCACTGGCTGACGGGCGCGGCAGTCGCCGACGAGGCACCGGCCGCCTTCGAGGCGCCGGAACCCGTCCGGCGGGCCCGCCCCCCGGCCGACACCCTCGACCTGGTCCGCGCCGAGGCCGCCGCCGTCCTCGGACACGCCGGCACCGCCGACGTCGGCCCCCACCTCACCTTCAAGGACCTCGGGTTCGACTCGCACCTCGCGCTGGAACTGCGCGGACGCCTCGCGGCGGCGACGGGACGCACCCTGCCGACGACCCTGCTGTTCGACCACCCGACCCCGGCGGAACTGGCCCGGCATCTGTCCGACGAACCGTCAAAAGCGGTGCAGGACAAAGCCATGGGGCGTGACGACGGCGACCCCGTCGTCATCGTCGGGATGGCCTGCCGCCTGCCGGGCGGCATCACGGACCCCGAACGGCTGTGGCAGGCGCTCGGGGACGGGTTCGACGCGGTGGGCGCGCCGCCCGCCGACCGGGGCTGGACGGCGGAGGGGCACCGGGGCGGATTCCTCGCGGACGCGGGGGAGTTCGACGCCGACCTCTTCGGGATCTCCCCGCGCGAGGCGCTGGCCATGGACCCCCAGCAGCGCCTCCTCCTGGAGACCGCCTGGGAGGCCCTGGAGCGGGCCGGGATCGCCCCGACCGCGCTGCGCGGCACCCGCACCGGCGTCTACGTCGGCGCCATGAGCCAGGAGTACGGCCCCCGCCTGTCCGACGCCCCCGACGACCTGCGCGGACACCTCCTCACCGGCACCACGGCCGGCGTCCTGTCGGGCCGCCTGTCCTACGTCTTCGGCTGCGAGGGTCCCGCCGTCACCGTCGACACCGCCTGCTCCTCCTCCCTTGTCGCCCTGCACCTGGCGGCCGAGTCGGTGCGCCGGGGCGAATCCGCGCTGGCGCTCGTCGCGGGCGTGACCGTGATGGCGGCGCCCGGCCTGTTCAGCGAGTTCTCCCGGCAGGGCGGACTCTCCCCGGACGGCCGCTGCAAGGCGTTCGGATCCGGCGCCGACGGCACGGGCTGGTCGGAGGGTGTCGGCGTGCTCCTCGTCGAGTGCCTGTCCGAGGCCCGGCGAGCGGGCCACCCCGTGCTGGCGGTCGTGCGCGGGTCGGCGATCAACCAGGACGGCGCCTCCAACGGGCTCACCGCGCCCAACGGCCTCGCCCAACAGCGCGTCATCCAGGACGCGTTGGCGGACGCCGGGCTCGCCCCGGGCGACGTCGACGCTGTCGAGGCCCACGGCACCGGCACGAAACTCGGCGACCCGATCGAGGCCCACGCTCTCCTCGCCACCTACGGCCAGGACCGCGAACGCCCCCTGTACCTCGGCTCGTTGAAGTCCAACATCGGACACGCGCAGGCCGCCGCCGGAGTCGCCGGCGTCATCAAGACCGTCCTCGCCCTGCACCACGGCGAACTGCCGAGGACGCTCCACGCCGACGAGCCGTCCGCGTACGTCGACTGGGCCTCGGGCGCGGTCGAACTCCTCACCCGGAGCCGGGAATGGCCCGAGACCGGGCGGCCCCGGCGCGCGGGCGTCTCGTCCTTCGGGATCAGCGGCACCAACGCCCACGTCGTCCTCGAACAGGCGCCCACCACCCAACTCCCGCCCACCGCACCGGAGTCCACCACCCCCGTTCCCCTCGTCCTGTCCGCCGCGACCCCCGAGGCCCTGAACGCCCAGGCCGCCCGCCTGCGCGCCCGCCTCACGGACGACACCGAACTCACCTCGCTCGCCCATGCCCTCGCCACCACCCGCGCCCCCCTCCCGCACCGCGCCGCCGTCCTCACCGGCGACCGCGACCGCCTGCACACCGACCTCGCCGCCCTCGCGGCCGGCGACGCCACCCCGACGGCGCCCCGCGCGCAGGCCGAAGACGGCGCGACCGCCTTCCTGTTCACCGGCCAGGGCAGCCAACGCCCCCGCATGGGACTGGAGTTGTACGAAGCCCAGCCCGCGTTCAGGGCCGCGCTCGACGAGATCGCCGCCCACCTCGACCCGCTGCTGCCGCACCCCCTGCTGACTCTCCTGGCCGACGAGACCGGGCTCCTGGACCGCACGGAGTTCGCCCAGCCGGCCCTGTTCGCCGTCGAAGTGGCCCTGTTCCGGCTGCTGGAGCACTGGGGGATCGTCCCCGACCACCTGCTCGGCCACTCGGTCGGCGAACTGGCCGCCGCGCACGTCGCCGGAGTCCTCTCCCTCGCCGACGCCTGCGCGCTGGTCGCCGCCCGGGGACGCCTCATGCAGGCGCTGCCCGCGACCGGCGCGATGATCGCCGTGGAAGCCACCGAGGACGAGCTGCTGCCCGAACTCGCCGGACACGAAGGCGAGTTCACGCTCGCCGCCGTCAACGGGCCAGGTTCCGTGGTCGTCTCCGGTGATGCCGACGGGGTACGCGACCTCGCCGCCCGCTGGAAGGCGCGCGGACGCCGCACCCGGGAGCTGCGGGTCTCGCACGCCTTCCACTCGCCCCACATGGACCCGATGCTCGCGCAGTTCGCGGTCGCCGCCGCCGAAGCCGCCTACCGGGCACCGGAGTTGTCCGTGATCAGCGACCTCACCGGCGCCAAGGCCACCGAGGAGGAGCTGTGTTCGCCCGACACGTGGGTGCGGCACGTGCGCGGGACCGTCCGGTTTCATGACGGAGTACGGGAGTTGAGGACGCTCGGCGTCACCCGGTTCGTGGAACTCGGCCCCGACGGCGTCCTCACCGCGATGGTCCGCGACGCCTTCGACGACGCCACCGTCATCCCCGTCCTGCGCCGCGACCACCCCGAGCCCGACACCGCCGCCACCGCGCTCGCCCGCCTCCACCTCACCGGCCACAGCCCCGACTGGGCCGCCGTCTTCGCCGGCCACCCCCCGGCCGACCCCGCACACCTGCCCACCTACGCCTTCGACCGCCACCGCTACTGGCTCACCCCCGGCCCTCCGGCGACGGCCACCGCGCCCGGCACCAGCCCGTTGAGCCACCCGGTGCTCACCTCGCTCACCTCCGTCGCCGGCGGCCAGACCCTGCTGACCGGCCGGATCTCCCACCGCACCGGCCCGTGGCTCGCCGACCGCACGGTGGGCGGCCGGGCCCTCGTGCCGGACGCGGTCCTCCTCGACCTCGCCCTGACCGCCGCCCGCGAGACCGGCGCCACCCGGGTCGCCACCCTCAGGCCCGTCACCCCGCTGGACCTCCCGCCGGACACCGCGCTCGACGTCCAGGTCCTGGTGGACGCCGACAGCCTGCGCGTCCACACCCGGCCGGCGACCGGCGACGTCCCCTGGACTCTGCACGCCGAAGGCACCCTGGACACACAGGGCCCGGCGGAAGAGGTCCCGTGGGAGCAGGCCGGCGCCGTTGAACTGGACATCGACGCGCCCTACGACCGGCTCGCCGCCTCCGGCGTCCTGTACGGGCCCGCCTACCGAGCCCTGCGCACGGCCCGGCGCAACGCCGACACGGGCACTGTCAGCGCCGAACTCACCGTCCCCGACGAGGGGTTCACCCTGCACCCGGCCCTGCTGGACAGCCTCGAACGGCTCCTCACGGCGGACGACGAGACGCCCGCGCTGGGCACCGAGTACCGGGACGTCCACGTGCCCGGCCCGGCCACCGGCACCCTGCGCGCCCTGCTCACCCCGGCCGGCATACTCCTGGCCGACACCGAGGGCCGAACCGTCGCGGCGGTCGGCGCGATCCTCCCGCGCCCCCTGCCCGAGACGGACGCCGTCGGCCCGTACGGCGCCGACCGGCCCTACGCCCTGGAGTGGCGGGCCGTCGAGGCACCGCACACCGTCACCGACGCCCGCTGGGCCGTCGTCGGCGAGGCCGTCGACCCGCACGCCCTGCCCGGCGCCGTGCACCACGCGGACCTCGACACCCCGGACGCGGACGTCGTGGTCGTCGGCTGCGGGGCGAAGGCCACCGGCGCCGACGGGGCGCGCGACGCCGCGCACCACGCGCTCGCCACCGTGCGGACCTGGCTCGCGGACGAGCGGCGGGCCGAGGCCCGGCTGATCGTGGCGACCAGGCGGGCCGTCGCCCCCGACGGCGGGGACTGCGCGCCCGAACAGGCGCCCGTGTGGGGCCTGTTGAGGTCCGCGCAGACCGAACACCCGGGCCGTTTCGTCCTGGTGGACCTCGACGACCACCCGGAGTCCGCCGCCGCGCTGCCCGCCGCCCTCGCCACCGGCGAACCCCAACTCGCCCTGCGCCGGGGCAAGCTGTACGCACCCCGGCTCACCCGGCCCACCGCCACCCCGGACCAGGGGCCCGCCCTCGACCCCGACGGCACGGTCCTCGTCACCGGCGGCACCGGCGGCCTCGGCAGGCTCGTCGCCCGCAGGCTCGCCGAACGGCACGGCGTACGGCACCTGCTGCTGCTCAGCCGCAGCGGCGGCGACGCCGACGGGCTGGCCGCCGAACTCGGGCTGCCCGCAGGCGTCCACCTGACCGTCGCCGCCTGCGACGCCGCCGACCGCGACCAGCTCGCCGCCGTCCTCGCCGCCGTCCCCGAGGACGCTCCGCTCACCGCCGTCGTGCACACCGCCGGCGTCGTCCATGACGCGACCGTCGAGGCCGCCGACCCCGCCGACCTCGACCGGGTGCTGCGGCCGAAGGCCGACGCCGCCTGGCACCTGCACGAGCTGACGGCCGGGCACCACCTCGCCGCGTTCGTGCTGTTCTCCTCCGTCTCCGGCGTCACGGGCGCGGCGGGGCAGGGGAGTTACGCCGCCGCGAACACCTTCCTCGACGCGCTCGCCCACCACCGCCGCGCCGCGGGACTGCCCGCCGTCTCCCTCGCCTGGGGACCCTGGGCACCCACCGGAGGCATGACCGGCAAACTCACCGCCACCGACCTCGACCGCATGCGGCGCGGCGGACTCCTCCCGCTCACCGCCGACCACGGACTCGCTCTCTTCGACACCGCCCTGCGCGACCGGGCGGCCCCGCTGCTGCTGCCGCTCGCCCTGTCCCTGCCGGACGTCAGGCGCGCCGCCCACGAGGGCACCGCCTCGCCCCTGTACCGCGAACTCGTCGGCACCGCCTGGCGGTCGCCCACCGAACAGACCCCGGACGCCGCACCGGAACCCGACCTGCCCCGGCAGCTCGCCGGCACCCCCGCACCCGAGCGGGAGGCCCTGCTCCTGGACCGCGTGCGCGCACACGCCGCAGCCGTCCTGGGCCACCGTGACGGCCGCCGCGTCGAACCGGGGCGCACCTTCAAGGAACTCGGCTTCGACTCCCTCATGGGCGTCGAACTGCGCAACCGGCTCACGGCCGCAGCAGGGCGCCGCATGCCCGCCGGGCTCCTCTTCAACCACCCCACCCCCACGGCGGTCGCCCGCCACCTGCGCGACACCCTGGCCCCCGCGCCCGCCGACGGCTCGCTCACCGAGACGCTGGACGCGCTGGAGAGCCTGATGACCACCGGGCACCCGGAGCAACTGGCCGACACCGCTGACCGGTTGCGCCTGTTGCTCGCGCACTGCGAGGAACGCACCGCCGTCCTCACCCCGGCCGGCCACCCGGCCCCCGGCACGGACCACGGGGTGCGCCAGACCCTCGCGGAGGCGAGCGTCGACGAACTCTTCTCCTTCATCGACCAAGAACTGGGTCAGGGCCCCGGCCCCCACAGCACAGCCAACAGCCACAGCCGCGAAGGCGAGGAATGACGGACATGTCGGAATCCGAGAGGCTGGTCGACTACCTCAAGCGCGTCACCGCCGAACTGCACGAGACGCGCGGGCAGTTGCACCGCCTGGAGCAGGACGCCCGCGAACCCCTCGCGATCGTCGGCCTGTCCTGCCGGCTCCCCGGCGGCGCCGACTCGCCGCGCGCCCTGTGGGACCTGCTCGCCGACGGCCGCGACGCCATCGGCCCGGTACCCGCCGCACGCGGCTGGGACCTCTCCTTCCCCGGCGGCTTCCTGCCCGACATCGCCTCCTTCGACCCCGGCTTCTTCGGCATCTCCCCGCGCGAGGCCGCCGCCATGGACCCCCAGCAGCGCCTGCTCCTAGAGACCGCCTGGGAGGCGTTCGAACACGCCGGCCTCGACCCGCGCGCACCGCACGCCCGCCGCACCGGCGTCTTCACCGGCCTCGTCGCCCAGGACTACGGCCCCCGCCTCGACGACGCCGACGACGACACCGGCGGCCACCTCCTGACCGGCACCACCGCCAGCGTCGCCTCCGGCCGCATCGCCTACACCTTCGACTTCGAGGGCCCCGCCGTCACCGTCGACACCGCCTGCTCCTCCTCCCTGGTCGCCCTGCACCTCGCCGCCCAGTCCCTGCGGCGCGGCGACTGCGACCTCGCCCTCGTCGGCGGCGCCTGCGTCCTGTCCACCCCCGGCCTCTTCCACAGCTTCCAGCGGCAGGGCGGACTCGCCGGCGACGGCCGCTGCAAGGCGTTCGGCGCCGACGCGGACGGCACCGGCTGGTCCGAGGGCGCCGCCCTCATCCTGGTCGAACGCCTCTCCGACGCCCGCCGCAACGGGCACCCGGTGCTGGCCGTCGTCCGGGGCACCGCCGTCAACCAGGACGGCGCCTCCAACGGGCTCAGCGCCCCCAGCGGCCCCGCCCAGGAACGCGTCCTGCGCGCCGCGCTCACCGACGCCGGCCTCACCCCGGCCGACGTCGACGCCGTCGAGGCGCACGGCACCGGCACCCGCCTCGGCGACCCCATCGAGGCCGAGGCACTGCACGCCGTGTACGGGCAGGGGCGCGAACACCCGCTGTACCTCGGCTCGCTGAAGTCCAACATCGGGCACACCCAGGCCGCCGCCGGCGTCGCCGGACTCATCAAGACCGTCCTCGCGATGCGCGAAGGCGTCCTGCCCCGCACCCTGCACGCCGACCGGCCCACCACCGAGGTCGACTGGACCTCCGGCGCGATCCGCCTCCTCACCGAGGCCCGCCCCTGGCCCCGGACGGGACGGCCGCGCCGCGCGGGCGTCTCCTCCTTCGGGATCAGCGGCACCAACGCCCACGTCATCGTCGAACAGGCCCCGGCCGACACCCCCCTCGCCGCCGCCCCGGACGCCCCCGACACCCCCGCCTTCCACACCGCGCCACTCCTCCCGTTCCCCCTCAGCGCCCGCACCCCGGCCGCCCTGCCCGCCCAGGCCGCAGCCCTGCGCCGCCACCTGACGCGCACCGACGCCACCCCCGCCGACCTCGCCTGGTCCCTCGCCACCGCCCGCGCCCACCTCCCGCACCGCGCCGTCGCCCTCGCCCCCGACCTCCCCGCCCTCACCCCGCTCCTCGACCAGTACGCCGACGGCACCCTCCCCGCCGGCGTCGTCCAGGGCAGCGCCCCCGACGGACCGGCCCGCGTCGTCCTCGTCTTCCCCGGCCAGGGCTCGCAGTGGGCCGGCATGGCCGTCGACCTCCTCGACACCTCGCCGGTCTTCGCCCGCCGCATGGCCGAGTGCGAGGACGCCCTCTCGGCGTTCGTCGACTGGTCGCTCACCGACGTCCTGCGCACCCGGGACACGCTGGAGCGCGTCGACGTCGTCCAGCCCGTCCTGTGGGCCGTCATGGTCTCCCTCGCCGCACTGTGGTCCGCGTGCGGCGTCACCCCGGACGCCGTCGTCGGGCACTCGCAAGGAGAGATCGCCGCCGCCGTCGTCGCCGGAGCCCTGTCCCTGGAGGACGGCGCCCGGGTCGCCGCCCTGCGCTCACGCGCCCTCACCGGGCTGTCCGGACGCGGCGGCATGGTCTCCGTCGCGGAAGCCGGCGACGCCGTCCGCGCCCGCCTCACCGCCTGGGCGGGCCGCGTCGACGTCGCCGCGCTCAACGGGCCCGCCGCCACGGTCGTCGCCGGGGACGACGACGCCCTCGACGAGCTGATCGCCGCCTGCGAACGCGACGGCGTGCGTGCCCGCCGCGTCGCCGTCGACTACGCCTCCCACTGCGCCCACGTCACGGCCGTCGAAGACGACCTGCGCACCCTCCTGGCTCCGGTCACCCCCCGCACGGCCACCACCGCCTTCTACTCCACCGTCACCCCCGGCCGCACGGACACCAGCCTCCTCGACGCCGGCTACTGGTACCGCAACCTCCGCCACACCGTCCGCTTCGAAGACGCCACCCGGGCCCTCCTCGACGCGGGGCACACCCTCTTCATCGAGGTCAGCCCCCACCCCGTCCTCACCCACGCCCTCCAGGACACCCTGGACGCGCACCCCGCCCCCGCCGCCGTGACCGCCACCCTGCGCCGCGACACCGACGGGCCCCGCCGCTTCACCGAGGCCCTGGCCGAAGCCCACGCCCACGGCGCCCCCGTCGACTTCGCCGCCCTCCTCGCCGGCACCGGGGCCCGCCGCACCGAACTCCCCGCCCACGCCTACCGGCGCACCCGCCACTGGCTCGACACCCCCGCCCCCGCCACCGCCGAGGACCCCGACACCGCCGCCCTCTGGCACGCCGTCGACGACCGCGACACCCTCGCCGTCGCCCACCGCCTCGGCGTCACCGCCGACGACGGACTCGACGCCACCGTCCGCGCCCTCGCCGACTGGCGCGCCCGCACCCGCCGGCGCACCGCCGCCGACGCCCTGCGCCACCACGTCGTCTGGCAGCCCGCCCCCGCCGAACCCGCCCCGCTCGACGGCACCTGGGTGCTCCTCGAACCCCCGCACGCCCTCCCCGAGGCCGACTGGACCGCCGCCGCCCTCACCGCGCACGGCGCCACCGAGGTGCACCGCATCACCGTGCCCGAGGACGCGCCCGCCGACGTCTTCGCGCCCTGCGCGCAGGCCACCGGGACCGTCTCCCTGCTCGCCCTCGACACCCGCCCCCACCCCGGCCATCCCACGATCCCCGCCGGGCTCGCCGCCACGCTCGGCGCCGTGCGGGCGCTGCGCGCCCTCGGCACGAACGGCCCGCTGTGGACCCTCACGCGGGGTGCCGTCGCCACCGGCGCCGACGAAGGGGCCGTGCCCGAACAGGCACAGGTGTGGGGGCTCGGCCGGGTCGTCGGGCTGGAGTGGCCCGACGGCTGGGGCGGCCTCGTCGACCTGCCCCAGGCCCTCGACACCCACGCCGCCGACAACGCCGACGCCGACGCCGATCCCCTGACCGTCGGCGACCTCCGCACCGGCCTCGACCCCCGCACCGCCGTCGACCTCGCCGCCCTCCTCGCCGCCCCCGGCGCCGAACAGGAGTGGGCGCTGCGCGCGTCCGGCCCTCTGGTCCGGCGCCTCGTGCACGCACCCCGCCCCGAAGGCGCCCCCTGGACGCCGCGCGGCACGATCCTGGTCACCGGCGGCACCGGAACCCTCGGCTCCCGGGTCGCCCGCAAGCTCGCGAGCGACGGGGCCGACCACCTCGTCCTCACCGGCCGGCGCGGCCCCGACGCCCCAGGCGCGGCCGAACTCGCCGACCGGATACGGGAAACGGGCGCCCGCGTCACGATCGTCGCCTGCGACGCCGGGGACCGCGACGCGCTCGCCGCCGTCATCGCCGCCCACCCGCCGACCGCCGTCATACACACCGCCGGCGTCACCGGCTTCACCGGCCTCGACGACCTCACCCCCGCCGAACTCGCCCGCATGGCCGCCGGCAAGAGCGACGGCGCCCGGCACCTCGACGAGCTGACCGCGCACCTCGACCTCGACGCGTTCGTGCTGTTCTCCTCCGGCGCCGCGATCTGGGGCGGCGCCCGCCAGGCCGCCTACGCCGCCGCCAACGCCCACCTCGACGCCCTCGCCGCCGCCCGCCGCGCCCGGGGCGCCACCGCGACCTGCGTCGCCTGGGGCAGCTGGGCCGGCGGCGGCATGGTCGACGCCGACACCCAGCGCGCCTTCGACCGGATCGGCGTACGCGGCCTCGACCCCGACACCGCCCTCACCGCCCTCTTCGACGCCGTCGGCGCGGGCGAGACCACCCTCACCGTCACCGCCATGGACTGGCCGGTGTTCGCCGCCGGCTACCGCGCCGCCCGCCACCGCCCCCTCCTCGACGCCCTCCCCGAAGCAGCCGAGACCCCCGCGCCCGCCGACACCCCCGCCCTCGCCGCGCAACTCGCCCACCTCACCGACCGGGACCGCGACCGCCACCTCCTGCGCCTCGTCCGCACCGCCGCCGCGGCCGCCCTCGGCCACCCCGACCCCGAGGCGGTCACCGCGACCGGCGCCTTCCGCGACCTCGGCCTCGACTCCGTCACCGCCGTCGACCTGCGCAACCGCCTCACCGCCGCGACCGGCCTGACCCTGCCGAGCACCCTCGTCTTCGACCACCCCACCCCGGCCGCCGTCGCCACCGCCCTCCGCGACCGCCTCGACCTCGCCCCGGCCGCCGAAGCCACCGCCCGCCCGCAGCAGCAGACCGAGACGCACGACGACCCCATCGTGATCGTCGGCATGGCCTGCCGCTTCCCCGGCGGCGTCGAGAACCCCGAGGACCTGTGGGACCTCGTCAGCGAGGGCCGGCACGGCATCGGCGCCTTCCCCACCGACCGGGGCTGGCCCACCGGCCTCGACATCGCCACCCGCCAGGGTGGATTCCTGAGCGGACTCGCCGACTTCGACGCCGGCTTCTTCGGGATCTCCCCGCGCGAAGCCCTCGCCATGGACCCCCAGCAGCGCCTCCTCCTGGAGGTCTCCTGGGAGGCCCTGGAGCGCGCCGGCATCGCGCCGCCCGCCCTGCACGGCTCGCGCACCGGCGTCTACATCGGCGCCGGCAACTTCGACTACGCCTCCCTCGCCCTCACCACCGAGGAGGGCAAGGACTACGCCCTCACCGGCTCCGTCGGCAGCGTCGCCTCCGGCCGCATCTCCTACACCCTGGGCCTGGAGGGCCCGGCCGTCACCTTCGACACCGCCTGCTCCTCCTCCCTCGTCGCCCTGCACCACGCGGTCCGCGCCCTCGGCGCCGGCGAGTGCGACCTCGCGCTCGTGGGCGGCGCCGCCGTCATGGCCACCACGACCGCCTTCGAATCCTTCACCCGCCAGGGCGGCCTCGCCCCGGACGGCCACTGCAAGTCCTTCGCCGACGCCGCCGACGGCACCGGCTGGAGCGAGGGCGCCGGCGTCCTGGTCGTCGAACGGTTGTCGGACGCCCGCCGAGGCGGCCACGAGATCCTGGCCGTCGTCCGGGGCTCCGCGATCAACCAGGACGGCGCCTCCAACGGCCTCACCGCCCCCAACGGCCCTTCCCAGCAACGCGTCATCCGCGACGCCCTGGCCGACGCCGGGCTCACCCCCGCCGACGTCGACGCCGTCGAGGCCCACGGCACCGGCACCCGCCTCGGCGACCCCATCGAGGCGCAGGCCGTCCTCGCCACCTACGGACAAGGCCGCGAACGGCCCCTGTACCTCGGCTCGTTGAAGTCCAACATCGGCCACACACAGGCCGCCTCCGGCGTCGCCGGGGTCATCAAGACCGTCCTCGCCCTGCGCGCGGGCCTCCTCCCGAAGACCCTGCACGTCGACGAACCGACCCGGCAGGTCGACTGGACGTCCGGCGCCGTCGAACTCCTCACCTCGCGCAGGGAGTGGCCCGACACCGGACGCCCGCGCCGCGCGGCCGTCTCCGCGTTCGGCGTCAGCGGCACCAACGCCCACGTCGTCCTGGAACAGGCCCCCACCGCCGACCCGCAGCCGCAGGCCACGCGCACCCTGCCCGCCGTCCCCGTCCTGCTGTCCGCTCGCACCGCCCCCGCCCTGCGCGCCCAGGCCGCCCGCCTGAGCGCCGCCCTCGACGACCCCGCACTCACCCTGCCCGACCTCGGCTACACCCTCGCCGTCCACCGCGCCGCCCTCAGCCACCGCGCCGCACTCCTCGCCACCGACACCGGGACACTCCGCACCGCCCTCGATGCTCTGGCCACCTCCACGGACGCCTCGCCTGGTGTCTCGGACGGCGGGCTCGCGGTCATGTTCTCCGGGCAGGGCTCGCAACGCGTCGGGATGGGGCGGGAGTTGTACGAGGCGTACGAGGTGTATGCCGCCGCGTTCGACGAAGTGTGCGCGGCCTTTGGTGAGTTGGCGCTGAAGGAATCCGTTTTCGAAGGCAGTGAGGAGGAGTTGGCGGCGACCGGGCTCGCGCAGCCCGCACTGTTCGCGGTCGAGGTCGCGCTGTACCGGCTTCTTGAGTCGTGGGGGGTGCGTCCGGACGTCGTTCTCGGGCACTCGCTGGGCGAGTTGACAGCCGCGTACATCGCCGGGGTGTGGTCGCTGAAGGACGCCTGCCGGGTCGTCGCCGCACGCGGGCGCCTCATGCAGGAGCTGCCCTCGGGCGGGGCCATGTGGGCGGTCGAGGCCGAGGAGTCCGAGCTGACCGACACGCCCGGAGTCTGGCTTGCCGCCGTCAACGGCCCACGCGCGCTGGTGCTTTCCGGCGAGGAGGTCGCGGTGAAGGAGGTCGCCGACGGCTTCGCAGCCCGGGGCCGCCGGGTCAAGCAGCTCAAGGTCAGCCACGCCTTCCACTCGGGCCTGATGGACCCGATGCTGGAGGAGTTCGGACGCGTCCTCGCCGAGGTGACGTACGCCGAGCCGTCCATCCCGGTCGTCTCCAACGTCACCGGCGACCTCGCCGGACCCGAACTCACCACCCCCGCCTACTGGTTGACCCACGTCAGCGCGCCCGTCCGGTTCGCCGACGGCATCCGGACCGCGCAGGCCCAGGACATCGCCACCGTCCTCGAAGTCGGCCCCGACGGCTCCCTGTCGGCGGCCGTGCGGGAGACCGCGCCGGAGCTGGCGGTGGTCGCCGCGCAGCGCCGGGACCGGCCGCAGGCGCAGACGCTGCTGGGCGCGCTGGGGGAGGCCTACGCGCAGGGCGTGGACGTCGGCTGGGGCGCGGTGTTCGACGGCACGGGCGCCCGGCGGGTCCCGCTGCCGACGTACGCCTTCCAGCACCGCCGGTACTGGCCCGACGGCGCGGGTGTGTCCGCCGGGGCGCTGGAGGCGGCCGGGGTCGCGGCGGCCGGGCATCCGCTGCTGCGGACGTGGATCGCGTCGGCCGGTGGGGGAGAGGTCATCGCCACCGGGCGGATCGCGCAGGCCACCCACCCCTGGATCGCCGACCACGGCGTCCTCGGCACGGCCCTGCTGCCCGGCACCGGCTTCGTCGACCTGGTCTGCTGGGCCGGCGAGCGCCTGGGCTGCCCGGAGCTGACCGAGCTGACCCTCGCCGTCCCGCTCACCCTGCCCCGGGACACGGCGGCCGACCTCCAGCTCGTCGTGGCCGAGCCGGACGAGGACGGCCGGCGCGCGGTCGCCGTCTACTCCCGCCCGGTCACCGACGGCGACACCCAGCCCTGGACCCGGCACGCCGAGGGCGTTCTCGCCCCGGCCGCCGACGACACCGCCCCGTCCGTCGACTGGCCGTCGGACGAGACGGGTCCGGTCCCGCTCGACGGCTTCTACACCGGCCTCGTCGACGCCGGCTTCGACTACGGCCCCGCCTTCCAGGGGCTGCGGACGGTCGTCGAGGGCGCGGACGGCACCCTGTGGGCCGAGGCCGAACTCCCGGACGACGAGCGGCCCGCCGCCGCCCGCTTCGCCCTGCACCCGGCGCTCCTGGACGCCGTCCTGCACGCCCTCGGCGTCGCCCTGCCCCCGGGCAGCGCACCCCGGCTGCCCTTCGCGTGGACCGGCGTGCGCGTCCACGCGGCCGGCGCCGACGCCGTGCGCGCCCGCATCGACCGGGCGGACGACGGGACGGTGTCGCTGGCCGCCGTGGACGCGGCGGGCCAGCCGGTGGTGAGCGTGCGCGGGCTCGTCCTGCGCGAGACGAGCGCCGAACGGCTGTCGCCCGCCGGCCGGGAGACGCTGTACCGGATCGGCTGGACCCCGCTCACCCCGCCCGCCGAACTGCCCCCGGTGGAGACGCTGGACATCGAGGACTGGTCCGGCGCCGGGGACGCGGTCGTCGTCTCGGACACCGTCGTCGCCCACTGCCCCGACGGGGAACCGGGCCACGTCACCGGGCGGGTCCTGGCCACGCTCCAGCGGTGGCTGGACAACGAGCGGGCCGATGTGCCGCTGCTGTTCGTCACCCGGCGCGCCGCGACCGTCCCGCCCGCCGGACTGCTCACCGAGACCGCCCCCGCCGACCCCGGCACGCTCGCGCAGGCGGCGGCCGCCGGGCTCGTGCGGGCGGCGCAGGCCGAGCACCCCGGGCGGATCGTCCTCGTCGACACCGAGGGCGGTGACCTGCCCGTCGCCGCGCTCCTCGCGACCGGCGAACCGGACCTGGCGGTCCGCCAGGGACAGGTGTACGGACGCCGGCTGGAGCGCGCCGACGCCGGGACCCTCCTGGAGGCGCCCGCGACCGGGCCGTGGCGCCTCGACGTGCCCGAGCGCGGTTCGTTCGACACCCTCGCGCTGGTGCCCGCCGCCAGGCGTGACCTCGCCCCGGGCGAGGTGCGGATCGCCGTCCGGGCCGCCGGGGTCAACTTCCGGGACACCCTCGTCGCCCTCGACATGTACCCGGGCGACGCCGACCTCGGCATCGAGGGCGCGGGAACGGTCGTGGAGACCGGCCCCGGCGCGACCCGCTTCACGGTCGGCGACCGGGTGACCGGCATGATGGACGGCGCCTTCGCGCCCGAGGCGGTCACCGACGAACGGCTCCTGACGAGGGTCCCGTCCGGCTGGAGCGCGGCACAGGCCGCCGCCGCGCCCGTCGTCCACCTCACCGCGTACTACGGGCTCGTGGACCTGGGCCAACTGGGCGCGAGACAGCGGGTGTTGGTCCATGCCGGTGCGGGCGGCGTCGGGACGGCCGCCGTGCAACTGGCCCGGCACCTGGGCGCCGAGGTGTTCGCGACCGCGTCACGCGGCAAGTGGGACGCCCTCAGGGCAGCGGGCCTGGACGACGCGCACATCGCCGACTCCCGCACCCTCGACTTCCGTGACGCGTTCCTCACCGCTACCGGCGGCGACGGCATGGACGTCGTCCTCAACTGCCTCGCCGGCGAGTTCACCGACGCCTCCCTCCAACTCCTCCCGCGCGGCGGACGGTTCGTGGAGATCGGGAAGACCGACCTGCGGGACCCGGCACAGGTGGCCGCCCTGCACGCGGGAGTCGAGTACCGGGCCTTCGACCTCGGGGACGCCGGGCCCGACCGGATCCGCGCGATCCTCGACGCCCTGCACCCCCTCTTCGAGGCCGGCACGCTCACCCCGCCCCCGGTCACCGCCTGGGACGTGCGGCGCGCCCCGGACGCGTTCCGGGCCGTCGCCCAGGCCCGCATCGTCGGCAAGGCCGTCCTGACCCTGCCGGCCCCGGCCGGCACGGTCCTGGTCACCGGCGGCACCGGCACCCTCGGCGCCCACGTCGCCCGGCACCTGGTCCGCGCGCACGGCGTCCGCCGGCTCGTGCTGACCTCCCGCTCCGGCGCCGACGCCCCGGGCGCCCGGGAACTGCTGGCCGAGCTGACCGAGACCGGCGCCGAGGCCAGGGTCACCGCCTGCGACACGGGCGACCGGGACGCCGTCGCCCGCCTGCTCGCCGGGATCGACGACCTGACCGGCGTCGTGCACTGCGCGGGCGTCACCGACGACGGCGTCCTCACCGCGCTCACCCCCGAACGCCTCGACGCCGTCCTGCGCCCGAAGGCGGACGGCGCCCGCCACCTGCACGAGCTGACCGCGGGGCTCGACCTGGACTGCTTCGTCCTGTTCTCGTCCGCGTCCGCCACCTTCGGCGCCGCCGGACAGGCCAACTACTGCGCCGCCAACGCCGCCCTGGACGCCCTCGCCGCCGAACGCGCGCGCCAGGGCAGGCCGGCCACGGCGATCGCGTGGGGGCTGTGGGAGGAGGCCAGCGGGATGACGGCGGCGCTCGGCGCCCGGGACCTGGAGAGGCTGCGTCGCACCGGCACCCGGCCGTTGACCACCGTCGAAGGGCTCGCCCTGTTCGACGCCGCGCTGACCGGACGCGAACCGGCGGTCACCGCCGCCCCGTTCGACCTGCCCGCGCTGCGCGCCCACCACCGCGAGCGGCCCGCGCCCGCCCTGCTCACCGGCCTCCTCGGACAGCCCCGGCCACAGCGCCGCGCCACCACCCGCCGCACGGCCCCCGACAGCGGGGACTTCACGGCGGCCCTGGCCGCGCTGCCGGACGAGGAGCGGGCCGCGCGCGTGCTGGCGCTCGTCGTCGAACGCACCGCACAGGTCCTCGGGCACGCCGACGCCGGGGACATCGACCCGGACCAGGCGTTCAAGGACCAGGGGTTCGACTCCCTGACCGCCGTCGAGCTGCGCAACCGGCTCACCTCGGCCACCGGGCTCACCGTCCCCGCCACCCTCGTCTTCGACCACCCCTCGCCCGCCGCGCTCGCCGAGCACCTGCTGACACTGCTGCTGCCCGCCGAGAGCAGCCCGGCCGAACGGCTGCGGCGCGACCTCGACCGGCTGGAGACGGCCGCCGAGGCACTGGCCCCCGACGACCCGGCCCACACCGAGACCGCCGAACGCCTGCGCCGCATCCTCGCCCGGCTCACCGCGACCGCCCCCGCCAAGGACGGCCCCGACCCCCGGGTGGACGACGCCGACGCGGACGAACTCCTCGCGTTCATCGACAGCGAGTTCGGCGACCTGATCTGACCGGTACCGCCGAAAAACCCCGGCACCGCCGGACCCCGACCCCTGCCCCCCGTACAGACGCGGCCCATCGGAGAACCCGTGGCGAACGACGACAAGGTTGTTGACTACCTCAAGCGGGTGACCGCCGACCTCCAGCGCACCCGCACCCGGCTCAGCGAGCTGGAGGCCGACCGCCGGGAACCGGTGGCCATCGTCGCGATGGCCTGCCGCTTCCCCGGCGACGCGAACACCCCCGAGGCCCTGTGGGACCTGGTCAGGGCCGGCCGCGACGCCGTCGGACCCTTCCCCGAGGACCGCGGCTGGCGCACCGGCGCCCTCGCCGACGCCGGAGTCCGCCTCGAAGGCGGCTTCCTGCACGACGCGGGCGACTTCGACGCGGAGTTCTTCGGGATCTCCCCGCGCGAAGCCCTCGCCATGGACCCCCAGCAGCGCCTCCTCCTGGAGACCTCCTGGGAGGCCGTGCAGCGCGCCGGACTCGACCCGGCCGCCCTCAAGGGCACCGACGGCGGCGTCTTCGTCGGCCTCACCGACCAGAAGTACGGCCCGCACGGCGAGGCCGCCCTCGGCGAGGTCCGCGGCCACGTCCTCACCGGCACCACCAGCAGCGTCGCCTCCGGCCGCCTCTCCTACCACTACGGCCTCGAAGGGCCCGCGTTCACCGTCGACACCGCCTGCTCGTCGTCGCTGGTCGCCCTCCACCTCGCCACCCGCGCCCTGCGCGCCCGCGAATGCTCCCTCGCCCTCGTCGGCGGCGCCACCGTCATGGCCTCGCCGAGCCTGTACGAGGAGTTCCTGCTCCAGGGCGGCCTCGCGGGCGACGGCCGCTGCAAGTCGTTCGCCGACACCGCCGACGGCACCGGCTGGGGCGAGGGCGCGGGCGTCCTCGTGCTGTGCCGGCTCTCCGACGCCGTCCGCGAGGGCCGCCCCGTCCTCGCCGTGATCAAGGGGTCGGCCGTCAACCAGGACGGCGCCTCCAACGGGCTCACCGCGCCCAACGGGCCCTCGCAGGAGCGGGTCATCCGCGCCGCCCTCCAGGACGCCGGGCTCAGCCCCGGGCAGGTCGACGCCGTCGAGGCGCACGGCACCGGCACGCGGCTCGGTGACCCCGTCGAGGCGCAGGCCCTGCTCGCCACCTACGGGCAGGACCGCGAACTCCCGCTGTACCTGGGCTCGCTCAAGTCCAACATCGGCCACACGCAGGCCGCGTCCGGGCTCGGCGGGATCATCAAGACCGTCATGGCGCTGCGGGCCGGCGTCCTGCCGAAGACGCTGCACCTCCAGACCCCGACCGGCGAGGTCGACTGGAGCGCCGGGCACGTCGAACTCCTCACCGAGGAGCGCGCATGGCCGCACACCGGGCGCCCCCGCCGGGCCGGCGTGTCCTCGTTCGGCATCAGCGGCACCAACGCGCACGTCATCCTCGAACAGGCCCCGCCCGCCGAACCGGAACCCACCCCGCACGACGACACCCCGGCCACCACCCTCCTGCTCGGCGCCCGCACCCCCGAAGCCCTCCGCGACAGCGCCGCCCGCCTCCTCGACCACCTCACCCGCACGGACACCCCCGCCCCCGCGCTGGCCCGCGCCCTCGCCCCGGGCGCCGCCCGCTTCCGGCACCGCGCCGCCGTCACCGCCACCACCCCCGCCGAACTGCGCGCGGGCCTCGACGCCCTCGCCCAGGGCCGCCCCCACGCCCACGCCGTCCGCGCCGAAGCCGCCCCCGCCGGGAAACTCGCGTTCCTCTTCACCGGCCAGGGCGCCCAGCGCGCCCGCATGAGCCGCGACCTGTACGCCGCGCACCCCGTGTTCGCGGAAGCATTCGACGCCGTGCGTACCCGGCTCGACCCGCTGCTGGAACGCCCGCTGGAACAGGCGCTGGACTCCGACGACCTCCTCGCGCGCACCGCGCACACCCAGACCGCCCTGTTCGCCGTCGAGGTCGCCCTCTTCCGCCTCCTCGACCACTGGGGCCTCACCCCCGACCTGCTCCTCGGCCACTCCGTGGGCGAACTGGCCGCCGCCCATGTCGCCGGGGTGTTCTCCCTCGACGACGCCTGCGCGTTGGTCGCCGCCCGCGCGACCCTCATGCAGGCGCTGCCCGAGGGCGGCGCGATGCTCGCCGTGGAACTCCCCGAGACGGACGTGCCCGAACTGCTGGCGGCGGCCGGGACCGGCGGCACGCTCGCCGTGGCCGCCGTCAACGGGCCCCGCGCGACCGTCCTGTCCGGCCCCGCCGAGGCCGTCGACGCGACCGCCGCCCTGTGCGCGGAACGGGGCCTGCGCGTGCGCCGCCTCAAGGTCAGCCACGCCTTCCACTCACCGCTCATGCAGCCGATGCTCGCCGCGTTCCGCGAGACCGCCGCCCAGGTCACCTACCACGCCCCGGCGATCCCCGTCGTCTCCAACCTCACCGGGGCCATCGCGGGCGACGACCTCCTCACCCCCGACTACTGGGTGCGGCACGTCCGCGAGGCCGTCCGCTTCCACGACGGCGTGCGCACCCTGGCCGCCGAGGGCGTCACCGCCTGCCTGGAGGTCGGCCCCGGCGGCGCCCTCAGCGTCCTCGCCCGCGACTGCGTACCCGAGGGCGGCCCCGTCTGCGTGCCCGCGCTGCCCCGGGGCCGCACCGAACCGGCCGCCCTGCTCACCGCCCTCGCCACCCTGCACGTCCAGGGCGTCCCCGTCGACTGGACGGCCGTCCTCGGCACGGACCCTGACCCCTACCTGACGGCGACCCTGCCCACCTACCCCTTCCAGCGCGAGCGCTACTGGCTGCCCCCGACCCCGGGCTCCGTGAACCTCCTGCCCACCGCCGTACCGACGGCGAAACCCCGCCCCGCCACCGGCGCGAGCACCGTCGACCTGGACCTGGTGCGGGGCGTCGCCGCCGCCGTCCTCGGCCACGCGAGCGCCGACGCCGTCCCCGCCGACCGCTCCTTCAACGAACTCGGCTTCGACTCGCTGTCCGCCGTCCGCTTCCGCGACCTCCTCGCCGAGGAGACCGGCCGCACGCTGCCCGCGACGCTCGTCTTCGACCACCCGACCCCGCAGGCCGTCGTCGCCCACCTCGACGGCGACACCGGCCACCTGCCCGCGGCGGCCCGCGCGACGCTCCTCGACGAACCCCTCGCGGTCGTCGGCATGGCCTGCCGCTACCCCGGCGGCGTCACCGACCCCGACGCGCTGTGGCGGCTGCTCACCGACGGCACCGACGGCATCACCCCCTTCCCGCGCGACCGGGGCTGGGACACCGCCGCCCTGCGCCGTATCGACGCGCACGCGCCCCTGGCGGGCGGATTCCTGCACGACGCCGCCGACTTCGACGCCGCCTTCTTCGGGATCTCCCCGCGCGAAGCCCTCGCCATGGACCCCCAGCAGCGCCAGCTCCTGGAGACCGTCTGGGAGGCCCTGGAGAGCGCCGGACTCGACCCGGCCGCCCTGCGCGGCTCCCGCACCGGCGTCTTCGCCGGAACCGCGGGATCCGACTACGCCGCAGTGCTGGCCGCGTCCCCCGAGACCGAGGGCCACGTCATGACCGGCACCGCCGGCAGCGTCGTCTCCGGCCGCGTCTCCTACCTCCTCGGCCTCGAAGGCCCGGCCGTCTCCGTCGACACCGCCTGCTCCTCCTCCCTGGTCGCCCTGCACCTCGCCGGACAGGCCCTGCGGGCGGGGGAGTGCGACCTCGCCCTCGCGGGCGGCGTCACCGTCATGAACACCATGGGCGGCTTCCTGGAGTTCGCCCGCCAGGGCGGCCTCGCCGCCGACGGCCGCTGCAAGGCGTTCTCCGACGACGCCGACGGCACCGGCTGGTCGGAGGGCGTCGGCGTCCTCGTCGTCGAGCGGCTGTCGGACGCCCAGCGCCTCGGCCACGACATCCTGGCCGTCGTCCGGGGCTCCGCCGTCAACCAGGACGGCGCCTCCAACGGCCTCACCGCGCCCAGCGGCCCCGCCCAGCAGCGTGTCATCGCCCAGGCCCTCGCCAACGCCGGCCTTCGGCCCGACGAGGTCGACGCCGTCGAGGCCCACGGCACCGGCACCCGCCTCGGCGACCCCATCGAGGCGCAGGCCGTCCTCGCCACCTACGGACAGGGCCGCGAACACCCCCTGTACCTCGGCTCGTTGAAGTCCAACATCGGGCACAGCATGGCGGCGGCCGGCGTCGGCGGGGTCATCAAGACGATCCTCGCGCTGCGCGAAGGCGTCCTGCCCCGCACCCTGCACGCCGAACAGCCCACCCGGCAGGTCGACTGGACCTCGGGCGCCGTCGAACTCCTCACCGAGCAGCGGGACTGGCCGGACACCGGACGGCCCCGGCGGGCCGGCGTGTCGTCGTTCGGGATGAGTGGCACCAACGCCCACGTCGTCCTCGAACAAGCGCCGCAGACCCGCGTGGCCGACGTCCCGGACGAGGAACCGGCCCCGCGCCCCTGGGTGCTGTCCGCCCGCACCCCCGAGGCCCTGCGCGCCCAGGCCGCCCGCCTCGCCGCCCGCCTCGACACCACCACCGACTCCGCCACGGCCGTCGGCCGGGCCCTGCTGACCGGCCGGACCCTCTTCGAACACCGGGCCGTGGCCGTCGGCCGCGACCGGGACGAACTCCTCGACGCCGTCCGGGCACTGGCAGACGGCACGGCCACCGCGCCCGCCGTCACCACAGGCGCCGCCCGGTCCACGGGACGCGGACCGGTCTTCGTGTTCCCCGGCCAGGGCTCGCAGTGGGCCGGGATGGCCGTCGAACTTCTCGACACGAACGCGGTATTCGCCGCGCGGATGGCGGAGTGCGAGGCGGCCCTGTCGCCGCACGTCGACTGGTCGCTGACCGAAGTCCTGCGCCAGCAGGGCGAGTTGGAGCGCGTGGACGTCGTCCAGCCCGTCCTGTGGGCGGTGATGGTCTCCCTCGCCGAGCTGTGGCGCTCCTACGGCGTCGAACCCGCCGCCGTCGTCGGACACTCGCAGGGGGAGATCGCGGCGGCCGTCGTCGCCGGGGCGCTCACCCTGGCCGACGGCGCCCGCGTCGTCGCCCTGCGCTCGCAGGCCATCCTCGCGCTGTCCGGGCGCGGCGCGATGGTCTCCGTCCAGCTCTCCGCCGACGAGGCACGCACGCTGACGGCCGTCGCCGACGGACGGGTCGACATCGCCGCCGTCAACGGGCCCGCCTCCGTCGTCGTCGCCGGAGCGCCCGCCGACACCGAGGACGTCCTCGCCGAGGTCACCGCGCGCGGCGGCCGGGCCCGGCGCGTCGACGTGGACTACGCCTCGCACTCGGCGCACGTCGAGGAGATCAAGGGTGCGGTCGTGACCGCGCTGGAGGGGATCGAACCCCGGACCGCCGACGTGCCGTTCCACTCGACCGTCGAGGCCGGAGTGTTCGACACCGCCGGGCTCGACGCCGCGTACTGGTACCGCAACCTGCGCTCCACGGTCCGCCTCGAACCCACCGTCGCCGGCCTTCTCGCGGCGGGACACCATGTCTTCGTCGAGATCAGCCCCCACCCCGTCCTCACCTCCCCGCTCACCGAGACCGCCGAACACGCCGGCGCCGAACCCCTGGTCGTCGGCACCCTCCGCCGTGACGAGGGCGGCCCCGCCCGGATGCTCGCCTCCCTCGCCGAACTGCACGTCGGCGGCGTCCCCGTGGACTGGACACCCGCCTACCCGGACGGCCCGGCCACCCCGGTCGCCCTGCCGACCTACGCCTTCCAGCACACCCGGATCTGGCCCCGGACCCTCCCCACCGGGGCGGCCACGGACCCGGCGCACGACGACTTCTGGCGGGCCGTCGAGGCGCAGGACGCCGGCGCCCTCGCCACCGTCCTCGACCTCCCGGACGGCGACGCGCTGACCGCCGTGCTGCCCGCCCTGTCCACCTGGCGCCGCGCACGCCGCGAGCGTGACACGGTCGACGCCTGGCGCTACGCCGTCGACTGGCGCACCCTCGACACCCCCGCCGCCCCCGCGACCCTGCCGGGCACCTGGCTGATCGCCGTCCCGGAGACCACCGGGCTCACGGAGACCGCCGAGGCGGTGCGCGCACGCGCCGAACACGCGACCGTGCTGACCGTCTCGCCGCACGACACCCCCGACACGCTCGCCGCCCGGATCCGCGAGGCCGCGCCCACCGCCGTGCTCACGCTCACCGGCGCCGACACGACCCCGCACCCGCACAGCGCCGACGTCCCGACCGGCCTCGCGACGACCCTGGCCCTCTTCCAGGCCCTCGTGCGGGCCGGGACGACCGCCCCCCTGTGGTGCCTGACCCAGGGCGCGCAGGGCACCGCCGACGACGCCGGACCCACCGACCCCCTCCAGGCCGCCGTGTGGGCGCTGGGCCGCTGCGCCGCCGTCGAACTCCCGCACCTGTGGGGCGGGTTGATCGACCTGCCGACCACGCCGGACGCGGCGACCGTGGACCAGCTCCTCACCGCGCTCACCGGCCTCGCGGGCGAGGACCAGCTCGCCCTGCGCCCGGCCGGCGTCCTCGCCCGCCGCCTGATCCGCACCGGCCCGCCCGCGCACGGCAACCCCGGCTGGCGCGCCCAGGGCAGCACCGTCCTGGTCACCGGCGGCACCGGAGCCCTCGGCACCCACATCGCGCGCTGGCTCGCCGCCGACGGCGCCGCCCACCTGATCCTCCTCAGCCGCCGGGGCCCGCAGGCGCCGGGCGCCGCCGAACTCGCCGCCGAGATCGAGGCGACGGGCACGAAGGTCACCCTCGTCGCCTGCGACACCGGCGACCGCAGTGCCGTCGCCGACACCCTGAACACCCTCCAGCGCGACGGCGACCTGATCCAGGCCGTCGTCCACGCGGCCGGCGTCGGCGCAGGCGGGCCCGTCGCCACGGCGCCCTTCGACGACCTCGCGGCCGTCCTCGCCGCCAAGGTCACCGGCATCGACAACGTCGAAGCCGCCCTGGACCCCGCCCAGTTGGCCGCCGTCGTCTACTTCTCCTCGGTGACCGCCGTGTGGGGCGCCGCCGACCACGGCGCCTACGCCGCCGGCAACGCGGTCCTCGACGCCCGCGCCGAGCGCCGCAGCGCCGAGGGCGTCCCCACCCTCTCCGTCGCCTGGGGACCCTGGGCCGGCGGCGGCATGGTCTCCGAGACCATCTACGACCACCTGCGCCAGACCGGCCTGCCCGTCATCGAACCCGAGACGGCCGTCGCCGCCCTGCGCGCGGTCCTCGCCGACGGCGACGTCAGCGTCCTGCTCGCCGACGTCGACTGGCCCCGCTTCGCCGAGGTCTTCACCACCGGCAGGCCCAGCCGCCTCCTCGACGAACTCCCCGAGGCCCGCCCGCAGACCGACGACGAACAGGCGGCCGGGCCCGCCGCACCCGCCTCCGAACTGGCCCGCACCCTCGCCGCACTCGACCAGGGCGCCCGCACCCGCGCCCTGCGTGACCTGGTCCGCGAACACGCCGCCGGCGTCCTCGGCCACCCCGGCGCCGACGCCGTCGACCCCAAACGCGCCTTCCGCGACCTGGGCTTCGACTCGCTGACCGCTATCGACCTGCGCAACCGGCTGGCCGCCGCGACCGGCGTCCGACTGCCCTCCACCCTCGTCTTCGACCAGCCCACCGCGACCGCCCTCGCCGCCCACCTCGGCGAGAAGCTGTTCGGCGCGCAGGACCGCCCGGCACCCGTCCAGGTCCGCGCCGCCGACCGGGACGAACCCGTCGCCGTCGTCGCCATGGGCTGCCGCTTCCCCGGCGGCATCGGCTCCCCCGAGGAGCTGTGGCGGGCGGTCACCGAGGGCGCCGACCTCGTCAGCGGCTTCCCCGCCGACCGGGGCTGGCCCCTGCACCGCCTCCACGACCCCGAGGAGACCACCGCCGACTCCAGCTACGTCGACCAGGGCGGCTTCCTGCACGACGCGGCCCTCTTCGACGCCGGCTTCTTCGGGATCTCCCCGCGCGAGGCCCGCTCCATGGACCCGCAGCAGCGCCTCCTCCTGGAGACCACCTGGGAGGCCCTGGAACGCGCCGGGATCGCCCCGACGGCCCTGCGCGGCTCCCGCACCGGCGTCTACGTCGGCATCAGCGAACAGGGCCACACCGCACGGCTGCTGGACGCCGTCGACGACGTCGAGGGCTACTTCGCGACCGGCGCCGCCGCGAGCGTCGCCTCCGGCCGCATCTCCTACACCCTGGGCCTCGAAGGCCCCGCCGTGACCGTCGACACCGCCTGCTCCTCCTCCCTGGTCGCCCTGCACCTCGCCGCGCAGGCCCTGCGCGCGGGGGAGTGCGACCTCGCCCTCGCGGGCGGCGCGGCCGTCATGTCCGAGCCCGCCTCCTTCGTCGGGTTCAGCCGCCAGCAGGCGCTGGCCCGCGACGGCCGCAGCAAGGCGTTCGCGGCCGCCGCCGACGGGTTCGCGCTCGCCGAAGGGGCGGGCATGCTCGTCCTGGAACGCCTCTCCGACGCCCGCCGAGGCGGGCACCCGGTCCTCGCGGTCCTGCGCGGCTCAGCCGTCAACCAGGACGGCGCCTCCAACGGCCTCACCGCCCCCAACGGCCCCTCCCAGCAGCGCGTCATCCGCGACGCCCTCGCCGGCGCCGGCCTCGCCCCCGACGAGGTCGACGCCGTCGAGGCCCACGGCACCGGCACCAGGCTCGGCGACCCCATCGAGGCCCAAGCCCTCCTGGAGACCTACGGACAGGACCGCGAACGGCCCCTGCTGCTCGGCTCGCTCAAGTCCAACATCGGCCACACCCAGGCCGCCGCGGGCGTCGGCGGCGTCATCAAGACCGTCCTCGCCCTGCGCGCGGGCCTCCTCCCGAAGACCCTCCACGTCGACGCGCCCACCCCCGAGGTCGACTGGACCTCCGGCGCCGTCGAACTCCTCACCGAGAACCAGCCCTGGCCGGACACAGGCCGGCCCCGCCGCGCGGGCGTGTCCTCGTTCGGGATCAGCGGCACCAACGCCCACGTGATCCTGGAACAGGCCGACGACGAACCCGAGCCCCCGATCGGGCACGCACCCGACGGACCCGTGCCGGTCGTCCTGTCCGCCCAGGACGCCGACGCCCTGCGTGCCCAGGCCGCCCGCCTCGCCGAGCACACCGAGGCGACCCCCGCCGACCTCGCCCTCTCCCTCGCCCTCACCCGCGCCGTCCTGCCCACCGCGACCGTCCTCGCCGCCACCGACCCCGACGACCTCCACCACGCCCTCACCACCCTCGCCACCGACGGGCCGACCGTCACCGACACCCCGGCGGACGGCGGCCTCGCCCTCGTCTTCTCCGGCCAGGGCTCACAACGCGTCGGGATGGGGCGGGAGTTGTACGAGGCGTACGAGGTGTATGCCGCTGCGTTCGACGAAGTCTGCGCCGGGTTCGGTGAGTTGGCGCTGAAGGAGGCGGTGTTCGAAGGCAGTGAGGAGGAGTTGGCGGCGACCGGGCTCGCGCAGCCCGCGCTGTTCGCGGTCGAGGTCGCGCTGTACCGGCTCCTGGAGTCCTGGGGCATCCGTCCGGACGTCGTCCTCGGGCACTCGCTGGGCGAGTTGACGGCCGCGTACATCGCCGGGGTGTGGTCCCTCACAGACGCCTGCCGGGTCGTCGCCGCACGCGGCCGACTCATGCAGGCCCTGCCCTCGGGTGGCGTGATGCGGGCGGTCGAGGCCGAGGAGTCCGAGCTGACCGACACGCCCGGAGTGTGGCTCGCCGCTGTCAACGGCCCCCGTGCGCTGGTGCTTTCCGGCGAGGAGGTCGCGGTGAAGGAGGTCGCCGACGGCTTCGCAGCCCGGGGCCGCCGGGTCAAGCAGCTCAAGGTCAGTCACGCCTTCCACTCGGGCCTGATGGACCCGATGCTGGAGGAGTTCGGACGCGTCCTCGCCGAGGTGGCGTACGCCGAGCCGTCCATCCCGGTCGTCTCCAACGTCACCGGCGACCTCGCCGGACCCGAACTCGCCACCCCCGCCTACTGGTTGAACCACGTCAGCGCGCCCGTCCGGTTCGCCGACGGCATCCGGACCGCGCAGGCCCAGGACATCGCCACCGTCCTCGAAGCCGGCCCCGACGGCTCCCTGGTCTCCCTCGTCGCCGACACCGCCCCCGGCCTCCTCGCGCTGGGCGCGCTGCGGGCCGGGCGTGAGGAGACGCGGAGCCTCGCGGTCGCCGTCGGCCGGCTGCACGTACGCGGCGTCGGTGTCGACTGGCCCGCCCTCCTGCCCGGCGCCCGCCGCACCGAGCTGCCGACCTACGCCTTCCAGCGCGCCCCGTACTGGCTGGAGACCACCCGCCACGCCGACGCCCCCGACGCCCCCGAGCTGTACGCGCCGGAGTGGCGGCCCGTCGAGGCGCGCCCGGCGTCCGCCGCGCGCTGCGCGGTCGTCGGTGACCCCGAGGGGCGCGCCGGAGTCCTCGCGGCGGCCCTCGGCGCCGAGGTGTCGGCCGGGCCCGGACGCGTGCCGGACGACGCCGAGTTCGTCGTCCTCGCCCTGGAGGCCGCGCCCGACACCGCCGACCCGCAGGCCGTGCGCCGATCCGCGCACGAAGCCCTCGGGCTGCTGCAAGGTGCCCTCGGTGACGAGCGGTCCACTCCGGTCGTCGCGGTGACCGCGGGCGCGACCACCGGAGGCCCGGCCCGCGCCGTCGCCTGGGGACTGGCCCTGTCCGCGCAGGCCGAACACGCCGACCGGCTCCTGCTGATCGACCTCGACGACGACACCGCCGACGCCCCCCTGCTGGCGTCCGCGATCGCCACCGCGCACACCGAGGGCGAGCCCCAACTCGCCGTCCGCCGGGGCGAGGTGCACGCCCTGCGGCTCACCGTCGCCGAACCGCGGCCCGCCACGGACGCCCGCACGGAGGGGACCGTCCTCGTCACCGGCGCCACCGGCGAACTGGGCGCGCTCGTCGCCCGGCACCTCGCGACCGAGCACGGCGTACGGGACCTGCTGCTCGTCAGCCGCAGCGGCGCCGCCGCACCGGGTGCGGACGCCCTGGCCGCCGACCTGCAAGAGGCGGGCGCACGCCCGGTGTTCGCGGCCTGCGACGCCGGCGACCGGGACGCCCTCGCCGCGCTGATCGCCGCGATCCCCGGGGACCGGCCGCTCACCGGGGTCGTGCACACGGCCGGCGTCACCGACGACGGCGTCCTCACCTCGCTCACCCCCGAACGCGTCGACACCGTCCTGCGCGCCAAGTCGGACGCGGCCCACCACCTGCACGACCTCACGAAGGACCTGGACCTCGACCGGTTCGTGCTGTTCTCCTCCGCCGTCGGCACCCTCGGCGGCGCCGGGCAGGCCAACTACGCGGCGGCCAACGCCGCCCTGGACGCCCTCGCCCGCACCCGCCGCGCCGCCGGGCTGCCCGGCACCTCGCTGGCCTGGGGCCTGTGGGGGACCGGCGGCGGCATGGGCGCCCGCATCGGGGACCTCGACCGCCGGCGCATGGCCAAGGCGGGCGTCCTGCCCCTGGACGCCGCACAGGGCCTCGGCCTGTTCGACCGGGCGTGGGCGGCCCGGGACGCCGTCCTGCTGCCGATGCGCACCGACCGGACCGCGCTGCGGGCCCGCGCGGAGGCCGGCACCCTGCCCGCCGCACTGCGCGACCTCGTCCCCGCAGGCCCGGCGAGGACCCGCACGGCTCCCGAAACCGCCCCGCAGACCGGCCTCGCCGCGCTGCCGCCCGCCGAGCGCTCCCGCGCCCTGCTGGACCTGGTGCGCTCCCGCGCCGCCGCCGTCCTCGACCACGCGTCGGCCGACGGCATCGGGCCGGACCGCGCCTTCCGCGAGGTCGGCTTCGACTCGCTGACGGCCGTCGAACTGCGGGGCAGCCTCGCGGCGGCGACCGGGCTCGCGCTGCCCGCCGCGCTGGTCTTCGACCACCCGACACCCACCGCGCTCGCCGCCGAACTCGACCGGCGCCTGGGCGCCGGCACCGAACCGGCGCGCCCCGAACTGGCCGTCCTGATCGGCCAGCTGGAGGCGGCGTTCGCCGAGCTGGCGGGCGCCGACCCCGACCGGCCCCGGTACGCGGCCCGGCTGCGGGCCCTGGCCGGGACGGCCGCCACCGACCCGGTGTCCACGGACACCGACGTCGACACCAGGCTCGCCGACGCGTCGGACGACGAGCTACTGGACTTCATCCGCACGGAACTCGGCAAGGAGTGAACGGTTCGCATGGCTGAGGACAAGGAACTCCGCGACTACCTCAAGCAGGTCGCCGCGGAACTGCACCGCACGCGGGGACGCCTGGGCGAACTGGAGGCCGCGGCACGGGAACCGATCGCCGTCGTCGGCATGGCCTGCCGCTACCCCGGCGGGGTAGCGAGCCCCGACGACCTGTGGCGGCTCGTCACCGAGGGCCGCGACGCCGTCGCCGGCTTCCCCACCGACCGGGGCTGGGACATCGCCTCCCTCTACGATCCCGACCCGGACAAGGAGGGCGCCTGCTACGTCCGCGAGGGCGGCTTCCTCGACGACATCGCCTCCTTCGACGCCGCGTTCTTCGGCATCTCGCCCCGCGAGGCCCACTCCATGGACCCGCAGCAGCGCCTGCTCCTGGAGAGCTCCTGGGAGGCCCTGGAGCGGGCCGGGCTCGACACGCGTGCCCTCAAGGGCAGCCGCACCGGCGTCTTCGCGGGCGTCTCCCAGCAGGACTACGCGAACCTCCTGCACGCCACCGAGGGCGGCATCGACGGGCACGGCTCCACCGGCGTCTCCAACAGCGTGCTGTCCGGCCGCATCTCCTACGTCCTCGGCCTGGAGGGGCCGGCCGTCACGATCGACACCGCCTGCTCCTCCTCCCTGGTCGCCCTCCACCTCGCCGTGCGCTCCCTGCGCGCGGGGGAGTGCGACCTCGCCCTGGCCGGCGGCGTCACCGTCATGTCCACCCCCGACGTGCACGTCATGCTCTCCCGGCAGGGCTCCCTCGCCCCCGACGGCCGCTGCAAGGCGTTCGGCGCCGCGGCCGACGGCGCCGGCTGGAGCGAGGGCGCCGGCGTCCTCGTCGTGGAACGCCTCTCCGACGCCCGGCGCCTGGGCCACCCCGTGCTGGCGGTCGTGCGCGGCTCCGCCGTCAACCAGGACGGCGCCTCCAACGGGCTCAGCGCCCCCAACGGTCCCTCCCAGCAGCGCGTCATCCGCGACGCGCTGGCGGACGCCGGGCTCACCCCCGCCGACGTCGACGCCGTCGAGGCCCACGGCACCGGCACGAAACTCGGCGACCCGATCGAGGCGGACGCGCTGCTCGCGACCTACGGCGCCGCACGCCCCACCGGACGGCCCCTGTGGCTGGGTTCGCTCAAGTCCAACATCGGCCACACGCAGGCCGCCGCCGGGGTCGGCGGCATCATCAAGATGGTCCAGGCGATCCGGCACGGCAGCCTGCCCCGCACCCTGCACGCCGACGAGCCGACCCCGTTCGTCGACTGGTCCGCCGGGACCGTGCGCCTGCTGTCCGAGGCCCGCGACTGGTCCGACGAGAGCGCGCCCCGCCGGGCGGGGGTCTCCTCGTTCGGCGTCAGCGGCACCAACGCGCACGTCATCCTCGAACAGGCCCCCGCCGAGGACCCCGCTGAGGACCCCGCCCCCGACGCCGCCCCCGAAGGCGTGCTGCCCGTGCTCCTGTCCGCCAGGAGCACCGCCGCCCTGCGCGCCCAGGCCCGCCGCCTCGCCGACCACCTCACCGCGCACCCGGACCTGCCCGCCGGCGCGATCGCCCGCTCCCTCGCCCTCGGCCGCACCCCCCTCGACCAGCGCGCCGCCGTCCTCGCCGACAACCGGGCGAGCCTCCTCGCGGGGCTCGCCGCGCTCGCCGAGGGCCGCCCGCACGACACCCTCGCCGAAGGCGCCGCCGCCATGGGCCGCACCGCGTTCGTGCTGCCGGGACAGGGCTCCCAGTGGCTCGGCATGGCCCGCGAACTCCTCGACACCGAACCCGAGTTCGCCAAGCACGCCCACGCCTGCGCGGCGGCCGTGCGGGAACTCGTCGACTGGGACGTCCTGTCCGTCCTGCGGGGCGAGCCGGACGGCGTGGACGCCGACCGCATCGACGTCGTCCAGCCCGTCCTGTTCACCGTCATGGTCTCCCTCGCCCGCACCTGGGAGGCGTACGGCGTCACCCCCGACGCGGTCGTCGGCCACTCCCAGGGCGAGATCGCCGCCGCCCACCTGTGCGGCGCGCTCAGCCTCGAGGACGCCGTCCGCGTCGTCGTCCTGCGCAGCCGCGCCCTGCGCACGCTCACCGTCGACGGCGGCATGGCGTCCGTGCTGCTGCCCGAGGCCGAGGTCCGCGACCGGCTCGCGCCCTGGGCGGACCGGCTGTGGATCGCCGCCGTCAACGGGCCCGCCTCCGTCGCCCTGACCGGCGCGCCCGACGCCTGCGACGCGTTCGTGGCCGCCTGCGAGGCCGACGGCGTCCAGGCCCGCCGCATCCCCGGCGCCGCCAGCCCCGGCCACTCGCCCTACGTCGAGGTGCTGCGCGACCAGCTCCTCAAGGACCTCGCCGGACTGCGCCCGCGCAGTGGTGACGTGCCGTTCTACTCCACCGTCACCGGCGGCCTCCTCGACACCGCGCGCCTCGACGCCGCCTACTGGTGCCGCAACATGCGCGAACCCGTCCGCTTCGCCGACGCCGTAGCGGCCCTGCTCGCCGACGGGCACCGCCTGTTCGTCGAACCCAGCCCCCACCCCGTCCTCGTCACCTCCGTCCAGCAGTGCGTGGACGCCGACGGGCACGACGCCGCCGTCACCGGCACCCTGCGCCGCGGCGAGGGCGGCACCGCACGGCTGCGCACCGCCCTCGCCCAGGCGTGGACCGGCGGCGCCGACCCCGACTGGGCCCGCGTCCTCGCCGCCGTCCCGGCCCGCCCCGACACGCTGCCCGCCCTGCCCACCTACCCCTTCCAGCGCCGCCGCCACTGGCCCGAGGCCCGCCGCCGCACCACCGACGTCACCGGCGCGGGCGTGGGCGCCCTCGACCACCCCCTGCTGGGCGCGTTCGTCCGCCTCGCCGACGACGACGGCGCCGTCCTCACCGGCCGGATCTCCGCCGCCGACCACCCCTGGCTCGACGGGTACGCCCTCGGTGAGCGGCCCGTCCTGCCCGGCACCGCCTTCCTCGACCTCGCCGTGGCCGCCGGCGACCCCTTCGGCCACGGCCGCGTCGAGGAACTCACCCTCCACGCCCCCCTGATCCTGCCCCCGGACAGCCCCGTCGCCCTCCAGATCAGGGTCGGCGCCGCCCTCGGCGGCCGGCGCACCTTCACCGTCCACTCCACCACCGCCGCCCCCGACACGGACGCCCCCTGGCTCCTGCACGCCTCCGGCACCCTCGTCCCCGAGACGGCCACCCAGCCCCCCGCCCTCACCGCCTGGCCCCCGCCCGCCGAACCGGCCGACATCGCCGCGCTGTACGACGGCCTCGCCGCCGCCGGCTTCTCCTACGGCCCCCAGCGCCGCCTGCTCACCGCCCTGTGGCGCACCCCCACCGAGGTCCACGCCGAAGTCGCCCTCCCGCCCGCGCAGAGCGCCGAAGCCGCCCGCTTCGCCCTCCACCCCGCCCTCACCGAAGCCGCCCTGCACGCCCTCCAGGCCCTCGACGGCGACCCGGCCGTCCCCTTCTCCTGGAGCGGCGTCGAACTCCACGCGACTGGCGCGACCCGCCTGCGCGTCCGCCTCACCCGCACCGGACCCGCCACCCTCGCCGTCCTGCTCACCGACGCCACCGGAGCCCCCGTCGCCACCGCCGACGCCCTGCTCCTGCGCCCCGTCGACCCGGCCGCCCTCCTCACCGGCACCCCGCCCCCCGACCGCCTCGACCGCGCCGCCCCCACCCCCGCGCCCCGCCCGCGCCGCACGGCGGCCGCGACCGCCCCCGGCGACGACACCGGCACCCTGCGCGGCCGCCTCCTGCCGCTGACCGCGACCGAACGCGACGGCGTCCTGCTGCGCCTGGTCCGCGACACCGCCGCGACCGCCCTCGGCCACGACGACACCGACGCCGTGCAGTCGCAGCGCCCGTTCAAGGAACTCGGCTTCGACTCCCTCACCTCCGTCGACTTCCGCAACCGGCTCGCCACCGCGACCGGACTGCGCCTGCCCGTCTCCCTCGTCTTCGACCACCCCTCACCCCGCCAGCTCGTGCGCGCCCTGTACGCGCAACTGTTCCCCGCCGAGGAGACGGCCGCCCAGACGCCCGCACCCGCGCGCGCCCGCCGCCGCAGCGCCGTCGACGAACCGATCGCGATCGTCGGCATGGCCTGCCGCTACCCCGGCGGCGTCGAGAGCCCCGAGGACCTGTGGGACATGCTCGCCGAGGGCCGCGAAGGCATCAGCGGACTGCCCCGCGACCGGGGCTGGCGCCCGCAGGAGACGGCACGCGGCGGCTTCCTCGACGACGTCGCCGGCTTCGACGCCGCGTTCTTCGGCATCACCCCGCGCGAAGCCCTCACCATGGACCCCCAGCAGCGCCTCCTCCTGGAGACCTCCTGGGAGGCCGTCGAGCGCGCCGGCATCGACCCGGCCGCCCTGCGCGGCTCCCGCACCGGCGTCTACGTCGGCGCCGCCGGACTCGGCTACGCCACCCTCTTCCCGCCGGGCTCCGAACAGCTCGCCGGCTACACCGTCACCGGCAGCGCCACCAGCGTCATCACCGGCCGCGTCGCCTACGTCCTCGGCCTCGAAGGCCCGGCTGTCACCGTCGACACCGCCTGCTCCTCCTCCCTCGTCGCCCTGCACGACGCCACGAACGCGCTGCGCCGGGGCGAGATCGACCTCGCGCTGACCGGCGGCGTGTGCGTCATGCCGGACGCCGCCCTCTTCGCCGACTTCGGCCGCCAAGGGGGCCTCGCCCCCGACGGCCGCTGCAAGGCGTTCGCCGACTCCGCCGACGGCATCGGCTGGTCGGAGGGCGTCGGCGTCCTCCTCGTCGAGCGCCTGTCCGACGCCCGCCGCAACGGACACCGGGTCCTCGCGGTCGTGCGCGGGTCGGCGATCAACCAGGACGGCGCCTCCAACGGGCTCACCGCACCCAACGGCCTCGCCCAACAGCGCGTCATCCAGGACGCGTTGGCGGACGCCGGGCTCGCCCCGGGCGACGTCGACGCCGTCGAGGCCCACGGCACCGGCACGAAACTCGGCGACCCGATCGAGGCCCACGCGCTCCTCGCCACCTACGGCCAGGACCGCGAACGCCCCCTGTACCTCGGCTCGTTGAAGTCCAACATCGGACACACCATGTCGGCGGCAGGAGTCGGCGGCATCATCAAGACCGTCCTCGCCCTCGGACGCGCCCAGCTCCCCAAGACCCTGCACGCCGGCGAACCCTCCACGGCGATCGACTGGGACCAGGGAGGCGTCGAACTCCTCACCGAGGCCCAGCCGTGGCCCGACACCGGCCGGCCCCGCCGCGCGGGCGTCTCCTCCTTCGGGATCAGCGGCACCAACGCCCACGTCCTGCTGGAACAGGCCCCCGACCAGCCCGAACAGACCCCGGCCGACACCGGAGAGCCCCGCCCGCTCCTGCTCTCCGCGCACGACGACGCCGCCCTGCGCGCCCACGCCGTCCGCCTCCTGGACCGCCTCCACACCGACCCCGGCCTGACCGCCACCGACCTCGCCCACTCCCTCGCCACCACCCGCGCCGCCCTCGACGTCCGCGCGGCGGCCGTCGTCCACGACCGCACGGAAGCCGAGACCGCCCTCGCCGCGCTCGCCGCCGGCGACCTGCCCGCCGGACTCCTGCGCGACACCGCCCGCGACGGCGCACTCGCCGTCCTGTTCACCGGCCAGGGTGCCCAGCACCCCGGCATGGGCCGCGACCTGTACGCCGCGCACCCCGTGTTCGCGCAGACCCTCGACGCGGTCTCCCGCCACCTCGACCCCTTGCTGCCCCGCCCCCTCACGGAGGTGATGTTCGCGGACGACGACGGCGACCTGCACCGCACCGAGTTCACCCAGCCCGCCCTGTTCGCCTTCGAGACCGCCCTCTACCGCCTCCTGGAGAGCTGGGGTGTGCGCCCCGCGTTCCTCCTGGGCCACTCCGTCGGCGAGATCACCGCCGCCCACGTCGCCGGGGTGCTCTCCCTGCCCGACGCCTGCACCCTGATCGCCGCCCGCGGCAGACTCATGCAGCACCTCCCCGCAGGCGGCGGCATGCTGGCCGTCTCCGTCGACGAGGAACAGGCCCTGACCGTCCTCGACGGCCGCACGGACGTCTCCGTCGCCGCCGTCAACGCCCCCGGCTCCGTGGTCCTCTCCGGCCCCGCCGAAGAACTGGCCGCCCTGCGCGAGCGGTTCACCGCCGACGGCGCCCGCACGCGCGTCCTGACCGTCAGCCACGCCTTCCACTCACCCCTCATGGAACCCGTGCTGGAGGAGTTCGCGGACGTCGTCGCCGGCCTCGACCTGCGGGCACCGAGCATCCCCGTCGTCTCCAACCTGACCGGCGTCCCGCTCACCGCCGAGCAGGCGTGCGACCCGCGCTACTGGGTCCGGCACGTCCGCGAGGCCGTCCGCTTCGCCGACGGGGTGCGCCACCTCGCCGCCGAGGGCGTGACCGTGCTGCTGGAGGCGGGCCCCGACGGCGCCCTCACCGGCATGGCGCAGAGCTGCGCCGACACCGTCACCTGCGTCCCCGCCCAGCGCCGCGACACCCCCCAGAGCGCGACGCTCGCCGAGGCCGTCGCCCGTATCCACCTCGCCGGCCACCCGATCGACCGCGCCGCCCTGTTCGCCGGGTCCGGCGCCCGCACCGTCACCCTGCCCACCTACCCCTTCCAGCGCGCCCGCTACTGGCCCGACCCCCGCCCGGCCGGCGGCGGCGACCTGGCCTCCCTCGGCCTCGACGCCGCCGCCCACCCCCTGCTGGGCGCCCGCGTCACCACGGCCGACGGCCACACCCTGCTCACCGGCGAACTCTCCACGGCCGCCCACCCCTGGCTCACGGACCACGCCGTCCTGGAGACCCCCCTCTTCCCCGGCACCGGGTTCGTGGAACTCGCCCTGTGGGCGGGCGCCCTGCACGGCTGCCACCACCTCGACGAACTCACCCTCGCCGCCCCGCTCCCCGTCCCCGACGACCAGCCCGTGCGGATCCAGGTCGCCGTCGGCCCCGAGGAGGCGGGCGCCCGCACGGTCACCGTCCACTCCCGCACCGACGACGACGGCCCCTGGACCGCGCACGCCGAAGGCACCCTCCTCACCGAACCGCACACCCAGGCCCCGGCGCCCCTCGCCTGGCCGCCGGCCGACGCCGAACCCGTCGACCTGACCACCTACTACACCGACCTCGTCGCCCACGGCTTCACCTACGGCCCCGCCTTCCAGGGCCTGACGGCGGCCTGGCGGCGCGGCCCCGAGGTGTTCGCCGAGGTCCGCCTGCCCGAACCGGCCGGCACCGGCTTCGCCGTCCACCCCGCACTCCTGGACGCCGCCATGCACGCCCTCGGCTTCCGCCCCGCCGCCACCTCCGCCGACGGCCCGCTGCTGCCGTTCGCCTGGCGCGGCGTCACCCGCCACGCCCAGGACGCCACCGCCCTGCGCGTCCACATCCGTGACGAGGCCGAGGACAAGGTGTCCGCCGACCTCACCGACACCGACGGCCGGCCCGTCCTCACCGTCGCCGCCCTGCGCATGCGCGCCACCTCCGGCGCCCAGCTCGACACCGTCCGGCTGCGCCCCGAGTGGCTGCTGCGGACCGAGTGGACCCCCCTCGCCGAGCACCCCGCCCAGGCGGGCCCCCTGCGCGGCCGGATCGCCGTCCTCGGCGAACCCGCCCCCGACCTCGCCGGGCTGCTGGGCGACGACACCGAACACCTCGCCGACCTCGACGCGCTGCGCGCCCTCGCCACCCCGCCCGCCCTCGCCGTCGTCCCCGTCACCCCGGCAGCGCCCACCGCCGCCGCGACCCGCGACGCCGTCCACCGCACCCTCGCCCTCCTCCAGACGTGGGCCGGGGAACCGGGTCTCGCGGGGACGCAACTGGTGCTGTGCACGTCGGGCGCGGTCGGTGACGGCGCCGACCCGGCGGGCGCCGCCCTGTGGGGGCTCGCCCGCTCCGCGCAGCTGGAGAACCCCGGCAGCGTCCTGCTCGTCGACCACCTCCCGGGCGCCGGCCTCGACCTGCGCACGGCGCTCGGCAGGGCCGTCGCGCTCGGCGAGGACCAGATCGCCCTGCGCGACGGACAGCTCCTCGTCCCGCGCCTGGCCCGGCTCCCGCAGGCCGAGACCGCCCCCGACCCGCTGTGGCCCACCGCCGGCACTGTCCTGATCACCGGCGCGAGCGGCACCCTCGGCCGCCTCGTCGCCCGCCACCTCGTCACCCGGCACGGCGTGCGCGACCTGCTCCTCGTCTCCCGGCGCGGCGCCGACGCCCCCGGCACCGACGACCTCCTCGCCGACCTCCGCGCCCAGGGCGCCACCGTGCGGGCCGCCGCCTGCGACACCACCGACCGGGACGCCCTCGCCGCGCTCCTGGACACCGTCGACGACCTGCGGGCCGTCGTCCACACCGCCGGAGCCGTCGCCGACGCCACCCTCACCGCCCTCACCCAGGGCCACGTCGACACCGTCCTCCCCGTCAAGACCGACGCCCTGGAACACCTCGACGCCCTCACCACGGGCCTCGACCGGTTCGTCGTGTTCACCTCCCTCGCCGGCGTCATGGGCGGCGCCGGGCAGGCCAACTACGCGGCGGCCAACGCCTTCGCGGACGCCCTGTGCGCCCGCCGCGCCGCCCAGGGCCGGCCCGCGACCGCCCTCGCCTGGGGCCCCTGGCAGCGCGGCGACGGCATGACGGCGAACGTCAGCGACAGCGACCTCGCCCGCATCGCCCGCATCGGCCTGCGCCAGCTCGACGCCCGCGAGGGCATGGCCCTGATGGACGCCGCCGTCGCCACCGGCGCCCCCGCCACCGTCCCCGTCCGCCTCGACGTCTCCGTCCTCGACGCCGACGCCCCCACCACCCCCGTCCTCCTGCGCGCCCTCGCCCCCCGCACCACCACCGGGCCCGCCCCGACCGCCGGGGGACTGCGCGAACGGCTGCTGCCGCTGTCCGACGACGACCGCGCCACCGCTCTCACCGACCTCGTCCGCGCCGAGACGGCCACCGCCGCCGGCCTCGCCGCGGGCAGCGCCGTACCGCCCGGAAAGCCCTTCCAGAGCCTCGGGTTCGACTCCCTCATGTCCGTCGACCTGCGCAACCGGCTCTCCGCCCTCACCGGCCTGCGCCTGCCCGCCACCCTCGTCTTCGACCACCCCACCCCCGGCGACGTCGCCGACCACCTCTTCCAGGAACTCGACCTCGCCTCCACCCAGGCCCCCGACCCGGCCGCCCTCGCCCTGGAATCCCTGGAAACGGCCCTGCGCACCACCCCCGACGGCGACCCCGCCCGCACCGCCCTGCTCGCGGCCCGGCTGCGCGCCCTGCTCACCCGCCTCGAAACCCCCGCCGACCCCACCACCGACGGCGACCTGGACGGCGACGACGACCTCGACGGCGCCAGCACCGCCGAACTCCTCAGCCTCATCGGCGACGAATTCGGCATCCGCTGACCCACCCCCCACACCCCGGAACACGCACGGAGCACCCCATGCCCCTGGAGATGGAAACCCCCCTGCCCTACCAGCGCGACCAGCGCTGCCCCTACGACCCCAGCCCGGCCCTGCGCCACGCCCAGCGCGAGGAACCCGTCACCCGCTACCGGATGGCCGACGGCCGCGACATCTGGGTCGTCACCCGCTACGACGACGTCCGCGACGTCCTCACCGACGACCGCCTCAGCAGCGCCCTCACCCCCCTCACCCTCATGGTCCCCGGCGTCGACGACACCGGCCTGGAGATCTCCCCGGGCAGTTTCGTCAACATGGACCCGCCCCACCACACCCGCCTGCGCCGCACCGTCGCCGGCGGCTTCACCGCCCGCCGCATGCGCGAACTCACCCCCCGCCTGGAACAGATCGCCGAGACCTGCCTCGACGACCTCGAACGCAAGGGCCCCGGCACCGACTTCCTCACCGCCTTCGCCAACCCGTTCCCGCTGCTCGCGATCTGCGAACTCCTCGGCCTCACCGACGACCAGCGCGCCGACTACCTCGCCCTCACCGAACGCGCCCCCGGCCTCGCCGCGACCGAGGAGGAAGCCCTCTCCCTCGTCGCCGACGCCCACCGCTTCATGTCCGACGTCGTCACCGCCCAACGCGCCCACCCCGGCGACGGCATGATCGGCATGCTCGCCCGCGACCACGGCGACGACCTCACCGACGCCGAGATCGTCGGCATCGCCAACATGCACCTCACCGCCGGCTACGACACCGTCGCCGCCACCCTCGGCCTCGGCCTCCTCGCCCTCCTCGACCACCCCGACCAGTTCGCCCTCCTGCGCGACGACCCGGCCGTCCTCGACACCGCCGTCGACGAACTCATGCGCTACCTCAGCGTCATCTCCGCCACCGGCGGACGCACCGCCACCGAGGACATCGAACTGCGCGGCGTCACCATCAAGAAGGGCGAGTACGTCGTCCCCGCCCTCGCCGCCGCCAACCGCGACCCCGACCACTTCCCCGACCCCGACCGCCTTGACCTGACCCGCCCGCAGAGTCAGCAGGTCGGCTTCGGACACGGCCTGCACCGCTGCCCCGGCGCCGCGATGACCCTCATCGAGATGAAGGTCGGCTTCACCGCCCTGCTGCGCCGCTTCCCCACGATCCGCCTCGCCGTCCCCCGCGAGGAGATCGCCTTCCGCGGCTACAACATGGTCCACGGCGCCCTCGCGATCCCCGTGGCCTGGTGACCCGCCACCCCTAGCGCCCCCGCCCCCACCCCTAGGGGCCGGGGGCCCCACTTCTGGGGGTTACAGCACGACTGAGCAGCCATAGCGTCGCGAGCAGGCATCGGAAACCACGGGAGTCCCCAGGCTATGAACACGTCCCTCGACGAGGCCGTCGAAGCACTGCGCACGGCGCTGCTGGAGAACGAGCGCCTGCGCCGCAGCAACCAGCGGCTCACCGAAGCGGCCGGGGAACCCCTCGCCGTCGTCGGCATCGGCTGCCGCTTCCCCGGCGGCGTCGAAGGCCCCGAGGACCTGTGGCGGCTGGTCGCCGACGGCCGCGACGCCATGACCGGACCGCCCGCCGACCGCGGCTGGCAGCACCAGCCCACCTACGACCCCGCCCACCAGGGCGCCTTCCTGCCTGCCGCCGCCGACTTCGACGCCGGGTTCTTCCGCATCTCGCCCCGCGAGGCCCTGGCCATGGACCCCCAGCAGCGCCAGCTCCTCGAAGTCGCCTGGGAAGCCCTGGAACGCGCCGGACTCGACCCCACCACCCTGCGCGGCTCCCGCACCGGCGTCTTCGTCGGCGGCGCCCCCCAGGAATACGGCGCCCTGCTCGCCGCCTCCCCCGACGACACCGACGGCTACGCCATCACCGGCCTGCCCGCCAGCATCCTCTCCGGCCGCATCGCCTACACCCTCGGCCTCGAAGGCCCCGCCCTCACCATCGACACCGCCTGCTCCTCCTCCCTGGTCGCCCTCCACCTCGCCGCCCGCTCGCTGCGCGCCGGCGAGTGCGACATGGCCCTCGTCGGCGGCGTCCTCGTCATGACGACCCCCGCGATCTACGGCGAGTTCGACAGCCAGGGCGGCTCCGCCTCCGACGGCCGCTGCAAAGCCTTCGCCGACACCGCCGACGGGACCGGCTGGGGCGAGGGCGCCGGAATCCTCGTCGTCGAACGCCTCTCCGACGCCCAGCGCCTCGGCCACGACATCCTCGCCGTCGTCCGAGGCTCCGCCATCAACCAGGATGGCGCCTCCAACGGCCTCACCGCCCCCAACGGCCCCGCCCAGCAACGCGTCATCCGCGACGCCCTCACCAGCGGCGGCCTCACCCCGGCCGACGTCGACGCCGTCGAGGCCCACGGCACCGGCACGCGGCTCGGTGACCCCATCGAGGCCCAGGCCCTCCTGGCCACCTACGGACAAGGACGCCCGCAGGAACGGCCGCTGTGGATCGGCTCCGTCAAGTCCAACTTCGGGCACACCCAGTTCGCGGCCGGCGTCGCCGGCGTCATCAAGACGATCATGGCGCTCAGGGAAGGCGTCCTGCCGCGCACCCTGCACGTCGACGCACCCACCCGCCAGGTCGACTGGAGCGTCGGCGCCGTCCGCGTCCTCAGCGAACAGCAGCCCTGGCCCGAGACCGGACGGCCCCGCCGCGCGGGCGTCTCCTCCTTCGGCATCAGCGGCACCAACGCCCACGTCATCCTCGAACAGGCCCCCGTGGCAGGGGAGTTGCCCCAGGCTCAGCCCGCCCGCGCGCTCCCCGCCATCCCCGTCACCCTCACCGCCCGCACCCCCGAAGCCCTCCGCGCCCAGGCCGCCCGCCTCCTCACCCACCTCGACACCCACCCCGCCCTCACCGACCTCGCCCACTCCCTCGCCACCACCCGCACCACCTTCGACCACCGCGCCGTCCTCACCGCCACCGAACTACCCGAGCTGGAGCGGCAGTTGCGGTCTCTGGCCGCCGGTGAAGACACCCCCGGACTCGTCCGGGGCGCCGCGACCGGCGGCACTCTGGCCGTCGCCTTCTCGGGGCAGGGCTCCCAACGCGTCGGGATGGGGCGGGAGTTGTACGAGGCGTACGAGGTGTATGCCGCCGCGTTCGACGAAGTGTGCGCGGCCTTCGGTGAGTTGCCGGTCAAGGACACGGTGTTCGGCGGAACGGCCGAGGAGTTGGCGGCGACTGGGCTCGCGCAGCCCGCGTTGTTCGCCGTTGAGGTCGCGCTGTATCGGTTGCTGGAGTCGTGGGGTGTGCGTCCGGATAGCGTTCTCGGGCACTCGCTGGGTGAGTTGACGGCCGCGTACATCGCCGGGGTGTGGTCGCTGAAGGATGCCTGCCGGGTGGTCGCCGCACGTGGTCGGCTCATGCAGGCCCTGCCCTCGGGCGGGGTCATGTGGGCGGTCGAGGCGGAGGAGTCCGAGTTCACCGACACGCCCGGAGTCTGGCTCGCGGCCGTCAACGGCCCCCGGGCGCTGGTGCTTTCCGGCGAGAAGGTCGCGGTCAAGGAAGTCGCCGACGACTTCGCCGCACAGGGCCGCCGGGTCAAGCAACTCAACGTCAGCCACGCCTTCCACTCCGGCCTCATGGACCCGATGCTGGAGGAGTTCAGGGACGTTCTGGCCGAGGTGACCTACCAGGAGCCGGTCATCCCGGTCGTCTCCAACGTCACCGGCGACCTCGCCGGACCCGAACTCGCCACCCCCGCCTACTGGTTGACCCACGTCAGCGCACCCGTCCGATTCGCCGACGGCATCCGCGCGGTCGCCGCCCAGGGCGTCACCACCGTCCTCGAAGCCGGCCCCGACGGCACCCTCCTGACAACCGTCCGCGACACCGTCCCCAACCTCGCGACCATCCCCGCCCTGCGCCGCGACCGCCCCGAACCGGAGACGCTGCTGTCGGCGCTCGGCGCGGCGTACGTCCATGGCGTGGACGTCGACTGGGCCGGCCTCCTCGGCGGCGGCCGGCGCGTGCCGCTGCCGACGTACGCCTTCCAGCACCGCCGGTACTGGCCGCGCCCCGGAAGCCTGGCGGGCAGCAGGCCCGAGGACGCGCGCCGGTACCGGATCACCTGGCGGCCGGTCGAGCTGAACGAGGCTCCGCTGGACGGCCGTTGGCTGCTCGTCGCCGACGGCGAGGACACGCCGGCCGTCGCACGGGCTCTGCGGGACGCGGGCGCCGACGTCGAGACCGCGCCCGACGCGCGCGCGGCCGACGGCGAGTACGCCGGGGTCGTGGCGCTGCCGCAGACCCCCGCCGACGCCGTCGCCCTGGTCCAGGACCTGCGGGCCGCCGGAGTCAAGGCCCCGCTGTGGTGGCTGACCCGGCACGCCGTGCGCGTCACACCGGGCGACACCGTCGAACCGGACGTCACCCGGCTGTGGGGGCTCGGACAGGTCGTCGGCCTCGAAGAACCCGGCTGGTGGGGCGGGCTGATCGACCTGCCCGGAACCTGGGACGACACGACCGGCACCGCGCTCGCGTCCGTCCTCGCGGGCGGCACCGGGGGAGAGGACCAGCTCGCGCTGCGCGCCGGCGGCGTGTTCGCCCGGCGCCTCGTCCACGCCCCGCTGCCCGGCCGCACGCCCGCCCGGCGCTGGCAGCCGCGCGGCACCGTCCTGATCACCGGCGGCACCGGAGGCGTCGGCGCGAACGTCGCCCGCTGGGCCGCCGCCGAGGGCGCCAGGCACCTCGTCCTCACCAGCAGGCGGGGCGCGGCGGCCCCCGGCGCGGACGCCCTCGCCCGCGACCTGGAAGCCTCGGGCGCCTCCGTCACGTTCGCCGCCTGCGACGCCGCCGACCGCGACGCCCTCGCCGCGACCCTCGCCGCCATCCCCGAGGAACACCCGCTGACGGCCGTCGTCCACGCGGCCGGCATCGTCCGCTACACCAAGGTCCGCGACCTGACCCCCGAGGAGCTGGACGACGTCCTCACCGGCAAGACCGCGGGCGCCCGCCACCTCGACGACCTCACCGCCCACCTCGACCTGGACGCCTTCGTCCTGTTCTCCTCCGGAGCCGCGGCCTGGGGCGGCGGCTCCCAGGGCGCCTACGCCGCCGCCAACGCCTACCTCGACGGCCTCGCCGAGGCCCGGCACGCGGCGGGCCGCCCGGCGACCTCGCTCGCCTGGGGCATCTGGGGCGGCGACGGCATGGGCGCCGACCTCGACGAATCCTCCCTCGCCCGGATGGGCCTCGCCCTCCTGGACCCCGCGCTCGCCCTCGCCGTCATGCGCGAGGCCGTCGAGCACGACGAGCCGACCCTCACCGTCACCGACACCGACTGGTCCCGCTTCGCCCCCGTCTATGCCGGCGCCCGCCGCCGCCCCCTCATCGAGGACATCCCCGAAGCGGCGGCAGCACTCACCGAACCCGAACCCGCTGCCGCCCCGGACGACTCCCTGCGCGCCCGCCTCGACCGGCTCACCGCACCCGAGCGCGCCGCTGCCCTCCTGGACCTCGTCCGCACCCGCGCCGCCGCCGTCCTCGGCCACACCGACCCCGCCGAGGTCTCCGACCTGCGCTCCTTCAACGACCTCGGCTTCGACTCCCTCACCGCGACGGAACTGCGCGACCGCCTCAGCACCGCGACCGGCCTCACCCTCCCCGCCACCCTCGTCTTCGACCACCCCAACCCCGCCGCCCTCGCCACCCACCTCGCCCAGGAGCTGTACGGCGGCGCCGACCCGCTCACGGCCACGGCCCACGCCCGCCCGGCGGGCACCGACGACCCGCTGGTCCTCGTCGGCATGGCCTGCCGCCTCCCCGGCGGCGTACACGGACCCGACGACCTGTGGCGGCTCGTCGCCGAGGGCCGCGACGCCATCACCGGCGCCCCCGACGACCGGGGCTGGGACACCTGGGGCGACACCGGAGCCCTCCAGGGCGGCTTCCTCACCGGCGCCACCGGCTTCGACGCCGACTTCTTCGGCATTTCCCCGCGCGAAGCCCTCGCCATGGACCCCCAGCAGCGCCTCCTCCTGGAGACGGCCTGGGAAGCACTGGAGCGGACGGGCCTCGACCCCTCGGCCCTGCGCGGCACCCGCACCGGCGTCTTCGTCGGCGGCACCCCCACCGGCTACGGCGCCCTCCTCGGCGACGGCGGCGAGGCCGGCGGCTACCTCCTGACCGGCAACAGCGGCAGCGTCATGTCCGGCCGCATCGCCTACGTCCTCGGCCTGGAAGGCCCCGCGCTGACCGTCGACACGGCGTGCTCCTCCTCCCTGGTCTCCCTGCACCTCGCCGGACAGGCCCTCACCCGGGGCGAGTGCGACCTCGCCCTGGTCGGCGGCGTCGCCGTCATGCCCACCCCGGGCGCCTTCGACGAGTTCGACCGCCAGGGCGGCCTCGCCACCGACGGCCGCTGCAAAGCCTTCGCCGACGCCGCCGACGGCACCGGCTGGTCCGAGGGCGTCGCCTTCGTCGTCATGGAACGAGCCTCGGACGCCCACCGCAACGGGCACCGCGTCCTGGCCGTCGTCCGGGGCTCCGCCATCAACCAGGACGGCGCCTCCAACGGGCTCAGCGCTCCCAACGGCCCCTCCCAGCAGCGCGTGATCGCCCAGGCCCTCGCCAACGCGGGGCTCGGCCCGGACGAGGTCGACGCGGTCGAGGCGCACGGCACGGGGACGCGGCTCGGCGACCCGATCGAGGCGCAGGCCCTGCTCGCGACCTACGGCCGCCAGCGCTCGGCCGAACGCCCGCTGTATCTCGGCTCGTTGAAGTCGAACATCGGGCACACCCAGGCGGTTTCCGGCGTCGCCGGGGTCATCAAGAGCGTCCTCGCGCTGCGGGCCGGGGTGCTGCCGAAGACCCTGCACGTCGACGCGCCCAGCAAGCAGGTGGACTGGAGTGCCGGCGCGGTCGAACTGCTCACCGAGGCGCGGGAGTTCCCCGAGACCGGGCGCCCGCGCCGGGTCGGTGTCTCCTCGTTCGGGATCAGCGGCACCAACGCCCATGTGATCCTCGAACAGGCCCCGGAACCGCAGCCCCGCCCGCAGCCCCTCTCCGGCCCGCTCCCGTGGATCCTCTCCGGCCACACGGAATCCGCCCTGCGCGAGCAGGCCGCCCAGCTCACCGGCTATCTGACCGAGCACGCCGACGTCTCCCACGACGCCGTCGCCGCGTCCCTCGCCGTGTCGCGGGCGGGGTTGGAGTGCCGGGCTGTGGTGGTGGGGAGTGAGCGATCGGGGTTGGAGCGGGGGGTTGCCGCTGTGGCGGGGGGTGTGGCTGATTCGGGGGTGGTGTCGGGGCGTGTGGGTGCCGGGGGTGTGGTGTTCGTGTTCCCCGGTCAGGGTTCGCAGTGGGCCGGGATGGCTGTGGAACTCCTCGACACGTCCACGGTGTTCGCCGCCAGGATGGCGGAGTGCGAGGCGGCCCTGTCGGAGTTCGTGGACTGGTCGCTGACGGACGTCCTGCGCGAGCAGGGCGAGTTGGAGCGCGTGGACGTCGTCCAGCCAGTCCTGTGGGCGGTGATGGTGTCCCTCGCCGAGCTGTGGCGGTCCTACGGCGTCGAGCCCGCCGCCGTCGTCGGACACTCGCAGGGCGAGATCGCGGCTGCTGTCGTCGCCGGGGCGCTCTCCCTGGCCGACGGCGCCCGTGTCGTCGCGTTGCGTTCCCGGGCCATCCTCGCGCTCTCCGGCAAGGGCGGCATGGTGTCCGTCCAGCTTCCCGCCGAGCGCGTCCGCGAGGAACTGCGGCGCTGGGACGGCCGGATCGACCTCGCGGCGGTGAACGGCCCGGCGGCGGTGGTCGTCGCGGGTGAAGTCGCCGCACTCGACGAGTTGTTGGTGTGGGCCGAGACGGACGGCGTGCGGGCGCGGCGGATCGCCGTGGACTACGCCTCCCACTCCGCCCACGTCGACGCCGTACGCGATGAACTCGGCACCGCGCTGGCCGGAGTCGCCCCGGACGACGCGCGGGTGGCGTTCTACTCCTGCGTGACAGCGGGCCGGCTGGAGACGACCTCGCTGGACGCCGACTACTGGTTCCGCAACCTCCGGCAGCCGGTGCGGTTCGAGGAGACCACCCGGGCACTGGTCGAACAGGGGCACACGCTGTTCGTCGAGGTGACCCCGCACCCCGTGCTGACCGGCGCCGTGCAGGACACCGCCGAGGAGGCGGGCCGCGAGGTCGCCGTCACGGGGACGCTGCGGCGTGGCGAAGGCGGCCCGGAGCGGCTGCTGCTGTCGCTGGGCGAGGCGTACGTGCACGGCGCCCCCGTCGACTGGACGCGTGCGCTGCCGGAGGCCGGGGCGCGGGTCGTCGACCTGCCGACCTACGCCTTCCAGCACCGGCGCTACTGGCCCGAGGCGTTCGCCGGGGCGGGCGCCAAGGGGCGGCTCGTGGACGAGTGGAAGTACCGCGTCGTGTGGCGGCGGACGGCGTTCACCGAGGGGGCGTTGCCCGAGGGGCGCTGGCTGCTCGTGGCACCACCGGACGGGGTCGCGGAGGCGCTGCGGGGGGCGGGGGTCGAGGTGCACCTGGCCGAGACCCCGGCGGACGGTGAACTCGCCCTCACCACCACCGAGTTCACCGGCGTCCTCGCCGCCCCCGCCACCCCCGAGGCCGCCCTCACCCTCCTGCGCGCCCTCGACGCGGCCGGTGTCCGCGCCCCCCTCTGGTGGCTCACCCGAGGCGCCGCCGCCGTCACCGCCGACGACGTCCCGGACCCCGACGCGTCCGCGCTGTGGGCCCTCGGCCAGGTCGTCGGCCTGGAACACCCCGACTGGTGGGGCGGGTCGGTGGACCTGCCCGCCGAGTGGACCCCCGAGACCGGCGCCGCCCTGCTGAGCGTGCTCGGCGGCGGCACCGGCGACGACCAGATCGCGCTGCGCCCCTCCGGCGTCCTCGCCCGCCGTCTCGTCCGCGCCGCCCGCCCCGCGCGCGCCGCACAGCCGTGGCAGCCGCACGGCACCGTGCTGGTCACCGGCGGCACCGGAGGGATCGGCGCGCACGTCGCCCGCTGGCTCGCCGGCGCCGGCGCGGAGCACATCGTGCTGCTCGGCAGGCGGGGCGCGGAGGCCCCCGGCGCGGCCGGCCTCGCCGAGGAGATCACGGCGGCGGGCAGCACCGTCACCCTCGCCGCCTGCGACGTCGCCGACCGCGACGCCCTCGCCGCCGTCCTGGCCGGCATCCCCGAGGCGACGCCGCTCACCGCCGTCGTCCACGCGGCCGGCGTCGCCACCTTCGGCGACGTCCTGTCCGTCACCCCCGCCGACCTCGCCGAGGCCGCCGCCGCGAAGGTGAACGGCGCACGCCACCTGGACGACCTCACCGCCCATCTCGACCTGGACGCGTTCGTCCTGTTCTCCTCCGGCGCCGCCGTCTGGGGCAGCGCCGGCAACGCGGCCTACGCCGCCGCCAACGCCTACCTCGACGGCCTCGCCCACCAGCGCCGCGCGCGCGGTCTCACCGCGACCTCCGTCGCCTGGGGCGGCTGGGCCGACGGCGGCATGCTCGCCGGCGCCAACCCCGTCGCCGACCAGCTGGAGCGCATGGGCGTGCGCCGGATGCGCCCCGAACCGGCGATCGAGGCGCTGCGCGAGGCCGTCGAACAGGGCGAGACGACCCTCACCGTCAGCGACATGGACTGGTCGACCTTCGCCCCCGTCTACACCCTCGCCCGCCGCCGCCCCCTGATCGAGGAGATCCCCGAGGCCGCCCGCGCGCTCTCCGGCACCGGCGAGAACACCGCACCGGACGACGACAGCGCCGCCGCCCGCCTGCGCGACACCCTCACCGCCCTCACCGGCGTCGAACGGCACGACACCCTCACCGGCCTCGTCCGCGAGCACGCCGCCGCCGTCCTCGGCCACACCGACAGCGACGGGGTCACCGACGACCGCCCCTTCAAGGACCTCGGCTTCGACTCGCTCACCGCGACCGAATTGCGCAACCGCCTCAACGCGGCGACCGGTCTGAAGCTGCCCGCCACCCTCGTCTTCGACCACCCCACCCCGACCGCCCTCGCCGACCTCCTGGCCCGCGAACTCGACCTCGGTGACACGCCCGGCGACGCCCTGCACGCCCAGCGCGACCTCGACCGCACGGAACAGTCCCTGCTGAAGGCGGCGAACGCCCCCGACATGGACCCCGACACCCTCGCGGACATCGCCCGCCGGCTGCGGGACCTCGCCGCCCGCCTCACCGGCACCGAGGAACCCGCGCACGCCACGGCCGCCCTGGACGCCGCGACCGACGACGAGATCTTCGACCTGATCGACGGCGACCTCGGCGTCGCCTGACCCGCCCCCGCCCTCTTCTGCCCCACCCACCGCAGGCACCCCATCACACCGAACTGGAGTCGACCAGATGACAGAGGACAAGCTCCGTACCTACCTGCGGCGGGTCACGGCGGAGTTGCAGACCACCCGCGAGCGGCTGCGCGAGTCCGAGGAGCGGTGGCGCGAGCCGCTGGCGATCGTCGGCATGGCCTGCCGCCTGCCCGGCGGCACGGACTCCCCGCAGAAGCTGTGGCGGCTCGTCGCCGACGGCGTCGACACCACCGGCGGCCTGCCCGACGACCGGGGCTGGGACCTCGACGCCCTCTACGACCCCGACCCCGACAAACCCGGCAAGACCTACACCAAGGAAGGCTCCTTCCTCTACGACGCCGGCGACTTCGACCCCACCCTGTTCGGGATCTCACCGCGCGAGGCCCTGGCCATGGACCCCCAGCAGCGGCTGCTCCTGGAGACCTCCTGGGAGGCCGTCGAACGCGCCCGCATCGACCCGACCTCGCTGCGCGGCTCCCGCACCGGTGTCTTCGTCGGCGGCCTGCCCACCGGCTACGGCGCGATGCTGCTGGACTCCGAGGAGGACCAGGGCTACGCGCTGACCGGCGGCACCGGCAGCGTCATGTCCGGCCGCGTCTCCTACACCCTCGGACTCCAGGGCCCGGCGGTCACCGTCGACACTGCCTGCTCCTCCTCCCTGGTCGCCTTCCACCTCGCCGCCCAGTCGCTGCGCCAGGGCGACTGCTCCCTGGCGCTCGCCGCAGGTGTCGGCATCCTCGCCACTCCGGCCGGGTTCGTCGTCTTCGCCCGCCAGCGCGGCCTCGCCGTCGACGGCCGCTGCAAGGCGTTCGCCGACGCCGCCGACGGCATCGGCTGGGGCGAGGGTGCCGCCGTCGTCCTGCTGGAACGCCTCTCCGACGCCCGCCGCAACGGACACCCCGTCCTCGCCGTCGTCCGGGGCTCGGCCGCCAACCAGGACGGCGCCTCCAACGGGCTCGCCGCGCCCAGCGGCCCGGCTCAGCAGCGCGTCATCCGCCAGGCCCTCGCGACCGCCGGGCTCGCCCCCTCCGACGTCGACGCCGTCGAGGCCCACGGCACCGGCACCCGCCTCGGCGACCCCATCGAGGCGCAGGCCGTCCTCGCCACCTACGGTCAGGGCCGCGACCCCGAACTCCCGCTGTATCTCGGCTCGTTGAAGTCGAACATCGGGCACACCCAGGCCGTCTCCGGCGTCGCCGGGATCATCAAGACGGTCCTCGCGCTGCGCGAGGGCGTCCTGCCCAAGACCCTCCACGTCGACCGGCCCTCCACCGAGGTCGACTGGAGCGCCGGGCACGTCGAACTGCTCACCGAGGCCCGGGACTGGCCCGACACCGGACGCCCGCGCCGGGCCGGCGTGTCCTCGTTCGGGATCAGCGGGACGAACGTCCACGTGATCCTGGAACAGGCGCCGACGGAGGAGAAGGCGGAGGCGGAGGAGACCGACGCCCCCGCACAGCGGCTGCGCACCGACACCCTCCCCTGGACCCTCTCCGCCGCCACCCCCGCCGCCCTGCGCGACCAGGCGGCCCGCCTCCACGCCCACCTCCAGGCCCACCCCGACCTCACCCCGCCCCGTCTCGCCCGTTCCCTCGCCACCACCCGCGCCGCCCTCGAACACCGCGCGGTCGTCCTCGCCGAGGACCGCGACGGCTTCCTCACCCGCCTCCAGGCCCTCCAGGACACCACGGAGGACACCCCCGGCGTGATCACCGGCGCCGGCGCCAAGGCCAAGACCGTGTTCGTGTTCCCCGGCCAGGGCTCCCAGTGGGCGGGCATGGCCGTCGAACTCCTCGACACGTCCACGGTGTTCGCCGCCAGGATGGCGGAGTGCGAGGCGGCCCTGTCGGAGTTCGTGGACTGGTCGCTGACGGAAGTCCTGCGCGAGCAGGGCGACTTGGAGCGCGTGGACGTCGTCCAGCCCGTCCTGTGGGCGGTGATGGTGTCCCTCGCCGAGGTGTGGCGGTCCTACGGCGTCGAGCCCGCCGCCGTCGTCGGACACTCGCAGGGCGAGATCGCGGCTGCTGTCGTCGCCGGGGCGCTCTCCCTGGCCGACGGCGCCCGTGTCGTGGCCCTGCGCTCCCGGGCCATCCTCGCCCTCTCCGGCGAGGGCGGCATGGTCTCCGTCCAACTCCCCGCCGAGCGCGTCCGCGAGGAACTGAAGCGCTGGGCCGGCCGGATCGACCTCGCCGCCGTCAACGGCCCAGCCTCCGTCGTCGTCGCCGGCGAGGCCGAGGCGCTGGACGAACTGCTGGCGTGGGCCGAGACGGACGGCGTGCGGGCCCGGCGGATCGCCGTGGACTACGCCTCCCACTCCACCCAGGTCGACGCCGTCCGCGACGACCTCGCCGGTCTGCTCAAGGACGTCACGCCCGGCGCGTCGAAGGTCGCGTTCTACTCCTGCGTCACTGCCGGACGCCTCGACACCAAGGCCCTCGACGGCGACTACTGGTTCCGCAACCTCAGGCAGCCCGTCGAGTTCGAGCGCACCACCCGCGCCCTCCTCGACCAGGGCCACACCCTCTTCGTCGAGGTCACCCCGCACCCCGTGCTCACCAGCGCCGTCCAGGACACCGCCGACGCGGCCGGCCGCGAAGCCGCCGTCACCGGCACCCTGCGCCGGGGCGAGGGCGGCCCCCAGCGGCTGCTGGCCTCGCTCGGCGAGGCGTACGTCCACGGCGCCCCCGTCGACTGGACGCCCTGCCTGCCCGCCGCCGACCCCGTCGACCTGCCGACGTACGCCTTCCAGCACCAGCGGTACTGGATGCAGACGCCGCGCGCCACGGCCGGCGTCGGCCGCCCCGTCGACGCCTGGCGCTACCGGGTCACCTGGCGCCGCGTCACCCCGGCCGCCGGGACGGCCCTCGACGGCCGCTGGCTGCTCGTCGACCCGCGCGGCGAGGGCGAGAGCGTCGCCGTCGCGCTGCGGGCGGCCGGAGCCGACGTCGAGACCGCCGAGGCGGCGCGCGAGGGCGCCTGGGACGGCGTCGTGTGCCTGCCCGCCGGCGCCGCCGACGCGCTGGAGACCGTCCGGGCGCTGGACGCGGCCGGGGTCCGGGCGCCGGTGTGGTGGCTGACGCGCGGTGCCGCCGCCGTCTCCGGCGGGGACACCGTACGGGCCGAGGCGACCCGGCTGTGGGGGCTCGGACAGGTCGTCGGGCTCGAACTGCCCGAGCGGTGGGGCGGGTTGATCGACCTGCCCGAGGAGTGGAGCGACGGCGTCGCGGCCCTGCTGCCCGCCCTGCTGGCCGGAGCCGGCGGGGGAGAGGACCAGCTCGCCGTGCGCGGCCCCGCCGCCTACGCGCGCCGCTTGGTGCGGGCGCCCCTCACCGAGCGCGGCACGAGCCGGACGTGGCAGCCGCGCGGCACGGTCCTGGTCACCGGCGGCACCGGAGGCATCGCCGCCCACCTCGCCCGCCGCCTCGCCACCGAGGGCGCCGACCACCTCCTGCTGCTCGGCAGGCGCGGCGCGGCGGCCCCCGGCGCGGACGCCCTCGCCGAGGAGATCCGCGCACTGGGCGCCGAGGTGACCTTCGCCGCCTGCGACGTCACCGACCGCGACGCCCTCGCCGCCGTCCTCGACTCCGTGCCCGAACAGTGGCCGCTCACCGCCGTCCTGCACGCCGCCAGCTCCACCAGCTACGGCCCCGCCCTCGACGTCACCCCCGAGGAACTGACCACCGGCATGGCCGCGAAGGCCGACGGCGCACGCCACCTGGACGACCTCACCTCTCACCTCGACCTGGACGCGTTCGTGCTGTTCTCCTCCGGCGCCGCCGTCTGGGGCAGCGCCGGCAACGCCGTGTACGCCGCCGCCAACGCCTACCTCGACGGCCTCGCCCACCAGCGCCGCGCACGCGGCCTCACCGCGACGTCCGTCGCCTGGGGCGGCTGGGCCGACGGCGGCATGCTCAGCGACTACGGGCAGCTCGCCGACCAGCTCCAGCGGCTCGGCGTGCGCCCGATGCGCCCCGACACCGCGCTCGACGTCCTGTGGGAGGCCGTCGAGCACGACGAGACGACCCTCACCGTCAGTGACATGGACTGGGAGCGCTTCGCCCCCGTCTACGCCCTCGCCCGCCGCCGCCCCCTCATCGAGGACATCCCCGAGGCCGCCCGCGCGCTCACCCCCGCATCCGGCGACACCACCGACGGCGACGACAGCACCGCCGGTCAACTCCGCGCCGCCCTCACCGGATCCGGTCCCGCCGAACAGCGCGCCACCCTCCTCGCCCTGGTGCGCGGCCGGGCCGCCGCCGTCCTCGGCCACACCGACCCGGACGGCATCGCCGCCGGCCGCCCCTTCAAGGACCTCGGCTTCGACTCCCTCACCGCGACCGAGCTGCGCAACCGCCTGAACGCGGCGACCGGCCTGAAGCTGCCCGCCACCCTCGTCTTCGACCACCCCACCCCGACCGCCCTCGCCGACCACCTGCGCGACGAACTCCTCGGCACCGCCCCCGAACCGGCATCGGCACCCACCCGCACCACCGACACCGACGACCCCCTGGTCGTCGTCGGCATGGCCTGCCGCTACCCCGGCGGGGTGCGCGGACCCGAGGACCTGTGGGACCTGCTCACCGAAGGCCGGGACGAGATGGCCGACTTCCCCGACGACCGGGGCTGGGACGCGCTCTCCTTCTACGACCCCGGGCAGCAGACCACCCTCTCCGGGCAGGGCGCGTTCCTGTACGACGCGGGCGACTTCGACGCCGAGTTCTTCGGGATCTCCCCGCGCGAAGCCCTCTCCATGGACCCCCAGCAGCGGCTGCTGCTCGAAGTGTCCTGGGAGGCCCTGGAGCGCACCGGCATCGACCCGCTCTCCCTGCGCGGCTCCCGCACCGGCGTGTTCGTCGGCGGCACCCCGCAGGAGTACGGCGCCCTGCTGATGAACTCGGCCTCCCTCGCCGGGGGTTACGCCCTCACCAGCTCGTCGGGCAGCGTCATGTCCGGCCGTGTCTCCTACGTCCTCGGCCTCGAAGGCCCCGCGGTCACCGTCGACACCGCCTGCTCCTCCTCCCTGGTCTCCCTGCACCTCGCAGGGCAAGCCCTGCGAGCGGGGGAGTGCGACCTCGCGCTCGCCGGCGGCGTCACCGTCATGGCGACCCCGGGCTCCTTCGCCGAGTTCGCCAACCAGGGCGGCCTGTCCTCCGACGGCCGCTGCAAAGCCTTCGCCGACTCCGCCGACGGCACCGGCTGGGGCGAGGGCGTCGGCATCGTTGTCCTCGAACGCCTCTCCGACGCCCGCCGCAACGGCCACCGGGTCCTCGCGACCGTGCGGGGCTCCGCCGTCAACCAGGACGGCGCCTCCAACGGGCTCACCGCCCCCAACGGCCCCTCCCAGCAGCGGGTCATCCGCGCCGCCCTCGACAGCGCCGGGCTCACCCCGCACGACGTCGACGCCGTCGAGGCCCACGGCACCGGCACCCGGCTCGGCGACCCCATCGAGGCGGGCGCCCTGCTCGCCACGTACGGCAAGGGGCGCGACCCCGAGCGTCCGCTGTGGCTCGGCTCGGTCAAGTCGAACATCGGGCACACCCAGTACGCCGCCGGCGTCGCCGGGGTCATCAAGACGATCCTCGCGCTGCGGGCCGGCGTCCTGCCGCGCACCCTCCACGTCGACGAGCCGACCCGGCAGGTCGACTGGTCCGGCGGGGGAGTGAAGCTGCTCACCGACGCCCAGCCGTGGCCGGACACGGACGGGCCGCGCCGGGCCGGCGTGTCGTCGTTCGGGATCAGCGGCACCAACGCGCACGTCATCCTCGAACACACACCGGAGCCCGCCGAGGAGCCCGCGCCCGCCGCCGGCGAGCCCGTCCTCGTCCCCTGGCTCCTGTCCGGCCACACCGAGACCGCCCTGCGCGACCAGGCCGCGGCCCTCCTCACCGACCTCGACACCCGCCCCGGCGTCCGCCCGGTGGACGTCGCCCACTCCCTCGCCACCACCCGCGCCGCCCTCACCCACCGCGCCGCCGTCCTCGGCACCGACCCCACAACCCTCCTCGCCGGACTGCGCTCCCTGGCGGCGGGCACCCCGGACGCGGACGTCCTCACCGGCACCCCGCAGGACGCCCCGCTCGCGGTCGTCTTCCCCGGCCAGGGCTCCCAGCGCGCCGGCATGGGCCGCGAACTGTACGCCCGCCACCCGGTGTTCGCCGCCGCGCTCGACGACGTCTGCGCGGCCTTCGACGGCCTCCTCGACCGGCCCCTGCGCGACCTGCTGCTCGCGGACGACGCGGCCGCCGACCGTACGCTCCTCGACCACACGCGCTACACGCAGCCCGCCCTGTTCGCCGTCGAAGTCGCCCTCTACCGCCTGCTGGAGAGCTGGGGCGTGCGCCCGGACGCGCTGATCGGGCACTCGATCGGCGAACTCGTCGCCGCGCACGTCGCCGGCGTGTGGACGCTGCCGGACGCCTGCCGGGTCGTCGCCGCGCGGGCCCGGCTGATGGCGGCGCTGCCCGCCGGGGGCGCCATGGCCGCCGTCCACGCGCCCGAGGCGGAGGTCACCGCGATCCTCGCCGCCCGCGCGGCCGACGGGGTCGGTATCGCCGCCGTCAACAGCCCCGCCTCGGTCGTGATCTCCGGACCCGAACACCAGCTCCTCGACGTCACCGCCGAGTGCGTCGGACGCGGCCACCGCACCAAGCTGCTGCCGGTCAGCCACGCCTTCCACTCGGGGCTGATGGAGCCCATGCTGGCCGACTTCGCCGCCGAACTCGCCCGCGTCGCCTTCCACGAGCCGGCGCTGACCGTCGTCTCCGACCTCACCGGCACGGTCGCCTCGCCCGCCGACCTGCGCGCCCCCGCCTACTGGGTGCGGCACGTCCGCGACACCGTCCGCTTCGCCGACGGCGTGCGCACCCTCCTCGACCGGGGCGTGCGGACCTTCCTGGAGGCAGGCCCTGGCGGCGCCCTGACCGCGATGGCCGCCGAGACCGCCGCCGGACACCTCGCCGACGGGGACACGGTGACCTGCGTGGCCGCGCTGCGCGCCCAGGGCCGCAGCGAGGGCGACGCGCTCGTCACCGCCGTCACCCGCCTCGCCCTCACCGGCCGCCCCGTCGACTGGACCGCCTTCCACGCCGCGCACGGCGCCCGCACGGTCCCGCTGCCGACCTACGCCTTCCAGCACCGCCGCTACTGGCTGCGCGTCCTCGGCGGCGCCGCCCAGGACACCACCGCGCTCGGCCTCGACCCCGCGCACCACCCGCTGCTGGGCGCGGTCACCGCGCTCCCGGAGACCGGCGGGCTGCTGTTCACCGGCTCCCTCGCCCCCGACCGGCAGCCCTGGCTCGCCGACCACGCCCTGGGCGGCGTGCCGGTCCTGCCCGGCACCGCGTTCCTCGAACTCGCCCTGCACGCGGGCCGGTACGCCGACTGCGACCAGGTCGAGGAACTGATCGTCCACGCCCCCCTCGCGCTCACCGGCCCGACCGCGCTGCGCCTCGCCGCCGACGCCCCCGACCCGACCGGACGGCGCGCCTTCACCGTCCACGCCCGCACACAGGACCCCGGCGCCGAGTGGACACGGCACGCGAGCGGCGTCCTGACCCCCGCCTCCGAACCTCCCGCCGCCGTGGACGCCGCCTGGCCGCCACCCGGCGCACAGGCCGTACCGCTGGACGGCTTCTACCTGGACACCGCCGAACGGGGCCTGGAGTACGGGCCCGCCTTCCACGGCCTGACCGGCCTGTGGCGCACGGACGGCACGCTGTACGCGGAGGTGACCCTGCCCGAAACGCTCGACGCCGACGCCGATCCGGACGACGGCCACGCCCTCCACCCCGCGCTCCTCGACGCCGCCCTCCAGCCCCTGGCCCTCGGCACCCTGACCGCCCCCGGCGACGCCACCCCCGTCCCCGCCGGCCTGCCGTTCGCCTGGTCCGGCGCCCGCCTGCACGCCACCGGCGCGCGCGACCTGCGGGCCCGCCTGACCGCGGGCGCCGACGGCACCGTCGCCGTCCTGCTGGCCACGCCCGACGGACAGCCCGTCCTCAGCGTCGACGCGCTCACCCTGCGCACCCCGACCCTCCCCGAGACCCCGGCCGCCGGAGGCGACCTGTACCGGCTCGACTGGCCCGAACTACCCGCCCCCGCCGCCCCGGACGGCACACCCTGGGCGCTGGTCGGGCTGGATCCGAGGCAACTGCGGCCCCGGCTCGCCGCCGTCACCGGGCGCGACGTCGTCCCGTACGCCGACGGCCGGGTCCTCGCCGACGCGCTGGCCGCAGGCGCCCCCGCCCCCGCCGCCGCGCTCCTGTGGTGCGACGCGCCGGACAGCGGCGACGCGGCGGCCGACGCCCACACCCTGACCCGGCAGGCGCTGGCGCTGCTCCAGGAGTGGCTGGCCGACGAACGGCTGACCGACGTCCCGCTGGTCCTGGTCACCCACGGCGCCGTCGCCGCCGGCGACGCGGCCCCGCACCCGGCGCGCGCCGCCGTCTGGGGCCTCGCCCGCACCGTGCAGAGCGAGCACCCCGGCCGGCTGGTCCTCGTCGACCTCGACCCCGCCCTCGACTCCACCGGCGACCCGGACGAGACGGCGACCGCGCTGGCCGCCCTCCCGGGCGCCCTCGCCACCGGGGAACCCCAACTGGCGCTGCGCTCCGGCACCGTCCACGTCCCCCGCCTCACCCGGCGACCCGCCACCCAGGGCACCCCCCTCGCGTTCGACCCCGACGGCACCGTCCTGGTGACCGGCGCGACCGGTGGCATCGGCGCCCTCGTCGCCCGCCACCTCGCCGCACACCACGGCGTCCGGCGCCTGCTGCTCACCGGCCGGCGCGGACCGCAGGCCCCCGGCGCGGACCGGCTCGCGGCGGACCTCAAGGCGCTCGGCGCGCAGGTGACCGTCGCGGCCTGCGACGTCGCCGACCACGCCGCCCTGACCGCGCTGGTGGCCGGCCTGGACACCCCGCTCGCGGGCGTCGTCCACCTCGCGGGCGTCGTCGAGGACGGCCTCGCCCTCGACCAGACCCCGGACCGGCTGGACGCCGTGCTGCGGCCCAAGGCGGACGCCGCCTGGCACCTGCACGAACTGACCGCCGGGACGGACTCCGCGAGCCCGGCCCCGCTCGTCCTGTTCTCCTCGGCCGCCGCCGTCCTCGGCAGCGCCGGACAGGCCCCCTACGCCGCCGCCAACGCCTTCCTCGACGCCCTCGCCGCCCACCGCGCCACCCGGGAACTGCCCGCGCTGTCACTGGCCTGGGGGCCCTGGAGCGGCGTCGACGGCATGGCGGACCGGCTCGGCGGCCGGCCCCGTGCCACGGGCGGCGGACTGCTGCCCTTCGGCGCGGACACCGGACTCGCGGCGCTCGACGAAGCCCTGACCGCCGGAACCGAACCGGCCCTCGTGCCGCTGCGGCTCGCCCTCAAGGCCGCCGAAGGACTCCCCGCCGAACAGATCCCGGCCGTCCTGCGCGGCCTCGTGCGCGGCGTGCGACGCCCCCTCAAGCCGGCCGCCACGACCGGCCGCCCGGCGACCGTCGACACGCTCACCGCGCTGGCGCCCGCCGACCGGGCCGAGGCCCTGCTGACCCTCGTCCGCGCCGAGGCCGCCCGGGTCCTGGGCCACGCCGGCCCGGACGGGATCGACGCCGAACGCGCCTTCGGCGACCTCGGGTTCGACTCGCTGACCTCCGTCGAACTGCGGGGCCGCCTCGCCGACGCGACCGGCCTGCGGCTGCCCGCCACCCTGGTCTTCGACCACCCGACGCCCGCCGCGCTCGCCACCGCCCTCGACACCCGCCTCACCACGCCGGCCCCCCAGGCCGGGCCCGCCGAGGCACCGGCCGACCCCACGGCCGTCGTCGCTGACGCCGTCGAGGCGCTGTACCGGCACGCCGTGACGGCCGGACAGTACGACCGGGCCGCCAAGGTCCTCATGAACTCGGCGGGACTGCGGCCCGCGTTCACCTCCGCCGACGATGCCGGACGCGCCCCGGGCCTGGTCAGGCTCGCGGACGGCGCCGGCAGCGGACGCCCCGCCCTGATCGGGCTGCCGTCGACCTCCGTATGGGCCAGCGACCAGGAGTTCATGGCGCTCGCCCGGCCCCTGCGCGGGCTGCGCGACACCTACTCCCTGATGATGCCGGGCTTCGCCTCCGGGGAACTGGTCGCCGCCAGCGTCGACGCCATCGCCGACCACGCCGCACGCACCATCCTGGCCGGCCTGGACGGCGCCCCCTTCGCGCTGGCCGGCCGCTCCTCCGGCGGCTCCCTCGCCTACGCGGTCGCCGCACGCCTGGAGGAACTCGGCACCCCCGCCACCGGCGTCGTCATGCTCGACACCTACCTCGCGCACACCCCGCAGACCCAGTACATGGTCCACGTCATGGAGTCCCGGTCCCTGGAACGGGAGGCCGAGTTCGGCCGCATGACCGGACTCAGGCTCACCGCCATGGCGTCCTACTTCGCCCTCTTCGACACCTGGCAGCCCGCCGAACTCACCACCCCGGGACTGCTCCTGCGCGCCTCCACCCCCGTCGCGCCGGACCCGGACAACCCCATGGAGGTCCCGGCCGAGTGGCAGACGGTGTGGCCGGTGCCGCTGACCGTGCGCGACGTGCCCGGCGACCACCACTCGATGATCGAGGAACACGGCGAGACCACCGCCCGCGTGATCCACGACTGGCTGAACGGACTCGAACACTGAATTGACATTCCCGATCCATTCAAGATGAACGCACGCGGGTATTCCATGGGACGGAATGCCCGCCCGGAGCCCTTGAAACTTCACCTACAGTCGCCGGGAAACGGTAAATCTCCCTGGCCGATTCCCGGCACTCGTCTCTCCGCCCGCACGGCGTCGAGGCCGCCCAGGGGACGGTAACAAAGGTGGAGTTCGATGATGCCTTCCGGACGAGCTGAAGAATTCCAGTTCATGAATGCCGTATTCGCCCGGTGCGAGAGCGGCCGCACACTGACCGTGATCCTGGAGGGCGGTGCGGGCTGCGGGAAAACAGCGCTGCTCGACGCGTTCGCCCACCACGCGGCCGAACAGGGCGCGACCGTCCTCACGGACCCCCGCACCGTGCTCGGCCACGGCACGGGCACCGTGTGCGACGTCCAGTCCTCCGTCGACCGCCTCGCGGACCTCGCCTGCGAAGCCCCGGTCGTCGTCTGCCACGACGACCCCGAGGGCCTGGACGAACACGGCGCCCGGCTCCTCCTGGAAGCCGCCCGACGGCTGCGCGGCAGCAGGGTCATGCTCGTCCTCACCCTGCTGCCCTTCGGCGGCGCCTTCGCCCCCGCCCTCCACCGCGACCTGCTGCGCCAGCCCGACACACACCGCGTCCGCCTGCGCCCCCTGACCCCCGAACAGAGCCGCGAGCAGTGGAACCGGCTGCGCGGCACCGGCGTCGAGGGCAGCGCCGACGACGCCCACGCCGCCAGCGGCGGCAACCCCCTGCTGCTGCGCGCCCTCTCCGAGGAACTGGGCATGGTGCTGCCCACGGTCCCCTGGCCCCAGCCCCACGGCCTGTTCGTCCAGACCGCCGTCGACTGCGCCCGCGACAGCGGCCCCCTCGCCCTGAAGGTCGCCACCGGCATGGCCGCCCTCGGCGAACACACCGACCCCGAGTCCGTCGCCGCCGTCCTCGGCCTGACCCCCGCCGAAGCCGCCTACGGCCGCAACCTCCTCGACGCGGCCGGCCTCGTCCAGGACTGGCGCGTGCGCCACCCCGCCGTCGCCGCCGGCCTCCTCCAACGACTCGACCCCGCCGCGCGGACCGCCCTCGACACCGAGGTCGCCGAACTCCTGCACCGGCGCGGCACCGGCGCCGCCGACCTCGCCCGCCACCTCCTGCGCACCCGCGCCGGCGCCGGCCCCTGGTCCACCGCCACCCTCGAACGCGCCGCCGCCGAAGCCCTCGACCACGACGACGCCGACTTCGCCGACGACTGCCTCGGCTTCGCCCAGCAAGGCGTCACCGACTGCTGGGACCACGTCCGGCTGGAGCTGAAACGCTACGCCGTCCGCATGCGCACCGACCCCTGGACGGCCGCCTCCGCCTTCCTCGACCGGCTGCGCACCGCCACCTGCCCGCACGGCGACGACCCCTGCCAGGCCCGCGCCGTCCTGCACGCCCGGCTGCTGATGGACTGCGGACGGCTGGAGGAGAGCACCCGCGTCCTCACCTCCGCCCACCCCAAGGCCGCGCCCCCCGACGGCGCGCACGACGACACCTGGCCCTGGATCCTGCGGGTCGCCCCCGGCCTCTCCGCCACCGCGTCCCCCGGCGCCGTCCCCCCGTGCGCCGGAGCACCCGTCACCAACCTCCTCAAGTTCGACTTCTGCGCCGCCGCCCTGAGCAACCGCCCCATGGAGCCCTACGAGGCCGACGAACACCTGCGCACCCTCGTCCTCGGCGACACCACCCTCGGGCTGATCGTCCTCGCCCTGCACTGCCTCACCCTCGGCGGCTGCCCCGACCTCGCCGAAGCCTGGGCCGGACACTTCGCCCAGGAGGCCGCCGAACGCGGCGTCGAGGGCTGGCGGCAGACCCTCACCGCCGTCCGCGCCCAGGCGGCCCTGGCCCGCGGCCGGCTCACCGAGGCGGAGGCCCACGCCCGCGACGTCCTCACCGCCGTCCACGCCGCCGTCCCCGACCCCCTGTTCCACAGCGGCGTCCTCGCCGTCCTCGTCGAGGTCTGCACCGCCACCGGACGGTTCGAGGAGGCCGCCCGCCTCCTGGAGCGGCCGCTGCCGGAGGACTTCGCGCAGAGCGTCTGCTCCCTCGGCTACCTCATGGCCCGGGGCCGCTTCTTCAACGGCCTCGGCCGCCCCCACCTCGCGCTCGCCGACTTCCTCACGGTCGGCCGGTGCGCCGAACGCTGGCCCGTGTCCGAAGGGACCGTGCCGACCTGGCGGCTCGACGCCGCCGAGACCTGGCTGAGGATCGGCGGCGACCGCGAGTGCGCCGACCTCCTCGCCGCGCACGAGGCCGCCGTCCACGACAGCGGCGCACCCCCGTCCGGCCAGTGGCTCAGGGTCCGCGCCCGCCTCGCCGACCGCCGCGAGCGCCCCGCGCTGCTGGCCCGCGCGGTCGACCGGTTCCGTGAGACCAGCGGCGGCTGGATCCTCGCCGCCGCCCTCGCCGACCTCGCCGAGGCACACCAGGACCTCGGACAGCACGGCCCCGCCGAACTCGCCCTGCGCGAAGCCCTGCACCTCGCCGAGGAGTGCCGCGCCGGCGTCCTCCTCGAACGCGTCACCGCCCTCACCGACGGCGAACGCCCCCACCGCCGGGTCCTGCGCGGCCCCCGCGCCCTCGACCCCACCGCCAAACTCAGCGAGTCCGAACAGCGCGTGGCCGTCCTCGCCGCACGGGGCCGCACCAACCGCGAGATCTCCGAGGAACTGTTCATCACCGTCAGCACGGTCGAGCAGCACCTCACCCGCGTGTACCGCAAACTCGACATCACCTCCCGGCAGGAACTGCGCCTGCACGTGGAGAGCGCGCTGCACGAAGCGGCCTGAACAGCGACGAAGTCTGCCCGGCACCTGAACCGCCGGGCAGGCTTCCCGCATGCCGCAAGACAGCGCGCGGAGACGGGGCCGTGGTCGTACCGGACATCGTCGGCCGGTACGACCACGGCCCCGTGCATCAGGGGCGGCCCGCTCAGGCGAGGTCCGCCGACAGCCTCCGGGCCATCTCGATCAGGGACGCGGCATCCATGGAAGCGATCTCCCGCTCCTCCTGAGGTTCCGGCGCCGGAGCCTGCGCCTGGGCGCCCGGCGCCAGCGCCAGCAGCGAGTCCAGCAGCCCGCTCTCCCGCAGCCGCTCCAACGGCAGCGACAGCAGCAGACTGCGCACCTCCGCCTCACTCGGCCCCGCACCCTCGGCGGACGCCGCCCCCTCGAAGAGGCGTTCCCCGACGTGCGCGGCCAGCGCGTCAAGCCGGGGGTGGTCGAACACCAGCGTCGCCGGGAGCCGCAACCCCGTCGCCGACGCCAGCCGGTTGCGCAGCTCGACCGCCGTCAGCGAGTCGAAGCCCATCTCCCGGAACGACCGCTCGGGATCGACCAGCGAAGCCGAAGCGTGCCCGAGCACGGCGGCCACCTCGCCCCGCACCAGCGTCAACAGCGCGCTCTCGCGCCGCTCGCCGGGCAGCGCGGCCAGCCTGCGGCGCAGCACCTCACCGGGCTCCCGGTTCTCCCGGGCCGCCCGGCGCCGCCCGCCGCCCGCACCGGACCCGGCCAGCGACCGCAGCAGCGGCGGCAGCGACCCCTGCGCGGCCCACGCCCGCAGCGCGCCCCGGTCGACCGGCGCGGCCACGACGGCACTCCCCGGGGCGGCCCCGGTCAGCGCCGCGTCGAACAGGGCGAGCCCTTCCTCACCGGACAGCGCCCCGAACCCGCCCGACCGCAGCCGGCGGTGGTCCGCCTCGGTGAGATGCGCGGTCAGCGCACTCGCCTCCGCCCACAGCCCCCACCCCACGGACACCGCGCCCGTGAGCCCGCGGGCGTAGGCGTCCAGGAACGCGTTGGCGGCCGCGTAGTTGGCCTGCCCCGGCGACCCGAGCGCGGCGGCGGCCGACGAGAACAGCACGAACCGCCGCACACCGGGCCGCAGTTCGGCCAGCCGCACCAGGTTCCGCGCCCCGTACGCCTTCGGCCGCAGCACCCCGGCCAGCCGCTCGGGGGTCAGCGCGGACACGGCGCCGTCGTCGGTGACGCCCGCGCAGTGCACGACGGCCGCGAGCCTGAGCCCCCGCGCCGTCAAAACGCTGTCCAGTCGGGCCGGCGCATCGGGGTCACCGATGTCGCCGGCCACGACCTCGACCTCCGCGCCGGAGTGAGCCAGCGCGGATCGAAGCGTGTCGGCCTGCGGGGTGTGCGGGCCGCCACGAGTCAGGAGGGTGAGATGCCGTACGCCGTGCCGCTCGGCCAGCCGCCGGGCGACCAGCGCGCCCAGCGTCCCGGTGCCGCCGGTCACGAGGACGGTCTCACCAGAGGTGAAGCCGGTGGTGGGGAGCGTCAGCACGGCCTTGCCCACCAGGCTCGCCTGGGCCAGCGCCCTGAACGCCTCGGGGGCGCGCCGGATGTCCCAGACGGTGGTGGGGGGCGGCACGAGCGCCCCGGCCGCGAACAGCGTCCCCAGCTCGTCGAGGATCGCCTCGATCCGCTCGGGCCCGGCGTCCGCCAGGTCGAAAGGGAGATAGACGACGCCAGGATGCTCCAGGGCCAGCCGGCCCGCGTCCCGCAGATCCGTCTTGCCCATCTCGACGAACCGTCCGCCGCGTGGGAGGAGGTGGAGGGAGGCGTCGGTGAACTCGCCGGCGAGGCAGTTGAGGACGACGTCCATGCCGTCGCCGCCGGTCGCGGTGAGGAACGCGTCACGGAAGTCGAGGGTGCGGGAGTCGGCGATGTGGGCGTCGTCGAGCCCGGCGGCCCGTAGCGCGTCCCACTTCCCACGTGACGCGGTCGCGAACACCTCGGCGCCCAAGTGCCGGGCCAGCTGCACGGCGGCCGTCCCGACCCCGCCCGCACCGGCATGGATCAACACCCGCTGCCCGGCGCCCAGTCGACCCAGATCCACGAGCCCGTAGTACGCGGTGAGCGCGACCACCGTCGCGGCGGCGCCCTCGACCTCGCTCCAGCCGTCCGGCACCGGGGCGAGCAGCCGGGCGTCGGCCACCGACACCGGCGCGAACGACGTGTCCAGCGTGCCCATCACCCGGTCACCGACCGCGAACCGGGTCACCCCGGGCCCGACCTCGGTCACGACGCCGCTGCCCTCGCTGCCCAGCCGGGCCGCGTCCGGATACATGCCGAGCGCGATGAGGGTGTCCCGGAAGTTCATCCCGGCCGCCCGGACGGCCACCCGCACCTGCCCCGCCCCCAGCGCGGCCGTGCCCTCACTGTCGGGGACGAGCGCGAGGTTGCCGAACGAGCCGGGCTCGGTGACGTCGAGCCGCCACTGCTCATGCCCGGCGGGCAGGGCGAGGGGCTGCCCGCCGGCCCGCTCGATCCGCCGCCCGTGCACGGCCCCCGCACGCAGGGCCACCTCGGGCTCCCCGGCGGCCAGCGCCGCGTCCAGTGCGGCCGAGGTCAGCGGTTCGACGACGTCGACCAGCACGATCCGCCCCGGATCCTCCGCCTGCGCCGACCGCACGAGCCCGGCGAGCGCCGCGTGCGCGGTCCCGGTCGCGGACACCTCGGTCCCCGGCACGGGAGCGGCACCCCGCGTCACCACCACGAGCACCCCGGCCCGCTCGCCCGCCAGCCAGCTCTGCACCAACTCAAGCCCCCATTCGGCGGCCCGCTCGGCACCCTCGGCCTCCTCACCGGCCACGGCCTCGACGGGGCAGACGGCGACGACGGCAGAGGGGGACCCGTCGATCTCGTCCAACGTGCCGTACACCGGCACACCCTCAAGGCCGCCACCACCGAGAACGGCGTACACCCCCGCAGCCGCGGCACTCCCCGGCAGCTCCGGCCACTCCACGCTCAGCAGCGCGTCGGGCGTCCCGCCCGGCACCGCCAACTGCCCGGCGCTCACCGGCCGGAACGCCAGCTCGCCGACGCTGACGACCGGCGCGCCCAGCGCGTCGGCGGCGTGCAGCGTCAGCCCGCCGGACCCCGACCGCGCGAGCCGCACCCGCAACCCGGTGGCGCCGGTCGCGTGCAGCGCGACGTCCGACCACGAGAACGGCAGCCCGGCCCCCTGACCGTCCGGCAGCAGCCCGGCCGCGTGCAGCGCGCCGTCCAGCAGCGCCGGATGCAGCAGGAACGCGGAGTCGCCCGCGTCCGCCCCGGTCTCGATCTCGGCGAACACCTCACCGCCGCGCCGCCAGGCCGCCCGCAACCCCTGGAACAGCGGCCCGTACCGGAAACCGGCCTCGGCCATCCGCTCGTACGCCCCGTCGAGTTCGACCGGCTCGGCGCCGGCCGGCGGCCACACACCGAGGTCGAACTCCGGCGCCCGCGCCGGGCTGAGCACCCCGCCGCCGTGCCGGGTCCACGCCTCACCGTCCGCGCCGTCGGGCCGCGAGTGGAAGCGCACGGCACGCCGCCCGCCCTCGTCCGGCTCGTCCACGGTGACCTGGAGATGCACACCGCCGGACGCGGGCAGGACCAGCGGCGCCTCCAGGACCAGTTCGTCGAGCCCGGCCGCCCCGACCCGCTCACCCGCCCACAGGGCCAGCTCCACAAAGGCCGTGCCGGGCAGCAGCACGGTGCCGAACACCGCGTGATCGGCGGTCCACGCCTGCTCCCGGACCGACAACCGCCCGGTGAACACGGTCCGTTCGCTCTCCGCCAGCTCCACGACGGCCCCCAGCAGCGGATGCCCCGCCCGCCCGAGCCCCGCCGCCCCCGCGTCCCCGGCCCGCGCGACCGGCAACTCCGTCCAGTAGCGCCGCCGCTGGAAGGCGTACGTCGGCAACGCGACCAGCCGCGCCCCGCTCCCCTCGAACCACCGCGCCCAGTCGACGGGGGCGCCCCGCACGTACGCCTCGCCCAGCGACAGCAGCAGCCGGTGCAGCCCGCCCTCACCGCGCCGCAACGTCCCGTTGACCGCCACCTCGGCCCCGACGCCCTCGGCGGTGTCCTGCACGGCACCGGTCAGCACGGGATGCGGGGTCACCTCGACGAACAGCCCGTGCCCCTGCTCCAGCAACGCCCGCGTGGCCCGCTCGAACTCCACCGGCCGCCGCAGGTTCCGGAACCAGTACCCGGCGTCCAGCCCGTCCGTCTCCAGCCGCCCCCCGGTCACACACGAGTAGAACGCCACCCGCGACCGCTTCGGCGTCACCCCCTCCAACAGCCGGGCGAGTTCGTCCTCGACGGCGTCGACGTGTGCGGAGTGGGAGGCGTAGTCCACGGCGATCCGCCGCGCCCGCACGCCGTCTGTCTCGGCCCACGCCAACAACTCGTCGAGCGCGGCGACTTCACCCGCGACAACCACCGCCGCAGGCCCGTTCACCGCCGCGAGGTCGATCCGGCCGTCCCAGCGCTTCAGCTCTTCCCTGACCCGCTCGGCGGGGAGCTGGACGGACACCATGCCGCCCTTGCCGGAGAGCGCGAGGATCGCCCGCGACCGCAACGCGACCACCCGGGCACCGTCCTGAAGCGACAACGCCCCCGCCACCACAGCAGCCGCGATTTCCCCTTGCGAGTGGCCGACCACGGCAGCGGGCTCGACCCCGTAGGACCGCCACACCTCCGCGAGCGACACCATCACCGCCCACAGCACCGGCTGGACCACATCCACGCGCTCCAACTCGCCCTGCTCGCGCAGGACGTCCGTCAGCGACCAGTCGACGAACTCCGACAGGGCCGCCTCGCACTCCGCCATCCTGGCGGCGAACACCGCGTTCGTGTCGAGGAGTTCCACAGCCATCCCGGCCCACTGCGAGCCCTGACCGGGGAACACGAACACCACACCCCCCGCACCCACACGCCCCGACACCACCCCGGGATCAGCCACACCCCCCGCGAGAGCGGCAACCCCCCGCTCCAGCCCCTCCCGTTCACTCCCCACCACCACAGCCCGGCACTCCAGCCCCGCCCGCGACACGACCGACGAGTACCCGACGTCCAACGGCCGTGCGGCGAGGCCCGCTTCGGCGAACCGCTCCGCCTGCGCCGCCAACGCCGCCTCACTCCGCGCCGACAGCACCCACGGCACCGGCAGCCCCGCATCGCCCGCCCCCGGCTCCTCGGGCTCGTCGTCGCCCTGCTCCAGCACCAGGTGGGCGTTGGTGCCGCTGATCCCGAAGGAGGAGACGCCGATCCGGCGCGGGCGCCCGGTCTCGGGGAACTCCCGTGCCTCGGTGAGCAGTTCGACCGCGCCGGCGCTCCAGTCGACCTGCTTGCTGGGCTCGTCGACGTGCAGGGTCTTCGGCAGCACCCCGGCCCGCAGCGCGAGGACGCTCTTGATGACGGCGCCGACTCCGGCGGCGGCGATGGTGTGCCCGACGTTGGACTTGAACGAGCCCAGATACAAGGGGCGTTCGGCCGGACGGTGCTGCCCGTACGTCGCGAGGACGGCCTGCGCCTCGATCGGGTCGCCGAGCCGCGTGCCCGTGCCGTGCGCCTCGACCGCGTCGACCTCGTCCGGGCCGAGCCCCGCGTTGGCGAGGGCGTCGCGGATGACACGCTGCTGGGAGGGCCCGTTGGGCGCGGTGAGCCCGTTGGAGGCGCCGTCCTGGTTGACGGCGCTGCCCCGCACGACGGCCAGCACGGGGTGCCCGTTGCGGCGGGCGTCGGAGAGGCGTTCCACGACGAGGACGCCCACGCCCTCGCCCCAGCCGGTGCCGTCGGCCGCCTCGGCGAACGCCTTGCAGCGGCCGTCCGAGGAGAGGCCGCCCTGCCGGGCGAACTCCGGGAAGATGCTGGGCGTCGCCATGACGGTCACCCCGCCGCTGAGCGCGAGGTCGCACTCCCCGGAGCGCAGCGCCTGCACGGCGAGGTGCAGGGAGACCAGGGAGGAGGAGCAGGCGGTGTCGACCGTCAGCGCGGGCCCTTCGAGGCCGAGCGCGTAGGCGACCCGGCCGGACATCACGCTGCTGGTCATGCCGGTCAGCGACGGTGGCTCGTCGGACGCCTGGAGCATCGCGAGCAGGGCGACGAAGTCCTCCGAGCCGCCGCCGACGTAGACGCCGGTGCGCGAGCCGCGCAGGGCCGAAGGGTCGAGTCCCGCCCGCTCCACCGCTTCCCAGGAGACCTCCAGGAGGAGGCGCTGCTGCGGGTCCATGGCGAGGGCTTCGCGCGGGGAGATCCCGAAGAACTCGGCGTCGAAGCCCGCCGGGTCGTCGAGGAAGCCGCCTTCGAGGGTCGCGGACGAGTTGACGCCGTCCGTGTCCGCGTACAGCTCGTCGACGGGCCAGCCCCGGTCGCGGGGCATGGGGCCGACGCCGTCGCGGCCCTCGGCGACCAGCCGCCACAGGTCGTCGGGGCTCGCCACCCCGCCGGGGAAGCGGCAGGCCATGCCGACGACCGCGATCGGCTCCCGGCCCTTGTTCTCGCTCGCCGTCAGCCGCTCGCGCAGGTCACGGGCGTCGGCCACGGCCCGCTTGAGGTAGTCACGCAGGCGGCTCTCATTGCTGTCGGACTCCTCGGCGGCGGGGGTGCTGGGCATGCGGGCTTCACTTCCTCGGGGTGGGACGGGGGCGGGGGAGGGCGGTGTCTAGCGGTAGCCGTCGTCGACCAGCGCGAACAGGTCGTCGTCGGACAGGTCCTCCTCGGCGGGGGCCTCCGGCTCGCGCAGGCTCTCCCACAGCCGGCGCAGCCGTTCGTCGAGGAGGCCGCGTTCCGGGTCGTCGGCGGGGACCTCGGCGAGCGCCGCCGTCAGCGCGCCGAGCGCCGCCAGGGCGTCCTGGGCGCGGGAGACGGCGGGCGGGGCGAGCCCTTCGAGCAGCAGGGCGGCGACGGCCTGCGGGGTCGGGTGGTCGAACACCAGGGTCGCGGGCAGCTTCAGCCCCGTCGCGGCGCCGAGGCTGTTGCGCAGCTCGACGGCGGTCAGCGAGTCGAAGCCCAGTTCGCGGAAGGTGCGGTGCGGGGCGACGGCGCCCGGCGCGCCGTGGCCGAGGACGGTCGCGGTGTGCCGGTGGACGAGGTCGAGCAGCAGCCGGTCGCGCTCCGCGTCGGACAGCTCCGCGAGCCGTGCGGCGAGGTCGGGTTCGGCCGTGCCGGGCCCGGCAGCGGCGGCCCGGCGCAGCAGCGGCGCGCGGACCAGGCCCCGGAACAGCGGCGGCAGCGTGCCCGCCTCGGCCTGCGCGCGCAGCGCCGCCGCGTCCAGGGCGACGGGGGCGAGGGTGTCGGTGTCGGCGCCGAGCGCGGCGTCGAACAGGGCGAGCCCGTGCCCGGCGGTCAGCGCCCGCAGCCCGGAGCGGGCCATCCTGCGCTGGTCGGTCTCGGACAGCGCGGCCGTCATGCCGCCCGACTGCTCCCAGGCGCCCCAGGCCAGCGACAGGCCGGCGTGCCCGGCGGCGCGGCGGCGCGCGGCGAGGGCGTCCAGGGAGACGTTCGCGGCGGCGTAGTTGGCCTGCCCGGGGTTGCCGGTGAGCCCGGACGCGGAGGAGAACAGCACGAACAGGGCCGGATCCTGGCCGAGTTCCCGCAGCACCGCGTCGAGGTGGAGCGCGGCGTCCGTCTTCGGCCGCAGCACGCGGTGCAGCTGGTCGTCGGTGAGCCCGGCGGCGAGCCCGTCGTCGAGGACCCCGGCCGTGTGCACGACACCGGTCACGGGCCGGTCGAGCCCCGCGAGGACACCCTGCAGCACGTCCCGGTCGGCGACGTCGCAGGCGAGCGTGGTGACGTCCAGCGCGCCGGCGTCCCGCAGCTCCCGCTCCAATTCGGCCGCGCCGGGTGCGTCGGGGCCGCGCCGCCCGAGCAGCAGCAGACGCCGGGCGCCGTGCCGCTCCACCAGGTGCCGGGCGAGCAGCCCGCCGAGGTTGCCGCTCGCGCCGGTCACCACGAACGTGCCGTCGGGGTCGGGCGCGGCGGGCAGCGTCAGGACGGCCTTGCCGACCAGCTTCGCCTGGCTGAGCGCCCGGAACGCGTCCCGCGCCCGCCGCACGTCCCAGGTGGTGACCGGCGGCGGCGTCAGCGCGCCCTCGGCGAACAGCCCGAGCACCGCGCCCAGCATCTCGGCCATCCGCTCAGGCGGCGCCTCGTTGAGGTCGTACGCCTGGTAGTCGACCCCCGGATGCGCGGCGGCCACCGCCCGCGGGTCCCGGATGTCGGTCTTGCCCATCTCCAGGAACCGCCCGCCGCGCGGCAGCAGCCGCAGCCCCGCGTCGACGAACTCCCCGGCCAGGCAGTCCAGGACGACGTCGAGGCCGGCCCCGCCGGTCGTGGCGAGGAAGTGCTCGCCGAAGTCCAGGGTGCGGGAGTCGGCCGTGTGGGCGTCGTCGAGGCCGGCCGCCCGCAGCACGTCCCGCTTGCCGGAGCTGGCCGTCGCGAACACCTCGGCGCCCAGGTGCCGGGCCAGCTGCACGGCGGCCGTCCCGACGCCGCCCGCGCCCGCGTGGACGAGGACCTTCTGCCCCGGCCGTACGCCGGCGAGGTCCACGAGGCCGTAGTAGGCGGTCAGATACGCGACCGGCACGGCCGCCGCCTGCGCCCACGTCCAGCCGTCCGGCATCGGCGCGAGCCACCGGTGGTCGGTGACGGCGACCGGCCCGAACGCGCGCGGCGCGAGCCCCACCACCCGGTCACCGGGCCTGAGGCCGGGCACGTCAGGCCCCACCTCCCGTACGACACCGGCGAGTTCACCGCCGAGGCCGCGCAGCCCCGGCACCATCCCGAGGGCGACGACGACGTCACGGAAGTTGACCCCGGCGGCCCGCACCTCGACGCGGACCATGCCCGGCGCGAGCGGCGCGCCGACGTCCTCGGCGGCCGGGGCGAGCGACAGGTCGTCGATGGTCCCGCTCTCCCCGGTCCGGTCCAGCACCCACGGCCCGTCCACGGGCGGCAGCAGCGCCGGATGCGCCGCGAGCGGCGTCAGCCGGGGCGCGTACACGGTGCCGGCGCGCAGCGCGAGCCGGGGTTCGGGGAGCGCGGCGGCCCGGGACACCACGGCGGCCGACGCGTCGTCACCGTCCCAGTCCAGCACGGTGATCCGCCCCGGGTTCTCGTGCGCGGCCGACCCGAGCAGCCCCCACACGGCGGCGGCGGCCAGGTCCGGCGCCGGCTCGTCCTCGGCGACCCGCACCGCCCCGCGCACCAGCACCACCAACTGCTTCTCGTGCCCGGCCCCGATCCACTCCCGCACAAGAGAGAGCGCGTCCCCGGTGGCCCGGTGCACGGCCTCGGCGTCGTCGCCGGCCGTGGTGAGGTCGACGAGCACGGCCTCCGCGTCGGACGCCGGCAGCGCGGGCCCGTCGCCCCTCGCCCACCGCTCGTCCGGGACGGCGGGCTCCGACGGCGGCGCCAGCTCCTCCCACCCCGGCACGTGCAGCCCCTCCACGGCGGCCGGCGCCGGGACGAGGGACGCCGGAGCCGCCCGCACGGTCAGCGAGCCGACGGTCGCCACCGGACTCCCGGACGGATCCGTCAGCGTCAGCGCGAGCGTGTCCGCCCCGGTCGGCGTGATCCGCACCCGCAGCGCGCTCGCGCCGGTCGCGTGCAGCGTGACCCCGTCCCACACGAACGGCAGCCGCCCGCCCTCGCCGCCCCCGGTGAGCGCGCCGCCCGCGTGGACGGCCGCGTGCAGGGCCGCGTCGAACAGCGCCGGGTGCAGCGCGAAGGCGCCCGCGTCACCCGACGCGGCCTCGGGCAGCGCCACCTCCGCGTACACGTCGTCACCGAGCCGCCAGGCCCGCCGCACCCCCTGGAACACCGGGCCGTACGCGAAACCGCCGGCCGCGAGGTCGTCGTACAGGCTCTCGACGGGCAGCGCGCCCGCCCCGGCGGGCGGCCACTGCGTGTCCAACGGGAGCGGGGGAGCGGCCGGTCCGGCGCCGAGCGTGCCCTCCGCGTGGACGGTCCAGGTGTCGTCGTCGGCGTGCTCCGGCTGCGAGGCGACCGTGAAGGCGCGGACACCGTCGGCGTCGGGGGCCTCCAGGACGGCCTGGACGCGGACCGCGCCCGCGTGGGGCAGCACCAGGGGCGCGTGCAGGACGAGTTCACCGACCGTGAGCGCGCTCGCGCCGGCCGCCGCGAGCCGGGCCGCGTGCAGGGCCAGGTCGACGAACGCGGTGCCCGGGACGAGGACGGTCCCGCCGACGGCGTGGTCCGCGAGCCACGGGTGCGTGTCCAGGCCGAGGCGCCCGGTGAGCAGGTGCAGCCCGGTCCCGGCGACCGTCGTCGCCCCGGCCAGCAGCGGATGCCCGGCCGCCACGAGCCCCGCCCCACCGCCCCCCGCGCCGGGCTTCGGCCGCAGCCAGTAGCCGCGCCGCTGGAAGGCGTACGTCGGCAGCGCGACCGTCTTCGCCCCCCGGCCGGCATGGAACGCGGCCCAGTCGACGACAGCGCCGCCGGTGTGCAGCGCGGCCAACGCGCCCACCAGGGACCGCACTTCGGGCTGATCCCGGCGCTGGGCGGCGACGCTCAGGATCTCGCCGGCCTCCGTCAGCGCGGTCAGCGCGGCGTCCGGGCCCAGCTCGAACTGGGCCGTCGTCCCCGCCTCGCGCAGCGTGCGCAGCACGTCGTGGAAGCGGACCGTGTCCCGCACCTGCCGCGCCCAGTAGCCGGGGTCGGCCCACTGCGCGGGCTCCTGGAGGGTGCCGGTCACACTGGAGACGACCGGGATCGACGGCGGCCGGAACTCCAGTCCGCGCACGACGGCCTCGAACTCCTCCAGCATCGGTTCCATGAGCGGTGAGTGGAAGGCGTGCGACACCCGCAGCCGCCGGGTGCGCCGCCCGATCCCCGCGAAGTGCTCGGCGATCGCCTCGACGCCGGCCGCCGTCCCCGACGCCACCACGGACCGCTCACCGTTGACGGCCGCGAGCGCGACCGTGTCCTCCTGCCCCGCCAGCAGCGGCGCGACCTCCTCCTCACCGGCCTCCAGCGCGACCATCGCCCCGCCCTCGGGCAGCGCCTGCATCAACGTCCCGCGCGCGGCCACCAGCCGGGCGGCGTCCTCCAGCGACAGCATCCCCGAGACGTGCGCGGCCGTCAGCTCCCCGATCGAATGCCCGGCCACCTGCCGCGGCACGACACCCCAGCCGGCCACCAGCCGGTACAGCGCGACCTCCAGGGCGAACGTCGCGGCCTGCGTGTACCGCGTCTCGTCGAGCAGCGCCGCCTGTGCGCTGCCCGCCTCGGCGAACATCAACTCCTTCAACGAGCACCCCAGAAGAGGGTCCAAGTGGGCGCACACCTCGTCCAGCGCGGACGCGAACCCCGGGAACGCCTCGTACAACTCCCGCCCCATCCCGGCACGTTGGGCGCCCTGCCCGGTGAACAGGACGGCGAGCGCCCGCTCCTCGGCGTGCCCGGTGACGACACCCGGCGCGGGCTCCCCGGCCGCGAGCGCGTCGAGGGCGGCCAGCAGGGCGCCGGGGGAGTCCACGACGACGGCCGCCCGCTCCTCCAGGGCGGCCCGGGTGACGGCGGTGGAGTGCGCGACATCGAGCAGGGACACCCCGGCGGCGTCGCCCAGGTGGTCGCGCAGCGCCGACGCCTGCGCCTTCAGCGCCCGCGGGTCACGGGCCGACAGCAGCACCGGCAGCACCGGCAGCGCGGGCACCTCCGGCGCGTCCGGCTCCTGAGGGTCGGGCGCCTGCTCCAGGATCACGTGCGCGTTGGTGCCGCTCACCCCGAACGACGAGACGGCGGCACGGCGCGGCCGGTCCAGGTCCGGCCAGTCGCGGGCCTCGGCGAGGAGTTCCACCCGCCCGGCACCCCACTCGACCTTCGTGCTCGGCGCGTCCACGTGCAGCGTGCGCGGCAGTCGGCCGTGCCGGATCGCCATCACCATCTTGATGATCCCGGCGGCCCCGGCGGCGGCCTGCGTGTGCGCCAGGTTCGACTTCACCGACCCCAGCCACAGCGGCTGCCCGTCCGGCCGCTCCCTCCCGTACGTCGTCAGCAGCGCCTGCGCCTCGATCGGGTCCCCCAGCGTCGTCCCCGTCCCGTGCGCCTCCACCGCGTCCACATCGGCCGCCGTCAGCCGCGCGTCCTCCAGCGCCGCCCGGATCACCCGCTGCTGGGACGGCCCGTTCGGCGCCGTCAGCCCGTTCGAGGCGCCGTCCTGGTTGACCGCGCTGCCCCGGACGACCGCCAGGACCCGGTGCCCGTTGCGCCGGGCGTCCGACAGCCGCTCAAGCACCAGCAGCGCCGCACCCTCACCCCAGCCGGTCCCGTCGGCGGCGTCCGCGAACGACTTGCACCGCCCGTCCGCCGCGAGCCCGCCCTGCCGGGAGTTCTCGACGAACGTCGACGGCGTCGACATCACCGTCACCCCGCCCGCCAGCGCCAGATCGCACTCACCGGCCCGCAGCGCGCGCCCCGCCAGATGCACCGTCACCAGCGACGACGAACACGCCGTGTCGACCGTCAGCGCCGGACCCTCGAAACCGAACGCGTACGCGACCCGGCCCGAGACGACACTGCCCGCGACCCCGGTGCTCAGGAAACCCCGCACCTCGTCCGGCATCGTCGACAGCTCACCCGCGTAGTCGTGGTACATCAGCCCCGCGTACACCCCGGTCCGGCTGCCGGCCAGCGAGTCCGGGGCGATGCCCGCGTGCTCCAGGGCCTCCCACGCGGTCTCCAGGAGGAGGCGCTGCTGCGGGTCCATGGCCAGCGCCTCGCGCGGGGAGATCCCGAAGAACGACGCGTCGAACGCGTCCGCGTCGTGCAGGAACGCACCCTCGCGGGCATGACTCGTGCCGGGCGCATCCGGGTCCGCCGCGAACAGGGCATCGAAGTCCCAGCCGCGTCCCGACGGCATCGGACCGACCGCGTCCCGGCCCTCGTCCACCAGCCGCCACAGCTCGTCGGGGCCGCTCACACCGCCCGGGAAACGGCAGCCGATACCGACGATCGCCAGCGGCTCGCTGCCGGCGTCCTCCAGCTGTTTCACCCGGCGGTGCGTCTTGCGGAGATCACCGGTCAGACGGCGGATGTAGTCGACGAGCTGCGCTTCGTCCGTCACAGAGAACTCCCGGAGGGTCGGAGAGCCGGCGGGCTGAGGTGGCCCCGCGGTATGACGAGGGCTCACGAAAGAGATAGGGCGCGCACGGCTTCCTCGGACACCCCTGACCTGCCCCGGGCAGTGAGTAGGGGTGGGATCAGGGGGAGCACCGCGCCGAGTTCTTGTTAACGTCCCCACGCAGCACACCCGTTCCGAGCGCACCGGAGACACCGATGGACCCCAGCCTGTGGATACGCCGCTACCACCCGGCCGCCGAGGGCGCCGTACGGCTCCTGTGCCTGCCGCACGCGGGCGGCTCCGCCTCCTTCTACCACCCCGTATCGCAGGCCCTCGCGCCCGACGTCGAGGTGCTGGCCGTGCAGTACCCCGGCCGCCAGGACCGCCGCCAGGAGCCGTTCGTCGACAACCTCCCCGAACTGGCCGACCTGCTCCTGCCGGTCCTCCTCGCCGACGCCGGCGCGAACCGCCCCCTCGCCCTGTTCGGCCACAGCATGGGCGCCTCCCTCGCCTTCGAACTGACCGCCCGCCTCGAAGAGGCCGGCGCCCCGCCGCTCATGCTCTTCGCCTCCGGCCGCCGCGCCCCCTCCCGCTTCGCCGGCGAGGAGAACATCCACACCCGCGGCGACCAGGCCCTCCTCGCCGAGATGAAACGCCTCGCCGGCACCGACAGCCGCCTCCTCGGCGACGAGGAAATGCTCCAGATGATCCTCCCCGCCCTCCGCAACGACTACCGCGCCGCCGAGCTGTACCGCCCCGACCGCTACCACCACATCAAAACCCCGGTCACCGCCCTCACCGGCGACACCGACCCCAAAGCCCCCCTCGACGCCGTCCAGTCATGGGCCGACCACACCTCCGGCGAATTCCGCATGCACGTCTACCCCGGCGGCCACTTCTACCTCGTCGGCCAAGCCGCCCAGGTCATCACGGAGATCAGGACGACACTGGCGGGCTTCGGGACGAGCTGAGCATCCGGACGGGCCGGACACCGGCGCCGAGCGGACGAGGCCGTGGGCGCCGAGTCCGGCCATGACGCGGTGAACAGGGGGGGCATGGGTCTTCGAGGCGGATGGGGAGACCCACAGCCGCCCGGCGATGCCGCCGTCGGTGAGCCCGGCAGAGACGAGGACGAGCACCCGGCGCTCCCGCGCGGTGAGGGCGCACGGCTCAGGGGCGGTGACCTCGGCGACGCCCGGCAGCGTCCGACGAACACCCCGGGCCGCCCCGGGCGACAGCACCGCCTCCCCGCCCGCGACCGTCCGAACGGGACCGCAGGAGCATCGGCCTCCACCCCGCCGGCCTCAGCCCACAGCGCCGCGAGACCTGCACGCCGTCCGGCCCGAACGCCGTCACCCGCGAGAGACACGGCACGGGTGACGGCGAACCCGCCCCGGCCGTACGGACGTTCATCAGGACGACGTCGGCCCGGCTGCTGCCGTCCGGCTCGACGCCCCCGCCACAGACCACCGCCTCCCCGACGCCCCCAGCCCCGGTTCTGCCCCGACCCCGCCCTCATGAAGACGGCTCGCCGACGCCGGTCCCCGCTTCGTGCGACGCTGGGACGGGACCGTCCCGGTGTGATCCGTACACGGCATGGGGTGAAGACGATGCCTCTTGAGGGCGAGTACGACCCGAGTCCGGCGCAGTGGATTCGTGAACAGGTCGAGCTGTACGAGAGTTCGGGAGGCACCCAGGGCACCACGCTCTGGGACACGGGCCTGCCCGTCGTCATCGTCACGATGCGCGGCGCGAGAAGCGGCCGGATCCGCAAGATCCCGCTGATGCGCGTGGAGCACGAGGGCCGGTACGCGGCGGTGGCCTCCAAGGCCGGCTTCCCCACCCACCCGGACTGGTACTTCAACCTCAGAGCCGAGCCCGTGGTGGACCTCCAGGACGGCCCCGAGCGCCGAAGCATGGTCGCCCGCGAGATCACCGGCGACGAAAGGGCCCAGTGGTGGCGGCGAGCGGTCGCCGCATACCCGGCCTACGCCGAGTACCAGGAAAAAACCGACCGCGTGATCCCCCTCTTCATCCTCGAACCCGCCCCCTCGACCACACAGCCGCCGCCGGACTGACCCCAGCCGACGTCACGGCTTCCTCCCACCGAGCACAAGACGCCGCCCCGGCTTCCCCACCACTTCGTATCGGCAGCCGGGCGGCGGGCAGTTCAGGTGGCAGGACCGGCGAGCGTCTGGTTGCCGACCACGCTCAACAGGGCGAGCCGTTGCGCATCCTCGGTGCCGGCTTCAGCCGTGTAGACCATGATCCGCAGGTCGCTGCCCGCCACGGCGAGCACGTCGCGGTCCAGGGCCAGAGGCCCCACACGCGGATGGTCGATGATCTTGCGCGCGGCCTCGTGACGGCCGACGGCACCGGCATCCCACAGCGCGGCGAACCGACCACTGCGCGCGCCGTTCCGCGACGAACCGCTGCAACCGCCGGTCCGCCGGGTAACGACCGGCCGCCGCACGCAGATCGGCGACCAGCGTGGCCTCGAAGGCACGCAGCGACGCGGGCGTGTGACGGGCCCGGGTGCCCGGACCGGGGAAGTGCCGCCACACGGCGTTGCGCTCATGGCCGCGCCGGCCGGGGACGTCCCCCATCAGGGCCGTGTACGGCGCGTTGGCCACGAGGAGACTCCAGGACGCGTCGAAGACCGCGACGGGCGTCCCCGTCAGCCGGTCCAGCAGCCGCTGGACACTCGGGGAGATGAACGCCGGCACCGTCCGCGGACCCGGCGACACGAGCCCGGCCAGCCGGAACAGGTGGCCGCGCTCGTCCTCTTGCCTCCGACAGGAGACCGTGCCGGGGACGGTCGCGGGAGGTTCGGCGCAGGCCACGCAGCCGGTCATCAGCCGCCACCCGCAGACCCCGTCAACATCCATGAGCACGCCCAGGAACGACCGCCCGGAGCGCGTGCTCCCGCCGTGACACCGGCCGGTCGCCAGGACGCGCGCATCTAGGACCGCCCCTGACCTAGACGGGCGTTAGCGTCGGCACAACCCGAAGCACCCGCACCCCAGGAGGCACCCAGATGTCCGTCAAGCCGGTCCCCGAGGGCTACAGCACGGTGACACCGTGGATCATCTCGCGCGACACGGTCCAGCTCATCGACTACCTGAAGAGGGCCTTCGACGCGCAGGAACTCTCCTGCCTCGAAGGCGACGACGGGAGCGTCGCGCACGCGGAGGTGCGGATCGGCGACTCGGTGGTGATGATGTTCGACGCCCGCCCGGAGTGGCCGCCGACCCCCGGTTTCCTGCGCCTGTACGTCGAGGACGCCGACGCCGTGCACCGCCGGGCGGTCGAGGCCGGCGGCACCTCGGTCACCGAGGTCACCCACCTGTTCTTCGGCGACCGGATCGGACGGGTCCGCGACCCGCTGGGCAACCTGTACTGGATCCAGACCCGCGTGGAGGACCTGACCCCGGAGGAGATGGAACACCGCTTGCACGACCCGGAGTTCACGAGGGCCATGGAGTACGTCCAGAGCGCAGACTTCCTCGCCGAGGGGAACCCCGGCCTCGGCTGACACGCCAGCGCGCCCGACCGCGATTTGGCGGGTTCACGCGCGCCACCGGCGGCCGGCGGACCACACAATGTCGTGAGCATGACCACCCACCACCACCGCCCCCACAGGTGAAGAGGCAACACATGCACACGCGCACGCTCACCGGCCCCCTGACCGCCGCCCTGCTGGCCACCCTGTCCCTCACCGCCGGCCAGGCCACAGCCGCCCCCACCACACCGACCGCCACCGTCGTCCTCACCTACGACGCCGGTTCCAGCGCCGAGTTCAGAAGCGCCGTCGACCGAAGCGCCGCGATCTGGAACGAGAGCGTCGACGCCGTCGAACTGCGCCCGGCCACCGCAGGCCGGCGCGCGAACATCCGCGTGCTCGCGGACAACGGCTGGCCACGCGCCGCACGCACCACCCTGGGCAACGGCACCGTCTACATCGGCCGCCAGGCCGTCGACCAGGGCTACGACACGATCCGCATCTCCGCACACGAACTCGGCCACATCCTGGGCCTGCCCGACCGCAAACCGGGCCCCTGCTCCAGCCTGATGTCCGGCTCCAGCGCGGGCACCGCCTGCGTGAACCCGTACCCGGACACCAGGGAGAAGGCGGAAGTCGAGGCGGCCTTCGCAGGACGCACCCCGGCGGCAGGACCGCGGACAACCGTGGGCTGACACGACCGATACGACGCACAGATCCGGCCACCGAACCACCGCCGGCGGCCGGACCGCGGTCAGCGCCTGCTCCCACCCCCGGCCACAGTCCCGCCGTCCGCGCCTACTCCCGCCCCCCAGCCTCCGCCTCCGCCACCGTCCGCGCCCCGGCCTCCCCCGCCCCCACCCCCGCCAACAACCGCAACCCGTCCTCGGCAGAACTACCGGGCGCGGCGGACATCACGAGCAGATCGCGCCCGGACTCGTCGGACAGCGAAAAACTCTCCTGGTGCAACTCCAGCACCCCCACGAGGGGATGCCGGTAGACCTTGCGCCCATGAGTACGCGCCCGGACGTCCGCCCGCGCCCACAACCGCCGGAACCGCTCACTGCCCATGGCCAGTTCACCGATGAGGGAGGCCAGCCGGGGATCGTCGGGATACCGCCCGGCGGCCAGCCGCAGCAGCCCGACGACATCGAGGGTGCAGGTCTCCCAGTCCGCGTACAGCCCCCGCTCGGCCTCCTCCAGGAACAGATGCCGGGCGGTGTTCAGCCCCGGCAGCGCCCGCCCGTACAGCAACTCGGCGAGCCGGTTCCCGGCGAGCACGTCGAGCCGGTGGTCCGTGATCAGCGCGGGGGCGTCGGGAATGAGATCGAGGACGCGCAGAAGCTCCGGCCGCAGACGCCCGCCCGGCGCCTTCGCCCGCCGCCGGGGCTGCCGCGCCAGCCGGTGAAGATGCCCGCGCTCGATCTCGTCGAGCCCGAGAACCCGCGCGAGCGCGTCGAGAACCTGCTCCGACGGCTGCGTGGCCCGCCCCTGCTCCAGACGCACGTAGTAGTCGACGCTGACCCCGGACAGGTGCGCGACCTCCTCCCGGCGCAGCCCCGCGACCCGGCGCCTGCTGTCGACGGGGACACCGACGGCCGCCGGATCGACCCGGGAACGCCGGGTCCGCAGAAAGCCCGCGAGATCGTCCATGCCCGCCAGTATCACGCGGCCCGCGCCCGCGAGGGTGGCCCTGCCGGTACCAGGAAGTCCGGGCCTACGGAAACGCGGCCCCTGAACACCGCGCGCCGAAACCCCCAGGATCGAAGGCACCCGATCCGAAGGAGTTCCCGTGAAGACCCTGATCGTCCACGCCCACCCCGAACCGGCGTCCCTCAACAGCTCCCTGAAGGACCTCGCCGTGACCACCCTGGAGTCCGCCGGCCACGAGGTACAGGTCAGCGACCTGTACGCGATGAAGTGGAAGGCGACCGTGGACGCCGACGACTACGGCCCCGCCGCATCCCCCCGCCTGAAGGTCGCGGCCGACTCGGGCCGCGCCTTCGAGACCGGGACGCTCACCCCGGACGTCCTCGCGGAACAGGAGAAACTGCTGTGGGCGGACACGGTGATCCTCCAGTTCCCGCTGTGGTGGTACACGATGCCCGCGATCCTCAAGGGCTGGGTGGACCGCGTCTTCACCTACCGCTTCGCGTACGGCGTGGGCGAGCACAGCGACGTCCGCTACGGCGAGCGCTACGGCGAGGGCACCCTCGCCGGCCGCCGGGCCCTGCTGTCGGTGACCGTCGGCGGCCCTCAGGCGCACTACGCGGCCCGCGGCATCAACGGCCCCCTCGACGACCTGCTCTTCCCGATCCACCACGGCATCCTCTTCTACCCCGGCTTCGAGATCCTGCCGCCGTTCGTCGTCCACGGCACCGACCGCCTCACCGACGAGGACTACCCGGACGTCGCCAAGGCATGGCGACAGCGCCTGCTGGCCCTGGACTCGACCGACCCCATCCCCTTCCGCCCGCAGAACTTCGGCGACTACGAGATCCCCTCCCTGCATCTCAAGGACGGCCTGGAGCCCGCCGGCCGCACCGGCTTCGGCCTGCACGTACGCGGCTGACAGGCAGGCCCCCGGCGTCCCGTGCTAGCGTCGCCGGGTTCCCGCCGCGCCTTCCTCGGTTCGGTCTCCTCGAAGGAAGGCTCTCAGTGAACGCGTCAGCACGACCGGCGGTGTCCTTCGCGGACCTGGGGGTCCCCGCCGGGATCCTGCGCGTCCTGGACGAGCAGGGCATCACGACACCATTCCCCGTCCAGGCCGCCGCGCTGCCGAACGCCCTCGCGGGCCGCGACGTCCTCGGCCGCGGCCGCACCGGCTCCGGCAAGACCCTCGCCTTCGGCCTCGGCATGCTCGCACGGACGGCGGGACGCCGCGCCCAGCCCAAGGAACCACTGGCGCTCGTCCTGGTGCCGACCAGAGAGCTCGCGCAGCAGGTCGGCGAGGCCCTGACCCCGTACGCGCAGGCCCTGGGACTGCGCCTGGCGACCGTGGTGGGCGGGATGTCGGTCGGACGGCAGGCCGCCGCACTGCGCGAGGGTGCCGAGGTCGTCGTCGCCACCCCCGGCCGCCTCCACGACCTGATCGAACGCAAGGGCTGCCGCCTGGGACAAGTCCGCATCACGGTCCTCGACGAGGCCGACCAGATGTGCGACCTCGGCTTCCTGCCGCAGGTCACCGAGATCCTGGACCAGGTGCGCCCCGACGGACAGCGCATGCTGTTCTCCGCCACCCTCGACCGCGACGTCGACCAGCTCGTCCAGGACTACCTGCGCGACCCCGCCGTCCACTCCGTGGACCCGCCCGCCGGCGAGAGCGCCACGATCGAACACCACCTCCTGATCGTCCACGGCCCCGACCGCTACGCCGTGACGACGGAGATCGCCGCCCGCGACGGCCGCGTCCTGCTGTTCCTCGACACCAAACACGGCGTCGACCTCCTCACCCGCCACCTGCGGGCGAGCGGCGTCGCCGCCGCCGCGCTGCACAGCGGCCGCTCCCAGCCCCAACGCACCCGTACCCTGGCCCAGTTCAGGACCGGCGAGATCACCGCCCTGGTCGCGACGAACGTCGCCGCCCGCGGCCTGCACATCGACGACCTCGACCTGATCGTCAACGTCGACCCCGCCACCGACCCCAAGGACTACCTCCACCGCGCCGGCCGCACAGCCCGCGCCGGCCGCTCCGGCACCACCGTCACCCTCGCCCTGTCCGCCCAGCGCCGCGAGGCCACCCAGGTCATGACGGACGCCGGCATCACCCCCACCGTCACCAAGATCCGCTCCGGCGAGGCGGCCCTCACCCGCATCACCGGCGCGAAGCCCCCCACCGGCAAACCCCTCGACGGCACCCCGCCCAAGAACCACAACACCCCCTTCCGCGGCCTCGGCACCACCAAGACCCCCCGCCCGTCGTCCCGCAAATCCAACGAGGCCGCCAAACTCGCGGAAGCCCGCAGAGCGGCCCGCGTCCGCCGCGGCAACTGACCCCCCACCGGCCGGGGGAGCGGAGCGACGAGCCCGCCCACGGCTCCCCGCCACCGCTTCACCCGGCCGCGCACAAGACGCGCCGCCATCTCCACATACGTCCCGGCGGTGGTCAACTCCTGCCCGGAAGCCCGGAAAACCACCAAATCGACCACCACTCGCAGCGACTTCTCAAACCGCACGCCCGACAACCGCCCCACGTACGGCCCTTCAGGGTGGACGGGCGCCCTGGCCGGCCACCCCCGGCTCGTTGCGGCCGTGCCGCCGTCCGGGCTGGCGTACTGCACCAGTGAAAGCTTTTATGCATTACTGATGGTTAAATGCTTATGTAGATGCGGTAATTGCATGGATTCGGGTAGGGTGGTGGTATGGGTTTGTGTTTGGAGGAGTCGTTGCGGTTGACGGTGGCCGTGTTGATGCAGGTGACGGGGGAGTCGCAGCGGTCGGTCGCGGGGGTGCTGGGGCTGACGCAGACGCAGGTGTCGCGCCGACAGTCGGGCGCCGTCTCCTGGAGCCTGCGTGACGTCGATGTCCTGGCCGAGCATTACGGCATCGGTGCGCTGGACTTGCTGGCGGGTCCGACCCGGGCGTGCGAGGCGCTGCCCGCCGGCCGGCGCCGTACCGTGCGGACCGCGGCGAGGGGGACGGGCCGGTGAGTGACTTCGACGCGATCGACTCGCTGCTCGATGCCGTCGGCCCCCAGGCCGAACTCCCGCCCTGTCACGTGCGGCGTGGGTTGCGGGAGCGGGCCCGGTTGTCCAGGGCGCAGGTGGCACGCGCGCTCGGCGTGAGCCCGTCCACCCTCAGCGGCTGGGAGAACGGCCGGGAGCCGGCCGGCGAGATCCGCACCAGATACGCGTACTTGCTGGACGGACTGAACGCCAAACTCGCCGCCACCGCCACCGAGACCACAGTGGCCCCGGTTACGGAGCAGCCCCTCGCATCAGGCACAGCCGTGACCGCCACCCCCTCCCCGGTCTCGTCCCCCTCCCCGGCTCAAGCCCCGTCCTTGGGCCCGGTCCCGGGCCAGCACGAGCACGGGGACGGCGAGGGGGATGACGTGGAACTGCTTTCCGTCCCCGAGCCATGTGTGCTGTGCGGCTGTCCGGCCGGACAACGCGTGGCAGGGTTCGCTCAGCACCTGACCCCGGCCGACTGCCAGCCCACCACAGCCGAAGCCTCCGCTGCCGCACCTGCCCCGCCGGCCGGACAGCCCACTGCGCCAACCCCGAAAGCCCCGCTACGCACAGCGCGTGCGACAGGGCGTTCCAAGGGCCCGGCCCGCCACACATTCCAGGAACCGTCCGGCCCGGCCGGCCTGATCCACGAGGCCGTGCACAACACGCTCGCCGAACACCAGGGCGACGCCGACGCAGCCACCGCAGCACTGGTGAAACGGGCCATCCCGGACGCGATGCGCCTGCTGGACGAGACCCGCAAGGGCGCCCGCTACGACGTGATCGCCCACCCCTGGATCCCCGACATCCTCAAAAAACAGACCGCACGCGGCGCCGACCAGATCTGGGAAGCCCGCCCCAAATGGACCCGTCACAACCTCCCGCCCGGCCACCACCAGGTGACCGCACTCGACATCAACGGCGCCTACCTCTCCGCCCTCAAAACACACCTCCCCCTGGGCCGGCTCGAACACTCCACCAGCCCCACCCACGACCGCCGCCGCTCCGGAGTCCACCTGATCACCCCACCCGAATGGGAACACGAAGCGGTACTTCCCAACCCACTCGGCCAACGGGACGAACCCGGCCCCCTGTGGGTCACCGAACCCACACTCCGCCTCCTGCTACGCCTGTCCGGCCCCAACCACCAACTGTGCGCACCCCCGCAGATCCACGAGTCGTACACCTCCGGGGCCACGGAGAACCTGCTGGAAAAGTTCCGCATCGCCCTGAAGGACGCCCGCGACACCGCGATCGAGCAGAGCGATACGGTGACGCTGGAGTACGTGAAGGCGATGTACTCCAAGTTCGTCTCCACCATGGGGGAGTCCCACTACAACCGGGAGCTCTACCGCCCGGACTGGATGCACCTGATCCGCAGCCAGGCCTTCGCGAACCTCTGGCTCAAGGCGCTCAAGGCCCATGACGAGGGCCTGACCGTCGTCAAGGCCATGGGCACCGACGAACTCCACGTCATCGGTGACTGGCGCCGTGTCTTCGCCGAAGGCCGAGCCGTTACCGAGGTCAAGGTCAAGGACACCTACACCGCCGGAACCGACACCGGCACGCACACCGGAGAGGAGGAGTAGTGCCGCAGAAGAACATCGACTTCGGAAGATTCGGCGCCCAGGGCATCAAGGGCAGCGACGCCGTCGCCCGTAAACTCGACGAACTCGCGGGTGGTATCGCCACTCCCGTGACCGCCAAACGCGGCTGGATGGCACGCCTGCACTACCTGACGAAGTCGGCCCAGACCCTGAAAGCCGCACAGGACGCCGGACTCACCGTGACCCGCCGGACACTGAAAGCATGGCTGGAGGATAAACGCCACCCCTCCAAAGCCAACCTGGAACGCATCGACCAGGCATACCGCACGGTGCGCCGCCACAACGTCGCCCGCCACCTCCTCAAACGCCTCAACCGCGACGGCCGCGGCACCCGGGTCGAGATCCACCCGCTCAACCAGTCCCAGGTACCCCAGCCACTGCAGCGCGTGGTGGAACACCGGACGATGAACGTACGCCGCTGGGACCGCATCATCGGCTCCTGGGCAGCCGGCGACCACCACAGCCTCGACGCCGCCTGGCAGGACACGATCACCGACCTCGGCTCACAGTGGGGCCAGTACGAGTACGTCACCAACATCGGCTTCGCCGCATAGAGCCCCGCACCGCAAGAACAGCCTCCGACACCCGCCGGAACGACGCACGACGAGGGACCCCGCCGCGGGTTTCACCCCCTGCCCCACCACTACCGAAGAGGCCCGGATCCACACGATCCGGGCCCTTCCGCATTTCCGGACACGACGTCCCAACTCCAGCCGGCAAGGACCCGCAGACCTGCCGTAAACGAACCCGCTCTACGCGAGAATGAACACCAGCCAGCCCCTCACATATACCGAGGAACCGTGCGATGACCGCCAGCACCCCCACCACAGAACACACCAGGCGTCTGGCCTTGCGCACAGACCAGCAAAAGGGCCTCGCCAGCACAGTCCGTCACCTACACCGCCCACACACCCGCGGACACGTCGTCTCAGCCTGCGGCACCGGCAAAACCCTCTTCGCACTGCGCGTCGCCGAGGA